>NZ_JBANEO010000002.1:0-1163705 GCF_037967085.1 Pseudomonas sp. CBC3
GCTAAATCCCGAGGCAGCAACCGAATTGCTTGACGACCATAGAGCGTTGGAACCACCTGATCCCATCCCGAACTCAGCAGTGAAACGACGCATCGCCGATGGTAGTGTGGGGTCTCCCCATGTGAGAGTAGGTCATCGTCAAGCTTCTACACCAAACCCCCGGCCCTCGTAAGAAGGTCGGGGGTTTGTCTTTGCGCGACAGTAATTATTAAGCTGTTAGACGCGGTTCTACGATGTGTACTTGGCTATGAGGGCTTATGAACAGCTTGCTAAGGCTACTCTGGTATCAAGGCGGCAGCCTATTGGCGTCAGCTCCGGTGACACGGTGATGCCGGCCTAGGAGCTGGCCGACGGATGGAACAGATCCGCGAGCTGCTGGGCAAGAAGACGATGGAAGCAGAACTCCTCAAGACGCAGTAGAGATTGCCCGTTCGCGAAAATGGATTGCGCGCTCGTCCTTGTTGCCGGGGGCGACTAGTGAAGCTGGTCAGCAAAAGTCTCGATGTGTCGCGCTCGCAACTGACGGCTCGAATCAGACAAATCCCGAAAGCATAGAATTCGATGGCAGCGTGTGCTCAACGATGCAGCGCTGGTGGAGCGGATAAAGGCTTCGATCTACGATTTACCCAGCTATGGCGTTACTTGCGGACGGCCGACAGGCCTGGGTGGCACCCTGGATCACGGCGTTGTGTCGGTGCGCCTCCTCACGTAACGGTAACAACAGCACGCGAGCATGACGCAAGGTCAGCTGGGCAGTGCTCTGCATCTAAGGTTGCGTGCATGAGCGCGTAACGGTAGGTCGTCGTCCACCAACTGGCCGAGTCGCTGCCGCTCGCCGAGCAGCTTCATCAGCACTTACTCGACGCGGCACACGCCTTGCTCGGAAGCGCCATCTGACGCGGCCAGTTGGATCATCGGCTCGACGTATTCATCCAGGTCGCCGGCATCTTGGCATAGTGTGATGCAGCGGAATCTGCCGATCGCTGTGGCCACGCTGATCAGCGCTGCTCATCGTTGGCGAGCTTGTCAGCACGTCGTGCACGCGCATACGAGCAGGCGCAGCCGGCAGACGGCAGACGGGGCCTGGCCATCGCGGATTTCGACGGCGTCCTGAGGATGCCCTGCCAGGCGTTCGAGGTGGCGCAAGTAGGCTTCGATATCCAAGCACAGCCGAGCCGATGTTCGTGGCGCAGAAGACAGGAAGCCGTGGATCTACGCGTTCAGCTCGAAGCGATTCGGGCTTTTCGCCATCGAGGCCAGGATGTCCAGGCGGATCCAATTGGACTGCCTGAACCCGGTGCAAATCAGCCCAAACCGATTGTTGGATTCGCGCAATGAGCCGCTCGGCCTTCCCGCGTTGTGGGTTTCCGGCCACAATTCACACCTGAGGCGCCGCCTGAGTCCGCACGGCTGGCCAAGAGGAATTCGACATGAGCAGCAACGACCGCGTCATCATCTTCGACACCACCCTGCGAGACGGCGAACAGAGCCCCGGCGCTTCCATGACCGGCGAAGAAAAACTGCGCATTGCCAAGTCCCTCGAACGGCTGAAGGTTGACGTGATCGAAGCCGGCTTCGCCATTGCCAGCCCGGGCGATTTCGCCGCGGTCAAAGCGGTGGCCGATAACATCAGGGACAGCACCGTATGCAGCCTGGCTCGCGCCGTCGATGCCGATATCGAGCGCGCTGCCGAAGCGCTGACCGGTGCCAACTCAGGGCGTATCCACACCTTTATCGCCACCAGTCCGATCCACATGCAATACAAGCTGCGCATGCAGCCGGACCAGGTCGTCGAGCAGGCCGTACGCGCCGTGACCAAGGCTCGCAACCTCTGCGCCGACGTGGAGTTTTCCTGTGAGGACGCCGGGCGTTCGGAAATCGATTTTCTCTGCCGTATCATCGAAGCGGCGATCAATGCCGGCGCGCGCACCATCAATATTCCGGACACCGTCGGCTATGCCATTCCGCATCAATATGCCGACACCCTCCGCCAGTTGCTCGAACGCATTCCCAATGCCGACAAGGCGGTGTTCTCCGTGCATTGCCACAATGACCTCGGCCTTGCCGTCGCCAACTCGCTGGCGGCCGTTGTAGCGGGCGCGCGCCAAGTCGAGTGCACCATCAATGGCCTCGGCGAGCGCGCCGGCAACGCCGCGCTGGAAGAGATCGTCATGGCGATCAAGACTCGCCAGGATCTGCTCAACGTGCACACCCGCATCGAGACCGAGCACATTCTCAGCGCCTCGCGCCTGGTCTCCGGCATCACCGGCTTTCCGGTGCAGCCAAACAAAGCCATCGTCGGCGCCAATGCATTCGCCCACGAGTCTGGCATCCACCAGGACGGCGTGCTCAAGCACCGCGAAACCTACGAGATCATGTCCGCGCAATCGGTCGGCTGGAATGCCAACAAGATGGTCATGGGCAAGCATTCCGGCCGCGCCGCGTTTCGCTCGCGGCTCGATGAGCTGGGTATCGTGCTGCCCGGCGAGGGTGAGCTGAACGCTGCCTTTGCGCGCTTCAAGGAATTGGCCGACAAGAAGCACGAGATTTTCGACGAAGACTTGCAGGCGCTGGTCTCCGACACCCTCACCGAAGACGTGCAGGAGCACTTCAAACTGGTGACCCTTGAGGTATCGAGCAAGACGGGTGAAGTGCCGGATGCCAGGCTCGTCCTGAGCGTGGACGGCAGTGAGCGGCCTGCATCGGCGCAGGGCTCCGGTCCGGTCGATGCGACCTTCAAGGCCATCGAATCGGTAGCCAATTCCTGCGCCACGTTGCAGCTGTATTCAGTTAACGCCATCACCAAGGGCACCGATTCGCAGGGCGAGGTCACGGTGCGGCTGGAGAAAGGGGGGCGCATCGTCAATGGCAACGGGGCCGATACCGATATTGTCGTGGCCTCCGCCAAGGCCTACCTGAATGCGTTGAACTTGATGCAGGTGGGTGCCAAGGCCCATCCGCAGGTGACCGGGGTTTGATTACCGAAAGCCGACGTCGGGCCTTCCTCGACGCTATGCAGGTCAGCACTTGGCTGCCGAGGACCGAGCTGCCCTTCGCCGCGCCTTCGCGTCCAGAGCTGCTGCAATTCGTCGAGCCTGAACCCGAACCCGCGCCAGTCATCGAACTCGAACAGCCAGTCGCGCAGCCGGCCCCTTTGACGCCCAAGCCGGTAACCGCTACACCGGCTGCCGCGGCGAGCCCGGCGGCAGATGCGGTTCGCTCGGTTATGCCGCGCATCGCCATGCCCGAGCCTAAAAAAACGGCCCTGAAATCCGACGAGCAGCAGGCGTCCGCCGTCGAGCAAAAAGTCGCAGTGCCGCCGCCGCGTTTCGCCTTGCAGTTGCTGCGTGCGGGCAACGTGCTGCTGTTGGTGGAGCTGCCGACGGGCGAGTCCTTCCAGAGCCGCGACCCAGCTTACATCCTGCTCAAGGACTTGCTGCGCGCCGCCAGGCTACCGGACAAGCCGCAGCAGGTCGGTGACGGCGAGCCGATTCGCTGGCCGCTGTTGCATCGCGGCAGCCTCGATCAGGGAATCGAGGCCGCACGCGATTACGTGCAGGGTGTGGTCGCCGCTGAACTGGAGGAAATGGGGTGTGCCTGCCTCTGGCTAATCGGCTCACCAGCCCTTCGTTTCGCTGGCGAAGTCGAGGCGGATGCGTGCTATCGCGAGCACACCGTCGAAGGTTTGGGGCTTGTGCTGACCATGCCTGGGCTCGAACAGCTGATGGAGCAGCCTGAAAGCAAGGCGCAGCTGTGGAAGGCCATGCGTCGTAGCATGCCCCGCTGGGTAACCGGTTTATGAGTGGCTCCCTTGAGTAGTGTTGAATGAGTGATGCAGTCAGCTTCCGCCCGATGACCGCGGCGGATATCGAAACCGTCCTGAAAATCGAATACGCCGCGTTCAGCCATCCTTGGACCCGAGGCATCTTCACCGATGCGCTGACGGCTTATGAATGCTGGGTCATGTTCGAAGGTGAGCAGCAGGTCGGGCATGGTGTGATCAACGTCATCCTGGACGAGGCGCACCTGCTGAACATCACCGTCAAACCGCAGAGCCAAGGCCATGGCCTCGGTTTGCGGCTGCTCGAACATCTGATGCAGCGGGCCCACGAGCGTGGCGGTCGAGAATGCTTTCTGGAAGTGCGCGCCAGCAATGCACCGGCTTACCGGCTGTACGAGCGCTACGGTTTCAACGAAGTGGGGCGCCGCCGGGGCTATTACCCATCGGCTGATGGACGAGAAGATGCCTTGGTGATGGCTTGCACCCTGATCGACTGACCAGCGAAAGGGAATTGAAAAGGCCGGGTTCGGATGAGTCCGGCCTTTCGTTTGGTGCTCGACGAAACCTTTCGGCCTGAGCCCGATGAGCGTCACCTGACGAGATTACCGCCCCGGCGCTTTGTCCCGCCCCGAGTCCAGCGGGGCGTCGCCGCCCAGTTCGTTGTCATCCATCAGGTCATCGTTTTCGTGCAGTACGGCATCGCCACCACCTAGGCCAGTATCCGGATCGCCATCGGCAGGACCATCCCAGGCCTTGCCATCCAACGGGTCATAGCGGGCCTCTTCGGCCTCGTCCAGATCCACGCCGGCGCCGATGCGGTGTTCGGAAACTTCACTCAGATCCTGATCGGCTGGGCCGCCATGGCCGCGTTCGTGGGGCGAACGTGCACCGTCCTCCTTGATCAGCGTTTCCGGTGCTAGGTCATCCATGGTGGCGCCGTCATCCAGCACTTCGCCGGAGGACATGCCGGCTTCGGCGACACGCTCCGGCGGGAACTCATCCTCTATCTCTTGCGCAGGGGCCTCGTCACCGATACGGCCCTTGCGTTCGTCCCGACGCTGATCGAAATCGAGCTGCTCGATCGAGCCCATGCGGTCTTCGGTATCGTCGATTTCAGTGGGGGTGTAGGGCTTGCGATCGTTCATGACAACCTCCTGCGAAATTGCGGTCTTGCAGATTGTGACCCGGTGTCGCGGTGAAGATTCAGGCTGACCGCTGGCCGGCTCGGGCTTTATAAACCAAGCTGCAAGAGCCCTTCGCGTAACGCTTACGGGGCTGTCGCGTTGCAAAACGAGCGAACCACTGGCGAGGATCGAGAGTCTCAGAAACATGAACGAATCCGATGATCTATCTGGGCTGGACGTCCGCCACTGCGCTTTTTTCTTCGACGTCGATGGCACGCTGGCTGAGATACAGCCTCGTCCCGAACTCGTTTTCATCCCGCCTCGCTCGCTGGTGGCGCTCGAACATCTGCATGTCAGCGAGATCCCCATAGCGGTCATTTCGGGACGCCCGCTCAGCCAGCTCGACGATCTTCTCTCGCCATTGCGCCTGCCGGCTGCCGGTGTGCACGGTGCTGAAAGACGTACTGCCGAAGGCCAGTTACGGAATCTGGCGCTGGACAACGTTCTGTTCGACCGCATCCACCAAGAGCTGGAAAAAGCGTGCGCTGAGCTTCCCGGTCTATCGCTGGAAAACAAGGATGTCGCCTTCGCGTTGCATTTCCGGTTGGCTCCAGAACTGGAAGATGCCGCTCGTGCTCTGTCTGAAGACTTCATCGGGCGCTACGGCGACGTGCTGGCCCTGCAGCCAGGCAAATGCGTGTTCGAACTCAAGCCGCGTGGCGCCAGCAAGGGCGAGGTGATTCGCACCTTCATGCAGGAAGCGCCTTTCAAGGAGCGAACGCCTGTTTTCATCGGTGACGATTTGACCGACGAGGCGGGCTTCAAGGTTGTCAATGAGCTGGGCGGGTTAAGCATCAAGGTCGGCACCGGCGCGACCGAAGCCACGCAGCGTCTGGATTCGGTAGAAGCCGTCGGCGCCTGGCTCGAAAGCCTACTTAGCGCACTATCCGAACAGCCGGTAAATCCAATAAAACCAGACTGAAGCGAGAACCATCCATGAGCCGATTAGTAGTGGTTTCCAACCGCGTAGCGCCGATTAAGGCCGGGAAGGTCGCTGCTGGCGGACTTGCAGTGGGCGTCTATGACGCGTTGCGCCAGGCCGGAGGCATCTGGTTTGGCTGGAGCGGTGAGGTAAGCAGCTCCCCGCAAACCAACAGCGAGACCATCGGTAACATCACCTACGTGACCCTGGGGTTGACCAAGCAAGACTACGATCAATATTACCGTGGCTTTTCCAACGCCACGCTCTGGCCGATCTTCCACTACCGCATCGATCTGGCTCGCTACAACCGTCAGGAATACGATGGCTACAGACGGGTCAATGCCATGCTGGCGGAGAAGCTCAAGCCGCTGCTCAAACCCGACGACATCATCTGGATCCACGATTACCACCTGATCCCCTTCGCCGAATGCTGCCGTCAGTTGGGCATTCGTAACCGCATCGGCTTTTTTCTTCACATCCCGTTTCCGCCGCCGGAAATTCTTACCGTCATCCCGCCGCATAACGAGCTGCTCAAAACGCTCTGTTTCTACGACCTCATCGGGTTTCAAACTGAAACCGATCGTCTCGCCTTTCAGGACTACATGACCCGTGAAGTGCGCGGCATTCTGGAATCCGACGGCAGCCTGACCGCCTATGGGCAGAACTTCCGCGCCGGCGTCTATCCGATCGGGGTGGTCCCGGATGAAATCCACGACTTGGCCGAATCCTACAAAGGCCGTCGCAAGCCCATGCGCCGCACCACCGACATTGCCCGCAAGAAGATCATCAGCGTCGATCGCCTGGACTATTCCAAAGGTCTGTTGGAGCGTTTCAAGGCCTACGAGGCCTTTCTCGAGCGTTACCCGGAGCACCGTCGCTCGGTCGAATTCATTCAGATCGCGCCCACCTCCCGTTCTGATGTGAAGACCTATCAGCACATCCGCCAGCAACTGGAAAGCGCGGCGGGGCACATCAACGGTTGGCTGTCGGATCTGGACTGGACGCCGCTGCATTACCTAAACAAGAGCCATGATCGGCGTGTGTTGATGGGCCTGTTCCGCAATGCCGACATTGGTTTCGTCACGCCGTTGCGCGACGGTATGAATCTCGTGGCTAAGGAATACGTCGCATCGCAGGATCCGGAAGATCCCGGCGTGCTCGTGCTGTCGCGCTTCGCCGGGGCCGCCCGTGAATTGACCTCCGCGCTGATCGTCAATCCCTATGACTGCATAGGCATGGCCGAAGCACTGGACCGAGCCCTGCGCATGTCGCTCGCTGAGCGCAAGGATCGCTACGAGCACATGATGCGCGCCATCCGCGCTGCCGACCTCGATGCCTGGCGCGACAACTTCCTGCGTGATCTGCGCGCCTTTTCATCCCGACCGCGTGCCGAAGTGCCTTCGAATCCGCTCTTCACTGTTTAGCTTGTGACGTCCCGGCCGGCGTGCTTGTCAAAACGTGGTCCGGTTCGTAACGTGCGTATCGGATTACAAAGGGGCTATCGATGAGCAAAGATCTTCAACAACTAATCGAAAACAACGCGCGTTGGGCTGAAGCCATCAACGAGGAAGACCCGACGTTTTTCGCCAAACTGGCCAAGCAGCAGGTGCCGGAGTACCTCTGGATCGGCTGTTCGGACGCACGCGTGCCTGCCAATGAGATCGTCGGCATGCTGCCGGGCGATCTGTTCGTCCACCGCAACGTCGCCAACGTCGTGCTGCATACCGACCTCAACTGCCTGTCCGTCATTCAGTACGCAGTAGACGTGCTCAAGGTGAAGCACATTCTGGTCACCGGCCATTACGGCTGCGGTGGCGTTCGCGCCTCCATGCGTGACGACCAGCTGGGTCTTATCGACGGCTGGCTGCGCACCATCCGCGACCTGTATTACGAGCACCGCGAGCACATCGCCAGCTTCCCTACCGAGGAAGCCCAGGTTGACCGCATGTGCGAACTGAACGTCATCCAGCAGGTCGCCAACGTCAGCCATACCAGCATCGTCCAGAATGCCTGGCACCGTGGCCAGGCACTGTCCGTGCATGGCTGCATCTATGGCATCAAGGACGGAATCTGGAAGGACCTCAACGTCACCATCAGCGGCCCGGAACAGGTGCCACCGCAATACCGTTTGCGCCCGCATCGGCCAGTCTGATGGCGAACCGCCAAGGATGGGCCTTCGCTGGTCTTCTGCTCGCCGTGCTCTGCTGGAGCGGCAATGCGCTGGTAGCGCGCGCCTTCCACGATGCGATCCCACCGCTGGCCTTGTCCTTCTGGCGCTGGGTGCTGGCGACCTGTCTGCTGTTACCGTTCGTTGCGCACTCGATCTGGGCTCACCGCGCGGCATTGCGTGCGGCAGGCTGGCGCTTGCCGATCGTCGCCGCGCTGGGCATCAGCAGCTATAACTCGCTGCTGTACACGGCAGCGCAAAGCACCGAAGCCATTAATCTCACCTTGGTAAACACCTGCTTGCCGCTGTTCACCTTTATCGGTGGCGGCCTGCTGTTGAACGAATGGCCGGCACGGCGCGCCTGGTTCGGTATGGCCATTGCGGCTGGAGGGCTGGTCTATCTCATTAGCCGGGGCAGCTGGGAGGTGTTCAGCGGACTGTCGTTCCAGGCAGGTGATTTGATCATGCTGGTGGCGGTGCTGGTCTGGGCGCTTTACACCTTGCTCCTGCGGCGCTGGTCAGGCTTTCTCCAGTTGCCACCGCTGACGCTGCTGGGCGTGCTGATGCTGCTCGGCGTACCGATGATTATGCCGTTCTACCTGTACGAACTGGGCCAAGTGGGCGGATTCACACCAACCCCGACCAACCTCGCCGCCATCGGCTACACGGCCATCTTTGCCTCGCTGGCGGCCTATTTGTCATGGAACCACGGCGTCAAAACCGTTGGCGCGGCGAAGGCTGCCATGACGACCTACCTGATGCCGGTTTTCACCGCGATTCTCGCCTGGCTGGTGCTGGGGGAGGGAGTGCAGCTGTTCCATCTGGTTGGTGGTGGGCTCATCTTCGCCGGTTTGCTGCTGGCGACCCAGACTACGGTGCGCCGGGCGGTTCGCTGATGCCGAGCCCGACTATCTGCAGTTAGCCCCGCCTCGGCGCCATGCAAGTCACTTAGCAAGTTCGATTCGAGATCCGACCGTCCACGAAAGCAGCAGGCGCACACCGGCTCCAGTGGGAGGCGCGACCTCGCGGCGGATACAGGCCGCAGGCCGGTCCGAAACGCAGGCGTGCCTAAGTCGACAGCGTTTGAACAGCAATCACGCTCTTCGGCGGGGCTTGTCGTCGTCCGGCTATTTTTCTATCGCTGTGTCCTTCAGCGCTTGCTGTTACCGCAAACCATATGGCCCTTCATGGCCTCCTGCTTGACGATGAACTCACCCACCAGCGGGCGGCTGTGCAGAAAGTGCTCGGTGGTCTTGTGGTGAGCCAAAGCCGCTTCATCGCGGTACAGCTCGTAGAGATAGACGAGATCGGGATCCGCCAGATCCTGGATGACATCGAATACCAGGCAATCCGGCTCGTTCTGCACCGAAGCGGCGGCGTTGACGCGCATGGCCTCCATGAACCTGTCGAACGAGCCCGGCGCGAGTTGGGTTTTCAGAATGAGGCAGTACATGAACACTCCATTTTGTTTTAATGTGAGCGTTCGATTGTATACAAGGAATAAAAAGATGCCACAGCGTCCCGGTCGCCTTAATGGCCTGCGTCATCTGGCGCTCACCGCGCCGAACCTCGAAGAATGCGAACGTTTCTACGTCGACGTGTTGGGCATGGAGGTCCTCAACCGCGCCAGCAAGGATCTCGTCTACCTGACCTGCGGCAACGACAACCTTTCCCTCGGCCGCGCTCGGGAAAAAAGCAGCGGCGTCCAGGCGATGGATCACTACGGCTTTATCGTCGACAGCCTGGACGAACTGCACGCCTGGTACGAATACCTGAAAGCCCAAGGCGTAACCATGCTCGACCGCCCCTTCGCCCACCGCGACGGCGCCCATAGCTTTCATGTGCTCGATCCCGCAGGGAATACTGTCCAGCCGCTTTACCATCCGGCGATATCGGGGCAGCGGTTTAGTTGAGGTGAGGGAACGGCAGCGACGCTTTGCTGAACACCTTTCCTTGATATGGCGGTTTCGATAGCGTCCGGCGCGTTATGCCTGGCTGGCTTTGCTCGGTTATCGCTGCAATATGGCGACACTGATTATCAGCGTAGCCAACGCGCTAAGGATGACGAGTCCGCCTAGTGCGTAACACAACCCATCCCACAGGCTTCCTGGCTTTGGATAGCAGCCTTTAGTAACCAGTCGTATGGTCGATCGACCGAGTTGGTAGCACAGTACCTCTATCAGGAAGTCGCAGATCAGCCCGAGCATGCCGAGGGCTCCTATACCGGTGCGTGTTGTTCAGGCGCTAGTGAACAGGCTAAGAAGCCCAGGGCGCAACGATCTGCAAATCCCCAACAAACAAATGAGCCGCCACCATCTAGACCACCGCACCAATCAACCCCAACGAGATGCCCAACCACAATTCCAAGCGCGATCTGTTTCCAGAGGCCGGCGTAGTTGTTGAGCGAAATAGCGGCGATGCGGTAGGGCGTTTCGCGCTCGGCGCGGATGTTGTCGAAGTCGTCTTTCATGGCGTGCTCTCGGGGCGGTGGGCTGAACGGCGGGCACAAAAAAGGGTTCAGCTTTCGCTGAACCCTTTCTTGAATTTGGCTACGCAGGAACTTGAACCCCGGACCCCAGCATTATGAGTCACTTGAGTAGAACTCTATTAATGCATAAGGTCCCATAATTAGCCCTCCGCGGGACCCCTTTGGCCTCACTAATACAGCGTGTTCCTTGAGAGCGAATTTGGGTAGTCACGCTTTAGAACGGGGTCCTGCCCTTGTTCTCCCCTGCGGCTCTTATCAGCTTTGCTGGAATAGCTTTTGTCGAGGTTTTGACTTGCTCCTCGGAAATATCTTCAACTTCCAAGACAAACCCTAGGCCCAGCGTCGAGATTTTTTGCTTAGTGTCGCCAATGACCAGCTTCCAACGCCGCTCTAGGAATTCTAATAGGTAAATCCCTCGTCGCAAAATTTCTATCGCGTTCCATTCTTCGGACATCGAAACTTGGATTTCAGAAAGACATCCGTATCTATAACCAACTTGGTTTATCTCGGATCCTTTTTTAATGTCAAAACCCTTGTTGCTAAGAGAGGAGTTTTTACCATGCGAAACGGGTAGCAAGTTACCTAGAGAGTTTCGTAGTGCGTTTCTCTGCTTTACATTGTAATTCTTAAATCTATCTTTCCAATAGTTGTCGTGCGCTCGCTGTGGAAATATATGTTCGATGGTTTTATGATCTTTTTCGTAACTGTCTTTGTTTTGATCTTTTGCCCATATTAGCAATTCCCTAGTTGTTTTGGATTTCTTCCTTAATTCTTGCTCATACTCGTACAAGAAATATCTTATAAGGCCCCAGCCATAATAGGCGTATCTAGAGTTATTGCCTATTGATCGAATGGATTCATGGAATTCTGTGGACTTTGAATAAGCCTCGGTTATTTCAGTTATTGATCTAACAATCTGCTCTGCATTTTTCCTTTTTGAAATCAGGTCAACAGTTTCCTCTAGTATGTCAACCGCTCCGAAACTGCTGAAGTGATACGGTGTAAGCCTATGGCAAAGTTATAACGCTCAATAGCTTCGAGCAAGCGCTCGCGCTCCTTGGGCGCTTTGACCGTATTCATAGTTGCGAGAGCCATATATCCGCTATTGCCAATCCGATTTATCTGAGCTAGGCGGTTTTTCTCGATCTCACTAAACGAGCTTTGTTCCGGAACCTTAACCTCGTAGTACGCACGCACCAGTTCTTTTAAGCTTTGGGAGTAATTAAATATATCTTGAATGGTCAGGGAGCTATCAGACGATTCTAGTTTTTTTGCTGTAAAAATATCTTCTAATAGCTTGTCTTTGAACTGTTCTTGAAAGAGATGCTCGCGCCGGAAGGTATTGAGATAGGCCTCGTCTTTATTATTCAATTTCGGCGAGAAATAAAAAACGTAGTGAGTTCCTAAAAAGCCATCATCATCAGATCCGCTGTCATCGATCTTGCCTAGGTAATGATAAACTGACTTCCAGCTTTCATTAATAGCTTTACGTAAGTGGTCGCTCTCAGTGCGCTCACCGTTCATTTTAGTCGAGAGATATATCAATCGATTTTTCAATAGTTCCAAGTGGGAAAGAGGCTTGCCTCTGTTGTTCATTGTCTCAAATGTCACGAAGACATCGAGGTCTTTCTCAATGTAAAATATGTTAAAAAGAAAATGCTGTGTCAGCTTTGTGTAAACTTTCTCAACATTTTCCTTCGTTAGTTTTGAAAGTTTTTCGAAAAAAAACTCTTTTGCAGAGCGCAAGTTTTTTGTATATATAGTTTCTTCTTGGGTGGAATGGATTATGGACTGATCACAAAATATGCTCTGCTTGAGATACTCGTAACTTGGATTGTCTTTTTCATAGCCAAACAAGTAAGATTTTGATATTCCTCTTCCTTTCGTTTCATATATATACTTTTTTAATATTTCGCTTTTATCCGTATAGTTGAGTAACTCCCCATCTTCCATCCTTTCAAGTATGGCTTGTATTAAGATAACCGCTGTCGTTAGGCGCTGCTGTCCATCTACGATATACATTGGAGCATAATTTTTTGACTCTATTATCCATGTATCATCTTCCCAGCGTTCATAGTTTTTCTTGCTTACAGGCTCTAATGTCAAGACTCCTGTGTAGTGGCTTTTGCCTGAAGGTAGTTGCTCAATGTCTCCCCAGAAATCCTTAAGATGTTTTTTGCCCCACGAGTATCCACGTTGATAGTCAGGGATTCTAAAAACTACTTCTGTGAAAATTTTCGAAAGAGATTTTAATTCTGATTGCATTACGTCGCCCTCTCACCGCTTTTTATACGCTTGTCCATACACAGCTGATAGCCGCTTATTTAGCTATTACCAGTCTATTCTTCTAGTTCCATCGATGCAGTCTTTGACGTCTTCATCAATGACGTTTCCAGGCTTAATGCATTCCTTCATGGTGCGGCGAACCCCGCGATTGGCTTCGCGTTCGCGTTGGTCCTGAGCTTTGAGGTTGGTGCGGGCGGCTTCGCCCATTACGCCGTTGGAACCAGCGAAGAACTCGTTGACTAGGCGCGTCATGGTGTTGCCGTAGGCTTCGGCAGTAGGCCGCATTGCATCACCGACCTGGGTGGCAATGGGTTTGGACTCTTCAGCGAGGGCGGGGTTTGAGACTAGGGCTAGTGCCAGCAAAATCCGTTTCATTGGTCTTCTTCATTCCTTCGGCGTACCAGCTCTAGCTACTTTCTGCTGATCGCTATCCCGCGTTTGGATTGGCCAAACTTCGGTTGGCCTCGTCGTAGTTTGACTCGTCGGGCCATTCTCTGATGGCGCATCGCTATTGGGCAATGCCACTTTGGCTATCTATGCATTTCCGACCAAGGTGCAACGATCTGCAGATCGCCCACGAGCAACTGCGCCGCCACCATCCAGACCACCGCGCCGATCAACCCCAACGACAGATGCCCGACCACGATGCCGATGGCTATCTGTTTCCACAGCCCGGAATGCTGGTTAGCTTGGATAGCAGCGGTGCGGTAGGGCGTTTCGCGCTCGGCGCGGATGTTGTCGAAGTCGTCTCTCATGGTGCGCTCTCGGTGCGGTTGGCTAAACGGGCACAAGAAAGGGTTCAGCTTTCGCTGAACCCTTTCTTGAATTTGGTGGCCGTGCAAGAAAAAAAGAGGATGCGCTATGCACATTTGCCACCGGATCATCTGCGGTCTGCACTACGGCTATCTACGTTGGTTCAGAGCGCTCCTAGAGTTCTATGAGCCACGCCTGCTCCAAGGTCTTTACCTGTAGGCGCTCCACAGTATCACCGGGTTTTGCCCAGGCGTGTCCTCTGCTTGAGCTGTGATCAGGCCATTCCTCACTCGCCATACCATTAACTTTTTCCCAAATGAATCAGTTCCGAATCTGGCACCTGACATTTGGTCTAGGCGTGGGAAGTCCGCAAGCTTTCTTGAAAGATAGTCTTGCAACTGATCAAAGCTCCCGTCAGCAAATTCGATGCGTACGTTGCTTAGCTTTTCTTGAGTGAAGAAGAACGTTACCAGTCGTGCTGGAATGTTGTCGTACGCATTGCTGATATGCGCTGAGCATAAGTAGTCATTTTGAGCTGTGATGCGTTCTGACGGGCCAAGATTGCCGTAGCATTTAAGCTTATGGCCCCGTGCCTGATTCTCGCTGATGACCGACGCTTGGTCTTGCGCGAAGAAACCGTCTGGCGAATATGAGAAGGTGGGCGTACCCAGACGACCATACCAGTCGATGACCTTGTGTTGATAATGCAGCGGCAGTAGCGGGAATAGGAGTTTCCCAACTCCAAAAAGGACAACCGCGAATAAGATGGACTTTAGAAGTTTCATAAGCATCCTGCTTTTGAAGGTGTAGGCGTCAGGTAGTCAAGCTGTAGTCACGAGCGGGCACAAAAAAAGGGTTCAGCTTTCGCTGAACCCTTTCTTGAATTTGGTGGCTACGCAGGGACTTGAACCCCGGACCCCAGCATTATGAATGCTATGCTCTAACCAACTGAGCTACGTAGCCAAGTGGCGCGCATTATTCGCGCCGCGCGGTTGTGTGTCAACCCTCCGGGTGCGCTTTTTCTACCTGCTTTTTCAAACGCTTATGCCGCCGGTCCGACCGTTGCCGGTGCGCTGTCGATCAATCCCATTTTGGCGCGAAGTCGGGGTTGGCCAGGCGCTCGTTGCGATCCAGCGTGGCGATCTGCTGCATCTCTTCATCGGTCAAGCGCAGCTCCTGAGCAGCCAGATTGGCGGCGAGGTTTTTGCGCTTGGTGGAGGAGGGGATTACGGCGAAGCCCTGTTGCAGCAACCAGGCAAGGGCGATCTGTGCGGGGCTGGCGTTGTGGGCTTCGGCGATGCGCTGCAGCACTTCTTCCTGCATCACCTTGCCGTAGGCGAGCGGCATATAAGCGGTGATGTGGATGCCCTGGCTGCGGGCGAAATCGATGACCTTGCGGTTCTGCAAGAAGGGATGCACCTCGACCTGATTGGTGGCGATGTTCTCGGCACCGATGGCGTCGATGGCCTGTTGCATATGGCTGATGGTGAAGTTGGAGATGCCGATGGCGCGAGTCAGGCCTCGCTGCTTGGCGTCCATTATCCGGGCTAGGTAGTCGGCGACGGCCAGCTCGTCATTGGGCGACGGCCAATGCACGAGGGTGAGGTCCACCTGTTCCATGCGCAGTTTGCTCAGGCTTTCCTCTAGGCTGGGGATCAGGCGGTCGGCGCCAAGGTTGCTGGTCCAGACCTTGGTGGTCACGAACAGCTCGTCGCGCGGGACGCCGCTCTCGGCGATGGCCTGGCCGACTTCCGCTTCGTTGTCGTAGATCTGCGCGGTGTCGATGTGGCGATAGCCGAGTTCGAGGCCCATCTTCACCGAATCGATGACTTGCTGACCCTTGAGGCGAAAGGTGCCGAGGCCGAATGTGGGAATGGTCATTGAGGGTTCTCCTGTGGGGTTCTCTTAGGGTGAGTTCAATGCGAGGCGGTAAGTACCGGCTCGTGAGTATCGGTGCCTGAGGTATGGGCTGGTGCTGTACCGGCCTTGCGATCCAGCCGGCCGCTCCAGAACGTCAGTGCCAGGGCTCCCAGCACGACCAGCGAGCCGATCCACGCGGTATGGATCAGACCCATGGAAGCGACGATATGTCCGCCGAGCCATGCGCCACCGGCAATACCGAGGTTGAACGCGGCGATGTTCAGGCCCGAGGCGACGTCCACAGCCTTCGGCGTGTAGTGCTCGGCCTGGCGTACCACATAGACCTGCAGGCCGGGCACGTTGCCGAAGGCCACGGCACCCCAAAGCAGTACGGTTGCCAGCGCCAGCCAGGGATTGCCGGCTGTGAAGGTGAGGGCGAAAAGCACAACAGCCAGGAGCGTAAAGATCAGCTTGAGTGCATTGATCGGCCCGCGGCGGTCGGCCAGCTTGCCGCCCCAGATATTGCCCACTGCCACCGAGACGCCGTAGACCAGCAGAACCAGGCTCACCGCGCCTTCACCAAAGCCGCTGATCTGCTGCAGGATCGGCGCGAGAAAGGTAAACGCGATAAAGGTGCCGCCGTAGCCGACGGCCGTCATCGCGTAGACCAACAGAAGGCGCGGCTGTTTCAGTACGGCCAGTTGCTGAACGATGGAGGCGGGCTTGCTGTGCTGAATGTTGCGGGGCACGAAGAGCAGGCTGCCGATAAAGGCGATCACACCGAGCAGCGACACGGCGAGAAAGGTTTCCCGCCAGCCGAACTGCTGACCGATGAAAGTGCCGAGCGGCACGCCGGTTACCAGGGCGACGGTGAGTCCGGTGAACATAATGGCAATGGCGCTGGCGGCCTTTTCCTTCGAGACCAGGCTAGTGGCGATGGTCGAACCGATGGAAAAGAACACGCCGTGGGCGAGGCCGGTGACGATGCGCGCCAGGATCAGCGACTCGTATCCCGGTGCCTGCCAGGCCAGTAGGTTGCCGGCGGTGAATAGCACCATCAACGAAAGCAGCAACAGCTTGCGTGGGACCTTGCCGGTCAGGGCGGTGAGCAGTGGCGCACCGACCGCGACGCCGAGGGCATAGAGGCTGACCAGCAACCCGGCGGAAGGCAGGCTGACGGCCAGATCATTTGCGATGGTGGGAATCAGGCCGACGATGACGAACTCCGTCGTGCCGATGGCGAATGCGCTGAGGGTTAGCGCGAGCAAAGCGATGGGCATGGGATAAAACTCCGGTTGAATTGCATGGCGCGCAGTGTCTACCGCAGACTCATGCGGAAAAACCGGGTCTCAGGCCAAACATAATTGACTGCGAGTCACAGATGAAAACCACGCTCGACGAATTGCAGGCCTTCACAGCTGTCATCGATACCGGCTCCATCTCCAGCGCGGCCATGCAGCTGGGGCAGACCGCCTCGGGCGTCAGCCGGGCCCTGAGCCGGCTCGAAACCAAGCTCGCCACCACGCTGTTGCGCCGCACCACTCGGCGTCTCGAGCTGACGGAGGAGGGCGCGGCCTTTCTGATTCAGGCCAGGCGGATTCTCGAAGCGGTGGAAGAGGCCGAGGAGCAGATGTCGCGCCGGCTGCAGCGACCGGCCGGGCGGTTGCGGGTGAATGCTTCCGCGCCTTTCATGCTGCATATCCTGGTGCCGCTTATTGGCGGATTCCGCGAGCGCTACCCGGACATCGAGCTGGAGTTACACAGCAGCGACCAGATCATCGATTTGCTCGAGCACCGTATCGACCTGGCGCTGCGCCACGGTCCGCTACGCGATTCCACCCTGCATGCCCGGCCATTGGGCCGCAGCCGGATTCGGGCCGTGGCCAGCCCGGACTATCTGGCGCAGCGCGGCATGCCGCAGCAGGTCGAGGTCCTGGCGAAGCACAGCCTGATCGGCTTCACCCAGCCGGAAAGTCTCAATCACTGGCCGCTGCGTCATCCGCTCGGCGAGACCTGGCCCATCGTGCCGGGCTTGTGGGCATCGAGCGGCGAGACAGTGAGGCAGCTGGCGCTGGCCGGCCAAGGCATCGCTTGCTTATCTGACTTCATGACCGCGCGCGATCGCGCCGAGGGCACGCTGGTCGAGGTGCTGGCCGAGGCGAATGCCAGGGTGCTGCAGCCGATCCACGCGGTGTACTACCGCAATACCGCGCTTGCTGCGCGCATCACCTGTTTTCTCGATTACCTCAGCGAGTGCCTGGCGGAGCAGGCCTGGACGCGTCACGGATGACCGGTTCGAACGATGCAGGGCAGTGCCTG
Organism: Pseudomonas sp. CBC3; assembly: GCF_037967085.1. NCBI lineage: Bacteria > Pseudomonadati > Pseudomonadota > Gammaproteobacteria > Pseudomonadales > Pseudomonadaceae > Pseudomonas > Pseudomonas sp. CBC3. The sequence goes on from NZ_JBANEO010000002.1 coordinate 17,761, forward strand.
CCTAACTTTGCAGGCATACCTGCGAGGAGACCCTCATGCTCAGCACAGCCTTTCCAAGCGATCCGCCGCTGCATCCGTGGTTGGCGGACGAGTCGCCTCTGAACGATCTCGATGACGCCGAGAGCGATACTGAACTAGACGACGGCGACACCTTGCCCGACGAGGTGCTCGAACAGCTGGAAAAAGAGCCGCCGCCACCCGACCCGATGCCCGACCCAGGGGTGATGTAGCTGCGGTTGTCTTCTGGCGATGCGTCGGGTTGCAATGTGGCTTGAGCGCTGGCCCGTCTCAGAGGATTCTTCGGTAGGTCGACCACACTGCTAGCGGCTAGGTCTGCGCGGAATATGCTGAGCGTGCCCATGCGTCTACGTGGGCGCCCTACCTTTGAGAATCTTGCCTCCGACCGGGCGGGCTGCTCGTTCCACCGATGACAGTCCCCACTATGGCGCTCCAGCAACCGCTCCGCTGTACACGAAAAGCAGAACGGCGGTATTGCAAGCGTCGAATGCAGCGTGATCGAGGCGCTGAAAACATGAGCGCCGGCGAATTTGAGCTAGAACACAGTCAGAGAAGTACGCTGCGCATCCAGGCGTGTCCTCCTTTTCTCCAGAGACGAAGTGCATGAGCAGGCGACTGTTGGTTGGAGTATTGCTGATTGGCCTGCATGTGTTCGTTGGCGTCACGCTGATTCCGGATCTCCCGTTCGGGCTGCTCGGCAGCGTTCTGGCTTGGGTATACCTCGCACTGTCTGCTGTGCTGATGCGCTACGGCGTGCTGGTACGCGGGGCTGGCAATGCGCTGCTGGCGTGGTCCGGATTGCTGGCGATGGGCATGTTTTCCAGCCTCTCGATCTTTTCACTGCTGCGCGCGTTTACGTTGGCACTGGCATCGCTGCTGGGTTGGGAGTCGTCGGGCTTCGCGCGTGGCTCGGCGCTTGTCGTCATCGTTGCGGTGATGGCGGTGACACTTTTCGGGGTGCTCAACGCCCGGCGAACGGCGCGGGTGGTCGAGCGCGACATCGCTTTGCGGAACCTGCCTGCCGTGCTGGAAGGGTTCAGCATCGTGCAGCTCAGCGACATCCATGTGGGGCCGACGATCAAGCAGGGCTATATCGATGCGATCGTGAAACGGGTCAATGGACTCTCGCCTGATCTCATCGTCATCACCGGCGACCTGGTGGACGGCAGCGTTGCCGACCTGGCTGAAGATATCGCACCGCTGGCGCAGCTAAGCGCTCGACACGGTGTGTACGTGGTGACTGGCAATCACGAGTATTACTCCGGCGCGGACAGTTGGATCGCCGAGTTCGAGCGGCTGGGAATGGTGGTGCTGCTCAATCGCCACGTCCAAATCGAACACGGCGGCGCCGGTCTGGTGCTGGCGGGTATCGCTGACTATTCGGCTGAACTGTTCAGGCCCAGCCATCGCAGCGATCCGATTGCGGCATTCGCTGGTGCCCCGAACGACATGCCGCGCATTCTGTTGGCGCATCAGCCGCGTTCGGCGAAGGCTGCGCTGGAGTCGGGCTGCGATCTGCAGCTGTCCGGTCATACGCACGGCGGGCAATTCTGGCCCTGGATGCACTTCGTGCAGTGGCAGCAGCCCTGGGTGGCGGGGCTACAGCGGGTCGGCGAGATGCAGGTCTACATCAGTCGCGGCACCGGTTACTGGGGGCCACCACTGCGCTTCGGGGCCCCTTCGGAAATCACCCGGATTCGTCTGGTGAGAGCCGACGACTAGGCGTCGCTGACTAACGCCAACAGCTCGCGGCGCAGCATGACGTAGTCCTGGCCTTCCAGTTGCCCACGGCGCAGCGGATTGCGCGTGCAGTGCGCGGCAAAGCCCGCATCAACGAAACGGTAGGGTAGATGCTCGTCGCGACCGGCCGGGATGCCCAGTCGCGTGGTCTGGATGATGTCGGGGCGCGCACCGATGTCGTCCACGCGCAGACGGGCAGGGTCCATGCGCTGGGCGTTCCACTCCGTGACGGTCAAACCCAATGCCTTGCATAACAGCGTCTGACCGGAGCAGAGGCGGGTCAATGGTCGTGGCCCGCCAGCGGCGGCCGGGCTGTTGTTGCGCATTCTGGCAATGGATTCCTCGCACGACAGCGAGTCGACCCAAGGATAGCCGGCCTTGATGCACACCGCATTGCCGTCACCCTGCACGCTGAAGTTCAGCGAATCCCCGCCACGCGAGTAATACAGATAGAGATGGCCGGCCGGCATGAACATCGCGCGCCGTGACGGGCTGTAGCCGAGCGAGGAGTGGCTGGCCTTTTCGTCGACGTAATAGGCTTCGGTCTCGATGATGCGAGCCGACAACCACAGCCCATCGACGCAATGGCGAATCACGGTTCCCAACAGATCCTGGGCGACCCGCTGCGCGTCCCGGTCGAAGAAAGCGTCGTCGAGAAACTGTGATGGCGGTTCGGTAAGGCTGTTCATCTGCGCTCCGGCTTCGGCAAGTCTGCCTGTTCCGACCGCATAAGCGGGGCGAATATTCCGCGTCTGATGAATGGATTCCGTGCCGGTCGTCAGACAGATGTCCGGGATAGAGCCATTTTTCGGTGTTTCAGAGCGGGTGGTTCGGCCCCTGAATGCACCAAAGCCTCGCGTTGGCGAGGCTTTGGTGCAATTAGCGAGTGCCAATCTGGAAGATTCGCTTAGAGGTAACGTACTGAGCTAGTGCCGGCCCGGCAGCACCGCGACTGCTGGCGGCAATAAGCTTTAGCGCTGCACTACGCGCGCCGAGTTGGTAGAGCCACTCTGGAGAACGCTGGCACTGTCGCTGGCGCCATACTGCGAAACGTCTACAAAGTTTGCAGTGCCGGCTTGGCTGACAAGCGCGTAGTTGCCCTCGTTGAATTGCGAGGCCTGGATGATGTTGCTCTCACCGTTCTGCTCCAGATCCAGTTCGTTTACCTCACCCACTCCAACCTGAACGGTCACGATGCTGTTGTCGTTTCCTGTTGTCACGGCATTCAATACGTTGCCGACCGCGGTCTGCGAGAGGCTGGCCCTGTTGCGATTGCCGGTCTGCACTATGGCGACGCTGCTGTCTCTGCCGGCTTGTGCAAGTTCGATTGCGTTGTCATTGCCGGTCTGGGAAGAAACGGATGTGTTCTGCCGGCCACCTTGGCTCGCTACGACTTCGTTGCGGTCGCCATTCTGCTCGCTCGAGAAATTCATCAAGATATCGGATTGGGTGACCGTCGCGCTGTTGTAGTTGCCAGTGCCTTCAATCTCGGCTTTCGAGGCGATGGCAGAGGACTGAACCACTGTCGCCGAATTGCCAACGCCAAAGGACAAAATCGTGACATCAGAGACACTGCCGAAGTCCTGCCTCACGCTGGCAATGTTCGCAGTGCCATCCTGCCAAACATAGGCCGTGTCGCCTAAGGCATCGTTTTGGAGGGTATTGCTGACATTGTCGTTACCGTACTGTTGGCTGGTGGATTTTGCTTCGGCGAATGATTGGCTCGCGGTAGCAGAATTCCCGTCGCCTACTTGCAGCTGGTAGAGCTCTGCTCCGACGGAGTCCGACTGGGTACCCTCCGCAGAGTTCGAGCTGCCATGTTGGCCTTGTGAAATGACACTGCCGGTTGAATTGGTCTGAGTGGCGTTCGCGACATTCCCAGAACCAACGGCCTGGTGCTGCAGGATCATGTTGCCTGAAGCGAGGTCCGCTACGGTGTTGTCCGACTGACGCGCTTCACTGTAGTTAGAGCTGCCTTGCTGATACTGATTGATCGAGTCGCCTATACCACTTAGCTGGACGGCAACCGCTTCGTTGGACACGCCGCCCTGGGTGATTGAGGTTGTGTTATCGATACCACCTGTCTGTGTGACAGTGGCTATCAGCGAGACGCCGGACTGATCAACGTGGGCAGAGTTTTGAGCGGCGAATGCCGGTGACGACATTGCAGCAATCACAGCAAGGGCAAACGGCTTCAGGGTGCGCATGGCGTAGCTCCGATGAGGTGTATTTCTGCTTACGAAATCAGTCCTGATTGATCACGGCTGTGTCGGACTTTGAAGAACCATAGCCCTATTTCCCGACCTCTATGGCCCCTATGGCCCCATCGGAGCTGCCCTGATCCGGTGTTGTGGTGTTCTTTGATCCAGATTCGGTAATGACCGTACTGTTGCGCTTAATGCGGTCACGGAGAGTGGTGACGCCTGTCCTTGGTGCGGCCGACATGACAGACCTCTGAGTACCATTGCCTTGCGGAGCCGGCAGCCTCTGCCATGCGCTGGGGCTGGTCTGTCTCAGCATTGAAAGCCATCTGAGGCAAATGCTGCGGGCGAGACGCAGGAGCGCAAGAAGGGCTGTGAAAAGCCCTGGTTCATTCCTCGTCTAATCTGTCCTGGGCGCGCACTTGTTTTATCTCAGTCGTGTCGCACCATCATGCTCGCGCATACGCAGCCAGGCGTATCCCCTATTCGATTGAAAAAGAGGGACTAACGCCGTGGGAGCATCGGGACGAGCGCGCCTCGCTGGCCAGCCTCACTGGTCGTGCTCCGGCAACGAGGGCAAATGCAAATTCCATTTCGTGAGCAAGTGATTCGGGTAGTTTTTGAACAAAAAAAGGCCGCGTTAATGCGCGGCCTTTTTATTGTTTCGTTACCTTCAGGAGTTTCACGAAGCTTGCTGAAGTTACTGCTTCGGCTTAGACGTTGAAGCGGAAGTGCATCACGTCACCATCCTTGATGATGTACTCCTTGCCTTCCAGGCGCCATTTGCCAGCTTCCTTGGCGCCAGCTTCGCCCTTGTATTGGATGAAGTCGTTATAGGCGACTACTTCAGCACGGATGAAGCCCTTTTCGAAATCGGTGTGAATGACACCTGCGCCCTGGGGCGCGGTAGCGCCGACCTTTACGGTCCAGGCGCGAACTTCCTTCACGCCAGCGGTGAAGTATGTCTGCAGGTTAAGCAGTTCGTAGCCGGCGCGGATCACGCGATTCAAGCCCGGCTCTTCGAGGCCGAGGGATTCGAGGAACATGTCCTTTTCCTCGCCATCGTCCAGTTCGGCGATTTCCGCTTCGATCTTGTTGCACACAGGCACCACGACGGCGCCTTCTTCTGCGGCGATGGCGTTGACCACGTCCAGGTGCGGGTTGTTCTCGAAGCCGTCTTCGGCAACGTTGGCGATGTACATCACCGGCTTGCTGGTCAGCAAGTGAAAGCCTTTGGCCAGTTGTATCTCATCGTCACCCAGCTTCTTCAGCAGCGTGCGAGCCGGCTTGCCTTCGGTGAAGTGGGGAATGAGTTTTTCCAACAATGCCTTTTGCGCCACGGCTTCCTTGTCGCCGCCCTTGGCGTTGCGGGTGACGCGCTGCAGCTGCTTCTCGCAGCTATCGAGGTCGGCGAAGATCAGCTCGAGCTCGATGATTTCGATGTCGCGCTTGGGATCGACTGAATTGGAAACGTGGATGACATTGTCATCTTCGAAGCAACGCACCACGTGGGCGATGGCATCGGTCTCGCGGATGTTGGCCAGAAACTTGTTGCCCAGACCTTCGCCCTTGGAAGCGCCTTCGACGAGGCCGGCGATATCGACGAACTCCATGGTCGTCGGCAATATCCGTTCCGGCTTGACGATATCGGCCAGGGCCTGCAAGCGCGGATCGGGCATCGGTACGATGCCGCTGTTCGGCTCGATGGTGCAGAAAGGGAAGTTTTCCGCAGCGATGCCGGATTTGGTCAGTGCGTTGAACAGGGTGGACTTGCCGACGTTGGGCAGGCCGACGATGCCGCAATTGAATCCCATGGTGTCTTTGCCTCGGTGTGGCTGGCAGCTGGAAAGCTACCGGCGTTGCCAAACTGCTTTAACGGCGTCGGGATGCGCTGTGATGCAAGCATCCTGTCCAGCCGTCGCCTTGTCGTGTGTGCTTGCGCCTCAGGCTTTCTGGCTATGCAGCTTCTGCATCGCCCGCGTCCAGTCACCTGCAAGGACCTCGGGCAGCACGTCGAAACTGAAATCGATACTGGCGTCCAGCTTTTCGCGCTCGGCCTGAGGCGCTCGCCCCAATACGTAGCCCGTCACCAGGCTACTGTGCCCGGGATGGCCGATGCCCAGACGCAGGCGGTAGAAATTGTTCTGGTTGCCGAGCTTGGCGATGATGTCGCGAAGCCCGTTGTGCCCGCCATGGCCGCCGTCCTGTTTGAGCTTGGCGACGCCGGGGGGCATGTCGAGTTCATCATGGGCGACCAGGATGGACTCAGGGGGAATTCGGAAAAATCCGGCCAGTGCCGCCACCGCCTGACCGCTGCGGTTCATATAGGTGGTGGGGATCAGCAGGCGGACGTCTTCGTCCTGATGGCGAAACTTGCCGACCAGACCGAAGTATTTGCGATCGACGCTGAGGTTGACGCCCTTGCGGGCGGCCAGACGCTCAACGAAAAGGGCCCCTGCGTTATGCCGGGTCTGGTCGTACTCAGGGCCTGGATTACCCAGGCCAACGATCAGTTTAACGGCGGTCACGGCAGAGGCCCTTCCTCAGGTGATGACGAGTGGATTACTCGGCAGCGCCTTCTTCTTTCGGTGCGTCTTCCTTGCTCACGCGCGGAGCGTGAACGTTGGCAACCGGCAGGTCGCTGCCATGTGCCAGGGAGACCAGCTCAACACCTTTCGGCAGCTTGATGTCAGTCATGTGCAGTACCTGACCGACTTCAACGTTGGCCATGTCGACCTCGATGAACTCCGGCAGATCCTGCGGCATGCAGGAGACTTCAACTTCGTTGAGGTTGTGCAGGATTTCGCCACCCTGCTGCTTCACGCCAACCGAGGTTTCCTGGTTGATGAAGTGCAGAGGAACGATAGCGGTCAGCTTCTGGCCAGCGACAACGCGAACGAAGTCAGCGTGCAGAACGAAGCCCTTGGCCGGATGACGCTGCAGCGCCTTGATCAGAACGGATTCGTTCTGGCCATCGACGTCCAGGGTCAGCACGTGGCTGAAGGAAGCTTCGTTTTCCAGCATCTTGGCCAGGTCTTTGGCCAGCAGGCTGATGGATTGCGGAGCCTTGTCGCCACCGTAGATTACGGCTGGGACGAGGTTGGCGTTACGACGCAGGCGGCGGCTCGCACCTTTCCCCAGGTCGGAACGCACTTGGGCATTCAGAGTGAAGTCAGTCATTGTGTTTCTCCAGGATAACAACGCGCCCGAAACACTCGCGACCAGTGCTATCGGGCGGTTGGGCAAAAAGCCCCGCACGCGGCGGGGCACATTTTCGTTCGGCGCGAAGGGCCAAGCTTTCGGCTTAGCGGAACATCGCGCTGATCGATTCAGCATTGCTGATGCGGCGAACCGCCTCAGCCACCATTGGCGCGATGTCCAATTGGCGAATACGGGTACAGGCTTGTGCCGCTGCGGACAGCGGAATGGTATTGGTCACCACCAGTTCGTCGAGTACCGAGCCGTCGATGTTCTCGATGGCGCGACCGGACAGAATCGGATGCGTGCAATACGCATAGACTTTCGAAGCGCCGTGATTTTTCAAAGCGGTCGCAGCGTGGCACAGGGTGCCGGCGGTATCGACCATGTCGTCGACGAGGATGCAGGTACGGCCTTCGATATCACCGATGATGTGCATCACTTCCGACTGGTTGGCCTTCGGGCGACGCTTGTCGATGATGGCCAGATCCACGCCCAGCGACTTGGCCACGGCGCGAGCACGCACCACACCGCCAATGTCGGGGGAAACGATCATCAGGTTCTCGAAGCGCTGAGCCTGGATATCATCGACCAGGACCGGCGAGCCGTAGATGTTGTCTACCGGCATGTCGAAGAAACCCTGGATCTGATCGGCGTGCAGATCGACGGTGAGGACGCGGTTGACCCCAACCACATCGAGCATGTCGGCCACGACCTTGGCGCTGATCGGTACGCGAGCGGAGCGCGGACGGCGATCCTGGCGGGCGTAACCGAAGTAGGGAATGACTGCCGTGATGCGGGTAGCGGAGGAGCGGCGGAAGGCATCTGCCATCACCACCAATTCCATCAGGTTGTCATTGGTAGGGGCGCAGGTCGGCTGAATCAGAAAGACGTCCTTACCGCGAACGTTCTCGTTGATCTCGACACTGATCTCGCCGTCGGAGAATTTTCCGACGTAGGCGTCACCGAGGGGGATATGCAGCTGACGTACAACACGCCGGGCCAGGTCGGGGTTGGCGTTCCCCGTGAAGACCATCATCTTGGACACGCGCAGTACCTGCCTGAGGGTGGATCCGATGAAACAAAAAGCTGTTCAAAAGGCCAGGCGTTTTGAACAGCTCTCGTGATGTTTGGCAGGGGCGGCTGGATTCGAACCAACGCATGGCAGGATCAAAACCTGCTGCCTTACCGCTTGGCGACGCCCCTGTGGATATAAAACTTGAAGTGTTGCTGCTGCACTAACCCGAAGGTTATGGCAGGGGCGGCTGGATTCGAACCAACGCATGGCAGGATCAAAACCTGCTGCCTTACCGCTTGGCGACGCCCCTGTAACGTACAACCTCTAACCACTTACTTCCTGCGCCAGTTGCGCGAGCCTTCGGTGCAGCATCGAAATGTTGCGGCCTTGAGCTACGAAAGCTGGTAAATCGGCTGGAAGTTGGCGGCAAACTTTATCAGCCTCACCTTTGTTTGGGAAGCTCCCAAACACACAAGCTCCAGTGCCGGTCATTCTTGCTGGAACGAAATTGTTCAACAAGCTCAAAGCGTTACGAACTTCTGGATAACGCTTCTCGACCACCGGCTGACAGTCGTTATGACCGCCCCCTGCAAGAAGGCTGCGAACTGTAATGGCGGGGGTATTGCGTGTCAACTCTGGGTCGGAAAATATTTCCGCTGTACTAACAGAGACTTGCGGGGCGATTACGAGGAACCACGGCTCGCTCAATTCGACCGGTTGCAAGCGCTCGCCCACCCCTTCGGCAAAGGCCGCATAACCCCGCACGAATACCGGCACATCGGCCCCAAGCGACAGGCCGATCTTCGCCAGCTGGTCCTCGCCCAGCTCTGTCTGCCAAAGGTAATCGAGCCCGATAAGCGTGGTTGCCGCATCGGAGCTGCCGCCGCCTATGCCGCCGCCCATGGGCAGGCGCTTGATCAGTTCGATGTCGGCGCCCTGGCTGCATCCGCTGTGGCTCTGCAGCAGGCGCGCGGCACGTACAATCAGGTTGTTTTCGTGATCGACGCCAGGCAGTTCGGTGTGCAGTTGGATCTGGCCATCGGCACGAGGCGTGAAGGTCAGTTCGTCGCCGTAATCGAGAAACTGAAACAGCGTCTGCAGCTCGTGGTAGCCATCGGCGCGACGACCAAGGATGTGCAACATCAGATTGAGTTTGGCCGGGGCCGGCAGGGTCAGCCTGTGCATCATTGGCCGAGCTGGCGCGGCTGCCAGTCCTTGACTACCAATGTGATCTGCAGGTCGCGGCCTGCCAGCTTGATGCGCGACGGCAGAGCGTAGCCGCCTTCTTCGCTGTAGCCGAGATACTGGATGTCCCAGCCTTCCTGCTGCAGGTTGGCGAGGCGGCCGTTGGCGTCCAGCGCGATACGGCTGCGGCTGTCCGGCGCGGGGAGTCCGCGCACCCACCAGAGCAGGTTCGATACGGGCAATTGCCAGCCGAGCTGACTTTCCACCAGCGCTTCCGGGGATTCGGCTTCGAAACGGCCCTGGCCCGCGACTTCCAGCGCGACGGCGTCAGGCCGGCCAGTCAGGCGAGTGGCGCCACGCCCCAGTGGGCCGGAGAGACGAATATCGAAATAATCCTGACGCTGCAGCCAGAACAGCGTGCCGCTGCCCGAGTCCTGCGGCGCGCGAATGCCGATCTTCCCGCTGATCTGCCAGCCATCGATTTCACTGACCCGCGCCTTGTGAGTCGTCCAGTCTTCCTTGTTGCCGGGGCCTTCGATCGATTCCTGCGGGCCGAGACCGGCGCAGCCGGCGAGCAACAGCACGAGAGCGGGGATCAGCAGGTTGCGCATCAGCTTCATGGGTCAGGGATTCTCCGAGCCTGTCAGGCGTTTGATAGTTTCACGCAGTATCTGGCTGTCCGGCTGTTGCTTTAGCGCTTCGGCCCAGACGGCCCGCGCTTCACGTTTTTTGCCAGACACCCAGAGCACCTCGCCGAGGTGGGCGGCGACTTCGTGGTCTGGAAAGCGCTCGAGGGCCTTGCGCAACTGGGTTTCAGCTTCCTCCAGGTTGCCCAGGCGATAGTTGACCCAGCCGAGGCTGTCGAGAATAGCGGCGTCATCGGGGCTGAGCCGGTAGGCCTGCTCGATGAGGGCGAGGGCTTCCTCGTATCGATCGGTGCGATCGGCAAGGGTGTAGCCCAGCGCGTTGATGGCCATGGCGTTGTCGGGTTCGCGCTCGATGATGAAGCGTAAGTCCTGCTCGAGTTGCGCCAGGTCGCCACGCTTTTCGGCGATCATCGCGCGGGTATAGAGCAGGTTGAGGTCTTCTGGAAACTGCTGCAGCGCTTGCTCGGTAAGTCGCCAGGCCGCATCGAGGCGCTGTTGGCCAGAGAGTGCTTCGATCTCGATCAGATACAGCTGGATGGCATAGTCGGGCTGTTCGTCGCGGGCGCTAGCCAGCAACCGCGAGGCTTCTTCGTTGCGATCGAGGGTGAACAGCAGCTCCGCCTGCATCAACTTTGCCGGCAGATACTCATTGCCAGGGCCGACCTTGGAAAAGGCACTTAGCGCCTGCTCGGGCTGGTTCAGCTCGCGATAGGCGCGGCCGAGGTTGAAATGGGCCGCATCGCGGTGACTGCCGCGCGCTATCAGGTCTTCCAGATACACGATCGCTTCGCGCCAGGCTTGTGCTTCGAGGCATACCAAGGCCATCGAAAAACGCAGGTCGTCATCGCTGGGGTGCTGCTGGACCAGCGTGGCGAATTCACCCATGGCCTCGTCGAGGCGATCCTGCTCGACCAGCAGGCGCGCGTAGGTCAGGCGAAGGCGTTTGTCTTCGGGATGCCGGCGCAGACTCTTCTCCAGCAGCGGCAGCGCTTCCTTGCCACGTTCGAGGATCTGTAGCAGGCGAGCCTGGAGCAGTATCGACGGCACTTCATGCTCGCCGGCGGACTGCGCTTCGAGCAATGCGAGCGCTTCTTCCGGACGACCGTCCTGCTGCAGCAGCACCGCCTTGCCAAATTGGAGCTGGGGGTTGTTCGGGTGTTTGGCCAGCAGCTGGTCGAAGCTCTTCAGCAGGCCGGTTCGAGTATCGGGGTCGGTCTCGGCGGCGGATAAGGCAAGGAAGTCGAAGTGGGTGTCGCCCTGACCCTGCAGCACCTTTTCCATGTATTCCATCGATTGCTCATAACGCCCAGCACGCGCCAGCTGCACTGCCGCGGCGCGCTGGGCGTCGAGGTTGTCTGGGGCGTTGCTCGCCCAGATCATCGCCGTGTCCAGCGCGGCCTGCTCGGCGCCGAGGTATTCGGCGATGCGGAATCCGCGCTCGGCGACGCCCGCATCCTGGGTCGCATTGGCCTGCTGGACGTAATTGCCCAGGGCGATGTCGAAGCGATTGCGTTGGCCTGCCAGTTCGGCCACCAGCAGGGCATAAAGCGTGTCGCTGCTGAACGAGCCATATGTGCCGGTATCTGGCTCAACGGCTTGCGGAGAGGCCTCCTCGACCGGCGGGCTGCTTTCGGGCGTGCTCTGCATGATGCTTTGGCAGCCACCGAGAAACAGAAGGGCGCTGAGGGCGAGGAGTTTTTTCATAGGGGATTACAAGGCTGGTCTGGGGTCGCGGCATCATGACACAAGCCGTCAGGCAAGCGCACGGGCTGGCATGCGAGGCGAGTGGGAAGGCTCGATAGGTACAGACAATGAAGGGCAATGGTTGTTCTGAGACAGGCGAAGTAGGAGAATCGCGCGCTCCGTTTTCGATCAGCGACCCTGCATGGCTTTCATCGCGCTTGGCATTAATCACAAGACCGCATCGGTGGACGTGCGCGAGCGTGTTGCATTCACGCCTGAACAAACGGTCGAGGCGCTTCAGCAGCTGTGCCGTGTCACGCCGACGCGAGAGGCCGCGATTCTTTCGACCTGTAACCGCAGCGAACTTTACCTAGAGCAGGACCAGGTCGAGGCCGAGGCGGTGCTGGCCTGGTTGGCCAATTATCATCGGCTGAATCTCGAAGATGTCCGGGCCTGTGCCTACGTTCATACCGACGATCAGGCGGTGCGCCACATGATGCGCGTCGCGTCCGGGTTGGACTCGATGGTGCTCGGCGAGCCCCAGATTCTCGGGCAGATGAAGTCGGCCTATGCCGTCGCGCGCGAAGCCGGCAGCGTCGGTCCGCTGCTGGGGCGTCTGTTCCAGGCGACGTTCAGCACCGCCAAGACCGTGCGGACCGATACCGCCATCGGCGAGAGTCCTGTCTCGGTGGCCTTTGCCGCGGTCAGTCTGGCCAAGCAGATCTTCGCCGACCTTCACCGCAGCCAGGCTCTGCTGATCGGTGCTGGTGAGACCATTACGCTGGTTGCTCGTCACCTGCACGAGCAGGGCGTCAAGCGCATCGTGGTTGCCAACCGTACCCTCGAGCGCGCCAGCGTGCTGGCGGAGCAGTTCGGCGCCCATGCGATCCTGCTCGCCGACATCCCGCAGGAACTCTATAACAGCGACATCGTCATCAGCTCCACTGCCAGCCAATTGCCGATTCTGGGCAAGGGCGCCGTGGAGCAGGCGCTGAAGAAGCGCAAGCACAAGCCGATGTTCATGGTCGATATCGCCGTGCCCCGCGACATAGAGGCGCAGGTCGGCGAGCTGGACGATGTCTACCTCTATACCGTCGATGATCTGCATGAGGTGGTGGCGGAGAATCTCAAGAGTCGACAAGGTGCCGCCCAGGCCGCCGAAGAGCTGGTCGCCGCTGGAACCGATGAGTTCATGGGGCGGCTACGGGAGCTGGCTGCGGTAGACGTGCTCAAGTCCTATCGACAGCACGCGGAGCGCATTCGAGATGAAGAGTTAGTTAAGGCACAGCGGCTGCTGGCCAATGGCGGTACGCCCGAGGATGCGCTGGCCCAGCTGGCGCGAGGGCTGACCAACAAACTGCTGCACGCACCCAGCGTTCAGCTGAAAAAACTTTCTGCCGAAGGGCGAGTGGAGGCACTGAACATCGTTCAGGAACTCTTCGCCTTGCCGGACAGCACGGACAAACCATGAAAGCGTCGCTGCTCAATAAACTCGACATTCTGCAGGACCGCTTCGAAGAGCTGACGGCGTTGCTTGGCGACGCCGAGGTGATCAGCGACCAGACGCGGTTTCGTGCCTATTCGCGCGAGTACGCCGAGGTAGAACCGGTCATCGCCACCTACCGTGAATTCCTCAAGCTGCAGTCGGACCTCGAAGGCGCCCAGGCGCTGCTCAAGGATAACGACCCGGATGTGCGCGAGATGGCCGAAGAGGAAGTGGCCGACGCGCGCGCGAAGCTGGAGGAAATTGAAGCCCGCCTGCAGCGCATGCTCCTGCCGAAGGACCCGAAGGACGGGCGCAACGTCTTTCTCGAAATACGCGCCGGTACGGGCGGTGACGAGGCGGCGATCTTCTCGGGCGATCTGTTTCGCATGTATTCCCGCTACGCCGAACGGCAAGGGTGGCGCGTCGAGATCCTCTCAGAAAGTCCGGGTGAACACGGCGGCTATAAGGAGGTCATCTCGCGCGTCGAGGGCGACAATGTCTACGCCAAGCTGAAGTTCGAGTCTGGCGCCCACCGCGTCCAGCGCGTCCCGGAAACCGAATCCCAGGGCCGTATCCATACCTCAGCCTGTACTGTGGCTGTGCTGCCGGAGCCTGACGAGCAGATTGCCATCGAGATCAACCCGGCCGATCTGCGCGTCGATACCTATCGAGCATCCGGCGCCGGCGGGCAGCACATCAACAAGACCGATTCGGCCGTGCGCATCACCCATATGCCCAGCGGTATCGTCGTCGAGTGCCAGGAAGAGCGCTCGCAGCACAAGAACCGCGCCCGCGCCATGTCCTGGCTGGCGGCCAAGTTGCAGGACGTGCAGGATAGCGCCGCCCACAAAGAAATCTCCGATACCCGCAAGCTGCTAGTTGGCTCCGGTGACCGCTCCGAGCGCATCCGCACCTACAACTTCCCGCAGGGACGCGTGACCGATCACCGCATCAACCTGACCCTGTATTCGCTTGGCGAAGTCATCGGCGGCGCGGTGGAGCAAGTTATCGAACCGCTATTGCAGGAATATCAGGCGGATCAGCTGGCAGCGTTGGGAGATTAACGACGGCGGCAAGCCTCAAGCCATAAGTTGAGTATGTGGCGTGTTGTCGTTTGAGGCTTTCGCTTGAGGCTTAACCTTATGGCCACCATTGAATCCCTGCTGAACGACAGCAACTTGCCCGACTCACCAAGCGCCAGGCTCGACGCGGAGCTGTTGCTCGCCCATGTGCTGGGCAAGTCGCGCAGCTATTTGCACACCTGGCCGGAAAGGGAGCTCGATACCGAGCAGTGTCGCGCCTTTAGCGAATGCCTGGCGCGCCGCCGCCGTGGCGAGCCGGTGGCCTATATCCTCGGTCGGCAAGGGTTTTGGAGTCTGGATCTCGAAGTCGCGCCGCATACGCTGATTCCGCGCCCGGACACCGAACTGCTGGTGGAAGCCGCGCTGCAACTGATTCCGACAACAGCGGCGCAGGCTCTCGACCTCGGCACCGGCACGGGTGCGATTGCCTTGGCATTGGCCAGCGAGCGTCCGGCCTGGCAGGTGACGGGTGTAGACCGCGTCGCTGAGGCGGTTGTCCTGGCGGCCCGTAACGCCCAACAGCTGCGCCTGGATAACGTGCGCTTCCATGAAAGCCATTGGTTTTCCAGGGTGGAGGGGCAGCGCTATCGGCTAATTGTCAGCAATCCGCCTTATATCCCTGCCGGCGATCCGCATCTGGAGCAGGGCGACGTGCGTTTCGAGCCGGGCAGCGCGCTGATTGCCGGTGTGGATGGTCTGGATGACATTCGCCAGATCATCGAGCAGGCACCGGCGTATCTGCAGGAAGACGGCTGGTTACTGCTGGAACATGGCTACGATCAGGCAGCGGCGGTGCGGGAGCTGCTTGTGGTGAGCGGATTCAACGACGTCGAAAGCCGCAGGGATTTTGGCGGGCACGAGCGCATCAGTCTGGGCCGTCGACCATGATTTCATCATCCAGGAGAGCAACATGCTGAGCGATGAGGAGCTGCTGCGTTACAGCAGGCAGATATTGCTGAAACAGGTCGACATCGAGGGTCAGCTGAAACTCAAACAGAGCCGGGTGCTGATCGTTGGGCTGGGCGGGCTGGGGGCGCCCGTGGCGCTTTATCTGGCCGCCGCCGGTGTGGGAGAGCTGCATCTGGCGGATTTCGATAGCGTCGATCTGACCAATCTGCAGCGGCAGATCATTCATGATTCGTCTTCGGTCGGGGTGCAGAAGGTGGACTCGGCGATTGCGCGTTTGTCGGGGCTCAATCCCTTGGTGAAGCTGGTGCCGCACCGCGCCGCGATGGATGTCGATACCCTTGACGCGGCTGTGGCTGAGGTAGATCTGGTGCTCGATTGCACCGACAACTTCGCCGTGAGGGAAGCCGTGAATGCCGCTTGCGTCAGCGCGAACAAACCCTTGGTGAGCGGTGCTGCGATCCGGCTCGAGGGGCAACTGTCGGTGTTCGATCCACGAGTGCCGACAAGCCCGTGTTACCACTGCCTTTATGGTCATGGCAGCGAAGCCGAACTGACCTGTAGCGAGGCCGGCGTAGTGGGGCCCTTGGTGGGAATGGTGGGTAGTCTGCAGGCGCTTGAAGCGCTGAAGTTGCTCGCCGGCTTCGGTGAGCCTTTGGTAGGCCGGCTGCTGTTGATAGACGCGCTGTCTGGTCGCTTTCGCGAACTGAGGGTCAAGCGCGACCCGGCCTGTGCGGTTTGCGGCGACCGCCATGGCTGATAACGCGCCGATTGGCGTCTTCGATTCCGGCGTGGGCGGGCTGTCGGTGCTGCGGGAGATTCGCGCGCGCTTACCGCAGGAGTCGTTGTTGTACCTGGCCGACAGCGGTTATGTGCCCTACGGCGAAAAAAGTCCGGAATTCATTCGTCAGCGGTGCCGATCAATCGCTGACTTCTTGCTGGGGCAGGGCGCCAAGGCTTTGGTGCTGGCTTGCAATACCGCAACTGCCGCGGGTGTAGCCGAGCTTCGCGAGCTGTATCCGAATGTCCCGTTGGTGGGGATGGAGCCGGCGGTAAAGCCCGCCGCACAGGCGACTCGCAGCGGTGTCGTGGGGGTGCTGGCGACCACCGGCACGCTGAAAAGCGCGAAGTTTGCCGCATTGCTCGACCGCTTTGCCAGCGATGTACGGGTCATCACCCAGCCCTGTCCCGGTCTGGTCGAGTGCATCGAGGCCGGTGAGCTCAATGGCGACACGACGCGTTCGTTGCTGCAGGGGTTCGTCCAGCCTTTGATCGAGCAGGGCTGCGACACACTGATACTGGGGTGCACTCACTATCCGTTCATCAAGCCGCTGCTAACCGAGCTGCTGCCGTCTAACGTAACTCTGGTGGACACCGGGGCCGCGGTGGCGCGGCATCTCGAAGCGGTACTGGCCGCGCGCAACCTGCTAGGACATGGCGAGCCGGCGACACGATTCTGGAGCAGCGGCGATCCCCGCCAATTGGCCGGCGTACTCCCGGTACTTTGGGGCGAAAACGGCACGGTGGCCGACTACTCTAATTAGGAACTCCCCGCTGCGCCTGCTTTCTGTATTCGAGTTAATGCTCGAAAAAAAACAAGCGACGCCAACTTTTCGATAAGGAAATTCCGATGAAAAAACTGATCTCCCTCGCTGCGATTGCCGCCGTTTCGCTGGGTCAGGTGGCTGCTGTTCATGCGCTGGACCTGACAGCTGCCGTCGGCCAGACCGGTGAGTCGACAATGACTTATCGCCTTGGTGCGCAATTCGACTTCAACCGCAGCTGGTTCCAGACGAGCGTGGGGCGGCTCACCGGATATTGGGATGCTGGGTACACCTATTGGGAAGGTGACGAAACCTCGAGTAACCATAGCGTGTCGCTGGCACCGGTGTTCGTCTACGAGTTCGCCGGAGATGCGGTGAAGCCTTATCTGGAACTGGGTATCGGTGTTGCGGCATTCGAGAACACCAAAGTAGAAGATAAGGATCTGGGGTCATCGTTCCAGTTCGAAGATCGCTTCGGCGCGGGGCTGCGATTCGCAGGCGGGCACGAAGTTGGTATCCGGGCAATTCACTATTCCAACGCCGGGATCAAGAATCCGAACGATGGCATCGAAAGTTACGCAGTGCATTATCGGGCGTCGTTCTAAGCGCCGGAGGCCACGTGCCCGTAGCATGGTGCGGGCCGCGCAGGTGAAACCCATCGGCTATTTATGCTCGATGGGTCTTACTTAACGTTGCGCTCACCCGTTCACTCCCGCCCGCTCAGTCCTGATAAGCCCGTTCAGAGCCCTTTCGCTCCTCCAGGCAATCCTCCGAGCCGAGTTCGAACTCTCTGCAGATCAGCGGGCGCTTCTCATAGATGGTGCAGCGCATGCTGTCGCGGTCGAGCGCCGCGCACCAGCCATCATCGAGACGGCGCATGACCTGGCCACCCCAGGCGTCCTCATCGATAAAGCGCTCCGGTACGCCGGTATCGGTGATGAGAAGAACCTCAAGTCGACAGCAACAGGCGGCGCAAGTGGAGCAGCTCACAGCAGCTCCGCTCAGTTGTCGATGGGGGATGTTGGGCAGGCTCATCGGGGCAGTCTACCCCTCCTGCCCAGCGATAGCTGCAACGGTGATGACAGACCGCTCGACGCGCAACGGCGAAGGCCAGCTCAAGAGAGGCGGCTGGCCAGAATCGCGTCAGCTATTTTCTTCGAGCTGCTTGTTCTTCCAACCTTCTCCGCCCGGCAGCAGCAGGTTGAGGAGCAGTGCGATGATCGCGCAAAGAGAGATGCCTGACAGCGTGAATTCGCCATAGCCGATCGCCATGCCGCCAATGCCGAACACCAGTGTCACCGAAACGATGATCAGATTACGCGCTTCCGCCAGATCCACCTGATGGCGGATCAGCGTGCTCAGGCCGACTACGGCAATCGAACCGAACAGCAGGCAAAGGATGCCGCCCATCACCGGCACTGGAATGCTCAGCAAGCCCGCTCCGAACTTGCCGATGAAGGCCAGAACGATGGCGAAGATGGCTGCCCAGGTCATGATTTTCGGGTTGTAGTTCTTGGTCAGCATCACCGCGCCGGTGACTTCCGCGTAGGTGGTATTGGGCGGGCCGCCGAACAGGCCAGCGGCCGAGGTGGCCAGGCCGTCACCTAGCAATGTGCGGTGTAGCCCCGGCTTTTTGATGAAGTTGTTGCCAGTGACCCCGCCGATGGCCACCACGCCACCGATGTGTTCGATCGCAGGGGCCAACGCCACCGGGACCATGAACAGAATCGCGCCCCAATGAAATTCCGGAGCGACGAAGTTCGGAACCGCCAGCCAGGGCGCCGCGGCGATGCCGGTGGTATCCACGACGCCGAAAGCGAACGATAGGCCATAGCCCACTGCGACGCCTGCAAGTATCGGCACCAGCCGGAACAACCCTTTGCCGAGTACGGCCACCAGCAGCGTCGTCAACAGCGCCGGCATCGAGATCAGCATGGCGGTCTCGTACGGCACCAGTTGGGCGCTGCCGTCGCCGGCCTTGCCCATTGCCATGTTCACCGCGACAGGCGAGAGCGCGAGGCCGATGGAGATGATGACCGGAGCGATTACAACGGGTGGCAGCAGCCGGTCGATAAAGCCTGGGCCTTTAAGGCGAACCGCAAAACCGAGAACTATATAGACGATGCCCGCCGCGACTACGCCGCCGAGTACCGCAGGCAGGCCGAAGTCACCTTTGGCCGCGATGATCGGCGCGATGAAGGCGAAGCTCGATGCCAGAAACACGGGCACCTGACGCTTAGTGACCAGCTGAAACAGAAGGGTACCGATACCGGCAGTGAACAGCGCAACGTTGGGATCCATGCCGGTGATCAACGGCATCAGCACCAGTGCGCCGAACGCCACGAACAGCATCTGCGCGCCGGCGAGAACTTGGCGGCCGAGCGCTTCTTCCATGGGTTGCGACATCTTAGATGTCCTTCTGCTTGGTGCCGAAGATCTTGTCCCCCGCATCGCCCAGGCCGGGCACGATATAACCATGCTCGTCCAGGCGCTCATCAATGGAGGCGGTATAGATGATGACGTCCGGGTGAGCCTTTTCCACGGCATCGATGCCCTCCGGCGCAGCGACCAGCACCAGCGCACGGATCTCCTTGCAGCCAGCTTTTTTCAACATGTCGATTGCCGCGACCATGGAACCGCCTGTTGCCAGCATCGGGTCGATGATCATCGCCAAGCGCTGATCAAGATCGTCTACCAAGCGCTCCAGATAGGTGTGTGCCTGCAGAGTTTCCTCATTACGGGCGATGCCTACCGCGCTTACCTTGGCGCCGGGAATCAAAGTGAGCACGCCGTCGAGCATCCCGATGCCGGCTCGAAGGATCGGTACCACAGTGATTTTCTTGCCGGAAATCTTTTCCACCTGGACCGGGCCGCACCAGCCCTCGATGCTGTAATTCTCCAGCGGCAGGTCGCGAGTCGCCTCGTACGTCAGGATCGACCCGACCTCCTGCGCCAGTTCGCGAAAGTTCTTGGTGCTGATATCGGCGCGACGCATCAACCCAAGTTTGTGGCGAATTAGCGGGTGGCGGATCTCTCGAATGGTCATGGTGGCTCCGGCGGTCGAATAAACCGGCGTAGATTAATGCATCGGGGTGTTAGCGGCTATTGATGTATCAATCAGGGCTTGCCTTGGTCGCAATGGCATCGGTATCGTCGCGCCCCTTATTTTGTGCGCAGCCGACTGAGCTGCTTCCTTCTCTTCTCTGTCTTGGAGCATCGCCCATGTCCGTCGATCTCGCACATATCCGCCAGATCATGGCCGAAGCCGATTGTCTTTATTCCGAAACCGAAGTTGAGGCGGCAATCGATGCGGTGGCCGCAAAAATCAATGGCGAGCTGGCCGACCGTAACCCGGTGGTGTTCTGCGTCATGAACGGAGGGCTAATCTTCTCCGGCAAGCTGGTTCCGAAGCTCAACTTTCCGCTGGAGCTCTCCTACCTGCACGCCACGCGGTATCGCAACGAGACGAGCGGTGGCGACTTGTTCTGGAAAGCCAAGCCGGAGATTTCCTTCATTGACCGCGATGTGTTGATCATCGACGACATTCTGGATGAAGGGCATACCCTCGGCGCGATCATCGATTTCTGTCGTCATGCGGGTGCCACTGCGGTGCATACCGCGGTGCTGGTCGACAAGGAGCACCAGCGCAAGGCCCGTCCAGACCTGAAAGCGGATTACGTCGGGCTCAGCTGTGCTGATCGCTACGTGTTCGGTTACGGCATGGACTACAAGGGCTATTGGCGCAACGCTCCTGGTATCTATGCCGTTAAAGGAATGTAAGTCGGCTTGCCTTGATATCCCGTCAGGGCCGAATGCTCGGCTCTGATTTCTGACTAAGCGGCTATCTCGCCACATTTCCTGTTCCGGTTGGGCTATCCCTTCGCGCCGAGCGACTAGCGTTTGCTCGGCTTCTCCCTGTAGACCGGCGCGAATGCCCTATCAGCGGCTTTCGACCTTTCAGTTGTTTCGTTTCGCCCCAGGGCGCTGTGCTTGGGTAACGCTCCGACTCGCCGATAGCGTTTTGCCTTCCTTACAGCCTGTGAGTTGCGATGCCGATTACGGGCGCTTCGGTTCAAGTCGCCTGGGGTTGATTGAGCATAGTTCTGCAGATTTTCCGCAAACGGCGTCGCAGCTGCTCTATTTCGGGGCTTGCACCAATTTGCCTTGCGGCTAAGCTCTTCGATAGCTTCGCTGGGGGCGGCATTTCCGATAGGGTGATGCTCCGTTGCAAGCCAGTAACGGGAAGGCCGTTCATACTTTAGGATTACAAAACAAATCAAACCTTAGTGCGCTTAACCCTCCGCTGCCGTGTGGTTAGGGTGAGCCTACTTCGAACCAACCAGGAGCGCCTCATGACAAAAACAACAAGGCAAGGAATCTTCCAGCCCAAGGCATTGGCTCTCGCCGTTGCGCTGGGAACTGCCGCACCGGCTTATGCCGTTAGTTTCAATATCGGGGAAATCGAGGGGCAATTCGACTCGGCAATGTCCGTTGGGGCTAGTTGGGCAATGGATGATCCCGATATGGATCTCGTAGGTGCAGCCAATGGCGGTACCGGCTTTACTCAGACTGGTGACGATGGCCGTCTGAACTTCAAAAAGGGCGAGACCTTCTCGAAAATCTTTAAAGGCATTCATGACCTCGAACTGCGCTATCGCGACAGTGGCGCATTCATTCGTGGCAAGTACTGGTATGACTTTGAACTGAAGGATGAAGATCGTCTGTTCAAGGATATTAGCGACAGCAACCGTAAAGAGGCTGCGCAGTCATCTGGTGCCCAGATTCTCGATGCTTTCCTCTACCACAACTATTACTTAGGCGACCTGCCTGGCACGGTGCGTGTCGGTAGGCAGGTCGTGAGCTGGGGTGAAAGTACCTTCATCGGTAACTCGATCAACTCCATCAATCCGCTCGACGCCGCCGCCTTCCGCCGCCCTGGTGCAGAAATCAAGGAAGGTCTGATTCCAGTCAATATGCTGTATCTGTCCCAAAGTCTGAGTGATCGCCTGAGCATGGAGGCGTTTTATCAGTTGGAGTGGGACCAGACCATCATCGATAACTGCGGAACCTTCTTCTCTGGAGCGGACGTAGCGGCTGATGGCTGTGATAGCAACTATCATGTAGGGCCCGCGGCACTGGCAGGTGCGCTGAATAGCCCTCTAGGGGCATACGCAGGTGCGAATGGCGTAACCTACACGAGCGAGGGGGTAATGATTCCTCGCGGTGGCGACCGTGACGCACGGGATTCAGGGCAGTTCGGCCTCGCGCTGCGTTGGCTCGGAGATGCCACTGAATATGGTTTTTACTTCATGAACTACCATAGCCGTACGCCGATCTTGAGTTCCCAGACGGCGGGTATGGCGACATTCGGCACATCGCAGACGGTCGGTGGTGTCGCCGGTGGTGTCGCTGGTGACGCCGCCTTCGCTCAAGCTATCGCCGCCGGACTTCCGCCAGCCCAGGCTGCTGCACTCGCTGCCCAGGTGGGCGCTCAGGCGGGCGAGGCAATCGGTGGTGCCATCCTGTTGGGCAACGGGCAGTACTTCCTCGACTATCCTGAAGATATCCGCCTCTACGGCATGAGCTTCTCGACTACTCTCCCTACAGGTACCGCCTGGTCGGGTGAAATCAGCTATCGCCCGAATGCACCCATTCAGATCAATACTACTGACGTAACGCTGAACCTGACCGATCCAGCGCGAGCAGGTTTGGAGAACCGTGGTTACAACCGCAAAGAAATCACTCAACTCCAAACAACCTTTACACACTTTTTTGATCAGGTGCTAGGTGCTGGTCGTGTAACCGTTGTTGGTGAAATTGGATATGCCCATGTCGGCGGCCTCGAGAGCACCAGCGAGGTACGTTACGGACGTGATGCGATTTTTGGTACCACCACCGACGCGCTTGCGCTGGCTGCCAATGGTAGTCACGGCTTCGTAACCGCCAACTCCTGGGGCTACCGTCTGCGCGCCCTCGCCGACTACAGCAACGTATTCGCCGGCGTTAACCTGACGCCGAACCTGTCCTTCTCCCATGACGTCGATGGTTACGGCCCGAACGGCTTGTTCAACGAAGGCTCCAAGGCCGTCAGTGTTGGCGTAGACGCGGTATACCAGAACACCTACACCGCCAGCCTTTCGTACACCGACTTCTTCGGTGGCGACTTCAACATGCTGACCGACCGTGATTTCCTCGCACTGAGCGTGGGTGTGAACTTCTAAAGGAGGCCGCTTCAAAAGTCGCCGAGCGGAGCCTGCAAAGGCTCTGCCGCGCGACTAGCTTCATGCAAGGCCTCCGGCCAAAACAAGATCAAGAGGAACTGGAAGCGTATGAAAACAACAAGAAAACTATTCAGTGTCTTGGCCCTCTCGCTGCTCGCAAGCAGCGTCATGGCCGCTGTATCTCCCGAGGAAGCCGCGAAGCTCGGCAATTCATTGACTCCGCTCGGTGCCGAAAAAGCCGGTAACGCCGACGGGACCATCCCTGCGTGGACTGGCGGTCTGCCTACTGATGCCGCTCCGTTGGTTAACGGCCACCTGACCAACCCCTTCAAGGACGAAAAACCCGAGTTCGTCATCACCGCGCAGAACGTCGAGCAGTACAAGGACAAGCTGACCGCAGGTCAGCAGGCGATGTTCAAGCGTTATCCGGAAACCTACAAGATTCGCGTATTCCCGACGCATCGCAGCGCTGCCGTGCCTGACGCCATTTACGAAGCGGCCAAGAAAAGCGCATTGAATACCGAACTGGTTGGCGGGGGTAACGGGGTCGACAATTTCGCCGACAGTCGCTACTACGCCTTCCCGATTCCGAAGAGTGGTCTGGAAGTCGTCTGGAACCACATCACCCGTTACCGTGGGGGTAACGTACGCCGCAATATCGTCCAGGCCACCCCGCAAACGAACGGCAGCTACACCCTGGTGCACTTCGAGGATGAAGTGGCGTTCCCGAGCGACATGACGGATCTGGATCCGGAGCGCGCCAAGAATGCGCTGCTGTTCTTCAAGCAGCGGGTAACGGCGCCATCACGCCTCGCCGGTAATGTGTTGCTAGTGCACGACTCGCTTAATCAGGTGAAAGAGCCGCGTCAGGCCTGGATCTACAACGCCGGTCAGCGTCGCGTCCGTCGCGCTCCGCAGGTTGCCTACGACGGTCCGGGCACCGCGTCCGACGGTATGCGTACCACGGACAACTTCGACATGTTCAGCGGCGCGCCTGATCGCTACGACTGGAAATTGATCGGCAAGAAGGAGCTGTATATCCCGTATAACAGCTTCGAAATCAACTCCAGCGATGTGAAGTACAGCGACATCCTCAAGGCCGGTCACGTCAACCAGGATCTAGCTCGTTACGAGTTGCATCGTGTCTGGGAGATCGAAGCCAACCTCAAGGATGGCGAGCGCAACATCTACGCCAAGCGCCGTTTCTTCGTCGACGAGGATAGCTGGACCATCGTGCAATCCGAACTCTATGACGGTCGCGGCCAGCTGTGGCGCGTCGGTGAGGGGCATATGGTGCAGTACTATCAGCATCAGGTTCCAACCTTCGCCTTCGAAGCGCTCTACGACATCATCTCGGGTCGCTATATCGCGATCGGCATGAGCAACGAAGAGAAAGCGCATGAGTTCGGCTACAAGGCGTCGGCTCGGGACTTCACACCCGCCGCTCTGCGTAATGCCGGGGTGCGCTGATCGATTGAAATCCACGTAGTGAATAAGGCGGCCGTTTGGCCGCCTTTTTTTTTCTTGCGAAGCGGAGGATGATACTTTTTAGCCAGTAGTGAGGCCGGATATCGCGCAGAGCAGGCTGAGCACTTTGCTCGAGTCGACAAAAGCAGCGGGATCGTGCAGGTTATTACCGCAAAAGCGCAACGATACGGTTCAAGGTTGTAGGCCCTCGGAGCAGGGTCTTTGGCTGCGCTCATCGCGTTTTCAATGGACTGACACGAATAAGAGAAACCTCGCCATGTCCGTACGCTTCAACCCTGGTGCACTTAGCACAGAGGCCGCCGCGCAGGTTCAAGTTGCGACTATTCCGCGTTTACCCCCCATTCATATTTCCAGACCGCGGCTGGTAGAGGCACTGCTCGAAGCCCATTGCCGCCTGCGTTTGATCTGCGCACCAGCGGGTTTCGGCAAAAGCGTGTTGATGAACGAGTGTGCTCGGCGAATGCCTGCTGACACGCATCTCGTATGGCTTGATCTTGGCGGGCGGCCGTTCTCCGTCGAGGCGCTGCATGCTCAACTGAGTCGGGTCCTCGGTATCCCCTCGGCACCGAGCGGAGACGTGCAGCAGGATCTCGTCGATCTGTTGAATGACTTTCCGCGACCGCTCTGGATCATGCTCGATGACTATCCGCGTGAGGCCGCCGTACAGTTCGATGCCTGCCTTGACCTGCTTCTGGAAAGAGGTCCCGAGTCCGTCAGTTGGTGGGTGAGTAGCCGCCGGCAACCAGCGTGGAAATTGCCCCGGCTTTTGCTGCAGGGTGACCTGTTCGAACTGGAAGCCGAGGCGTTGGCGCTCACTGCCGGCGAGCTCAGGCAGTTGCTCGAAGCACACCGTCTGGAGTTGGCTGACGACACCTTCAAGAGATTGTTGGCCGGTAGCGAAGGTTGGTTGGCCGGCGTCAGCCTGTTGCTGCTGAATGCAGATGAGCAGGCGGTGCGCGAGCGACTGGTAGCGGGAACGCCATTGCTGAGAGATTACGTTCAGCGAGAAGTGCTCGAAGGGCAGAGCGAAGACGTTTGCCGGGCACTGTTCGCGCTGGCGCAAATGCCACGTTTTTCACCGCAGCTTTGCGAACATGTGCTCGACGGAAGCGGTAGCGACATTCTGGATGTGCTGAAGACCTTCCAGCTGTTCATTCGGCAGATCGACAATTGCGGTGAGTGGTTTCGTCTGTGGCGCCCCTTTGCATCGATGCTACGACGGATGCCGGAGACCGTTTCACCGACTCAGGTCCATTTGCGTGCGTGCCAGTGGTTCGCCAACCGCGGCGAGATGCGTGAGGCAGTGGAACATGCGCTTTGGGCGGGGCAGCCCGAGGTCGCCGCCAATTTCTTGCAGCGTTACGGACAGGAGCAATTACTGATCGGCGACAACGTCTCGCATTTTCTGAAATGGCGCAGCGAGCTGCCGCAGGATTTGTTCAACAGCACTACTCGACTGATCGTGCTGCATGGCTGGGCACTGATCATCTCCGCCCGGCTCGATGAGGTAGATAATTGTCTTGCCGATCTGGCGAAGTTCTTTCCCCAGCCCGACGCCCGTCGCCAGGCGCAACTGCTGGCCCAATGGCAAGCGCTACGTGGCTTTCTTGCGCGACTGCGAGGGGAGCCGGAGGCCAGGAGTTATTGCCTCCAGGCGCTTGAGGTTTTGTCAGATCATGCCTGGGCGCAGCGAGTACTCTGTTATCAGGCGTTATCTCAGCACGCAATGGCTGAAAGCCAGCTCGAGCTTGCGCAGCACTACAACAGCGAAGGAATGAAGCTGGCTCGGCTCAAGGGCAGCGTGTTGTATGAAGCGATGCTCAACGTCGACCGAATTCAGCTGCTGGAGCTGACTGGGGAGTTCGAGCGCGCGGTAGGTGTGCTGGACGAGTCGCTGCTGGTGCTGCGCGACAACGTCAGGCACAGCCCCATCATTGGTCGCCTAAAGTTGCTGCAGGGCCATCTGTTGGCGTATCAGGGGCTCGACGAGCTGGCGCGGGAAGCTTATCAGCAGGGGCGAATCGAGACTGAAACCTGCGGAGATTCCTACGTTTTCTTTGGCTACGCCGGGCTGGCGGAGCTGGCGGCTCGCAAGCAGGAATTTCCGACGGCGTACCATTGGTTGCGTGAAGCTGAGCGGCTGGCGCAGTGGCGGCATGTGCCGGAGGCGCGATTCCGCGGCATCCTGCTATTGATAACGGGTCTGACCTGGCTTCATCAGGAGCAATTGAAAAAAGCCAGGGCTGTTTTCATGCAGGTGCTGGAGCTTTACAAAGGACACAGCTATCTGGCCCCGTCGGGGTTTTACGAGTTGCTGCCACGGGTGCAGCGCTATCTTGCCGTGATCGATCTGCTGTCGGGACGTTGCTCGCTGGCCATCGACACGCTGCGCGAGCTGATCGAGCAGAATCTGCGTTCGCAGCGATTAGGTCTGGCCTGTGAGTGCCGGTTCACGTTGGCCGAAGCGCTGCAGCTGGATGGTCGGCATGAAGAGGCGGAAGTGGAGCTGCGCAAAGCCCTTGGGGAGGCGGCCAGGCAGCACTTGATCAAGCCGCTGTACGAATTGCAGCATCGTCAACCACAATGGCTCGCCAGAATTTTGCCAGTCAATAAAGGTGAAAGTCTGCGAGATCGGCTTCTGCAGTTCGAGCGTGAGCCTGACGAGGCTGTTGCGTCAAACGAGGAGGTGGTTCTGAGCAATCGTGAGCTCACGGTACTGCGCCTTATCGCTCAGGGATGTTCGAATCAGGAAATTGCCGAACAACTCTTTATTTCGCTTCACACCGTCAAAACCCATGCTCGTCGTATCAATACCAAGCTGGGCGTCGCCAGGCGTACGCAGGCTGTAGCTCGCGCCAAGGCTTTGGCTTGGCTCTGATCGGTTCGGATGAAGGCGAAAGCGACCGAGACGGGCGCAGCGGTGCGGCGCGCGGCGCCAAAACATCGCGTCGGCAGAACCAGAAGTCTTTTTATTTTTGTCGGAAGAACAGCGCGGGGGTAGCAGCTACTGCAGGCGTCAGGCGTCGATTATTGAGTGGCTGAGGTTGAATGCTTGGCCAGCCGATAGAGGCTGGCGTGTTCACCACGTTCGATCGCCAAGCTGAACTGCAGGCTGGTGATCAAGCGTTCGAGCTGCTGCTGGTCCCGCCATTGGCTGGTGCTAATGAATCGTTTGACCGCCACGCCAGCTGCGTCAGTCAGCGTCAGCAGAATACTGCCGTCAGGTTTTTCGATGCTGAAATTGACGTTGTAGTGGGGCTGAAACACATCGCTGATTTTTTTGAATGGACTGTCCATGCCGGTTACCTGGTTTGGATGACTGCACGCAATGGACCGGCGGATCGAATGACAAGTTTCGCCCGTTGGGCGTGTTTCCCTGTGGCGATACGTAGCACCGGACGGGTGCGATGAGGGGGGCGCCATCACTCTTCGGTCGTGGCTGGCAGCTCAGTAAGTACTTCTGGATTGTTCTTGAAAGCCTTGGCAAACAGGTCTCGATGCCGGGCCATGAAGATGCCTATGTCATCGGCCTGCTGTTCGCTCAGGGATGGAGAGGCCTTCTGCAACGCTGCAGCGAGGGCTTCGGCCAGCTCAAGCATTTTGTCGTGACGATCGGCTTCGGCTTTATCCATGAATAAACGCTCCAGGTCCCGGCTGCTGCGGTACACCACTTCGACGGCCATCAACCACCTCGGCTAAATTGAGTTACTGGTTTTTTATACAGCATATGCCGCCCGGCGACGAATGAAAAGCGCTTGTGTGTCCTATGGCCATCTCAATGATCGAAGTGCCCTTGAAGCCGCTCGGCCCGAAACTCCAGGCTACTGCCGCGATAGCCGGCGCGCAGCGGCGGCAAGGGGAAGCAGAATTCCCAGCGTTGGCCGGGTTGCAGGTCACCCGGCCCGCGGTATTGAGGCGCGTCGTAGTTCGATGTCACCAAATCTAGGCTGGAGCCGGGCGGATAGGCGCCGATCTCCCAACGCAGGCTTCGCAATGGCTGCGGACTATGGTTGTCGATCGTGATACGCAGCGGCTGTGCCGCCGGACAGGTCGCGGGTGCGTATTCCAACCGTAGTTCGAGCTGAGCAAGCAGGCGTTCTTCACGTTGTTCCTGCCAGATCACCCACGCGGCAACCAGGCCCACCCCGAATAATGCTCCCAGTGAGATTGGAATCGCTCGAACGGGATAGCGAATCAGCAGGATCACCCAGGTGGCGATCAACAGGGCGCCGATCAGCACGATCGGTCGCCTTTCGAGTGGGCAGGCATCAATACCTCGATTTCGATTGAGTCCGCGAACATGCTAACGCTGACTAGGTTGGGTTGCGACCGCGTCATGCGCAGGTACGCGCTGGTCAGTCGTCTTTGGCCGGTTGGGCATGGCTGGCGAGTCGCTCAAGCGCGGCCTTGAGTCTCGGATCTGTAATGCCCTGCGCGGTTTGCTGGATGTTGTCCGCCGCGCTTGCCGACAGTTCCGGTGCCGGCCCGGGTTTATATCGGGGCGCCTCGGGAGGTTGGACTTTGAACTGGATCCGGTTCAGCCCGGTGAATTCGTTCATGCCTTGCAGTTGCCGTTGCAAGCGGCGTTGTTGATAGCGCAGACGCGTCGCCCAATGGCCGTCGGTGACGATGAGGAGAAGAGTGCCCTCACGCCACGAGGCCACACGGCAATACTCTCGCGCTGCGGGCTGCAACTGGCTTTCGACCAGCCGCTGCAGGTGGTCGAGCCGTCTTGCCTCGCCGAACAAGGCTTTCAGCGGCTTCGCCTCGCGTAGCAGCGCAACGGGTGCACGGGCCGGCAGGGGACGCAGCGACATGGTCAAGGCTCGAACTGGAAAGGATGAGCGGGCTATCTTAGCAGAAGCCTCGGATATCGCCGGGTCGGCCGATCGAGGCGGTGAACGTAGATAGGCAACTGGCCCATCTGTAGTTGGGCCGCATGTGCTGGCAGATAGCCCTTGCGGCTTCGGACGTGACCGTGCGGTCGGCAACTTACCGCATGCTTGGCTGCCTTGGCTGCGCAGTAAGGCACCTTTCCTCTCGGACGTTTCCGAGTAGAATGCCCCCTTTGCACGCAGCCGTGGTGGCCCTGCGGCCGTGCCTCCATCCCCAGCATGGAAGTCCTTGTCGATATGTTTGCGCCTTTAATGAAGAAGCTCTTTGGTAGCAAGAATGACCGTGAGGTCAAGCGCATGCTCAAGGCGGTACAAGCCGTCAATGCGCTCGAAGAGCAGATGCTGTCTCTATCTGACGAGCAATTGCGAAGCAAGACCGAAGAGTTCAAGGCCCGCCTCGGCCAAGGCGAGACCCTCGACCAGATTCTCCCCGAAGCCTTCGCGGTCTGCCGCGAAGCCGGCAAGCGCGTGATGGGCATGCGTCACTTCGATGTACAGCTGATCGGTGGCATGACCCTGCATGAGGGCAAGATCGCCGAGATGCGCACCGGTGAAGGCAAGACCCTGGTGGCAACGCTCGCGGTCTACCTCAACGCGCTCGCTGGGAAGGGCGTTCACGTGGTCACGGTGAACGACTACCTGGCGCGCCGCGACGCCAACTGGATGCGTCCGCTATACGAGTTCCTCGGTCTCTCCGTAGGCATCGTCACGCCATTCCAGCCACCGGAAGAAAAGCGTGCCGCCTATGCCGCCGACATTACCTACGGCACCAACAACGAGTTTGGCTTCGATTACCTGCGCGACAACATGGCGTTCAGCCTTGCGGACAAGAACCAGCGCGAACTCAACTTCGCGGTGATCGACGAGGTGGACTCGATCCTCATTGACGAAGCGCGGACGCCGCTGATCATTTCCGGTCAAGCCGAGGACAGCTCCAAGCTTTATCAGCAGATCAACCAGCTGATTCCGCTGCTCACGCAGCACATCGAGGAAGAAGAGGGTGTCGTCACTCAAGAGGGCCACTTTTCCATCGATGAAAAGACCCGCCAGGTCGAGCTGAACGAGCAGGGCCACCAGTTCGTCGAGGAGATGCTCACCCGCGCCGGGCTACTGGCCGAAGGCGAAAGTCTTTATTCCGCACACAATCTGGGATTGCTGACACATGTCTATTCCAGTCTGCGCGCGCACAAACTGTTCCATCGCAACGTCGAATACATCGTGCAGAACAACCAGGTTCTGCTGATCGACGAGCACACCGGTCGTACCATGCCGGGTCGCCGTCTTTCCGAAGGTCTGCACCAAGCCATCGAGGCGAAGGAAAACCTGCCGATCCAGCCGGAGAGCCAGACCCTGGCCTCCACGACCTTCCAGAATTACTTCCGTCTGTACAGCAAGCTTTCCGGTATGACCGGCACCGCCGATACCGAAGCCTTCGAGTTCATGCAGATCTACAGCCTGCCGGTCATGGTCATTCCGACCAACAAGCCGCTCGCGCGCAAGGACTACAACGACCTGGTCTATCTGACCCAGGAAGAGAAGTTCGCTGCGATCATCACCGACATTAAGGATTGCCAGAACAACGGCCGCCCGGTTCTGGTCGGTACGGCGACGATCGAGAGTTCCGAGTACGTGTCGCGGCTGCTGGAAAAGGAAGGCATCGAGCACAAGGTGCTCAACGCCAAGCACCACGACAAGGAAGCCGAGATCATTGCGCAGGCCGGTCGCCCGGGCGCGGTGACCATCGCCACCAACATGGCCGGTCGCGGTACCGACATTCTTCTCGGCGGCAACTGGGAGGTTGAAGTCGCTGCGCTGGAGAACCCCACAGAAGAGCAGATTGCGCAGTTGAAGGCCGACTGGCAGAAACGCCATCAGGCGGTTCTTGAAGCCGGTGGTTTGCATGTGATCGCTTCCGAACGTCACGAATCGCGTCGTATCGACAACCAATTGCGCGGTCGTGCCGGTCGTCAGGGCGATGCCGGTTCCAGCCGTTTTTATCTGTCCCTTGAAGACAGCCTGATGCGCATCTTCGCCTCGGATCGCGTCAAGAATTTCATGAAGGCGCTGGGCATGGAATCCGGCGAGGCCATCGAGCATCGCATGGTTACCAACGCCATCGAGAAAGCGCAGCGCAAGGTCGAAGGTCGAAACTTCGACATGCGCAAGCAGCTGCTGGAGTACGACGACGTTGCCAACGAGCAGCGCAAAGTCATCTATCACATGCGCAACAGTCTGCTTGCGGCCGATGAAATCGGCGAGACCATCGCCGAGTTCCGACGTGAAGCGCTCGATTCCGCTATCAGCCAGCACATTCCGCCGCAGTCGCTGCCAGAGCAGTGGGATATCACCGGCCTAGAAGCGGTGCTGTACAGCGATTTTGGTGTTCGTTTGCCGGTTCAGCAGTGGCTTGACGAAGACGAGAAGCTCTACGAGGAAACCCTGCGCGAGCGCATCCTGCAGGCCCTGATCGACGCCTACAACGAGAAGGAAGAAATGGCTGGCGCAGAGGCGCTGCGATCCTTCGAGAAGCAAATCGTCCTGCGTGTGCTTGATGATCTGTGGAAAGATCATTTGTCGACCATGGATCATCTGCGTCACGGTATCCATCTGCGCGGTTACGCCCAGAAGAACCCGAAGCAGGAATACAAGCGTGAGTCGTTCACGCTGTTCCAGGAGCTGCTCGAATCGATCAAGCGCGACAGCATTCGCGTCCTTTCCCACGTCCAGGTCCGCCGCGAGGATCCTGCCGAGGAAGAGCAGCGCCTGCGTCGCGAGGCCGAGGAACTGGCGCAGCGCATGCAGTTCCAACATGCCGAGGTCTCGGCGCTGGAGCAGTCCGATGAAGAGCCGGAAGCTGCGGAAGGCGCGGCCGCTGCTGTCGCTCCGGTGCGAGTTGAGCCGAAGATCGGACGCAACGAGCCGTGCCCCTGCGGCTCCGGCAAGAAATACAAGCATTGTCACGGGCAGGTCCAATAACCTGAACCATCCGTTATGACCCGCGCCGCGACCGGCTTAGCCGCTCGCGGCGTTTTTATCCCTGCTTCGCGGTGGCCGAAGGCCATCTATTCGTCCTGAGGAGTGCATCAATGGCTGTCGGTCTTGGTCCTTTACCTACATTGCACCCGGTACCGGGGTTCGAACTCGGCATCGCTTCGGCCGGTATCAAACGGCCCGGGCGTAAAGATGTAGTGGTGATGCGCTGTGCGGAAGGTTCGACCATTGCTGGCGTGTTCACACTCAACGCCTTCTGTGCCGCGCCGGTCATCCTGGCCAAGCAACGTGCACAGGGAGCGGTCCGCTACCTGCTCACCAATACCGGGAACGCCAATGCTGGCACCGGTGGGCCGGGCATGCAGGCAGCGATTCGTAGCTGCGCCAGCCTCGCCAAACTGGCCGGCGTCGATGAAACGGCCATCCTGCCATTCTCCACCGGTGTGATCGGTGAGCCGCTTCCCGTCGAGAAAATCGAAGCGGCATTGCCCGCCGCCTTGGCTGACCTGGACGAAAATCGCTGGGCCGAAGCGGCAACCGGCATCATGACCACCGACACCCTGCCCAAGGGTGCCAGCCGTCAGTTCGAGCACCAGGGCGTTACCGTTACCGTTACCGGCATATCCAAAGGCGCCGGCATGATCCGCCCGAATATGGCCACCATGCTCGGCTACATCGCTACCGATGCGAAGGTCAGCCAGGCCGTATTGCAGGACCTGCTACGCGATGCGGCTAACAAGTCCTTCAACCGCATCACCATCGATGGCGATACCTCGACCAACGACTGCTGCATGTTGGTAGCGACCGGAAAGGCGGCGTTGCCGGAAATCACCGAAGCCAGCGGCGAGCTGTTTGCCAAGCTCAAGCAGGCCGTGTTCGAGGTGAGCATGGACGTTGCGCAATCCATCGTGCGCGACGGCGAAGGCGCCACCAAGTTCGTCACGGTGACAGTCAACGGCGGCAAGAACCATCAGGAGTGCCTGGATGTCGGCTATGCCGTTGCCCACTCGCCGCTGATCAAGACCGCACTGTTCGCCTCCGATCCGAACTGGGGTCGCATCCTCGCGGCGGTTGGCCGTGCCGGCGTGCCGGAGTTGGATGTCAGCAAGATCGATGTTCATCTCGGCGCGGTCTGTATCGCCAGCAAAGGCGGCAGATCGCCGAGCTACACGGAAGAGCAGGGCGCTGCGGTGATGGCCGAGGAGGAGATCGAGATTCGTATCGAGCTGGGCCGCGGTAGCTGCAGCGAGACCATCTGGACCACCGATCTGTCGCATGAGTACGTGCGGATCAATGCCGAATATCGAACGTAAAGCAGTTGAAGCCTTAAGCTGGAAGCTTGAAGACAGAGCGCGGCAGGCCGTGCGGACTGCCCCGACACTTCTTTCCACCTTCCAGCTAATGAATTAGCCATGAACCGAATCCATGTCGCCGCCGCGGTGATCCGCTCCCCTGACGGCCTCGTTCTGATCGCCAAGCGCCCGCTCGACAAACATCAGGGCGGGCTCTGGGAGTTCCCAGGCGGTAAGGTCGAAGCCGGCGAAACCGTCGAGGCCGCGCTGGCGCGAGAGCTGCAGGAAGAGCTGAACATCGCCGTCACCGAAACTCGTCCGCTGATTCAGGTGCGCCATGATTATCCTGACAAGCAGGTTCTGCTGGACGTCTGGGAGGTGCTGGCCTTCTTGGGTGAGCCGCATGGCGCCGAGGGCCAACCGCTGGCCTGGGTGAAGCCTGCGGACTTGCCGAACTACCGTTTTCCGGCGGCGAACCGGCCGATCATTACGGCGGTGCGTCTGCCCGATCAGTACCTGATTACGCCTGATGGCCTGTCTCCTCAACAGTTGCTGGACGGCGTTGCTCGGGCACTGGATGCGGGCATCCGGCTAATCCAGTTTCGAGCGCCATCCCTGTCCCACGTCGCTTACCGAGCGTTGGCGGCCGAGATCATAGCGATGTGTTCCGGGCGGGCGCAGTTGATGCTGAAGGGACCGCTGGAATGGGCGGACGAATTTCCCGTGGCCGGCTGGCATCTGACGGCTGAACAGCTGCGTGATCATGCCGGACAGGGCAGGCCGCTCCCGCTCCGGCAATGGCTCGCAGCCTCGTGTCATGATGCCGCTGAGCTGGACTTGGCCATGGCGATGGGAGTCGACTTCGTCACGCTCTCACCGGTACTGCGGACCGCCACTCATCCTGGGGCACAGCCTTTGGGTTGGCCACGCGCCGCTGAATTGCTGGTAGGCTTCAGCCAGCCCGCTTATCTGTTGGGCGGGCTCGGTCCCGCCGATCTGGCGCAGGCCCTGCGAGTGGGCGGCCAAGGCGTCGCAGCGATCCGGGCGTTCTGGCCGCATTGATAACTGGCGCGATCACACGCATCGACAGGCCTGATCCGAATTGCCGGTCAATGCCGTGGTCGTATCCGATGCCGTCGCAATAGAAGAGATGGTTGCGATAGTTAAAGTTTATCGCTGCTATTTTCTCAATCAATTAACCGTATGCGGTCAGCTGCGTTATCGTAGGCCCCGTTAAATTTCTGAATCCCAAAAGGAGTTAGCAGATGTCTCTGATCAACACCCAAGTTCAGCCGTTCAAAGTCAACGCTTTCCACAATGGCAAGTTCATCGAAGTCACCGAAGAGTCCCTGAAGGGCAAGTGGTCGGTGCTGATCTTCATGCCGGCAGCTTTCACCTTCAACTGCCCGACTGAGATCGAAGACGCTGCCAACAGCTACGCCGAATTCCAGAAGGCTGGTACCGAGGTGTACATCGTTACCACCGATACCCACTTCTCGCACAAAGTCTGGCACGAGACTTCCCCGGCAGTAGGCAAGGCGCAGTTCCCGCTGATCGGTGACCCGACTCATCAACTGACCAACGCTTTCGGCGTACATATCGCTGAAGAAGGTCTGGCTCTGCGTGGCACTTTCCTGATCAACCCGGAAGGCGTGATCAAGACCGTGGAAATCCATTCCAACGAAATCGCTCGCGACGTATCCGAAACCCTGCGCAAGCTGAAAGCTGCCCAGTACACCGCCGCGCATCCGGGCGAAGTCTGCCCTGCCAAGTGGAAAGAAGGCGAGAAGACTCTGGCTCCTTCGCTGGATCTGGTCGGCAAGATCTAAGGTTCATTCGCTCGAATGCCTTGCATGCTATAGGGGCTGTAACCCAGCCTCTCTAGCCCAACGCCTGGATGCGGTTTATCCAGGCGTTTTATTTTCTGCATTTTCATATTCGGACTACGGGGTACCGCCGCTCATGCTGGACACCAATCTCAAGACCCAGTTGAAAGCCTATCTGGAAAAGGTCACTCAGCCGTTCGAGATCGTCGCGTCCCTCGATGACGGTGAGAAGTCCCAAGAAATGCTCGCCCTGCTGGAAGACATCGCCAGCCTGAGCGACCAGATCACCCTGCGCACCGATGGTGATGATGCTCGTCGCCCGTCGTTCGCACTCAACCGCATCGGTGGCAACATCAGCCTGCGTTTCGCCGGCATCCCGATGGGCCACGAGTTCACCTCTCTGGTGCTCGCCCTGCTGCAGGTCGGCGGCCATCCGTCGAAGACCGCACCGGAAGTCATCGAGCAGATCAAGAACATCGAAGGCGACTACAGCTTCGAGACCTACTTCTCGTTGTCCTGCCAGAACTGCCCCGATGTGGTCCAGGCGCTGAACCTGATGGCCGTGCTCAACCCGAACATCCGCCACGTCGCCATCGACGGCGCGCTGTTCCAGGACGAAGTCGAAGCCCGGCAGATCATGTCCGTACCGAGCATCTACCTCAACGGTGAACTGTTCGGCCAAGGCCGCATGGGCGAAGAAGAAATCCTCGCCAAGCTCGACACCGGCGCCTCGGCGCGTGATGCCGAGAAGCTCAGCGCCAAGGAGGCCTTCGACGTACTGGTTGTGGGTGGTGGGCCGGCTGGCGCCGCGGCAGCTATCTATGCTGCGCGTAAGGGCATCCGTACCGGCGTGGCGGCCGAGCGTTTCGGCGGTCAGGTGCTGGACACCATGGCCATCGAAAACTTCATCTCGGTCAACGAGACCGAAGGCCCGAAGCTGGCCCGTGCGCTGGAAAACCACGTGCGCGAATACGACGTGGACATCATGAACCTGCAGCGCGCTGCGGCATTGGTTCCGGCCTCGGCCGAAGGCGGCTTGCACGAGATCAAGCTGGAAAACGGCGGCTCGCTCAAGGCCAAGACACTGATCCTCGCCACTGGTGCGCGCTGGCGTGAAATGAACGTACCCGGCGAGCAGCAATACCGCGGCCGTGGCGTCGCATACTGCCCGCACTGCGACGGCCCGCTGTTCAAGGGCAAGCGCGTAGCGGTGATCGGTGGCGGCAACTCGGGCGTGGAAGCGGCCATCGACCTGGCCGGCATCGTCGCTCAAGTCACGCTGATCGAGTTCGACAGCCAGTTGCGTGCCGACGCCGTGCTGCAGAAGAAGCTGCACAGCCTGCCCAACGTCACCGTGATCACCAGCGCGCTGACCAGTGAGGTCATCGGCGACGGCCAGAAGGTCACCGGACTGATCTACAAGGACCGCAACTCCAGCGAGTTCCACAACCTGGAACTGGAAGGCATCTTCGTGCAGATCGGCCTGCTGCCGAACTCCGATTGGCTGAAGGGCACCGTCGAACTGACTTCGCGCGGCGAGATCATCGTCGATGCGCGGGGTGAGACCTCGCTGCCGGGCATTTTCGCGGCGGGCGACGTCACCACGGTGCCGTACAAGCAGATCGTCATCGCCGTCGGCGAAGGCGCCAAGGCTTCGCTGAGTGCCTTCGACCACCTGATCCGCAGCTCCGTCGAAGACTGAGCCTGACGGGCACGAAAAAGGGGGAGTAGATTTCGGTCTGCTCCCCCTTTTCGTTTTTTGGGGATCGCTACGCTGAGGGCTGAGGGCTGAGGGCTGAGGGCTGAGGGCTGGCCGCGAAGGATAGATAGCGGCGTTCCGGGGTCTATTTCATTACACCGGATCCGCGTCGGTCGGGTGGAAACGAGCGAAAGATGCGGCAATGGACCGCTTCGTCGCACATGTACCAGTCGTCCATGGAGCGAATCCATCTATGAAAAAAGCGGATACGCCGCAAGACGTCCGAGGCGCTGTTGTAACGCTTGCCAATCGATCCAGTGAACCTCAACACGAAAGAGTCGTGCACGAGCAGCTCGCCAAACGCCTGGCTGAGTTGCAGGGCTTCGTCTTTCTCGGCGACTACGACCGCAGCACCAGTTATCCACATCAGCTTTACTTCGTTCCCTCCGGCACCGTGATCGGCACCGAGCAGGCACGTGAGCTGGGGCTTGAGAGCGAGCAGGATCTGTTCGGCGGGGTCGTACCGCATGCATTCATCGAAACCAAGGCCATCACGCATCCGCTGGTACGGCCGGATGCCGACTCGCCGTTGGGCTGGTCGCGAGGTTTCACCCGGCGCGTCACGGGCGGCGTTCTGCCCGGTTACAGCGTTTTTTCCCTACACGATGCGCGAGAGGCCGGACGGCGATTGCTTAACGAAGGCGCGCTGCGCATCAAACCGGTGCGTGCCACCGGTGGGCGAGGGCAGGAGCGGGTGACGACCGAGCAGGAGCTCGACCATGCCCTGGAAAATATCGACGAAACCGAACTCAGCCAGTACGGGCTGGTACTCGAAACGCACCTGGATGACGTGACGACTTTCAGCGTCGGGCAAACTCGCGCAGCGGGGAGGGTACTGAGTTACTACGGTACCCAGCGGCTGACTCAGGACAACACGGGTGTAGCGGTCTACGGTGGCTCGGATCTGTTGGTCGTTGAAGGCGATTTCGATGCCCTGCTAAACCTGAATCTGCCCGAAAAGATCCGTCTGGCCATCTCCCAGGCTCAAATCTACGACGCTGCCGCCTCGGCCTGCTTTCGCAATTTCTATGCTTCTCGGCGCAACTACGATATCGCTCAGGGCGTCGATGGCAGAGGGCGCGCCTGCTCCGGTGTGCTGGAGCAATCCTGGCGCATTGGCGGTGCCAGCAGTGCCGAGGTTGCGGCGCTGGAGGCGTTTATCCGAGGCGAGAGCGGGCCGGTCGTGCGTGCGTCATCGGTTGAAGTCTACGGTGAATCAACCGTGCCCGAAGGCGCAACGGTGCTGTTTCGCGGCGAGGACGCCGAGGTCGGCTTCATAACCAAATACGCAGTGGTGGAGGCTCATGGCAACCCATAGTGAAAGCGTGGATATCCTCGTAGATGACGAGCACATTGCCGGCACCTTTCTGTCGCCTCCGACGAAATTGCCGGGTGTGCTCTTCGTGCATGGCTGGGGCGGTAGCCAAGAGCGCGACCTGACCCGCGCTCGCGGTATTGCTGGTCTGGGCTGCATCTGTCTGTCGTTCGATCTGCGCGGCCATGCCCAAACGCTGGCGCAACAGCAGACTGTCACGCGTGAGCAGAATCTGCGTGATCTGATGGCGGCCTACGATCTCTTGGTACAGCATCCGAACATCGATCCTTCCGCGATCGCCGTGGTCGGCACCAGTTACGGCGGCTATCTGGCTGCGCTGCTTACTTCCTTGCGTCCGGTCAAATGGCTGGCGATGCGCGTGCCGGCGTTGTACAGGGATGATGACTGGGCGATACCCAAGCGCCAGTTGAGTCGCGATCTGCTCAATGAGCTGCGTGGTCGGCGGGTCGCTCCCGAGGAGAATCGGGCGTTGGCGGCCTGTGCCGAGTTTCGTGGCGATGTATTGATCGTCGAGTCCGAGCACGATCATCTGGTCCCGCACAG
This sequence comes from Pseudomonas sp. CBC3, assembly GCF_037967085.1. Taxonomy (NCBI): domain Bacteria; kingdom Pseudomonadati; phylum Pseudomonadota; class Gammaproteobacteria; order Pseudomonadales; family Pseudomonadaceae; genus Pseudomonas; species Pseudomonas sp. CBC3. The sequence continues at coordinate 56,820 of NZ_JBANEO010000002.1, forward strand.
CACGATCATGAGTTACCGGGCGGCATTCCATCAGACCCATTCTCTGACTCACCGCATCATCCTTGGGGCCGATCATGGTCTGTCCCATGAGAATTGCCAGCAGGCCTACACCGATATTCTCGTCAAATGGGCCACCGAGATGGTCGTTGGTGGACGTGTCGGCCAGCAGCACGGTGCAGCCGCCGCGCGGTTGGGCTAGCCCGGCGGCGTCGGCGGCTCGATAGGGCCGACGAAGCGGCTCCAGCGCCGGTCGAGCACCTGCTGCTTGAGCACTTCGATGACATCGACCAGCAATTCCTCCAGCGCTAGATCGGTGTTTTCGTCCTGATACACCCAGGCCTCGAAGCATTCGTCAGCCAGGCTGCGAGCCAGGCGCTGGAATTGCGCGCCCCGCAGCCCGTCTACCGCGCCTTGGAGAAGCCGTGCCGCGATATCGGCGAGCGCATCGTCCAGGGTATCGACGACCCGGTCGCCAAGCGGCAGGCGACGCAGGCGAATGACCTCCGGGTTATTCGCCAGCGCCTGGTGGATCAATCCGTCGACATAGCCTTCGATGGCGCCGCGGTTGTCCCGATAGCCGTTCTCCAGCATGGCGTTCAGGCGACGAGATAGATCGTCGAGCAGCCGCTCCTTGCGCGGTCTTACCACCTCCTGCAGCAGCCGTCGGGAAAGGTCGTCGCTGGCACCAATCTCTTGCTGCATACGGCTGAACAGCCGAACCATGACGCGATCGGACAGCTCTTCCAGCAGCAGCAGGTAATAGCGGTGGACCAGTCCGTAGACCGGCCACCGGCGCATGTCGATAAGGCCCAACCGTTGCAGACGGATCAGCAAGCTGCCGACCCGCAGTACGCGCAGCCAGCGGAAACCGCTCAGAGGGATGCAGCCGAGTACGTCATACCAGTGAGCGAATGGGTAGTAATACCAGCGTGCATAGCGCCGTTCGAACAGCGCAATGGTCCAGCCAAGCAGCACGTCGAAAATGAATACCGCGACGAAGCCGAGATCGATCAGCTGGAAGTTGCGGTGGATCAGCGTGTCGTAGCGCCGATGCAGCTCGGGCAACCATCCGGCGAAGGCCTGGTTGATCGGCTGCACCATGAACAGACTGTCGAACAGGATCAGCCCGAGATTGATGCACACCAGCAGGACGATGAACGCTTCCCACGCGGCGTGCAGCCCGTCGTGCAAGCGTTCGCGCTGGCCTGCGGCTGGCTCAGGCATCGGTGCTGGCAGGTACGCTGGCGGGTTGCCAGAGAATTTCGGCACAGCCTTGGCGACGCGCGATCAGGCGAGCCACGACGAAGAACAGGTCCGACAGGCGATTCAGATAAGCCAGTCCGACCGGGCGCAACGGCTCGATGGCATTGAGCTGCTGGCAGCGCCTTTCGCTGGTGCGGGCCATGCTGCGGCATAGATGCGCGAGCGCGATCAGCCGGGTGCCGCCAGGCATGATGAAGTCTTCGAGCGGTCCGAGCTCCGCATTCCAGCGGTCGATCGCTGCCTCCAGGCGCGCTACCTCGGTAGGAGTCAGCGCTTGATAGTCCGGCATCGCCAGTTCGCCGCCCAAGTCGAATAGGCGATGCTGGCAGGGGGCCAATACTTCGATCAGCTCAGCCAGATCTGGCCAGCGCGTCTGCGCTTCGGCAAGTTCGGCAAGCAACAGGCCCAGTTGGCTGTTGAGCGTATCGATTTCGCCCATGGCTTCGACCCGCGGGTGGTCCTTGGGGACGCGGCGGCCATCTGCCAGGCCGGTTTCTCCGGCATCGCCGGTGCGGGTATAGATCTTTGACAGTCGATTGCCCATCTGTAGGTTCCTGGTGGTGCTTCAGTTGGCGTCGGACGTGGATGGTAGCGGCAGGCGCAGGGTGAAGGTCGTTCCCTGGTCCGGCTTGCTTTGCACTTCCATCTGGCCCTTGTGATTGTTGGTGATGATGAAATACGAAACGGAAAGACCCAACCCGGTTCCCTGACCCACCTCTTTGGTGGTGAAAAAGGGCTCGAAGATTCGCTTGCGGATGTGTTCGGGAATGCCACCGCCGTTGTCTTCCACATGAATTTCAGCCCATGGCGGGTTCAGACGCGTCCGCAATGTGATCTGTCCACGGCCTCGCTCCGGTTTCTGGTGGATGGCCTGGGCCGCGTTTTTCAGAAGATTCAGCAGTACCTGTTCCAGCTCGTTGCCGATGCAGGGGACTCGGTCCACTTGCGGATCGAAGTCGCGGATGATCTCCAGCGAGCGAAAGTCGAACCCCTCCATCAGCGCGAAGTCGTTACCGGCGATCTCCAGCGCCTGATCGATCAGTACGGGCAGTTGGCATTCGGCCAGTTGGCGGTTGCTCATGCGGCTGAAGCTCAGCATGTGGCTGACGATCTTGGCCGCGCGCGAGCCGGCCTGCTGGATGCCGTCGAGCAGCTGCGGGATTTCTCGCCGTTGCAGGTATTGATTCACCGCTTCCAGCCGAACGCCGGTGTCGTCGGCTGCTTCGCGGTTTCGCTCCAGGTCCGGTGACAGCCGCCGACGGATGTTCTGTGCGTTGTGCAGGATCGCCCCGAGGGGGTTGTTGATCTCATGCGCCATGCCTGCGGCGAGACCGCCCACTGAAAGCATCTTTTCCGATTGCACCATGATCTCTTCCATATTGATGCGTTCTGTGATGTCGTCGATGCGAATGACCACGCCACCGCCGCCCATCAGGGGATAGAGCGTCAGCGCGTAATGTCGGGGCTCGTCGTTGAAGGTCCAGGTGACGCGCTCGATCTTTTCCACCTGATGCCGTTCGGAAGCTCGGCGAATCTGAGTCAGGAAGGGTCTTAGCGGCTCGAAGGCGATGAACACGGGTTGGTTCAGCGCGTCGTCGATGGAGGTGCCGGAGAGTTCGCTGGCCTGCTGGTTCCATTGGGTCACGTAGAGCTGCTCGTCCAGAGCGATGAGCACCGATGGCATCGAGTCGATGATGCTGTTCAGGTAGTTCTGAAAGCCGGTGAGCTTCTTCTCGATCTTGCTGCGAACCTGTACTTCCAGCTCCAGCTTGCGGTTGGTGTGGCGGGTTTCCTCGGCCAGTCCCTGGGCATGGTCGAACGCTTCCTGAGCGTCGTCGCGCGCACGCTTGAGCTGTTGTTCCCGTGCCTCCATGCGCGACAGCATGGTGTTGAAGGCATCGGCCAGATGTCCGATTTCGTCGCGGTTCCTCGGCGTCGCGCGAAGCGAGTAGTTTTCTTCGCGTGTGACCTGGCGGGACAGGGCCTCGAGGTCATGGATCGGGCGGGTGATCATCTGCCGGATCTGCCGGGCGACCAGTATCCAGAGCAGTAGGCTGGTCAGAAGGATGGCGACGCTGGCAGTCAGGGTGCCGGTGTAGAAGGCCCCTGGCAATTCGCTACTGGCCACGATCAGCAGGTGGCCCGGAGGCCCTTCGGCTTGTGGTAGTTCCACCAGTAAATTGGCGCGCATCTCAGTCTTTTGCCATGCGGGTAGCTCGCTTACCTGCTGCGGCAGGCCCAGCGAATCGCCGTGATACAGCTGTGCCAGGCTCTGGCCCTCGCTGTCGTAGATCGCTGCTGCGCGCAGCGGGGCATAATCGTTCAGCTTCCGCAGGAGCCCGTCGGCGGCTGCTTCGGATGCCAGGGCGCGGTTGCTCAACTCGGGCGTAGAGAACAGCGCCCCAAGGGTATGCATGGCCTGCGGCGCAACACTCTGGCGGGAGATCCAGTAGGCCGCGCTGATGAAGACGAGATTCGATACCAGCAGCACTGCGGCAAGCAGTACGAGCAGGGCGATCAGCAGTTTGCGGCCGACCGGGAGATTTTCAAGGTGCTGGCGCAGAGTCATGGCAGGCACTGACTTAGGGTGTTTCAGCAGGGTAGCGGTGCCTCAGTCCGCGGGCAATCCGTGGGCACGCAGGAATGCCTGGAGCTGTTGCTGCAGGCTGAACAGCGCCGGCACGTGCAGATCGTGCTGTCCCGCGGCCAGACAAGCCTGGCCGAGCAAGAAGCTGACTTCGGTCCGGCGTCCGTTTCGCACGTCCTGGTGCATCGAGGAATAATTGTTGGCCGTTGCCTCGATGATCGAGAGCACTTCGCCTTCGAGCCCATGAGCTGCGTCACATTGATCGCAGGCTCGGAGCACCTCCGCGAGTTCATTGCAGAGTCGGTGGAGCTGCTCGGGGAACGCCCGTAAGTCGCCGTTGCGGCAGTCATTCAGGACGGTCAGGGGATTGATGGCGCAGTTGATCGCCAGCTTGCGCCAGAGCTTGCCCATGATGTCTTCCGTCCAGCCGTGCGGAATGCCCGCGGCGACCAGATCGGCGAGCCAGGATGGCTGATTGCGATGGTCGGGTTCGCCCAGCCAGTTCTGTCCTTGGCCGGCATGGACGATTCGGAAGTCAGCCTGACGATAGGCGCCCTCGGTACTAGAAACGAATATGCAGCGGCTGCCGGGCCAGCGTGCCGCAATGGCCTGCTGGCTGCCCAGGCCGTTCTGCAACAGAAGAATTTGCGATCCATTGACCAGACGCGATGCCACCTCGGCGATTGCGTCTTGCGCATCGTATGCTTTGCAGGCAACCAGCAGCCGGTTTATCGGCGTGGCTGCATCCGGCAGCTCCGCGGGTACCGGATAGACAGCGGTGACGCCGGCCTCGGTCAGGCTCAGGCCACCCGCGGCGCGGTAATCAGCGAGTCGTTGCGGGTTGCGTAGGATGACTTGCACCGGTACGCCGGCGCGGTGCAGGCGCGTCGCCCAGAGCCCGCCGAGGCTGCCAGCGCCCAGAACATGCCAGGTATCGATCATCAGGCTGGTTGCCGAAAACGCAGGGGCACGATACGTCCAGTGGTGTATGCGTCGGGCAGCAGGGCCGCGGCGCTTTCGATCAGCGTCTGGGGCTCGACCGGCAGGGTACTCGCATCGAGGCTGACCAGACCGATGCCGGCCTTGATCGAAATGAAGCCTTCACTGGTCTTGAACGCCTTGAGGTTGAGCCCTTCGTGCAAGCGTTTGAAGCTGCTCGGCGAACAACCGCGCAAGTCGTCGACCAGGGCGAGCAGGCCGAAGTGGTGATCATCCAGGCGGGTGAGGGTATCCAGCGGCCGCACCAACTGACCCAGGCGCCGAGCGATGCCTCTCAGCAGTTCGTGATGAAGAAGCTCGCCGTAGCGCTCTCGCTGATCGAGGAGTTCCGGCAGGCCGATCACCAGATAGCACAACGCGCCGCCACGGCTCTCGATATGACTCAGGCTGTCGCCGAGCCGCTGACGAAGATGGCGCATGTTGCCCAGCCCGGTAATCGGGTCGATCAAGTTGCGATTTTCCAGGCTGGCGATGTTCTCGGTCAGCAGACGGTTTTCCCGCATCAGCCGCTGCAACGAGCCACAAAGCCGATCGGCGGCATACACGCGAGGTACCAACTGCTCGTTCATCACCGACTTGCCGATGAAATCATCCACCCCATGATCGAATGCCTTGCTCAGTACGTCCTGACCGTCTCGCCCGGTCAGCAGAATGATGTAGGTGTAGTGATGGGACATTTCGTCCTGCTGACGGACCTGAGTGGTCAGTTCCAGCCCGTCCATTTCGGGCATCAGCCAGTCGGCGAGCAGAACATTAGCCGGGCGTTGCTCAATGAGCTCCAGCGCAGCGCTGGCACTGTTGGCGAAGCGAATGTCCTCGTACCCGGCCTTCGAAAGGGCGCGACCGATCATCACGCTGGAAAATTTGGCGTCGTCGACCACCAGGATACTGAGTTGGGGGTTGGGCATTCATGCGCTCGGTTAAGGAGGGTTGCCGTAACAGGCCAGGGGCCGGGCGTTATTGGCCTGAACCGTTATAATGATCGCCCATTTGAATCGTCAAGCTAAGCGCGCTGGGTCACACCGTTGCGCCGTATTTATAGGAGGAAGGCCATGCCCTCGTTCGACGTGGTGTCCGAACTGGACAAACACGAAGTCACCAACGCCGTCGACAATGCGCTCAAGGAACTGGACCGGCGCTACGATCTGCGCGGTAAAGGTACCTTCGAGTTCAAGGAACTGACGGTCCATCTGACCGCCGATGCCGACTTCCAATTGGAGCAGATGCTGGAGATCCTCAAGCTGAGCCTGGTCAAGCGCAAGATCGATATTCAGTGCCTGGAGTTCAAGGATCCGTACCCATCCGGCAAGTCGGTCAAGCAGGACGTGGTGCTGCGCGAAGGCATCGACAAGGAGCTGGCGAAAAAGATCGTTGCGTATATCAAGGAGGCCAAGCTCAAGGTGCAGGCGGCCATTCAGGGCGAGCAGGTTCGAGTGACCGGCAAGAAACGCGACGATCTGCAGGAGGCCATCGCCTTGCTGCGGGCCAAGGAGTTCGGCATGCCGCTGCAGTTCAACAACTTCCGCGACTGATTTCCCCGGCACTTTAGGTGCCTTCCGTTTTAGCCGAGCGGCCTGCCTGACGGCACGCTCGGTTTTTCCCTGAGGGAGACGTCCACTGATGGATTTCAGTGTCGATTATCTGGTCGATCTATCCGAGGCATGGTTGCCGATCGTCCTGCAATACGGTGCTCAGCTGTTGCTGGCGCTGGCGACTTTCCTGATTGGCTGGTGGCTGGTCAACACGTTCGTCAGCAAGATTGGCAACCTGCTACAGCGGCGCCAGGTGGACGCTTCGCTGCACGGCTTCATCGAGAGCCTGGCGAGCATCGTGTTGAAGGTCCTGCTGCTGGTCAGCGTGGCGTCGATGATCGGGGTGGAAACCACCTCCTTCATCGCGGTGATCGGTGCGGCCGGTCTGGCTATCGGTCTGGCACTGCAAGGCAGTCTGGCGAATTTCGCCGGTGGGGTGCTGATCCTGGTGTTCCGTCCGTTTCGCGTTGGCGAGTGGATCGAAGCCCAGGGTGTGGCTGGCACCGTGCATTCGATCCAGATCTTCCACACGATCCTCAAGTCGGGTGACAACAAGACCATTGTGGTGCCCAACGGCAGCCTGTCTAACGGTCACATCACCAACTATTCGCGCGAACCGCGTCGTCGCGCCGATATCAACGTAGGAATCGACTACAGCGCGGACATCAAGCTGGCGCGCAAGATCCTGCTAGAAATCGCAGAGGACGAGCGCGTGTTACGTGACCCTGAACCGGTGGTCTTCGTGACGGGGCTGGGCGATAGTTCTGTCAATCTGTCGCTGCGGGTCTGGGTAGCGACCGGCGACTTCTGGCCTGTGACCTTCGGCTTCACCGAACTGCTGAAAGAACGCTTCGACGAGGCGGGCATCGGCATTCCGTATCCGCAGCGCGTGATGCATCTGGTTCAAAGCTGACGCTCAGTAAAGATGCTCAGTAAAAAAGAAGCCGGCGATTTCGCCGGCTTCTTTTTCAGCTTCGCTCGGTAGACGGGACCGAATCAGAGGCTTCCGGTGGCCGGCGGCTGCGGGACCACTGCCAGGCAATCAGCACCAGAGTCGGTACGCCGAGCAGTGCAGTGACCAGGAAGAAATCGCTGTAACCAAGGTGTTCGACCATGACGCCGGAGTAGCCGCCCAGGAGGCGCGGCAATAGGAGCATCAACGAACTTAGCAGGGCGTACTGGGTGGCCGAGAACTTCAGGTTGGTGAGGCTCGACAGATAAGCGACGAACGCCGTGGAGGCCAGGCCGCCACTGAAGTTATCGCAGGATATAGTGACGATCAGCATGTTCAGGTTGGCGCCCATATCCACCAGCAGCATGAACATGAGGTTGGTGGCCGCTGATGCGACACCGCCGATGAACAGGATCGGCAGAATGCTGAAACGGACGATCAGCAGACCGCCAAACGCCGCGCCGAGCAGCGTCATGATCAGCCCGAACAGCTTGCTGACGCTGGCGATCTGGTCCTTGCTGAAGCCTTGGTCGATATAGAAGACGTTGGCCATCACGCCCATCACCGTATCCGACATCCGGTACGTGGCGATCAGCCCCAACAGCAGCAGCGCCTGCCAGCGATAGCGCAGGATGAAATCGGTGATCGGCGTCAGCACCGGTCCCATCAGAATACGGCCGGGACCGGATAAGCAGCCCCAGCAGATCAGCAGATACATGGTGCCGCGTGGCCAGTAGCCACCCCAGTAGGACTGGAACATGCCAGTGGTCGAAACCATCAGGATGATCAGCACGATTACTGAAACCGCCTGATGCACGAAATCGAATCGCGCCGGGCGCTGGCGCTGTCCGGCCTGGTGCAGCATCTGCCTAACGGGGAACAGCAGAGCCCGCCCCCAGGGCGACAGCGAGCCGATAATGAATAGTAGGTACAGTGTGGCGCGGGGCCAGGCCTGGGCAATCAGCGCGTTGATCATCGCCGGTACGGATATCAGCAGGACCAGCAGCAAACCGACTCCCGCCAACTGGTGGTTGAAGCTGTATTTCGAGGGCTCGTTGGGCAGCGGCGCGGCGCCCTCCGGCTCGGGAATCAGCAGGCTGGTGACCAGGCCCGGGAGTATCAACAGCGCGAAGGCTATATAGGTCGTGGCCCAGGCGCTCTGGCTATATTCGAGATTGGTCGAGCCCAGCCATTCGGCGAGAAACAGTGCGCCAGCGCTGGCCAGCAGCATGGCGATCCGGTAACCGGTCATGTAGCTCGCGGCTAAGGTTGCTTGCAGCTTGTCCTCGGCGATCTCCAAACGATAGGCGTCGATGGCGATGTCCTGGGTGGCCGAAGCGAAGGCCACCGCGACAGCCAATGCAATCAGCATGGTCAGGTTGTGCTGCGGGTTGCATAGCGCCATGCCAATCAAGCCGACGGCAATCACCGCCTGCGACAGCACCAGCCAGGAACGGCGGCGCCCCAAAGCGCCGATCCAGGGCAGGCGCCACTGGTCGAGCATCGGTGACCAGACCCATTTGAATGCGTACGCCAGGCTAATCCAGCTGGCAAAGCCAATGGTTTCGCGCGATACGCCCGCTTCCCGCAACCATACCGAAAGCGTGGAAAACACCAGGATTGCGGGCAGGCCTGCGGCGAAGCCGAGCACCAGCAGGGTCAGCGAAGCGGGGCTGGCATAGGCGGCGAGTGCGGCGCGCCATGTTTCACGGGACATATGACGGGACGGACAGAAATATGAAGCGCGCACTCTACCCGCTGTGCTCCGACGAATGCCAGCCGTGCCGACGTATGTCGACACGGTCGTTGATGATGGTCACGCCCTCGGCGCGTAACCGCATGCGTTGCTCATGCCCCGCAGCGCTGCCTGCTGGCAGACTGAGCCGTCCGCCAGCGCCGATCACTCTGTGCCAGGGCAGGCTGGTGCCATCCGGTAGTTGCGACATCAGCCGGCCAACCCAGCGCGCAGCACGACCGAGTCCGGCCATGGCGGCCACCTCGCCATAGCTCACCACCTTGCCCGTCGGGATCTGGCCCATGACGAGGTAGACGGCGGCGCGACGCGCTTCGGCGTCGGCACCCGGAGGTAATAAAGGTGGCTGGTCAATCATGCGGAATGCTTCCTTCGTGAGCCGGGACCGATTGGGCGGCGCTGAACTCGTTTCCCGTTCAGCGGTCAGTGCTTGCTGTGACAAAAAGCATAGGGATAATGCCTGCCTTTTAACCGCATCTACCCAGAATTTCAGTCATCTATGCTCTCTAGAACCCTGCTTTGCGTGTCTCTTTCCGTAATCTCCCTGCCTTCGTTCGCCGATACCGTATGGTTGAAGAACGGTGATCGCCTGACCGGCAAGATCAGTGTGATGGATGGCGGTAAATTGCTGATCGAGACCGACTACGGCGGCTCGATCCCCGTGAAGTGGAGTCAGGTCGCAACGCTGGAGAGCAACCAGCAGTTACTGATCAAGCAGGACGATGTGACCGGCGAAGTGGCCAAGTCGCTGCAGGCCGCAGATGACGGCAAAGTCACCCTGAGCAACGGTAGTGTGCCGCGTACGGTTCCGCTGGCCAGCATCACTCAGATCATCCATCCGAAACCGCTGATCCAGGATCTGACCTGGAAAGGCAACGTGGACGTGGCGCTGGACTACAAGCGCGCGGAAACCGATACGGATGATTACGACATCTCCTTCGATACCTCGGCTCGGCACGGGCTCTGGCGCCACAGCGGGGCGGCCAATTACAACCGCGAATACCGCGACGGCGTAACCGCGACCGATAACTGGGATGCCGAATACGCGCTGGATCGCTTTATCGACGAACACTGGTTCTGGCAAGGGCGCTTCGAATACAAGCGCGACAAGGTCGAGGACGTCCGCCGCCAGCGCTCACTGGGTACCGGTCCGGGTTATCAGTTCTGGGATAACGAACTGGGTGCTTTCTCCCTTGCCTCGTTGATCAACCGCAGTGACTACGAGTTTGCCAGCGGAGAGACGGAGAATTTCTATTCGCTGGCGATGAAGTGGAAGTACAACCGCTATCTGGTGGGCAAAACGTTCGAACTGTTCAGTAACGGTGAAATCGGCAAGCCGCTGGAAAACGTCGCTGATTATGAACTCGATGCCGAGGTGGGGCTGCGCTACAAGGTGACCGACTGGGCGTCGCTGAACATGAAGGCTGAAAAGGACATCGTCAGCGGCGCGGAAAGCGACATGGATGAAACGCGTTACAGCATCGGTTTCGGCGTGGGTTGGTAAAAGTTTCAAGCGTCAAGCTATGAGCTGCAAGAAGAAAAGCGGTGGGATGTTTCTACTTGCAGCTTGAAACTCGCGGGTCTTCCAACTGCCTTTACAGCCGCAGCCCGCCATCCAGCTCCAGAATACGTCCTGTGTAGTAGTCGTTCTCGAAGATGTAGGCGACCGAGTGGGCGATTTCCATCGGCTTGCCGAGCCGCTTGAGTGGAATGCCGGCGGCCATTTTTTCCAGCGCTTCGGGTTTCATGCTGGCGACCATTTCGGTCTCGATGAATCCTGGCGCAACACCCGCCACACGTATGCCGTAGCGTGCCAACTCCTTGGCCCAGACCACCGTATCCGCCGCTACGCCCGCCTTGGCGGCGGAGTAGTTCGCCTGGCCCATGTTGCCGGCTCGTGAAATCGAAGAGATGTTGACGATCGCGCCCTGACGCTTCAGCTCGATCATCTTCGCGGCTACTTCGCGGGTGCAGAGAAACACGCCGGTCAGGTTTACATCGATCACGGCCTGCCATTGCGCCAGGCTCATTTTCGACAGCTCGCCGTCTTTCACCTTGATGGTCAGGCCATCGCGGAGAATGCCGGCGTTATTGACCAGCCCGTCGAGGCCGCCGAAGTCGTCACTGACCTGGCTGACCATGTGGTTGACCTGTTCTTCACTGGCCACGTTGCATACGTAGGCCCGCGCATCGCCGCCCGCGCTCTTGCAGGCCGCCACCGCTTCGTCCAGCTTTTCCTGATTGAGATCGACCAGCGCCAATCGCGCGCCCTTGCCGGCGAGGTATTCTCCCATCGCGCGTCCCAGGCCTTGTCCGCCGCCTGTAATGATGATGACTTTGTCTTTGAGCTGCATGCGAATCTCCTCTTGTGGCTCTTGCCGCGGGAAACGACGCCCGCCGGTGAAACCGTTATGCTGAGCGCCCCGTCGAATCGAACAAAGCTATCGAGGACCCCCTGTGAGCACTGAAGCCGTCAAGCATGCCCGACAACTCCTGCTCAAGGAATACCGTGGCGTGCTCTCGACGCACTCCGCAGCGATGCCCGGATTTCCCTTCGGCTCCTCGGTGCCCTATTGCCTGACCGAGAACGGGTGGCCGCTGATTCTGATCAGCCGAATCGCCCAGCACACGAAAAACCTCAAGGCTGATCCGCGCTGTTCGTTGCTGGTGGCCGAGCGCGGCGTCGAAGATGTACAGGCCAACGGGCGCCTGACCGTATTGGCCGAGGCGCGCCAGCTCGACGATGCTTCAGCCATCGACGCAGCGGCGGCGCGTTACTACCGTTACTTTCCCGAATCGCGCGACTACCACAGGGCGCACGACTTCGATTTCTGGAGCCTGCAGCCGGTTCGCTGGCGCTACATTGGCGGCTTTGGTGCGATTCACTGGCTGGACGATGTGGCGCTGAGCAATCCGTTCACTCGGGCCGGCGACGCCGAGAGCGGAATGCTCGAGCATATGAATGACGACCATGCCGCAGCCATCGCCCATTACGTTGAGCGGGCTGGGTTGCCATCCGCGCCTGCTGCGCAGATGGTTGGCATCGACAGCGAAGGTTTTCACCTTCGCATCGGCCAGACCATTCACTGGCTGGCGTTTCCAGACACCTGCGACAACCCGGGTGCGGTGCGCCAGGCACTGGTCGCCATGGCGCGCCGCTGATTCAGCCTGAGGTAAGCACAGGGGCGAATAATCCGGTTACAGCCTACTCTTTGGGCGGGTTGAATTCGGTACAAGCTGCCGTCATCTACACGAGATCGGAAGCCGTTCTTCCGCCAAGGACTATCGATGCGTATTTTCTTACTGCTGTTTCTCCTATTCCCGCTAGCCGAGCTGGCATTGCTGATTCAGGTCGGCAGCTCGATCGGTGTGCTGCCGACCATTCTGTTGCTGATCATCAGCGGTATGGCCGGCATTCTGTTGTTGCGTCTGGCAGGTTTCGCCACCGCCTGGCGTGCGCGCGAGCGGCTGGCGCGTGGCGAGCTGCCGGAGCGTGAAATGCTTCAGGGGCTGATGATGGCCGTCGCGGGCGGTTTGCTGTTCCTGCCCGGATTCCTCAGTGACATCATCGCGTTGCTGGTGCTGTTTCCGCCATCGCGCAAGCTGTTTCTCGCCTTCGTTGGCCGCCGTGTCGAGGCCCAGGCCCAGCGTCGTCGAGCCTTTGCCGATGACCTGCGCCAGCAGCAGGAGCGTCAAGCCGGGCCACAGCGTCCCAATGTCATCGAGGGCGAATGGGAGCGTCGCGACAAGTAATGCTTGCTGCCCGAGCGAAAAGGCATGCGCAAGCATGCCTTTTTCATTTTTCAATGCAAAAAATCAACGCGCGCCCTTGAAATCATTTTGCGCGCCCGCATGTAGCGGTCACCGCAAGGTCGCTGTCGTGTTCGACAGTCCGTCTTCTGCGGCTCGCATTGCGGGCCGCAACCGGCACCGCCGGATTTGCCCAACCCGCCGATGAAAATGCATCGGCATGGAAACCACTGTACTAGGAGAGATCGACAATGAAGCTTCGTCCTCTGCATGACCGCGTCGTGATTCGCCGCAGCGAAGAAGAAACCAAGACCGCAGGCGGCATCGTGCTGCCGGGCTCCGCTGCCGAAAAGCCGAACCGTGGCGAAATCGTCGCAGTTGGTACTGGCCGCGTTCTGGATAACGGCGAAGTACGTGCGCTGGCCGTCAAGGTTGGCGATCAGGTCGTATTCGGCCCTTACTCCGGCAGCAACACCGTCAAGGTCGACGGTGAAGACCTGCTGGTAATGAGCGAGAACGAAATCCTCGCCGTCGTCGAAGCCTGATCAGCGCCCGGTCCATAGCGAACTGCGCTCCATCAACAGAATTTGAGGAAGAATCAACATGGCTGCTAAAGAAGTTAAGTTCGGCGACTCCGCTCGCAAGAAGATGCTCACCGGCGTCAACGTCCTGGCTGACGCGGTAAAAGCGACCCTCGGTCCGAAAGGCCGTAACGTCGTTCTGGAAAAGAACTTCGGCGCTCCGACCATCACCAAAGACGGCGTTTCCGTTGCCAAGGAAATCGAGCTGAAATGCCGTTTCGAGAACATGGGCGCGCAGCTGGTCAAGGACGTTGCGTCCAAGGCCAACGACGAAGCCGGTGACGGCACCACTACCGCTACCGTTCTGGCTCAAGCCATCGTCAACGAAGGCCTGAAAGCCGTCGCTGCCGGCATGAATCCGATGGATCTGAAGCGCGGCATCGACAAGGCGACCATCGCCGTTGTTGCCGAGCTTAAGAACCTGGCCAAGCCTTGCACTGACTTCAAGGCCATTGCCCAGGTCGGCACCATCTCCGCCAACTCCGACAGCTCCATCGGCGCCATCATCGCCGAAGCCATGGAAAAGGTCGGTAAAGAAGGCGTCATCACCGTTGAAGAAGGCTCGGGCCTGGAAAACGAACTGTCCGTCGTAGAAGGCATGCAGTTCGACCGCGGTTACCTGTCCCCTTACTTCATCAACAAGCCGGACACCATGGTTGCCGAACTCGACAGCCCGCTGCTGCTGCTGGTCGACAAGAAGATCTCCAACATCCGCGAACTGCTGCCGGTACTGGAAGGCGTGGCCAAGGCCGGTCGTCCGCTGCTGATCGTTGCTGAAGACGTCGAAGGCGAAGCCCTCGCTACGCTGGTCGTCAACAACATGCGCGGCATCGTCAAGGTTGCTGCCGTCAAGGCGCCTGGCTTCGGCGACCGCCGCAAGGCCATGCTGCAGGACATTGCCATCCTGACTGGCGGTACCGTGATTTCCGAAGAAGTCGGCCTGAGCCTGGAAACCGCTACCCTGGAGCACCTGGGTAACGCCAAGCGCGTCGTGCTGAACAAAGAAAACACCACCATCATCGATGGTGCTGGTCAGCAGGTCGACATCGAAGCCCGCGTTGCGCAGATCCGCAAGCAGGTCGAAGACACCACGTCCGACTACGACAAAGAGAAGCTGCAAGAGCGTCTGGCCAAGCTGGCTGGCGGTGTTGCCGTGATCAAGGTCGGTGCCGGTACCGAAGTCGAGATGAAAGAGAAGAAGGCCCGCGTCGAAGACGCCCTGCACGCCACTCGTGCAGCCGTTGAAGAAGGCGTGGTACCTGGCGGCGGCGTGGCCCTGGTGCGTGCGCTGCAGGCCATCTCCGAGCTCAAGGGCGAGAACGAAGACCAGAACGTCGGTATCGCACTGCTGCGTCGCGCTGTTGAAGCGCCGCTGCGCCAGATCGTTGCCAACGCTGGTGGTGAGCCAAGCGTCGTAGTTGACAAGGTCAAGCAGGGCGAAGGCAACTACGGCTTCAACGCGGCGTCCGACACCTACGGCGACATGATCGAGATGGGCATCCTCGATCCGGCCAAGGTTACCCGTTCCGCGCTGCAGGCTGCTGCCTCCATCGGCGGTCTGATGGTCACCACCGAAGCCATGGTCGCCGAAAGCATCGACGACAAGGCTGCTCCAGCCATGCCGGACATGGGTGGCATGGGTGGTATGGGTGGTATGGGCGGCATGATGTAAGCCGACCGGCTCCCGCTGTAGCTGTATGAAAAGGCCCCGCTTCGTGCGGGGCCTTTTTTTCGTAACTGAAGCGACATTCATGACGCTGTCATGCTTTGGTGGCAGCGTGAGCCGCCTTGCCGTTCGTTGCCCATGCGAGCGAAAGCGACCATTGGTCGTCTGGCTGGGCAGCAGGCTAAATTGTGATCTATGGTGAGTTTCTCGACTCACCTAATAACAAGGGCTTGCGCGATGAAGCTTGAAATTGCTCGAGGACTTTTTCTAGTCGGCGCACTCAGCGTTGCTTCCTTGTGCGCTGCTGCCTGGAGCGAGCCCGACGCTCGCGTCGTGTCGCGCAGCGATGTCAGTGATCATTGTGCAGTGCCGCGAGTCGCTCGAGCTTCTTCGATCGACGTGCGGCCAGATCACGATCTGCTGCTGTTCATGTACGGCCTATCTCAGAGCCTGATCGGGCGGGGTTGAACGGACAAGCTCCGCGCTATCGCTGACGGGGCGGTGTCCTTCAAGGAGACTGCAATGAAACGCGCGGCGCTTATCCCAGTGTTAGGCGCGTTTTTTCTTGGACAAGCCTATGCAGCAACCATGCGCTGTGACGGCGGACTCATTGCCACAGGCGCAGGTTCGTTTGAAGTGCTGACCAAATGCGGCGAGCCTTACGACAAGGAAATCGTGGCGCCTGCAACCCGGCCTGACGGGAATCCGGCAAGGGGATCTGTGACTGTGGAGACATGGATTTATGGTCCAAATAATGGGGCGCATCGCTTCCTGCGCTTTATCGACGGGCAATTAGTCAAGATCGAAACCCGGCGGTTATAGGCCCCACATCAGGCTATTTGCTCAATCAAGCTGTCCTTTCCGGGCTTGCCAATACCGTATAGACGGCCGGCAGAACGAATAGCGTGAAAAGTGTGCCGATGGTCATGCCCGTGGCGATCACCGTTCCGATGTCGAAGCGGCTGACGGCTCCGGCACCACTGGCCAGGATCAGCGGAACCATGCCGAATACCGTTGCTGCCGTCGTCATCAGGACCGGTCTCAGTCGAATCGCTGCCGCTTCTTCTACCGCTTCGCGGCGGCTCATACCCTGCTCGCGGCGTAGCTGATTGGCGAACTCGACGATCATGATGCCGTGCTTGCTGATCAGCCCGATCAGCGTCACCAGTCCGACCTGGGTATAGATGTTCATGGTCGACAGGCCGAGAAAGAGCGGCACCAGCGCGCCACAGATCGACAGCGGCACCGTGATCAGAATCACCAGCGGATCGCGGAAGCTCTCGAACTGCGCCGCCAGCACCAAGAAGATAACGGCCAGCGCGAGAGCGAAAGTCGTGTACAGGGCGGTCCCCTCCTGAATGTACTGGCGCGACGCACCGGCGTAATCGAAGGTGAATCCCTGCGGCGCTTCTTCTTGAGCGATGCTGAGCAGCGTGTCGATGGCCTCGCCCATGCTGACGATCGGGAAGCCCTGTATCGTCGCTGCGTTGAGCTGCTGGAACTGCTTCAACTGCGTCGGCCGGGCCCGGTCATGGATCTTGATCAGCGTCGACAAGGGCACCATCTCGCCCTGGTCGTTCTTCACGTAGTAGTTCTTCAGCCAGCCGGGATTGTCCCGGTAGGCTCTTTCGACCTGGGCGATCACCTTGTAACTGCGACCCTCGATGGTGAAGCGGTTGATCTCGCTTTCGCCGAGCAAGGTGGCAAGCGTCACGCCAAGGTCTTCCATCGTTACGCCCATTTGCGCGGCCTTTTCGCGGTCGATATCGACGACGATTTCGGGTTTGTCGAAGGCCAGGTCTACATCGAGGAAGGCGAACTTGCCGGACGCTTCGGCTCTTTCCTTGATGCGCTCGGTGACCTGCAGCAGCGACTCGTAGTCGCTCGCGGTGTTGATCACGAACTGAAAGGGAAGGCCTTCGCCAGTGCCGGGCAAGGATGGCAGGTTGAAGCCGAACACCTGCAAGCCAGGAATGCTGTCGAGCTTGGCCTGCACCTCTGGCAGTACCTCCATCTGGGTACGCTCGCGCTCATCCCACGGCTTCATCAAAAAACCGCCAATGCCGCTCTGTACGCCGTCGAACCCGTTGATCTGGAACCAGGAGTAGTACTCGGGGAAGGATTTGAAGATTTCCAGGAATTGGTCGGTATATGCGTTCAGATAATCGAGGTTGGTCGTTTGCGGTGCGCTGGCCATCATGAAGATGATGCCTTGATCCTCTTCCGGAGCCAGTTCGCTTTCGGTGAATGTGAGCAGAACCGGAATCAGCCCGAGCACGATCACCGCGAACACCAGCACCACCGGGCGGGTATTCAGCGTGCCATGCAGGGCGCGCTGGTAACGCAGCTTCAGCCGGTCGAACAGCATGTCCAGCCGGTGCGCCAGGCCCGTCGAGTTCTCTTCATGACGCAACAGCCGCGAGCACATCATGGGCGACAACGTCAGCGCCACAACGCCGGAGATCAGCACCGCGCCGGCCAGCGTCAGCGCGAATTCCTGGAACAGCGCGCCGGTCAGTCCTTGCAGAAAGCCGATGGGCGCATACACCGCCGCCAGGGTGACGGTCATGCTGACCACCGGCATGGCGATCTCGCGCGCCCCGTCGATGGCTGCCTGGAAGGGTGTCTTGTCTTGTTCGATGTGTCGGTGGATGTTTTCGACCACGACGATGGCGTCGTCCACCACCAGGCCGATCGCCAGCACCATGGCTAGCAACGTCAGCAGGTTGATCGAATAACCCATGGTCTGCATGAAGAACATCACGCCAATCATCGACAGCGGAATGGTCACCACCGGAATCAGTACCGAACGCAGCGAGCCGAGGAACAGGAAGACCACGATGATGACGATGACCACCGCCTCGGCGAGGGTTTTCACCACTTCATCAATGGACGCCTGGATGAAACGCGTGGCGTCATAGGCGATAGTCACCTTCAGATTCGGTGGCAGTTGCGATTCGATCTCCGGCATCACTGCACGCACTTCGCGGATCACATCCAGCGGGTTGGCGCTCGGCGTGCTCTTGACGCCGATGTAGACCGATGGGATGCCGTCGAACGAGCTGATGGCGTTATAGCTCTCGGCGCCCATTTCGACCCGTGCGACATCGCCGAGCAGCACGCGACTGCCGCCCTGGGTTTTCAGCGGAATCGCCGCAAAGGCTTCCGGCGTCTTCAGGTCGGTGTTGGCATTGATGCTGGTGACGACATATTGGCCTTTCACCTCGCCGGCAGCGGAAAGGAAGTTGTATTGACGCACCGCCTCGTTCACGTCGCTTGCGGACAGGCCATGGGCGGCGAGTTTCACCGGGTCCAGCCAAAGCCGCATGGCGAAGACTTGATTGCCGAGAATCTCCGCCTCGGCCATGCCGGGCAGGGTGGCCAGCTTCGGCTGAATCACCCGCGACAGGTAATCGGTGATTTGCGGATTGCTCAGCTGCTCGCTGTAGAAGCTGATGTACATGAGCGCGGTCGAGTCGGCGGCCTGCTTGTTCAGCACCGGGTCTTCGGCGTTCTGTGGCAGCTGGTTCTTTACCGAGTTGGCCTGGCTCAACAGCTCGGTGTAGAGCCGGTCAGTGTCGGCGCCGATGCGCGCGTAAACCGAGATGACCGACAGGTTCTGCCGGCTCACCGAGGTCATGTAATCCACGCCTTCGGCGCTGGCCAGACTCTGCTGCAGCGGTTGGGTGATATAGCCCTGAATCGTTTCGGCGTTGGCGCCGGGATAGGCGGTGGTCACCGTGATCAGCGCGCTTTCCATCTGCGGATACTGACGAATCACCAGGCTGTTGAACGCCTGGAAGCCGAGCAGCACGATCAGCAGGCTGACCACGCTGGCCAGCACCGGGCGGCGAATGAATGGGTCGGTAAAAGCCATGAGGATGTCTTTCCTGTGTCGACGTCAGCGGGCGTCGGAGCCGTTGTTCGGCTCGAGTTCGAGCGTGCGCTTGTCGGCGATGGCCACGTGAGTGCCGGTGTCCAGCTTGAGCTGACCGGCAATCACCACCTGTTCGCCGGCATCGAGTCCGTCGAGGATCACCACGCGGCCGTCGCGCCGCTCACCGGTTTCGACGAAGCGACGTTCCACCACCAGATAAGGTTCGTTGCGCTCGGGCGCTTCGTCGCCTTCCTCGGGTTCGGGCGCCTGGCCTTCCTTCACCAGCAGTACCGAATTGCCGTACAGCGTGTAGGTGATGGCTGTCTCCGGCACAACGACCTGGGGCCCGTCGTCCGGCAACAGCACCTGCAGGTCGGCGAACATGCCGGGCAGCAGCCGCTCGCCGGGATTGGCCAGCTCCGCGCGCACCTGGATGTTGCGGGTGGTGACGTCCACCTTGGGATTCAGGGCGACGAGGGTTCCCGTGAACCGCTCGCCGGGAAAAGCCGGCACCTGGATGTGCACGGGCAGGCCGATGGCGAGCGAGGGCACCTGTTGTTCGGCCACGTAGAAATCGACGAACAAGGTGGACAGGTCCTGCAGCGTCGCGATCGGCGTACC
Source organism: Pseudomonas sp. CBC3 (assembly GCF_037967085.1). Classification (NCBI taxonomy): domain Bacteria; kingdom Pseudomonadati; phylum Pseudomonadota; class Gammaproteobacteria; order Pseudomonadales; family Pseudomonadaceae; genus Pseudomonas; species Pseudomonas sp. CBC3. The sequence goes on from NZ_JBANEO010000002.1 coordinate 76,401, forward strand.
GGCGGCGACGAAGTCACCAACGTCCACCTGTCGAATGCCGATGGTTCCGGAAAAGGGCGCAAGAATGCGTTTCTTCGCCAGGCTGGCCTTCAGCTGCTCGACCGCGGCCGCCGCTTTCTGCGATTCGGCGTTGAGCCGATCGTATTCGCTGCGTGATATGGCTTGGCGGTCGACCAGGCTGCGCGCTCGCTCGAACTCCACTTTCGCCAGATGCAGATCGGCTTCGGCGGCAACCAGGCTCGCCTGTTCGATTTCACTGTCGAGCAGAACGATTGGCTGACCCTTGTTGACCTTTTCGCCCGAGCGGAACTGTACGTCGCTGACGGTGCCGACGACCTCCACGGATAGATCGATGCCCTGGAACGCCGTGAGCGTGCCGATCGCCGAAAGTTGGCGTTGCCACGGCTGTCGGCGCGACTCCACGACCTCGACGTTGACGGGCGGCTTCGGGGCCTTGAACTGTTGGATCTGCGTGTAGATGGAATTGAACTTGATGGCGGCGAGAATCAATACAACGACAATCACCGCGCCCAGCATGAGCAGCATGCGGCGCAACATTTTCCGTATTCCCTGGAGTGGTGGGCCGGCTGACTACTGCCATGAACGAGGCAGCCGTGCGGGTAAACACTGGATCACCGAATGCCGCCCTGACGGGATGCTCGGCCTTTTACTGTTCCGACCGGTGGGGTCGGAGAACAGCGAAATTAGTCCTGAATCGAATGTATGTAAAGCAGTCGATAGATAGGCCCGACGTGCAGTCTTGGGCGCGCAAACAAGAGGGGTAGAGCGGCGCGTCCAGCATTCGCCGTCACCGGCCCGCTTTTATGGCGAGGCCGGTGGGTCAGGGCAGGTTTGCGTCAGCCTGCGAGACGGTGAGTTACTTCACTGAGCTGCGCCGACAAGCCGTGCAGGTTCTGACTGGCTTTTTCGGTGCGCTCGACATTGCTCTGATTGGTGGTGGCGATTGCGGTGATCTCGGTGAGGTTGCGTGAGATGTCTTCCGCCACGGAGGTTTGTTCCTCGGCAGCGGTGGCGATCTGCCGGTTCATGTCGCGAATCGCTTCGACTTCCAGCGTGATGCGTTGAAGCATGCTGCCCGCTTCGGTCACCCGCTCGACTCCTTCATCGCTACGGCTCTGGCCGTTTTCGATCGCGCGCACCGCATCCACCGCGCCGGTCTGCACCGTATCGATGATCTGGTGAATCTCGGCGGTGGAGTCGGCCGTGCGCCGGGCCAGCGTGCGCACTTCGTCGGCCACGACGGCGAATCCACGGCCCGCGTCGCCAGCCCGTGCCGCTTCGATGGCGGCGTTCAGCGCCAGCAGATTGGTTTGATCGGCGATGCCGCGTATGACCTCCAATACCTTGCCGATTCGACCACTGTCAGCCTCCAGACGGCGAATGACGTCGGCCGTATTGCTGATCTCGCCACGCATGTGGGTGATCGTCTGAATGGTCGAGCGCATCATGCTTTCGCCCTGCTGCGCCGAGTGGTCGGCAGCGTCTGCGGCGCGCGCGGCGTCAGCGGCGTGGCGTGCCACTTCTTGAGCCGTAGCGGACATTTCGTGCATGGCGGTTGCGACCTGATCGGTGCGAGAGAACTGTTCGCGGGTGCCTTGGCCCATCAGCGCCGCGATGGCGTTCAGTTCGCCGCTGGCATTGTCTAGGTCCGAGGTGCTGCGCTGCAGGCGGGTGAATGTATCAGCGAGAAAGTCACGCAGAATATTCGCGGCCGCTGCTAGACGTCCTAGTTCGTCGGCACGGCTGGTGTCGACGTGTTCGCTGAAATTGCCCTGGCTGAGTTTGGCGATGTGGTCGATCAGATGACGGATCGGGTTAATCAATTGGCGATTGACTAGCCACAGGCTGAGAAGCGCGACCAGCGCGCCAGCGATGACCATGATCAGCGACCCGGAGATGATGGCCTGGTCGGCGGCGTGGCCGATTTCATCGGAGCTGTGCAGCGCTGACTCACGCAGCTGTTCGACCAGAGCGCTCAGCTGTTCGCTGGTGGCGCGGTCGATGCCCTGAACGGATTCATCGCCTGCTACCGGATCGTTACCAGCGGCGATATAAGCATCGCGCCCGGCTCGATACTCGACACCGAGAGCGCGATGTTCTGCTCGTAGCGTTTCGATCTTGCTCGACAGGTCCGGTCTGTGGCTGCTCAGTTGTACGAGCGTGGACAGTAACTCCTGGACTTTGCGCTCCTGCTTTTCGAAGCTCTGCCAATACTTATTCATGGCATCAGACGATTTTCCACGCAGCAGGACGTTCTTCCATTCCTGCACCTGTACCTTGAATTCCAGATTGGCTTCGTCAATCAATCGCGACGCTTCGACCGGCCCTTTCAGCAGAGTCTGGTATGCCGAAATATCCTTGGACAGGAAGAAAAAACTGGCGAGGGCGATCACGAGCATCACCAGCAGGCTGGCGCCGATCAGACCCAGTAACTGAGCCCGTAGGGATTTTTTCAGAAACATCAGAGCATTCTCGTATCGAGTAGGTGCGCTTGCACTAATGGCAAGAACTAACCGGGCGCTCACAAGGGTGACCGCCCGGTCGCTTTGTTTTTCGGCGCATCGTCTCGATACTTGAGGACTTTCAGACCAGGCGCAAATGGTTGTCCCAGAGCCCTGCCGGTAGTTGCAGCGGGCTACTGACGAAGCGCTCGCCCAGGCAGTCGACCAATCGGCAACGACCTTGTCCCGAACTCACCACGAAGCCCTGTTCGACCGCCGCGACGCCGGCGCAATCGGGCAGGTGAATTTCTTCGCGCAGAGCAGCACTGTCCAGATCCCAGATGAAGACCTTATTGCCGCGCGGCGCCGTCACGGCCAGCAGGCGCAGCGGGTCATTGATCGCCAGGCTGGCGGTGTACTGGTTCATCGTCTGGCGCTGCGCTTCACCCAGCGGGAACGCCTGGAACGCCTCACCGGGACGCTTGATCGCTAGCAGCGGGACCGCATCCATGGGATCGCCTTCGTACTGCTGGCCGGAAACCACAGTGCCGTCCTCGCCAACCGCAAGGTGACGCACGCTGTTCATCTGCTCGGGCAGCTGCTCCTTGCTGATCAGCGTACCGTCGCGATGGAGCAGCACCAAGCTCGGCTCCATGGCATCGAGATTCATCATCTCGCGACTGTCGGCCTCGGTGCGGATGCCGCCATTGGCAATCACCAGGGTCTCGCCGTCGGGCATCCACAGCAGCTGATGCGGGCCGATGCCATGGCTGGAATGCTCGCCTTCGCGGACCAGCCGGCGCTCCTCGACGCGGTAGATGCCAATCACTCCGCGACCGGCATCGGTGGTGTCGTTCTCAGTGGCGTAGAACAGGTCGCCGCTGGCATGAAACACGCCGTGCCCATAGAAGTGTCGGTCAGGTGGCGAGGCGATGACCTGTAGCAGGGTGCCGTCCCGGCTGTCGAGCAGATAGCTTTCGCGGCTCGGCCTGCGCCCGACGAAGACCGCCAGCGGCAGATGCGGATGGACATAAACGTCATGGCAGCGCTCATTGACCGGCGTGGCGAACACGCGGCTGCCGTCGAGTCGATAGCCGACCGCGTAGTGACGGCCATCGGCATCATCGCGCGCGGAGAGCAGCAGCGGTTGCTCACTATGACGGGTCAGTGTCCAGCCACCGACGGCGGAGACGGCGACCAGAGCACTGCCCAGTCCGAGAAAGGCTCTACGTTTCATATCAATCTCCGTCGTGAGCGTTGAAGCCGATCTGCACGCCCAGCGCGCGGGCCAGTTCGTTCTGATGCAAGCGGTGTAGTACGTCGATGTCCTGGTACAGCGCGTTCAGCCTTTCGCGACCGGCCTCGTCGGCGATCAGTTCGCTGAACGGCAGCATGATGTCCGTCAGGTGTTGGCGGGCCGTCGCGTAAGCGACGTCGATGCGTTTGACCAGGTCGCTCTGATCGGCAGGCACCAGACGTTTGAAGCCGTTGTCATCGGCGCCTTGCCAGAGTTTTTGTGCACCGGCGAGGGCGGCATCGATACTGCCGAGCGTGGCGTCGCTGCGCCAGGCTTCGGCCTGGAAGGGCTGCGGGAAGCCTTTGGTCTGGCGACCCAGCGGGGCGCCGAGCTTTTTCTTCAGACCGTCCAGCGCGGTGACCTGTACGCGCAACAGATCGGCGATCGCCTCTTGCGATTCGGCATAGCGCTCGTTAGGGAACTCGCTGAGTTGCGCGACCATGCCGCCTTCGGCCTGCCACTCCTGCAGCATGTTCGCGGCAAGCTTCTGTTGGTGCTCGCCGATGGCCTCGAGCAGCCGGCAATGGCGCGCCTTGGACTCGTCGTCCTGCAGGTCGACGGCCTTGTCGAACAGCACGTATTCGTAAGCCGAAAGGCCCTGCAGCACGACGCTCGCGTTTTCCAGGTCGGCCTGGGTCAGCTGGGGATTCTTCTTCAGCAGAGCGGTGACCTGCCGTCCTACCAGATTTTTCTTGTCGGGCCAGAACTGCACTTGCCAGGCTCGGTTGCCTTCGCCCATCGGCCCGATCAGCAGCGGTTGCAGGCCCGTCCAGGCGAATTGTGCCTGCAGGAAGGTCTTGCGCGCGTCGTCCAGTTCTTCGTTGCACGCGCAAAAGGCAATGCTGCTTGCGGCCATGCGCCGGTTGGTTTCGGCCCACTGGGTATAGGCAGGCAGCAGGACTTCATCGGCCAGGTGCTTGCTCGTTTCGGTAAAGGGGTCGGACGGCGCGCAGGCGGTTAACATCAGGCCCAGTGCGGTGGCGGAGAGGATTGAAAGGTTGAAATGCATGTTGCTCCTCGGCAAGGCGGGTCGCCGGTTGGTCCGGCGCTAGAGTGATTCGAGAAAAGCCAGCAGGGCGCTGCGTTCATCGCTGTCGAAACCGAGCACGGCCTGTTTGGCTCGTTCCGCTTCGCCGCCGTGCCAGAGTATGGCTTCGAGCAGGTTGCGCGCCCGTCCGTCATGCAGAAACTGGGTATGTCCGCTGACCGCTTCGGTCATGCCGATGCCCCATAGCGGTGGGGTTCGCCATTCACTGCCGCTGGCTTCGAACTCCGGCCGGTGATCGGCAAGCCCTTCGCCCATGTCATGCAGCAGCAGATCGGTATAAGGGCGAATCAGCTGATTGGCCAATTCGGGCTCGGCGGCATCGCCCGTGGTGAATGTTGGCACATGGCAGCTCTGGCAGCCGGCACGGTGGAACAGTGCTTTGCCCTGAAGGATCTGGGGGGCGTCAACGTCGCGGCGCGCCGGTACACCCAGATTGCGAGTGTAGAACGACACCAGACGGAGGATGTTGTCGCTGACTTCCGGCTCGCCCCCGTGGGGCATGGTCAGGCAATCCGTTTGCCGATCGGTACAGCTGTTGCCGGTGAACAGACTCGTGGTCAGGCCCATGTCGTTGAAAAACGCATCGGCATTCTGCTGGTTGAGGTTCGGTTGTCCGGCCTTCCAGCCGAAGCGGCCAATCGCGGTGTCACGCGTGACCTGGTCGAACACCCGGTTAGGGCGGCCGGATATGCCGTCGCCGTTGCTGTCGTCCGGGTCGGCGTTGGCCAGTAGCGCTGCTTCGGGAATGGCTTCCAGCAGACCCAGGCCGATCATTTGCGGTGCCACACGGACGGAAAATTGCGTATCGGGATGCATGGGGCCGTAACCGAGCTCGGTGATGGCCAGCTTCGGTTCGCGCAGCTCGACTTCGAATCCGTCGGCGAATCGCTCGATCCGGGTGGCATAGCTGAGACGGACCTTGCCCTCCGGCATCACGCCGGGAATGGCCATATCCTGCAACTGACCACCGTAGACGGGCTCCGGTGCGATACCGCGCTCGCGGATAACCTCGGCGTGCTCGGCACCGGCGGGAATCGATAGCCGTACCAGCATGGAAACGGCATTGCCGCGCTCGGCATCGGCGGGATGGCCGCGACCGTCTTTGATGTGGCAGCTCTGACAGGCGTTGGTATTCATCAGCGGACCGAGGCCGTCGCGCGCCGTGGTCGAAGCCGGCGCAATGACCCAGGGATTTCGGAAGAAGCTGTTGCCGACACTGAAATCCAGTCGCCTCACAGGCGATAGATTGGCAGAGGGCATCGAGAAGGCGTTCTGATCGAACTTCATCACGGTCGCGCTACCGGCGGAAAGCGCTTCGCCCGGCTCGGCCTGCTCGAAGCGTGGCGCCTGCTCGCCGCAGGCGGCAAGACTCATGGCCAGCAGCAGGGCGATAGCAGAGCGAGAAAGCGGGTGCATCAGGTGTACCTGGGCGTGTGACAGGGCGGCAATCTTAGCAGCCTAATGGAGTGTGAATAAGAGCAGTTTGCATTTGGTCTGGCTCTGGTTGCTACAGCTTGGCTGTTAGCGAAAGAGCGCACCATGAACGGCATTCAGGGAGCGGCCTTGCACCGCTCCCTGAAATACAGGATCAGAACTGGTGATTGGCAGTGTCCGGGTTCAGGTCGCCGATACCCAGTGCGGCAGCGGCTTTCTCGATCGAACCGGTCTGTTGTACCAGCGCCCCGATCGCGGCGCGGACTTTTTCCTGCCCTTCATTATTGTCAGGTGCGATCAACTGATCGAACGCTTCACCCTCGTTGGCGCTGACGACCAATACCTGCATTTTGGCTTCGGTGGTTTCCAGATCGGTCTTCAGCGTGGTGTTGACCTGCGGATCGACGCCATCGACCAGCGAGGCCAGGCTCGGCCCGCTGAGCGTGCTGCCATCGACGCGGGTGTACTCGCCGAGATAGACGTTCCTGATGCCCTTGGCATTGAAGAAATGCGAGTTGTGGGTGTTATCGCTGAAGCAGTCGTGCTCGTCTTCCGGTGAGTTGGCTTCCAGCGCGACCTTCATGCGCTCGCCCGCCAGTTCGCCGAGCGAAAGGCTGCCCATGCCGAAGAACATCTTGCGCAGGCCATTCTCGGCAGATTCGCTTTCCAGGCTGGCGCGATAGTTGTCGGCGACACCGGGCTTCCACTCGTTGACCATCTCTTCGAGGTCGGTGACCAGGAGATCGGTCGCGGCTTTCAGGTAGGTGCGGCGGCGATCGCAGTTACCGCCGGTGCAATCTTCACCTTCGATATAGTCGCTTACGGGACGGTTACCTGCGCCAGGGCCGGTGCCGTTCAGGTCTTGACCCCAGAGCAGGAATTCGATGGCGTGATAACCGGTGGCGACGTTGGCTTCCGAGCCGGCCAATTCGTTCAGGCTGGCGAGCTTCTCGCCGGTGATTTCGCTGACGTCGAGCTTGTCTTCGCCGATCTGCAATTCCTTGTTGGCGATGATGTTGGCAGTGGCGCCGGGGTTGCCCAGGGCGTGCTGATAGTCGCCCTCGACGTAGTCGATCATGCCTTCGTCCAGCGGCCAGGCGTTGAGCTGGCCTTCCCAGTCATCGACCACGGCGTTGCCGAAGCGGAACACTTCGGTCTGCATGTAGGGCACACGTGCGGCGAGCCAGGCGTCCTTGGCGGCCTGCAGGGTTTGCTCCGTCGGATCGGCGAGCAGGGCGTCGATGGCTTCCTGGAGCTTCATTGCAGTGCTGTGCGCATCACTGAAGATGGCATGCGCCATGTCCGCGTAATGCTTGACCACCGCCTGTGCGGCTTCTTCGTTCAGGGTCGCTTCTGGCGCGCTCGCAGTTGCCGGCTCGCTCTGGGTGGTTTGCGGAGCGGCGGCCTGTTCGGCTGGCGCTTTGTCTTCGCCGCAACCTGCGAGTGAAATGGCGACAGCGAGAAGGCTGGCGGTGGCCCAGACGGGGGTGCGTAGCATGGCGGGTTCCTTTGCGTGCAGGTGAGAAAAAGGAAGGCCGACCCAGAGGGTGCGGCCATTCGCTGCAGGGCATAATGCGAAAGATTTGCATTTTGTGCAAAGAAAATGCGTGGAGCAGGTCGCGCTTGCCATTGTGCGGTCCGGCTAGAATGCCGCCTCCGAATTCGGACTTTGTGGAGATACTCGATGAGCCTGGGAGCCGTTCTTGCGTGGGTCGTGCTGTTTCTTGCCATCGCTTATGCAGTGGTGCTTTACAACGGCTTGGTGCGCCTCAAGCACGGCGTAAGCAAAGCCTGGTCGAACATCGACGTGTTGTTGCGCCAGCGGCACGAAGAGCTGCCCAAACTGGTGGAAACCTGCAAGCAATACATGCAGCACGAGCGCGGCACGCTGGAACAGATCATCAGGGCGCGCAATGCGGTGTCCGATGCGCGCGAGCAAGGCGATGTCGGTGCGCTCGGGCAGGCGGAAACCGGGCTGCGCGCGGGGCTTGGGCGGCTATTCGCGCTGGCCGAAAACTATCCGGAGCTGCGCGCCAACGAGAGCTTTCGGCATCTGCAACAGCGCATCAGCGGGCTGGAAAGCGGCATCGCCGACCGTCGCGAGCTGTACAACGAGTCGGTCAATCTGAATAACGTGCGCATCGAGCAATTCCCCGACGTGTTGCTGGCGCGCGCATTCGGTTTCCGCGAGGCGCCCTTGCTGCAGTTCAGCGAGGCGGAAAAGGCGGACGTCGACCTGAAGCCGCTGTTCGGCTGAGGGCTTCAGCGTGCTGCTGGCGGGCGTGGGTGTGGCGATGTGTCTGGGCGGCGGTTGGCTGTGGGTTAGCCGATGGTCGAAGGTCCGCCACCTGCTGGATACGCCGACCTCGAAGATCCGCTCGGCCGCGCAGGGCTATGTCGAGCTTGCCGGCATGCTGGGCGAGGTTGCCGATCTGCCGGTCATGCTGGCGCCGCTGACCGCCAAACCCTGCCTATGGTGGCGCTATCGGATCGAGGAATACCGCGCCGCGGGCAAGCGCAGCAGCTGGCGGGTCGTCGAACAGGGATGCAGCGACCGCCCGCTGCGCTTGAGCGATGCCACTGGCGACTGCCTGATCGACCCGAAGGGCGCCGAGGTATTGCCTGCGCGCCGCGACGTCTGGACCGGCGATTTGCGCCATCCCAGAGGGCTGCCGCCGACAGGCGTCCTCGCTTGGTTAAGTGGCCATCGCCGCTATCGCTACACCGAAGAGCGCTTGCATGCCGGCGAGCCGCTGTACGCCATCGGCGATTTTCGGACCACCGCGGGCGGCCGGCAGGGGCTCGATCTCCATGCGGCGCAAGGACAGGTCGTGCGGGAGTGGAAGGGTGATTACGCCGGCTTGCTGCGGCGTTTCGATAACAATCGCGACGGCAAGCTCGACGACACGGAGTGGGCGCGGGTTCGACTCGCTGCCGGTCTCGAGGCGGAGCTGCGGCACCGCCTTGCCAGTAGTCGTCCGGCGGAACATCGGCTTGCACGGCCGACCGAAGCGCTGCCATTCGTGCTTTCCAGCCATGGCGAGGAAGTCCTTGCGCGCCGCTACCGCTGGCAGGCGATCGGTGGCGCTGCGCTGTGCGCTGGCGGTGCCTGGTTGCTGACAACGCAGCTGGCGTTTATCTGATCCACAGCTTGGCGATCTCGGCCGCGCACTGTCATTGGTTAGGGGCTTGTTGGTGTCCGGCCTAACGAGATTTTTTCTCTGCTATCCAGATGGTATGCCGTGTGCCGCGGTTTCCGTGGGCGAATACCTGGACCTCTTCGGCCTTGAAGCCCGCTTTGGCCAAGCGCTGCGAGAAGGCTTGGTCCGCGCTCGCTGACCATACCGCCAACAGGCCTTTCGGGCGCAGAGCTTGCGCGCAGGTATCCAAACCCTCTGCTGAATAGAGCCAGCTGTTGTGCTTCTGGGTCAGCCCTTCCGGTCCGTTATCGACATCCAGCATGATCGCGTCGAAGCCTTGAGGTTCGCGCCGTAGCACGTCAGCGACATCATGGTTGAGCACGCGGGTGCGCGGATCGTTGATCGGCAGTCCGGCCTTCTCTCCGAGCGATCCGCGGTTCCACTCGATCACGCCGGGCACCAGTTCCGCGACCTGTACTTCGGCATCCTTGCCGAGGTGTTTCAACGCCGAAGCCAAAGTGAACCCCATGCCCAGCCCACCGATCAGCACGCGGGGGCGTGGACGCTGGGCGATCCGTTCGCAGGGGATTCGCGCAAGGGCATCTTCGGAGCCGTGCATACGTGTGTTCATCAGTTGGTTGCCATTGCCGCCCTGAATCTTGATGACAAAATCATCACCGTATTCGAACAGGCAGAGGGCACCGCCGCCGGGGATATCGGCGGTGTCGATCAATACGAAACGCTTCATGCAAGGCTCATCGAAGGGAAAATAAGGAAGCGCAGTGAAAGAGCTGCGCCACGGAAGAGTGCGCTCACAGCGGCTCTGAATTGAACGTGCGCTCGAAACGTCTGGATTGGCGAAGCAGGGCGGTCAGTTCGGGGCCCGGTAGGGGCCTGCTGTAGTAATAGCCTTGGCCTTCGTTGCAGCCTTCATCAATGAGATAGCGCTCTTGCTCGGCGGTTTCCACGCCCTCGGCAATTACCAGCATATTGAGACTTTTGCCCAGCTGGATGATCGCTCTGACGATGGTCGTGTCGCCTTCGTCGGCGGACATGTCGCGCACGAAGCTCTTGTCGATCTTGATCTTGTCCAGCGGCAGGCTTTTCAGATAGCTGAGCGAGGAATAGCCGGTGCCGAAGTCGTCGATGGCGATCAGCGCTCCGGAGCGGCGCAGGCTGTGCAGGTTGTGTGTAGCGGCGGCGATGTCTTCCATCAGCCCGGTCTCGGTTACCTCTAGCTCCAGGGTTTCAGGCGGCAACCGGTGGTTTTTCAGCAGGTTGTTGATCGTCGTCGGCAGTTCGGCATGGTGCAACTGGACCGTGGAGAGGTTGACCGCCATGCGCAGGTCGCTGAACCCCTGCAGATGCCATTCGCTCAGCTGTTGGCAGGCCTGATCGAGCACCCATTCGCCGATGGCGATGATGCTGCCGTTCTGTTCGGCGAGAGGAATGAAAATGTCCGGCGGAATCATCTTTCCGCTCGGCTGCGTCCAGCGCAGCAGGGCTTCGACGCCGGTGATGCGCTTCAGTCGATAGTCGATCTGCGGCTGGTAGACCAGATGAAATTCATTGCGTTTGACCGCTTCGGCCAGGTCGTTCTGCAATTCCCGGCGCGTTCGCATTTCGCTGTCGATGCTCGCCACGTAAAACTGGTAGCGGTTGCGCGAGCGGTTCTTGGCCAAGGTCATGGTCTGTTCGGCTTTCTGCAACAGCTTCTCGGTACTGTCGCCATCTTCCGGGTACAGCGTGATACCGATGGTGGCGCGCAGGCGGATGCTTTGCTGATCGAGGGTGACCGGCCGCTCCAGATCGTCGAGTACTTTCTGCGCCAGTTCCGCGGCCTCGTAAGGTTGTTCGCAGCCGAACAGCACCAGCACGAACTGGTCGCCACCCAGGCGGGCAAGGGCACCGACACGTCCGCTCAGGCTTCGCAAGCGGTCGGCCAGCGCGACCAACATACGGTCGCCGCACTGGTAGCTGAACTGCTCGTTCACCCCCTTGAAATCATCCAATCCCAGGCAGAGCACAGCCACACGGCGTTGCAGCCGGGCGGCCTCGCCGAGAATATTGTCGAGCTGTTGCTGCAGCTGTTGCCGATTGGGCAGCCCGGTGAGCGAGTCGTACTGGGTCATGCGTTCCAGGCTGCTTTCCGCGGCATGGCGCAGCTGCATGTTGTGCTGGATGGAGGCGAGCAAGCCGTTGGCGGTTTCTACCCAGAGGCCCAGCTCGTTTCGCTCGTGCCCCTTTGGCATCGGTAGTGAATGCTCGCCGGGACGGCCTGGATTGATGCGCGACAGGTGCTCGGTGAGCTTGGTCAGCGGTCGCGTCAACAGCCATTCGTAAATCAGGTAAAGCAATAGACCCAGGGCCAGCGCACGGAGAATGCCGACGAAGAAGATGATGATCGAGTCGCTGATGAATTCCTCTCCGTAGGGAGCGGTGTCGAGCGTGATGCGCAGGTCGCCGTAGTATTCGTTGTAAGGAGGACGACCAATCAGCGGAATCGAGAATTCCTGACTGCGACCGAGTATCGGGTCGGTTAGCCAGCGTGTCGGTGCGGATATGAGTGGGCGGGATTTATCGGCCAGAGGCTCTTCGCCGGGATGGGCGATTGATGCCTCGTTAATCGACTCGTGCTGAAACAGGCCTTCCATGACCTGTGAGCCCATTTCGCGGTCCAGGCTGTAGATCGCCTGTGCCGAGGGGTCGCGCGTCATGCGCAGGATTCGCTGGGCCTCTGCATTGATCAGTTGGCGAGTTTTATAGGCATCGAAAACGATCTGTGCACAGCTCAATACCAGCCCAACGGCGAGCGCTGACAGCAGAACGATACGGAGTAATTTCCTCGACAGGCTGTTGCGCAATGCAGTCAAAAGAATTTCCTTTTTCCAGGCCGATGCTAGGGTCTGTTGACGTTTCGTCGCAAGCCGCGTTGCTGCGCCAAATGTCGCCAGGCCGGGCGGTGCTCCGCAAGGCGCGGGACGCAGACAATGGCCTGGGCCGGCCGCGTCGTTCCCCAGCCAAGTCCCGCAACTCCGCATGGCGCCATTTGCCGCGCAACCCTTCGGGCCGAGCCTGTTTTTGCGCGATGCGGCGGTTCTCGTCGCTCATTTGGAACAACCAAACCTCACTCCTCGTGCCTTGCCTCGCGCAAACACAGGCTCCGGCGCGGCCGCGAACGATACGTCAACAGACCCTAGCGCAAGTATTGGCAGTCATGAAGGAAACGTCAAAAGCTAGGCATGCCTATGGGGCAAAACGTTATCAGAACCCTCGATGCCCCGCCGAACCTTCCGTCGACCACCTCAGGACATAGCGATATGTCGTGCAAGCGGCATGCTAGAGGCTTCGACAAGCATAGTTGGTTCAGCTGACTGCGGACGTTTCCTTTACCTCGCAACCCTTGATGACCATACGAATGATCGTATCGGCAGCGGCTTCGTAATCTGCATCGTCGAGAGAGGCTTTTCCCGTCACGGTGGATATCTGCCAGTCGAAATCGGCATAGGTCTGGGTCGCCGCCCAGATGCTGAACAACAGATGATTGGGGTCGACCTTCGCCATCAGTCCCTGATCGATCCAGCCTTGGATGCGAGCCACGTTGTGGCTGGCCTGGGCGTTTAGCTGCTCCGCCCGTTCGGCTGGCAGATGGGGCGCGCCATGCATGATTTCGCTTGCGAATACTTTGGAGGCGCAGGCGTGCTCGCGTGAAATCCGGATTTTGGTGCGGATATAGGCACGTAACACATCGGCGGGTTCGCCGGGCTGATTGAAGGGGGCGGATGCTTGCAGCAGCGGCTCGACGATGCTGTCGAGCACCTCGCGATAGAGGTTTTCCTTGCTCTTGAAATAGTAATAGACGTTGGGCTTGGGCAGCCCGGCGCGATTGGCGATGTCGCTGGTCTTGCTGGCGGCGAAGCCCTTTTCGGCGAACTCTTCACTGGCAGCGCGCAGGATCAATTCTTTGTTGCGCTCGCGGATACTGGACATAGGGCCTGTTCAATTCACGACCACCCGCCTGGTGGCCAGCCGCGGCATGCTAGCACCGGCCTCCAGACCGTCTCAAGACGGGCCCGTCAATCCGCCTATTTGTGAACAAATTCTTAAGTCTTTGTACACAATTATAAAAGAACGCTGCTACGCTACTGCCATCAGTGCAGCGTCATGGATATCGCCTTTCGCATTTTCCTGCCGGCTCGCCTCAAGCCTGCCGAACGGGTCGTCCAACTTACAAGGAGTTCCAAATGAAGAAATTTCTTGCGGTCGCCTTGCTGGCGCTCTCAGTGCCTGTAGCCGCCGAGCAAACCTATGTAATCGGCGTCGAGCAGGCAGCATTCATGCCGCACTACAGCGGCGATGCGCAAGGCAATTACGGGGGCTTCGCCCGTGAGCTGCTGGATAGTTTCGCCGCGTATAGCGGCGTGCGCCTGACATACAAGGTGTTGCCAGCGGACGAGCTGTTGCCGGCGTTGCTGAACGGGCGTGTCGATGCCAAGTATCCCGATAACCCCAACTGGTCCGGACCCGCTAAAGCCGGACATCGTCTGCACTACAGCCAGGCGGTGGTCAATTATGTCGACGGTGTGATGGTGGCGCCGCGGCGTGTGGGGCGAGGTATCGATGAGCTCAGGCGACTGGCGGTGGTCGATGGCTGGACGCCCTGGGGCTACGAGGACCGGGTCGCGGCCAACCAGATCCTGCTGGTCGGTAGCGAGAACCTGCCGCGCATGGTGCGTCAGGCACTGCTCAAGGATAGCGACGGTGCCTATTACAACGTAGTGGTGGCGGCGCATTACTTGAACAACGTGCGCGCCAAGCCGGGAGCGCTGGTCTTCGATGCCGATCTACCGCACACACGTAGCACCTTTAACCTGTCCAGCCTCAATCATCCCGAACTGATCGAGCATCTCGACCGCTACCTCAAAATCCAGCTGCCCGCCGTCGCCGCGCTCAAAGCCAAGCATCAGGTGGAGGCGAACCTGTCATCGGAATACATCGGCATGGAACAGTGGAAAATAGAGTTTCTGCAGCGACAGAAGGCCAAGGAAGCCGCCAGCAACTAGCGCATCGGTAGCGACGATCAATTGGCAGCTATGCCCGTTGCGCTACAGACTTGGTTGCGTCCGCCATTTTTCGCCCGATACAAGGCCCGGTCGGCGGCGCCCAGCAGAGACTCCAGGTTACCGCCCGGTGACAGTTGGGCCGCGCCTATGCTGACCGTCACTCGTAATGGCGTGCCTTCGAAATCGAATGTCGCAGCCTCGGTGGCTGCACGGATTTTCTCCGCTAGCGCCAGTGCGGTGGCCAGATCGGTGTCCTTGAACATGATCACGAACTCCTCGCCACCCCAGCGCGATATCAAGTCGCTCTGGCGTATTTGTCCGGCCAGTAGCCTGGCGAAGCTGCGCAATAGAAAGTCGCCGCCGAGGTGGCCGTAGGTATCGTTGAACGTCTTGAAGTGGTCGAGATCCAGGATCAGTACGCAAAGGTCGCTACGCTGGCGTTTTGCTTCGAGCATCGCCTGCTCGGCGACCAGGCCGAAGCCGCGCCGGTTGAGCAACTCGGTCAGCGCATCGTGGATGGCCATGGCTTCGATACGTTGCAAATAGCGGCGGCTGATCGAACCGACCAGCCCAAGCACTATCAGCATGACGCTGAACCCGATCAGCAGATTGATCCAAAGGGTGCGCTGTACCGGCGCCATGACGTTGCTTTCGCGCTTGTCCACCATCAGATACCACTTCAACTCTGGGATGTAGCGGATGTTGATGAAATGCTGCTCGCCATCGCTTCGGTAAAGGAACGAGCCGGTCCGCAGCTCGGGTAACTGCTGCTTGAGGTCGGCCAGTGCGGGGATATCGCTCAGATGAGCACCGCGCGGAATCTCTTCCGACCCAGCTTCGCTACCGGTTACGACGACGTTCTGCTGGCTGTCGACGAAGTAAATGGTGCGCTGATAGCGCCGTTGATAGGTATCCATCAGATGACGCATGCGATCCAGACTCATACCGACCCCGGCCACACCGAGGAACGAGCCATCACTTGCTGTCATTCGATAGTTGAGAAACAGGGTCAGACGCCGGACATCCACGACAACTTCCCAAGGCGTCCCGGCACCTTCGAAACGGTAGAACCAGTGGTGCGCCGGCTCATCGGGCCGCATGGGCTGGTGTGCATCATCGGTGTAGTAGATCTGCGAGCGATCAGAGGCGAAGAAGGCGTTTGACGTGTCGTAACGCTTCTTGATGGCTTGAAGGTAGCGAGTGATCAGCTTCGTGTTGCGCTCACCCTGATCCACCCAGTCGAGCAGCAACGGATCTTCGGCCATGGCGGAGGCGACCTGGACCAGCTTGACCAGATCCTTTTGCAGTTCCAGGGAGATCACGTCTGCCGTCAAGGGAAGCTCGGTGCCGATGATGCTGTGGCGGATGGTGTCGCGCGACGCGAAGTAATTGGCGATGGTCGCGATCAAGAAGCCTAGCCCGATGATGAAGGCAAGCAGCGTCAACAGCGTGGTCTGCTTCAGATTCGGTTGATACATCCATTCCCCTTGTAGCCCGACGAATGCTGGCGAGGCGCTTTGCCTGAGCGCGATTGCCGAGCCGCCGGACGGTATCTAAAGGCATCGGAAACCTGGCCGATAGCCATTTAAGCTCTAGAAGCTAATATTTCGTATACATTTCAGCAATGAAGTGTGTACGTTAAGAAAAAAACAAAGCGAGATACCTCCATGCCTTTCATGCGACGCAGTATTCAGTGGCAGTTGATCGTGAGTATGGGGGCGGCCCTGCTCACAAGTATTCTGATCGTCATCGCCGTTTATTCCTCGGCGGTCAATCGCCTGGCGGAACGCTATCTGATCGGAGAAGCGCTGCCAGCCAACGTCACAGCGATCCGTAACGATATCCAACGCACCCTGGCGGAGCCGATCACCGCGACGAGCGGCATTGCCGGCAATATCTTTGTGCAGGAGTGGATGCGCGATGGCGAGAGCGCGGACCAGGCGGCCGCGATCAGCCGCTACCTCGACGGTGTGAAGATGCAGCAGAACGCGCTGACGACCTCTGTCGTGGTGCTGGAGAGCGGCAACTACTACTCCGAGACGGGCCTGTCACGTACGCTCAACCGCAGTGCTGCTGCCGACAGCTGGTTCTACAGCCTGATCGACGGCAACATCGAACAGCGCATCGAGATCGACATCGACAAGGCCTCGCGCCAGCCAACGCTGTTCATCAATCAACGCATCAGTTCCGGTGGAAAGATCCTAGGCGTGGCGGGGCTTGGATACAGCCTGAAAAGCATGTCCGAGCTGATCAGCAATTTCCGTTTCGGCGAGCGTGGGAATGTCTATCTGGTCGGCAGCGATGGCCGGGTCAAGGTCCATCCGGCTACCGAGCACAATGATCGTACCGAGCTTCGCACCTTGACCGGCGCGCAAGCGGCCCAGGAACTGCTTGCCGGCGCCAACAAGGCGATACGTTTCGAGCGTGACGGCGAGGTCATCCTTGCAGTGGCCCAACCGATCGAAGGCCTGGGCTGGTTACTGGTAAGCGAGGTTCCCGAGGCGGAGATCTTCGGTGAAGCGCGACGCACGCTGTGGACCATCAGCCTGATCGCCGCCTGTATCGCGCTGTTCTTCCTGGGGCTGGTGGTACTGCTGGCACGCGGGCTGGTCCGGCCTATTCGCCAGGTGACTTCGGCGCTGGTGGAAATCGGTGGCGGTGGCGGCGACCTGACCCGTCGGCTTGACGAGAGCCGTGCCGATGAGCTGGGTGATCTGGCGCGTGGTTTCAATCGTTTCATTGGTAGCCTGCGCGGCCTCATCGGCGACGTGCTGAGTACCAGCCAGCAGTTGCGTACCGCGGTGGGACAGGTGGCGGAAGTGGTCGACAACACCGCAACCCGTGCCGAGCGCCAGAACGAGATGACCGACATGGTCGCCACGGCCGTCAATGAAATGGGCCTGACGGTGCAGGAGATCGCTCGCAACGCCAGCAGCGCCGCGCACGCCTCGCAAGGTGCGCGTGAAGAAGCGCTGCAGGCGGGCAAGGTGGTTGGAGAGTCCATCGCGCACATCGAAAAGATGTCCGGTGAGATTGGCCACGCTGCTGAATCTGTGACCGATCTTGCTCAGCAGGTAGCGTCCATCGATAAGGTGCTGGCGGTGATCCGCAGCATCTCGGAACAGACCAACCTGCTTGCGCTCAACGCGGCCATCGAAGCGGCACGTGCCGGAGAAATGGGGCGTGGCTTCGCGGTCGTCGCCGATGAGGTGCGCACCCTGGCCAGTCGCACCCAGGCATCGACAGATGAAATTCAGCAGATGATTCAAGGCCTCAAGAGCGGTGCGGACAACGCGGTCAGCTCGATGCATGCCGGACAGGCTGCCACCGGTACCGGTGTGCAAGCCAGCCAGCTCACCGGCCAGTCATTGAACGCCATCACCGAGCAGGTCGAAGCGATCAGCGACATGAACGCTCAGGTGGCTGCGGCGACCGAAGAGCAGAGCAGCGTGACCGAAGAAATCACTCGCAACGTCCAGGGTATCGCCGACCTCGCCCAGGCGACTGCCAGCGATGTGCAGGGTTGCCGCGAGGACTGTCATGCGCTGAGTCGCCTGGCGGACGATCTGAGCCGGCAGATGGGCAGTTTCAAGTTGTGATGAGCGAAGGGCGCCGGGGAGAACTGGCGCCCTTCATTTACAGGATGAGCATGTCCGGCAAATGAATCGTGCAGAAACAAAGAAGGCAGCCATCGGCTGCCTTCTTTGTATTCATCAACTGACCGTATCGTCAGAAGTGCGCTTTCACCAGCAAGCTAAAGGTGTTCTGGTCGGTTGGGCCAACAAAGTTCTCACTAACGAACCCGCCGTCCTCGATGCCATATTTATTGGACCAGTAGTCGTACTCGATACCCACGTAGAGCTTGCCGGGCTCGCCGTCGAGCGCCTTGCCCAAGTCATATTTGATCTGCGGGTTGATGTGCAGGTTTTTCGAGATGAAATCGCCGCGGCTCTCGGAGCCGGCATCGTTGACCACCCAGTCGATATAACCATCGAAGAGTATGTCGGACTTGCCTACCGGGAAAGTCATGGCCCAAGTCGGGGTGACCTGCCATTGGCCGGACGGTTTGCCTGTGGTGCCGTCGGGCTTGCGGTAGTAGACGTTGATCGCCAGACGATCGAAGCCTGGCACATCCAGGTCGACGGCCGGGCCAAGCAAGTAGTTCTGGTTCGGGACCCCGTCGGTGCTTTCGCCGCGCTCGTAAGTGGCTGCCAGGAGCACATCCTTGATCGGGCCGAAGGACATTTCCTGGCCCGTGATCTTGCCCAATGACAGGCGCGGGGCAAACTCGCCGTAGTAGGTATGCCCATCACTGCCGCTGACGCCGTTGTACCAGATGTTATCGACGAACAGGAACATGTCGCCCCAACTCCAGCCGCTGGCATGTTCGAACGTGATCGTCTGCTGGATATCTGGGTTGATCTTGAAATCCTTGCCGTACAGGTACGTCAGGCTGTTGTTCTGCCAATGCATCTCGGCGAAGGCCGGAGCGGCAAGCAGACTGCCAGCCAGCGCCAGCGAAAGAGGAGCGAGTTTGAAGTTCATGCGGAGTGCCCTTTGGTTTTGTTGTTGTGAATGCAGTGCTGCCAGGGCACCGTGGTGCCCTGGCGCCAGGGCTGATCAGCCCGTTGGTGTCAGGTGCGCTGAGGGATCGTTGCTGGTCGCCTTCGGTGCAACCTTCGAATAATCCGGGATGTTGACCGCCAGGGTATTGGTGCCGACCGAATCCTCGATCAGGTTGTCGGGGTCATAGTCGTCCAGTTCCTCCGGTTCGCGAGGCAGGATGAAATTGAGCAGGATTGCGCTGAAGGCGCCAATGGTGATCGGCGAGCCGAAGATGTTCTTCAATACCTCGGGCAGATTGTTCAGCACATCTGGTACCGCAGCCACGCCCAGCCCGAGACCCAATGAGATGGCGACGATGAGCATGTTGCGACGGTTCAGGCCTGCTTCGGCGAGGATCTTGATCCCGGCGATCGCGACGGTGCCGAACATGATCAGCGTGGCACCGCCGAGGACGGGTTTGGGCATCAACTGCAGTACGCCGCCCACTGCTGGGAACAGCGCCAGCAGAATCAAGATGCCAGCGATATACAGCCCGACATGGCGGCTGGCGACGCCGGTCAGTTGGATCACACCGTTGTTCTGGCTGAAAGTCGTCATCGGCAGGCTGTTGAAGGTTGCCGCCAGCAGCGAACTGCAGCCATCGCCCAGGATGCCACCCTTGATGCGCTTCATGTAAAGGGGACCCTTGACCGGCTGGCGCGAAATCATCGAGTTGGCTGTCAGGTCACCCGCAGTTTCCAGAGGTGTGATCAGGAAAATCACTGCGATCGGAATGAAGGCCATCCAGTCGAAGGCGAAGCCGAACTTGAACGGCTGCGGCACGCTAACTGCCGGGAGCGCCGCGAGACTTGAAAAATCCACCATGCCCATCATCCAGGCGGCAAAGTAGCCTACCGCCAAGGCGACGATCACTGCCGACAGCCGCAGCAGTGGCATACCGAAGCGGTTGAGCAGAATGATAGTGCCAAGCACTAGCCCAGCCAGCGCCAGGTTGTGCAGCTCGCCTGGGTTTTCAACCCCGTAGCCGCCGGCAATATCCGTCATCGAAACCTTGATCAGCGACAGGCCCATCAGACAGATGATGGTGCCGGTAACCACCGGCGTGATGATCCGGCGTAGTCGATGGATGCACTGACTTACCCCGATCTCCACGAAGGCGGCGCAGAAACCGACACCGAACAGCGTGGCCAGGATTTCTTCGGGGCTGCCGCCGCGACCCTTGACGATGAAGCCTGCCGCCAGGATCACGCTGAGAAAGCCGAAACTGGTGCCTTGTAAGCAGAGCATGCCAGCGCCGACCGGGCCAACCCGTTTGGCCTGGATAAAGGTGCCGAGGCCGGACACGAACAGCGCCATGCTCACCAGATAGGGCACGTATTCGCCCAGACCAAGCACGCTGCCAATGATCAGGGTCGGAGTGATGACGCCAACGAAACTGGCCAGCACGTGCTGGATGGCGGCAAATGTGGCGGGAAGCGGACCCGGGCGATCCTCGAGTTGATAGATCAGGTCCTGGTTGGGAGCGTCACCGCTCCTGGATTCGGTTGCGGTCATGGTCAAGCCTGCCATTAGTTATTGTTCGGTCATGGGCTTTGGGGCTGCACGGACCCCGATCGCTGGTCGCCGAAAGTTGTTCCGGCGGTCAGGATGAGCTGACTATAGCAACCTGTGAACATGCGGTTAAACAATTAATTTCAATATTGTGCACAATCTCGACGAGCGCAAATAGAAGACGAGCGGCGCCCGATCGGGTGGGTAGTGCGGTTGGTTTAGCGCTGGCGTTAGTGTCCGGCAGGGTGGTGCAGTTTGGTGGCGAGCTTTCGTCGGCGGGGCGGAGGCAGCGGAGTCGGTTCGGCGCCGCGAGCGGAGTCGGTTCGGCGCCGCGTTCCGTCGCGGCGCGCTCCGTCATGGATCAGTGTTGAGCCGCACCGGTCAGCGCATTGCGCTCCGGCCCGCCGAGCACGTTGAACAGCAGGTTCAGCGTCACAGCGCTGATGGTAGCTACGGCGATTCCGCTATGGGTGATGGGCTCCATCCAGTGCGGCAGGTGCGCGAAGAACTCGGGACGGACTACCGGCACCATACCCAGACCGATGCTCACCGCGACCAGCAGCTGGTTGCGACGGTCACCGATATCGGCTTCCTGCAGAATCTTGATGCCCGTGGCTGCGACCATGCCGAACATGGCGATGCCGGCGCCGCCCAAAACCGCCGCGGGAATCGAGGCGACCATGAACGCGGCCTTTGGAAGCAGGCTAAGGCTGATCAGGAACAGTCCGGCAACGGCGGTCACGTAGCGGCTGCGCACGCCGGTCATCTGCACCAGGCCGATGTTCTGCGCGAACGACGAATGCGTGAAGGTGTTCATGAAGCCGGCAAAGAAAGTCGCACCGGCATCGCACAGCAGGCCGCGGCGCAGCTGCTTGGGGTCGACTTCCTGTCCCGTGATCTTGCCCAGCGCGAGAAACATACCGGCCGACTCGACGAATATGATCACCACCACCAGACACATCGAGAGGATCGGTGCGAGGAGGAATTGCGGTGCGCCGAAGTGATTCGGCGTGACCACCTGGAACGCCGGCGCCGAGTTGATGCCCGACAGGTCGACCATTCCCAGGCTGGCCGCCAGCACGTAACCCAACGCCATGCCCACCAGTACCGAGACGTTGACCCAGAAGCCGCGCATGAATTGGTTGATCAGCAAAATCACAGTCAACACCGCAGCCGCCACGCCGAGATAGGGCAAGGCGCCGAACTGGCCGGTGGTGCTGCCGCCGCCGGCCCAGTTCACTGCTACGGGGAACAGCGATAGGCCGATGGCGGTAATCACCGTGCCGGTCACCAGCGGCGGAAAAAGACGGACGATCTTGGAGACGAAGGGGGCGATCAGCAGCCCGAAGAAGCCGGCGGCGATGGTCGCGCCGAAGATACCCGTCATGCCGACACCGGGCATGCCGGCCATGACAACCATGCTGCTGACCGCAGCGAAACTGGCGCCCATCATCACCGGCATGCGAATGCCGACCGGACCGATCCCCATGGATTGAACGATCGTGGCAATACCCGCCACCAGTAGATCGGCATTGATCAGGAAAGCGATTTCCTCGCGAGAAAGGCCGGCAGCCTGGCCGACGATCAGCGGTACGGCGACAGCCCCGCCATACATCAGCAATACGTGCTGAAAACTCACCAGCAGCATCTGCAACAAAGGCAGCTGCTTTTCTGTAACGGGCGCGGTTTCCCGCTGGGTTACATCGTTCATGCAAAACACCTCGGACGCTTTTGTTATTGGATGTCGCGTGGCCCCGCTGAACGTGCGGGGCTGATATTCGAGCTGTGATTCTGCTAGGGCAGAACCCTGTTACGGCTATTCATGAGGTAGTAATGGATAAAAAAAAGCCGCGCTCGAAAGCGCGGCCTGCGGGCACGATCAGTTGATCTGCGCGCCCTTATCGATCCAGGCACCGAGCAAGTCGCGCTCTTCCTGAGTCATGTTGGTCATGTTGCCCAGTGGCATGATCTGGCTGGCCACGGTCTGCGCATGAATCTTCGCGGCCTGCAGTTTGATCTGCTCAGGCGTGTCGAACATGACCCCGGCGGGTGGCGCGCTGAATAGCGGGCTGCTCGGCTGGGCGGCATGGCACACGGTGCAGCGCTCGTTGATCACCTGCTTGACCTCGGCGAACTCGCTATTGCCGGCTTCGGCGCTCGCGGTGCCGCTTTGCTGCGCGGACATGCTCGCTTGCTCCGGGGAGGTGGCGGCCAGGTTGGGTGCAGCGGGCTGGCGGTTCGGCGACAGCACGAAAGCCAGGCAGATCATGCCGACTGCGGCGGCGGGCAAGGCCCAGGCGAAGCGGTTGCTGTCGTGGCGGGTGTTGAAGTAGTGGCGTACCAGTACCGACAACGCGCCGAGTGCGGCCAGGATCAACCAGTTGTACTGGCTGCCGTAGGTGCTCGGGAAGTGGTTGCTGATCATGATGAACAGCACCGGCAGGGTGAAGTAGTTATTGTGACGCGAGCGCAGCAGGCCCTTGGCCGGCAACAGCGGATCGGGTGTGCGGTTCTGCTCGATGGCGGCGACCAGTGCGCGCTGGGCCGGCATGATGATACGGAACACGTTGCCGACCATGATGGTGCCGATCAGTGCGCCGGTATGGATGTAGGCAGCGCGACCGCTGAAGATCTGCGAATAGCCCCAGCAAGCGGCGATCACCAGAACGAACAGGACCAGGCCGAGCAGCGCTGGCGTCTTGCCCAGTGGCGAGTCGCAGAGCAGGTCATAGATGAACCAGCCGACGATCAGCGAACCGAAGCCAATGGCGACCGCTGCAGCGGGAGAGAGGTCGCTGCCTGGCAGAACCAGATAAAGGCTGGGGTTGAGGTAATAGACCACCATCAGCAGGGCGACGCCCGATAGCCAGGTGGTATAGGCCTCCCACTTGAACCAGTGCAGGTTCTCCGGCATTTGCGGCGGTGCGAGTTTGTATTTTTCCAGGTGGTAGATACCACCGCCGTGGATCGCCCAGAGATCGCCGGACAGGCCTTCTCGGGGGTTGGCACGGTTAAGGTTGTTTTCCAGCCAGACGAAGTAGAACGAGGCACCGATCCAGGCGATACCGACGATCATATGAATCCAGCGAATACTCAGGTTCAGCCATTCGGTCAGATGTGCTTCCACGATAATTACCTCTTGCACGGCTGGCGTACCAGCCGGTTGTTTCTTCTTATTCGACTCGTTGCAAGTGTTCCGCTTGTTCGGCGGCGCGTATGTCCGGCGTCGGTTGTGCGCGGCAACCGTGCCGGCGTGGCGCTTGGACGATCAATCGGTCGCTTGCTCGGAGTCCCGGTGGGGGTCGAGGAGAACCAGCTCGTCCTCGGTGAAAAAATGCTCGTCGCAGTTGTTGCCAGAACCGCTGCGATCGACCACCAGGAATTCATCCCGCTTTTCGATCGTCAGCACCGGGTGGTGCCAGACGCCGCGGTGGTAATTGACGCCTTGCCTGCCGTTGCTGCGGAAGGCGCGGACGTGTCCCGGTACAGGTGCATCGCCAAGTGGCGCGACCACGACCAGAAAGGGGTTGCCGAGCAGCGGAATGAACGCCTGGCTGCCCAGCGGATGTCGTTCGAGCATGCGAATGGCCAGCGGCATCTCCAACGCGTCGGCGGCGAAGATGCTGATGATGGCCTGGTCTTCCGGCTGCGCGGTCTCTACCGACGCCAGCTTGTGATAGCGGCGGGTGGAACCGTTGTTGATCATGAAGTAGTCGCTGCCTTCGGTTTCGATCACATCACCGAAAGGGGCGAAGGCTTCCTTGGTCAACGGTTCGATCTTGAGTGTGCGCATGGCTGGTGCTCGTTGTTGAATTATGTATGGTCGAGGCCCTATCCGTAGGGTGGGTCGGGCGGCGCTCCGCTTCAGCCCACCGTAACAAGGCCGGCTGTATGCATGGTGGGCTGAAGCCCACCCTACGTCTGCCTGCTCACATCGTCTGCAGACGGAACAGCGCGATCTTGTTGATCTCGCTCACTGCCCGGTCGAATTCCTGCTCCGGGGTGTTGTGCAGACGTTCCTCGAACGCCGCCAGAATCTGGTGCCGGTTGCTGCCCTTGACCGCCATGATGAAGATGAAACCGAACTTTTCCTTGTAGGCCTCGTTCAGCTCTGTGAAACGGGCGAATTCCTCGGCGGTGCATTCATGGATGCCGGCTCCGGCCTGCTCGGAGGTGCTCGATGCGGTCAGCTCGCCACGCACCGCGGCCTTGCCAGCGAGATCAGGGTGAGCATTGATCAGCACCAGCTGCATTTCACGCGGCGCGCTCAGGAGTATGTCGGCCATGCGTGCATGCAGCGTCTCGATGTCGTCGAGACTGGCATCGACTCCCTTGTCATAAGCCTGCTCGGCGACCCAGGGCGAGTGCTCGTAAATGTCGGCGAAGGCAGCGACGAACGCGTCGCGGTCGAGGCTGGAAGGCTGCAATGTCTGAAAACGGCTCATGCGGCGGGTTCCTGTCTGAGAGGGAGGGTGGCATGCCAGTGGCGAGCAATATCAACACGGCGGGCGAACCATACCTGCTCGTGACTCTTGGCGTACTCGACGAAGCGCTGCAGAGCGGCCAGACGTGCCGGGCGACCCAGCAGGCGACAGTGCATCCCGATGGACAGCATCTTGGGCGCGCCCTCGGTGCCTTCGGCGTAGAGCACGTCGAAGGCATCCTTCAGGTACTTGAAGAAGTCGTCGCCGGTGTTGAAGCCCTGCACCTGGGTGAAGCGCATATCGTTGGTGTCCAGCGTGTAGGGGATCACCAGGTGCGGCTTGTCCGGCGTGGATTCCGGGTCCCAGTAGGGCAGATCGTCGTCGTAAGTGTCGGAATCGTAGAGGAAACCACCTTCCTCACGCACCAGGCGGCGGGTGTTCGGCCCGGTGCGGCCGGTGTACCAGCCCAGCGGACGCTCGCCGGTGAGGTTGGTCAGGATGCGGATCGCCTCGAGCATGTGCTCACGCTCTTCGGCTTCGTCCATGTATTGGTAGTCGATCCAGCGATAGCCGTGACTGCAGATCTCGTGGCCATCGGCGACCATCGCTTTGATCACGTCCGGATGCCGTTGCGCAGCCATGGCCACGGCGAAAATGGTCAGCGGAATATCGTGCTTGCGAAATAGCTTGAGCAGGCGCCAGACGCCGGCGCGGCTGCCGTATTCGTAGAGCGACTCCATGCTCATGTGACGCACGCCCTGGAACGGCTGGGCAGAAACCATCTCGGAGAGAAAGGCTTCGGACTCCTTGTCACCATGCAATACGCAGCGCTCGCCGCCTTCTTCGTAATTGAGCACGAAGGACAGGGCGATGCGGGCATTGCCCGGCCATTGCGGATGGGGTGGGTTTTCGGCATAGCCGATAAGGTCACGAGGGTAGTCGGCGCTCACTTGTTATTCCTTATTTGAATACGGGTCGCCACCGTGAATTGCTGTACGACCGTCATGAGTTGATTGTATACAAAACGTTTTGCAGTTTGTAAATCATCAATCTTTAATTTTTCTCGTGTGTCGTTCGGTGGTAGCGATTGCCACGCTCGTTCTTCAAAGGCGTACGCTCTAGATAGGGGCTCTGCAACGGGCAGAGCGGCAGGCAGGATGAAAGGGCGTTAGATTGTGTACAATTTTAATGAAACCTGTCTTTCAAAAGCCTGTACGCATGCTATGCTCGAACCCAGTCCACACCAATCACAAGAGGAGGCGGGCATCAGCGGTGTTGATCCGCGATGCCAGAATCTATGGGACGTTTGACTACTCATGTACTGGATGCCGCTCACGGCTGCCCTGGCAGCGACATCCGCATCGAACTCTATCGGGTCGAAGGCGAGCGCCTCGAGCTGATCACCACGCGCCAGACGAATGCTGATGGCCGTTGCGATTCACCATTGCTGGAAGGGGACGACTACCGTTCCGGTGTTTACCAGCTGCAATTCAGTGCCGGTGACTATTACCGTGGCCGTGGCGTGCAACTGCCCGAGCCGGCGTTTCTGGATGTGGTCGTGCTGCGCTTCGGCATCAGCGCCGAGCAGGATCATTACCACGTGCCACTGCTGATTTCTCCGTACAGCTACTCCACGTATCGCGGTAGCTGATCGGCTGGCTGCCGCGACTACTGCGGCAGTGCTTTCTCCCATGCGTAAAGCTTGACTCTCTGAGTCTTCGACCCGCCTCTTTGGCGGGTTTTTTTGTGCGTGCGCCAGGCATGGCGCGTTGCGCCGTCACTGGTGTTGTTCGATTCGCTGTGGTGGCGAGCCGGTTATGTAGAGCCCTCTACATAACGGCAAAGGGTTGTTAGCGGAGGCAGGGGTGTCGCGGATTACCGTGAATCCGGAGGAGGCTCGAGGCTAATCCTGGCTGAAGGGCGCCTAGTTGAACGGAGGGATGATGCTGACAGGGCGCAACCACCGGCGGCGCGCTCGGCCTCGATGCCTACAGGGCCGACCCGTGCGCGATGAGGTGCAGCTCCGTAGGGTGGGCTTCAGCCCACCAGAACCTTCTGGCCGCAGTCGTGGGCTGAAGCCCACCCTACGAGGCTGCTGCTTTTATGGGCTTACTAAGCGAACAGCATTGCTTGATAGAAAATCCCCCAGCCAAAACGCAAAAAAGCCCCACCGCCGAAGCGATGGGGCCGTGCGATCCGCCAGATTTAGAGGAAGGCGAACTTGGCAATGAAGATCACGCAGAGCACGTACAGGCTGACCGACACTTTGTCGCGCTGGCCCGTCAGGATCTTCAGCGTCGCGTAGGTCAGAAAGCCCAGGGCGATGCCGTTGGCGATGGAGAAGGTCAGCGGCATCATCACCACGGTCACGATGGCCGGGATGGTGTCGGTGTGGTCCTTCCAGTCGATGTGCGCCATACCGCTCATCATCAGCATCGCGACGTAGATCAACGCACCGGCGGTGGCGTAGGCGGGAATCATGCCGGCCAGCGGGGCGAAGAACATGGCCGCGAGGAACAGCACGCCAACAGTGATCGCGGTCAGACCGGTGCGGCCACCGGCCGCCACACCCGCAGCGCTCTCCACGTAGCTTGTAACCGGCGGGCAACCGACAAAGGCCCCGGCGACGCTGGAGGTACTGTCGGCTTTCAGCGCGCGGGAGAGATTCTGGATCTGACCGTTCTCGTCCACCAGATTCGCCCGATGTGCGACGCCCATCAGCGTGCCGGCGGTGTCGAACATGTTGACGAACAGGAACGCCAGAATGACGCTAATCATCGCCACATTGAAGGCACCGGCAATGTCCATCGCCAGGAAGGTCGGCGCCAGGCTTGGCGGCATCGACACCAGCCCGTTGTATTCGACCAGACCCATGGCCAAACCGATGCCAGTGACGGCGAGCATGCTGACCAGGATCGCGCCGAACACATTGCGGTGACTGAGCACAGCGATCATCAAGAAACAGATCGCCGCCAGCAGAGCGGAGGGCTCGCCGAAGGAGCCCATGGACAGCAGCGTGGCCGGGTTGTCGACGACGATGCCGGCGGTCTTCAGGCCGATCAGACCGAGGAACAGCCCTACCCCAGCGCCCATGGCGAAGCGCAGGCTCATCGGAATGCTGTTGAGCAGCCATTCGCGTAGCCGTGACAGGCTCATGATCATGAACAGGACGCCTGACAGGAACACTGCGCCCAGCGCGATTTCCCAGCTGTAGCCCATCTCGCCGACCACCGTGTAGGTGAAGAAGGCGTTCAGGCCCATTCCCGGTGCGAGGCCCACCGGCCAGTTGGCGTAGAGCCCCATGAGCAGGCAGCCCAGTGCGGCACCGACACAGGTCGCGACGAACGCCGCGCCGTGGTCGATGCCCGCAGCCGCCATGATGTTCGGGTTGACGAAGATGATGTACGCCATGGTGACGAACGTTGTCAGGCCAGCGAGCAGTTCCGTTTTGACGCTGGTGCGGTGTTCGCTGAGTTTGAAGAATCGATCGAGCCAGCCGGGGTTGTTTGGTTGCAGCGCGGCGGTCTGCTGTTCCTGCTTAGTGGTGTCCACAAGGTGTTCCTCATCGTTCTTGTTGTCTATCACCCAGAGCGCGGTACTCTCGAGGGCAGGTGATGGTTAGGCTCGTCCTGTCGGTTTTTTTGACCGAGAGGTCAGGAAGGCTTGACGCGATTATGCTTTTGTATACAAGAATTGCAACTCGATTTGCAGAATTTCCGCCTGTTAATCGTCACCGCAGAATCCTTCTCAGCCGTGCGGCGACTTTTGCTGCTGGCCGAGGGGACTCCCAAGAGGCGACGTTTCTTCTTGATTGTGCACAATAAACAGTTATTTATTTGCCTGTTTGACTATCGACTACTGCCAGCAACGTCCCGAAGGCAGTAAAGTTCGGTCTGCCGAAATTTCTGACGCGAGTCACCATGAACGAACAGCTGCAGCCTCTGAAAAAGCCGACACGAAACGGCAAGGCCCGGACCGGAACCCAGGACGACATCGTTTACGCTCATATTTTCGACGCTATTCTCGAACAACGGCTGGCACCGGGCACCAAGCTCAGCGAAGAAGCGCTGGGGGAAATTTTCGGCGTGAGTCGCACCATCATCCGGCGCGCGCTGTCGCGGCTGGCTCATGAAGGGGTTGTGCTGCTGCGCCCGAACCGCGGTGCGGTGGTCGCCAGCCCGAGCGTCGAGGAAGCCCGGCAGATCTTCTTCGCGCGGCGCCTGGTGGAGCGGGCAATCACCGAGCTAGCGGTACAGCATGCTACTGACGAACAACTCGCCGAATTGCGACAGATGGTGCTCGATGAGCAGGATTGCTTCGCTCGTGGTGATCGCGGCGCCGGTATTCGACTCTCGGGCGAGTTTCACTTGAAACTGGCAGAGGCGGCGAAGAATGCCCCGTTGGTGAGCTTCCAGCGCAGTCTGGTGTCTCAGACCTCGCTGATCATCGCCCAGTACGAAAGTGGCAACCGCTCGCATTGCTCGTACGACGAACACAACCAACTGATCGACGCCATCGCCGCTCGCGACAGCGAGAAGGCGGTGAGCCTGATGCTGCACCACATGGATCACATCGACAGCAAGCTCAACCTCGACGAGGACAGCGCTTCGGATGATCTACATGCGGTGTTTTCCCACATTCTGGGGAAGGCGGGAAAAGCCGCGAAAAAGCGCTGAAGGCTGTATTGCGTTAAATGTAGGGCGGGCCGGGCGGCGTTCCGCTTCAGCCCACAGCAAAGTATGCCTTGGTGGGCTAAAGCCCACCCTACGATGCAGTTGGAATGGGGCTCCATGTAGGGTGCGCTCCGCGCACCGCCGCTTTGGTACTGTGCCAGGCGTACCCTTGGAGATCACGCCTTGCGGTGCACCGAAACCCCGGCCGCGTAGGTTTCCTTCACCGCGCGGTCGTCGCCGAGGATCATCAGGGCGAAGAGTCGCTCTTCCAGGCTGCGTGCCTGCTTCAGGCGGTACTCGATCAGCGGCGTGGCCTTGTAATCCAGCACCACGAAATCAGCTTCTTTGCCCGGTTGCAGGTTGCCGATCCGGTCGTCCAGATACAGCGCGCGGGCGCCGCCCAGGGTGGCGAGGTAGAGCGACTTGAATGGGTCCAGTTTCTTCCCTTGCAGCTGCATCACCTTGTAGGCCTCGTTCAGCGACTGTAGCTGGGAGAAACTGGTGCCAGCGCCGACGTCGGTACCCAGGCCCACGCGCACGCCAAAGCCTTCGACTTTCTCCAGATCGAACAGGCCGCTGCCCAGGAACAGGTTGGAAGTGGGGCAGAATGCCACCGCCGAGCCGGTTTCGCCGAGGCGTTTGCATTCGTCGTCGCACAGGTGCACGCCGTGGGCGAACACTGAACGCGCGCCGATTAGGCCGTGATGGTCGTAGACGTCCAGGTAGCCCTTGCGCTCGGGGAACAGCTCGCGCACCCATTCGATCTCCTGGCGGTTCTCGGACAGGTGGGTGTGCATGTACAGGTTCGGGTATTCCTTGAACAGCTTGCCGGCGGCCGTCAGCTGCTCCGGCGTGCTGGTCGGCGCGAAACGCGGGGTGACGGCGTAATGCAGGCGGCCCTTGCCGTGCCAGCGCTCGATCAGCTCCTTGCTGTCGGTGTAGCCGGATTCAGCGGTGTCGGTGAGGTAGTCCGGCGCATTGCGGTCCATCAGCACCTTGCCGGCGATCATCCGCAGGTTGCGCTTTTCACAGGCTTCGAAGAAGGCGTCCACCGACTCCGTGTGCACGCTGCCGAATACCAGCGCCGTGGTGGTGCCGTTGCGCAGCAGTTCGTTCAGGAAGACATTCGCAACCTCGCCGGCATGGGCCGGGTCGGCGAAGGCACGCTCGGTGGGGAAGGTGTAGGTGTTGAGCCAGTCCAGCAGCTGCTCGCCATACGAAGCGATCATGCCAGTCTGCGGGTAATGGATGTGTGTGTCGATGAAGCCGGGGGTGATCAGCGCATCCTTGTACTCGATCACCTCGGTACCGGCCGGCAGCTTGGACAACAGGTCGGCCGCATTGCCAATCTGCGCTACCTTGCCGTCCTCGACGACCAGCAGGCCGTCTTCGAAATATTCGTGGGATTGCTCGATGCCCACTTCGCGCGGATCGGCGAGGCTGTGAAGCAGGGCGGCACGGTAGGCTTTGGTTTGGGACATGGTGGTTCTCGGAAATCGTTATAGAGGGAATAGTGTGGAAGGCCCGGCTCGGGGCCAAGTTTTTAGCTCTGGCTGACCAGCGGACCGCTTCGCCGCGGGGCGCGCCTCTCACAAAAGAAGCGCGATCGTTCGCTCAGCCGATCTGCGAGCGGCGCGAGGCGGGCACCAGCATCGGGACGGGCTTTTCGCCGTCCTGGGCTTTTTCACCAAAATTCATGTTGTACGTGGCGATCACTTCTCCGGCGATGGATACGGCGATCTCGACCGGCAGCTTGCCTTTCACCTCGGCGATGCCCATCGGGCAGCGCATGCGCTGCACGGTCTCCGGCTGGAAGCCGCGATCGCGCAGGCGGTGCTCGAACTTGGCTCGCTTGCTCTTCGAGCCGATCAGGCCGTAGTAGGTGAAATCGTTGCGTTCGAGGATCGCCGCGGTCAGCTCGAGATCCAGCTGGTGATTGTGCGTCATGACGATGAAGTAGCTGCCGGCGGGCATGTTCTCTACCTCGTCGACCACTTCGTCGTTGACCACCTTCTCCACGCCGGCAGGGATCTGTGAAGGAAATTCGCTTTCCCGCGAATCGATCCAGCGCACCTTGCAGGGCAGGCTGGCCAGCAGCGGCACCAGCGCACGGCCGACGTGGCCGGCGCCGAACACGGCGATGTGCGCCTGCGGTTGGCCCATGGGCTCGAACAACAGCACGGTCGCGCCGCCGCAGCATTGCCCCAGGCTGGCGCCGAGGGAAAAACGTTCGAGGCGGGTTTCACGCACGCGGTTTTCCAGCATCTCGCGGGCGATCTTCTGTGCCTTGTACTCCAGGTGGCCACCGCCGATGGTGTCGAACAGGCGCTCGCGGCTGACGATCATCTTCGAGCCGGCATTGCGCGGCGTCGAGCCGCGCTCCTCGATGATGGTCACTAGCACGCAGGGTTCGCCGCGTTGCTGTAAGTCGGCGAGTGCTTCGATCCAGACCGTGTTGCTCATGGTTCTGTCCCTCGGATAGCGCCGCGCAGCGCTTCTTCCGTTGTAGTGTTCTGGTGGGCCGGCGGCGTTCCGCTGAGGCCCATCATTGACGTTCGCTCTTTGGTGGGCTGAAGCCCACCCTACGATACGATCCGACTCTGTTGTAGGGTGGGCCCGACTTCCAGCCCGTCAGGCCGGTGTCGTTTCCGTGGCTACCGCTGCAGTGGCGCTCTGCTTCAGCTTGCGCATCTGCTCGACGCCCCAGAGCACGCGCTCCGGTGTCGCCGGCGCGTCGATCTTCGGCTGTGCCTTGTAGTCGGCCAGGCTGGCCACGGCGTCCTTGATCGCGCACCAGACCGAGATGCCGAGCATGAACGGCGGTTCGCCAACGGCCTTGGAATGGAAGACCGTGTCCTCGGGGTTCTTGCGGTTTTCCACCAGCTTGACCCGCAGGTCCAGCGGCATGTCGGCCACCGCCGGCACCTTGTAGCTGGCTGGGCCGCTGGTCATCAGCTTGCCTTTGTCGTTCCACACCAGCTCTTCCATGGTCAGCCAGCCCATGCCCTGAACGAAGCCGCCTTCCACCTGGCCGATGTCGATGGCCGGGTTCAGCGAGGCGCCGACGTCGTGCAGAATGTCGCTGCGCAGCATGCGGTATTCGCCGGTCAGGGTATCGACGATCACTTCCGAGCAAGCGGCGCCGTAGGCGAAGTAATAGAACGGCCGGCCACGCGCCTGGTCGCGGTCGTAGAAGATCTTCGGCGTGCGGTAGAAGCCCGTCGAGGACAGCGACACCTGACCGAAGTAGGCCTGCTGGATCAGCTCTTCGAACGATACGAACTGGTCGCGGATGCGCACCTGACCATTCTTGAACTCCACATCTTCCTCGGTGACCTTGTAGTGCCGTGCTGCGAATTCGACCAGGCGCTGCTTGATGATCAGCGCGGCGTTCTGCGCGGCCTTGCCGTTGAGGTCGGCACCGCTGGAGGCAGCGGTCGGCGAAGTGTTGGGCACTTTGTCGGTGTTGGTGGCGGTGATCTGGATGCGATCGATATCGACCTGGAACACTTCGGCCACGACCTGCGCGACCTTGATGTTCAGGCCTTGGCCCATTTCGGTGCCGCCGTGGTTCAGATGGATGCTGCCATCGGTGTAGACGTGTACCAGCGCGCCGGCCTGGTTGAGAAAGGTAGCGGTGAAGCTGATGCCGAATTTCACCGGCGTCAACGACAGGCCCTTCTTCAGGACCGGACTCTTGGCATTGAACGCACGGATTTCCTCGCGGCGGCGAGCGTATTCGCTGCTTGCCTCAAGCTCGGCGGTCATCTCCTGGAGCATGTTGTGTTCGACGGTCTGGTAGTACGGCGTGACGTTGCGCTCGGTCTTGCCGTAGTAGTTGCGCTTGCGCACGTCCAGCGGGTCCTTGCCGAGGTGACGCGCGACGGCGTCCATGATCTCCTCGATGGCGACCATGCCCTGTGGGCCGCCGAAGCCGCGGTAGGCAGTGTTGGACGCCAGGTTGGTCTTGCAGCGATGGCCGTGGATCGTGGCATCGCCCAGGTAGTAGGCGTTGTCGGAGTGGAACATGGCGCGGTCGACGATTGAGCCCGACAGGTCCGGCGAATAGCCGCAGTTGCCGGCCAGGTCGATCTGGATGCCGTGCAGCAAGCCGTCGTCATCGAAGCCCACGTCGTATTCGACGTAGAAGGGGTGACGCTTGCCGGTCATGGTCATGTCTTCCATGCGCGGCAGGCGCATCTTGGTCGGCCGCCCGGTCAGGTGGGCGATCACCGCGCACATGCAGGCGGGCATCGAGGCCTGGGTTTCCTTGCCGCCGAAACCACCGCCCATGCGGCGCATGTCGATGACGATCTTGTTCATCGATACGCCGAGGACTTCGGCCACCAGTTTCTGCACCTCGGTGGGGTTCTGCGTCGAGGTGTAGACGATCATGCCGCCGTCTTCGGTAGGCATTACCGAGGAAATCTGCGTCTCCAGGTAGAAGTGTTCCTGGCCGCCGATGTGCAGCGTGCCTTGCAGGCGACGTGGCGCGGCAGCCAGTGCCGTCGCTGAATCGCCGCGCTTGTGGGTGTGGCTGTCGAGCACGAAATGCTTCTTGCGCAGCGCGTCGACCACATCGAGCACCGGCTCCAGGTCCTCGTATTCGATGATCGCGGCCATGGCGGCCTTGCGTGCGGTCTCCAGGCTGTCGGCGGCGACGGCGATCACCGGCTGGCCAACGTACTCGACCTTGCCGTCCGCCAGCAGCGGGTCGCCGGCGACTACCGGACCGATGTCCAGCTGGCCGGGCACGTCTTCGGCGGTGATGGCGATGGCCACACCGGGAATCTGGTAGCAGGGCGAGGTGTCGATGCTGACGATGCGGGCGTGAGCGCGATCGCTCATGCGCGCATAGACGTGCAGCTGGTTTGGGAATTCCAGGCGGTCGTCAACGTATACCGCTTCACCGGAAACGTGCTTGTCCGCGCTGTCGTGCTTGACACTCCGACCGACGCCGGTGACCAGGTCCTGCTTGAACAGGGCGGCTATTTCTTCCTGGGTCTTGGCAAGGCTGTGGTTAGACATAAGCGGTCACCCTCGTTTCGGTTTTCGGTGCGTGCTGTTCCAGGAAGCACTTGCGCAGCAGGTTTTGTGCAACCAGCAGGCGGTATTCGCGGCTGGCGCGGAAGTCGGTCAGTGGCGTGAAGTCCTGGGCCAGGGCTTCGCAGGCGCGCTCGGCCGTTTCGATGGTGAAGGCCGCACCATTCAGCGCGGTCTCACAGGCAGCCGCCCGCTTCGGAATCGCCGCCATACCGCCGAAGGCGATCCGTGCGTCGGCGATCACACCATTCTCGACACGCAGATCGAACGCTGCGCATACAGCAGAAATGTCATCGTCCAGTCGTTTGGACACCTTGTAGGCGCGGAAAATCTGATCCGGTCGAGCGCGCGGAACGATGATCTTCTCGATGAATTCGCCTTGCTCGCGAGCGGTGACCTTGTAGTCGATGAAGTAATCCTGCAGCGGCAGGGTGCGGCTGTTACCACCCTTACGCAGCACGACCTGGGCGCCAAGTGCGATCAGCAGCGGCGGCGAGTCACCGATGGGCGAGGCGTTGCCGATGTTGCCGCCCAGGGTGCCCTGGTTGCGGATCTGCAGTGAGGCGAAGCGATGCAGCAGCTCGCCGAAGTCAGGGTATTCGCGGGCCAGCGCTTCGTAGCAGTCGGTCAGCGCAGCGGCAGCACCGATTTCGATGCTGCTGTCGGTAACTTCGACTTTCTTCATCTCGGCGATGTGGCCGACGTAGATCATCACCGGCAGTTCGCGGTGGAACTGGGTGACTTCCAGCGCCAGATCGGTGCCACCGGCCAGCAGACGGGCATCAGGATTGGCGCTGTAGATTTCGGCCAGATCGCTCACTGTGAGCGGCGATAGGCAGCGCTTGTCGCCGCTGTTCAGCTCGGCGGTTTCGTGCGGTTCGATGGCTTTCAGCTGGGCGATGGTTTCGGCTTCGCGCGCGTCGAACTGGTCCGGCTGCTTGCCGCGGCAGGCTTGTTCGGCCGCTTCGAGAATCGGGCGGTAGCCGGTACAGCGGCAGAGATTGCCTGCCAGCGCTTCGTGGGTCTGGGCCGGATCGTATTCATTGACGGCACCTGACGCGGCGCGACTGATCGCAGCCCGATTCTTCTGCAGGGCAAACAGGCTCATGACGAAGCCGGGGGTGCAGAAGCCGCATTGCGAACCGTGGCAATCGACCATCGCCTGCTGGACGCTGTGCAGCTGGCCTTGATCCTTCAGGTCTTCGACGACGATCAGTTGCTTGCCGTGCAGGGCGGAAACGAAGGTCAGACAGGAGTTGAGCGTGCGATAACGCAGCCGGTCGCCGTCCAGCTCACCGACAACGACGGTACAGGCACCGCAGTCACCGGAGGCACAGCCTTCTTTAGTACCGGACTTGCCGCGATATTCGCGAAGGTATTCAAGTACGGTGGTATTCGGATCGAGAGTCTGCTCACGGCGCAGCTCTCGATTGAGTAGGAACTGGATCACGGAACCTCCGGGGTTTTTTGTTCTGGGCTCTGGCGTGGAAATTAGCTTTATCTGACTTTTAGGTCAACAAATACCTGACTCAAAAGTCAGAGCTGCCCACGAGTAAGCTTTCAGCGGCGAGAGCATGCCGCTTGGGTGTGCCGATTCATGCTTTGAGTGTGGCTTAGATCGGTGAATATTGCCGTCCGCCGCGACCGTTTGCTGCGAGCGGAGCGAGGTTCGCGCCGCAACCTGGAGCTGCGGTTACGACGCGAGTTGCCCATCAAAAGGACATAGTCACGCTGCGCGGTGTATCGTTCAGCCCGCCAGTAGAGCGCGTGCGGCTTGGCTGTGGTCGGCAATTAGTCCTGCCACATCCAGCCCCTCGACCAGCCCGTCGATCACTTGCCAGCGGCCGCTGATCATCACTCGGTCGGCACGGTCGGCACCGCATAGCAGCAGCGCTGAGATCGGATCGTGACTGCCGGAGAAGCGCAGTTCGTCCAGTTTGAATAACGCCAGGTCGGCCTGTTTGCCGACCGCCAGCTCTCCAATGTCGTCGCGGCCCAGCAGCCGCGCCGAGCCGCGGGTGGCCCAGCCCAGTGCCAGCTCCGGGGTGATCTTCTCGGCGCCGTAGCGCAGGCGCTGCAGGTACAGCGCCTGGCGCGCTTCGAGCATCATGTTGGATGCGTCGTTAGAGGCCGAGCCGTCCACGCCCAGGCCAATGGGGGCGCCAGCAGCTTCCAACTCCAGTGTCGGGCAGATGCCGGACGCCAGGCGCATGTTGGAACTCGGGCAGTGACAGATGCCGGTACCGGCCTGACCGAGGCGGGCGATTTCATCGGCGTTGAAGTGGATGCCGTGGGCCAGCCAGGTGCGGTCGGACAGCCAGCCGACGCTGTCCAGATAATCCACGGTGCGCAGGCCGAAGCGCTCAAGGCAGAAGTCTTCTTCATCGAGGGTTTCCGCCAGATGGGTGTGCAGGCGAACGTCCAGGCGCTCGGCCATGGCGGCGCTGGCGCGCATGATCTCCGGGGTCACCGAGAAGGGTGAGCAGGGCGCCAGGGCGATCTGGATCTGCGCGCCGTCGCCGCGCTCGTGGTAGCGCCCGATCAGCCGTTCGCTGTCGGCCAGGATCACCTCGGCTTCCTGCACTGTCTGTTGCGGTGGCAACCCGCCGTCGGCTTCGCCCAGGCTCATCGAGCCGCGTGTGAGCATCGCGCGCATGCCAAGGTCGCGCACGGCCTGGACCTGCACGTCGATGGCTTCTTCCAGCCCGTCGGGGAACAGATAGTGGTGATCGGCGGCGGTGGTGCAACCTGACAGCAGCAATTCGGCCAAGGCGACCTTACTTGCCAGTTCGAGCTTTTCCGGGGTCAGCCGTGCCCAGACCGGATAGAGCGTTTTCAACCAAGGAAACAGCGGCTGGTTGACCACAGGGCCCCAGGCGCGGGTGAGTGTCTGATAGAAGTGGTGATGGGTGTTGATCAGCCCCGGCAGCACGACGTGCTCGCGGGAGTCGAAAGTGCTGTCAACTGGCGCGGCGGGCGTCTGGCCGGCGGCAAGCAGTTCGGTGATGACGCCATTTTCGATGACCAGCCCGCCGGCGGCGTCCTGATCGTTAGCGGTGAAGATGGCGAGAGGGTTCTTGATCCAGATGCGGGTAGCGGCCATTGCCGGCTCCTCCTGAAATGATGGGTTCAGAAAAGCCAGCTCAGTTATGCCCTGTCTGCTGATCCAGGGGGACGCCTAGTCGGGGACGCCTAGTTGGGGGACGCCTGGTTGGGACGCCCCTTGGGCGCGAGGCGCGGACAACACGATAGTGGCTTGCGGTTGGGTTGTCACCCGGAATGCGCGTGCCCCTACGACCGAACATCGGTAACGCTGAGCGCATTGCCCAGCTGATTTGCTTGGAGAATGGCCGCCCTGAAAAACGAAACCCCACCGAAGTGGTGGGGTTCGTCAACAGCTCGCAAAGCTGAGCGCGGCCTTCAGACCTACAAAGCACACGCTTCTCCGCTCTCCGATCAACCGCCCAGGTAAGCGTCGCGGACCTTGGGGTTGCTCAGCAGCTCTTCACCGCTGCCTTGCATGACGATGCGTCCGTTCTCCAGCACATAACCACGGTCGGCCAGCTTGAGTGCCTGGTTGGCGTTCTGCTCGACCAGGAAGACGGTCACACCATCCTCGCGCAGCTGCTCGATGATCTCGAAGATCTGCTGGATGATGATCGGCGCCAGGCCCAGCGACGGCTCGTCGAGTAGCAGTAGCTTGGGCTTGCTCATCAATGCACGGGCGATGGCGAGCATCTGCTGCTCGCCGCCGGACATGGTGCCGCCGCGTTGCTGGTAGCGTTCCTTCAGCCGTGGGAACAACTGCAGCGCTTTGTCCAACTGCTCCTGGAAGTCGCCCTTGTTGGTGAAAAATCCTCCCATGGCGAGGTTTTCCTCCACGGTCAGGCGGGCAAAGATGCGCCGTCCTTCAGGTACCACGGCGATGTCCTTGCGCATGATGTCGCAGGTCTGTTTTCCGACCAGTTCTTCGCCCTCGAAGCGGATGCTGCCTTCGGAGGCCATCGGCGTACCGCAGAGGGTCATCAGCAGCGTGGATTTGCCTGCGCCGTTGGCGCCGATCAGCGTGACGATTTCGCCCTTGCGGACCTCGACGTCGACGTTATGCAGCGCCTGGATCTTGCCGTAGCAGGTCGAGACGTTTTCGAAATACAGCATGGTTACGCCTCCCCCAGATAGGCTTTGATCACGTCCGGATTGTCGCGAATCTGCTCCGGAGTGCCATCTGCCAGCGGGCAGCCCTGGTTGATCACGACGATATGGTCGGAAATGCTCATGACCAGCTTCATGTCGTGCTCGATGAGCAACACCGTCACGCCATGGGTGTCGCGCAGCATGCCGATCAGCGCCTTGAGGTCCTCGGTTTCCCTCGGGTTGAGGCCAGCCGCCGGCTCGTCGAGCATGAGGATGCGCGGGCGCGTCATCATGCAGCGGGCGATTTCCAGGCGGCGTTGCTGACCATAGGCGAGCGTGCCGGCTGGGCGGTTGGCGATATCCGTCAGGTTGACCTGCTCGAGCCAGTGCGCGGCGAAATCCATCGCTTCGTGCT
Organism: Pseudomonas sp. CBC3; assembly: GCF_037967085.1. NCBI lineage: Bacteria > Pseudomonadati > Pseudomonadota > Gammaproteobacteria > Pseudomonadales > Pseudomonadaceae > Pseudomonas > Pseudomonas sp. CBC3. Next base: position 115,651 of record NZ_JBANEO010000002.1, read on the forward strand.
CGCTCTCGCGAAACGCCTTGGTCTTCAACAAACCGGAGATGAAGCCGGTGTTGAGGTGGCGATGCTGGGCGACCAGCAGGTTTTCCACCGCGGTCATGTCCTTGAACAGCCGGACGTTCTGGAAGGTGCGAACCACGCCCTTGCGTGCGATCTTGTGGCCGGGCAGGCCCTGGATCGCTTCGCCGTCCAGTAGGATCTCGCCTGAGGTCGGCTGATAGAAGCCGGTCAGGCAGTTGAAGACGGTGGTCTTGCCCGCACCGTTGGGGCCGATCATCGAGACCACTTGCTTATCGTGTACGGTCAGGCCCACCCCGTTGACGGCCAGCAGGCCGCCGAAGCGCATGGTCAGGCCGCTTACTTCAAGAATCGGGCGGCTCATCGCTTCAGCTCCAGGTTTGGACGTTGCATGGGCAGAAGCCCCTGCGGACGCCAGATCATCATCAGCACCATCATGGCGCCGAACATCAGCATGCGGTATTCGCTGAACTCACGCATGAGCTCGGGCAATAGGATCATCACGATGGCGGCGAGAATCACTCCCAGCTGCGAGCCCATGCCGCCGAGTACCACGATGGCGAGGATGATGGCCGATTCGATGAAGGTGAACGACTCCGGTGACACCAGGCCTTGGCGTGCGGCGAAGAAGCTGCCGGCAAAACCGGCGAACGTCGCGCCGATGGTGAACGCGGAGAGCTTGATCACCGTGGGATTCATGCCCAGCGCGCGGCAGGCGATTTCATCCTCGCGCAGTGCTTCCCAGGCCCGGCCGATCGGCATGCGCAGCAGGCGATTGATCACGAAGAGCGTCAGCAGGACCAGCAGCAGGGCGATCAGATAGAGGAAGATCACCTTGTTGATCGAAGCGTAATCCACCCCGAAAAACTCGTGAAAGGTTTGCATACCCTCGGCGGCGCGCCGGTCGAACGACAGGCCGAACAGCGTCGGTTTGTCGATGCCGCTGATACCGTTTGGTCCACCGGTCAGCTCGGTCATGTTGCGTAGCAACAGCCGGATGATTTCGCCGAAGCCCAGGGTCACGATCGCCAGGTAATCGCCCCGCAGCCGCAGCACCGGAAAGCCCAGCAGAAAGCCGAACAACGCCGCCATGGCGCCGGCGATCGGCAGGCTGAGCCAGAACCCGAAGCCGTAGTAGTGCGAGAGCAGCGCGTAGGTGTAGGCACCGACGGCATAGAACCCGACATAACCCAGATCGAGCAGGCCGGCCAGACCCACCACGATGTTCAGGCCCAGGCCGAGCATCACGTAGATCAGGATCAGCGTGGCGATATCCACCGCACCGCGCGAGCCAAAGAATGGCCAAGCGAGCGCCACCAGCACCAGGCCGATGATGATGTAACGCTGAGTCGAGGGTAGGGTGAAGAAGTTGCCGGCGCCGGCGGGTATGGTCGGCAGGCTGGGGCTGGCCGCCCATCCCGCTGCCAGACGGGTGCGAACCAGCTGCCAGAAAAACATGGCCACGGCGCAGGCGGCGATGATCCAGAAGGTGGAAGCTTCGGCGCCATGGACCTCGACCTTGATACCCACCGTGGTGAGCTTCAGGCCGAATACCGGCACCGCGACGGCGATGACCAGCAGGGCACTGAAAAAGGCAGTACGCAGATGCAGAGTCATACCTTTTCCACCTCCGGACGACCGAGGATGCCGGTGGGGCGGAACAGCAGGACGAGGATCAGCAGCGTGAAGGCCACCACGTCCTTGTACTGGTCGCCGAAGATATCGGCGCCGAAGGCCTCGGCCACTCCCAATACCAGGCCGCCGAGCATGGCGCCGGGGATGCTGCCGATGCCGCCAAGTACCGCGGCGGTGAAGGCCTTGATGCCGGCCAGGAAGCCGATATGCGGGTTGATTACCCCGTACTGCATGCTGATCAGTACGGCTGCGACCGCTGCTAGCGCTGCGCCGATGACGAAGGTCAGGGCAATGATGCTGTTGGTGTTGATACCCAGCAGGTTGGCCATTTTCAGGTCTTCGGCACAGGCGCGGCAGGCGCGACCCAGACGCGAGCGTGAAATGAACAGCGTCAGGCCCAGCATGGCGAGGATAGTGACCACGAAGATCAATATCTGCATGTAGGAAACGACCACACCGTTCATGGCGCTTTCACCGAAGATGAAATTGCCAGGCATCAGGTTAGGAATCGCCTTGTCCTTCGAGTCCTGGGACAGCAGGACGACGTTCTGCAGGAAGATCGACATGCCGATCGCGGAAATCAGCGGAATCAGACGGTTACTGCCTCGAAGCGGTCGGTAGGCGACCCGTTCGATGCTGTACCCGTAGGCGCTGGTGACGATCATGGCGGCGGCGAATGCACCGATCATCAGAATTGGTAGCGCATCGAGCCCCATCATCGTAAGCCCGACGATGGCGATGAAGGTCACGTAGGAGCCGATCATGTATACCTCGCCATGAGCGAAGTTGATCATGCCGATGATGCCGTAAACCATGGTGTAGCCAATGGCTATCAAGGCATAGGTGCTGCCAACGGTCAGGCCGTTGATCAGCTGTTGGAAGTAGTGGTAAAGCTCAGGCATTACATTCTCCTGAACATCCTGCGTCCGTGCTCGCTACCAATGCAGGCCTGCTTCGAACACGCTGCATGGAGAATGCAGCGCCAAGGGCTCAGTGCGGATCACGCACCTACCTGTTCGACGCGGGCCAGCTCTGCAGGCTGCTCGCTTGGTTAAGGATGTTGCTGGGGCGGCCCTGTGCTTGTGGCCGAGTCAGCCCCGATCAGCTAAAACAAAGCCCACAGCGGGTGCCGTGGGCTTCGGTTGGTGGTTACTGGCTCACTTGGCTTCGGTCTTGGTGCCGTCCTGGTGCCATTCGTAAACCACGAAGTTGAAGTCCTTGAGGTCTCCCTTCTCGTCAAACGAGAGGTTGCCGGTCGGAGTATCGAAGGTGTTGCTGCGCAGCGCTTCGGCCACCTTGTCGGTGTCGGTGCTGCCAGCTTTCTCGATACCCTCGGCAATAACCTGGACTGCGGCGTAAGCGGGGAACACGAACGGGCCGCTCGGGTCCTGCTTCTTGGCCTTGAAGGCTTCGACCAGTTCCTGGTTGCGAGGATCCTGGTCGAAGGATTTCGGTAGGGTGACCAGCATGCCTTCGGAGGCTGCACCGGCGATTGCCGAAATTTCGGAGTTGCCGACGCCTTCAGGCCCCATGTAGCGCACGTTCAGGCCTTTTTCCTTGGACTGACGCAACAGCAGGCCCAGCTCCGGGTGGTAGCCGCCGTAATAGACGAAGTCGACACCGGCCTGCTTGAGCTTGGAGATCATCGAGGAGAAATCCTTGTCTCCGGCATTGATGCCTTCGAACACGCTGACCTTGACGCCTTTCTCTTCTAGCGTCTGCTTGACTGCGGTGGCGATGCCCTCGCCGTACTGCTGTTTGTCGTGGATGACCGCAACGTTCTGCGGCTTGACGTGGTCGGCGATGTAATTACCGGCGGTCGGGCCCTGCAGGCTGTCCAGGCCAATGGTGCGGAAGATCAGTTCGTAACCGCGCGAGGTGATGTCCGGGCTGGTCGAGGCCGCGGTAATCATCAGAATGCCTTCGTCTTCGTAAATATCCGAGGCCGGCTGGGTCGAGCTGGAGCACAGGTGGCCGACCACGAAACTGATTTCGTCATTGACGATCTTGTTGGCTACCGCAACCGCCTGCTTCGGGTCGCAGGCGTCGTCATACACGACGCCTTCCAGTTGTTGCCCGTTGACGCCGCCCTTCTTGTTGATCTGCTCGATGGCCATCTGGGCACCGATGAATTGCATGTCCCCGTACTGCGCGACGGCCCCCGTGACCGGACCGGCCAAACCGATCTTGATAGTGTCGGCGGCAAGCGTGTAGCTCGCGGCTCCCGTCAAAGCGATAGCCATGAAAAGTTTGGACAGACGCTGCTTGGTCATCATTTGCGCTCCACTTGCATATTATTGTTTGAATCCTGCTGGCTGCAGTGTCGTTAAGGGGCAAACGTCCCCAAACGGTACGGCAACTGTACCGGCACAGTGTAGAAGCGTCAGCACCTATTTGCACAGTCAGGAATTCGATCTCGTTTGATGAGATTTACCCGGGCGCTATCATTGCGCCCTTTCGAAACGGGTGAGTCTCATGAGCGAAGTACCAAGCACTCTCTATGCCAAGCTGCTGGGCGAAACCGCGTCGATCTCGTGGCAGGAATTGCAGCCTTTTTTCGCTCGGGGCGCTCTGTTGCGCGTCGCCAGCGACTTCGACCTGATCGAGGCCGCGCAGGCCGTGGCACAGGACGACCGGGAAAAGGTGACTGCATGGCTGGCTTCAGGCCATATCGCCAAGCTCGAGGTCGGGCAGGCGCAGGACTGGCTGGAGCGGGATCCGCCACTATGGGCTGTGGTCGTTGCGCCCTGGGTGCTGGTGCAGGAACGGGCGGCGAAGCCCAGTCTGCACTGATCCGGAGCCTGTTCTCGTTTCGCTGGGAACGCGCCGGAGCCTGCTCCGGCGCCGGCCAAACGCCTAGCCACGCACCCAGCGCATCCTCACCCAGCCGCTCAAGGCGTCCACCGCCAGCACCATCAGCAGCATCGCCAGGATGACCGTTGACGCCTGGGCTTGCTGGAACAGGCTGAGGCTCATGTAAAGCATCTGCCCCAGGCCGCCGGCGCCGACGAAACCGAGCACACTGGCCATGCGGATGTTGTTTTCCCAGCGATACAGGCTGTAGGCGATTAGTTGCGGCCACAGGACGGGCAAAGTGCCGTAGCAGAAGGCGCTGATGCGATCGCTGCCTGAAAGCCGCAACGCCTCGGCGGGAGCGCTCGGGGTGTTTTCCAGGGCTTCGGCGAATAGCCGTCCCAATACGCCAGCGGTGTGCAGCGCCAGGGCCAGAGTGCCGGCATTCGGCCCCAGGCCAGCCGCCAGTACCATCAGCGCCGCCCATACCAGCTCGGGAATGGCCCGCAATGCGTTGAGTAGCAGTCTGGAGAGGCCCTTGCCGAGCAACCCGAAACGTCCCGACGCCGGTAACGCCAGCGCCAAACCAAGCATTGCGGCCAACAGCGTGCCGATAGCCGACATCGCCAGGGTTTCCATCGCGGCGTAGCCAATCGCGCGCAGATGGGTACCTGACAAATCCGGTTCGAGGAAGCCCGACGCATACTCGGCCATCTGTCCCAGACCGTCGCGGCTGAACAGTGCACTGGCTTCGAGCTGCAGAACGACGAACGAGCCGATCACCGCGGTGATCAGCAACAGCGGCAAGGCATAGCGCGATAGCGCCCTCACACGAACCTCCGGCGCAACAGTTGGCTGATCAGGTCCGCCATCAGCACCAGGGCCAGGAAGGTCAGCAGCATGCTGGCCACTTCACCCCCGGCGAACATGCGCATCGACAGATCCAACTGCTGGCCCAACCCGCCGGCACCGACGAAGCCCATGACCACCGAAGCGCGAATCGCACATTCCCATCGGTAAACGGTGTAGGAGAGCATTTCACCCGCCGCTTGTGGCAGCACGCCATAGGCGAAGGCCTGCAGTCGCGAACCCCCGCCGCCGAGCAGCGCACGCGTGGGCAGCGGATCGACTGATTCGAAGATTTCCGCATAGACCTTGCCGAGCATGCCGGCATAAGTGATGGCGATGGCCAGTACCCCGGCGGTCGGGCCGAGGCCCACCGCGCGGACGAACAGCAGTGCCCAGACGATCTCCGGCACGCTGCGCAGCACGATCAGCAGACCACGCACTGGCCAGCGCAGTGACTGCGCCCACCAGTGCGGCCGCCCGCCGCGGCTGATGGCCGAGATCGACAACGCGCGTGTGGCCAGGATGGCGCACGGCAGCGCCACGACCAGCGCCAACGTCATGCCAGCGGTTGCGATGGCGAGCGTCTCCCACGTGGCTTGCCACAACAGAAGCAGGAAATCTTCGTCGTGCGCCGGTGGCCAGAAGCCGGAAAGGAATACCGCCATGGTGTCGGCGTTGCTGCCGTCGAACAGCACGCTGAGGTCCAGCTCGCTCAGCGTCAGGCCCGGCCACAGCAAGGCCAGCGCCAGCAGGGTCACCAGCAGACGCGGCCCGGCGGACGGGTCGCGCTGTGCGATGGCAGGGTTCAGCATCGGGGGACGTGCAGCGGCTGGCCGGGCAAGGACAGAGGCATTTGTTCATTGCCCAGCTGCTCGTTGGCGTAGAGCGCCTCGAGCTCGGCTGGCGTCACGTCCGTCGAGGCCTTGTCGAACAGGATGCGTCCCGCACGCACGCCGATAACACGCGGGAAGTGCTCAAGCGCCAGCTCTACCGCGTGCAAGCTGGCGACCAAAGTTGCCTGGCGGCGCATGGCTTCGCGGTTGAGCACATTCAGCGAGTATGCGGCGAGCACCGGGTCCATCGCCGAGACGGGCTCGTCGGCGAGGATGAGCGTCGGGCTCTGATACAGCGCGCGGGCGATGCCGACGCGCTGCAGCTGGCCGCCGGAAAGCTGATCGCAGCGCTCGTAGAGTTTGTCGGCCAGATCCAGTTGAGCCAATGCCTGTGCCGCGCCTTCCTTGTCCAGCGGATAGACCAGGCTGAGCAGGCTGCGCCCCAGCGACCATTGCCCCAGGCGACCGGCTAGCACCGAGGTGATGACGCGCTGACGCGGCGGCAACGGTGGTGCCTGGTGAATCAGTCCGATACGGGCGCGGAGTCCCTGCCGGGCGCTAGTCGACAGCGACCAAGGCCGGCATCCGAGCAGCTCCAGCCGGCCAGTACTTGGCGGTAGATGAGTCGCGAGCAGACGCAGCAACGTGGTCTTGCCCGCACCGGAAGGTCCGATGAGGGCAATTCGCTCGCCTTTGACGATCTGCAGATCGAGATCACGCAGCGCGACATGGCCGTTGGCGTGGCGATAGCTCGCGCCCGATAGCGTCAGGACAGGCTCGGCGCTGCTCGTGCATGTCGTCAGCAGCGCCGAACTCGATGTTGAATGGCTCATTCCGACCTGCCTGCTTGCCGCTCTCCAAACGCCCACAGGGCCGTTGCAGAACGGCCGGCAAGGCTCACTTCAGCAGGCCAGCGGCGCGCGCTGCTTCCTCGATGCCCTTGTAGTTTTCCGGGCGGGTCTCGATGAAGCGGCTGGCAGCCTGCAGGTCGAGAATTTTCTTGTGCTCCGGATTCGCCGGATCGAGTTCGAGTAATGCGGTCTTGATCTTTTCGACTAGCTCTGTATCGAGGTTGCCGCGCACCGTCCAGTTGTAGTCGTAGTAAGGCGGCGTCGTGGAGATCACGCGGACCTTGTCGGTATCGACCTTTCCAGCGGCGACCAGCTTGTCCCAGACCGAGGCGTTGAGCACGCCGGCATCGGCCTTGCCCGCCTCAACCCAGGCGGCGGTGGCATCATGTGCGCCGGAGTAGGCGATGCGCTTGAAGAACTGCTCGGGATCGATGCCGTCCTTGATCATGAAATAGCGCGGCATCAGGCTGCCGGACGTCGACGACACGGAGCCGAAGGCGAACGTCTTGCCCTTGAGATCCTGCAGGGTTTTCACTTCGGGATCGGCGGTGATGAATTTGCTTGTGAATTTCTCGTCCTGCTCACGCTGCACCAGAGGAATCGCATCGCCGGTCTTAAGGCGGGTCTGGACGAAGGTGAACCCGCCAAGCCAGGCCAGGTCGAGGCGGTCAGCAGCCAGGGATTCGACCACGGCGGCGTAATCGGACACCGGGGTGAACTTCACCGGCATGCCCAGCTGTTTTTCGAGGTATTGGCCCAGCGGCTCGAACTTGCGGATCAGCTCGGTCGGCGCTTCATCGGGGATCGCCGATACACGAAGGGTTTCGGCGGCATGTGAGGTGGCAAAAGACAGGGAAATGGCAAGGCCGGCGACGGCTGCCAGGGAGCGCTTCAACATTGTGGTTCTCCGGTTCAATAGCGGAAAAAGCGCGCGGATTATAGAGCTAGACCGATGCGCAGGGGCAAGTGGCTGGGTGGCGGCAGGTTTGGCGGCCCGTTAGGGGCCGTTTCTGCTTCGTACACGGCCGCGTCGGAGCCAGGTCCCGTTTCAGGCTTGTTCAGTAAGCGAATTAGTTGGAATCACTCAAGTCCGTAGGGCCGAATTCATTCGGCAGCAGATTGTGAAAGCAGGTCTCGGAAATTTTGTGATTCAGTTCGCCGTTGTTCTAGAATCCGCGCCCTTCTTGGGTGATGGCCTATTGCTATGGAACAGCAGCGAGACAAACGTACGCTTCACTCTCTTCGCAAACACATCGACGAATTGCTGGCAGCTGGCGCGACGATTATCGCGCGCGATCCGGTGACGCTGGTCAGCGACGGCCAGACGCTCAAGGTCAAGCACGGCATGCTCATCGGACATTCCGGTTTGCTCGATCTGGTCGAGCCGCTCACCGATCACCAGTGGCCGGATGCCTTGCGGCAGATGGCGATCGATCTGTGCATACAACAGCTGGACGAAGCGATCCGTGCATTGGAGAACAAGCCCGTCATGATGGCGTCGGAATCGGCGAACGACGGCTAGACTCAAGAAAATGTCCAGGCGAGGAAACGCAGCGGACGGGACCTGATCAGATATGCACGGATGCAGCCTGCGTTCGTGTCGTATTGAAGGGGGTTTTGCATGTTCGCTCGGAACTCGCACCACGGCTTCATTCCGCCCTATATCCTCAAGCGCATCATCGATAACGGCTCGCAGCACCAGCGCGACCGGGCGCTGGGGACGCTGGCCCATGTGCGCAATCTGTTGCCCAATCCGGGGCCGCCCAATCGCCAGCCGATGGCCAGCGTATTGCCCGAGCGTGGCCGGCCAGGCGAGCCGCGGCGCAGCGTCCACGATGCCCAGCAGCAGATGGTGCTGCCAGGTGTGCTGGCGCGAATCGAAGGCCAGCCGCCGGTCGCCGATGCGGCGGTGGACGAAGCCTACGATGCGCTCGGCACGACCCATGAATTTTTCTGGCAGGTGTTTGGCCGGGACTCGATCGACAATCACGGCTTTCCGCTGATCGGCACGGTGCACTACGGCGTGGATTACGAGAACGCCTTCTGGAACGGCGCGCAGATGGTGTTCGGTGATGGCGACGGCGAAATTTTCAACCGCTTCACGCTCTCGCTGGATGTCGTGGCCCATGAGCTAGCCCATGGCGTGACCGAAAGCGAGGCGGGGTTGGTGTACTTCAACCAGTCGGGTGCGTTGAACGAATCGGTTTCGGACGTATTCGGCGTGCTGGTGCGGCAGTTCAGCCTGAAGCAGACGGCGGACCAGGCCGACTGGCTGATTGGGGCCGAGCTGCTGACCGACCGTGTGCAAGGCTCGGCGCTGCGCTCGATGGCCAATCCCGGCAGCGCCTATGACGATCCTTTGCTGGGCAAGGACCCGCAGCCCGGTCACATGAATGATTTCATCGACACCCGCGACGACAACGGCGGCGTGCATCTGAACTCCGGCATTCCCAACCGCGCGTTTTATCTGGCCGCGACCGCCCTGGGTGGCTACGCCTGGGAAAAGGCCGGGCGCATCTGGTACGACACGCTGTGCGACCAACGCCTGGCCAAAGACGCGGATTTCCCCGCGTTCGCCCAATTGACGGTGGACAACGCGGTCGTTCGCTTCGGCGCGGGCAGTGACGAAGAGCGGGCGGTCGCGCAGGCCTGGGCAGATGTGGGCGTGAACCCATGATCGAGGAGGCGAGCATGAAACAGTTACCGGCACTGGATTCGGACGCGACCATTCGCCTGTCGCGGCAAGGCGGCTTTGCCGCGATACAGGCGCTCAGCCGCCCGCGAGAAATCGTCTTCGCCAGTTGTAACGAGCAGCAGCGCCAACAGATCTGTTCCGTACTCGAAGGTTGCCTGCCACTGGCGACCGCTGACGGCGGGCACGGCGACCGCCGCTATTACCAGATCGAACTCCGCTTCCGGCAGCAGGAACGCGACGATGAGATGGTGATCCAGGTGCCGGAAGAGCGCGCACCCGGCGAGCTGGTGCGGCTCTGGGACAAGGGCGAGGTGCTCTGAGCACGACTTGGCCGCACGGGCCGCCGCGGCGCTAGAATCGTCGCTCTTTATCGAGGAGCCTCCCATGTCTGAGTTGCCATCCATCGCCTTCGCCGGCATCGGCCTGATGGGCCTGCGCATGTGCCGCCGTCTGATTGCCGCGGGCTATCCGCTGACGGTTTGGAACCGTTCGCCGGAAAAATGCGCGCCGCTGGTCGAGGCCGGAGCGCGACAGGTGAACACGCCGGCTGAACTCTGCGCGACCGCCGATGTGGTGTTGCTGTGTCTGGCCGATACCGCAGTGGTGCGCGAGGTGGTATTCGGCGCGGGCGGTATTGTCGAAGGCGTGCGAGCGGGGCAAGTGCTGGTCGATCATTCCAGCCTGGAACCGGCGGCCACGCGCGCCATGGCCGTTGAGCTGGAGTCGCGCAGCGGCATGCGCTGGGTCGACGCGCCAGTATCTGGCGGCACCGCTGGCGCGGAGGCGGGCAGCCTGGCGATCATGGCTGGTGGACGTGTCGATGACGTCGAGCGGGTCCGACCGATATTGATGCAGCTGGGGCAGCGGCTGACGCATATGGGCGAGGTCGGCGCGGGGCAGGTGACCAAGGCCTGCAACCAGATGATCGTGGCCTGTAATGCGCTGGTCATCGCCGAAGTCGTGGCGCTGGCAGAGCGCTCTGGCGTCGACGCCAGCCTGATCGCGCCGGCGTTGGCCGGTGGTTTCGCCGACTCCAAGCCGTTGCAGATTCTCGCCCCGCAGATGGCCAACAGTGAATTCGAGCCGATCAAATGGCACGTGCGCACCCTGCTCAAGGACCTCGACACCGCCGTGCAGCTTTCCCGCGAAGAAGGCAGCGCCACGCCGATGACCGGGCTCGCCGCGCAACTGATGCGCCTGCATGGCAGTCAGGGGCACCTCGAACAGGACCCAGCCACCTTGGTGCGGATGTACCGGGAGCAGGGCCAATGAAGATCGCCGCCAATCTATCCATGCTGTTCAACGAGCTGCCGCTGGCCGAGCGCATCTTGGCAGCGCGCGTCGCCGGTTTCGATGGCGTGGAGATCCAGTTTCCCTACGAACTGCCGGCGATCCGCCTCAAGGAGCTGCTCGAGCGTGCCGGCGTGCCGTTGGTGCTGATCAATCTTCCGGCGGGCGATTTCATGCAGGGCGGCCCGGGTCTGGCTGCGGTCCCGGCGCGTCAGCAGGAATTCGATGCGGCGCTGCAGGAAGCGCTGACCTACGCGGCGATGACACGACCGGCCTGCGTCAACGTGTTGCCGGGGCGGTTGGCCGAGGGCGTCACGCGCGAGCAGGCGCTGGAAACGCTGGCCGATAACCTTCGCAAGAGCGCCGAAGCTTTCGCGTTGCTCGGCGTGCGCGTGGTGTGCGAGGCGATCAATCCGCTGGACATGCCGGGCTTCCTGATCAACACCCCTGAGCATCTGCAGGCCTTGCTGGAGCGCGTCGATCACCCCAACTGCCAGGCGCAGCTGGATCTGTACCACATGGCGCGACAGGGGCTCGACATCGCTGCCGGGATCAGGCTTCTGGGTTCACGCATCGGCCACGTGCAGTTCGCCGATTGCCCTGGACGCGGCGCGCCGGGTAGCGGCGGGGTGGCATTCGTGAGTCTGATCGAAACGCTGCGGGAGGCGGGTTACGACGGCTGGTTGGCCGCTGAGTATCGGCCCGATGGGCAAGATACCGAAGCGAGCCTGGGCTGGCTGGCGGAGTGGCGGCAGCGTTGATGCCATCGCCCGGCATAAGCGGGAATGATGTTGACAGACAGAAGCGTGAAGGAGCTCTAGAGTCATTCGCAGGAGAGCCGATTGACTCCATGGTCGGCCTATAACAATAAATCGAGAGCGACGTCATGCAGCCATCCAACCAAGCCGCGAACGCCTGGCGCGTCCTGTTCCTGCTGTTTCTGGCCAACCTGTTCAATTTCTTCGACCGCACCATTCCCGCCATCATCGCTGAGCCCATACGCCTGGAATGGAACCTCAACGACTTCCAGCTCGGCCTGATCGGCACCGCGTTCACTATCGTCTATGCGATAGCCGGAGTACCGCTGGGGCGCATGGCCGACATTGGCTCGCGCCGCAAGATCATGGGCTGGGGCCTGACCGCCTGGAGCGGCTTGACGGCAGTCAACGGCCTGGCCTGGAACTTCTGGAGCTTTCTGCTGGTGCGCATGGGTATCGGCATCGGCGAAGCCAGCTATGCTCCGGCGGCCAACTCGCTGATCGGCGATCTGTTCCCGGCGCACAAGCGGGCTCGCGCCATGGGCATCTTCATGCTCGGCCTGCCGCTTGGGCTGCTGCTGGCCTTCTTCACCATCGGTTCGATGGTCGAGTATTTCGGCAGCTGGCGCGCGCCGTTCTTCATCGCTGCCGTGCCTGGATTAGTGCTGGCGGTGTTCATCTTCTTCGTCAAGGAACCGAAGCGCGGCGCCGCCGAGACGGTGAAGGTGTCCCAGGAGCGGGTGCAGCAACCGGTGCGTAAGGTGTTGGCGATCCGTACCTTCTGGTGGCTGGTGCTGGCCGGATTGGCGTTCAACTTCGCGACCTACGCCTGTAACGCGTTCATGGTGCCGCTGCTGATGCGCTACCACGGTGTGCCGCTGGTGGAGGCTTCGGTGGCCACCGGTGTGATCGTCGGGTTGACCGGCCTGATCGGGCTGACCTTTGGCGGCTGGGTTGCCGACAAGATTCATCAGCGTTTCGCCCGTGGTCGGCTGATCTTTGCCGCAGCGAGCATGATCATCGCCACGCTGGCCACCGGTTATGCGCTGCTGGCGGGGCGTATCGAGGTCGGCGTGTTCGTTGCGGTCTTCAGCATCGGCTGGCTGTTCTCCTACAACTTCTACACCTGCGTTTACACCGCCATTCAGGATGTGGTCGAGCCACGTTTGCGCGCCACTGCCATGGCGCTGTTCTTTGCTGGTCTGTATCTGCTCGGGGGTGGCATGGGCACGGTGGTGGTGGGGCTGTTGTCGGATCATTTCGCCGAGTCGGCAATGCTCGCCGCGGGCGCCAGCGAGATGAGCGAAGCGTTCCGCGCCGAGGGTCTGCACGGTGCGATGTACCTGATCCCGGCGTCGTTGCTGCTGACCATGGCCTTCCTGTTCCAGGCCTCACGGACCTTCTGTCACGACGCCAAGCGCATGACCGACGGCATGAGTCAGTCTGCCAGCGAAGCGGAAGCGGCACTGGCCTGATTCGCCTCCCCATCGACAGCGCAGCCGCGCTGTCGATGGGCCCAGCTATCCCCCCGACGATTGGCCTGCATTTGCCGGCAGGCTCGCATAAACTGCGCGGCCGTTTTTGGCAGTCCGGATCGCATATGCACACTCCGTCACCCGCCCGCGCCTGCGGCATCGACTTCGGCACCTCCAATTCCACTGTCGGCTGGTGGCGCCCCGCCTGCGAGCCGCTGATTGCACTCGAGGACGATCAATACACCTTGCCTTCGGTGGTCTTCTTCAATGTCGAAGAACGTCGTCCGGTATATGGCCGGCTGGCCTTGGCCGAATACCTGGAGGGCTACGAAGGGCGGTTGATGCGCTCGCTCAAGAGCCTGCTGGGCTCCAAGCTGCTGAAGAGCGAAACCACGGTGCTGGGCAGCGCCATGCCGTTCAAGGACATCCTCGGTTTGTTCCTTGGAACGCTCAAGCAGCGCGCCGAAACCAGCGCCGGACGCGCCTTCGACGAGGTAGTACTGGGCCGTCCGGTGTTCTTCGTCGACGACGACCCGCAGGCGGACAAGGAGGCCGCCGACACCCTGGCCGCAGCGGCGAAGAAGATCGGCTTCAAGGACGTCTCGTTCCAGTACGAACCCATCGCCGCGGCTTTCGACTACGAATCACGCATCGAACGGGAAGAGCGCGTATTGATCGTCGATATCGGCGGCGGAACGTCGGACTTTTCCCTGGTGCGCCTGTCGCCGGATCGACGTCAGATCGACGATCGACAGAGCGACATTCTCGCCACCTCAGGCGTGCACATCGGCGGCACCGATTTCGACAAGCAGCTCAGCCTGCAGGGCGTGATGCCGTTGTTCGGCTATGGCAGCCGGATGAAAAGCGACGCACCGATGCCTACCAGCACGCACCTCAACCTCGCCACCTGGCACACCATCAACGCGGTCTATGCGCCGGCTTCGCTGCGCGCGCTGCAGAGTATGCGCTACGACATCGTCGACCCCACCGGGATCGACCGGCTGTTTAGTCTCATCGAACAACGCGCCGGACATTGGCTGGCGATGCAGGTGGAGCAGGGCAAGATCGAGCTGACCGAGCAGGACCGCTATCTCATCGACTTCGCGCGGATCGAAGCGGGGCTGCAGGCGAGTCTCACCCGCGACGGTTTCGAAACGGCCATCGACCCGCTGCTCGAACGAATCCGCGGCAACGTCAGTCAATTGCTGGCCAGTGCCGAGCTGAAGCACGATGACATCGACACGGTGTTCTTCACCGGCGGCTCCAGCGCGATTCCGGCACTGCGCCAGCGCATCGCCGCACTGCTGCCGAGAGCCCGTCATGTCGAAGGTAACCGCTTCGGCAGTATTGGTAGCGGCTTGGCCATCGAAGCGAAGAAACGTTACGGTTGATTTCCCGTGAGCCCCTGTCCGAGATGGCTCGCGGGCCTGTTGGGAGTAGTCATGGGTTACACACTTCGTCCGCACGATCCCGCCGCCGAGGTTCGCAAGGTCGCTCGACAGCGCATCGATAAAGCCATCGAGGCACTGAGCGTGCCAGCTGCCGAGCGAGCCGAGGGTGTGCATCAGGCGCGCAAGCGCTTCAAGGAATTGCGCGCGTTGCTGCGATTGGTGCGAAAGCCCTTGGGGGCTGAATTCAAGCGCGAGAATCGGCGCCTACGTGATCTTGGCCGCGCGCTGGCCGAATCTCGCGACGCCACCGCCATGCTGGAAAGCTGGGATCTGCTGAGCGAGCGGTTCCCTAAGCTGTTTGCCGAGGCGGGCTTCAAACAGATCCGTCGGCGCCTGCAGGCAAGAGCCAGGCAGGGCGAAGGCGATGCCGTCGACCTGGATGCCCGTATTGCCCAGGCGATCGATGAACTGCGCAATGCCAGCGCCTGCATCGATAGCTGGCCATTGAGCGCCGAAGGGTTCGAGCTGTTGGCCGCCGGGGTGGAACGCACCTACGCTGACGGGTGCGCCGAGCTGGCCAAGGTCAAACTCGAACCGAGCGACGAGCAGTTCCATGAATGGCGCAAACGGGTCAAGGATCACTGGTATCAGACGCGGCTACTGACTCCGAGCTGGCCGACGCTAATGCAGCTGCGCAGCGACTCGCTCAAGCGTCTGGCCGATCTGCTCGGCGACGATCATGACCTGGCGATGATGCAGCAGCTGATGCAGGCGCAGCCGCCGCTCTTCGGTGACCAGGCGCTACGTGAGCGGCTCGGCGATGTGATCGTCCAACGGCGTAGTGAAATGCAGCGCGACGCGCTGGCGCTGGGTGATGAGCTCTATCTGGAGGCACCGCGAGATCTGGTGGCGCGCTGGCAGCGCTACTGGGAAACCGCCGAGGCCTGACTGCACCAGGCGCCCGGCCATGAGGCCGAACGCCGGCAGTGGAAGGGGGAATCGAGGTTAGAGCTTCTTCGCGGAAACGATCGTCACCGGCTGCAGCGGGACGTTCTGCATCATGCTGCGGTTGCCGGTCGGCACCTGGGCAATCTGATCGACCACATCCATTCCGCGCACCACCTTGCCGAACACTGCATAGCCGAAATCGCGACCGCCATGGTCGAGGAAGGCATTGTCGCGGTGGTTGATGAAGAACTGGCTGGTGGCCGAGTTGACGTTCTGTGTGCGGGCCATCGCCAAGGTTCCGCGAACGTTGTGCAGGCCATTGTCGGCTTCGTTCTTGATCGGCTCGCCGGTCTTCTTCTGGCCCAGGCCTTCGTTGAAGCCACCGCCCTGGATCATGAAACCGGGGATCACGCGGTGGAACACCGTGCCATCGTAGAAGCCGCTTTCGACATAGCTGAGAAAGTTCTTCACGCTGATCGGTGCCTTCTCGGCTTCAAGCTCGATTTCGATTTCGCCCATGCTGGTGTTCAGCAGCACGTGTGGATTGTCTGCCGCTAGGAGGTTTCCGGCGAGCAACAGCGAGCAGGCGGCGAGTACGAGTCGTTTCATGGTGTAGTCCTGTTGAGGGTGGAAGCCTGGGCCGGTCGGCCATTGGCAGACGGCGATTGCGCATCGTACGTCTTGATCAGGTCGATGAGAATCTGCGTTGCCGGGCCGAGCGACTTGTCGGGGTTAGTGTAGAGATAGAACAACGGGCGGCGAATGCTGCCCTGGATCAACGGCAGCGGCTTGAGCACGCCTTCGGCCAGCTCGCGGCCGATCATGTGTCGCGGCAGCCAGGCGAAACCCAGGCCGCTGCTGACGAAGGCGACCGAGGTGGCCAGGCTGCCGACGGTCCAGCGTTGCTCGGCGCCCAGCCAACCGGCGTCGCGCGGCTGACGTTGGCCGGAATCGCGCACCACCACCTGCATCTGATTCTGCAGATCCTGCACGCTGAGCTTGCGCTGCAACTGGTGCAGCGAATGGTCGGCATGGGCGACGGCAACGAACTCAACGCTGCCCAGTTCGGCACCGAGGTAGCCGGTGATGTCCAGACTGGTGATTGCCAGGTCGGCGGTGCCATCCCTGAGCACATCTTCGACACCCGAAAGCACCTCCTCACGCAGCCGTACTCGGCATCCGCGGCTCTTGGGCATGAATTCGGTCAACGCGCGGATCAGCTTGGCGTTGGGGTAGGCGGCGTCCACCACCAGGCGTACTTCGGCTTCCCAGCCCTGCTCCATGTGATGGGCCAGCTCTTCGAGCTGTCCGGCCTGGACGACCAACTGCCGCGAGCGGCGCAGCAGCACCTCGCCGGCCTCGGTGAGCACGGCCTTGCGTCCATCGATGCGCAACAGCGGAACGCCTAGCTGCTCCTGCATGCGCGCCACGGTATAGCTGACCGACGACTGGGAGCGATGCAGCATCTCCGCTGCCTGGGCAAAGCCGCCGTGATCGATCACCGCCTGCAGGGTTCGCCATTGATCGAGGGTCACGCGTGGCACTTTCATTCCATTATTTCCCTGTCGCGTCTGTCTGGTACGCTGGCACGTCTTCACGAGGAGCCCGCATAAATGAAAAAAATACGCTTCGCCGCGCTCGCTTCGCTCGCAATCATCCCACTGAGCGCCCTGGCCGTCAGCTATCCGGTGGAGCTGGAGCAGCAGCTCAATGGCGCCGAAGTGCTGGCTACCACCGAAACCATCGACCGGGACATGGCCGGTCTGCTGTTGCAGAACTTCGGCGAGCGCCCTGTGAGCTGCTCGGCAGTGTTTCGCAACGGCCCGGAAGCACCGCGTACCCGTCGTACCACGCTCGAGGCTGGCGAGCGCAAGCCGCTGACCGCCAAGTTCAAGCGCGATGTGATCCGCCTGCGTATCAAGCTGACCTGCGAGCCGCAATGAGGTTCGCGCGGTGAGCCGATCGGGACGCGGTGGCCGGCTTCCAAGGCTCGGCTGAGCGCGTCGCCCATTCAATCGTTAGTCGCTTTTGCACGGACGCATTCGCCCGCGATGGGTTCGATCAACGATCCGGTCGATCGTCGCGCTGATAAAGCCGCCTTTCCACCGGCCGGACGCGTTAATCTATGCGACGTTTTTCGACCTTGAGGTATCCCCCTTGTTTGACCAATTCGCCCTGCATGAACGCCTGCTCAAGGCGGTCGCCGAACTCAAATTCGTCGAGCCGACGCCGGTGCAGGTGGCGGCCATTCCCCCGGCGCTGGAAGGGCGCGACCTGCGGGTAACGGCGCAGACCGGCAGCGGCAAGACGGCGGCGTTCGTGCTGCCGATGCTCAACCGGCTGATCGGCGATGCGGTGGTGCGCACCGACGTGCGCGTGCTGATCCTGCTGCCGACCCGCGAGCTGGCCCAGCAGACCCTCAAGGAAGTCGAGCGCTTCTCGCAGTTCACCTTCATCAAGTCGGCGATGATCACCGGTGGCGAGGACTTCAAGGTCCAGGCGGCGATCCTGCGCAAGGTCCCGGACATCCTCATCGGCACGCCGGGACGGATGATCGAGCATCTCAATGCGGGCACGCTGATTCTCAAGGACGTCGAACTGCTGATCCTCGATGAAGCCGACCGCATGCTCGACATGGGCTTCGCCGACGACGTACAGCGGCTGGTCGGCGAATGTGCCAAGCGTCAGCAGACGCTGCTGTTCTCCGCCACCAGCGGCGGCGCCGCCTTGCGCGAGATGGCGGCCAGTGTGTTGCGCGATCCGCTGCACCTTCAGCTCAACCGCGTCAGCGAGCTGAACGAGGGCACCCGTCAGCAGATCATCACCGCCGAGAGCATCGAGCATAAAGAGAAGCTGGTGCACTGGCTGCTGGCCAACGAGACCTACAAGAAGGCCGTGATCTTCACCAATACCCGCGTGCAGGCCGACCGTCTTTACGGACGGCTGGTGGCCGAGGGCGTCAAGGCTTACGTGCTGCACGGGGACAAGGATCAGAAGGAGCGCAAGCTGGCCATCGACCGCGTCAAGGAAGGTGGCGTGAAGGTTCTGGTAGCCACCGACGTGGCGGCGCGCGGTCTGGATATCGAAGGTCTGGATCTGGTGATCAACTTCGACATGCCGCGCTCGGGTGACGAATACGTGCACCGCATCGGTCGTACCGGGCGCGCCGGCGCCGACGGCCTGGCGATCTCGCTGATCTGCCATAACGACTGGAACTTGATGTCGAGTATCGAACGCTACCTCAAGCAGCGTTTCGAGCATCGCGTCATCAAAGGTTTGAAGGGCGGCTACATGGGCCCGAAGAACCTCAAGGCATCGGGCAAGGCCGCCGGCACCAAGAAGAAAAAGGACGACAAGAAGAAGGCCACCGACAAGAAGACCAAAGTGGCATCAAAACCGACGGCCAAGCGACCGAAGAACGCCAAGCGTGAAGCGCCTGCCTCGCAGGTCGTCAGTCAGGACGGCATGGCACCGCTGCGCCGTAAGAAGCCCACCGCCGAATAAGATCTCCACTACACACCGGGGCGTCGCAGCCCCGGTCATTCGTGTCCGTCAGCGCTTCTCCGCTGGTGCGATATCAGCTTTTTTCTCCGCTTCCTCGACGTGCTGCAGGCGCTTGTCATAGGCCTGGCATTCGTCGCCCAGCTGGTCGGCGGTCTGCTTGACCTCCATCTCCCGCAATTGCTCGTTGATCTCGGCAGCACGCTCGGGGTCGCTTTCGGTTAGCTGATTGACGCGTTCGGCCAGCTGCCGGGCCTTGGCGTTTATCTGGTCCGTGGTGCATTCGGCCAGTGCCGGCTGGCTGGCCAGCAGGGCGGCAGCGAGGGGGATCATCAGATATTTCATGGTGGTGCGCTCCTTTAAGACCTGTTCGGTGGATGCCATGCGAGCGCTTTGGTTCAGCCTTTCCCGTTGTGCTGATGATCGAACCATGCCGCAGCCGGCACGGTCCGTATTAGCAAGAGCCGCGTTCTGACGCGGTGCAACAGGAGAACGACATGACCTATGACTGGGATCTGATGCTGCGTCTGCTGCGCGAAGCGCAAAAGCCTGGCAACGAGGCCTTCGCACCGCGTCAATACGCCGATGAGCATGCGATTGCCATGGAGGATGCCGGCCAGCCACTGCCTAATCTCGATTCGCTCAAGGCTGAAGCGCAGAACTACGAGAGCCTGCTGTTCGAAGGGGGGTTTCTGGTGACGCGCCCGGAAGAGCAGGGCGGTAATGGTGAGAATTTCGTCCTGACCGAGCGGGGTTCACGGCTACTTGAAATGCTCGAAGGCGACACTGCGGGCACTGCGTACCGCCAGCGCCTGGATGACAAAGGCGAGGCAGCGCTAACGCCGGAGATCTTCGACGCCTTGGCGACAGGCTGAAAAAAATACGCCCCGCTAAGGCGGGGCGCAGATTTAGCCATACAGACCGGTTAGAACAGTGGACCGATGGTCCCGCAGGATTTGTTCGCCGCGTGCTTCTGCAGTACGGGCAGCTGCGGACGTGGCTTGCCACTTTTCACGTCCAGCGACAGTGCGTAGTCGCCCCACCATGGACCGGCAGCCCAGTAGGTGCTTGGGATGCAGTGCTTATTGAGATACTTCAGCAGGTTGTCGGTCGCCACGATTGCCGAGGGTGAGAAGTCCGGGGCGCCATGCTCGCCGATGAAACCACGCAGCTTGTTTTTGCTGAGCCACTCGACGAAAGGCTTGGCCCGGTTGACACCGATCATTGGATCGTAGACCTCTTTCCTGTTGGTGTAATAGCCCGAATAATCCTTGTCGAAATACAGGTGGGCTTCAAATACCAGATTGTTTTTCGAATCACGCATCCAAGGGTCGTTGACCAGCTGGGTGTTATAGGACGGCCAGTGGAATGCGCTGGACCAGCGGTCGCCGGCGATGACTACCCAGCGTTTGGAGTCGATGGTGCGGATGCTCTTCGCCGCAGCCAGGGCAGCGGTGGGCCACTTGCCGTTTGTGGTGTGTGGCTCGTTCATCAAGCCATATCCATAAACTGCCGGGTGGTTGGCAACCTTTTGTGCAATGCGTCGCCAGGCATCGGCAAAAGCGCTAATGGGCACTTCATTGGAACCGATCATCTTGCCGAAGTAGCGGTAGTAGTTATGCATGTCGAGGATGACCTGCATGTTGTACTTCTTTGCATAGTCAAGCGTCGCCATCATTCGCGCCAGCTCGACGCTGTTCAGCTCGCCGTTGAGCCTCGGTTGAATCCGTTCCCAACGAAATGGCAGACGTACCAGCTTTAGGTTGCGTTCGGCGTAGCGCTTGAAGTCAGCTTCGCCCGGGTAGATGTAGTGCTTTAGGTATGTCCCGGGCAAGGCGACGTCAGCACCAAACTCGGCACCGGCCAGGTTGATGCCGACCAGGTTGATGGGGTTTGCCACTGGCGCGTTGTTGGCTGGAGCGTTAGTTCCGGTGCCCGGGCTTGCCTGGCTGAAACCGGTGCTGCTGACCGACACGGTTCGCGGGTAACCCACGGCCTTCCCGTTGATGGCGCCACCGTCCATCATCACGGTCATATTGCCGCCCGATTGATAGATCAGGTTGATGGTGCGCACCTGCCCGTCGGCAAGCCTGACTTTCGCGCCCTTGTGGAAGGCTGCCTTGTTCTGGGCGGTCGCCTTGACGGAAATCCCTACGAACTTGCCGGTGTTATAGATGCCATTGACGAAATCGCCACCGTTGAAGGAGTTGAGTGCAATCGTCAGCGGTGCGGGCGAGCTGTTCGACGGCGGGGTTACGGCCGGCTTGGTGGGCTGGCTGGGCGCAGCCGGAGTTGGGGCCGGAGCCGGAACCGGAACCGGAACCGGAACCGGAGCGGTGCTGCCTACAGAAAACAACTTGTTTGGGTGGCCGAGCTTGGCGCTCAAAGTCGCGCCTGAAAGCATCACGCTCATGTTGTTGCCGGATACATACACGGCGTTGATCTTGCGCACCTGTCCGTCCGCCAGCTTCACCGAAGCGCCGGCCTTGAACGCAGAGCGGTTAGCACTGTTCGCCGGAATCGAATAGCCCGCCGATTTGCGCCACACACCATTCTGCCAATCGCTGTTGGTGTAATTGTTGATGGCGCTGCTATGGCTGGACGTACTGGCCGAGGGTGCCGGCTGCGGTGCGGCGATTGCCGGCGCGCCTGTATCCGAGCCCAGCGCCGAAACGGTTTTCGGATAACCGGTGGCCGCGGCGTTGAGCGTTGCGCCTGACAGCATCACGCTCATGTGCGCGCCGGAAAAATAGACGACCTTCACCGAACGAATCTCACCGTTCGCCAGCTTTACCTGCTCGCCTTTCTTGAATGCGGCTTTGTTAGCCGTTGTCGCCGGGATGGAAAACCCCGCCGATTTGCGCCAGGTCCCCTTGTTCCACTCGGGACTGGTGAAGTCGTTGACTTGCGCGGTGGCGACGGCCCTCGTCGCGCTTGCAGCGGACGAGGAAGCTGCTGCGTTGGCATCCTGGATCACCGTAGTGAGGCCAAACATCGCGGTAAGCATGAAGGCGCCGAGTACTGCTCGTGGTGCGCCCGAAACTGCTTTGAGGGACATTGATATCTCCGGAACTTAATACGACAAAAGGCACGCGTGCCCTTTAAAAAATTGCGGAAGCATTCATTGGGGGATGCAACAAACGAAGCACTGCCGACGACGCCACCCACTCACAACAAAGCAGCGAAACGGCAATACCGTTGGCTCGCTTTGAATGGATAGGCTTTATATAGAAGGATTAGCAGGCAGTAAAATTATTTTGGCGCCGGTAATTCGGCATAAACCTTGGTTTTAGTTATGTGGTTTCATATTGATATTATTTGATATCAATAAGCTACTAATTTCTAATAACGCAACCTGTTGATTAATAAGTAATTATTTTGCTTAGAGAAACAGGCTTAGCGCTGGTTTAGATAATTACCGTTTCGCTTGTTAGTTTGTCAGCGCATAAACGTAGCCAACCTGTTCATTGCAGAATATTTCTAAAGCACATACGCGGTTAACAAGCGAAACGTAATTAGCTCGTTCATTGAAAGATAAACGCTGTTGGATGGCAGATTGATAGCTCGGCTAGAAGAGCCGAGATGCAGGCACGGCGAATCAGACCAGGGCGGCTGACTCGCCGAAGCGGCGTCGGATCACGCTAGGTCAGCGCACCTGATCCAGGCTGTCGACGGTGAGCTCCAACGCCTTGCGCATGTCCAGGCGGGCCGAGCGACCGATGTCCTGATTGTTCATCTGATAGTTGCGCTCGGAAGGCAGAATCGGCGCGGTCAGGTCGTCGGCTTCGACCGGCTCGAAATCGCTGTCTCGGCCGATGGTCAGTGCGCTGCGACGTAACAGTTCCCGCACCTGCTCTGGCGCCAGATGCGGGTTGATCGAGAGCATCGTCGCGATGATGCCCGTCACCATCGGGGTGGCGTATGACGTGCCGCAATGCACCTCGCCGCGCTTGCCCGGCTCCAGCGT
Source organism: Pseudomonas sp. CBC3 (assembly GCF_037967085.1). Classification (NCBI taxonomy): domain Bacteria; kingdom Pseudomonadati; phylum Pseudomonadota; class Gammaproteobacteria; order Pseudomonadales; family Pseudomonadaceae; genus Pseudomonas; species Pseudomonas sp. CBC3. Next base: position 138,652 of record NZ_JBANEO010000002.1, read on the forward strand.
TGCGGCGCGCGTGCAGGCCGAGGCGGTGATGTCGACGCGCATGTCGACATTCGATGAAGGCCGCTTGGTGACGTATTCCGGATGCTCCACTGGCACGTCGCGCTTGTCGTTGCGCTGGTGGCCGCCGACGACCAACAATTGCTCGGTGATGAATGAGGACGGCAGGCGGTAGTCATCCAGACTGGAGCGCGCCGAGCCATTGCCGGCGGAATTCACCACCAGTACGTCGGGATGCTCACGGCGCAACCAGAGGAAGAACTCTTCGAGCAACTCCTCATAGCCGCTCATGGCGATGCCTGAACGAATCAGCGAGTCGACTTCCTCGCCCTCTACATCCCGCGTGCCGATGCGGTGGATGCCCCAGCTCCAATTCAATACGCGCACGCCATCCTCGACCAGGTTGACCGATGCGGCCACATTGGCGGTGATGCCGGCATCGGAGTTGCGCTCGACGATCACCTCGAAGCCGGCGCTGGCTGGCTCTAGTGCGCTCAGAAAACCGCTGTCGCTTGGCTCGATGCTACGCGCCGCAAGTATTCCGGTAACGGTGGTGCCATGTTCGTCCGGCGCCTCGGCGTCCCTGGCATACACGCATGTGCGCGGCTCTCGTGGATCGCAATCGCCTAAATAAGGAGCGAACTCGGGGGCGTCGAAGTCGACGTTGCGCTCGACGATGCCGATTCGCACAGGGTGCGTCTCGACAGGGGCTTGTTTGGACGGCACGCGGTGCTGGTAATAGTCGACGGCGTCCAAGAATCGATTGGCGACCCACTCACTGTGGCGCGGCTTGGGCTCCTTGTCCTGCTCCAGCGGCTCCTCGGCGCCGGATTCCTCGATCACCACCGCGTCTACGCCTACCTCGTTTCCCAGGCGCAGCACCATGGCGTCTCGCTCGGTCAGGTTCGTTACCGGCAGGCGCAACTGATAGATGTTGAGCGGTGCGATGGCGCCGACTACTTCGGCACCGTATTTCTTGGCCAGTTGCTGCGACTTTTCCAGGCCGTCGAGGTTTTCCTCGATGATCAGGCTGATCAAATCGACATAGGTGTTCAGCCCGTCCATGTTCTTGGTCACTTCGTCAGGGCCGGCTGCCAGCACATGGCTCCCGTTCATCGTCAGCCAGACCGGGTTGCTGCGGCGTTCGCCTTGCTCCAGCCACAGCGGCCCGCTCTCGTGCTCGGACTTGCTCAGTGACAACCGCAGCTTGCCGTCGCCTGAACGGGCGGCTTCGATCGGTTTGCCGCGCAGCATCAGCCTGACGTCGCCGTCATCGAGCCCGGTCGCACGCAGACAGAAGGTCAACTGATCGTCCGAGAAGAGGTCGCCGCAACGCTGCATATCCTTGAGCCGCAGCGGAGTCGATTCAGCCATCGCCAGGCTTGGGTTCAGCAGGCCCAGCGCAAGCCCGATCGATACGCAGAGATGAGCTGCCTTCATTGTCGACGCTGCAGATAGTGGACGCTGAACAGCTCTGCGGAGTCGGTCCACTGACCGCTGCAATCGAAGCCGGCACTGCTTGCGAGATTGGCGAAGGACTCCAGCGTGTACTTGTAGGAATTCTCGGTGTGCAGGCTTTCGCCGGCATCGAAGTGAAACCGCTGGCCGTCGACGGTCACGTCCTGCGCCTCACGGCTGATCAGATGCATTTCGATGCGCGAGTCATTTTCATTGAAGAAGGCGCGGTGAGCGAAACGTGACGGGTCGATATCGCTGTTCAGTTCTTCGCGGATACGTCGCAACAGGTTGAGGTTGAACGCCGCCGTGACATGGGCACGGTCGTTGTAAGCCGCTTCGAGCACGTCGCGGTCCTTGACCAGGTCAACGCCAATCAGCACGCCGCCCCCGGGCGGAAGGATGTCGTGCAGATGCCCAAGCAGCTTGCGCGCTTGCAACGGCGTGAAGTTACCGATGCTGGAGCCGGGAAAGAACACCAGCGGGTGATGGATGGTGAAGTCGTCCGGCAGCGCCAGCTCATCGGAGAAGTCGGCACAGGCGGCGTGTACTTCCAGCCATGGATAGTCGGCGGCCAGGCGCTGAGTGCTGGTCAGTAGGAACTGCTCCGAGATGTCGATGCCCAGATAACTGACCGGCCGCAACCCTTCGAGCAGCAGGCGCACCTTGCGGCTGGCGCCGCTGCCCAGCTCGATCAGGTCGGTCTGCGGTCCGGCGATCTCACGGATATCGTTCGCCGCATCGGCGAGAATCCGTTCCTCGGTACGGGTCAGGTAGTACTCGGGCTGCAGGCATATCTGCTCGAAGAGCTCCGATCCGCGCCGGTCGTAGAAGAACTTCGGCGAAATATGCTTCGGCGAGGCGGCGAAGGCGGCCAGCGTTTCGTCACGCAGCGAGGCCTCATGAGGTTGCTGGGTCTGGTCATGGAAATGCACGGCTAACGCCATCGTCATAGCTCCCTGGCCAGGCGTAGCCCGGCGAATTGCCAGCGCATGGCCGGCTGGAAAAAGTTGCGGTAGGTGGCGCGGATATGGCTTTGCGGCGTGGCGCAGCAACCGCCGCGCAGCACCATCTGGCCGGACATGAATTTGCCGTTGTACTCGCCCAGGCTGCCTTCCAGCGCGCGGAAGCCGGGGTAGGGGCGGTAAGCGCTGGCCGTCCATTCCCAGACATCTCCGAACAACTGCGCGGGCCCGTCATGGGGGGCGCTCGCCGCGACTGGCTGCAAATGATCGTTCTCCAGGAAGTTGCCGCGCAGTGGCTGTTCCACAGCGGCGATCTCCCACTCGGCTTCGCTGGGCAGCCGGGCGCCGGCCCAGCGTGCGTAGGCATCCGCCTCGTAGAAACTGACGTGGCAGACCGGCGCCTCCAGATCCAGCGGCCGCAGCCCGCCGAGGGTCATTTCGTACCAGGCGCCGTCGTCGCGGTGCCAATACAGCGGGGCGTTCCAGCCGTGCTGTTGGATATGTGCCCAGCCATCGGACAGCCAGAGCTTACTGCGCGCGTAACCGCCGTCGGCGATGAACGACAGATATTCGCGATTGCTCACCAATCGATCGGCCAGCTGGAAATCTTCGATGAACTGCCGATGTCGCGGTGTCTCACAATCGAAGGCGAAACCGTTGCCGTCGTGGCCGATGTGGCGCACCCCGCCGCCATAGTCGTGCCAGCGCAGGCGGTCGTTATGCAGTGTCGGTGCCGGTTTCAGATCGTTCCGGTAAACAGGGTGCAAAGGGTTTTGCGCCAGGATGTGCTTGATGTCCATCAGCAGCAGCTCCTGATGCTGCTGTTCATGCTCCAGGCCCAGCTCGACCCGGCGCAGGATTTCAACGGCATGCTGCCGGGGTGGATTGGCCAGAAGCTCGCCCATCGCCTGATCGACGTAATGGCGAAAGCGGTAGACGTCGTCCACGCCGGGCCGTGAAATCAGCCCGCGCTGGGCCCGTGGGAATGGCGTGCCGTGGGTTTCATAATAGGAATTGAACAGGTGGTCATAGACCGCATCGAGCGGCTTGTAGCCAGCCAGATACGGCTTGAGCACAAACGCCTCGAAGAACCAGCTGACGTGCGCCAAGTGCCATTTCGGCGGGCTGACGTCGGGCATGCTCTGGATGACGTAATCCTCGATCTGCAAGGGTGCGCAGATCGCTTCGCTGGTGGCGCGTACCTGCCGGAAGCGTTGCAGCAGGTGATCTGCTTCGGCGAGCGCCAGTTGCTGGTTTGGCCGTTCTGCCAGGTTGCCCATGGCGTCCCCCTTGTTTATGCCCGGCTAGTTCGAGACCGGGGACGGCCGAAAACCGCCTCTATAGCGACCCGAAGCGAGGCGCAAAAGTTTCTGAGATGTGGATGCGAGAGCGCTGCAATGGCTTCGCTTCGCCTGTGATGTAAAGCCCGATTGCGTTAGGCACTGAACGATGTCCGGCTAACGGCTGTTGCCGCTTTGCTGCGCTAGCCGACCGGCGGAGTAGGGCGGATAAGGATCTCGTTGACGTCCACGTGTGCCGGCTGCGACAGCGCGTAAACCACTGCTCGGCCAATGTCCTCCGGTTGCATCGCGTACGCCGGCGGTTCGTCGAACAGCGGCGTGTCGACCATGCCCGGCTCGATCAACGTGACCCGCACGCCGGTGCCGCGCAATTCCTCGCGCACGCTGAGGCCCATGCCGGTCACGGCCCATTTGCTGGCGCTGTACATCGAGCCGGGTATGACGAAGCGTCCTGCGGCCGAGCCCGTCAACAGCAAGTGGCCGCGACTGGCCTTGAGCGCCTCGATGCTGCAGCGCAGGGTCAGCCCGACGCCGTAGACATTGGTCAGCAGCATCTCGCGCCAGACTTCAGGGTCGGCGCCGCTGAAGCCGCCTTCGCTGCCGGGTATTCCGGCGTTGGCGTAGACCGCATCGAGCTGGCCGAAATGCTCCAGCACCTGCCGCACCATGGCTTGCTGCTCGGCGTATTCCTTCACATCACAGCGGATCGCCAGTGCGCGTTCCGATCCGCCGAGTTCGCTCACCAGTTCCGCGAGCTTGTGCTCGGAACGCGCCGCCAGCGCAACGCGGTAACCGGCTTCAGCGGCGAGCCGTGCGGTAGCCGCGCCGATTCCGGATGAAGCACCGGTGATCAGCAGAACCGGATCGCTCATGGTCACCTCCAGACTCAATAGTTTGGTGGGGTTTCCGGGATGCCGGTGTCGTCGGCCAGTACCGGCATGGTCCAGGGCTCGAGGCGCTGGTCCTTGTCTTCAACGTCGAGCCGCGCCTGCTCGATGACGCTGCCGAGCCGCTGCGCGCTGCTGTATTCCTCACGCGGCACGCTGGGCACGCGTAGCATCTCGGCACCGCTGCTCGACATCACGGTAAAACCGAAACTGTCGTCGTCCGGGTTGGCACTGGTCACGCAGCCGCACGGCAGAAAGGCTTCGGTGACCAGCTGCATCGCATCGTCGAGTGTCAGGGGTTGAGTGTTCATGGTGCTCTCCATTGGCGGGCTGTCTCCAAGTTGACCGCTAGGATCTGTTGACGTTTCGTCGCGAGCCGCGTTGCTGCGCCAAATGGCACCAGGCCAGGCGCGGGACACAGGTAATGGTTGTTCCCTTGCCAAGTCCCGCAACGCCGCATGGCGCCATTTGCCGCGCAACCCTTTGGGCCGGGCCTGTTTTTGCGCGATTCGGCGTTTCTCGTCGTTTATTTGGAACGACCAAACTTCACTCCTCGTGCCTTGCCTCGCGCAAAAACAGGCTCCGGCGCGGCCGCGTACGAAACGTCAACAGACCCTATGGCGAGCGGCTGTTTCCGAGTAAACGACGGGCTGCGAGCGTCTGCCCTTGTGGCTGCGCCACGGCGGCAGCATATTCGTGCGTATGAAACCGACTCCCGTGCACGACGCACTCGCTGCGTTCCATCCAGCGGTAGCTGGCTGGTTCGGCCGCAGCTTCCCTTCGCCGACTCCGGCTCAAATTGCCGCTTGGCCCCTGATCCGTTCCGGTCAATCGACGCTGATCGCCGCTCCCACCGGCTCGGGCAAGACCCTGACGGCGTTTCTCGCCGCGATCGATCAACTGGTTCGGCAGAGCGTGGCCGAGGGCGGCTTGGCGGACGAAACGGTCGTGCTTTACGTCTCGCCGCTCAAGGCGCTGTCCAACGATATCCGGGTGAACCTCGAGCAACCGCTGCTGGGCATCTCCGCCGAACTGGAGTGTTTCGGCCTGCCGGCGCTGCAGATCCGCACCGCCGTGCGCACCGGCGATACGCCGCAAGCCGAGAGGGCGGCGATGCGCAAGCGGGTGCCGCATATTCTGGTGACGACGCCGGAGTCGCTCTATGTACTGCTGGGCTCCGAATCCGGCCGGCAGATGCTGACGGGCGTGCGCAGCGTGATCGTCGACGAGATCCACGCCATCGCCGGCAACAAGCGTGGCAGCCATCTGGCGTTGTCGCTGGAGCGGTTGGAAGCGCTGTGCCAGCGTCCGCTGGTGCGTGTCGGGCTGTCGGCCACGCAGAAGCCCATCGCAGCGGTGGCGGACTTCCTGGTCGGCGTCGGCCGGCGCTGTGAAATCGTCGATATTGGCCATGGCCGCGCGCGTGACCTGGCGCTGGAGGTGCCGCCGGTGCCGCTGGAAGCGGTGATGAGCAACGCGGTGTGGGAACTGGTGTATGACCGACTCGCGGCGCTGGCCGGCGAACACCGCACGACGCTGGTCTTCGTCAACACGCGGCGAATGGCCGAGCGCGCCGCGCGACATCTGAGCGAGCGCCTCGGCAATGCAATGGTCGCCGCCCATCACGGCAGCCTGGCGCGCGAGCAGCGGCTGGACGCCGAGCAGCGGCTCAAACGTGGCGAATTGCGGGTGTTGGTGGCCACCGCCTCGCTGGAGCTGGGCATCGATATCGGCGACGTCGAGCTGGTCTGCCAGCTGGGTTCGCCGCGCTCGATATCGGCGTTTTTACAACGTGTCGGCCGTGCCGGGCATCAGGTTGGCGGTGTGTCCAAGGGGCGTTTATTCCCCAGTTCGCGCGACGACTTGATCGAATGCGCCGCCTTGCTCGACAGCGTGCGCCGCGGCGAACTGGACACGCTGACGATTCCCGTGGCGCCGCTGGATGTGCTGGCGCAACAGATCGTTGCCGAGGTGTCTTGCCGCGAATGGCAGGAAGATGACCTGCTGGCGCTGATTCGCCGGGCCGTTCCCTACGCGACACTCGGCGAAGGGAGTTATCAGACGCTGCTGGCGATGCTCGCCGAGGGCTACACCACCCGCCACGGTGCACGCGGCGCCTATCTGCATCGCGATCTGGTCAGCCGCAGCCTGCGAGGCCGACGCGGCGGGCGCCTGACCGCGCTGACGTCGGGCGGCACCATTGCGGACAACGCCGACTACGGGGTGCTGCTCGAACCTCAAGGCTTTAACATCGGTACGGTGAACGAAGACTTCGCGGTGGAAAGCCTGGCCGGCGACGTATTCCAGTTGGGCAACACGTCCTACCGCATCCTCAAGATCGAACCTGGCCGGGTACGGGTCGAGGACGCCCAGGGCCAGCCGCCGAACATCCCGTTCTGGCTGGGCGAAGCGCCGGGGCGTAGCGATGAATTATCGGCTGCGGTGGCGAGGTTGCGGCAGGAGATCGAGGATCGGCTGAACACCGTCGCCCCTCACCCCAACCCTCTCCCCAAAGGGGCGAGGGGGCAGTCCGAGTGGGGTGAAGCTGATTGGGTTGGCTTGGCTGCCGAAGTGGCAGGAGCGCGAGGGGCGGTTGATGATCGGCTGAATACCGCTGCCCCTCACCCCAACCCTCTCCCCGAGGGGGCGAGGGGGCAGTCCGAGCGGGATGAAGTTGATGGTGTTGGCTTGGCTGCTGATGTGGCCGGAGCGCGAGGGGCGGTTGATGATCGGCTGAATACCGCTGCCCCTCACCCCAACTCTCTCCCCGAGGGGGTGAGGGGGCAGTCCGAGCGGGATGAAGTTGATGGTGTTGGCTTGGCGGCTGAAGTGGCCGGAGCGCTTGGGGAGGTTGATGATCGGCTGAACACCGACGCCCGTCACTCCAGCCCTCTCTCCAAAGGGGCGAGGGGGGAATCCGAGTGGGGTGAATCGAATGCGAGTGACTTGAGGTCTGGTGCAAGGGCTGGAGCATTCCCGTCGCGCCCGGTGGCCGCAGGCTTGTCTCCCTCTCCCCTTGCGGGAGAGGGCTGGGGTGAGGGGGAGGCGATGCGCACGCTGGACCTGACCTTCGCCATCGCCTGGCTAACCGACACCCTCGGCCTACCAGACCCCGCCGCCCGACAGATCGTCGAATACCTGGCCCGGGCGCGCGCGGCACTGGGCGCGCTGCCCACGCAGAACCGGCTGATCATGGAGCGCTTCTTCGATGAATCAGGCGGCACCCAACTCGTCATTCATTCGCCCTACGGCAGCCGGATCAACCGCGCCTGGGGCCTGGCCCTGCGCAAGCGCTTCTGCCGAACCTTCAACTTCGAGCTGCAAGCGGCGGCGACCGAAGACGCGATTATCTTTTCGCTCTCGACCAGCCACAGCTTCCCGCTCGACGATGTTTGGCGCTACCTGCATTCCAACAGCGCTGAGGCGGTCCTGATCCAGGCGCTACTCGACGCACCGCTGTTCGGCGTGCGCTGGCGCTGGAACGCGACCACCGCGCTGGCGCTGCCACGCATGGCCGGCGGACGCAAGGTGGCGCCGCAGTTACAGCGGATGAAGAGCGAAGACCTGCTCGCCACCGTTTTCCCCGATCAGGTCGCCTGCCTGGAAAACATCGTCGGCGAACGCGAGATCCCCGAGCACCCGCTGGTGGCGCAGACCCTGGACGACTGCCTGCACGACGCCATGGACAGCGAAGGCTGGCTGGCGCTGTTGCGGCGCATCGAGGCGGGTGAAGTCGAGCTGCTCGCGCGTAATCTGCCGGCGCCGTCACCGCTGGCTATGGAAGTGCTGGGCGCGCGTCCCTATGCCTTCCTCGACGACGCGCCGCTGGAAGAGCGCCGCACCCAGGCGGTGCTCAATCGACGCTGGACCGATCCCGAGTCCAGTGACGATCTGGGCGCGCTGGATGCCGCTGCGATCGAAGCGGTGCGCGAGCAAGCCTGGCCGCACGCGCGTAATCCGGATGAGCTGCATGAGGCACTGGTCGGCCTTGGCGGTATAGCCGAGAGCGAGGCATCGGCCGAGCAGGATTGGCTTGGCTGGCTGGGTGAACTGGCCCGTGGCGGTCGCGCGACGCGAATGCAGATCGCGCAGGATCGTGCGCTCTGGCTGCCCATCGAGCGCTTGGCGCTGTTGCGGTCGATCTATCCCCACGCACGTTGCGAGCCGGCGCTGGCGACGCTGCCCGGCTTCGATCAACAGTCGAACGAGGATGAGGCGTTGGTCGAGCTGATCCGCGCGCGGCTGACCGGTTTCGGCCCCTTGCCGGTCTCGCTGATCGCTCAGCCATTGGCCTTGCCGGCCTCAGCCGTCGCCCAGGCCCTGATCCGTCTGGAATCCGAAGGGTATGTATTGCGTGGTCGCTTCACACCCGGCGCGAGCGAAGACGAATGGTGCGAGCGGCATCTGCTGGCGCGCATCCACCGTTACACAGTCAAACGCTTGCGCCGCGAGATTGAACCGGTGGAGCGCGCAGATTTCATGCGCTTTCTGTTCGACTGGCAGCACCTGTCCGAAGCGACGCGGATGCAGGGCCGCGACGCGCTCGGCACGGTGGTCGAACAACTAGAAGGGTTTCAGGCCGCCGCCGGGGCCTGGGAGAGCGACCTGCTGCCTGCGCGGTTGAAGGACTACGGTCGCACCTGGCTGGACGAATTATGCCAAACCGGGCGCATCGTCTGGACGCGCCTGGCCGGGGGGATCAAGGCCAGCAGCGGCCCGGTGCGTGGCACACCTATCGTGCTGTTGCCGCGTCGACACCTCGTGGCCTGGTATGCGCTGGCTGGCGACGCACCGCAGCCAGAGCTTTCGTCACGGGCGCAGCGGGTTTTCGAGACGCTGCAAGGGCAGGGCGCGCTGTTCTTCGATGAGCTGCAGCAGGACGCGCATCTGCTGCGCAGCGAACTGGAAAATGCGCTCGGTGAGCTGGTCGCGGTCGGGCTGGTCAACGCCGACAGCTTCGCCGGCCTGCGCGCCTTGCTGGCGCCCGCCGCTAAGCGTTCACGCAGTGGCCGGCAGAGTCGCGGCGGTGCCTTCATCGGTGGCATGGCCGATGCGGGACGCTGGGCGCTGGTCCGCAAGGGTGCGAAGGCGCCGGTCGAAACCGCAACGTCGCGCTCGCCTGCGCTCGATCCCGAAGCGCTGGAACACATCGCCATGACGCTGCTGCGCCGCTACGGCGTGGTGTTCTGGCGGTTACTGGATCGGGAAGCGGACTGGCTGCCGTCCTGGCGCGAGTTGTTGCGCGTTTACCACCGGCTCGAAGCGCGTGGCGACATTCGCGGAGGGCGCTTCGTCGCGGGCGTACCGGGCGAGCAGTTCGCTTTGCTGGAGGCGGTCGGCCTGCTGCGAGAGATACGCAAGCGGCCGCTCACGGGCGAGATGATAGCGGTGTCGGCGGTCGATCCGCTGAATCAGCTCGGTACCCTGCTGCCGGGCGAGCGCGTGCCGGCAGTGGCAGGCAATCGCATCCTCTATCGCGACGGTGTACCGCTGGGATTGCTGATCGCCGGCAAACCGGAACTGCTGGCGGAACTGGGCGAAGAGGATCAGCGCAAAGCACGACAACTGCTGGCGGTAGCGCGGCGTTAGTGAGATTTGGGCTTCTGGCTAAAAGCGCAGCCCTGCGTTCTGCATTCGCCGCGGGTCGTGCCTCCCACTTGGCGCGGTGCACCGGCTGCTTTCGTAGGAGGCCCGCCCTCGGGGCGAAGCGGGGTGGAGACAATGTGAGGCGGTAAGGTCTGATGTGAGCTGGAGGCTGGAGGCTTGAACCTCTCAGCCTCCAGCCTCCAGCCTCAGGCCTTCAGCCCAACGCCCAAGACCTGAGCCTCCCAAGACCATCGACAATCACCCTGCAACCAGCACGCGTATCGCCTCCAGGCGCAGCGCTGCTTTCTCCAGCATGGCCAGTCCTTCTTCACGCTGCTTGCGCAGAGCTTCGATCTCGCTGTCCCGCACGCTGGGGTTGACCGCTTGCAGGGCGGTCAGACGCGCCAGTTCTTCATCGAGGTTGGCTTTCAACCGACGCTGTGCTTCGGCTACGCGCTCGCTGTGACGCGGGGCGATCTTGGCTTCGGCGCCAGAAATCTGCGCCGACAGCACGTCGCGTTGGGCCTGCACGAACTTGTTGGCGCTGGCCCGCGGCACGCTTTCCAGCTGATCGGTGAGGGTTTCGAAGGCCACCTTAGGGGCGAGGTCGTTGCCGTTGGCATCAAGTAGGCAGCGCAGCGCCAGCGGCGGTAGGAAGCGGTTCAGCTGCAACGCGCGCGGCGCCACCACTTCGCTGACGAACAGCAGTTCCAGCAGCACGGTGCCCGGCTTGAGCGCCTTGTTCTTGATCAGCGCCACGGCGGTGTTGCCCATGGAGCCGGACAGCACCAGGTCCATGCCGCCCTGCACCATGGGGTGTTCCCAGGTGAGGAACTGCATGTCTTCTCGGGCCAACGCCTGCTCGCGGTCGTAGGTGATGGTCACCGCTTCGTCATCGCCGAGCGGGAAGCTGGCATCAAGCATTTTTTCGCTGGGGCGCAGGATCAGGGCGTTCTCGGAATGGTCTTCGCTGTCAATACCGAAGGCGTCGAACAGTTCTTCCATATAGATCGGCAGCGCGAACTGGTCGTCCTGTTCCTCAATGGCTTCGACCAGCGCAGCCCCTTGTTCGCCGCCCCCGGAATTGAGCTCCAGCAAACGGTCGCGACCGGCATGCAGTTCGGCTTCCAGGCGTTCGCGTTCGGCACGCGCTTCGTCGATAAGCTGTTGAAACTCGTCATCGTCGCCTTCTTCCAGCTGGCTCAGCAGGCGCGGGCCGAACTGGTGCTGCAGGGCGTTGCCGGTCGGGCAGGTGTTGAGGAAGGCATTCAGCGCCTGGTGATACCACTGGAACAGACGTTCCTGAGGGCTGGTTTCCAGGTAGGGCACATGCAGCTGAATAACGTGCGCCTGGCCGATGCGGTCGAGACGGCCGATGCGCTGTTCGAGCAGGTCAGGGTGCGCCGGCAGATCGAACAGCACCAAATGATGAGCGAACTGGAAGTTGCGGCCTTCACTGCCGATTTCGGAGCAGATCAGCACTTGGGCCCCAAACTCCTCGTCGGCGAAGTAAGCCGCGGCGCGATCACGTTCGAGAATGCTCATGCCTTCGTGGAACACGGTGGCCGGAATGCCGGAGCGCACGCGCAGGGCGTCTTCCAGATCCAGCGCGGTCTCGGCGTGGGCACAGATGACCAGCACCTTGAATTTCTTCAGCATTTTCAGCGTATCGATCAGCCACTCGACGCGCGGATCGAAGGTCCACCAGCGGTTCTGCGCCTCGGGCTCGTCCAGCTGGCTTTGGAAGGCGACTTCCGGATACAGCTCGGCGTGCTCGCCCAGCGGCAGCTCCAGATATTCGGCCGGGCAGGGCAGCGGATAAGGATGGAGTTGGCGCTCTGGGAAGCCACGCACGGCGGCGCGGGTATTGCGGAACAACAGGCGCCCGGTGCCGTGGCGGTCGAGCAGTTCGCGGATCAGGCGGCTGCTGGCCTCGATGTCGCCATCGGTAGCCGCTGCGAGCAGCGCTTCGCCCTCGGCGCCGAGGAATTCGTGAATCGTCTGGTGCGCCTTTTGCGATAAGCGGCCTTCGTCGAGCAGTTCCTGCACCGCTTCGGCGACCGGCTGGTAGCTGGCGCTTTCGGCGCGGAAGGCTTCCAGATCATGGAAGCGGTTCGGGTCGAGCAGGCGCAGACGGGCGAAGTGGCTTTCTTGGCCCAGTTGCTCCGGCGTGGCGGTCAGCAGCAGCACGCCGGGAATGACCTCGGCCAATTGCTCGACCAGCTTGTATTCGGCACTGGCGTTTTCCGGGTGCCAGACCAGGTGATGCGCCTCGTCCACCACCAGCAGGTCCCAGCCGGCAGCGAAGGCGGCGTCTTGGGCACGCTCGTCGTCCTTCAGCCATTCCAGCGACACCAGCGCCAGTTGGGTGTCCTCGAAGGGGTTGCTGGCATCGCTCTCGATGAAGCGTTCGTCATCGAACAGCGCGACCTGCAGATTGAAGCGGCGGCGCATCTCCACCAGCCACTGGTGCTGTAGGTTTTCCGGCACCAGGATGAGTACCCGGTTGGCGCGGCCGGAGAGCAGTTGGCGATGGATCACCAAGCCGGCTTCGATGGTTTTGCCCAGGCCCACTTCATCGGCCAGAAGTACCCGTGGCGCGATACGGTCGGCGACTTCGCGGGCGATGTGTAACTGGTGCGCGATAGGTTGTGCACGCGCGCCACCCAGGCCCCACAGCGAGGAGGTCAGCTGTTTGCTCTGGTTTTCCAACGTGTGGTAACGCAGTTTGAACCAGTTCAGCGGGTCGATCTGGCCGGCGAACAGGCGATCGCTGGCGAGGCGGAACTGGATGAAATTCGACAGCTGGGTTTCCGGCAGCGTTCGGGCTTCGTTCTGCGCGGTCAGGCCGTGATAGACCAGCAAACCGTCGACGTCGTCGACTTCGCGCACTGTCATCTTCCAGCCTTCGAAGTGCGTGACTTCATCGCCCGGGACGAAGCGCACGCGGGTCAGCGGAGCACTGCGCGCGGCGTACTGGCGGGTTTCGCCGGTCGCGGGGTAGAGCACGGTGAGCATCCGCCCATCCTGCGTGAGGACGGTTCCAAGGCCGAGTTCCGCTTCGCTGTCGCTGATCCAGCGTTGCCCCGGTAGATACTGCTGCGCCATGCTGCCTCCCGCTGTGAAAAAAGCGCGCTATGGTAACGGAACACTGCCGCGAGAGCGACGACAGATGCCCACTGGAGTGTAGTCCTGCTGTTAAAGTCGGCAGCGGTTCAGCCGATCAACTGGTACAGGCCCATCTCACGGGTAACCGGTTGATCTCGGGCTGCTTAAGGGAGAGAGCGAAAATGCTGCCAATCATTCCGCCAGGCACCGTTCAGGTCACCGCGCAACAGGATGTGGTCAAGCCGCGCCCCGACATCGCCCCGGTTACGCCGGTAGAGCCGAGCGCCGATGAAAGCTCGGTCGAGCTCGATCGGCGACACCCGCAGGAAGCTGAGCAGATGTTGCGCGACGAACAGCGCCGCCGTCGGCGCCGTGGCTATACCGCCCAGGAGCTTGCCGAGGGCGAAACCACCGAAGAGGATCAGGACGCCCTCGATGAGTTGCCGCGCCAAGGGCTCTGGGTGGATGTCGAGGTTTGACACATTCGTTAGCCGGTGCCGCGATGATCGACCTGCCGCACGCTGAATTGGCCTACCTTCCGCAATGGATCGGCGTGGATATAGCCGACCACTGGCTGCACGAGCTGATGCTGCAGACGCCCTGGTCGCAGCCCCGGATAAAACTCTACGGCCGTAGTTTCGCCGTACCGCGATTGGTCGCCTGGTATGGCGATACCGGCGTGGGCTACCGTTATTCGGGGCTGGTTCATGAACCGTTGTTATGGACACCGCTGCTGGCCGACATCCGCGAACGGGTGCAGCGGCAGGTCGGCCAACGGCTGGACGGCGTGCTGCTCAATCTATATCGCAACGGGCAGGATGCCATGGGCTGGCACAGCGATGACGAACCGGAGCTTGGTCCGGAGCCGTTGGTGGTTTCGCTCAACCTGGGCGCGACGCGGCGCTTCGACTTTCGTCGAAAAGGCACCAGCCGCATCGAGTATTCGCTCAATCTGGGACATGGTTCGCTGCTGGTCATGAGCGGTCCGACGCAGCATTATTGGCAACACCAGATCGCCAGAACGCGCAAGGTTTCCGAACCGCGCCTCAACCTGACATTCCGCCAGATCATCCGCGAGCCAGTCTTATGAGCAACGATGTAAAGCTGATCGACTTCAGTGCCGAACGTGAAAAGCGCATTTATGACATCAAGGAAAAGCGCCTGGCCGAAATGCGCGATGCATTCGAACAGGCGCTGCCCTTGGCCAAGCCGAAAAAGAAAGCCAAAAGCAAACCGAAGAAGCGCTGAGAAAGCCAGTCTACGCCACACTTCCAGTAGCGCCTTTGCAGCTCTCCGATTCGCCGCTTCGCCGTCGCTCCCTTCCGCATACCCTCGTTTTCTTGATCCAGATCAGCTCGTACGGCGCCTGCTGTGCCCGGCTTCGCGCCTATTGATTCCCGTCAATTTTTTATTCGGGCGAGAAGGCGACTATGCAGCCATCAGACAGCGCAACACCTTGGAGGCAAGAAATCATGTTCGTCGATAATGTGGTGCTCGCAGGGGTGGTCACGGTCGGCCTGATGGTCGCCTTCCTTGGCGGTTTCGGATTTTTCATCTGGCGGGACGCGCAAAAGAAGCGGTGATCCGGCCGGTATTACAGAGCACGCAAGGCATTTGGGCGACTTAGGTCGCCCTTTTTTATTGCCTGCGGTTCAACGACGGCTCTGGGATTGCACGAACACCGTGCTGGTGAAGGGCGGCACCTCGAACTCGTCGGAAGTCACTTTGGCCTGACGCGCAATCGGATCGCTCGATTCCTGTAGCACTGGATGCAGCTGGTAACCGCTACCGCCCGGCAAGCGAACACGCTCGGGCGAAGCGTTGAGCACCACCATCAAAGACTGATAGCGCCGGTCGAGATCGCGGCCGTCGCGCGGGCCATCGGCCAGGCTGAAGGCGATCACGCCCGGTTGCTGCTCCGGACCCGTGTTGTGGAATTGCAAGCGGCGTTGCACCTCGCGGGCGCTGTCGAGCTGGAACAGCGGGCTGTCGCTGCGGATCGTCAGCAATTCGAGAAATCGACGCTTGGCGGCGACGATGTTCACTGCGCTCGGCCTGGCATGAGGGTCGGCGATGACCTGGCGGATCAGTGGCCAGTTGTCGCCATCCTTGTCAGCACGCGGCAGGCCCTTGTTCCAGTTGTTGTCCTGGTAGCTGAAATCCACCGTATTGAACCAGTCACCCGAGTCGTAACTGTCACGCTGCATGGATTTGGAGCGCAGGATGTCCGAGCCGAGATGGATGAAGGGCAACCCCTGGCTGAACAGCGGCACGGACAATGCGACCAGTTGCAGGCGGACGCGGTCAGCAACCGGGAGGTTGGCCGGGAGCTTGTACTGGTTGTTGTCCCATAGCGTCTGGTTGTCGTGCTTGGAGACGTAGTTGATGGTTTCCTGCGGGTCGAGTGTGTAGCCGGCGGGTTGTCCGTTGTAGTCGATCTCTCCGCCGCTGCGCAGGCTGCCGTCGGCGCTGATGAATTGGAAGTCGCGCAGACCGCCGGCGATGCCGACGCGGATCAGGTCCGCCGCGTGCAGCAGTTGCGCCTTTTCCTGCGCGCCAGCGCCGGACAGCTCATTCGGTCGGACATAGAGGCCATTGGCGAAACCCTGATTGCGGCGGATGCTCTCGCCACCGTCGAAGGGGCTTCCACCGCGCACCGCATCGCGCTGCCGATCGTTGAAGGTGCCGATGCCGGTGCCGGCCATGTTCAGCTGCGTGGCGTTGACGCCACGGGCATTGCCCGCCACTTCGCCGAAATCCCAGCCTTCGCCGTAGAAGTAGGTATCCCGGTCGATCCGGCGGACGGCTCGATAGGCGTCCACTACATTCTTGCGCAGGTGATGGCCCATCAGATCGAAGCGAAAGCCGGCGACCTTGTAGTCGCGAGCCCAGACCTCCAGCGAATCGGTCATCAGCTTGGCCATCATGCGGTGTTCGCTGGCGGTGTTTTCGCAGCAGGTCGATGTTTCCACGGCGCCGGTGGATGGATCGCGACGGTGGTAATAACCGGGCACGATCTTGTCGAGCACCGATTTCTCGGCCAGCCCAGAGGCGTTGGTGTGGTTGTAGACCACGTCCATCACCGTGGCGAGGCCGTTGCTTGCGAGCGCCTGGACCATCTGACGGAACTCGATGATGCGCTGCACGCCTTCGGCGTCGCTGGCGTAGCTGCCTTCCGGTGCGGTGAAGTGGAAGGGGTCGTAGCCCCAGTTGAAATTGTCGAGCGCGCGCAGGTCGTTGTAGAGCGATTGCGCCTGTCCGCTGGCCGGATCGAACCCTTGCAGCACTTGGCGAATGCTCGTCGCACCGCAGTATTGCGCCCAGCGCTGGCGGGCGCCGGAAGACAGCTCGCAGAGCTTGGCGAAGGGATCGTCCAGGTCGACGCGGCGAGCGGGGTCTTCGTCAACGGTGGCGATGTCGAACGCTGGCAGCAGCTGCACATGGGTCAGCCCGGCCTTGCGTAGATCGCGCAGGTGGCGCATGCCGTTGCTGTCCGGCTGGGTAAAGGCGCCGGAGGTGCCGCGCAGATCGGCCGGCAGACTGGTGTCGCTGGCGCTGAAGTCGCGGATATGCGTTTCGTAGATGACGCTCGCTTCGGGGCGTTCCGGATGTGGTGGACGCAACGCGTCCCAGCCGGCGGGCTTGAGGTCGCTGGCGTCCAGGTCGACGACCTGGGCGTACTGGCTGTTGAGCGACAGGCTCAGGGCGTAGGGATCGCTGACCAGTGTCGTCTCGATCTTGCCGGTGCTTGGCCGATAGGCCGTGACTTCGTACTGGTAATACTGCCGATCCAGCGACGGCGGGCCGTCGAGGCTCCACACGCCGAGGCGTTCGTGCATTGTTTTCGGGTAGCCAGGCAGCAAACGCTTGGACGCGTCGAACGCATGCAGGCGGACCCGCTGGGCCGTCGGTGCCCAGAGTTTGAACGACACGCCGCGCCCATCGACTCGCGCGCCGAGGTCGCCGTTGTAGGCGAATAGCTGATCGAGAACGCCTGCCGTCTGTACTTCGGTGGCGTCAATGACCTGTTGCTGCGCGTCATAGGCGACCACCACCAGCTGACTCATGACGGCGCGACGTAACGCCGGTGCGCCGGCCACGAAGCGGAAGGCCTGCGCTTCGGCCAGATGCGGATGCTGGCGTTTGAGCCCTTCGCGAAGCGTTGCGGGGCGCAGCGCGAGCGCGGTGCCGCCGCTGACCGTGCGTGTCTCGCCGTCGATACGGATGCTGGCGTCGGTGGAATAACGCAATTCGAGCCGGCTGGCCGCTGGCGCGCCGTCGACCAGCGCCAGCGTGAACGGATCGAGCCAGTGCGCACGCGCGCCCTTGATCGCGACCTCGGGCCCGCTCAAGGGCGTGCTGGAAAGTTGTGCGGTGCCGCTGAGCGTAAAGACACGACGGCCCAAGTCGTCGAAGCGCCAGGTCAGGTCGCCGCCACCCAGGTCCTTTTCGTCGCCTTTGTGCATGATCAGGTTCAGGCAGCTGGCGTCGGCGGTCAGTGCGATACGGTAGTAGGCGCCGTGCTCCGGATCGGTGCCGGCTGCTTGCAAAGGTTGATCCCAGCCGGTTTCCGTCTGGCTGCCATTGCATGCGGCCGTGTTCCATAGATGCAGGCCCCAACCGGCGTAGTCGCCGTCGGCTCGTTGGTAATACAGCAGGGCCTCATCGGGGCCAGGGTCGAGCGGTGCGGCCGATGCTGGCTGGAGGGCCAGCGAAAAGCCGCCGAGAACGAGCGCCGCCAGGCGCCGATAAGCGATCGAGCGTATGAGCATGGTTGAGGTCCCGGTGTTGTTATTGTTGTACCGCACGCAGGATGGTCGACGCGCGGTGGACGCTGCGCATCCTCCGTGGGGGTTGCTCGTGGGGCGTAGCTTGGGGCCGTAATAGCCTTCTGCTTGCCCCACCATGCCGAGAACGTCTGGTTGGTGGTGTTGCCCGGTCCTCGCTGCGGTGGGCTGAAGCGGAACGCCGCCCGGCCCACCCTACAACTGGTTGGGCTTGGGGTAACCGGGTGGGGTTGCTGATCGAGGCCGGCGGGTGACTCGTCTTTCGGAAAAAGATGGGCACGGCGCAATCGGGCATGGAAAGCCTGACTGTTTAAACAACGTCGTTCACTTAGCCGTTCGCCCGAGGTCGGGCCTCTCACGAAAGCGGCAGGTACATACCCGTTCCGTAGGAGGCGCGCCCTCGCGGCGAATACAGGCTGCAGGCCTGTCCAAACGCACCTGTTTCGAGTTTGCCCAATGGCTCAACCGAAGTTGATCGGCGGCAGGTCCTTCAACTCCACGGTTTCTTCACGGCGCGGTGCGAGTACTTCGGCTTCGCCATCCACGACCTGTTCATCGTTCTGGTTGAACACGCGCGTGGCGATGCGTACGCGGTTCTTCGGCAGTTTTTCGAGAATTTCCAGGCGCACGGTCAGGGTGTCGCCGAGCTTGACCGGGCGGGTGAATTTCATCGTCTGGCCGAGATAGATGGTGCCCGGGCCGGGCAGGGTGCAAGCAACGGCCGCGCTGATCAGTGCACCGCTGAACATGCCGTGGGCGATGCGCTCCTTGAACGGCGTGCCGGCGGCGAATTCCGCGTCGAGGTGGACGGGGTTGCGGTCGCCCGACATGGCGGCGAAGAGCTGGATGTCGCGCTCCTCGACGGCTTTCTCGAAGCTTGCGGTCTGGCCGACTTCCAGAGCGGAGTAGGGCGTGTTGCTGATGGTGGTCATTAAGTTTCCTCGGGCGCAGTCGGGGCAGGGGCCGTCCGACGGGTCGATATGAATTGCGCTGCGCGATGAGCGCTGCGCCTGCGATGCGGCTGCATTCTAGTGAGATGTCGCGGTCTTGTCCCAGCGAGAGTCACGGCGTGACTCGTGGGTTCCCGCGAGGCGCGGTACGTCTTCTTTCACTATTGCGTATAGCTGACGTGTGCGCCTCGGAATCGTGGCTTGCCGTGACGAAAGATTCACAACAGTGATTTGCGCGACGCAACGCTGTTGCGCTGTGCGGTCGAACTGCTAACTTCGCCGCAGCCCACTCTCAGGTAACGAGGCCAATAACAATGCAACCTGATTTCTGGAACGACAAACGACCCGCCGGTGTGCCCAATGACATGGATATGGGTGGGTTCCGCTCGGTGGTGGAGGTGTTCGAGCGCTCCTGCAAGACCCATGCGAACCGCCCCGCATTCAGCAATATGGGCGTCACGCTCACCTTCGCTGACCTCGATCGTTACTCGGCGGCCTTCGCGGGCTGGTTGCAGAATCATACGGATCTGCAACCGGGGGATCGCATCGCGGTGCAGATGCCCAACCTCCTGCAGTATCCGATCGCCGTTTTCGGTGCCCTGCGTGCCGGACTGATTGTGGTCAACACCAACCCGCTGTACACCGCGCGGGAGATGCGCCACCAGTTCCAGGATTCCGGCGCGCGGGCGCTGGTATATCTCAATACCTTCGGCAAGCTGGTGCAGGAGGTGCTGCCTGATACCAGCATCGAGGTGCTTATCGAGGCGCGGATCGGCGACATGCTGCCCTCCTTCAAAGGCCTGCTGGTCAATGCCGCGGTCAAGCATGTGAAGAAGATGGTGCCGGTCTACAGCCTGCCTCAGGCTGTGTCGTTCAAGCATGTGCTGCGCGACGGTGCCCGCCACAGCCTGAAGCCGGTTCCGCTGACGCTCGATGACGTCGCGGTGCTGCAATACACCGGCGGTACCACTGGCGTCGCCAAGGGCGCGATGCTCACCCACGGCAATCTGGTCGCCAACATGCGTCAGGCACATGCCAACATGCAGCAGCTCGGCGCCGACGGCCACCCGATCATCAAGGAAGGGCAGGAAGTGATGATCGCGCCGCTGCCGCTGTACCACATCTATGCATTCACGGTGAATTGCATGTGCATGATGGTGACGGGCAACCACAACGTGCTGATCACCAACCCGCGCGACATCGACGGCTTCGTCAAGGAGCTGCAGAAGTGGCAGTTCACCGCCTTCCTCGGGCTGAACACCTTGTTCGTCGCGCTCATGTCGCATCCGGAGTTCAAGAAAATCGACTTTTCCTCGCTCAAAGGCACCAACTCCGGCGGTACCGCACTGGTATCGTCGGTGGCCGAGCGCTGGAAGAGCCTGACCGGCGTCACTGTGACCGAGGGTTACGGACTGACCGAGACGTCGCCAGTGGTCTGCGCCAACCCTCACGGCGACAAGTCGCGGCTGGGCACCGTCGGCCTGCCGGTGCCGGGCACGGCGCTGAAGGTGATCGACGACGAGGGCATCGAGCTTGCGCTAGGTGAGCGTGGTGAGCTTTGCGTTAAGGGTCCGCAGGTGATGAAAGGCTATTGGCAACGACCGGAAGCTACCGCCGAAGTGCTCGACGACCAGGGCTGGCTGAAGACTGGCGACATCGCTGTGATCGACCCTGATGGTTTCGTGCGTATCGTCGATCGCAAGAAAGATCTGATCATCGTTTCCGGTTTCAACGTCTATCCGAACGAGATCGAAGACGTGGTCATGGCGCATCCGAAGGTGGCCGCCTGCGCCGCGATCGGCGTCGCCGACGAGAAGTCAGGGGAGGCGGTGAAGCTGTTCGTAGTGCGCAGCGATACCAGCCTGACGGTCGAAGAGCTGCAAGCCTACTGCCGGGAAAACTTCACCGGTTACAAGGTGCCCCGGCATCTGGTCTTCCGCGACGCGCTGCCGATGACGCCGGTTGGCAAGATCCTGCGCCGGGAGCTGCGCGAGCAAGCCTGAGGTAACGACTTGGTGCTACATAGTGAGTGACTGATCGTTCGTGATCAGTCACTTTGTGTCGTTTTAACCAGCTGTGGCCACTGTTCGGCCTGTGCCAAAGCTGCTAACCTCGGCCCGCTTTTTGACCGGAAAACCGGGTACAAAAATTAACAAAACACAACAAAACAGCTGCTATATGCAGTGAAGCTGTCGCTGAGGAGTGGGGTCATGACCGATAACTTCTGGAAGGATAAATATCCTGTCGGGGTCGAGAGCGAAATTAATCCCGATGAGTTCCAGAACATCCAGGCAGTGCTGAAACAGTCCTGTGAGCGTTTCGCTGACAAACCGGCCTTCAGCAATCTCGGCAAGACCCTGACCTACGGTGAGCTATACGCCCTATCCGGCGAATTTGCCGCCTACCTTCAGCACAACACCGATCTGCAGCCGGGCGACCGGATCGCGGTCCAGCTGCCCAACCTGCTGCAATATCCCGTCGTGGTATTCGGCGCCATGCGCGCCGGGCTGATCGTGGTCAACACCAACCCGCTGTATACCGCGCGGGAAATGGAACATCAGTTCAATGACTCCGGCGCCAAAGCATTGGTCTGCCTGGCCAACATGGCTCATCTGGCCGAAGAAGTGCTGCCTAAGACCGGCATCAGACACGTCGTCGTCACCGAAGTCGGTGACATGCTGCCGACGGTCAAGCGCCTGCTGGTCAATGCCGTGATCAAGCACGTGAAAAAGATGGTGCCCTCCTACAACCTGCCGAAGGCGGTCAAATTCAACGACGCCATGGCCCTCGGCCGTGCCAAGGCGGTTCGAGAGTTCAATCCTGCCGGTGACGACATTGCCGTGCTGCAGTACACCGGCGGTACCACCGGCGTTGCCAAGGGTGCGATGCTGACCCATCGCAACATTGTCGCCAACATGCTGCAGTGCCGCGGCTTGATGGGCACGGAGCTGGGGGTCGGCTGTGAAACCATGGTTGCGCCTCTGCCGCTGTATCACATCTACGCGTTCACCTTTCACTGCATGACGATGATGCTGATCGGCGCCCATAACGTGCTGATCACCAACCCGCGTGACCTGCCGGCTTTCGTCAAGGATCTGGGCAAGTACCGTTTCAGCGGCTTCGTCGGGCTCAACACCCTGTTCGTCGCGCTGTGCAACAACGACGACTTCCGCAAGCTGGACTTCTCTTCGCTGAAGGCAACCTTCTCCGGCGGTATGGCGCTGCAACAGGCAGCCGCCGAGCGCTGGCAACAGGTGACTGGCTGCTCCATCTGTGAAGGCTTCGGCATGACCGAAACCAGCCCGGTAGTCTCGGTCAACCCGTTCGGCGGTATCCAGATTGGCACCATCGGTATCCCGATGCCTTCCACCCAGTGCAAGGTCATCGACGACGAAGGCAATGAACTGCCGATTGGCGCGACGGGCGAGCTGTGCGTGAAAGGGCCGCAGGTGATGAAGGGCTACTGGCAGCGCCAGGAAGCCACCGACGAAGTTCTCAGCGCCGATGGTTGGCTGAAGACTGGCGACATCGGCATCATTCAGGAAGACGGCTATCTGCGGATCGTCGATCGCAAGAAGGACATGATTCTCGTGTCTGGCTTCAACGTCTATCCCAACGAACTCGAAGACGTGCTCGCGACGCTGCCGGGCGTGATGCAGTGCGCTGCGATCGGGGTTCCGGACGACAAGTCCGGTGAGGCGATCAAGCTGTTCGTGGTGGTCAAACCGGGCGAGAGCGTGACCAAGGAGCAGGTCATGCAGCACATGCATGACAACGTCACCGGCTACAAGCGGCCCAAGGCCGTCGAGTTCCGCGACAGCCTGCCAACCACCAACGTCGGCAAGATTCTGCGTCGTGAATTGCGTGACGAGGAGTTGCGCAAGCTCGGCAAGAAGTAAAGCATTCCGCCGGACATCAAGCCCCGCTTTGGCGGGGCTTTTCTTTATCCGCAACGCTCATCCGTGCTCATCCGTTCCGAGCCGCCCAGGTTCGAGTTCAATCAACCCGACAAGCGGTGCTGCCGTCTGGCGCAAAGTTCGAACCGAGACGAGGTTGCCCCGGTCTAGGACGCTATGGCCGCGTCCCGCTTTCCGGTCGTTGAACCCCAACCTGCCTCGCTATGTAACGCTGAAGCTGCAAGATCGTTTTCTGTAGATGCGATCGTGCGGGCGGCTTCGCCTTGCTATTCGCTGCACGCCGGGTTTCAACGTCGGTCGTGCCGTAAGGGGACGATGGCGCATGCCATTTCGCGGCCTGCCCATCAATCTCGTTGCAAGGATGAGTTACCCATGCAGAAAAAAAACAATGCACGTCGGGTAGTTGCTTCTCTCGCTCTAATCGCTTCCGCTTCAGCCCTGGCTGCGCCTTCCGTGGAAACGGCACATTTCGATGAGTTATGGTCACCCGGCAAGCCCGACTCCAGGGCGTGTCGGTCCCCTCTGCTGGTTGGCACGCCGCTGGGTCTGCCGCGCTGCATGCAGGCCAGCAATATCATGAAGCACCTGGAGAACCTGCAGGACATCGCCGCGCTGAATCAGGGCAACCGGGCCTCCGGTCAGCCCGGTTACCAGGCCTCGGTGGATTACGTGCGCACGCACCTCGAGCGCGCTGGTTATGAGGCCAGGGTGCAGAGCTTTCCGTTCCTCGCCTTCTACCCTGCGGGCCCCGGCTCGCTGAATGCCGTCACGCCGCAACCGGCGCAATACGCCTGGGAAGAAGACTTTACCTACGCCGACCAGACCGATCCGGGCAACGTCACCGCGCCGGTGGTTGCGGTGGACCTGTCGCTCGGCGCCGGCAACACTTCGACCAGCGGCTGCGAGGCGGCGGATTTCGCTGGCTTCCCGGCTGGCGCCATCGCATTGATGCAGCGTGGCACGTGCCCGTTCGGCGACAAGGCGACCAACGCTGCGGCTGCGGGCGCGTCCGGCGCGATCATCTTCAACCAGGGCGATACCGAGGATCGCAAGGGGCTGATGGCTGCCACGCTCGGTGAGGACTATCAGGGCGGTATCCCGGTCCTGTTTTCGACCTACGACCTCGGTGTCGCCTGGGCGGGTACCGAAGGCTTGCAGATGAGCATGAACGTCGACGTGGTGCGCGAGCAGACCGAAACCTACAACGTGCTGGCCGAAACCCGCCGGGGCAACCCTAACAACGTGATCGTTGTTGGCGCGCATCTGGACTCCGTATTCGAGGGGGCCGGCGTCAACGATAACGGTTCGGGCAGTGCCGCCTTGTTGGAAATGGCGGTATTGATGGGCAAGGCACATCCGTTGAACAAGGTGCGCTTCGCCTGGTGGGGGGCGGAAGAGTCGGGTCTGGTCGGTTCGACCTATTACGTTAATCAGCTGCCGGACGAGGAGAAACAGCGGATCAAGGCGTACCTGAACGTGGACATGATCGGCTCGCCGAACTACGCCAACTTCATCTACGACGGTGACGGTTCGGACTTCGGCCTGCAGGGTCCGCCCGGCTCGGCGGCGATCGAGCGTCTGTTCCGCTCCTACTTCCAGCTGCGCAACGAGCCGTCCGAAGGCACCGAGATCGACTTCCGTTCCGACTATGCGCAGTTCTTCGATGACGGCATCGCTTTCGGTGGTTTGTTCACCGGAGCCGAAGACATCAAGAGCCAGGAGCAGGCGCAGCGTTACGGCGGTACGGCGGGGCAGTCGTTCGATCCGTGCTACCACACCGAATGCGACAACCTGGGCAATATCTCCACCGAGGCGTTGGAGCTGCACGGCGATGCGCTGGCCTTCGCCACCAGCTGGCTGTCGCTGTCGACCAAGATGGTCGACGACGAGATTGCTGCCGCAGCCGAGCAGAGCATAGGCACCATGCGCATTCAGCAGGTTCAGGAAAGGTCTCGCTGGGGCCTTTGGATCAGGTAGGCGCGTAACCCCGCGCCGATTCGTCGGCGCGGTTCCTCCCGTTCGGTCATCCAGCTCCCGATCCGCCTACGGCCAGCCGGCCAAATCTGCGACAATCGCCGTCCTCCCGAAATCGCTTATGGCTGTCCATGACCGACGCAACGCCCGCTTTCGACACCCTGCACAAAAATCTCGACCAGGCCTTCAGCGCCGACCGCCATCGCCTGCGCCGGCAGTTGCATGAGCTGAGAAAAAAGCCAGACGAGGGCAAGCTCGCGCAGTGGCTCGAACGCTTTCAGACCTCGGCTGCCAAGGTCGAGGCGCGGCGGCAGAGCGTGCCGGCCATCCGTTATGACGATGCCCTGCCTATCGCCGCCAAGCGCGACGAGATCAAGGCCGCGCTGGAAAAGCATCAGGTGCTGGTGATCGCCGGCGAAACCGGTTCGGGCAAGACCACCCAGCTGCCGAAGATCTGCCTGGAAATCGGCCGTGGCGTGCACGGGCTGATCGGCCATACCCAGCCGCGGCGTCTGGCCGCGCGCAGCGTTGCCACGCGCGTGGCGGAGGAAATCGGTACGCCGCTGGGCGAGCTGGTGGGCTATCAGGTGCGCTTCGAGGACCAGAGTACCGACAGCACGCTGATCAAGCTGATGACCGACGGCATCCTGCTGGCTGAAACCCAGCACGACCGCTTTCTGGAAAAGTACGACACCATCATCGTCGACGAGGCCCACGAGCGCTCGCTGAACATCGACTTCCTGCTGGGCTTCCTCAAGACGCTGCTGCCGCGCCGGCCGGATCTGAAGGTCATCATCACCTCGGCGACTATCGACCTGGAGCGCTTCAGCAAGCACTTCAATGACGCGCCGATCATCGAGGTTTCAGGGCGTACCTATCCGGTAGAGACCTGGTATCACCCATTGGCAGCGGAGACCGACGAAGACGGCAACCGCGTCGAGGACGATCTGACCGTCGACCAGGGCATCCTCGCCGCGCTGGACGAGATCGAAGCCCATGAGAAGAGCATCGGCAAGCGCCCCGGCGACGTGCTGGTGTTCCTCCCCGGCGAGCGCGAGATTCGCGATGCCGCTGAGATGCTGCGCAAGGCCAACCTGCGCCTGACCGAAGTACTGCCGCTGTATGCGCGGCTGACGCCTGCCGAGCAGCAGAAGATTTTCCGCCCGGCAGCGGGGCGCAAGATCGTGCTGTCCACCAACGTGGCGGAAACCTCGCTCACCGTACCGGGCATCCGCTACGTGATCGACTCCGGCACCGCGCGTATCAGCCGCTACAGTTACCGCGCCAAGGTCCAGCGCCTGCCCATCGAGGCGGTGTCCCAAGCCAGCGCCAACCAGCGCAAGGGCAGGTGCGGACGCGTCGAACCAGGCATCTGCATCCGCCTGTACAGCGAGGAAGATTTTCTTTCCCGCCCCGAATTCACCGATCCGGAAATCCTGCGTACCAACCTCGCCGCGGTCATTCTGCAGATGCTGCACCTGCGCCTGGGCGACATTCAGGACTTCCCCTTCATCGAGCCGCCGGACGGCAAGGCCATCAGCGACGGCTTCAACCTGTTGCAGGAACTCTCCGCGGTCAACCGTGAGAACCAGCTGACGCCGCTCGGTCGCCAGCTGGCGCGCCTGCCCATCGACCCGCGGCTGGGCCGCATGCTGCTGGAAGCCGCGCAGCAGGGCAGTTTGGCCGAAGTGCTGATCGTCGCCAGTGCGCTTTCCGTGCAGGACGTGCGCGAGCGCCCGGCTGATCGCCAGCAGCAGGCCGATCAGGCGCACGCGCAGTGGAAGGACCCCGATTCGGATTTCGCCGCGCTGATCAACCTCTGGCGCGGTTTCGAAGAGAAGCGTCAGGAACTGGGCTCCAACCCGCTGCGTACCTGGTGCCGGAAGAACTTCCTCAACTACCTGCGGCTGCGCGAGTGGCGTGATGCTCACCGCCAGCTCACCCTGATCGCCCGTGAGCTCAAGCTGGGCGCGAGCAAAGCCCCGGAAGCTGTTGTGCCTTCACTCGCCAAGGGCCGAAAAGCAGCCGAGCAGATCACGCCGACCACCGATACCAAGGTCAACGTGGTCTTCCGCCAGCAGGCCGAGGCTAGCGAAGCCGCACAGAAGGCCAAGGGCTACGCCGCGGTGCACAAGGCGATCCTATCCGGCCTGCTCAGCCAGATCGGCCACAAGACCGAGGACGGCGATTTCCTTGGCGCACGCCAGCGGCGCTTCTGGGTGCATCCATCCAGCGTGATTGGTCGCAAGAAGCCCAACTGGATCATGGCCGCCGAGCTGGTGGAAACCACCAAGCTGTTCGCCCGGATGGTGGCGAAGATCGAGCCCGAGTGGATCGAGCCGCTGGCCGGCCACCTGATCAAGAAGAACCACTTCGAGCCGCACTGGGAAAAGAAGCGTGGCCAGGTGGTGGCCTACGAGCAGATCACGCTCTACGGTCTGATCGTGGTGGGCAAGCGCCCGGTGCATTACGGCCCGGTCGATCCGCCCACGGCGCGCGAACTCTTCATCCGCGAGGCGCTGGTGCGCGGCGAGATCAACAGCCGATCCCGTGCGCTTTCTGCCAACCGCGAACTGCTGGAGCGCATGGACGAGTTGGAAGCCAAGGCCCGCCGGCGCGACATTCTTGCGGACGAGGAAACCCTGTTCGGCTACTACGATGCGCGGCTGCCCGTCGACATCTACCAGACCGCCAGCTTCGAGAACTGGTACAAGCGCGAGAGCCAGAAGAACCTGCAATTGCTGGTCATGCGCGAGGAAGACGTGTTGGCCCGCGAGGCCCGCGAAGTCACCGCTGCGCAGTATCCCGATACCCTACGCATCGGCGAGCTGCAATTGCCGTTGGAGTACCACTTCGAGCCCAACCACCCGCGCGACGGCGTGACCCTGCGCGTGCCGGCGCCGCTGCTACCGCAACTGCGCCGTGAGCGGCTGGACTGGCTGGTGCCGGGGCTGATCGAGGCCAAGGCCGTGGCGCTGGTGCGCAACCTGCCCAAGGCGATACGCAAGAACTTCGTGCCGGTGCCGGATTTCGTCGGCGCGGCGCTGGCGAAGATCACCTTCGGCGAGGGTTCGCTACCCGAGGCGCTGGGCCGTGAACTGCTGCGCATGACCGGTGCCCGCGTGCCGGAAGAAGCCTGGCACGACGCGGCTACCGGGCTCGACAGCCATTTGAAGATGAACATCGAAGTGGTCGACGCCCGTGGCAAATTCCTCGGTGAAGGCCGCGACTTGGCCGAGCTTACCGCGCGATTCAGTGAGGCCAGCCAGGCCGCGCTGGCGCCGCTCCAGCAGAAGGCCGAGCAGAAGCCGGTCGAGGCCAAGGGCTTTGCTCAGGTGGCGGAGAAGACCCAGGCGAAGATGGCCGGGTTGTCCATGACCGTCTACCCGGCGCTGGTGGAGGAGTGTGGCGTGGTCAAAGAGGGGCGCTTCCCGACCCAGGCCGAGGCCAACTATCAGCACCGCCGCGCCCTGCAGCGCCTGCTGCTGCAGCAATTGGCCGAGCCGTCGAAATATCTGCGCAACAAGCTGCCGGGGCTGACCGAGCTGGGCCTGCTCTATCGCGACATGGGCAAGGTCGATGCGCTGGTTGAGGACATCCTGCTGGCGAGCCTGGACAGCTGCGTCCTCGACGGCGAAACCCAGCTACCGCGCGAAGGCGCCGCTCTGGCTGCGCTGGCCGAGAAAAAACGTGGCGAATGGACCGGCCACGCCGAGCGCCTGGCGCGCTTGGTGCTGGATATCCTCAAGCTCTGGCACGGCCTGCAGAAGCGCTTCAAGGGCAAGATCGACCTGGCCCAGGCCGTGGCGCTCAACGATATCAAGGCGCAACTCACTAACCTCGTTTATGCAGGCTTCGTCCGCGAAACGCCCGTCGAATGGCTGAAGGAATACCCGAGATATCTGAAGGCCATCGAGCAGCGTTTCGAGAAGATCGGCGCGCAGCTGCAGCGTGATCGCGTCTGGTCTGGCGAACTTGCAGGCTACTGGGAGCAGTACCAGGCGCGGCTGAAGAAGCACCAGCAGGAAGGCAAGCGCGACCCGGAGCTGAGCCAGTACCGTTGGATGCTAGAGGAATACCGCGTTTCGCTCTGGGCGCAGCAGCTCGGGACGAAGATGCCGGCTTCGGACAAGCGGCTGAGCAAACAGTGGAGCCAAGTCGAGCCGTAAGCCAACGCCGCTTCCGGCGCGGTCCCAACGTAGGGTGCGCTCTGCGCACCGCATGCAAGAGGCCTGGCGGTGCGCAGAGCGAACCCTACGCGAAGCCAGCCGGCCTTGGTGGAGCGGCTCCTCCCTGGCTGTTTCCCGTTTCGTCGTGACCCGCGTAGTTTCGGCTTGTGGCGGAGCTCAATAAACCTATGGCTGCGGCGCCGATACTTCGAGATTTGAGACGTTTATGCAAAACCGGAACAGTCTGCCGGGCGTGGCCAGCTCGGTCGGGGCGTCGATACTTTTCGCCACGCTGTACTACTACACCTCGCTGCTCGAACCGCTGGACGGCCAGCAGATATACGGCTGGCGCATCCTGCTTACCGCGCCCTGCCTGGCGGTGCTGCTGATCGGCTTCGGGCGCTGGGGCGAGGTTCGCCAGATCCTTGCGCGCCTGTCGGCAGAACCGAGGTTGTGGCTCGCGCTGCCGCTGTCTTCGGCGCTGGTCGGGTTACAGCTCTGGCTGTTCATGTGGGCGCCAATCAACGGCCACGGGCTGGACGTCTCCCTCGGCTACTTCCTGCTGCCGCTGACCCTCGTGCTGACCGGCCGGCTGGTGTTCGGCGAGGCGATCAGCCGCCTGCAGCGCCTGGCCTGCATACTGGCGGCCGTTGGCGTTGGTAACGAACTGCTGCTTGCCTCGTCCCTTTCCTGGCCAGTGCTGGCGGTCGCGCTCGGCTATCCCTGCTACTTCATCCTGCGCCGCCGGATCGGCACCGCTAACCTTGGCGGTCTGTGGCTTGACCTCGTCATCAGCCTGCCAGTCGCCGCTACCTTCGCCTTGGGCGATAGCGCCACCCTGCAACAGGTCATCGCAAGTCCACGGCTGCAACTGCTGATCTTCGGATTGGGCGCGCTCAGCGCCCTGGCACTGGCCCTGATGATCATCGCCACCCGCCTCAACCTCGCCCTGTTCGGCCTGCTCAGCTACGTTGAGCCGGTGTTACTGGTCGTGGTCGCGTTACTGCTCGGCGAAAGCATCGCGCCGGACCAATGGCTGACTTATGGCGCGATCTGGATGGCAATTGCGGTGCTGGTGGTGGAGGGAGTGAGGGCGTTGAGGAGGGGGAGGGGTTAGCTGTTTAGGTGGCGCAGATTCGACCGGGCGGCCGGTCGCGATAGGCAAAATCGGCCAAACGCTGCTACTCGCTCTCAGGTATCAATCCACGACGAACAACTTGGCGCCGGTAGCGGTTGAAGACCGGTGAGCCTCCGCGTTGTCGGCCACTTGGTAGCTCATGCCGGCGCTCAAAGTGAATGTACGGCCATCATCGAGTTCGGTCTCCAGTTGACCTTCCAGACATAGCAGAATGTGTCCCTTCCGGCACCAATGATCGGCAACGTATCCAGGGGAGTAGTGAACCATTCGAACTCTCGTATTACCGAATTGGCAGGTACGCCAGAGCGCCGTGCCGGTCTCACCCGGATGCGCAATGGGTTCTATTTTCGACCAGTCGGTAGTGCCGAATGGGATGTCAGTGAGTTCCATGGTTGCCTTGCCAAAAGGGTAAGGTTCGAATCCTACCGATACGCCACCAAGCCAGATAGATACAGATCGGCCTTGTTTCTCCAATACACCCACGTACAACCCACGGGCGCCTCAGACGACTATTCGAAAGAGGTCTAATCAAGCGGTTCGGAGCAAGTCGGGGCTCCGTACATTGTCGGCGTCCGTCCAGGCGACCCTGACCGCCTGCTATCGGCCAGGAGCGGACGCTCACGAAGCCAACTCACCACGATTGGCAATCCATGCCAGTGCCGCGACCCAAACTACGGATACGGTGTAATTGAGCCGCTGATACAAACCAAATCCATGTCCATCGTCGAATGCTTTGGCCATCATGCCGACAGTCACGACAGCAAAGATCACGCAGAGTATCGAGAACCATCCGAACGCTGGCGATGACAACAGCCTCTTGCTAAGAGCCCCCCAAAGCGCGGTCGCCAGCGTCAGCGAGAGGAACATGACTAGTCCTGCCAGGTTATGAACCTGCTGAGACGGCGAGGGTTGTGCAGGTGCGCATCCTGGATCGCATGAGAACACCCCAGTAGCAAAGCTTGCCAGACCGTGGATCAGTATCAGCTCTGCGCTGAGCTGGGCTAGACGCGATGTCGTGAACCTCCGAGCAACACCCAGAGCAAAAAGCACGAAGAGCACGCCTAGGGGGAAGTTGTTCACCCAGGCGGAGAACGGGTGGGTGGGGGCTCCTACTGCCCCTAACTGGCTCATCGCCTGGTCGATATGGCTGTAGCCCGGATAGCTCAGCGACGTTAGCGCCACGCCCGCAAAGAGCCAGAGGGGAATTAATAGCCCCAGGCACAGTAAAGTTCGGTCAAAGGTACTCACGGTGCGGCCTTCCCTTGTCATGGCAACTACCAACTCCATCTCTCGTAAAGTGCCTGCATGCTAGGGATCACTGATGCTTTCGAGCTAACGATTTTTTTGCAAGGCAGCTTGCGCATGCGTCATCCTGTCGCCCCTTCAAACCACGGATGGATCCATGAGCAGACGTCCGTCGAGTTGTCAGTTGCTGGTGACAACTATGCTTCGCACATTCGTGCGGCACTGGCCGATATCGAACGGCACACCCGCCAGCTCGTTGCAGACGCTAGGGGCAGTACCTCGCTGGAAATTGGCGTCATTCCCACATTCGCCAGTCGTTGGTTGATACCCAGGCTGGCTCGATTCCAGGCGCGCTACCCCGATATAAAAGTGAATCTCCACGAACGCACACAGCCCTTTTCCCTTGAGCAAAGTGGCTTGCACGCTGCGATCAACTACGACCATCCCGTCTGGCAGACAATGCGAGTACAGCCGCTCTTTGTAGAACCGATGGTTGCCGTCTGTCACCCTCGCCTTGCAAGCGAAATACCCGAAAGCATGCCGCTACTTCACAAGCTCGCGAGCCCCTATAGTTGGGCTCGTTATGCAACGCTTGCTGAATTGCCACTGGATTCCAACTCGACAGGCCCCACCTATGATCGCTATGCGCTGCTGATCGAAGCGGCGAAAGCCGGCATAGGAATGGCGCTCGTGCCTAACTGCTACGTTGAGGAGGAGCTGCTTGGAGGCCGGCTTGTAGCTCCTTGGCCGGCATTCGAAGAACTCTGCGAACGCTACGTCCTGGTAACTCGCCCGAGTACGCATGCCGCTTCTGCACTGACGAATTTCAAACGTTGGCTTATGGAAGAGTCTGCTTCCGGCTAGGCCATAACTGGCAATCATCCCTGAGCTTTAGACAGCAACTCCGTCCGGTTTCGGCCAAAAGGCTGCCGTCGAAAAAAGCTGCTACACATCACTTCAGGAACGTAGAACTGGCAGTTGCTCTACGGTAAAAACCGGGAACTGGGTCCAATGTGTCGACTCTCAATTATTTATTCGCTCAAAGGAGCATGATTATGTCGGTATCAAGCGAAAGCCGAACCGCCATCCGAGCAACCCCCCTCACGGCGCGCGATGCGGCGCATCGTATGGTCTTAATGCTTTGCGTCACAGCGATGGTGCTGTTTACAACGCAGGCCTTCGCTCACCACGGTTGGGCCTGGGCGGAAGAAGAACAGTCGGAGTTGAAGGGCACGATTACCGAGATTTCGATGGCGCCACCTCATCCGGCCTTGCGCGTAGAGGCTCAAGACGGCCGTTTATGGCAAGTCGATCTGGGGAATCCGAACCAGACGCAACGTTCCGGTTTCACCGACGATACCGCCAAGGTAGGAGATGAAATCACCGTACTCGGCAACCGCACCAAAGAGCCGAACGAAGCGCATATGAAAGCTGTGCGCATTACGGTCGGCGGCAAGCAATACGATATGTATCCGGAACGCATCAAGGAATGACGACACGGCGATGACGGGCTTTCTGCAATCAATTGCCGGCTGGCCCGGTGCCGTCTTCCTGCAGGAATACTGGATCGCCTATCTGGTCGTCAATGCAACTCACATCCTTGGGATAGGGCTACTCCTAGGCGCGATCCTGCCGCTCGATTTGCTCCTTTTGCGTTCAATGCACGGACGGGATCTGCTGGTCCTTGGCCCCTTTCTAGTACGCGCAGCGGCAACGGGCACCACGCTCGCGGTGATAACGGGGCTATGGTTGTTCTCAGTGAGGCCAGCGGAGTACGCAGAGAACCCAGCCTTTCTCTGCAAGGCCGCGCTGCTAGTGCTGGCGATCTGCAACATTGCACTCCAGCATCGCAGCGAGCGCTTTGATGCCGCCCTGTGCGGCTGCCAGCCAACTGTCCGAGTTCGCGCCCTGGCCGCCGCATCCGCCATTCTTTGGCTTTCGATCCTCATAGCTGGCCGCTGGATCGGCTTTGTCTGAGGCGAGGATATCGCGGGCAGTTAGCGGCGCCACCAATTAGCGACTCTGCCAGCGCTATCAATATTCCAGCAGAAGGTTTTTCATCTACTGTCCGCATGGGCCCACTCAAGAGCAGCAGTTCGCTCGCTGCCACGCGGCTTATATCTGTCTGCAAAATCTATGCGGTTAACAAAACAGTGCATCGATACGTGAATTGGCCCGTTTGACGGCTTCGTCGAACTGATCGCCGCCGATAGCGGTGTATTCCAGGCTGACCGTCGTCACGTCGTGGATGCCCAGCATGCCCAATACTGCGGTTAAGTAGGGCTCTTGGAAGTTCATGTGTGCGTATGCTTCGCCTTTCTCATAACCATGGCCGCCCCTCACGAGCAGCAGGTACGCTTTCTTGTCGTGCAGTAGACCGGCGTAAGGGCTGCCAGGGGTGCCAGGTACCAGGCGGGTCGTGATTCCCATGCGGATAATCTGGTCGATGTAGGCTTTCAGCGTACTGGGCACCGACAGGTTGTGCATGGGGCAACCGATCACGATCTGTGTGGCTTGCTTCAACTCGCTCACCAGCTCGTCGCTGAGCGTCAGGGTGTCCTTCTGTTGGTGGTCTCGGGTCTCGGGCGGGGTGAAAGCGGCCTGGATCCAGCGTTCATCGACGTGTGGAATCGGCTGGTTACCCAGCTCTCGGTGGATGATTTCGCCGCTCGGGTATCGAAGGCGCCAGAGGTGTACGAAGCGTTCTGTCATTTTCCGACTGTACGACCCGCTGCGCTGCGGGCTGGTGTTGATGACGAGCAATTGTTCCATGAACGACCCCTTCGTATTTCGATGGTCAGAATTACCGTTGCACCAGTTCGAGTAGTGAGCCCGGTCCGAGGATCTGGGGCAGCAGCCGTGGTTCGGCTTCACCCGCTCCGTACCACAGGTACAAAGGAACACCTGAGCGACCGTGGCGTTCGAGGAATGCGGTGATGACAGGATCGCCATTGGTCCAGTCGCCCCGCATCACTACAACCCCGGCCACGGCGAAAGCCTGTGCGGTCGCGTCACGGTTGATGGCGACTTGCTCGTTCACCTTGCAGGTAATGCACCAGTCAGCGGTGAAGTAAACAAACACCGGCACCTTGTCAGCGCGTAGTTGAGCTAACTGCTGCTCGT
This sequence comes from Pseudomonas sp. CBC3, assembly GCF_037967085.1. Classification (NCBI taxonomy): domain Bacteria; kingdom Pseudomonadati; phylum Pseudomonadota; class Gammaproteobacteria; order Pseudomonadales; family Pseudomonadaceae; genus Pseudomonas; species Pseudomonas sp. CBC3. The sequence goes on from NZ_JBANEO010000002.1 coordinate 173,254, forward strand.
CGAACACGTGCCGCTGCACGTCCGAAGCCGGCGCGGTTTGCCCTGATACCTGGCTCCAGCCCAGGCCGAGCGCCAGAATCAATGCAAGAGAAGTGGGCAACCAGGCGTTGCGTTTGTGTTTCTGCTGCCGCAGGCCGGTCAGCCAGAGCCCGAGTGCAAGCAGCATGGCGCAGCCCAGGGATGCGACCAGCGCATTGGCCGGGACCTGATGGCTGAGTACCCACAGCAGAGAGAGCGCGGTAAGGAACATCGGCACCGCGAGAACGCGGCGCAAGGTTCCCATCCAGGGGCCGGGTCTGGGCAAGCGTCGTTGCAGCGAGGGGATGAACCCCAGCATCAAGAACGGTAAAGCGATCCCTAGACCAAGCCCGGTGAATACCAGCATGGCTGCGGCCGTCGGTAAAACCAGCGCAGCGCCCAGGGCTGCGGCCATGAAAGGCCCGGAGCAAGGCGTAGCGATGAAAGCCGCGAGCGCGCCGGTCCAGAACGCGCCACCGGCGCCGCTTTGGTTGGTTAGCTTGGTACCAGCATCGATCGCTGCCAGCTCGAACAGCCCGGCCAGATTGAATGCGATGGCCGTGGTCAGCAACATCAGGGTCAGAATCACGGCAGCGTTCTGCAACTGGAAGGCCCAGCCCACCTGAGTGCCAGCGGCACGCCAAGCGAGCAGAACGGCGCCCAGCAAGACGCAGACCAGTAGCACACCGCTGGTGTAGGCCACGGCGTCGCGACGAGCTATAGCCGGGCTGATGCCGGAGCGCGCGAGACTCATGGCTTTAAGACTGAGGATGGGAAAGACGCACGGCATCAAATTCAGCAACAGCCCGCCGGCAATCGCCCCGGCCAGCGCAAGCAGGATGATGCTCAAGCTGCTGTTGGACGTGCTATCGGGCGCGCTTGTCGGGCCGCCGCGTTTCGCGTCTATATCCAGGCCAAGGCTGTCGCTCAGCTTCAGCGTGGCGACGAAAGTATCGGGTACTTGATCACCCACACGTGTTTCCAGAATCAGCTCATCGCCCCGTCGCTCGACGCGTTGAGGGGCGGCATTTTCAATAGCCCCCTTGATCGCGGAAAACAGATGGGGATCCTGGATCGGTACGCTGGCCGGAAGGGGCACGCGCAGGCGTAGGAGATCGCCCTCTACGTCAAAACTGGCCGACGCGGCCAGCGGCCTGGGCAGCGCTTGACGCCAACTGGCGAAGCGGGCTGCAACGTCCGGCGACTGGTGACCGTCGCCTACGTGTAAGGTTGTGTTTAATGAGGCGCGCTCGGGGACGCAGGCGTCATACCGACAGGCCAGATATTGCATATCCACACGGATCGGCAATGCGGTCCCGTCTGGCAAGTCGTCGTCGAGGGTCAGGTCTACGAGCAGCGCGTAGGGCTGCTCGTAGACATGGTTCATCAAACCTTCGATCAGCAGCGTCCGCGGCAACGGATAGGCTGGGTCGCTCACCATTACACCGTCCGGTAGGTGCCAGGTGAACGTGGCCGGGAGGCCAACATCGCCTGGTTGTTTCCAGTAGCCGTGCCACTCGCCCTGAGGCTCCATGAGGATCGCCAATGTCGTGGTCGATCCAGATGAAGGCGCTTCGGTTGAAGCGATCAGCGATGACGCGATCAATACATCATCAGGACCGGGCATCTTTGCTGCCAAGCCGGGCAGATTGATAACGCACAGGCAAAAGCAGAGCAGGAGCCTTTTTAGCGATAGCAGTGGCATGCGGTTCCTGATGAACGTATCGAGTGGATAAAAGGGAGGAGGCGTCATGGCGCCTCCTCCCGTAACCGCAGGGCGAAACGGATCAATGCAGCGCCTTGACTGCCTCTACGAGATTGCTGTCCTGCGGTTTGAGGATATTGGCGACACGACCATGCGCGTCTAGAAGGACCACTGTCGGAATGTCACGAATGGCGAAGGCGCGAAAGAGTTCGTCCTGCTCGTCGAGCGCTAGCGGCAGGGCGGTAGGCGTGGTGTTTTTGTAATCTTGCAAGTCGCTGGCCGAGACCCAAAGCCCTGAAGAAACACCCAGCCACTCCATGTCGCCCTGGCCCATCAGGCTGTCCACATCCTTGCGTACCCGTAGGCAAGCCTGGGACGTCTTGGGCCGGCTTTCCTCGAGATAGGACTCGCACCAAGGGGCGAAGAACACCAGTGCGCGCGGCTTGTCGTCCTTGCCCAGCTTCACTTGATTGCCCTCTAGAGTTTCGATGTTCAGGCCGGTCACGGTGTCGCCCACGGCAAACTGCGGTGTCTCGGGCGTTGCATTGCTCTCCGAGCGGCTGGCGGAGGTCGTTTGTTCTAATACGGCACTTTCCAGCGCGGCGTGCAAAGCCTGGTCATCAAGGTGACCGATATGGGATATCCGGCCATCTCGGCCAATCACAACATGCTGGGGTGTCACCCGTAGGTTGAGGTCCGCCGCCAGGCTGCCGTCATCGATCACGACCGGCATGGTCAGCTGGTGCTCCTTGCGGTATGCGCGGATCGAGTCAATGTCGTCACTGAAGCCCGTGTTTACCGCGATGACCTGCACCTTGTCGCCCATCGTCTGTTGCAACTGCTCGAAGCCGGGCATCTGCTGGCGGCAGGGCACGCACCATGTGGCCCAGAATTTTAGATAAACCGGCTTTTCCCCGTACAGCTCAGCTAGGTCAATCTTTGTTCCATCGATGGTGTCGAGCACGGCAACCGGCCCAGGCTGTCCGATCAGCGAAGCGCCGGCGGTGCGTGCCCGCCGCTCACCCTCATCGTTCAGACTGCCGTCGGCGTGAGCCAAGTGGAGCGCGCTACCGAGCAGGAGCAGGGCCGCGAACTGCTTGATGAATGAGAGGAGAGACGGTGATTGCAAGGGGAGCTCCTTGACCATGATGGGCTTGAGGTTCTAGCGCTTCATCATATTGGTTAAAGGTCCAATAAAAAGGCCCATGAATAGCAAATCTGACTGTACCATCGGTGCGCCTGAGGTTGATGTCGTCTCCTTCGTCAACACAAGCGAGTGAGTGAGGGCTGCATGGAAGATTTGCGCATTGAACTCAACCGGAAAGCAGGGCGTTCTCTGGTTGAGCAAATCGTTGGAGCCATCGGCAGATCGATCCGTGAGGGGCATCTGTATGCCGGTGCCCGATTGCCGTCCTGGCGAGACCTCAGCGTTCAGCTTGGCGTTGCTCGTGGTACCGTTCGGGCGGCTTATGAGCGACTGATCGACGAACAGCTGATCGTTTCCCGCGGCGCGGCGGGTACCTTTGTCGCGCAACCGTTGCCTGCGGTCCGACCGACTGAAACCAGCAGTCTGCGCTCGCCATTGCCGGACTTCTACCAACATCCATTCAGCAATTCGCCCATGGTGTTTCAGGTCGGAATTCCCGCGCAGGACGTTTTTCCCTACAAGATGTGGTCACGCATTGCCGCGGGCGCGGCCCGCCAGGCCGCAATGGCACCGGTCAGCTACCCGGACCCTCGCGGAGAGCCCGGTTTGCGAACCGAAATTGCCGCCTATCTTGCAGTGGCGCGAGGCATCATCTGTGCGCCAGAGCAGGTCGTTATCACCTCCGGGTACTCCGGTGGCCTTGGGCTGATCCTGCATGCGCTCGGTTTGCGAGGGCAAACGGCGTGGATGGAAGATCCCGGCTATCCAATGTCGCGAACGGCGCTTTCCATCGCGGGCATCGAATCAATACCGGTCAGTGTTGATGCACATGGGCTGGACGTCGAAGAAGGTATCCGGCGTGCGCCGAATGCGGCCCTGGCGGTCGTCACCGCAGGGCAGCAGGCTCCTCTGGGAATGACGTTGTCACTGCCACGGCGTCTTCGCCTGTTGGAATGGGCGGATAAGAACGGTAGCTGGATCATCGAAGATGACTACCTGAGCGAACTTCAACTTGTCGGTCGGGCGGCCCCAGCGCTTGCCTCACAGGATCGTTCAGGCCGGGTCATTCACATCGGCACTTTCAGCAAGACCATCAACCCTGGCCTGCGTCTGGGGTTCGTTGTGGCGCCAACATCCTTGGCAAACCGGGTCGCAGATACAGCGGCTGCGCTGGCACCCGCTGCGTCGATCACCAGCCAATGGGCGCTCGCAGAGTTCATGCGCAAGGGTCATTACTTGCGCCATCTGCGCAGAATGAAGCGCACCTATACCGCCCGGTTGGCTGCTCTCCAGCGTGCCTTGAGCATTCCAGCCACGGCCGAGGCGATGGCGGGGTTAGCTTTGCTGGTGCACTTGCCTCAAGGTGCGGACGACGTTGCTATCAGCCAACAGGCACTGGCAGTCGGGCTTGCGCCCTTACCGTTATCTATCTGGTATGCCGACGCCGCACAGGCCCGAAGCGGCTTGCTGCTGGGCGTCACCAACGTTCCAGACGAAGGCATCGAGGACTGCTGCAGCCGCCTGGTTCGGTTCACTGAAGCGCTTATATAGAAACGGGGGGAAACCATACCGTTGAAGGGTGCTCGGCCTGTGCGAGGCGGTTCCAATGACTGGCCGTGCTGGCTCATCGACAGCGAGGGGGAAAACGGAATGACCAGTGTGTCGGGCGGCACCTGGAGTGCCGAGCTGGGTATGTACACTCAACTTGTTTAACGTTGTTCAATACAGACGCGCAAAAGAGGCAGCTCCTGGCCGAAATAGCCCGTCATGCGGTGATGCGCCCGGAACAGCAGCTGGTGGGCTCCCGGTCGGTGTTCTAGGCGTCGCACTACAGCCCAGCACTGCAGCACATCAGTCTCGGACGACTGACCCTTCGCCCACCGGAACCCACTGCGCCACTTGGCGTCCATGAAACATGGATAGACTCGACGAAACCACTTATCCCGAAGCCCCCTGGCATCTGACCGGTACCGCCTGCGTGTCGGCCTGGCGGGTGCCGGCGCGGGAACTGCCGCCGGCGCCGAAGGGGTTGGCTTATGCCGCTTTGGGTGACAACGTCCTGGTGCTGACCATCTGGGCGGCTTATCTGCCGGGCGGCACGTTGGCCTACAACGAGCTGGCGGTGGCTGCAGTGGTGCGGGGGCACGGCATGCTGGCGCCTGCCGGTACAGTGACGCATATCTGGGTCGACGAGGAGCGCTCGGTTGCTGGCGGCCACCAGCTGTGGTCGATTCCCAAGCAAATGGGCGATTTCGTCATCGAGCCGGGTACCGGTGAGCGTGGCTTCGCTGGGCAGTTGAGCGTCGACGATCAGGCGGTGGCCTCGGTGCGCTTCGCGCCGAACATGAGCTTGCCAGGGCAGCCGAGCGCCAGTGGTTTCGTGATTCAGCAGAACGATTGCGGGCTGTTGCGTACCCGCTGTCGTGGCCGGGGACGGATAGTCACCGGGCGCGCCGAGTGGGATTTTTCAGCTACCGGCCCGCTGGCCTTTCTGCAGGGCCGCGCGCCGTTTTTCAGCCTGTATCTGCGCGATCTGCAGGCCTCGTTCGGCATCTGAACGATCAGAAATCTTCTCCGGGTTCGCCTGTTCTCAACCAGCGACCAAGGCCGCTCGGCTTGGGCGGCGGTAACGCGAGTGACCGACCTAGGCCGCGCTCGGCAAGCACTGCTTCAGCCGCCAATGCGCCGGCTCGGGTGGCGCTCTCCATGCAATACGGCAAGCCCGTATCGACCCAATCACCTGAAAGCCACAAACCCGGCTCCACCGCCGTGCTCGGCCTTGCCGTTTCGGTGCCGGGGAAGGCAGCCGGAATCGCCATGGGAATGCGGTGTACCGAGGCCGACAGCAGCGCCGCGCGTTGCACCTCGGGCGCGAACTCGGCGATCTCGCGTCGCGTAGCCTCGATGATCGCCGCGTCGGACAGGTGCTCTACCCGCTGACTCCAGATGATATTGCTGGCGATCAGCGCGCCGCCGCGGGTCGCCGGGCGGATATTGGTCAGGTTGTAGAAATCGGTGTTGAAGCGCTCCGGGTTCCACGGCAGGGCCCAGAAGCGCGAGGCGGTGATCGGCCGGTCGAACCAGAGGTAGCAACTGATATAGGGGCTCGGCTGGAACCGGCGCGCGATCTGCGTCAGCGCATGAGTTTCGGGCAGCAGCGGGGCGATGGCGGTCGGTTGCACGGCTAGCACCACTGCCGGTGCCTCGACCTTTGCGCCGTCGCTCAAGTGCACGCCGGTGACTCGACCTTGCTCGCGCAAAAATCCATCCACCCCGCAGCCGAGCCGCACCTCGCCGCCATGGCGACGGATGAATTCGATCGCCGGCCAGGCATAGAGGTCGCTTAGCCCGACCTTGGGCATGCCGAAGGCGATGTCTTTGTGGCCGAGCGCCTGAGCAGGGAGGCGCATCAGCGATGCCGCCGAGCAACGTTCCACCGGGACTGCGAGGACGGCGATGGCCGCCGAGGCCCAAAACCAGTCGATGAAGAAGTCGCTGACACCGCACCATTCCAGGTGCTCACGCCCGCTGCGATCGTCCAGTTGCATCAGTTCCGGCCCGCTGCTGCGCTGGGTGCGCCAGGCCAGTCGTGTGTTGCTCAGCAGATGACGCAAGGGCACGCTTGGCAAAATGCGCGGTAGGTTGCGGATGTAGTGCAGCGGTGCCGGCAGTCCGCCGACCTTGAAGTGCATCGAGCGGCCGCGATCGAACACGGTCAGCAGCTCTTCGGTCTGCCACAGCACTTGATCCGCCGTGCCCAGCCGCTGGAGCAGGGTGCGCATGTTGGCGTATTTGTTGAGCAGGATATGCGGGCCGATATCGACGCTGTCGCCCATTACCGGATCGGCCCAGCTCCGAGCCCGCCCGCCGGGCACGTCGGACGCCTCCAGGACGCTGACCTTCAGGCCTGCGTCGGACAGCCAGACCGCCGCGGACAACCCGGCGATACCGGCGCCGATGATGACGACGTCGGGCTTCATCCGGCGGTTGCGCCGCAGCGGGAGGGTTGATGGGGCATCGGCGGCGCTCTTCGGGAGTCGGGTCTGCTTGTGACCCCCCGCGCCGTGGAAGATGCCGAAGCGGAAGCGCTTTCGACGCTCGACGGAACCAGCTGAGCCGCCTTTCGACGGCTCGCGGACCGGTTGGCTCAGAGCGTCCAGTTCACGCTGAACATCAGGTTGCGTGGTTCGCCGTAGACGACGCTGGCGTTGTTGGTGATGCTCGAGTAGTAGGTCTTGTCGAACAGGTTGTTGAGGTTCAGGCGCGTATCGATGTGCTCGTTGACGCGATAACCCAGCATCAGGTTGACCAGGGTGTAGGCGTCCTGATCGATGCGATAGCTCGAAGCCTCGCTGTAGGTACTGTTCTGGCTGTTCAGGCTGCCGCCGATGCGCCATTTTTCGAGCGTGCCCGGCAGGTGGTAGACGGTGGAGGCTTTGAACAGGTGGCGCGGTTGTTTCGGATCGAAGAACTCGCCTTCGTTGGTCGGGTCGGCGTCCTTGCGGTACTTGGCTTCGACGTAGGTGTAACCGACGCTCGCTTGCCAGCGCTCAGTGAGCGAGCCGGCGAGTTCCAGATCGATGCCCTTGCTTTCCACTTCCCCGGCAGCCTCGTAGCAGCTGACGGCCGGAAAGCTGGGGCACGTGCTGGCCTGGTCATCGAGGAGCCTGGCGCGATTTTCCTGCAGGATGCGGAAGACCGCCGCCGAGGCGTTGAGCCTGCCGTCGAAGTACTCGCCCTTGAGGCCGATCTCGTAGTTGATGCCGGTCATGGGTTCGATGACGCTGCCGCTGACGTCGCGACTGTCTTGCGGCTTGAAGATGTCGGTGTAGCTGGCGTAGATGGAGTACGTCTCGTTGAGGTCGTAGACGATGCCGGCGTAGCGTGTGACGTTGCGTGTGACTGTGTAGCTGCCGGTGTCGGTGCCGTCATCGTAGTCGTACCAGTCCAGGCGCCCACCGAGGATGACTGTCAGCGGGTCGGTGATGCTAAGGCGGGTGGCGCTGTACAGGCCTTTCTGCTGCGCCTCGAACTTCAGGTTCCAGAGGTCCATGTCGTAACTCGGCTTGGGAACCGCGCCGCTGTCCCAGTTGCCGGGGTCGATGTCCGTGCCCGTATCGCCCCAGCCGCCGTGGCCGTCGAAGATTTCGGTTCGGGTGCTGGCACCCACCACTAATTCGTGGCGCCGGCCGAACAGCGTGAACGGGCCCGAAAGGTTGCCGTCGTAGCTGTCGTAGTCGTTGACATAGGTATAGGCGCCCGTGCCCTGGTTGAGCTCGTCGGCGTTGTACCAGAAGTATGAGCCGAGCATGTTGATGCGTCCCCACATCTTGTTGCCGGCCAGGCGCAGCTTCCAGTCGTTGTCGAAGCGGTGCTCGAGCTCGGCGAACAGATGCCGGGTATTGGTATCCCAATAGGCCCAGTCATTGCCCAGGTAGGTCGAGCGGGAAAGGTGCAGGTCGCTGCCATCCGGTGCGGTCGGCAGGCCGCCCCAGTCCGAGTCCTTGTTGTCGTTCTGGTACGACGCGCCGAGCGTGAACAGCGTTCTGTCGGTAATGTCCGCTTCGACGATGCCGTAGGCGAAGGCATGTTCGCTGCCGCCGTAATCGAGATAGGTGCCGTTGTCTTCGTAGGCCGTGACGAAGCGTCCGCGCAGGGTGCCGGTCTCGTTGAGCGCATTGGACGCGTCCACTTCGGTGCGGTAGCGATCCCAGCTGCCAGCGCTGGCGCCGATGCTCACGTAGGGATCGGAAGTTGGGCGCTTTCGGATCATGTTGATGGCCGCCGCCGGGTTGCCGGCACCCTGCATCAGCCCGGTAGCCCCGCGAACCACTTCAATGTGGTCGAACATGGCGCTGTCTGGGGCGGTGATGACGTCCTGCGAGAATCGTGACAGGCTCATCGGTAACCCGTCGTACATGATGTTGTCGACCTGAAAGCCGCGCGCGTGATAACGCTGACGTTCCGGACCGGACTGCTGGATGGTCAGCCCGGGCGTGCTCAGCACCACGTCATGCAGGTTGTTCAGCCCCTGGTCTTCGATCTGCTGACGAGTGATCACACTGACCGATTGCGGTGTCTCCCGCAGCGACATGGGCAGCTTCGTCGAGGAATTCACCACGCCGGTGGTGTAGGAGCCGGTGCCCTCGGTGGTGCCATCGACCGGCGCGCGTTCGGCGACGATATTCATCTGCCCGAGATTCAATTCGTCCTCTTCACTGGCGGCGCTGGATACCGTTGCGGTGCCGTCTCGTAGCTCGGCCTCGTATCCCGTCCCCGCCAGCAAACGCCGCAGTGCTTCGGCTGGCTCCAGCGCGCCTTGAACGGCTGAAGAGGTTCGACCCGCGAGCGCGTCGGCACCGAACACCACCTGCACGCCGCTCTGGGCCTGGAATTGCTGCAGGGCATCGGTAAGCGGCTGTGCCGGCACGTCCAGCTCGATGGGAGCCGCATATGCCCCAGCACAGGCACCAAGCCAGGCTGAAAGCGTCAGGGATTGGATAAGTCTAGGTTTCACCGTGGTCTGTCCTTGGCATGCGTGAGTGCGAGCGCGGCCGTATCGCCTGCTGCAGACGATGATGAGCGGCGCTTGAAGGCGGCATCGGTGCGGCATGGAAGCAGCGGGAACGACGCCGACAGCAAGCCTAGGCAAGGATCGAACGGTTGTAAATGAGAAATATTCGCGGATGTGTGTTGTTGCTAAATGCGTGCTTATCGCGTTTGCTGTGGTTTCACAATCACCGAGCTTGGTAGCGCACGCGCTGCGGATCGGCTCGGCACGGCGACGGTAAGCCCGCTACAGCGCCTGGGCTTCATCGGTGATTGTCCTGTTGTCGAAGCCCAACACCCCGTCTCTCCCCAGTCTTAACCTCAGAAAGTCTTTTGCCAAAAACAGCGCTCCCTGATAGCACCCAGCAGCCTCCGCTCGTATATCGTCCATCGATAACCCTCGCCCCGGAGCGTTCTGGTAGCGCGCGCTGAAGTGCGTCAGCACCAGGTTGGGTAACCCGACGGCCTGCGCAAAGGCTGCAACCTGTGCCGCAGTGCTGTGGCCGAAATCGTTTTTACCCGCGTCGGCGATGGGCTGGGTGTAGGTGGCTTCGTGAACGAGCACGTGCGCGTCCTGGCAGGCGTCATGCAGCAGCTCGGGGCGGTCATTGTCGCCGGCGATCACGACGCGGCGGGGCGGGCGTGTGGACAGGAGATAATCCTCGCTGCGCAAAAAACGGCCTTGGAATTCGATGTCATGGCCGCGCACCAGTTGCCCCCAGAGCGCGCTGCGAGGGATGCCGTCGCGGTCCAGCTTCTCGATATCGAGGCGCGGGTCGGGCCGCGCTTCGGTGAAACGGTAGCCCCAGCTCGGCACGCGATGGGAGAGGGCGATGGCTTCGACGCGCACCTGCGGGTTGCGCCAGCCTTCGAAGGTCTCGATGGCGTGAAAGCGGAGTTCATAGGGCAGGCGGCTCTGGCTCATTTCGAGCGTAGCGCGTATCCACCCTTCAATTGCCGCGGGTGCGATGATTTCCAACGGCTCCTGCCGGTGCGCCATGCCGGCGCTGGCGAGCAGACCGGGCAGGCCAAAGCAGTGATCGCCGTGCACATGCGTGATGAAAACCGCGCGCAGGCCATGCAAGGTCAAAGGTGTGCGCAGCAGCTGGTGCTGAGTGGCCTCGCCGCAGTCGATCAGGTACCAACCTTTTCCGCTGTCTTCCACCAACGCCAGCCCGCTGACATTGCGGGCCTTGGTCGGTGTGCCGGACGAGGTACCAAGAAATAGCAGATCCACACCTGTGCTCCTGTTCTGCAATGTTTGTGATTCGTGACTCAGCGTCCTGATCAATGCAAGCAGATCCACGGGCGACCGCCATTCTCGAGGCCCGACATATTTCCTCACAGTGCCCAGCGTTTCGTTTGGTGGGTTAAAGGTTGCTGAAAGCTTTGCTCCGTAGCCTACCCGGCTCACCTGTTTCAGCTGGATAAGAATAAAGAGGAGATTAGGCTTGTTGACTCTGATTGGTCTGTTGACCATTGGCAGCTTGGTAGTACTGCTGCTCGTCGGGCGCATGGCGCCGATTCTGCCGTTGATCGTAGTACCGCTGGTAGGCGCATTGCTGGCCGGCTTCGGACCGGAGGCGATCTCCGGTTTTTTCACTGACGGTCTGGAGCGTGTGATATCCATCGCCGCCATGTTCGTCTTCGCCATCACCTTTTTCGGCGTGCTTCAGGATACCGGGCTGTTCCGTCCGATCATCGGCGCCATGGTGAAGATCACTCGCGGCAACGTGATCGCCGTGGCGATGGCCACTGCTGTGATCGGCATGCTGGCGCACCTCGACGGCGCCGGCGCGACCACCTTTCTGCTGACCATTCCTGCGCTGCTGCCGCTGTATCGTCAGCTGCGGATGAGCCCGTACCTGATGCTCATGCTGCTGGCCCTCGGCGCTGGCATTTTCAACATGCTGCCCTGGGCTGGCCCGTTGGGCCGCGCGGCGGCGGTGACCGGCATTGAAGTGACTGAGCTGTGGCGGCCGCTTGTTGCCGTGCAGGGCATCGGCGTGGTGTTGCTGGTGGCACTGGCCGCCTTGCTGGGTTGGCGTGAACAGCGGCGCATCGCGTCGGGCAACGTACCGGCAGATGTTGGCGTGCTGGTCGATACCCATGCGGGTCTTCACGAACCTACCCCTGAAGAGCGTGCGTTGGAGCGTCCCGGGCGTCTCTGGGTCAATGGAGGCCTGTTCCTGCTGGTGTTGATTGCGCTGTTCGCGGGTGTGTTACCGGCTGGCTACATCTTCATGATCGGCCTGTCGCTTGCGCTGTTCATCAACTACCCAGGCGGCAAGACACAGATGCAGCGCATCGCGGCGCATGCGCCGGCGGCGTTGAGCATGGGCATGATTATTCTCGCGGCGGGCTCGATGCTTGGGATGCTGACCGGCACCGGTATGCTGACGTCCATCGCCCAGGATCTGGTGCAGGTGCTGCCTGCCTCGATGGTGTCGCAGCTGCACATCGTTCTCGGTGTATTTGGTCTGCCGATGGAGCTGATGCTGAGCACCGACGCCTATTACTTCGGTCTGCTGCCGGTCACGTTGGAAGTGGTGACCAATCACGGCGTCGAGCCAGCCAGCGTCGTTTACGCGATGACCATTGGCAACATCATCGGTACGTTCATCAGCCCATTCTCGCCAGCACTCTGGCTAGCTCTGGGGTTGGCCGGGCTGGATCTGGGCCGGCATATCCGCTACTCGCTATGGTGGATGTGGGGCTTTTCCTTGTTGTTGTTCATCGCCGCTTGGATGCTTGGTCTCTTCTGATGATCCGAGACGTAGCAATCTTCTTATATCGTTTAGCTACTAAAAAAGAACAAACTTATATTAAGGATTGCTAGTACTCGCCGTTATGCTGCTTCCCTTTGACACGGCCCAGGCGGGCCTCAACGGGAAGCGAACGATGGAATTAGGTGTTATCGGCTTTGTGGTGGCCGGCCTGCTGGTGGGGTTCATCGTTGGCATGACAGGCGTTGGCGGTGGCTCGTTGATGACGCCTATTCTCCTGTGGTTTGGCGTCAACCCGGCTGCCGCCGTGGGTACCGACCTGCTTTACGCGGCGATCACCAAGGCCGGTGGCGTCTGGGTGCATCAGAAGAATCGCAACATCGATTGGAGCATCACCGGCTGGCTGGCGCTTGGCAGCGTGCCGGCAGCAGGCCTGACGCTCTGGGTGCTGAGCGGGTTGCACTCCGATCCGGAAGTACTCAACGCGATAATCAAACAGTCGTTGGGCGTCGTTCTGGTGCTCACTGCGCTAGCGGTGCTATTCAAAATGCCGCTGCTCGCGTTCGCCGCTCGTCTGTCTGGGCCGACGCCGCGGCTTTCGCCACGTGGGCTTAACGTGCTGACCGTGGTGGTTGGCGGGGTGCTCGGTGCGATTGTGACGCTGACCTCCATCGGTGCCGGCGCGCTGGGTACCGTGGCGCTGTTCTTTCTCTACCCGTTATTGAGCACGCGCCGCCTGGTCGGAACGGAGATCGCCCATGCCGTGCCACTTACGCTGGTGGCAGGGCTGGGCCATGCCGGCATGGGGAATATGGATTGGACCATCCTGGCCTATCTGCTGGTGGGCTCGTTGCCGGGGATTTACCTGGGCAGCAACCTGGCCGGCAAGGTGCCGGATACCGTCCTGCGTCCCTGCATGGCGGTTATGCTGGCAGCCATCGGCTATAAGCTGATCTGACCCCTTTCGGCCGGATGGTCTGTTATCCGGCCTGTTCGCAATTGACCATCCAGGAGACGCCGAAGCGGTCGGTCAGCATGCCGAAGCGCTCGGCCCAGAAGGTTTTCTCCAGCGACATCACGACCTGTCCGCCTTCGGCCAGCCCGTTGAACAGGCGTTCGCACTCGGCAACGCTTTTGGGATGCAGGGATATCGAGCAACCCTTGATGCCTTCGTATGGGCCGCCGCCACAGGCTGCATCGCCGGGCATGGTGTCGGATGCCATGAGCTGGTAATCGCCCAGGTTCAAACAGACGTGCATGATTCGCTCGCGGTGCTCGGCAGGAAAGTGCTCGGCTTCGGGCGCCTGAGCGAAGGTCATCATTTCCAGCGTGCCGCCCAGTACTTGTTGATAAAGCGTAAAGGCGTCGCGTGCCTGGCCGTCGAAGGTTAGATAAGGGGTTATCTTCATGGTCATTCTCCTGTTCCGATCAGTGGGAAATCCGGGCGCGCAGGCGTTCTTCCTGCTCGCGCAATTCGGGCGTGAATTCAGCGCCGAAGTCCTCGGCTTCGAATACTTGACGGATCTCGATTTCCGAGTCGCCAATGGCTGACACGGGACAACGCTTTACCCATTCGATGGTTTCTTGCAGCGATCCGGTCTGGAACATCCAATAGCCGGCGATCAGCTCGTGGGTTTCGGCGAACGGGCCGTCTACGACCGAGCATTGCCCCTCGCTGAAGCGCACGCGTGCGCCCCGGCTGCTCGGATGCAAACCTTCGCCACCCAGCAGTACACCGGCACTGGCCAATTCTTCGTTGTACTGGCCCATGGCCGCGAGCACTTCCTCGCTGGGCATCACACCCGCTTCGGTGTCGTGGTTGGCCTTGATCATCACCATGAATCGCATCGTCTGACTCCTTTATCGGATGGGAGAAAACAGCCTAGACGGATCTGCACGAATTTCCGCTGGCTCTGATCATTGGTCGAGTGGGAGAGGTGAGAATCGACACGATGACGAAATTTTCTTTGCTACTGCAATAAACGGGCGCCTAACCCTTCAGGTGATTAGGGCGCTGGTTGGAGACTCCGAAAATATTTCTGCAAGGTCTGCATCCGATTCGGTTTCTCGCGGGTAGTACAGGTAGCGGCCAGATTTGCCGCCCACTTGATCACTATCGGAGATTCAAAATGGACGCGAAAAAGATCCTTTGCCTGACCGGACTTTCCCTGGCGCTCGGCTGTTCGGCCAATGCCTTCGCCAAAATGGACGTACCCGACGCCGTCAAGGTCCCGGATGGCCACACCGTCAGCATGGAAACCCGCGGCGTCGGCAAGATCACCTACGAATGCCAAGCCAAAGCCGATATGCCCGAAAAAATGGAGTGGGTGTTCATCGGCCCCAAAGCCGCGCTCAATGATCGCAGCGGCAAGCAGGTCGGCAGCTACTACGGCCCGCCTGCCACCTGGGAAGCGGCGGACGGTTCCGCGATAACCGGCACCCAGGTTGCGGTAGCTCCGGCAGGCGAAGGCAACATCCCGTATCAGTTGGTCAAGGCCAACCCCGCCGAAGGCGACGGTGCGATGAAGGGCGTCAGCTACATTCAGCGAGTGGCGACCAAGGGCGGCGTAGCGCCTGCGGCAACCTGCGATGCAGCCAGCAAGGGCGAGCGCCAGATCGTGGATTATCAGGCCGACTACCTGTTTTGGACCAGCAAGTGAGTCCAGCACAGCGGGCAAGTCGCTCGATATGAGCGTTAAACGCCTCTATGCTCCACAGAAGCCCCGGCCTGCGCGCCGGGGCAATCACAATCAGCCAGTGGCGGGTCAATTGTCAGCAGCGTCCTCATCACCGTTCGACTACGAAGCAGCCCTGCGCGCTTGCGCTCGCGGCGAGCGCTCGGCATTACAGAAACTGTATGAACAGGAAAGCCCGCGCCTGCTCGGCGTGGTTCAGCGCATCGTGCGAGACGCCGCGCTGGCGGAGGACATCGTGCATGACGCCTTCATCCGCATCTGGAACAAAGCGGCAACGTATGACCAGACGCGCGGCTCTGCCCGTGGTTGGATCTTCAGCGTGACCCGCCACCTCGCCCTCAACGCCGTGCGCAACGATGCCCGGCAGATGCAGATGGACCCAGACGAGGAGCGCGAAACCAGCCACGCAGCCATCGACGGTTGGCAGGAACAGACCGACGCCTTCGATTGGCGAGTCAATCCCGGCCGGATCGAAGCCTGCCTCGAACAATTGGAACCGGTGCGCCGCAACTGCGTATTTCACGCCTACGTCGACGGCTATTCCCATCAGGAAATCGCCCAGCGCCTGGGTGCTCCGCTGGGCACGGTAAAGGCCTGGATCCGCCGCAGCCTGACCGCCCTTCGCGAGTGCATCGGATGAATACCGAATTCAACGACAGCGGCGAAAGCCTGCACGAACTGGCCGGCGAATACGTACTCGGCACCTTGCCTGCGTCGCAGCGGGAGGACGTCGAGCGGCGCTTGCCCGTCGAGCCCGAGCTGCAAGCCGCCGTGGATTATTGGGAAGCCCGCCTGTTGCACCTGACCGATCTGGTCGAGTCGCAAACGCCATCGCCGCGCCTGTGGACTCGCATAGAACGTACCTTGGATGCTCACCAGGCCGCACCGGTGCCGCGTAACCGTCAAATGAAGTGGTGGGACAACCTATCGCTCTGGCGAGGCTTCGCCGCCGCTGGCATGGCCGCGACGTTGGTGTTGGGCACGTTGCTGCTTACCCGCACCACGCCGGAATCATCGCCGACCTGGCTGGTGGTGCTCGCGACTCCGCAGGGTCTTGCCCCCGGTTGGGTGATGCAGGCCAGTAACCAATCGCGGGAAATCGAACTGATCCCCCTCGGCGTGACCGAGCTGCCGCCGGACAAGGCGCTGCAGCTCTGGACCAAGGCCGAAGGCTGGCAGGCGCCGGTCTCGCTCGGATTGGTCAAACCCGGTGAGCCGGTGAAGATTCGCCTCGACGAGCTGCCGCCGTTGCAGCCCAATCAGCTGTTCGAACTCACGCTCGAACAACCAACTGGCTCGCCAACCGGCAAACCGACCGGGCCGATCCAGTTCATCGGGCGCGCGGCGAAGGTGATCTAGGGCTGGCGCGTTTCGCGCAGAACCGCGGCTTTGCTTGCAGCGACCCATTTGGAACCACTCGCAGCAACATCCGACAAATACCTGCCCCCTCTCCCTCCGGGAGAGGGTTGCTGTAATAAGCACAGAGCGCTCGGCGGAAAGTCCGTTTCACCCGCGGGGTGGAATGTTCAGACCCTTGGCCACTGCAGGCCTCGCGACAAAGGCGTCCAGCACGCGCTGCACATTGCTGAAACGCTCGAATTCCACCAACTCACGCGCTTCGTAGAAGCCCACCAGATTGCGCACCCAGGGGAAGGTGGCGATATCGGCGATGCTGTAGCGGCCGCCCATGAGCCACTCGCGGCCTTCCAGGCGCTTGTCGAGCACGCCTAGCAGGCGCTGGGTTTCCGCGAGGTAACGGTCGCGCGGGCGCTTGTCCTCGTAGTCCTTGCCAGCGAATTTGTGGAAGAAGCCGAGCTGCCCAAACATTGGCCCGATGCCGCCCATTTGGAACATCAGCCATTGAATCGTCTCGTAGCGGGCCGCCGTGTCCTCCGGCATGAGCTGACCCGTCTTGTCTGCCAGATACAACAGAATCGCCCCGGATTCGAACAGTGTCAGAGGTTTACCGTCCGGCCCGTTCGGGTCGAGAATCGCCGGGATCTTGTTGTTTGGGTTCAGTGAAAGGAATTCCTCCGATAGCTGATCGTTGCTCTCGAAGCTGACCAGGTGCGCCTCGTAGGGCAGACCGGTCTCCTCCAGCATGATCGATGCCTTTACCCCATTGGGCGTGGGCAGCGAGTAGAGCTGCAGGCGTTCCGGGTAGCTGGCTGGCCATTTCTGGGTGATCGGGAAGGCGGATAGATCGGACATACGACGAGGCTCTCCATACGATGAGGAGGTGAGGATAGCCCAGCCTTTGGCGCAGTTGGTCGACCGCCTCGACGGCTCCGAGCGCCACGGACAAGCTGCACTATGCTCAACGCAGCGCAGGTGTCGGCGCCTGTCGCATTCTGGAACCATTACACGAGGCGTTCGATCATGGTGCTGATCCTCATCTTGTTGTTGCTGATTGCCTTCATCGTGTATTCCACGGTGAGCTGGAAGCTGCATCCCTTTCTGGCACTGTTGGCAGCGGCAATTCTTGCCGGCTTCGCCTATCAAGTCCCGACTGCGGAAATCCTCAAAACGGTCGCGACTGGCTTCGGCGGCATCCTCGGTTATATCGGTATTGTCATTGCGTTAGGCACCATCATCGGCGTCATCCTCGAACGCTCCGGCGCGGCGATCACCATGGCCGAAAGCGTGATCCGGCTGCTGGGCGAACGCTTCCCGACCCTGACGCTGTCGATCATCGGCTATCTGGTGTCGATCCCGGTGTTCTGTGATTCCGGCTACGTCATCCTCAACTCGCTGAAAAATGCACTGGCGGCGCGAATGAAGGTCTCGGTGGTGGCGATGAGCGTGGCGCTGGCCACCGGCCTGTACGCCACCCACACCTTCGTGCCGCCGACACCGGGTCCAATCGCAGCCGCAGGCAACCTGGGATTGGAAGATTCGCTGGGGCTGGTGATAGCCGTCGGTCTTCTGGTCTCGGCAGTAGCTGCGCTGGCCGGGATGCTCTGGGCCAACCGCTTTCTCAAGCAGGATGATCGCGAGCTGCTGGACGAAGCCCCCAGCGAGCTGCTCGCCGAGGACGTGGATTTCGATACCTTGCGAGCCCGCTATGGCACCTTGCCCAGCGCCTGGCAAGCCTTCGCGCCTATCTTCATTCCCATCGCGCTGATCTGTATCGGCTCGGTCGTCGCGCTGCCCGGCAGGCCGCTGGGCGAGGGCGTTGTGTTCTCGGTGTTGGGTTTTCTCGGCCAGCCGGTCGCCGCCCTGCTGATCGGCCTGGGCTTCGCATGCACGTTGCTCAAGGGCGAGAACAAGCGCCAGCAGTTCCATGATCAGGTTGCGGCTGGCATCGTCTCCGCGGCGCCGATTCTGCTGATCACCGGCGCTGGTGGTGCCTTTGGCGCAATGCTGAAGATCACGCCGCTAGGCGATTACCTGGGCCAAAGTTTGTCGGCTCTGGGGATCGGCCTGTTCATGCCCTTCATCGTCTCTGCCGCGCTGAAGACCGCGCAGGGCTCCACTACCGTTGCACTGGTCACCACCTCGGCAATGGTCGCGCCGCTGCTCGGCAGTCTCGGTCTGGATAGCGAAATGGGCCGGGTGCTCACGGTCATGGCCATCGGCGCGGGCGGTATGACCGTGTCCCATGCCAACGACAGCTTCTTCTGGGTCGTCTCGCAGTTCAGCCGGATGAAAGTGTCCACAGCCTACCGCGCGCAAACCATGGCGACGCTGGTTCAAGGTGTGGTGGGTATGGCGGTGGTCTGGCTGTTGGGGCTGGTGCTGCTCTGAGGCTTCGCGTTATTCCATAGCAACAAGCCACACCGGAGGCAGGCAGCAGCTTCGGTGTGGCTCGAGCTGCCGACTAGCGGGACTCGTTCTCGCCGGACAGTGTTTTGATCATCGCCACCGTCAGATACAGGCGCGGCGCGATGCTGGCAAGTTCCAGGTATTCCTCGTCCGAATGCAGACCAGCGCCCACCACGCCCATGGTTTCCAGTACGGCTGGTTTGTCGCTGTCCGGCACGTAGGCGTAGCCGGCATCGGTGCCGAAACGCATGGCGATGGGTTCGATGGTCTTGCCGATTTCACCGTAGAGCTTCTGTGCCGTCTCGGCTAATTGATCCGAGCCGGCGTTCTTCGCCAGCGGTGGTCGGCCTTTATCGATGCGAAGTTCGACCGTCGTGTCCTCGATCAATTTGTCTTTGATGATTCGCTGGGCATCGGCCAGGACGCGGTCGTACTCACTCAGATCGGAATAGCGCATGTCGGCTTCGGCGGCGGCGCTGTCAGGAATGATGTTGCGCTTCTCGCCGCCCTTGATCATCGTCCAATTGACCGTGGTGCCCTTGCCCGGATCGCCCAGATCCTTGAGCTGCACCAGTTGATGCGCGAGCTCCATGACGGCGTTGCGGCCCTCTTCGGGTGCCGATCCAGCGTGCGAGGATTTGCCTTTTACCTCCAGCATCACCGCGTTGATACCGTTGGTTGCGGTGGTCACGGCGTCCTTGTCTGGCGGCTCGTAGGAAAAGACGTAATCGTGCTTGCGGGCGAGCTCGGCGATGATCTTCTTCGAACCGGCCGAACCCATTTCCTCATCCGGGTTGAACAGTACGGTGAGGGTGCCGAAGCCATCGAATTGCTCGTCCTGCAGCAGCTTGAGCGCATGAAGGATTATCGCCACCCCGCCCTTGGCATCGGCCACGCCGGGGCCATAGGCGCGTTTCTCATCCATGCGGAACGGCCGCTCGGCGGCGGTGCCTTCGGCAAATACCGTGTCGTAGTGGACCATCAGCAGGAAGTTCGTCGTACCCGAGCCTTTCAGCGTGCCGACGATGTTGTCCCCGGTTGATGGCGTTGCCGGCGTGGTAGTGACCTCGGCACCCAGCGCTTCGAGCCGTTCGACCAGCATCTGGCTGACCTTGGCGAGCCCCTGCTGCTGGCCGGTGCCGGTGTCCACCGCGACCAGCGCTTTCAGAGTGTCGAGATAGGCCTCCTGCTCCGTTTCGGCCTGTTTGAGCAGCGCGCTGGGCTGGAGCTCGACAGCGAGGGCGGGAAAAGCGAACAAGCCGAGCGCGAAGGCGGCGGCGATGGACGAGCGGCGAGCATGCATGGAGGGCCTCGTTCATTTTTGTGGTTATCGAGGATGAGAGGCCCGGCAAGCGCGCATGTTCCGCCAACCAGACGCCGGCAAAGCCGGTTTTGTCAGGTTTCGCTATTCGAGCCGTACAGCCGCTTGCTCCAGTCCTCCACGGTGTGCTGTTGCAGGCGGCGCTCCACTAGCTTGCGCCAGGACGGCACTAATGGCAGTTCGTTCAGTTCATGCAGGGCAGTTTGGTCCAGGGTGCGCTGATAAAGCACTTCCAGTACCCGTGTTAGCGACCAGCGCGGGAAAGGACGGTGTTCGAGGATGAGCAGCTGCCCGGCTTCGAGCGCGCCGGGTTCGAGCACTTTGTAGTACCAGCCGGTCATGCCGCTCTGTTGCACACGCAGCGCCATGTCCGGGATGCCGAAGCGATCATTTAGCTTCCAGCAGGGCTGGCGCGTCTGCACCACTTCCAGCCGTGCTTCGCCGCAGCGCAGGACATCTCCGAGGCATAGGTCCGCCTCGCTGAGCCCCCGGGTGCTGATGTTCTCGCCGAAGGCGCCTGGTTGCTCCAGCAGCGGTAGGGCACCGAGCTGCTCGCGCCAGCGGGAATAGTGTTCGTAGGCATAGTGGTGCACGGCTTTGTTCACGCCGCCATGCACCTTGCGGTCGCCCTGCTCGTCGCCTTCCAGCCCTTCGAAACCCACAGGAACCGGGCCGGCGACCGTGTGCTTGGAGATGGCGCTGCGGGTGCCGGGGCGGGTGTAGGGGACGGCCTTGCCGACCAGTAATTGCTCGATCCTTGCCAGCTGCATTGGCGCTCCGGACGTTCATCGTGAATGGCGCGATTGTGCCTCAAACGCGGCCCGGAGCGCGTCTGTCAGGCCTTCCAGACGTAGGGCGGCTCCGGCTCTTCGGCAGGGCGCATCACCCGTTCGCAGACCAGCCCCGTTTCGGCCGTCAATTGTCGGGCGGCTTCGGGATCGTCGGCGAAGGGCAGCAGGGCAGTCTGCTCCGCGTCGTGGCTGGACAGATTCGTCAGGCTCAGCGCCGCGCCAAGCAGCGCTATCACGGTGAAGAGGATCAGCATTGCCATGGTTTACCCCGCCGTGACCAGATTGGGAATCGGCGCCTGAACGGCATTGTCGCCAGCACGCACGGTGCGCCAGGTGTTGTAGGCCATCAGCAGCATGCCGAAGGCGAACAGCCCGCCGCCGATCATGCGTACCACGTAGCCGGGATGGCTGGCTTCCAAGGCTTCGACGAAGGAATAGGTGAGGGTGCCGTCTTCGTTGATCGCACGCCACATCAGACCCTGGGTGATGCCATTGACCCACATTGAGGCGATGTAAAGCACCGTGCCGATGGTACTTAGCCAGAAATGCGCGTTGATCAGACCGACGCTGTGCATCTGCTCCCGCCCCCAGAGCTTGGGAATCATGTGGTAGAGCGTGCCGATGCTGATCATCGCTACCCAGCCGAGGGCGCCGGCATGCACATGGCCGATGGTCCAGTCGGTGTAATGAGAAAGCGCGTTGACGGTCTTGATGGCCATCATCGGGCCTTCGAAGGTCGACATGCCATAGAACGCCAGCGATACCACCAGGAAGCGCAGGATCGGGTCGGTGCGCAGCTTATGCCAGGCGCCAGAGAGGGTCATCATGCCGTTGATCATGCCGCCCCAACTCGGCGCCAGCAGGATGATCGACATCACCATGCCCAGGCTTTGCGCCCAGTCCGGCAGTGCGGTGTAGTGCAGATGATGCGGGCCGGCCCAGATGTACAGGCTGATGATCGCCCAGAAGTGCACGATGGACAGCCGGTAGGAATAGATTGGCCGCTCCGCCTGTTTGGGTACGAAGTAATACATCATCCCAAGGAAACCCACCGAGAGAATGAAGCCCACCACGCTGTGCCCATACCACCACTGCACCATGGCATCGGTGGCGCCAGAATAGATCGGATAGGACTTGAGCAGCGTCACCGGCACCAGCATGTGATTGACGATGTGCACCATCGCGGTGACGACGATGAACGCACCGTAGAACCAGTTGCCGACGTAGATATGGCTGACCGTGCGCTTGGCGATAGTGCCGAAGAACAGCCATGTGTAGGCGATCCACACGAAGGTGACCAGCAAGGCGATGGGCCATTCCATCTCCGCGTATTCCTTGGAGGTGGTGTAGCCCAGCGGGTAGCTGATCAGCATCGCCACGATCGCCGTCTGCCAGCCCCAGAACACGAAGCTCGCCACGCCGTCGGAAATCACGCGTACCCGGCTGGTACGCTGCACGACGTACAGGGAAGTGGCAAACAGCGCGTTGCCACCGAAAGCGAAAATCACCAGATTGGTATGCAGCGGTCGGATGCGGCCGAAGCTGGTCCAGGGAAGGTCGAAATTCAGTTGCGGCCACACCAGTTGGGCCGCGATGAACACACCCATGCCCATGCCGAGAATGCCCCAGACCAGGGTCATCAGGGTGAACTGGCGAACGACGCTGTAGTTGTAGGTTTCGCCGGACGAGCCGGCAGGAATCACTCGGGACATGAAATTTCCAGATGCACGCAAGGAGGATTTGCAAGGTTTCGTTCAGCCTTTACGCCTCGTGGGCTTCCTCTGCGGGGCCTCGTTGCGAGTCGTGCTTGGCGCCATGCGAGCGCTGAAGGTGAACGCCCGGCAGTGTGATCCTCCTGTTTGGTCTAGGCAAAGGAATAATAATGAACGTTAAATGCATTTATTTTTATTTATCATGTAACCGGCTCCGGATGCTCTAAAGACAAGCCAGCGGCGGCGAAGCAAAAAGACTGCACCGTCACGGCAGGATTTTTCATTGTTGGTCGCTATTGACGTGCGGCTAGCATGGTTGCGGCCAGCTGCAGGCTGATCACCGAAACAAGGAAAAGAAGAAGATGACTGTGGAATCGTTAGGAATCGAGCGGGAGCGCCTGATCGAGGCGCTCGATGAGCTGTTGAGCGCTGAGCGGGCCGGGGCACAGGTTGCCCACGCCAGCCTCGCGGAAGCCAAGGGAGACCTGCAGCGCAGCGTGCTGGCGCAGGTGCATCGTGGCGAAGCCGATAGTTGCCGGCGATTACGAGATTGCCTGCTGATGCTGGATGCCGAGCCGGGGCACGAACGCGGCGCCTTCTACGAAAAATGCATGGCGATCGCCGATCTGGGTGAGCGCCTGGCGCTGGTCGACCGTGGGCAGAAATGGGTGATTCGCAAACTCGAGGCGCTGCTTCAGGACGTCACGCATCCGCAGATTCGTCAGGAGCTGGATGCCGTGCTCCGCACCCATGAAATCAACAGCGATGACTATGCCGCCAAGGCGGAAGAGTTGCGTTAGGCGTATCGCATTTTTTTGTCGAGGCGCATGAGCATGGCGGTACTGCTCCGGCGGCGCACCAGCCATTTCGAGCACACGGTGCGCGGAGCGCACCCTACAGACTTGGCGGGTGCAGATGCTTTTGTAGGGTGCGTTTTGCGCACCAAGTTGCTCAGAGTCTGGATGTTCTGCGCACGAGGTAGACGTGGCTTTGCTATCGGACATCGGTCACGATTCGGTTTACTACTTTCTGACCGATTTGGTCTGCCTTTCCATTCGTCCTGGAGAAAAATCGGTGTCCCTGATCACGCCCTACGACCCACAGAACATCTTCGCTCAGATCATTCGGGGCGATGCGCCTTGCTACAAGCTCTACGAGGATGACGACGTACTCGCCTTTCTCGATCTGTTTCCGCAATCCTTTGGCCATACGTTGGTGATTCCGAAGCGCTCCGCTGCCTGCAATATCCTCGATGTGGATACCGAGGCGTTGGGCAAGGTGATGGCGGTGGTGCAGAAGCTCACCCGCGTGATCGTCGACGAGTTGCAGCCCGATGGCGTGCAGGTGGCGCAGTTCAATGGCGCGCCGGCGGGGCAGACGGTGTTTCATATTCACGTGCACATCGTCCCGCGCTACGCGGGCGAGGGCTTGGGTATTCATGCGGCGGGCAAGGCCGAACCGGAAGCGCTGGAAAAATTGCAGACACGGCTTGTGCAGCGGTTGGCGCAGCGAGCGTAGGGTGGGCTAGGCGGCCCTTCGCTTAACACCGCTATGACCGAGGCGCTTCTGTGGTGGGCTAAAGCCCACCCTACGGCCCACCGAGAGATAGCAAGCCATCAGTGTCTCAATGCGTGACCAATGTCGTAGGGTGGGCTTCAGCCCACCATAGGTAGCCGCGTTGGTGGGCTAAAGCGGAACGCCGCCTGCCACCTAGCCGGCCACCAGCTGCGTCAGTGCATGCAGCACCAGTCCGACCAATCCACCAACCAGCGTGCCGTTGATGCGGATGTACTGCAGGTCCTTGCCCACACTCTGCTCCATCTGCTCGACCAACTCGCGGCTTTCCCAGTTCTCTACACGCTGGGCAATGTAATGGCCGATCTTGCCGCGATAGCGCTCGAGCATTGCCGGTGCGGCCGCCATCAACTGCTCGTTGATCCAGCTGCGCATGGTGGCATCTGCTGCCAGCGAGTCGCCGAGGCCCTGGGTCAGCTTGACGATACGCGTGCCGATGCGTGAGTCCGGATTGTCCAGATCGGTCTCCAGCCAATCGGTCAGCTCTTGCCAGAGCGTCCGGATGTAATCGGTGGTGGCTGGATGCTCCAGCAGTTGAGCGACGATGCGTTCGATCTCTAACCGATAGTCAGGGTCGTGCTTGAGCCGCTCGATGTATTCCCCGACATGCTCGTCGAAACGCTCACGCAAAGGATGCTCGGGATCGTTCGCCACCTCGGCGATCACTGCCGAAACCCCATCGACGAACTTATTCGCCGACCAGCCACCGACGGCCTTGCCCAGACCAAGGTAACGCAGGGTTCGAACCTCGGCGGTGATGGCGTCAGCGACCAGCGCGCGGGTGTCGTCGTCCTGCAATAGCGCGTCGAGCTTGATCAGTGCCTCGTCGAGCATCGCTTGGTGTTTGCCTTGGCGGGTGAGCATTTCCAGCACCTGTCCGCATACCGGTGCGAGGTCGATCTTGCGCACACGGTTGATCAGCTTGGCCTGGACGAAGGCCTGCACACGCTCGTCATGTAGGGACTCGACGCCGAAACGTGCCATGCCGGTGAGCTGCCGGCCGACCGCAGCGGCGTTGTCTGGATGGCGCAGCCAATTGGCCAGGCGCCCGCCAAGATCCAGCGCTTCCAGCTTGGCCAGTACCAGTGGTGTGGACAGGAAATGGGTGGTGATGAAGGTCGACAGGTTCTGCCCGATGCGCGCCTTGCTGCGCGGGATGATCGCCGTGTGCGGGATCGGCAGACCGAGCGGGTGACGGAACAGGGCGGTGACGGCGAACCAGTCGGCAATGGCACCGACCATCGCGGCTTCGGCGAACGAGGCGAGGTAGCCCCAGGCCGGATGACGTGGCTCCATGGCGGTGGCGAAGATGTAGAGCAGGGCGGCGAGCAGCAGGAGCAGGCCAGCGACCAGCTTCATGCGTGCAACCGGTGATTGCCAGCGGCTGTGCAGAGGGCTCATGCGATTCCTCTTGATGGCGGCGGATGATGAAACGAGGCGGTGTCGGCCGGCGGGCCGACGGGTCTGCCCATACAGCACAGACCCGTTTGGGCGGGAGCGGGTTCGATGAGCCCGCTTGTTGCGCGTGGTGAAAGGAGCGGCTTATTCCTCGTCGTCTTCTTCGCGTAGCAGTACGTAGGTGCCGTCAGCCAGGCGCTCGCAGATATAGAACATGGAAATCGTACCGTCCTGCTCGGTCACGGCGGCGTAATCATCCGCCTCGACGGTGAAGTAGCCCTTGGAGTCGGCGCCTGCTTCGCAGGCGAATACAGCGGTGAAGAACGCGTCTTCAGGCATGCCGTCGAAGTAGTCGGCGCGTTCCTTGGCATCCCACTCGGCCGGCGGCTCGAAGTTGCCGGTGATGATGACGCGGGCGTCGCCCATGTCCTGCTCTTCGCCGTCCGGGTCCGATTCGTGGGCGCGGTAGATGGTGCAGCTCAGGGCATTCGCGTCGGCCAGAATGCTGTCGCGCGTGTATTGATGGGTGGCAGGCATGGAGCGGCTCCGGTGCAGGTGGGATTGCGAGGCAGTGTGGTGGAGTCCTTGGGCGGCTGCAATCGCAAGTTGAGCGGGGCGGCGGATTCTTTTTGTCACGGCGTGATGAGCGACCGCCGGCAAGCGCACGGATGAACGCCCTCCAGCTGGGACGGTTCCAATTGATAGAACCCATCGGGCCATATAACGAGGTCGCCATGAACCAGAACCATCAGGATCACTCCGAGCACGAGATGCTCACCGAGGAGTCGCCGGACGTCACCATGACCGATAGCGGCGAGAAGGAGCCGGGCGAGGATCCGGACTTCGACGACAGTGAAATCGACGGCGACGAAGATCGCGGCTGACCCGATCCTTCGGGCGCAGCTGAGTCTGCGCTCGCTACTAGGAGCGTTCCATGGACAAATATCACGTAAACCCCACCCCGATGGGCTGGGAGCTGACCAACCCGCAATCCCAGGAGACGTTGCTACGTACCCTGACCAAGGATGAAATGCTGAGCGAACTGGACCAGTTCATGGCAGGCAAGACGGCTTCGGTCGAGGTTTACAGGCGCGACGGAGGGCTCGAGGAAGAGCGGCCTTATCCCGGTAGCAGCCATCCGATATCGACCCGCTAGCAGACTGTTGAAGAATTACTCCAGCGGCCTGCTAGATAGCGATCGCAGCATCTTTTACGCACGGCGAGCGAGCAAACCTGTCATACCATCACCGCTTCGCTTATCTGGAGAAACCCGTATGCGCTTGCTCCTTGTCCTCGTTCCTCTTCTGGCTCTGGCCGGCTGTTCGTCTTGGCAAGCTGACCCAGAAGACATTAAACCCGTGCCGCAAGAGCGCTTGCGCGGCTATCAGACACCCGTCGCCAATGGCGGTGAGCTGGTGGTGACGCGTGATTTCGGCCTGCGTGGGGGCGGGTGCTACGTGGCGCTGATGGTGGACCGCAAGCTCGCCGCGCGCGTGCATGTCGGCGAGCAGGTGCGGTTGCAGGTGCCGGCGGGGATGCGCATTGTCAGCATCGAGTCCGATCCGGAGGACGATACCCTGTGTGGCAAAGGCAATCTGCTGCGCGAAAAGGCGGCGCGGGTCGAGACGGGCGAGACGCTGCACTTTCGCATCAGTGCCGACAATCGTATTGGCTTCGACATCCAGCAGGTCGAGGTCAAATAGCGACTCCTCGCCAACGCGGTAAACGTCCAGGTTGCCGCGTTTCACATGGTGAAATAATCGCCCTGTACCCTCGACGAACCCTTACGCGGCTTCTGGACTCCCATCTAGTCAGACCCGTTGTGCTTGAGCCTTGCTGGCCAGCTTTTGCTGTCGCCACGGCTCCCAGCGAATCCCAATGACCTCGCGGCGCGCTGCCGCTACAAGGAGTCGATGCGTGAAGAAAGTCATGCCCTCGTTGATGTTTGCCGCCGGCCTCGCGCTGGTCCCCTCGCTGCATGCCGAGCAACGGCCGGTCTATGGACCGCAGCTGGAAGGCTTCAGCTATCCGCATCCCATCGAGCGCTACGAGTTCTCATCGCAGGAGAAGGCGCTGTCCATGGCTTATATGGATGTCGAGCCCGAGGGAAAGGCCAATGGCCGCACCGTTGTGCTGCTACACGGCAAGAATTTTTGCGCCGCGACTTGGCAAGAAACCATCGCGGTGCTTTCCCAAAATGGCTACCGGGTGATTGCGCCGGACCAGATCGGCTTTTGCAGCTCCAGCAAACCGCAGGGCTATCAGTTCAGCTTCTCTCAGCTGGCGCATAACACCCAGGCGCTGCTGCAATCACTGGACGTGGATCGGGCCACCGTTATCGGCCACTCAATGGGCGGCATGCTGGCGGCGCGGTTTGCGCTGAACTATCCGAACATGGTCGAGCAGTTGGTGCTGGTCAATCCGATCGGCCTGGAAGACTGGCAGGCCGAAGGCGTGCCTTACGCGCCGATCGATCAGCTGTACCAGGGCGAACTGAAAACCGACTTCGACAAGATCAAGGCCTATCAAAAGAAGTTCTACTACAACGGCAACTGGAAGCCCGAGTACGACCGTTGGGTGAACATGCTGGCGGGCATGTATGCCGGGGAGGGCAAGGAGATCGTTGCCTGGAACCAGGCGCAGACGTCAGAAATGCTCTTCACGCAGCCGGTTATCCATGAGTTCGAGAAGATCAGCATGCCGACGCTGTTGCTCATTGGTGGCAAGGATCGCACCGCACCCGGCGCCAACCGCGCGCCCGAGGAAGTGGCGCAACGCCTTGGCAACTACCCGGAGCTGGGCCGGCAGGCCGCCGCACTGATTCCCGATGCCACGCTGGTCCCATTCCCCGAGCTTGGCCATTCTCCGCAGGTCGAGGCGCCGCAGGTGTTTCACAAGGCGTTGCTGAATGGGCTCCGGGCGCGCTGATTGATTGTTGCGCTGGCAGCGCGTCGTGCTGCCAGCACTGGCGAACGTTGCGGCCATCGCAACTGTGCCTGGGTCAACTGCCTTAATGAGTAACCGCTACGCTGTCGTCCCGCGTCCGGCGCTCAGTAGGGAAAGCTGATGGTGACCTGCGCGCCGTTCTGGTTGCGCCGGGTGACGGTCGCCTTGAAGCTTCGCGCCAGCGCCCCGATCAGCTCCATGCCCTTGGCTCCGCCGCGTGGGACGTCGTCGGCGAGGGCTTCTTCGCTGAAACCACGGCCTTGATCGGCGACGCAGATTTCAGCCATTCCCGGCCCGGTCTGCTTGACGGTGAGAAACACGCGATCCACTCCGCCGTGCTTGATGGCATTGATCATCAGCTCATTGACGATCAGACCGAGGTTGGAAGCGGTCTGGAACGGGACCTTAACGCTCTGCGCCTCGGTCACCAGTGTGGCGCTTTCGCCGCTCTCGATGCTCAAAACATTGCGTGCCAGATTGGGCAGGTATTCGGCGAGGTCCACCGTACCGCTGCTGTATTTGTGCAACTCGTTCTGCACCGCGCCGACACCGTGAATGCGGCTGATCGCACCCTGTAGCAGGGTCTTCGCTTCATCCCCGCGGGCGCGGTTCTTGGATAACTGCAGGAAGGAAATGATCAGCTGCAGGTTGTTTTTGACCCGATGGTTGAGCTCTGCCAGCAATACCCGCTGGTGCTCCTCAAGGTCGCGCTGCTCGGTGATATCGATGCAGCTGCCGAAATAACCAGCGAATTCGCCATTGCGAAAGAAGGGCGCGCCGTTGTCCAGAAACCAGCGGTAAACGCCATCGCTACGGCGCAGCCGGTAGGGCATGGTGAAGGACTCACGGGCATCGAAGGCATTCGTATAGGTTGCCACGCAGCGGTCGAAATCCTCTGGATGGACGTCGTCCGTCCAGCCATAGCCGAACAGTTGTTCTTGAGTCTTGCCGGAAAAATCCTGCCAGGGTTTGTTGAACCAGTCGCAGAGCTTGTCTGTGCGTGATCGCCAGATCATCACAGGGGCGTTGTCCGCCAGTTCGCGAAACTCGCGCTCACCCATGCCATCGATCTGCCCGATCGCAATGCTGTCCGTTTGGTTCATGTTCCGGGTCCTTAACAATCGCTGGCGCGGCCAGGGGAAAAGATTTCCAGTGAAGCCGGCACGCGTATCGGCAACACCGGGCCGCCATTGAGCATCGCCTGCGCGATGCTTACGCTGAGCGCCAGGTCGCCTGGCTCGTACGGCTTACGCAACAAGCCTAGCGCGGCATCGGCGTTACTGCGCGCCGCCTCGAGCTGACCACTGACGAACACCGAGGCGATACCGTGCAGCTTCAGCAGGCTACGGGCGAGCGATATGCCTTCATCATGTCCTGCAAGGTTGATATCGACGAGTGCAATGTCGGCGCTCTGGGTTTCGGCGAGGGCCATGGCTTGCTCGTCGTCATAGGCAGGACCGACGATCTGGTGACCCTCGTCCTCCAACGCTGAGGCGGCTATCAGCGCGAGAATGGGATCGTCTTCAACCAACAGGATACGCATGGCTTCCTTTTCGATATCGAAGGAGAGTGGCAACCGTCCTGTGGCCTCATGTACTGGCAGACGGCAGGGCGCGAAGTGTAGCAACGACAGCGCGCCGGACGTGACCGCTGGCTGCTGCGATGATGGCCACTTAGAGGGCGGATGATGGCACCAGTTCCGTGAAGGTTCGCTAGCTGGTGATGTTTGCCGTGTGCGCGGATTTGGAAGTCCGTCGGCGTCCTTCGGCAGCCTTTATAGCCGCGTTCTGTGCCTGAGGCCCAGGCCATGCTTTGCTTGCTATGGTGGGCTGAAGCGGAGCGCCGCCCGGCCCACCCAACTGGCATCTTCACAAAGAGTAGGGTGGGCCGGACAGCGCCTTGCTTAGCCCACCAGAATCTCTATCTCGCCATCTTGTAGCGGCCGGTGCGGTGAGAGGCGGCTGTCGTCCCAACAGGTTCTACGGCTGTGCTGGCCAAAATCTGCCCGAGCGGGCAAGGTTGCATGAGGCTCACGGAGCGACGATCAGCTATGCCCAAGCACATCTTTCTGCCGTGCCGCGATGGTTATCAGCTCGCCGCGCAACTCTGGCTACCGCCGGGCGAGGCGCACGGCTCGGTGATCGTCAGTAGCGCGACCGGCGTGCTGGCGCGCTACTACGCCCGATACGCCGGCTTCCTGCGCGAGCAGGGCTACGCAGTGCTGACCTATGACTACCGCGGCATCGGTGGTTCTCGGCCGGCGAATTTGCGCGGCGCAGGCATCCGCTGGCGCGACTGGGGCGATTACGATTTCGATGCGGCCGTGCGCTGGATGCGCCAGCGCGACCCGGACGGTCTGCTGGTTGCGGTGGGGCACAGTATTGGCGGCTTCATGCCGGGTTTTGCCAGGGCCGCGACCGAGGTCGATCGCTTTCTCAGCGTCGGTGCGCAATATGCCTACTGGCGTGATTATGCTCCCGCGCAGCGCTGGCAGATGTTCGCCAGATGGCATCTGTTCATGCCAGCTGTGACCGCGCTGTACGGTTATTTTCCCGGACGGCGGCTGGGCTGGCTGGAAGACCTGCCCGCGGGTGTCGCCCACGAATGGGCGTTTCGCCGGGCCCGGTTGGAGGCCAGCTATCCATTAAACGAGCGCGACGAAGTACTGCAGCGCTTTGCGGCGATTCGTGCACCGATTCTGGCGGTCAGCGTGACTGACGACGAGTACGGAACCCCTCCGGCGCTTCGCCGTGGCCTCGATTACTACCGGAACAGCCACAGGCAGCACGTCCAACTCAACCCAGCGGCGTTGGGCATGCAGAAGGTCGGGCACTTCGATCTGTTCCGTGAGCGGCACCGCGACGGCTTCTGGCAATCGACGCTGGAGTGGATCGGCACGGGCCACAATCCCTGGCCGCTGTTCGAAGCCCTTGCGCCTGAGTCGCCTATTCCCGTCGAGCTTGTTACCGACCCCGTTGCCGATCCGGGTTGATGCATAGGAGACATAGTCCAATTGCTTCCGTGCAAACCTCTTGGTGCTCCATGAATTTATGCACGCGAACGTGCAGCTTTCGCTCACTCCGTGGTGGCAGATAGAAAGCCGACTAAGCAGGTGCCTGTTGGGTGCTTGCCATCGGCAGATTCGGATGAATGAAACGGCTCAGGGAAACCCTCGCAAGAACCTAGGGTCGCTAGACAGACGCCCTTCCTTTTGGCGGCTGTCTATCAACGCTACGGAGGTTTCGCATGTACCGTCGCTCCTTTATCTCGACCGCTGCGCTAGGCGGAATTGGGCTCGCCTTGTCGCCTATGCTGGCGTATGCCCAAGCGCGGACCGACAGCACACAGGCAAGCCAGTCGCCCAATAGCCTGCCGATGAACAGCGGCAATCATGAGCGGTACCGGCCGTTGTATCGCTTCGGTCTCGGTGGTGCGATCGGGCTGGGTGATATGCGCCGTGAGATGTCCGAGCAGCAGGCGCTGATGTTGTTGCAGGAGGCCTGGAAACTCGGGGTTCGCTACTACGACACTTCACCCTGGTATGGTCTCGGGCTCAGCGAGCGACGGCACGCCATGCTGCTCTCTGCTCGAGAGCATGACGCCTACATACTGTCGACCAAGGTAGGCCGTCTGCTGAAGCCTGAACCCGGCTATTCCCACGACGACTGGAAGGGCGTCAGCAATTTCAACTACGAGTATGACTACACCGCAGCCGGTACCCGCCGCTCCATTGAAGACAGCCTGCAGCGCATGGGCGTGCCCAGCCTGGATGTGGTGTTCATACACGACCTGTCGCCAGACAATGTCGACATGGGCGAAGGCTGGAAAGAACACTTTGAAGTGGCGGTCAAAGGTGCAATGCCAGAGCTGGTAAAAATGCGCGAAGAGGGACTGATCAAGGCGTGGGGCATGGGGGTCAACACGTTGCCGCCCGCGCTTGGTGCCATTGAACGGTCAGATCCGGACATCATTCTTTCCGCTACCCAGTATTCACTGCTCAAGCACAAGGATGCGCTGAACCAGTTATTTCCCGCGGCGGAAAAACAAGGCGTCTCGATAGTCGTCGGAGCGCCGCTCAATTCCGGGTATCTGGCTGGTAATGACTATTTCAATTACAGCCAGGACGTACCGCCCGAGATTCAGCACAAGCGTGAACGCTATCGTCAGTTGGCCCGCGAGCACCAAGTGGATCTGCGTACTGCGGCGTTACAATTTGCCAACGCACCCTCGGTGGTATCGGCGATCATTCCCGGCGCAAGTAAGCCCGAGCATGTGCGTGAGAACGTAGCATCGATGTCCGACCAGGTGACGGTCGAGTTCTGGTCGGCAGCCAAACAAGCCGGGTTGATCGAAGAGAACGCACCGACTCCCGGTTGACGATGCTGCGGCGCTTTAGCCCGCCGCGCCTGGTGCGCGCGTCGCCGTATCGCCTGGCTTATTGCCGCTGCCACTGAGCAACTCGTCCAGAGCCCTGCGATAGGACTGCCGGCCAAGCCGCATGCTGTTGTTGTGGGTGCCGCCCTCGATCAGCAGCAGGCGTTTTGGTTGCTGAGCGGCGTCATAGAGTTCTTTGCTGAAGCGTGCCGGCACGTATTGATCGGCCGTGCCGTGCACCACCAGCAGAGGCATGCCGACTTGGTCGATTTTGTCGATGGAATCGAACTTCTGCGAGAGAAGCCAACGGATTGGCCAGGACGTGTCGGCCACTTCGGTGGCGATGTCGGCCAGGTTGGTAAAGGTGGACTCGATGATCAGAGCGCGCGCGGCCGGTGCTTCCTCGCGGCCAAGCTCGGCGGCTAGGTCCACGGCTACCGCTCCGCCCAATGAATGGCCGTAGATCAGGCGCTTGTCAGCATCGGGCTGAAGCGTTTTCAAGTGATCCCAGGCGATGCGCGCATCTTGGTAAACGCTGGCTTCGGACGGAAGCTCGCCAAGGCTTTGGCCGAAGCCGCGGTAATCGATGGCCAGTATCGAAAAGCCTAGCGAACGAAGCTGCTCGAGGCGAAACAGATGGCCGGTGAGATTCCAGCGCGAGCCATGCAGATAGAGCACGGCAGGCGCGTCGACCTGCTCGGCCGGCCACCACCAAGCATGGATGTTCTGGCTGTCGCCGAACGCCGGCGTGGTCAGTTCCAGCTCCTCGACGCTGTCCGGCAGCCCGCGGTACCAACTGGCGGTGCCGGGCTCGATGCGGAACACCAGTTCGCGCTCCTTCTGTTCGAGCATGGAACAGCCGACTGGCAGCAGGGCCAGCAGTGCTGCCATGACCAACGAGGCGAACATTCGGGTTCGGGTGCGAAACAACGGGAATTGCGACATGACGGCTCAGGTTCCTCCTGCTGAGCCGGCATTGAGCGTGCGGTCTGCCGGCTGCGCAAGCGGCGGGCGACGGGAAGTCTTTACCGAAGATTACGGCGCCGTTCGGGTTGATCGCCTTGTCAGTGACTTGGCCGCTCAGTCACAGGCCGCCGCCACGCTAGCGCCATGCGCCGGTTCGTTCCGTGCCGTCCAGGCCCACCAGAACACCAGCAAACCAGCCGCTCCGGTCGCGGCGCCGATGTAGCCGGTCGAGGTCCAGCCGAGCCCGGCGCTGATAGCCAGCCCGCCAAGCCAGGGACCGAGCGCGTTGGCGATGTTGAATGCGGCGTGGTTGGAGGCCGCTGCGAGCGTTTGCGCATCGGCGGCGACGTCCATCAGATGCGTCTGCAGCGCTGGCGACAGAGAAACCATCGTGCCCACCGCGAAGGCCGCCGGCAGGATAGTCCACAGCGAGTGCGCGGCGAAGGGGAACACCAGCAGCACCGCGATACTCCAGAGCAGCAACAAGGGAATCGCCTTGAAGCGCAACCGATCGAACAGCCAGCCGCCAAACAGGTTGCCGATAATGCCGCCCAGGCCAAAGGCAGCCAGGCCCACGGGGATCCAGCGTTCGCTGACGCCGGTGACCTCCAGCAGCGTTGGCGCCAGATAGGCGAATACGCAGAACATCCCGGCAAACCCGACCGAGCTGATCGCCAGCGCCAGCCAGACCTGCTTGCGGTTGAAGTCACGCAGCTCGCGCATCGGGTTGGTGCGTGGCTCGTCGCGGTCGAGCGGCAGGAAGATTGCCACCAGCAACACCGTCAGCAGCGCGATCAGCCCCACCAGCCCGAATGCCCAGCGCCAGCTGAGCCACTGTCCGAGCCAGGTTGCGATGGGGTTGCCGATCAGCATGGCGATGGTCAGCCCGGCCAGTACACGGCTGACCGCCTTGGCGCGCTGATCCGGCGCCACCATCGAGGCGGCTACCAGCATCGCCACGCCGAAATAGGCCCCGTGGGGCAGGCCGGCGATGAAGCGGAACAGCATCAGTGAGTGATAGTCCGGCGCCATGGCGCTGGCGAAGTTGCCCAGCGCGAAGAAGCCCATCAGCAACAGCAGCAAATGCCGGCGAAACAGCCGCGCGCCGAGAATCGCCAATAGCGGCGCTCCGACCACGACGCCCAGCGCATAGGTGCTGATCACGTGGCCAACTTGCGGCTCGCTGATGCCTAGGCCCTGCGCGACGTTGGGCATCAACCCCATGATGGCGAACTCGCCGGTGCCGATGGCGAATCCGCCCATGGCCAGCGCCAGTTCGATCAACAGGATGGCGCGCGGCGAAAAGCGCTGCGTCGACGGATTGGCGTGCGCCGTCATGGTTGGCCTCGGGTGGTATTGGGGAAGCGCGGGATTATCCCGATAAGGCGCCCGGAAGGGGAGGGCCGCCGATAATCGATTCAGAACACAGAGATCGAACGGCGGCGCGATGGTTCAACGGCGCGCCACGGACCGTCGTTCCCGGCGACCCGTAGAGAGCAGAAATGCAGTTGTCGTTAGCTGCCGATCTTGCTCAGCAGCGCGTGGGTATCGGCGGCACCCATCAGCGCCGCGGCGGCGAGTGGCGTGGCGCCGTTGTTGTCGGCAGCGTTTGGGTTAGCGCCTTGGGCAATCAGGTACTCGACGATCTCGGTGCGGTTGAACATCGCGGCCATCATCAGGGCAGTCTTGCCATCGGGCGATGCGCCCTCGACGTCGGCGCCATGTTCGAGCAGCAGCTTGATCATCGCCAGATCGCCCTTGAAGGCCGCGCCTGCCAGGGGTGTCTGGCCCTTGTCGTTGCGCAATTGTGGATCGGCTCCGTTTTCCAGCAGCACGCGCGCCGCATCGCGATGCCCATGGTAGGCGGCAAGCATCAACAGACTGTCGCCGTTGTGGTTGCGAATATTCGGTGGCAGGCCCCGGCCGAGGAGGTCGGCGAGGCGCGCGGCGTCTCCTTGACGGGTGCTGTCGAACACCTGCTCGGCAAAGGCGAGGGCGGCGTCGTCCAATTGGGGCTTGGGTTTGTCGGCTTGGCTCATGCTGGCTCCTCGAATATGCGCAACCGCTGGCCTCGATTGGCCAGCGGTCGCCATTGTGCCAAGCGCTGCGCCGGTTGGCGTGCTTGCATCGGCTATCCGGCGCATAGACCGGTTTTATCGGTTGGTGTTCAAAGGGTGCGCAGGAAGGCCACCAGATCGGCCTTCTCGTCCTGATTCAGACCGCGTTGCAGCACCAGGTTGAAGAACTCCACCGTATCGTCCAGCGTCAGCAGGCGCCCATCGTGCAGGTACGGCGGCGAATCCTTGATGCCGCGTAGCGGGAAGGTCTTGATCGGTCCGTCGCCCACCGCCATCACCCCGTTGTATTCCTGCGGTTCGTAAAAGCGCTCGGTCTGCAGGTTATGCATCAGATGGTCGGTGTAGTAGGGCGGCACGTGGCAGCTGGCGCAGGCGCCCTTGCCGTGGAATATCTGCTCTCCACGCAGTTCCTGCTCGCTGGCCTTGGCCGGATCGAGACGGCCTTCGACATTGAGCTTCGGGGCCGGCGGGAAGTCGAGCAGGGCCTGGAACTCACCCATGAAATGCACCTGGCTGCCTCGATCGAGCACGTTCACGCCTTTCTTCGCGGCCATGACGATATCGCCGTCGAAGTAGGCTGCGCGCTGCTCGAATTCGGTGAAGTCCTCAACCGTCTTCAGCGCCCGCTGCGAGCCGAATATCTGCTGGACGTTAACACCGCGCAGGGTCGGGGTGTCGATGCGGTGGCGGAATTCCTGTGGCCGAACATCGCCCGCCAGGTGAGTGGAGGCGTTGGTGTGACCGTTGGCGTGGCAATCGAAGCAGGCGACGCCCGTATGCGGATGCTCGCTGCGACGGTCGTCGGTGGCGTTGAATTGCTGTTGCGGAAAAGTCGTGACCAGCAGCCGCAGGCCTTCCAGTTGCTTGGGATTGAGAATGCCGTTGAACATCTCGAAGTAGTTGCGGATGTTCACCAGTTTGCCCTGGGACACATCGCCCAGATCCGGTCGGGTGGTGAGATAGATCGGTGCCGGGAATTCCGGCAGGAAATGATCGGGCAGATCGAAATCCAGATCGAAACGGGTGAGGTCTCGGCCCTCGATTTCGTTGACCTCATCGATCTGGAACTGCGGAAAAACCATGCCGCCTTCGGGATGGTTGGGATGCGGCAGAGGCATGAAGCCGGCCGGAAAGCGTTTCTGCTGGCGAATCTGCTCGGGGCTGAGCTTGGCCAGTTCCTCCCAGCTGCCGTCCGCCAGCTTGACCCGCACGCCAGTCTGGATCGGCTTGCCGCGAGCCATGGTGACCTCATCATCGGGCGTGTCGCTGAGGTCGTAGCGCTGCTCCAGCAAGCTCATGTGGGTTTCGCGGATTGCCGGTTTTTCCGCTTTCATGCGCTGCATGATCGAGTCGAAGTGCTCGGTGATTCTCACCGGATGGTAGCTGGACGGCTTTTCGCCCTCGGCCCCATGTACTACGCAAGGCAGAACGAGGGTGGCGCCGAGCGCAATGGCCAGGCGCAAGGGAGCGCTGCAGGTCTTCATTATTGTTTTCCTCACGGGCTGGTAGGTATTGAAGGCCTAGAAGCGAATCGCAGCGTGGGAAAATAGGCTCAGGCTATTGGGGCGATAGACTCTTCACTATGTAGCGGCAATGTATGCGCGCAGCGCACGGCTGCCGTGAGCTAAGTGTGTTTGATAGCGCATTGCCTTATAGCCGGATTAGGGAACATTGCATCTTTTATGCAGAAATGATCCAAGCCAAAGGTGCCGTAACGGATCTGTCGAAGCCGGGTGGCTGTGGCAATATCCCGCTCCCGCCGAAGCGAATGCCGTACATGAAACCCGAAGATCTCGAACGTCTGGTGACCCAGACCATGCCCTACGGCAAGTACAAGGGGCGACTGATCGCCGACCTGCCGGGCAACTACCTCAACTGGTTCGCCAGGGTGGGTTTCCCGCCGGGGGAAATCGGCCAGTTGCTGGCGCTGATGCAGGAGATCGATCACAACGGCCTGTCGCCCCTGCTCGAACCGCTACGCCGACGCTAAACCTGTAGAGCCGAATTTATTCGGCCGGTTCTGCTGAGGGCCGATAGATAGAAAGCGGCATCCCGTTCCACCGAGGCCGAACAAGATCGGCCCTACGGTGTTGTGAGTTATTCGCCGAGTTCCGCCTGCAGTGCGGCCAACGCAGGCGCGGCGTAAATGCCGACTTCTACGGCCAGCGCCATCACTCGCTCGACGTCGCAGGTGTAGACCAGCACCGCCTGAAGTTCGTTATCCAGCGGTTCGCTGAAGTCCACCAGTACGTAGCCGCCCTTCTCGGGGTAGAGCGCGCCGAGTTGCGTCTGGATCCGGTTGAGCGCCTTCAAGGGCTCGGTCTTGGCCAGCTGTTTGGGTTGCAGCACGAAGTTGACGCTCTCGCCAAACGAGGCGCGGATCTGCTCGAACAATGCCTGATAGTCGTCGGCCTGGAACAGCACCGTGTCCGGCAGGCTGCCGACGACCACCCATTCGCCCAGTGGAATGGGGAAGTCATCGTCGTAATTGATATCCGGATTGGCCTGCAGAAAGCCCTGGGGATCGGCATAGGCCTGCGCGGCTTCGTCGGCGACGCGGTTGATTTCCTCATCGCTCATGCAGCCGGAGCTGATGAGGCGGATCAATTCGGCGAGTGAATCTTTCATCGGGCGGTCCTGGCTTGTTGGGCGCGCAAGAATAACGTAAGCCGGTTGCGGCCGGCAGTAACTGCCCTGATGAGCAATATGGGGCGGTACCGGGGCCGACAGCGTGGCCGGCGCTACGATTGCCGACCTGTGATCTGCTTGTCCGCTTTTCAACGCGCGGCTGCAGCTTCTGTCAGGTTTTCGTGCACAATAGCCGCCATATAAAACAGATGCGGGATGAGGCTAGCGATCGGCGCTGCCGGCATCGCTCTGTTCCGACGCCAGACAACGATCAGCCAATATTCAAGAGGAACGACTGTGCATAACGTCGTCATCAGCGGTACCGGCCTTTATACCCCTGCCCAGAGCATTTCCAACGACGAGCTGGTGGAGTCCTTCAACACTTACTCGCTCCGCTTCAATACCGAGCATGCCGCTGCCATCGAAGCTGGTGAAGTGCAGCCGATGCCCGCGTCCAGCTCAGCCTTCATCGAGAAGGCGTCCGGTATCAAGAGCCGCTTCGTGACCGACAAGGCCGGCATCCTCGATCCCGACCGCATGGTTCCGCGCATTCCTGAGCGCAGCAATGACGAGTGGTCGATTCTTTGCGAAATGTCGGTGAAAGCCGCTGAAGAGGCACTGGCCAGAGCGGGCAAAACCGCCGCGGACATCGACGGGGTGATCGTGGCGTGCTCCAACCTGCAGCGTGCCTACCCGGCGGTAGCCATCGAAGTGCAGGCGGCACTGGGCATCAAGGGCTTCGGCTTCGACATGAACGTTGCCTGTTCCTCGGCCACCTTCGGCATCCAGAACGCCGCCAACGCGGTGCAACTGGGCCAGGCGCGGGCGGTATTGATGGTCAATCCGGAAATCTGCACCGGCCATATGAACTTCCGCGATCGCGACAGCCACTTCATCTTTGGCGACGCCTGTACCGCAGTGATCGTCGAGCGCGCCGACCTGGCGACCTCCAAGCATCAGTGGGATGTCATCAGCACCAAACTGGTGACCGAGTTCTCTAACAACATCCGCAACAACTTTGGCTTCCTCAACCGCACCGCCGAAGAATACATGACCAACCCGGACAAGCTGTTCGTCCAGGAAGGCCGCAAAGTGTTCAAGGAAGTCTGCCCGATGGTGGCCGAGCTGATCGGCGAGCACCTGAAGGAAAACGATATTGAGGTCGGCTCGGTCAAGCGCTTCTGGCTGCATCAGGCCAACCTCAACATGAACCACCTGATCGTGCGCAAGTTGCTGGGTCGCGACGCCAGCGCCGAAGAGGCGCCTGTGATTCTCGATACCTACGCCAACACCAGTTCGGCCGGCTCGGTGATTGCCTTTCACAAGCACCAGGACGACCTGCCGGTTGGCAGCCTTGGTGTGCTCAGCTCTTTCGGTGCCGGTTACTCGATTGGCAGCGTGATCCTGCGTAAGCGCTGATCCCCGCGCCCGCTGCCTCTCGATCCGGGAGGCAGCGCGCAGTATTTCCCACCTTCTCGCCTGCTTCCAGCGGTCCGCTTGGACCGCTCTGCAATGCCCATTGCAGAAAGTTCCCACAACTTTGAACTGTCATATTGCGGCAAATCTTCTGTCACATCGGCTTCCCATAATCGCCTCCGTCGAACAAGACGACGTCATGTCACTCGCAGGACGACGTTTCATAACCGAAGGAGCTTTTCCGATGAAGAAGAAGTTGATTGCGATTGCTGTTGGTGCTGCGATGGCGGTGCCGGCTGTGGCAATGGCCGATATAAGCATCTACGGCCGTGCGCACGTGTCGGTGGATTTTCTGGATGACGGTGCCGACTATTCCGAAACCAACCTGTCGAGCAACTCTTCGCGCCTGGGTTTCAAGGGTGACCACCAGATCAACCCGAATCTGAACGCATTCTTCCAGATCGAGCAGGAAGTTCTGTTTGGCTCCGATAACGGCAGCAGCTTCAACACCCGTGACACCTTCGTTGGCTTGAGTGGCAACTTCGGTGCGGCGCAGATTGGTCGCTTCGACAGCCCGTTCAAGGTCGCCCGTGGTCCGGCCAACCTGTTCGGTGATCAGGTCGGTGACATGCGTAACCTGACGCGTGTCGGCGATGCCCGTTTCGATGAGCGCTACGACAACACCATCCAGTACACCACGCCTGACTTCGGTGGCTTCAACGCCAAGCTGGCCTACTCGGTCCATGAAGGTCAATCGGTACAGCTGGACGACGAAGGCGATGCGCTCGACAGCGACTCCATGAGCATGTCGCTGAACTACGCCGGTGGCCCGCTCGAGGCATCTCTGGCATACGAGCAGGCTGAAGAGGACACCAGTCGTGGCGAGCGTGATGGGATTCGTGCCGCTGCAGCCTACAAGCTGACCGACGCGTTCAAGCTGGTTGGCTTCTATCAGACCATCGAGTATGACGATGCTGATGCCTCGGATCTGGAGCGCGACCTGTGGACGTCGGACGTTTATGGCGTGGGTGGCGAATACAAGATCGCTTCCAATACCGCGCTTAAGGCCATGTGGATGACCCGCGACGCCGACGCGGATGATGCTGACGCCGATATGTGGGTCGTGGGTGTCGAGCACAAGCTGGACAAGGCAGTCCGTGTCTATGCCAACTACGCAGTGCTGGACAACGATGACGCGATTCGCATGAACCCGTGGAGCCAAGGCCGCTCCGCCAACCCATCCAGCTCCGATGACGCTTTCGGTGAGCAAGCCTCTGCCTTCACCGTGGGGCTGCGCTACGACTTCTGATCCTGCTTCGCGGGATGGGTAAACAAACCGGGCTGTTCCCATAGGGGCAGCCCGGTTTGTCATTTGGCTGACATTTTTCAGTCTTATTCTTGTTTTCCGATTGTCATCGAATCCAGACCGCCGACGTCGGCGGGCCTTTGCACTTAGGAGCTTTCATGCGCAGTTTGTTCGTTATCGCCATGGCCTGCCTGCTGGCAGCCTGTGCCCAACAGCCCCACGTCAAGTTGTACGCCGGTGAGTCTTTGCCGGAGAGCCAAGTACTGACGCTGGTCGTTCCCAGCGAGTTGGAAATTCGCAGCATCAACGGCAAACCTCACTCTGCCGCCAACTCAATGTTCGGTGCGGCGGATAAGCAGCTGCAGCTGCAGCCGGGCGCCTACCGGGTTCATGCCTTTTACAAGAACGGGTTCGATATCAACGGCGGCATGAGC
This sequence comes from Pseudomonas sp. CBC3, assembly GCF_037967085.1. NCBI lineage: Bacteria > Pseudomonadati > Pseudomonadota > Gammaproteobacteria > Pseudomonadales > Pseudomonadaceae > Pseudomonas > Pseudomonas sp. CBC3. The sequence continues at coordinate 214,805 of NZ_JBANEO010000002.1, forward strand.
CACGAAGTAGTGCGCGGACGCACGGCCATTTTCAACTTCGAGGGGCAAGCCGGTGAGGTATGGCGCCTGGAGTTCGATCGCCCGCAGAACCTGGCCGAAGCCCAGGCATTCGAGACCGAATTCGCCGCCTGGGCCCTGAACACCCGCACGGGCGAGCGTCATGAGGCGCAGGCCGGTAATCGCAATACCTCGGTATTCAACGCGATGCTGGTCTCCAGTGAAGTCGCGCCGGAGGCAACCAGCGTTGCGCCGCTAGGTGCCGCAACCGAGCCCGCTGCTCAGGCGGTGACGCTGCGCCAGTCGCCCGCTGCGACAGCTACCCTGCCACACACCGACGCCACTCTGACCACCCTGCAGCAGATGTGGAATCTGCTGACGCCGGAAAGCCGCACGGCCTTCCTCAAATGGGCTCAGCAGTAAGCGTTTGGTGAAAGGCTGAGCCTCGACCGTAGGGGCCAGCTTGCTGGCGAAGCTTCGGTCCGGTTACGGATCGCCAGCAAGCGGGCTCCTGGTTGCATCACTCGCTTTAAGAACCTTTTATTCCTGCGCGCGACGGGCCAGACTGCGCGGCATGCCTATCCAGACCCTTTCCCGCCTTGCCGAGATTGCGCCGCAACAGTGGGATGCACTGCTGACGGAGCCCCAGCCGTTCCTGCGTCACGCCTTTCTTTCCAGCTTCGAAGACAGCGCCAGCATTGGCGGGCGTACGGGCTGGCAGCCGGAACACCGGTTGCTGCTCGATGCGACGGGTGCCGTGCAGGCTGCGTTGCCGCTGTATCGAAAGAGCCATTCATATGGCGAATATGTTTTCGACTGGGCCTGGGCCGATGCCTGCCATCGGGCCGGAATCGAGTATTACCCCAAGCTGCTCTGTGCCGTGCCGTTCTCACCTGTAACGGGCGCACGCTTGCTAGGCGATCGCGATGCAGCCGTGCAATTGCTCGATCAGCTCACCGGGGGGCTTGAGGAGCAGGGACAGTCCAGCCTGCATGTGAATTTCACCGAGCCGCATGCCGATGCGGTGTTACGCGGCCGCGACGGCTGGCTGGAACGCATCGGCTGCCAGTTCCACTGGCACAACCGCGGCTATCGGGATTTTCAGGATTTTCTCGACGGCCTCACCTCGCGCAAGCGCAAGCAGTTGCGCAAGGAGCGTGAGCAAGTGGCGGGGCAGGGGATCGAATTCGACTGGCGAGAAGGGCATCAGCTTGACGAGGCGGAATGGGATTTCGTCTACGCCTGCTACGCCAACACCTACCATGTGCGCGGTCAGGCGCCCTACCTGACGCGCAGCTTTTTCAGCCTGGTGGCTGAGCGCATGCCGGAGGCGATCCGCGTGGTGTTGGCCAGGCAGGGTACGCGCCCGGTGGCCATGGCCTTCAGCCTGATCGACGCGGGTGGGCTCTATGGCCGTTACTGGGGAGGCCTGGCCGAATTCGATCGGCTGCACTTCGAGACCTGTTTCTATCAGGGCATCGATCAGGCGATCGCCGCCGGGCTGTCTCGTTTCGATGCCGGTGCGCAGGGTGAGCACAAGCTCATTCGTGGTTTCGAGCCGGTGATCACCCAGTCCTGGCACTACCTCGCGCATCCCGGCCTGCGCGCGGCGGTGAGCGATTTTCTCGCGCAGGAGCGCCTGGGCGTTTTACGCTATGCCGAGGCGGCACGTGATGCGCTGCCCTATCGACAAGATACGGCGTAGTTGTAGCCTGGATTAGCCGAAGGCGTAATCCGGGTGTCAGAGGCGGTAGTCCGGGCGCCCGAAGGCGCAATTCTTCGCCATGAATTCGCGGCAAGCGAAGGAAGCGCCTTCGGCGATTCCTTCCTCCGGGAGCTATCGGCACGTCACGGCGGGCGCTATTTCGCCTTCGGCGCCGCGCTCACGCCTTCGAGGGTGGCGAAGGAGGTGTCCTTGGCCGTAAGCAGGAAATCACGCATGAACGGCGAATCCAGCATGTCGGCGCGGATACCGGCGTAGAGCGTGGCAAACAGGCCTTTCTCACCCAGCCGCTTGGCGGTGACGTAGCCGCGTGTGCTGTATTCGTGCAACGCCCAGTTCGGCACGCTGCAGACGCCACGCCCGGAGGCGACCAGCTGCATCATCATTACCGTCAGTTCTGAAGTGCGGACTTGGGCCGGCTCGATATCGGCTGGCTCCAGAAAGCGCGAGAAGATATCCAGCCGGTCGCGCTCCACCGGGTAGGTAATCAGGGTTTCGCTGCTCAGATCTTCGGCACGCACATAAGGCCGTGTCGCCAGCGGATGCTGGTTTGCGACCGCCAGCAGGGCTTCGTAGGTGAACAGCGGGACATAGCTGATGCCGGGCAGCTCGACCGGGTCCGACGTCACCACCAAGTCCAGATCGCCCCGGGCCAGCGCTGGCAGCGGCGCGAAGGAAAACCCCGAAGCCAGATCCAGTTCCACTTCCGGCCAGGCATCACGGAACTGGTCGATGGTCGGCATCAACCACTGGAAACAGCTGTGGCATTCGATGGCCATATGCAGACGCCCGGCGGTGCCGCCGGCCAGGCGCGCCAGATCGCGTTCGGCGCTGCGCAGCTGCGGCAACAAGCTATCCGCCAGTTGCAACAGGCGCAAACCGGCGCTGGTGAAACGCACAGGGCGGGTCTTACGCACGAAGAGCTGTAGGCCCAGGCGCTCTTCCAGCTCTTTGAACTGATGCGACAGAGCCGATTGGGTCAGGTGCAGGCGCTCGGCTGCTTCGACGAGGCTGTCCGTCTCGCGCAATGCATGAAGCGTTTTCAGGTGGCGGATTTCCAGCATGTCGCGAGTTCCTTGCTGTTTGCAGCCCACGCCGGCGCTCGCGATGTGGGCGAGCATATGACGTGAGCATTGCTCATCGTGATGGCGAAGTGTGTATTAGCGGGAAAACACTGTCGAGCCGGAATTAGCGAAGCGAGCCCAGTGGTTTGGTCAGTTTATAAGTGAATTATCCTAATCTTTAACTTTAAGTACTTGAGTTTGTTTCATGAATTCAGCATGGCCACAATCTCCTCATCGAAAAACGAGACGAATTGGAGATTGTTATGGCTGTGGCGCATTCCCTGGGCTTTCCCCGCATCGGCGCGGACCGCGAACTGAAAAAGGCCCTTGAAGCCTATTGGAAAGGCGATCTGGATGAGGGCGAGCTGCGCCGAGTGGGTCGCGAGATGCGCGCCGCGCATTGGCGGCTGCAGGCGGAGGCCGGCATCGAGTTGTTACCGGTCGGCGATTTCGCCTGGTACGACCAGGTGCTGACGCATTCGCTGATGTTTGGCGTGGTGCCGGAGCGGTTTCGTCCGGCTGATGGCGCGCCGACGCTGGATACGCTGTTCGCCATGGCAAGGGGCGTCACCAAATCTTGCTGCGGCGCGGGACAGGCACAGGAAATGACCAAGTGGTTCGATACCAACTACCACTACCTAGTGCCTGAATTCACGGCGGATCAACAGTTCAGCCTGTCCTGGACGCAGTTGTTCGAGGAAGTCGAAGAAGCTAAAGCGCTGGGGCATGCGATCAAGCCGGTGCTGATCGGTCCGCTGACCTATCTCTGGTTGGGCAAGGCCAAGGGCGAGCCGTTCGACAAGCTGGACCTGCTGGAGCGCCTACTGCCGGTGTATGGCGAAGTGCTCGATCGGCTGGCCGAGCAGGGCGCCGAGTGGGTGCAGATCGACGAGCCGATTCTGGTGCTGGACCTGCCGCAGGACTGGAAGAATGCGTTCGAGCGCGCTTATAACCTGTTGCAGCGGGCTCCGCTGAAAAAGCTGGTCGCCACCTATTTTGGTGGTTTGGAAGACAATCTGGGCCTAGCCGCTGCGCTGCCGGTGGACGGTCTGCATATCGATCTGGTGCGCGCACCGGATCAGTACCCGGTGATCCTCGATCGGCTGCCGGCCTACAAGGTTCTTTCCCTCGGGCTGGTCAATGGGCGCAACGTTTGGCGCTGCGATCTGGACAAGGCGCTGAGTGTGTTGCAGCACGCCACCGAGCGGCTCGGCGAGCGCTTGTGGGTTGCGCCGTCCTGCTCGCTGCTGCACGCGCCGGTCGATCTGGCGCGAGAGGATCAGTTGGACGCCGAACTGAAAAGCTGGCTCGCCTTCGCGGTGCAGAAGTGCGCCGAAGTGGCGGTACTGTCACGTGCTGTGAGCGCTCCTGAAGATGCTCAGGTACAGGCCGCGCTGCAACATAGCCGCGCGGTCCAGGCCAGCCGCGCACTATCGCCGCGTATTCACAAGCCAGAGGTGCAGGCGCGCCTGGCTGCAATCGAACCACAGGATAGCCAGCGCTCGGCGCCGTTTGCCGAGCGGATCGAAAAGCAGCGTGCACGACTGAATCTACCGACGTTTCCGACCACTACCATCGGCTCGTTTCCGCAAACGCCAGCCATCCGTCTTGCGCGTCAGGCGTTCAAGCAGGGCAAATTGGCACTGACTGACTATACCGAGGCGATGCAGGCCGAAATTCGTCATGCAGTAGCGGTGCAGGAGCAGCTGGGCCTGGACGTGCTGGTGCATGGCGAGGCCGAGCGTAACGACATGGTCGAGTACTTTGCCGAGCAGCTCGACGGCTACGCCTTTACCCGTTTCGGCTGGGTGCAAAGCTATGGCTCGCGTTGCGTCAAACCGGCTGTGATCTATGGCGATCTGAGCCGTCCGGCGCCAATGACGGTGGAGTGGATTCGCTACGCGCAACAGCAGACCAGCAAGATCATGAAAGGCATGTTGACCGGCCCCGTGACGATGTTGATGTGGTCCTTCACTCGCGACGATATCAGTCGCGAACAACAGGCAAGGCAGCTTGCGTTGGCGATTCGCGATGAAGTCTGCGACCTGGAGGCGGCGGGTATCAGGATCGTGCAGATCGACGAGGCCGCGTTTCGCGAGGGCCTGCCGTTGCGCCGTGCGCAGTGGCAAGGGTATCTGGACTGGGCGGTGGAGGCCTTCCGCCTGTGCGCCAGCGGCGTACGCGATGAAACGCAGATCCATACGCACATGTGCTACAGCGAATTCAACGATGTGATCGAGTCGATCGCCGCGATGGATGCCGACGTCATCACCATCGAGACCTCGCGCTCGCACATGGAACTGCTCGAAGCCTTCCGCGCCTTCGACTATCCCAACGACATCGGTCCAGGCGTCTATGACATTCACTCGCCACGGGTGCCGGATACCCAGGAAATAGTGCAGTTGCTCCAGAAGGCCAGTGAGCGGATTCCGGTCGAGCGGCTCTGGGTCAATCCTGATTGCGGCCTGAAGACCCGCGGCTGGCCTGAAACCGAGGCGGCGTTGGTGAATATGGTCGCGGCGGCGCGGCAATTACGCGCCGCCCAGCAGGGCAGGGCGGCCTAAGACCGTCTCCGCGGCACGTGCGGGCCGTTGCGTTTTTCGGCTAAGGTAGCGGCTTCCATCCGACTCGCTCGCCATCATGACTCCCGCCATCGATATGCTGAAAAAGGCCAAAGCCGAATACTGTGTTCACAGCTATGAACACGATCCTAAGTCCGCGTCCTATGGGCTCGAAGCGGCCGAGAAGCTCGGCCTCGAACCCGCACGCGTGTTCAAGACGCTGCTGGCCTGCAGCGAGAAGAACGAACTGCTGGTCGCGGTGGTGCCGGTCGCCGGTACGCTTGATCTGAAAGCGCTGGCGCAAGCGGCTAAAGTGAAGAAGGTCGAGATGGCTGATCCCATGGCTGCGCAACGTGCGACGGGTTATCTGATCGGAGGGATCAGCCCGCTGGGTCAGAAGAAGCGGTTGCGCACCTTTATTGACGGTTCGGCTCAGACGCAGCCAAGCATCTACGTCAGCGCCGGGCGTCGGGGATTAGAGGTCGAGCTGACGGCGCAGGTGTTGGCCGATCACACCGCCGGCAGCTTCGCGCCGATCGGCCGAGCCTAAGTCGGGTTACAGCGGCGGCAGAATCTCGCCGAACTCGGTGGCATTGATGCCGGGGATGTGAATCTCGTTCTGCACCAGTTGCTGGCCTTCCATCTGCGGCTGGGTCACCCAGGTCAGGATGTCGTAATAGCGGCGGATGTTGGCGACGAAATGCACGGGCTCGCCTCCGCGCGCATAACCGTAGCGCGTCTTGGTGTACCACTGTTTCTGAGATAGGCGTGGCAGCATCTGCTTCACGTCCAGCCATTTGTTCGGGTCCAGCCCTTCGCCCTCGGCCAGCTTTCGAGCGTCTTCCAGATGGCCGCCGCCGACGTTGTAGGCGGCGAGGGCGAACCAGGTGCGGTCCGGCTCCTTGATGCTGTCAGGCAGATTGGCATGGACCAGCGCGATGTATTTGCCGCCGCCCTGAATGCTCTGTACCGGGTCGAGGCGATTGGTAACGCCCATGGCTTTTGCGGTATTGAGCGTCAGCATCATCAGGCCGCGCACGCCGGTTTTCGACGTGGCTTCCGGTTGCCAATGGGATTCCTGATAGCCAATCGCGGCGAGCAGACGCCAGTCGACGCCATGCGTCTTGGCCGTTTCGCGGAAGTGCTTTTCATAGCGCGGCAGGCGCTGTTGGAGATGTTTGGCGAAGGCATAGGCACCGACATAACCGAGCACGTCGACATGGCCGTAATAACGTTCGCGCAGCCGCTGCAGCGTGCCGTTCTCCTTGGCCTGGTCGAGAAATTGGTTGGCCGCTACGAGCAGGCTGTCGTCTTCGCCTTTGCCGACGATCCACGACAGGCTGTTCTGCTCGCCCAGATCGAACGCAACGCGAGCATTGGTGAAATACACCTGGTTGAGCGCTAGTTCGTTCGACTCCACCAGCGTCAGATCGACCTGGCCTTCATCCACCATGCGCAGCAAATCGACGACTTCCACCGCGTCGGATTCCTCGTAGCGCAGTTCGGGCAACTCGGTCTGCAGCGCCTTGAGTTTTTCCGCCTGGCTGCTGCCCTTGAGTACCAGGATGCGCTTGCCGATCAGGTCTTCGGGTTGCGTCGGGCGGCGTTGCCCTCTGCGATAGACCACCTGAGTCGTGACGTCCAGGTAGGCGTTGGTGAAGCGCGCCAGGTTCTGGCGTCCTTCGCTGGCAACTAGCCCGGCTGCGGCGAGGTCAGGGCCGCCGGGACGATTCAGACGGGTGAAAATCTCATCGATGCTGTCGGCGGTTTCAAGCTGAAGCTCGACGCCCAAGTGGCTGGCGAAGCGTTTGACCAGTTCGTATTCGAAGCCGGCCTCACCATTGCGATCCTGAAAATACGTGGAGGGGCTGTTGCGGGTGATCACGCGCAGTACACCTTCCTCCTTAATACGCTCGAGTGCGCTGGGCGGTTCAGCGCAGCTGCTGAGCATCAGGAAGAGTCCGGTCGCCAGCAACCAGGCGGTGCAGCGCTTGCGGAACGCGGTTTGGGCAAACATCGGCGCAGTATACGCAAAGGCGAACCGCCACCATATCTCGACAGGATCGACGGACTTTGCTAAGCGAAGCGGCTAGCGCATGACTTACCGGGATGCCGTGGGTCTGTCCGATCAAGCGTCGGAGGCCATCACTATCTCGACGCAGCTCCGCGCCGAGCGGCGGTGCGAGCTTGCCCTGATGATGGCTGACCGGGACAATCCGACGCTTATTTTCGGGCGCGTTTCTGCATGCCACATTCCATCTTGCCGCGAGATTTGGTCGCATGAGCACCGCTGCTTCAAAGCCCTGGTTCGTCTATCTGGTAAGGGCAGCGAACGGCTCGCTGTATTGCGGAATCAGTGACGATGCGCAGCGCCGCTTTGCTGCGCACCAGAGCGGGCGAGGGGCGCGCTTCTTTCATTCGAGCCCGGCGGTGGCGCTGGTTTATGTCGAAGCCTGCGAGAGCAAGGGGGACGCATTGCGCCGCGAGCGTGCCATCAAATCGCTGAAAAAGCCGGCCAAGGAGGCGCTGGTCGCCACGTATCGTATCAGTGACCCGTGAATGCCTCGGCAATCAGCTGAACGGGTAGGCTGCCTTCTCCGTCGCGAGTAAGCTGCCGGTCTACCTACAAGACTGGCGGAGCCTGCAATGCACGACATCATCCTGCACCACTATCCCACCTCGCCGTTTGCCGAAAAGGCGCGGCTGATGCTGGGTTTCAAGCAACTTTCCTGGCGCTCGGTGACGATTCCGCCGGTGATGCCCAAGCCGGATCTCACCGCGCTGACCGGTGGCTACCGGCGTACGCCGGTGCTGCAGATCGGCGCCGATGTGTATTGCGATACCGCATTGATGGCCCGCCGCCTGGACGCCGAGAAAAACACGCCGGCGCTGTTTCCGGAAGGGCGGGAGTTCGTGGCGGCGACCTTGGCGCAGTGGGCGGATTCGGTGCTGTTCCTGCATGCGGTGAGCCTGGTATTCCAACCCGAATCCATGGCGCTGCGCTTCGCTCAGGTGCCCAAGGAGTTCGTGCAGATTTTCAGCAAGGATCGCGCCGAGCTGTTCAGCAGCGGCTCCGTGACACGCATTCCGCTAGAACAGGCCAAGAGCCACTGGCCGGTGCTGATGGCGCGTCTGCAGCAACAGTTGTCGCGCGAAAGCGGCGGGTTTTTGCTGGGCAGCGCGCCTTGCGTGGCCGATATTGCAGTTGCGCATTGTCTGTGGTTTCTCAAGGGCACGCCGGTCACTGCGCCACTGGTGGACGATTATCCGGATGTTGCCGCCTGGCTTGGTAGGGTACTGGCTGTCGGTCATGGCTCGCTTTCCGAGCTGTCTGCCGAAGAGGCCGTATCCATTGCCCGCAGCTCCACTCCGGCTGCGTTGCCAGACGAGGCCTTCTTCGAGCCTAACGGCTTCCAGGCCGGCCAGTCGGTGACCATTTCCGCGGTGGACTACGGCACGGATCCGGTTGCTGGCGAGCTGGTATTCGTCGGTGTCGAGGAGTTGATTCTGCGCCGTGAAGATGAGCGCGCCGGCGTGGTCCATGTGCATTTCCCGCGCATCGGCTACCGCATCGACGCCCGTTGATGCCTCAGGCCCGCGAACTGCGCAACGCCGTTCCGCGGGCCTTTCGTGTTCCGAGCGTCAGAGCGCGATGAACAGCAGCGCGACGCCCAACAGCAAGCGATAGATCACGAAGGGCAGCATGCCCAGCGCATCCAGGGCCTTGAGGAACAGCTTGATGCAGAGGAATGCGGCTACGAAGGACAGGGCCGCGCCGATGAAAATGTCGTTCCATTGCGCAGCTTCGCCGGACTGGGCCAGTTCGACCGCTTTCAGCCCACCCGCGGCAAGGATCAGCGGTATCGACAGCAGGAAGGAGAAGCGCGCGGCGGTCTGCCGGGTAAAACCGAGCAGCAGGGCGGCGGTCATGGTAATGCCCGAGCGGGATGTGCCTGGAATCAACGCCAGCGCCTGGGCGAATCCGATAATCAGCGCGCTTTTCCAGGTCAGGTGATCGATTTCAGCGACCCGCCGGCCCTTGATGTCGGCGTACCACAGCAGCAAACCGAAGATGATAGTGGTGGCGGCAATCAACAGCATCGAACGGGTGTACTGCTCGATGAAGTCCTCCAGCAATAGCCCGATGACTGCCGCTGGCAGGGTACCAATGATGATTGCCCAGCCCAGACGGCTCTCAGCGCTGACCTGCCGTCTGAATACGTGAGCCAGCCAGCCGCGGCTGGTAGCAATCACTTCGTGACGGAAACAGATCAATACGGCTAGCAGCGTGCCGACATGCACCGCGACGTCGAACGCCTGGCCCTGGTCCGGCCAGCCGAGCACCTGGGACGGTAGGATCAAGTGAGCGGACGAGGAAATCGGGAGAAATTCGGTGATGCCTTGCACCAGGGACAGAATAATCAGGTGAAACCAATCCATTGCGAATCCTTACCAGAGCGGGTCGTACAAAGTTGCGGCTCCAATCGAGCAGCCCATGTGACTGACAAACGGGAATTTCATTCAGCGACAGTCGGATTCGTTCCGCTCATGACCAGCGGGCGACCTCAGCCGGGCGGAGCAAGCCGCCCGGATCGAATATGCGCTGAGTTGATGAACGTCCGATACCTTCAGCGCAGCGCTACGGCCGCTAAGGCGAAGACGCTGTCGTTAGCTGCGTCGGGCCAGCCGGTGATCAATCCTTGCGGCGCTTGAGCTGATCGGTCAGCTGTGTCGGGAGTTGGCGGATGATCAGAATGTTGCGGGCTTCGTCATATTCGATCTTCGAGCCCAGCAGGTGCGATTCGAAGCTGATCGACAGCCCTTCGGCGCGGCCGGTGAAGCGCTGAAACTGGTTAAGGGTGCGCTTGTCCGCCGGGATCTCCGGCGAAAGGCCGTAATCCTTGTTGCGGATGTGCTCGTAGAAGGCTCGTGGGTGCTCCTCGTCGATCACGCCGGACAGCTCTTCCAGCGACATGGGTTCGCCGATCTTCGCCTGGCTGCTGGCGTAACCGACCAGCGCACTGGTTTTCTCGCGGGCCTTTTCTTCCGGCAGGTCTTCACTTTCGACGTAGTCGCTGAACGCTTTGAGCAACGTACGGGTTTCGCCGGGCCCGTCGACGCCTTCCTGGCAGCCGATGAAGTCGCGAAAATACTCCGAGACCTTCTTGCCGTTCTTGCCCTTGATGAAGGAAATGTACTGTTTCGACTGCCGGTTATTTTTCCATTCGGACAGATTGATCCGGGTGGCCAGGTGCAATTGGCCGAGGTCCAAGTGTTTGGCTGGCGCGACGTCCAGCGAGTCGGTGACGGTCACGCCGTTGCTGTGGTGGAGCAGGGCGATGGCCAAGTAATCGGTCATGCCCTGCTGGTAATGAGCGAACAGCACATGGCCACCGGTGGAGAGATTGGATTCCTCCATCAACTTCTGCAAATGCTCGACGGCTTGGCGGCTGAAGGAGGTGAAATCCTGGTTGTCTTCCATGTACTGACCCAGCCAGCCACTGAAAGGGTAGGCCCCCGACTCTTCGTGGAAATAGCCCCAGGCCTTGCCCTGCTTGGCGTTGTAGCTTTCGTTGAGATCGGCCAGCAGATTCTCGATGGCCTGTGACTCGCCAAGCTCCGAATCGCGGGCGTGAAGCACGGCAGGCGTGCCGTCGGGCTTTTTCTCAATCAGATGAACGATGCAGTGGCGAATCGGCATGGGTTACTCGCGGACGGGTGAGGCGGACAGGCGGCAGTTTACCCGAGCAACCGTGCTCGTCGCAGGGCAAAAAAGTGGATGCGGTTAAAAGGGGGGATGAGGGTAAGATGGCTTCCCCTTGTTTTACTAAGTGTGTCGGCGATGAATGCGATATGGCGCAACAGTACCTGGATCCTGCTGGGTGGTTCCCTGATCCTGGCCGTTTCCCTGGGCGTGCGGCACGGCTTCGGCCTGTTCCTGCCGCCGATGAGCGCGGAGTTCGGCTGGGGACGTGAGGTCTTCGCCTTCGCCATTGCTTTGCAGAATCTGATCTGGGGGTTGGCGCAGCCGATCACTGGCGCGCTGGCGGATCGCTTTGGCGTTGCCCGAGCGGTATTGCTGGGCGGAGTGTTGTACGCGGTCGGCCTTCTCTTGATGGCCGGCGCGGATTCGCCGATGTCACTGTCGCTGAGCGCCGGCCTGCTGATCGGGTTAGGACTGTCCGGTACCTCGTTTTCGGTGATTCTGGGCGCGGTCGGTCGCGCCGTGCCAGCTGAGAAGCGCAGCATGGCCATGGGCATCGCCAGTGCCGCGGGCTCTTTCGGTCAGTTCGCGATGCTTCCCGGCACGCTCGGTCTGATTGGCTGGCTGGGTTGGTCGTCGGCGTTGCTGGCGCTGGGGCTACTGGTCGCGCTGATCATGCCGCTGGCGTTGATGTTGCGCAGCGGACCGCCGGCACCCGTGACCGGCCCGCAGCAGTCGCTGGTCGAGGCGCTGCGTGAGGCGGTCAGTCACTCCGGCTTCCGCCTGTTAGCGCTGGGCTTCTTCGTCTGCGGTTTCCAGGTGGTATTCATTGGCGTGCATCTGCCGGCGTATCTGGTGGATCAGCAACTGCCGGCGATGGCGGGCACCACGGTGCTGGCGCTGGTCGGGCTGTTCAATGTGGTGGGTACTTATACCGCCGGTTGGTTGGGCGGCTGTTACTCGAAACCCAAATTGCTGACGGCGCTCTATCTGCTTCGGGCTGTTGTAATCAGCGCGTTCTTTTTCGCCCCGCTGACGCTCTGGACAGCCTATGCCTTCGGCATCGCGATGGGCCTGCTATGGCTGTCCACGGTGCCGCTGACCAACGGAACGGTGGCGACGCTGTTCGGTGTGCGGAACCTGTCGATGCTTGGCGGCATCGTCTTTCTGTTTCATCAGATCGGCTCATTCTTCGGCGGCTGGCTGGGCGGGTGGGTTTACGACCAGACCGGCAGCTATGACCTGGTCTGGCAAATATCCATCGCTCTCAGTCTGATGGCCGCCGCGCTGAACTGGCCAATTCGCGAACAACCGGTCGAGCGGGTGCGTCTGGCCGGGGGCGTTGCGTAATGCGCAGGGGCTTGTTGTGGGCAGGCAGCGTTGTTCTGGCGCTGCTTCTGGCCATGGCTTGGTGGGGCTGGCAGCAGGGCGGGCTGGCCCTGCTGCAACTGGGCGTTGGCATTTGCTGATCGAGCGTTCTGGTAGTTTTTACGGGTGTTACGGAATCAATTCGCAGTAGATGGCTCCAACAAGCGAGACGATTGAAAGCTGTCGCAGAACCGTAACCAAAGCCCTGTAAAAAGCTGCGGCATGCAGTTATTGGAGCTACCGAACATGTCCACTCTTACCGAACTCGCCCAACAGATCGCCCAACTCTATCCTTTGCAGGACAAGCGCGTCGGCAAGCGCTACCGCGTAGTCGGCGAGCTCGCTGGCATGACTGAGCTGGAAGAGATCAATGGCGAGCCGCGTTACATTCAGACCATGGTCTTGAAAAACAAGCAGCTGTGGGACGTGGCGGTCTGAGCCATGCCTTGCGTGCGCAAGGCGCGCCGCGACGACGCTGTAACGATAGCTCGCCTGCTGGGCCAGCTTGGCTACCCGGCAAGCGATGAGCTCATCGACAGTCGTCTTCAGCAACAAATCGATCATGACGATGCCTGCCTGCTCGTGGCCGAGGGGGATGATGGCCAACTGCTCGGCTTCATCTCCCTGCACTTCATCGCGCAGTTAGCCCTTGAGGGCGATTTCTGCCGGATCAGCTATCTCTGCGTCGACTCGACGGCACGCAGCCGGGGGATCGGTGAGCTGCTGGTGCAGGCTGCTGAGCTGCGTGCCCGAGGTCGCGGTTGTGATCGCATGGAACTTCATTGCGATGTTCGACGCGACGCGGCTCACCGTTTCTATGCACGACTGGGTTATGAGGATGCGCCCAAGTACTTTCGTCGTTCGCTGAATTGACTCAGCCTGGCTGGCGCTTCCAACGTGTCGAGCGCCACTCGTTCTGCTGCGCTTCGTTCAGGAAGGTCCAGGCGACAAAGCGGCTGCGCTTCTGCCCTTGAGACATGTCCGAGACCTGTATCTGATGGGCGCCGAGTTTTTTCAGCCGTGCCAGCAGCGGTTGCACATTGCCCGCCTTGGATACCAGCGTACTGAACCAGCAGACCTGCTCCGCCACGCCACGGCTTTCGTCCGCCAATCGAGCAATGAATGCCGCTTCCCCACCTTCACACCAGAGTTCCGCCGCCTGGCCGCCGAAGTTCAGTGCCGGAAGCTTGCGTTTCGGGTCGAGCTTGCCGAGGTTGCGCCATTTGCGCTGGCTGCCGCTGTTGGCTTCGGCCTGGGAGGCATGGAAAGGCGGGTTGCAGAGCGTGATGTCGAATCGGTCGTCAGGCTGCACGATCTTTTCGAAGATGTGTCGCGAGTCCGTCTGTTGGCGCAACGTGATGTTCTTGCCGAGCCCGTTCGCCGCGACGATGGTGCGCGCCGAAGCCAGGGCTATCGCGTCGATATCCGAGCCGGTGAAGCGCCAGCCGTATTCGCGTAGACCGATCAGCGGATAGATGCAGCTGGCGCCGGTGCCGATGTCCAGTGCGTGGATCCTGGCGCCGCGGGGGATTTCACCGGCGTTCTGGGTGGCCAGAAGATCGGCCAGGCCATGCAGGTAGTCGGCTCGCCCGGGAATCGGCGGGCACAGGTAGCCCGCTGGAATATCCCAGTGGGCGATACCGTAGAACTGCTTGAGCAATGCCCGGTTGAACACGCGCACCGCATCCGGGTTGGCGAAGTCGATGCTCTCCTTGCCGTATGGGTTGAGAATCACGTACTCGGCCAGCTCCGGACTGGCGGCAATCAGCGCAGGGAAATCGTAGCGCCCGGTGTGGCGATTGCGCGGATGCAGCGTGGCCGTGCCGCTGGCCGGCTTGGCGGCGCGTGATTGGCTATTGGCTTTTGGGACGTTCATGTTCGGCTGCTGTAACGATGAAGTCGGCATTGTCCCACAGCTTTCAAGCGCGGCGTGGGACCAGCAGCATCCAGATCAGCCCCCATAGCAGCGCGCCGGCGCCAAGCCAAAAGGCGCTGTGCAGGCTGCCGCCCATGCCCATCCAGACGCTGGTCAGCCAGGGAGCGGCGAGTTGCGTCAGGCCGTAAAAGGCGATCAGCGCGGCTGACAGGCGCGGCCCCTGATGCGGATGCAGCGTGCGCGCCAGCCGCTGGGTCAGCAGCACCGTGCCGAGGAAGGTACTGCCGACCAGCACGGCGCAGAGCAGGATGCCCGGCGCACCCGGCAGCAACAGGGCAGCCAGCACGCCGATCAGTTGAGTGACATAGCTCAAACGCAGTGCCCGGACATCGCCAAGCAGGGCGCCCAACCGATTCCACAGCCAAGGCGAGGGAAGCGTCGCGAGCGCCACTACCAGCCAACTGCTTTCGATCAGGAAATCACCGGGCTCCACCTGCAGCCGCGCTACCATCGGCAGAAAGGTCATCGGCAGGATGTAGCCCATGCCAGCGCCGGCATAGGCCAGAAACAGCGGTGTGCTGGCGCGATCCAGCAGCCGTCCGCTGCGGATATGCTCGGCATCTTCCGTCGTTGTGTCCTCGGGTATGTCCAGCCGCGCCAGTTGGCGCCAGCCCCACCAAGCCAGCGGGATTGAAAGCAACGCCGCCGGCCACCAACGATCGGCGCCTGCCAGCACGCCGTTGCTCAGGCTCACCAGGAGGCTGGAGAGGATCAGCCCAACGCAAACGCCCAGGTAAACCAGACCGCTGGATGACACGCGCCGATGCCGCGCAAGCCATTCCAGAACCAGCGAAGGGGCCTGAACGAACACCAACCCGTTGCTGATGCCATTGAGCAGACGCAGCGCCGAAAGCGACTCCGCAGACTCGGCCTGGGTCTGTGCCAGGGTGGTCAACACGTGCACTATCAGCGCCCAAGGCAGGCTTCGGCGGATCTGCGAGACCCGATGCCAGCGCAACGCCAGCAGCGCGCCGATCAGGTAGCCGAGGTAGTTCCAACTGGCGATGCTCGCGCCTTGTTGCACGGTTAACTGCCCGTCTTCCACTAGCCAGGGCAGTAACGGCGTATAGACGAAACGACCGAGCCCGTGAACGACGAGCAGCAGCGTGGCTCCGGCCAGCAGGACAGGGAACAGGGCGGGGCGTTGGGTCATTGGTTCGGACCAGGCGAGCGTGGAGGGCATCAGCTTAACGGCAGCAATGGTCAGGCGACCACGCTACGGATGGCTGATAGAAATTTCAAAGAGGGAAGAGCAGCGGCACCATTAACACCGATGTCAGCATGACCAACAAGGTGAAGGGCACACCGATGCGCACGAAATCCGCGAAACGATAGTTGCCTGGCCCAATCACCAAGGTATTCACGGGCGAAGAAATCGGCGTCATGAACGCGGCTGAGGCGGCCAGCGCGATGATCATGGCGAAGGGATAGGGCGATGCGCCAATTTGCTCGGCTGTGGAAATCGCCACCGGCGCCATCAATACCGCGGTTGCGGTGTTGGAGATGAACAGGCCGATGATGGCCGTGAGCAGAAACAGGCAGGCCAGCAACGCCTGCGGGCCGGAGTCGCCAAACAGGCCGATCAGCGCCGATACCGCCAGTGCTATCCCGCCGGTCTTTTCCAGCGCCAGGGCGAACGGCAGCATGCCGACGATCAGCACCAGGCTTTGCCAGTGGATGGCTCTGTAGGCACTGTCCATGTCGATGCAGCGGAACAGCCCCATGATCAGGCAGCCGATCAGCGCGGCGAGCACGTTAGGGACCACGCCGCTGACCATCAGCACCACCATCACGGCCAGCCCGAACAACGCGAAGGGCGCCTGATTGGCGGCGGGCGCTACGTCATCAATCTCGGCGGGCAGGCTCAAGACCAGGAAGTCACGGCGCATGCCTTGCAGGCGATGTATGTGTTTCCAGCCGCCGGCTACCAGCAGGGTGTCGGCGGGTTTGAGTTTTTCATCGACCAGCAAGCCTTGCAGCGCCTCGTGGTTGCGCCGCAGACCGACTACGTTGAGCTTGTGGTTGGAGCGGAAGCCCAGCTCCTGAATGGTCTTGCCGGGCAAACGCGAATCCGGTGGTAGCGCCACCTCCGCCAGGCCCAGCTCGCGGGAGTGATCGCCATAGTAGGAAGTGTCGAGCTGCAGCGGCTCGAGCCCCAGTTCGTCGTACGCGCCAAGCAGTCCGATCGCCGGGCTCGCCAGGTCGACCAGCAATACGTCTCCCGCAAGCAATTGCGTATTGCCGGTGGCGATCAATAACAGACGGCGGAAACGCTGCTGGCGCTCGATGCCGATGACATTGATGCCGTATTGAGTACGAAGCCGCAGCTCGTCGAGCGCTTGGTTGGCCAGCGGTGATGCGGGCAGTACGCGCAGACGGCGTTCGCGTTCGGGTAGCCGGTACCGTTGAGCCAGAACCGCGAGCGTGTCGCGGGGTTCTGCGGTGCTGTCCTGATCGCTCGACTGCCCAAGCCAGCGCCGCGCCAGCAGCATGTAGGCGATGCCTAGCAGCAGGATGGTCAGCCCGATGGGCGCAAAACTGAAGAAGGCGAAGCCGTCCAGGCCGGCGCGTCGTAGCTCGCTGTGTACCACCATGTTCGGCGGTGTGGCGACCAGTGTGAGCATGCCGCTCATCAAGCCGGCGAACGCCAGCGGCATCATCAGGCGGCGCGGCGATACATTCATCTTTGCGGCGATGCTCAGCACCACCGGAATGAAGATGGCGACCACGCCGGTCGAGCTCATCACCGAGCCCAGTCCGGCAACGGCAAGCATCAGCAGTACCAGCAGGCGTGTCTCGCTGCTGCCGGCCGAGCGCATCAACCACTCGCCCATGCGATAAGCGATGCCGGTACGCACCAGGCCGTTGCCGATCACGAAAAGCGCGGCGATCAGTACGACGCTGGGATCGCTGAAACCGGCCAGTGATTCGGCAACGCTAAGGACCCCAGTCAGCGGAAGGGCGACCATGGCCAGCAGCGCGACGACATCCATCCGCGGCCGGTTGAGGATGAACAACCCGACGCAGGTGGCCAGCAATGCCAAGACCAGCAACAGATCGACGTTCATGCTGAACGGAGGTCAGGGGTAGCCGAGAACGGATTTGAGCTGGGGTAGGTTGCGCTCGATCCAATGGCGGTCGATCGCGCCCCAGTCGTGGATGCGGTATTGACCGGCGTTATGCCGTTCGCCGTCCTCCTGGGCGAAGCGGCAGTCGATATCGAGATCGGCCAGTGCGGTCAGGGTGTCTTGGGCTGTGCGCCTTGGCATCCCGGTCGCGGCGACCAGCGCGGGCACGCTGGTGGCTGCACCGCTGTCGATCAGCCAGGCGACGTAGAGTCGACGGTAGAAACTGCTTCTGGTTTTGCTGACAGTCATCACGGTTCCATGACAGTGGTTCTGTGCCGTTGAGCCTATGCGAGGCTTCAACGGCACAGAACGAGGCGTATCGATTAACGCAGCGCGAGCATGCCGATGTAAGTGACCGCGCCGGCTGTGTAGCCGAGGAAAGCTAGCAGGCTGACCCGCTTGATATACCAAGTGAAGCTGATCTTCTCCATGCCCATTGCTGCAACGCCCGCCGCCGAGCCGATGATCAGCGTGCTACCGCCGGTGCCGGCGCAGTAGGCGAGCATTTCCCAGAAATTGCCATCGACGACAAATTGCGAGAGCCATACGGTTTCGTCAGCCGCGGCTTCGGCAAGCATAGCCGGGCTCACCAGCGGGTACATTTTCATCGAACCGGCAACCAGCGGCACGTTGTCGACTACAGCCGATAGCAGGCCGATGGCGTAGTTGATGGGATAGATGTGGCCCATCGTCTCGCGTAGCGCCGTAGCGACCTGCGTCAGGTGACCGGCAGTGGCCAGTGCCGCGACGGCCAGCAGGATGCCGAGAAAGAACAGCACGCTGGGGGTATCGACCTTGCGCAGCACGCCGACGACCGAAAGCGGATGTTTGTCCTCGTCATTCTTATGGCGGTGGATGAATTCAGTGGTGATCCAAAGCACTCCGAGGCCGAAGAGGATGCCCATGTAAGGCGGCAGGTGTGTCACGGTTTTAAAGATCGGCACGAACAGCAGGGCCCCGAGACCGAGCGCCAGAACCAGGTTGCGCTCGAACGGAGTGGTAGCCGATGAGCTGTGTTCGGCAAGGTGCGCCCGCACGCGTGGCCGCGGCGCCTCGCCACGCAAGCGGAAGCTGAGGATGATCAATGGCACCAACAGGCAGACCAGGCTCGGCAGGAACAGGCCAGTGATAACGCCGGAGGCGGTGATCTGGCCACCGATCCAGAGCATGGTAGTGGTCACGTCGCCAATCGGCGACCAGGCACCACCGGCGTTGGCGGCGATCACCACGATGCCCACGTACAGCCAGCGTTCCGGACGCCCGCGGATCAGTTTGCGTAGCAGCGAAACCATAACGATCGTAGTGGTCAGGTTGTCCAGCGCGGCTGACAGGAAGAAGGTCAGGAAGCCGATGATCCATAGCAGATGAACGCGCTTGCGTGTCTGAATGCGGTCGGTGATGGCCTTGAAGCCCTCGTGGGAGTCGATCAGCTCGACGATGGTCATCGCGCCAAGCAGAAAGAACAGGATTTCAGATATCTCGCCGAGGTGGTGGCGCAACGATTCGACCACTACGGCCGATGAGTCGCCTGGATCATGACTGCCTGGTTGCAGCAGCGGCAGAATGCTGTCCGCACCTAATATCAGTACGGTCCAGGTCAGCACTGCGGTGAGCAGCGCGGCGGCGGCTTTGTCGATCTTGAGTGGGTGTTCGAAGGCTATACAGAGATAGCCCAGAACAAACACAACAGCCATGAGTGCATACATCGGAGGGGCTCCATCTTGAGAAACCGGACCGGCGGTTCGGAATGCCGAATGGCTCGGTCGTTGGCAGGCTCAAAATGGCGATGGGCTTTAGCGAGTGAAGTAAGTTAGAAAACCGTATACGGAAAGGTAGCTACCTGCGTGTGACGGTCGCGTACGGCTGCCCGGTCGGGCTCGCTGTGCTGCGGGCTTAGTTCATGTCGTAGAGCTTCTGCGTTGGCTCGGCCTGCCAGTTGTTATTCGGGATTTTGTTGTGAGTCATATTGTACCGGCGGTGCCGGTTATAACTTGTCACTGATCAAGCGCGATTCAAACAGGCTGGCGTTCGGTTTACGGTAAGGCTGGAAATGACCGTGGCGCTCAAGACGAAGAGCGCCAGCAGGTGCCAGCGCACTCCGTTCTGCTATTGATCGCAACGGCGAGCCGCTGCGATCAGCTATCCATCACAGCCCGGCGATGCGCTCGCGCTGTTCCACCAGTCGGGCTTTTGCCTGTTCGGCTTCGGCCAGTTTGGCGCGTTCCTTGTCGATCACCTCGGCCGGCGCCTTGTCGACGAAGCCGGCGTTGGAGAGCTTGCCGCCGACGCGCTTGACTTCGCCGTCGAGGCGGCCGATTTCCTTGTCCAGGCGCGCCAGTTCGGCGTCCTTGTCGATCAGGCCAGCCATGGGCACCAGTACCTGCAGGTCGCCGACCAGGGCGGTGGCGGACAGCGGTGCCTCTTCGCCTTCGCTAAGCACACGGACGCTTTCGAGCTTGGCCAGCTTCTTCAACAGCGGCTCGTTCTCACCGAGGCGGCGCAGGTCCGTTTCCGAGGCATTGCCTAGCACCACGTCGATGCGCTTGGCCATGGAGATATTCATCTCGCCACGGATCTGGCGAATGCCCAGCATGAACGCCTTGACCCACTCGATATCGCCCTCTGCTGCCTCGTCGAGGCGCTCGGGGTTGTATTCCGGCCAGGGTTGCAGCATCAGGGTCGGACCGGTCTTGCCCGCCAGCGGCGCGATGCGCTGCCAGATTTCCTCGGTGATGAAGGGCATGAACGGATGCGCCAGGCGCAGCGCGGTTTCCAGTACGCGCACCAGGGTGCGGCGGGTGCCGCGCTGGCGTTCGGCGCTTGCGGTTTCGTCCCAGAGCACTGGCTTGACCAGTTCCAGATACCAGGCGCAGTACTCGTCCCAAACGAATTCGTAGAGGGCTTGCGCGGCCAGGTCGAAGCGGAAATTTTCCAACTGGCGGGTCACTTCGGCTTCGGTGCGTTGCAGCGCGGAGATGATCCAGCGATCCACGGAGGACAGTTCAACGGGCTCACCATTGATTCCCGTGTCCTTGCCTTCGGTGTTCTCGAAGACGAAGTTGGCAGCGTTCCACAGCTTGTTGCAGAAGTTGCGGTAGCCCTCGACGCGGCCCATGTCGAACTTCACATCGCGACCGGTGGAGGCCAGCGAGCAGAAAGTGAAGCGCAGCGCGTCGGTACCGTAGCTGGCGATGCCTTCGGGGAATTCAGCGCGGGTCTGTTTGGCGATCTTCTCGGCGAGCTTGGGTTGCATCATGCCGCTGGTGCGTTTTTGCAGCAGTTCGTCCAGGGTGATGCCGTCGACAATGTCCAGTGGGTCGAGCACGTTGCCCTTGGATTTGGACATCTTCTGGCCTTGGCCATCGCGCACCAGACCGTGGACGTAGACGGTCTTGAACGGGATCTGCCCGGTCAGGTGGGTCGAGAGCATGATCATTCGGGCGACCCAGAAGAAGATGATGTCGAAGCCGGTGACCAGCACGTCGGTGGGGTGGAAGGTCTTGAGGAAGTCGGTCTGCTCGGGCCAGCCGAGGGTGGAGAAAGTCCACAGGCCGGAGCTGAACCAGGTGTCCAGCACGTCCTCGTCCTGACGCAGCTCAACTTCGTTGCCGAGGTTGTGCTTGCGGCGTACTTCCATCTCGTCGCGGCCGACGTAGACGTGGCCGGCTTCGTCGTACCAGGCCGGAATGCGGTGGCCCCACCACAGCTGGCGGCTGATGCACCAATCCTGGATGTCGCGCATCCAGCTGAAGTACATGTTCTCGTACTGCTTGGGCACGAACTGGATCTCGCCACTTTCCACCGCAGCGATGGCTTTCTCGGCCAGCGGCTTGGTGGAGACGTACCACTGGTCGGTCAGCCAGGGCTCGATGATGGTGCCGGAGCGATCGCCACGCGGGACTTTCAGTGCGTGGTCGTCGATCTTCTCCAACAGGCTCATGGCCTCGAATTCGGCGACGATGGCCTTGCGCGCGTCGAAGCGATCCATGCGCGCATAGCCGTCGGGCAGGCTCGGGTCGACCTTGTCGTTCAGCGTGCCGTCGATATGGAACACCTGGGCGCGGGCTAGGATCGCTGCGTTCTGATCGAAGATATTGATCAACGGCAGCCTGTGGCGCTTGCCAACTTCATAGTCGTTGAAGTCGTGCGCCGGAGTGATCTTCACGCAGCCGGTACCGAACTCGAGGTCGACGTAATCGTCGGCGACGATGGGAATCAGGCGATTGACCAGCGGCAGCATGATGTGGCGACCGATCAGGTCCTTGTAGCGCTCGTCCTCGGGATGCACGGCGACGGCGGCGTCACCGAGCATGGTTTCCGGGCGGGTGGTGGCGACCACCAAATAATCCTTGCCATCGGCGGTGCGCGCACCGTCAGCCAGCGGATAGCGCAGATGCCAGAGATGGCCCTTCTCGTCGTGGTTTTCCACTTCCAGGTCGGAAATAGCGGTGTGCAGCTTGGTGTCCCAGTTGACCAGGCGCTTGCCGCGATAGATCAGGCCGTCCTCGTGCAGGTGCACGAAGGCTTCCTTGACCGCTTCGGACAGGCCCTCGTCCATGGTGAAGCGCTCGCGCGACCAGTCCACCGAGGAGCCCAGGCGGCGAATCTGCCGGGTGATGTTGCCACCAGACTCGTGCTTCCACTCCCAGACCTTCTCGAGAAACTTGGCACGGCCCAGATCGTGGCGATTGACGCCTTGGGCGCCCAGCTGGCGCTCGACTACCATCTGCGTGGCGATGCCCGCGTGGTCGGTGCCCGGTTGCCACAGGGTGTTGCGGCCCTGCATGCGGCGGAAGCGGATCAGCGCGTCCATGATGGCGTTGTTGAAGCCATGACCCATGTGCAGGCTGCCGGTAACGTTCGGCGGCGGGATCATGATGGTGTAGGGCTCGCCCGAACCCTGGGGTGCGAAATAGTTGTTCGATTCCCAGGTCTGGTACCAGGAAGTCTCGATGGCGTGCGGCTGGTAGGTCTTGTCCATTCGGCGGGACCCTTAGAACGGCTGGTCGGAAAAACCGGAGAGTATAAAGGTAAGTACGCGAGCGGCAGAACCGCAATGGCGCTTTTATCGCGCCGCGATCGAGGCGACAGCTGGTCTGGACTGGGTTGGAAGGGTGTTATCGAAAAGCGGCTGAGTTGCCGTATCGGCAGCTCAGGTGCGATGGGTCTTGATCAGTTGCTCGGCTCGGGCTTCCAGTCGATGCCGCAGCTCGGCTTCGATCTGCGGAACGAAGTCGTCGATCACTTCTTGCAGGATCAATTGCGCGGCGGTGCGCAATTCGAGATCGAGATGGCGCTCGGCCAAGGTACGAAAAGCCGTACGGACGGCGGGTTCGCGGGGCTCCGGCTCTGGCTGGCTTGTTGCGGAAGGTGCGGGTTGGACGATTTCCGAGAGCACAGGGATGCTGTCCGGATCCAGCGTCTCGCTCAACACGGGCGGGTCCTGATCTCCTAGCAGCGCACGGATGGACTCCAGGTCGTCGAGTAGATGGGTGGGTTTTGGCGTTTGCGTCATGTACGGTGGTTTCCGGAGATTAAGCGTCCAGGTGGTCGTGGCGCTCGTTAAACGGGATGAGCCCGATGCCTATCGTTGTTGACTCGTCGATAAGGCGATGAGTTCGCCGAACCCAGCGGCACTGGCGCTACAGTTCGACTCGCTTCGGTTCATACCCACGTTGCCGATAGAGGCGGAAATTGTCCCGGCAAAGGTTTAGTAGCTCCGGTTGTTGGTTGACGAGCTCGATCACGCGGCTGAACTGATCGGTATGTGGCGATAGCGTTGGCGCCAGATTGATCAGCAGACCTTGCGCAGTGGCGGGTGGTTGCTCCGTGCCGATCACCACCGGCGCATGCGGATCGTCGTCGTGCAGTTCGTGCGGTATGAAGCGTTCGGCGCGAAAGCTCCACAGCAGCTCGTCCAGCTGACCGCACTGTTGGCTGTCGTCGCAGCGAATGAACACCGGCATCCCGTGCTGCCAGCCCTTGCTCGCCAGCAGGCAGGCCGCTTTGGCTCGGCCTGCCGGTTCGCTATCGGGCAACACATAGAACTCGACCCGTGTCATGTCCGGTTCCCGCTCGCCTGTCTCATGCCTGCTCGGCTCGATCCAGCAGGTACTGGGTCAGCAGGGGCACAGGACGGCCGCTGGCGCCTTTTTCCTTGCCGCCACTGATCCAGGCGGTGCCGGCGACGTCCAGATGAGCCCAGGGATAGGCCTTGGTGAAGCGCGAGAGGAAGCACGCGGCGGTGATCGTGCCGGCCTTGGGTCCGCCGATGTTGGCGATGTCAGCGAAGGGGCTGTCCAGTTGCTCCTGGTATTCGTCGAACAGGGGCAGTTGCCAGGCGCGGTCATCGGCTTTCTGGCCGGCGCCCAGCACCTGCTGCAGCAGCGCATCGTCATTGCCCAGCAGGCCCGAGGTGTTGCTGCCCAGGGCAACGATGCAGGCGCCGGTCAGCGTGGCGACGTCGATCACGGCGCGCGGCTTGAAGCGCTCGGCATACGTCAGGGTGTCGCAAAGGACCAGACGGCCTTCGGCATCGGTGTTGAGGATCTCGACCGTCTGGCCGCTCATGGTGGTGACGATGTCGCCCGGGCGCGTGGCCTTGCCGCTGGGCATGTTCTCCGCGCATGCCAGCAGGCCGACCAAGTTGATAGGCAACTGCAGTTCCAATGCCGCGCGGAAGGTGCCGAGCACGCTGGCCGCGCCGCACATGTCGTATTTCATTTCGTCCATGCCCAGGCCGGGCTTGAGGCTGATGCCGCCTGTGTCAAAGGTGATGCCTTTGCCGACGAGCGCGTAAGGCTGCTCGCCTTTCTTGCCACCGTTGTACTGCATGACCACGATGCAGCCTGGCTGGTCGCTGCCCTGGGAGACGGCGAGGAAGGCGCCGGCGCCGAGTTCGCGCAGCTTGTTCTCATCCAGCACCTCGACTTTAAGCCCCTTGAATGCCTTGCCGAGCTGCCTGGCCTGTTCGGCCATATAGCTGGGGTGGCATATGTTCGGCGGCAGGTTGCCCAGGTCGCGGGCGAAGCTCATTCCGGCGGCGATTGCGGTGGCGTGGTGTGCGGCTTGCTCGGCCTGAGTCTGGTTTGCCTTGTCGACGAGCAGAGTGATCTTGTCGAGCGCCGATGCGTCGCTCTTCTTACTCTTGAATTGATCGAACCGGTACTGACCATCAGCCAGCACTTCGACCAGCATGCGAGTGCGCGCGTAGAGGTCGCGATCCTTCACTTGAATGTCTTGCAGGGCGAAGGTCGCGTCGTTGCCACCGAGGCCCTTGAGAACGCCGAATGCGGCGCCGGCGGCTTTGCGCCACTGACGAGCGTCGAGTTCGTCCTCCTTGCCGATGCCAACCAGCAGCACGCGCTCAGCCTTGAGGCCCGGCACGCTGTGCAGCAAAAGGGTCTGGCCCGGCTTGCCTTGCAGGTCGCCGCGCTTGAGTACGGTGCTGATGGCTCCGCCGCTGGCCTGGTCCACGCTCTGCGCAGTAGCCCCGAGCAGTTGCCCCTCGGCAACTGGCAGAACCAGGGTGGCTGTTTTGGCCGCAGCGGCTTTGGTTGTTTTTACAACGAATTCCATGGCGTCGAGTCCCCAAGACAAAGAGTCGGGTTTGCAGGATAATGCCGGGCCTATTTTCCGGTGGTTCGTCCACCGGGGCGTTGAGAGTGCTGCGTGAATTCAACGTCCTGTTGCGGGCGGACCGGCTATTGGCGGCTAGTTTGAGCGTAGCCGCCGGAGCCTGACAACCCTGGAGTGTCCGGTTTGATCGTCTTTCGTTACCTGTCCCGTGAGCTTCTGGTCACCTTGAGCGCCGTCAGCGCCGTGCTGTTAGTGATCATTATGAGTGGACGCTTCATCAAATACCTGGCGCAGGCTGCGCAGGGGCTTCTCGATCCGGGCGTGCTTCTGATGATCATGGGCTTCCGTCTGCCCGGATTCCTGCAGCTGATTCTACCGCTGGGTCTGTTTCTCGGCATTCTGCTTGCCTACGGCCGGCTCTACCTCGATAGCGAGATGACCGTCCTCTCGGCCACCGGCATGAGCCAGCGACGCCTGCTGGTATACAGCCTGGCGCCGGCCGCGCTGATCGCTGCGCTGGTTGGCTGGCTGAGCCTCGGCCTGGCGCCGCAAGGTGTTGCCGAAGTCGATCGAATCCTCAATGAGCAAGACTCGCTGACCGAGTTCGATACGCTGGTGCCCGGACGCTTCCAAACCCTGCGCGACGGAACTCGGGTGACTTATACCCGTGAGCTGACCGACGACCGCACGGAGCTGGCAGGCGTATTTATCTCCGAAACCAACTTGTCCGAGGCGACCGGAGAGAAGCGTGGTCTATCCGTGCTGGTGGCCGAAAGCGGTCGGCAGGAGATTCAGCCCGATGGAAGCCGCTACCTGATTCTGGAAAACGGTTACCGCTACGACGGCAATCCGGGGCAGGCCAATTACCGCGCGATCCAGTACGACACCTACGGCGTACTGTTACCCAAGCCTGAGGTCAGTGTCGAACTGAGCGAGCGCGAGGCGATGCCTACCAGTGAGCTGTTCGGCAGTGACGACATTCGCTTGCAGTCCGAACTGCAATGGCGCCTGTCGCTGCCGTTACTGGTCTTCATCGTGACCCTGCTTGCGGTGCCGCTGTCGAAGGTCAATCCGCGTCAGGGGCGCTTCCTCAAGCTGTTGCCTGCGATTCTTCTGTACATGACCTACCTGGCGCTGCTGATCGCTGCGCGTGGTTCCCTTGATAAGGGGCGGATCCCCGCTGCATTGGGGCTCTGGTGGGTGCATGCAATCTTCTTTGCGATAGGAATGTTGATGCTTTACTGGGAACCGCTGAGGCTCGCCATCAGCAAACGTCGGAGCAGGTCGGGGGTCGCTCATGCGTAAGCTCGATCGCTATATCGGCAGCCATGTATTGCTGGCGATTCTCACTGTGCTCGGGATCATCGTCGGGCTGGCGTTGCTGTTCGCTTTCATCGACGAGCTGGGGGACGTAAAGGGGAGTTACGGCACGTTGAATGCCGCTGTTTACGTCCTGCTCACAACGCCGTCGCGAATCTACGAAATGCTGCCGATGGCGGCACTGATCGGTTGTCTCATCGGCCTCGGCACGCTTGCCAGCAGCAGCGAGCTGACCATCATGCGTGCCGCTGGCGTATCGCTCGGGCGTATCGTGGTTGCCGTGATGAAGCCGATGCTGCTGCTGATGCTAGTAGGTATTCTGATTGGCGAATATCTGGCGCCGTGGAGCGAGAATATTGCTCAGGCCAACCGGGCGGCGGCGCAGGGGGCAGGTGAGGCGCAAAGCAGCAAGCGCGGCCTCTGGCATCGTCAGGGCGACGAATTCGTACACATCAATGCGGTGCAGCCAAGCGGTCTGCTGCTGGGTGTCACGCGCTACCGCTTCGATGAGCAGCGGCAGCTTCTCTCGGCAAGTTTTGCCCGCCGGGCGCGCTACGAAGGCGATCACTGGCAGCTCAGCGGCGTCGCTACCACGCATTTCCGCGGTGATCATACCGAAGTGGTCAAGGTCGCCGAGGAGCGTTGGGACGTGCTCTTGACGCCGCAGTTGGTCGGTACGGTGGTCATGGAGCCTGATGCCTTGTCCGTCACCGGGTTGTGGCGCTATATCCATTACCTCGGCGACCAAGGGTTGAATAACGGGCGCTACTGGTTGGCGTTCTGGACCAAGGTGCTGCAACCGGTGGTGACGGTGGCGCTGGTGCTGCTGGCCATCTCGTTCATCTTCGGGCCGTTGCGCTCGGTGACCCTCGGACAGCGCATCTTCACCGGTGTGATCGTCGGCTTCGTGTTCCGCATTCTGCAAGACCTGCTAGGTCCGGCGAGCCAGGTGTTCGGCTTCTCGCCGCTGCTGGCGGTGGCGGTGCCCGCAGGCATCTGTGCGCTAGCGGGCGTTTGGTTGTTGCGGCGGGCGGGCTAATGCAAGAGCGCTCGACTAGGCGGCGAGCAGTGCCGAGCCTGAAGCTATTTCTTATGAATATTCTTCGGTAGCTGAACGACCTGGCTTTCCGAATAGATGTCATGCCAGGTGCGGTGCTGCTTGTCCCAAAGCATCCACCAATAGCCCAGCCCCAGCGCCAGCAAGGACATGATTGCAATCAGAAAGCGCAGCAGCGCCTGCCACAGGTCGATGGCGCTGCCGTCGGCGTTCTGGATGCGCACGCCCCAGACCTGCATGCCAAGCGTCTGGCCATTGTGGGTCCAGAACTTGGCGAAAAAGCCGAACAGGCTGAACAGCAACAGCGTGGACAGGATCGGATCGATGTCCAGCCCGCCAGCTTCTGCCAATGCCTGCAGGCCTTCGCTGCCGTAAATCAGGCGCAGCACGCCCTGCTGGTAGAGCAGCGTGACCACCATCATCAGTGCGATGGAAAGAAACGAATCGTAGAAGATTGCGGCGAGCCGGCGAAATAGGCCGGCTGCAGGAAACTGGCCCTGCGGGCTGAGCAGATGGTTGCGCATGGGTGTCTCGCTAAAAATGGCAGTGCGCATTCTACGGAATCACGCGCATAAAAAAGCCCCTGATGTTGCCATCAGGGGCTTTTCGGAGCGAGGGCTTATTCCTGGATTTGAACCTGGTCAGCCTGCATGCCCTTTTGACCTTGCACGGCGATGAAGCTGACTTTCTGGCCTTCTTTCAGGCTCTTGAAGCCGTTGCCTTCGATCGCGCGGAAGTGCACGAACAGATCCGGACCGCTCTCGGGAGTGATGAAACCAAAACCTTTCTCGTCGTTAAACCACTTGACGGTACCGTTCTGACGATTCGACATGTCTTTGTATCCTTGAAACTCAATAGTAGAAGCGCCCCTGCAGAGAGCAGGAAGCGGAGACTGGTTGCAAGGAGTAAAGAGTCGAACGGGATGTAGCGGATCTGAAGATCTACTGCACCAGGTCACGATTCAACAGCGACCCATGCAAACACAGTGGGCACACTCTACGATAACTCGCCGGCCAATGCCAAGCCCTCGGAGTCATAGAGT
This sequence comes from Pseudomonas sp. CBC3, assembly GCF_037967085.1. NCBI lineage: Bacteria > Pseudomonadati > Pseudomonadota > Gammaproteobacteria > Pseudomonadales > Pseudomonadaceae > Pseudomonas > Pseudomonas sp. CBC3. The sequence continues at coordinate 243,283 of NZ_JBANEO010000002.1, forward strand.
TTGCCCACTACAGAGGCGCCATTTCGGCGCGCTTTAGCGTTGCTTGCGTTCTTTATGATGTCGCCATGGAGCGAGATGCGCTGCGCCGTTACGAAGCTGTCGCTCGATGAGCGCTTCCAGAGCGTGCTGCGATATAGCCCGATGAAGCATGTCGCGCTTGCTGATGCGCGTGGCGCATCGATACTGCTGGGGTGATGCCGCTACTGCTGCGCGGTTCCCCTGTTCCAAAGGCAATCGGTTGCCTGTGGCTTCTGATTCATGGTGCCTCGAGAGAGACTCGAACTCTCACGTTGTTACCAACGGCGGATTTTGAATCCGCTGCGTCTACCGATTCCGCCATCGAGGCACAGTGGCGGCGCAGTATAGGGATGCAATGCGAGTCGGTCAATCGTCTGGCGTGGTCAGATTGAGGCGTTTCCGCTAAGCTTTGCGCCCCCCAAAGCCTCGTGCTGATCATTTTCAATGCAAGTTTCCGATTTCTCCTTTCAGCTCCCCGATTCGCTGATCGCTCGCCACCCGCTGGCCGAGCGCCGGGCCAGCCGGCTGCTGGTGCTCGATGGAATGACCGGGCGGCTGGAACATCGTGGGTTCGCCGAGCTGCTCGACTACCTGTTGCCTGGCGATCTGATGGTTTTCAACGACACGCGGGTGATTCCGGCGCGTCTGTTCGGCCAGAAGGAAACGGGCGGCAAAGTCGAGGTGCTTGTCGAGCGCGTGCTCGATGGTCGTCGCGTGCTAGCACATATCCGCTCCAGCAAGTCACCGAAGCCGGGAACAAAAATTCATATCGAGGGCGGTGGTGAGGCGCTGATGCTGGCGCGCCATGACGCCCTGTTCGAACTGGAATTGGCGGAAGACGTGCTGCCCTTGCTCGATCGCGTCGGGCACATGCCGCTGCCTCCTTATATAGATCGACCGGACGAAACCGCTGATCGCGAACGCTATCAGACGGTTTATGCGCAGCGGGCCGGCGCTGTCGCCGCGCCAACGGCGGGGTTGCACTTCGATACGCCGCTACTGGCGGCACTGCAAGAGAAAGGCGTAGAGCGCGCTTTCGTCACGCTGCACGTGGGCGCTGGCACCTTTCAACCGGTGCGCGTCGAGCACATCGAAGATCATCATATGCATCGCGAGTGGCTCGAGGTCGGCCAGGATGTGGTCGATGCCGTTGCAGCCTGTCGTCAGCGCGGTGGACGTGTCATCGCGGTAGGTACCACCAGCGTGCGTTCGCTGGAGAGCGCGGCGCGCGACGGCACGCTTAAGGCTTTCAGTGGCGATACCGACATTTTCATCTATCCAGGCCGGCCCTTTCATGTGGTGGATGCTCTGGTGACCAACTTCCATCTGCCTGAATCGACCCTACTGATGCTGGTCTCGGCGTTTGCCGGCTACCCGGAAACCATGGCTGCCTACGCTGAAGCCGTCGCCGAGGGTTATCGCTTCTTCAGTTACGGCGACGCCATGTTCATCACGCGCAACCCGGCCCCGCGCGGCCCCGAGGAAACCCCATGAGTCGTACCTGCCATATGTCCTTCGAACTGCTTGCTACCGACGGCAGGGCGCGCCGCGGACGCCTGACCTTTCCGCGCGGCACGGTGGAGACGCCGGCGTTCATGCCGGTGGGTACCTACGGCACGGTCAAGGGCATGTTGCCGCGCGATGTCGAGGAAATCGGTGCCGAGATCATTCTCGGTAATACCTTCCACCTGTGGCTGCGTCCCGGCACCGAAGTGATCAAGGCCCACGGTGATCTGCATGATTTCATGCAATGGAAGGGACCGATCCTGACCGATTCGGGTGGTTTCCAGGTGTTCAGCCTGGGTGCGATGCGCAAGATCAAGGAGGAGGGTGTCTACTTCGCTTCTCCGGTCGATGGTGCAAAAGTATTCATGGGGCCGGAAGAGTCGATGCAGGTCCAGCGCGACCTAGGCTCCGATATCGTGATGATCTTCGATGAATGCACGCCCTATCCGGCCGACGAGGAGGTGGCGCGGCGTTCCATGGAGTTGTCGCTGCGCTGGGCCAAGCGCTCCAAGGAGGCGCACGGCGATAGCGTCGCGGCGCTGTTCGGCATCGTCCAGGGCGGTATGCACGAATCGCTGCGCATGCGCTCGCTGGAAGGGCTGTGCGAGATTGGCTTCGACGGTCTGGCGATCGGCGGGCTGTCGGTGGGAGAGCCGAAGGAAGAGATGATCCGGGTGCTGGATTTCCTGCCGTCGCGGATGCCGGCCGACAAGCCCCGCTATCTCATGGGGGTCGGCAAGCCCGAGGACTTAGTTGAGGGTGTGCGTCGCGGCGTGGACATGTTCGACTGCGTAATGCCGACCCGCAATGCCCGCAACGGCCATCTGTTTACCGACACTGGCGTGATCAAGATTCGCAATGCGGTGCATCGGCACGATGATTCACCGCTGGATGCCGGCTGCGATTGTTACACCTGCAAACACTTCTCCCGCGCCTATCTGCACCATTTGGACAAGTGCGGCGAAATGCTGGGCAGCATGTTGAATACAATCCACAACCTGCGTCACTACCAGCGTCTGATGGCCGGTTTACGCGATGCTATCCAGCAGGGTACATTGGCGACCTTTGTCGACGCCTTCTATGCCAAGCGCGGTCTGCCAACCCCGCCGCTTGCGTGACGAATTCATACCAACTATCTCTGCAACAGGAGTGCTACATGAGCTTTCTGATTCCCGCCGCCTACGCACAAGAGGCTGCCGCTGGTCCCGCTGGTAGTGGTTTCGAGTGGTTGTTCCTGGTCGGCTTCCTGGTCATCTTCTACCTGATGATCTGGCGTCCCCAGGCCAAGCGCGCCAAGGACCACAAGAACCTGATCGGTGGCCTGCAGAAGGGCGATGAAGTGGTTACTTCCGGTGGCATTGCCGGCAAGGTCACCAAGGTGGCTGACGATTTTGTCGTTATCGAGGTTTCCGACAACGTTGAGCTTAAGTTCCAGAAGGTCGCGATTGCCGCGACGCTGCCCAAGGGCACTCTGAAAGCCATCTGAGCCGAGTTCAATTCAATACCACGACGGGGCGCGCAAGGCGCCCCGCGTCATTAGACGGGCTGCGTCATGCTCAATAGATTCCCCCTCTGGAAATACCTGCTGATACTGGTGGTGCTGGCGGTTGCTTGCATTTATTCGGCCCCCAATCTTTATCCCGACGATCCAGCTGTACAGATCACCGGCGCAACCACTTCGCTGAACGTGACCGAGGCTGATCTTAGCCGAGCCAGTACAGCGCTCGAAGAGGCTGGAATTGAAGTCAAGGACGTCTCGCTGGACGAACAGGGTCGCGGTGGTCTGCTGCGTCTGCTGCACCAGGACGATCAGCTGCCGGCCAAAGACGTGATCCGCCGCGCTCTAGGTGATGCCTATGTTGTTGCTCTCAACCTGGCACCGACCACGCCCGACTGGTTGCGCAGTCTCGGCGCGAGCCCGATGAAGCTCGGCCTGGACCTGTCCGGTGGCGTGCACTTCCTGCTCGAAGTGGATATGGACAAGGCTATCGAGACTCGCTTGAACGTCTATGAGGGGGAGGTCAAGAGCCTGCTACGCAAGGAGCGTGTCCGCTATCGTAGCCTGCCCATGCAGGACAACGCGGTGCAGCTGGGCTTTGCAGACCAGGCGACGCTATCCACCGCTCAGGCTCTGATCCGCAAGAACTTCAACGATTTTGAGATTACTTCCAGCGAACGCAACGGCCAACAGGTGCTGCGTCTGGCTATTACCGAGGCGAAGCTGGCGGAGATCCGCGAGTACTCCATCAAGCAGAACCTCACAACGGTTCGCAACCGGGTCAACGAACTGGGCGTTTCCGAGCCGCTGGTACAGCGCCAGGGCGCCAACCGCATCGTGGTCGAATTGCCGGGCGTACAGGACACTGCGGAAGCCAAGCGAATCCTTGGCAAGACTGCCAATCTGGAATTCCGCCTGGCAGCCGAGATGGATGCCCCGCGTGCGACCACCGAGACCTTCGAGTTCCGCCAGGAGGGCCGTCCGCCGGCACAGCTGGAGCGCTCGCTGATCATCACCGGCGATCAGGTGACCGATGCCCAGGCCAGCTACGACGAGAATGGTCGTCCGCAGGTCAATATCCGTCTGGATGGGCATGGTGGTGAGTTGATGAACCGGGCCACGCGCAACAGCGTCGGGCGCAGCATGGCGGTGATCTTCATCGAGCAGCGGCCGCAGACCCGTTATGTGAAGCAAATGGTCGATGGCGTCGAGCAGGAAGTGCGCGTCGAAACCTTCCAGGAAGAGAAAAGAATCATCAGCCTGGCGACCATCCAGTCGCCGCTGGGTAGCCAGTTCCGCATCACCGGCCTCGATGGGCAGGGTGAGTCTTCGGAACTCGCGCTGCTACTGCGCGCAGGTGGTCTGGCGGCACCGATGTACTTCGCCGAAGAACGTACCATCGGCCCAAGCCTGGGTGCCGAGAATATCAAGCTGGGCGTCGAGGCGGCTCTGTGGGGCTTCCTGTTCGTCGCGATCTTCATGGTGTTGATCTACAAGTTCTTCGGTGTGCTGGCGACCGTCGCGCTGCTATTCAACATGGTGCTGCTGACCGCGCTGATGTCGATGCTGGGTGCGACCCTGACGCTGCCGGGTATCGCCGGTATCGTGCTGACCATGGGTATGGCGGTGGATGCCAACGTGCTGATTTTCTCGCGGATTCGCGAGGAGATTCAGAACGGGATGTCAGTGCAGCGCGCCATCCACGAAGGTTTCGATCGGGCTTTTTCGGCGATCATCGACGGCAACCTGACTACATTGCTGGTTGGCGGAATCCTGTTTGCGATGGGGACTGGTCCGATCAAGGGCTTCGCCGTCACGCTCTCGCTCGGAATCCTGACGTCAATGTTCACGGCAATACTCGTGACCCGCGCCATGGTCAACGTGATCTACGGCGGCCGCGATCTCAAGAAGTTGTGGATTTAAGGGGCTAGCACGATGAAACGCGTAATCAATTTCATGGGTGTGCGTCATGTGGCTTTCGCCCTGACGGTAATACTCACGCTTGCTTCCCTCGGCAGTCTGGCGGTGAAGGGGCTGAACTTCGGCCTGGACTTTACCGGTGGCACGTTGATCGAGCTGTCTTACGAGCAACCGGTCGCGCTGGATGAAGTGCGGGCGCAGCTTTCCCGCTCCGATTTCGGTGAGGCCGTGGTTCAGAGTTTTGGTGCCACGACCGACGTGCTGGTGAGAATGCCGGGCGACGATCCTATGCTGGGCGAGCGTATCGCCGAGGCGCTGCGTGGCCATGAGGCTGCCAGCGCCGTCACCGTCAAACGCGTCGAGTTCGTTGGGCCGGCGGTAGGTGAGGAGCTGCGCGACCAGGGTGGGTTGGGCATGCTGCTTGCCCTTGGTGGCATCCTGGTCTACGTCGCGTTCCGCTTTCAATGGAAGTTCGGTTTGGGTGCAGTGCTGTCACTTTTCCACGACGTGATTGTGGTGCTGGGTGTCTTTTCATTCTTTCAGATTTCCTTCGACCTGACCGTGTTGGCTGCGGTGCTCGCGGTGATCGGCTATTCGCTCAACGATACCATCGTGATCTTCGATAGGATCCGCGAGAACTTTCGCATGTTGCGCAAGGCGGAGCTGCTCGAGAACATCAATATATCTACCACCCAAACGCTGCTGCGGACCTTGGCCACCTCGGTGTCCACCCTGCTTGCGGTAGGCGCGTTGATGTTCTTCGGTGGGGAAAACCTCTGGGGCTTCTCGCTGGCGTTGCTCATCGGGGTTGGTGCCGGAACCTATTCGTCCGTCTACATTGCCGGTGTCTTCCTTATCGCGTTGAAGTTGACCCGCGATGATCTGATTCCGCCAGTGGTGGAAGAGGTCGACGAGCGACCCTGAGGCGAACTTCTGACGGGCTCGGCTGCCTAAGCCGCCGCAACGGGGCCTTGCCCGTCGGAAGAAGGAAAACGCAGTGAATAAATCGATGCTGGTGGGTGCGGTACTAGGAGCGGTAGTGGTGACCGCGGGTGGCGCATTTGCCACTTACACGCTGGTTGACCGCGGGCCGAAGTTCGCTGAGGTCCTTAAGGTGGAGCCTGTCACGGAAACGATCAAGATGCCTCGGGAAGTCTGTAAGGAAGTGACGGTTACACGGCAGAAGCCGGTACAGGACCAGCATCGCATCGCTGGCACAGCGGTAGGAGCTGTGGTCGGCGGGTTGCTCGGCAATCAGGTCGGCGGTGGCACCGGCAAGAAGATCGCGACGGTCGCCGGGGCGGTGGGCGGTGGTTACGCCGGTAATCAGGTGCAAGAGCGGATGCAGGCCAACGATACTTACACCACCACCGAGACCCGCTGCAATACGGTCACCGACACTCATGACAAGGTGGTTGGCTATGAGGTCCAGTACGATCTGGATGGGAAGGTCGGTACGGTGCGGATGGATCGCGATCCCGGTAATCGCATCCCCGTGCAGGACGGTCAGCTCATGCTGACGCAGCAGTGAGTAGTTTTTGGTCTGAATAAAAAACGCCCCGCGGGGCGTTTTTTTGTGCTGCCGCTAGCTCAGCGTTTCAGTGACGGCGTGAGGTGCGGCTGGATAGCAGTCAGTACCGCTTTGAAGCATTTGGTGTTGCCCGCGACGATCTGGCCCTTCTCAAGGAAATCGTGACTACCACTGAAATCACTGACAAGGCCGCCGGCTTCCTGGATCAGCAGTGCGCCAGCGGCCATATCCCATTCGGAAAGCCCGAACTCCCAGAAGGCGTCATAGCGGCCGGCGGCGACATAGGCCAGGTCCAGACTGGCGGCGCCGGCGCGACGTAGCCCGGCGGTTTGTCCCACTAGGCTGCGGAACATGTTCAGGTAACTGTCCATGTTGTCCATTTGCCCGTCGCGGAACGGAAATCCGGTACCCAGCAGGGCGCCGTCCAGGCTCTTGCGCGTACTGACGCGCAAGCGGCGGCCGTTGAGCGCGGCGCCACGACCACGGCTCGCGGTGAATTCTTCCTGGCGAACCGGATCGAGAACGACGGCATGCTCAAGACGGCCACGGTATTTGCAGGCGATGCTGACGGCATAGTGTGGGACGCCCCGCAGGAAGTTTGTCGTGCCATCCAGCGGGTCGATCACCCAGAGATAATCCTTGCCGTCACCGCTGCCTTCCAGCAGTCCGCCTTCCTCGCCCAGAATGCCGTGATTCGGATAAGCCTTGCGCAGCGCGGCAACGATCAGCTGTTCGGCTGTTCGGTCGATCTCCGAGACGTAATCGCGCGCGTCCTTTTCGCTAACCGAGATCACGTCCAGGCGCTCGGTGGAACGGACAATCATTTCGCCGGCGCTACGGGCGGCGCGCAGCGCGATATTCAGCATGGGCTGCATCGATCAAATACCTGGTCGTTTAAAGAAAGCCGGCAATTCTATCAGAAAGCTGGCTCGGGTGTATGAGGATGGAGAGCGTCGGGACGGTAATGGCGAAGGCGTAATTCCTTCCTGTAAGCTTTCGGTTCGCTTTTTGGGTCGAGAATAACTGTGTCGCTTCAGAACATTCGTGTGGTGCTGGTCAATACGAGTCATGCCGGCAATATCGGTGGCGCGGCCAGGGCTATGAAAAATATGGGTTTGTCCCGTCTGGTTCTGGTGGATCCGGAGGATTTTCCCAGTCCGAACGCTATTGCCCGGGCGTCGGGTGCAACGGATATTCTCGATTCGGCGCAGGTCGTGACAACGCTCGAAGAGGCGTTGGTGGGCTGCAGCCTGGTGCTGGGGACCAGTGCGCGTGATCGCCGAATACCCTGGCCGCTGTTGGATCCGCGCGAGACCGGTTCAGTTTGCCTGGAGCAAATCGAGCGCGGCGGTGAGGTCGCATTGGTATTCGGGCGCGAATATGCCGGCCTCACCAACGAAGAGCTTCAGCGCTGTCAGTACCATGTGCATATCCCGTCCGATCCTGATTTCAGTTCGCTGAACTTGGCCGCGGCGGTGCAGGTGCTGGCTTACGAGGTGCGTATGGCCTGGCTTGCGGCGAACGGCCAGCCAAGCAAGCAGGAGAAGCTCGAAACCACATCGATGCTCAATGCGCAGCCCGTGACCGCTGACGAGCTTGAACACTATTACGGGCATCTCGAGCAGACCTTGATCGATATCGGCTTTCTCGACCCGCAGAAGCCTCGTCACCTTATGCCGCGTCTGCGCAGGCTTTACGGGCGTAGCGGCATCAGCAAGCTCGAAATGAACATCCTGCGCGGAATTCTGACCGAAACCCAGAAGGCCGTCCGCGGCGAACCCCACAAGCGGAGATCTGATTGATGTTCGAACGCATGCGCGAAGATATCCAGAGCGTTTTTCATCGCGATCCGGCGGCGCGTAACGCATTCGAGGTCATCACTTGTTATCCGGGGCTGCACGCTGTCTGGTTTCATCGGGTTTCGCATTGGTTGTGGATGAAGGATTGCAAGTGGCTGGCGCGAGTGAACTCGAACCTGGCGCGGTGGCTGACGGGTATCGAGATCCATCCGGGGGCGCATATCGGTCGGCGTTTTTTTATCGACCATGGGATGGGTATCGTGATTGGCGAGACTGCGCAGATCGGTAATGACGTGACGCTTTATCATGGTGTCACGTTGGGTGGGACTAGCTGGAACAAGGGCAAGCGCCACCCTACGCTCGAAGACGGTGTGATTGTTGGAGCAGGGGCGAAGATTCTCGGCCCGTTTACAGTAGGTGCTGGCGCCAAGGTCGGCTCCAACGCGGTGGTCACCCGCGCGGTTCCGGCGGGTGCTACCGCGGTCGGCATTCCGGGGCGCGTGATCGTCAAGTCGGATGAAGAGCAAGAAGCCAAGCGCAAGGCGATTGCCGAGAAGATCGGCTTCGATGCTTACGGCGTGACCGAAGATATGCCAGACCCGGTGGCGCGTGCCATTGGCCAGTTGCTCGATCACGTTCAGGCTGTCGAAGAGCGCATGGAGGGTATGTGTCAGGCGCTGACTGCGCTAGGCAGCGACTATTGCGCCAAGCAGATGCCCGAGCTGCGTGAAGAGGATTTCGCTGAGGTGAAGGATGCTGGCGATGAGGCTCGCCCCTGAGGGTTGGGTGCGATAGGCGGGGTGCGCTGTTATGATGGGCGCCTTTTGCTGATGGGGTGCTGCGTTCCGGCCGTCGCTTCTGCTCAGCAGCTAAAGTCCGAGTGGTTTAATAGGTCTTATAGTTGATCTAAATAGTCGGGTATTGCATACTTGCGCCAAACCATGATGCTTGGTGCAAACCGATGCGATTGACTACCAAAGGCCGTTACGCCGTCACTGCGATGCTCGATCTGGCGCTGCATGCGCAGCATGGGCCGGTGTCTCTTGCCGATATATCCGAGCGGCAGGGCATCTCGCTCTCCTACCTTGAACAGCTATTCGCCAAACTGCGCCGTGGCAGTCTAGTTACCAGCGTTCGGGGGCCGGGTGGCGGTTATCAACTTTCCCGTGAAATGGCCGGTATTCAGGTTGCGCAAGTCATCGACGCAGTCAACGAGTCGGTCGATGCCACGCGCTGCCAGGGGCTGGGTGACTGTCATTCGGGTGATACCTGTCTGACCCACCATCTGTGGTGCGATTTGAGTCAGCAGATCCACGAGTTTCTAAGCGGTATCAGTCTGGCGGATCTGGTAATGCGTCGCGAGGTTCAGGAAGTGGCTCTGCGCCAGGATATGCGGCGCGCCAAAGGCCAGATTTCGCAACTGGATAAGATTGAAGCGTCCGCCGTCGATTGAGCAGGACGACTGCCTGATAGGAGATACCTGATGAAGTTGCCGATTTACCTTGATTATTCCGCTACCACACCGGTCGATCCTCGCGTTGCCGAGAAAATGGTCGAGTGCCTCACTGCTGAAGGTAACTTCGGCAACCCGGCGTCACGCTCCCATGCCTTTGGCTGGAAAGCCGAGGAGGCTGTGGAGAACGCTCGCCGCCAAGTCGCCGAGCTAGTCAATGCGGACCCTCGCGAAATCGTCTGGACCTCGGGTGCCACCGAATCTGACAACCTGGCGATCAAAGGCGTCGCGCATTTCTATGCATCCAAAGGCAAGCACATCATCACCAGTAAGATCGAGCACAAGGCCGTTTTGGATACGACCCGCCAGCTTGAGCGTGAAGGCTTCGAAGTGACCTACATCGAGCCAGGCGAAGACGGTGTGATCACCCCGGCAATGGTCGAGGCAGCCCTGCGTGATGACACCGTGCTGGTTTCCATCATGCACGTGAACAACGAGATCGGAACGATCAACGACATTGCTGCGATCGGTGAACTCACCCGCTCGCGCGGTGTGCTGTTCCATGTGGACGCCGCTCAGTCCACCGGCAAGGTGGAAATCGACCTAGAGAAGATGAAGGTCGACCTGATGTCCTTCTCCGCACACAAGACCTACGGCCCCAAAGGCGTCGGCGCGCTCTATGTTCGCCGCAAGCCACGTGTGCGCCTCGAAGCGCAGATGCATGGTGGTGGCCATGAGCGCGGCATGCGCTCGGGCACGCTGGCAGCGCATCAGTCGGTGGGCATGGGCGAGGCGTTCCGCATTGCTAAAGAGGAAATGGCTGCCGAGAACGAGCGCATCACTCAGTTGCGTGACCGCTTCTTCAAGCAGGTCGAACACCTGGAAGAGCTGTATGTAAACGGCAGCATGACGGCGCGGGTTCCGCACAACCTGAATCTGAGTTTCAACTATGTCGAGGGCGAGTCGCTGATCATGGCGCTCAAGGATCTGGCGGTTTCCTCCGGCTCTGCCTGTACCTCTGCCTCACTGGAGCCGTCTTATGTGCTCCGCGCGCTGGGCCGCAACGACGAACTTGCGCACAGCTCGATCCGTTTTACTTTCGGCCGCTTCACTACTGAAGAAGAAGTCGACTACGCCGCGCGGAAAGTCAGCGAGGCGGTTATCAAGTTGCGTGAGCTTTCGCCCCTGTGGGACATGTTCAAAGACGGCGTCGATATCTCGAAAGTCGAGTGGGCTGCCCACTGATTCACCGAGCTCCGCATAGCCTGATCAAAGAGGATTGCACCATGGCATACAGTGACAAGGTCATCGACCATTATGAAAACCCTCGCAATGTCGGCAAATTCGACGCTGAGGATCCATCCATCGGTACCGGCATGGTCGGTGCGCCGGCATGCGGCGACGTGATGCGCCTGCAGATCAAGGTCAACGAGCAGGGCGTCATTGAAGATGCCAAGTTCAAGACCTATGGCTGTGGTTCGGCCATCGCTTCCAGCTCGCTGGCTACCGAGTGGATGAAGGGCAAAACCCTGGAAGAAGCTGAAACCATCAAGAACACTCAGCTGGCCGAAGAGCTGGCGCTGCCGCCGGTGAAAATCCACTGCTCGGTCCTGGCGGAAGATGCCATCAAGGCTGCCGTTCGCGACTATCGCGCGAAAAAAGGGTTGCCACAGGCCTAAGGAGGTATCGATGGCTATCAGCATGACAGCCGCTGCTGCCAATCACGTACGTCGCTCCCTCGAGGGGCGCGGCAAAGGGCTGGGCGTCCGATTGGGTGTGCGCACCACCGGGTGTTCCGGTCTGGCCTACGTGCTTGAGTTCGTTGACGAGGCGGCGGTAGAGGACTCGGTGTTCGACAGCCACGGCGTGAAGGTCATCATCGATCCGAAAAGCCTCGTGTACCTCGATGGCACTGAACTCGACTTCGTTCGGGAAGGCCTGAACGAGGGCTTCAAGTTCAATAACCCCAACGTGCGCGGCGAATGCGGCTGCGGCGAGAGCTTCAACATCTGAGGACGCTGTGGGAACTCCCTGTCACTACGCGCTGTTTGAGCTGCAGCCGGCTTTCGATATTGATATCGAGGCGCTCTCGTCCCGCTATCGCGAGCTTGCACGCAAGGTTCATCCGGATCGGTTCGCTGACGCTGGCGAGAGAGAGCAGCGTCACGCCATAGAGCGCTCGGCGAATCTCAACGAGGCTTTTCAAACGTTGAAAAGCCCGCCCCGGCGGGCCCGTTATCTGCTAACGCTGCAGGGGCGGGATATGCCGCTTGAGGCTACCGTCCAGGATCCTGCCTTTCTGATGCAGCAGATGCAGTGGCGTGAAGAGCTCGAAGAGTTGTATGACGATGGGAATCTCGACGGCGTCGTTTCCTTCAAGGCTCGCCTGAAAGCCGTTCAGCAGGAACTCAATGATTCGTTCGCCCATATATGGCGGGATGAATCGCAGCGCGAGGAGGCGGAACGGCTGGTGCGCCGAATGCAGTTTCTCGACAAGCTGGCACATGAAGTGCGCCAGTTGGAAGAGCGCCTCGACGATTAACCCCGCGTAGCGCCAGGCGCTGCGCCCGATATCAGACAGACATGGCCTTACTTCAGATAGCTGAACCCGGACAAAGCCCGCAGCCTCACCAGCGCCGCCTGGCGGTTGGTATCGATCTCGGAACTACCAATTCACTCGTCGCGGCCCTGCGTAGTGGCGTTACGGCGCCGCTGGCCGATGCCGACGGTGAGGTGATTCTTCCGTCCGCGGTGCGTTATCACGCTGACCACGTTGAGGTGGGACGTGCTGCCAAGAGCGCAGCCGCCAGTGACCCATTGAATACCGTTGTGTCGGTCAAACGTCTGTTGGGTCGCGGTATCGGCGATGTGAAGCAGCTGGGTGAGCAACTGCCTTATCAGTTCAGCGAAGGGCAATCGCAAATGCCTTTTATCGAGACGGTACAGGGCGCCAAGAGTCCGGTTGAGGTATCTGCCGAAATTCTTCGCACCTTGCGCGAGCGCGCTGAGGCCGTGCTGGGTGGTGAGCTAGTTGGTGCTGTGGTCACTGTTCCTGCGTATTTCGATGATGCGCAACGGCAAGCCACCAAGGACGCTGCGCGGCTGGCCAATCTCAATGTGCTGCGTCTACTCAACGAGCCGACCGCCGCAGCCGTTGCTTATGGTCTTGATCGCGAGGCCGAGGGCGTCGTGGCTATCTATGATCTGGGTGGCGGAACCTTCGATATCTCAATTCTGCGCCTAACGAAAGGTGTGTTCGAGGTGCTGGCGACCGGGGGCGATACCGCCCTTGGCGGTGATGACTTCGACCATGCGATCGCCGGCTGGATTCTCGCCCAGGCGGGGGCATCCGAGGATCTCGATCCAGGCGCGCAGCGCGCAGTATTGAAAATCGCCTGTGATACCAAGGAGCGGCTCAGCGATGCCGAGTCCGTCGAGGTGTGTTATGGCGGTTGGCAGGGCGTTCTGACGCGCGCGACCTTCAACGAGCTCATCGATCCGATGATTGCTCGCAGCCTCAAGTCCTGCCGGCGCGCGCTACGGGATTCGGCTGTCGAGTTGGAAGATGTTCATGCGGTGGTAATGGTCGGCGGCTCCACTCGGGTGCCGAGAGTTCGTGAACGGGTTGGCGAGATGTTCGGTCGAGATCCTCTGACCGATATCGATCCCGATCAGGTCGTTGCCATCGGCGCGGCGATCCAGGCCGAAACCCTTGCAGGCAACAATCGTGATGGAGAGGAGCTTCTGCTGCTCGACGTGATCCCGTTGTCTCTGGGGCTGGAGACCATGGGCGGTCTGATGGAGAAGATCATCCCGCGCAACACCACGATTCCGGTTGCACGTGCGCAGGAGTTCACCACCTACAAGGATGGTCAGTCGGCCATGATGATCCACGTGCTGCAAGGCGAGCGCGAGCTTATCGCCGACTGCCGCTCGCTGGCTCGCTTCGAGTTGCGTGGCATACCTTCGATGGTGGCGGGCGCGGCGAAGATTCGCGTTACCTTTCAGGTCGATGCCGACGGGTTGCTCAGCGTATCGGCTCGTGAATTGGCATCCGGCGTCGAGTCGAGCATTCAGGTGAAGCCCTCGTATGGGCTGACCGATGGCGAAATCACCCGCATGCTGGAAGATTCTTTTAACAAGGCCGGCGAAGACAAGGCTGCTCGGGCGCTACGTGAACAGCTGGTCGATGCGCAGCGGCTGCTCGAGGCGGTCGACTCTGCCTTGGCTGTAGATGGCGAGCGTTTGCTCAGCGATGAGGAACGCGTCGCGATCGAATCGCAGATGCATGCGCTGCGTGAGCTGCTTGATGGTCACGACGGCGTTGCCATCGAGCGTCAAATCAAGCGCCTGAGCCAGATTACCGATGCCTTTGCCGCGCGCAGGCTAGATTCCACCGTCAAGGCTGCACTGGCTGGACGGCGGCTTAACGATATCGAGGAATGACCCAGATGCCGCAGATTGTTTTCCTGCCCCATGCTGACCACTGTCCGGAAGGGGCTGTAGTGGATGCGCAGCCCGGTGAAACGGTGCTCGATGCCGCGCTGCGAAACGGTATCGATATTGAGCATGCCTGTGAAAAATCCTGTGCATGTACCACCTGCCACGTTGTGATCCGTGAAGGATTTGCCTCGCTGGAAGCTTCCGATGAGCTGGAAGACGACATGCTGGACAAGGCCTGGGGGCTCGAGCCCAACTCCCGGCTGTCCTGTCAGGCGGCCGTTACGGATGCCGATCTGGTGGTCGAGATTCCGAAGTACACCATCAATCAAGTTTCCGAAGGCCATTGAGGGCGAGGTGAACCATGGCGCTTAAATGGGCCGATGTGCTGGACATCGCAATCGAACTGGCCGAATGCAAGCCGGATGTAGATCCTCGCTATGTGAATTTCGTCGAGCTGCATCGTTGGGTGGTTGAGCTGCCAGATTTCTCGGACGATCCGAATCGCGGTGGCGAGAAAGTGCTCGAAGCCATCCAGGCTGCCTGGATCGAAGAAATCTAGATCAGCGGCGAGCTGCAAGTTTTGGGTAAGGTAGGCTCAACCCGCCGGCATCGACGTCGGGAGGGCTCTGCTGGGCTGAAGCCCACCCTGCGGTGCTTGAGACGCCCGTTTGGCATTAAGCTTCCCGCGCTATTATCGTCTTCAGCTCCCCGGCTGCTCTTATATTTTCCTTCCCGACCCGCGTATAATTCGCGGGTTTACTCGTTTGCTTTAACCTGTCGATTTCTGGAGTTTTCAAATGGCCCTGCAACGCACTTTTTCCATCATCAAGCCTGACGCTGTCGCCAAGAACGTAATCGGTGAAATCACCTCCCGTTTTGAGAAGGCTGGTCTGCGCGTCGTCGCTTCGAAGATGGTCCAACTGTCCGAGCGTGAAGCTGGCGGTTTCTATGCCGAGCACAGTGAGCGTGGCTTCTTCAAGGATCTGGTCGCTTTCATGGTTTCCGGTCCGGTCATCGTTCAGGTGCTGGAAGGTAAAGACGCCATCGCCAAGAACCGTGAGCTGATGGGTGCCACCAACCCGAAGGAAGCCGCTCCGGGCACTATTCGCGCCGATTTCGCTGTTTCCATCGACGAAAATGCTGTTCACGGTTCCGATTCCGAAGCCTCTGCTGCGCGCGAAATCGCTTACTTCTTCTCCGCCACCGAAGTGTGCGCCCGCATTCGCTGATCAGGCGAAGGTGAATTCAATGACTGTTACGACCGGTAAAGTAAACCTGCTGGGGCTAACCCAGCCTCAGTTGGAAAGCTTCTTCGATTCAATAGGGGAGAAGCGCTTTCGTGCCGGTCAGGTCATGAAGTGGATTCACCACTTTGGCGTCGATGATTTCGACGCCATGAGCAATATCGGCAAGGCCTTGCGCGAAAAGCTCAAGGCCTCTGCCGAGATACGCGGCCCGGAAATCGTCAGCGAGGACATTTCCAGCGATGGCACCCGCAAATGGGTGGTTCGCGTCGCCTCGGGCAGTTGTGTCGAAACCGTATACATTCCGCAGAACGGGCGGGGCACGCTGTGCGTTTCTTCGCAGGCTGGTTGCGCGCTGGACTGCAGTTTCTGCTCTACCGGCAAACAAGGTTTCAACAGCAACCTCACGGCAGCCGAGGTGATCGGTCAGGTGTGGATTGCTAACAAGTCGTTCGGCACCATACCGGCGAAAGTCGATCGCGCCATCACTAACGTGGTGATGATGGGCATGGGCGAGCCTTTGCTGAACTTCGACAACGTCGTCGCCGCCATGCAGATCATGATGGATGACCTGGGATATGGCATTTCCAAGCGCAAGGTGACGCTCTCGACATCCGGTGTCGTACCGATGATCGATGAACTCTCCAAAGTCATCGACGTGTCGCTGGCACTGTCGCTGCATGCGCCGAACGACGCGCTGCGTGACCAGTTGGTGCCTATCAACAAGAAGTACCCATTGGAGATGCTGCTTGCTGCTTGCCAGCGCTATATCTCGAATCTGGGCGAGAAGCGCGTGCTCACCATCGAGTACACGCTTTTGCAAGGTGTCAACGATCAGCCCGAGCATGCCGAGCAAATGATCGCGTTGCTGGCGAAAATCCCCTGCAAGATCAATTTGATCCCTTTCAACCCCTTCCCGCATTCCGGATATGAGAGGCCGAGCAACAACGCCATCCGCCGTTTCCAGGACATCCTGCATAAAGCTGGGCACAATGTAACGGTGCGTACCACTCGCGGCGAGGATATCGATGCAGCCTGCGGCCAGCTGGTGGGTCAGGTGATGGATCGGACGCGTCGTAGCGAGCGCTATATCGCGGTGCGTGAGTTGCAATCCGAGCCAGTGACGGCGTCCGTTGCTTCCAACCGTTCCTGAGGAGGGGATATTGCTGATGACCGTGCGCGTTGCGCTGCTGCTTGTCTTTGCCGGCTTCATGGCTGGCTGTGTATCTTCCGGGACGGGTAATCCGTTGCAAACCTCTGAAGGGCGTAACGAAGCGCGAGATGCCTATATTCAGCTTGGCATCGGCTATTTGCAGCAAGGTGAGGGCTCGCGTGCCAAGACGCCGCTGCGCAAGGCGCTCGAGCTGGATCCAGGTAGTGCGGACGCCCATGCGGCGCTGGCTCTCGTATTTCAGAACGAGATGGAATACCAGTTGGCCGACGAGCATTACCGTAAGGCACTATCCAGCCGCAACGATGCACGTATCTTGAACAACTACGGCAGTTTCCTGTTCGAGCAGAAACGTTATCAAGAAGCCATGGAGCGTTTTGCGAAAGCGTCCGAGGATAACCTCTATCCCGAGCGCTCGCATGTCTTTCAGAACATGGGCATGACTGCGCTGAAACTCGGCCAGCGCGAGCAGGCCGAAGCCTATTTCACTCGCGCTCTTCGCCTCGACAGCCGTCAGCCACGGGCTCTTCTCGAACTTGCACTATTGGCCTACGAGGCCCAGCAGTACGTGCCGGCAAAACGTTATTACGACGGATTCAGTAGTCTTTCCGAGCAGAACGCCCGCAGTTTGCTGCTGGGTATTCGTCTGGCAAGGATTCATCAGGACCGGGATCAAGCAGCAAGCCTCGGCCTGCAACTCAAGCGCCTGTACCCAGGTACGCCTGAATATCAACAGTTTCTTTCGGAGCAACGATGATAGCGCCACATTCAGAAGCCGCTGCCCCGACACTGGCCAACCCAGGCGAGACGCTCCGCGCCGCGCGGGAAAGCAAGGACTGGTCGATTTCTTCGGTGGCGAAACAGCTCAATCTGTCGGAGCGCTCGCTCATCCAGATCGAGGCCGGTGACTTCAGTCAGCTGCCTGGCCATACGTTTGCGCGCGGCTACGTTCGGGCATATGCCAAGCTCCTGGGGCTGGATCAGGCTCTGTTAGTGCAGCAGTTCGATCAGCATACTGGTACGGATGCGAGTGGTAGCAGCGTCAACAGCCTGGGTCATATTGATCAGCCCGTGCGCTTGTCGCGCAGCATGGTGCGCTTCTTCACGTTTCTTCTGACGCTTGTTATTGGCGCCGGCGCTTTTTTTTGGTGGCAGGACCGATCGGCTCGTAACGAGTCGGG
This sequence comes from Pseudomonas sp. CBC3, assembly GCF_037967085.1. Taxonomy (NCBI): domain Bacteria; kingdom Pseudomonadati; phylum Pseudomonadota; class Gammaproteobacteria; order Pseudomonadales; family Pseudomonadaceae; genus Pseudomonas; species Pseudomonas sp. CBC3. The sequence goes on from NZ_JBANEO010000002.1 coordinate 261,047, forward strand.
CCCATCGGTCACGGCACTGGAGCGGATCGAGGTCGAGGCGGCCGACGGTACCACTGAGATTCATATGCTGGATCGAGCCGAGGATCCGGCTGAGCTTGCTATCGACGAGCCGACTGATTCAGTGCCGCCTACGGTGAGTGACCAAGGACAGAGCTCTGAAACTGTAACCCTGTCGTCGGACGAACAGCCGGCAGCCGAGATGCCTATTGAAGCGCCTGCGGAGCAGGGCGAGCCGGTTTCTTCCGCTGAGGTATCCGCCGCGCCCGCCCCACCCGATGTTGCAGTGGCTCCAGGGGCCGAAGCGGAGCCGATCGTGCCGGGAGAAGGTCGCCTGACGCTTGAGTACACCGCTGACTGCTGGACCCGAGTAACCGATGCGAACGGCAAGGTGCTTTACAGCGGGTTGGAAAAGGCTGGCAGCAGTCGCACTTTGGTTGGCCAGACCCCGCTGGACCTGCACCTGGGCTTTGCCTCCGGTGTGCAAGTCAGCTTCAACGGGGAAGCCGTCAATCTTTCTGGCAAAACGCGTGGCGAGACCGCGCGACTCAAGCTCGGACAGTAATTATGCACAGTGAATCCCCCATCAAGCGCCGCCACACCCGAAAGATTTGGGTTGGCAGCGTACCGGTCGGTGGCGATGCGCCTATCGCCGTGCAGAGCATGACCAATACCGAAACCTGCGACGTCGACGCGACTGTCGCGCAGATCCAGCGGCTGCAGAATGCAGGTGCGGACATCGTTCGGGTCTCGGTGCCCTCGATGGATGCGGCTGAGGCGTTCGGCAAGATCAAGCAGCGCGTCGGTTTGCCGCTGGTGGCCGACATCCATTTCGACTATCAGATTGCCCTGCGTGTGGCTGAGCTTGGCGTCGATTGTCTGCGCATCAACCCCGGCAACATCGGTCGGGAAGATCGTGTGCGGGCCGTGGTCGAAGCCGCACGCGACCGCGGAATCCCGATCCGCATTGGCGTTAATGCCGGGTCGCTGGAAAAAGATCTGCAGAAAAAATACGGCGAGCCGACACCCGAGGCGTTGGTGGAATCGGCTTTGCGCCATGTCGAGCACCTCGACCGGCTGAACTTCCCAGACTTCAAGGTCAGCGTAAAGGCCTCCGATGTGTTCATGGCCGTTGCCGCGTACCGGCTGCTGGCAGACAAGATCGAGCAGCCGCTGCATCTGGGCATCACCGAAGCTGGCGGCTTGCGCTCCGGGACGGTGAAGTCTGCGGTAGGGCTGGGCATGCTGCTGGCCGAAGGTATCGGCGACACCATCCGTATTTCGCTTGCGGCCGACCCGGTGGAAGAAATCAAGGTCGGTTTCGATATCCTCAAATCGTTACGTCTGCGCTCGCGTGGCATCAACTTCATCGCCTGCCCGAGCTGCTCGCGGCAGAACTTCGATGTGGTCAAGACCATGAACGAACTCGAAGGGCGGTTGGACGATTTGCTGGTGCCGATGGATGTGGCGGTGATCGGTTGCGTCGTGAACGGTCCCGGAGAAGCAAAGGAAGCGCATATCGGTCTGACCGGCGGCACGCCCAACAACCTCATCTACATCGACGGCAAGCCGGCGCAGAAGCTGAACAACGAAAATCTGGTCGACGAATTGGAACAGCTGATTCGTCGCAAGGCCAGCGAGAAGGCCGAGGCTGACGCCGCGCTGATTGTGCGTGGCTGATTAAGGAACCGAATTGAGCAAGTCCCTGCAAGCCATTCGTGGCATGAACGATATTCTGCCGGCGCAGACGCCGGTGTGGCGCTATCTGGAATCGGCTTTTGCGCGTCTGCTGGACAGCTATGGTTACAGCGAGATCCGCCTGCCCATCCTCGAGTTCACCGACCTGTTCGCCCGCGGCATTGGCGAGGGAACCGATGTGGTCGATAAGGAGATGTACACCTTCCTCGATCGTAACGAGGAGTCGCTGACCCTGCGCCCCGAGGGCACGGCCGGCTGCGTCCGCGCCGTGCTCGAACATGGCATGACCGGTGGCGGTCAGGTGCAGAAACTCTGGTATGCCGGTCCGATGTTCCGTTATGAGAAGCCGCAGAAGGGTCGCTATCGTCAGTTCCACCAGATTGGCGTGGAGGTGTTCAATCAGCCCGGCCCCGACGTCGATGCCGAATTGATCGTACTCACGGCCCGACTGTGGAAGAAGCTCGGCATGTCCGACGCGGTCACGCTGCAGCTGAACAGCCTAGGCTCCAGCGAGGCGCGCGCGACCTATCGTGATGCTTTGGTCGGCTACCTGCAGCAGAATTTCGAACAGCTTGACGAAGATAGCCAGCGCCGCTTGACCAGTAATCCCTTGCGCATTCTGGATAGCAAGAATGCTCAGACTCAGGCTTTGCTGGCTGATGCGCCGACATTGCATGACTACCTGGACGATGAGTCTCGTGTTCATTTCGAAGGGCTCAAGGCCCGTCTCGAAGCAGCAGGCATCGCTTATCAGATCAACCCAAAGCTTGTGCGTGGCCTGGATTACTACGGCCGCACCGTATTCGAGTGGGTAACCGACAAACTGGGATCACAAGGCACGGTGTGTGCGGGTGGCCGTTACGACGGCCTGGTCAGCCAGTTTGGCGGTAAACCAACGCCGGGCGTGGGCTTTGCAATGGGCATCGAACGCCTGGTGCTGCTGCTGGAAACGCTTGAGCTGGTCCCGGAAGAGCTCAACCAGCCAGCGCACGCATTCATCTGCGCGTTCGGCGAGCCTGCTGAGCTTGCCGCGCTGGCTCTGGCCGAGCGCCTTCGTGACGCCTTGCCTGGTCTTCGCCTGCTGGTCAACGCCGGCGGCGGCAGCTTCAAAAGTCAGTTCAAGAAGGCTGACAAGAGCGGGGCACGTTTCGCGCTGATTCTGGGTGACGACGAACTGGCCGCGCGCGTGGTAGGTTGCAAGCCGCTGCGCGACGACAGCGAACAACAAAGCATTGCCTGGGATGCTCTACCCGAGCGTCTGGCTGCCTGTCTGGATTGATCGGACAGGTCTGAATTCAGCGATTGAAAGGAGTGACGGTGTGACCTCGGGTACCGAAGAAGAACAGCTGGCGCAAATCAAGGACTGGTGGCAGCGTAACGGCAAGCCTTTGCTACTGGGAGGCATACTCGCGCTGGTGCTGGTGTTTGGTTGGCAGTTCTGGCAAAAGCATCAACTCAATCAGGCGCATAACGCCTCGGCCGTCTATCAACAGCTGCTCAATGCCGCGCTGAATGAGGGGGCGGTGGATACCGCCGAAGTTTCGCGCCTGGGCAATCTGCTGCAGAAAGAATTTGCCGGCACGCAGTACGCGCAGTACGGCAGCCTCTTCGTAGCCAAAGTGGCGGTAGAGTCCGGCCGTCTCGATGAAGCCGCAACAGAGTTGCGGAGTGTGTTAGACAAGCCCGCCGACAAGACGCTCGAAGAACTGGCCCGCCAGCGCCTCGCTCGCATTCTGGCCGCACAGGATAAGGCCGAAGAGGGGCTCGCGTTGCTGCAAGGCGAGGCTCTGAAAGCATTTGCTGCCAGTCGTGAAGAGTTGCGAGGCGATCTTCTGGTCAGGCTGGGGCGATATGACGAAGCCCATGCTGCCTATACCAAGGCCAAAGAAGTGCTGTCACAAGATGCCGCAATCGGCGGTCTGCAGCTGAAACTGGACGACCTGGCTCGTGGAGAGGCATGAATTGATGCGTTGGAAAACTGCCGCACTGCTGACCTTGGCCGTCCTGGCTGCTGGTTGCAGCAGCAATGACAAGAAAGAACCCGAACCCGCCGAGCTGGTCAAGTTCGATGCCGAGATCGAGCTGAGCAAACAGTGGGATCGTTCGATCGGTGAAGGCCAGGGTGAGACCTACAATCTGCTAACACCTGTCGTCTACGGTGACGAGATATTCGCCGCTGACGTCGAAGGGCTCGTCGTAGCGATGGATCGCATGACCGGTAAGGTCAACTGGAAAAGTGATCTGGAAATGCCGATCTCCGGCGCGGTGGGTGCTGGTTACGGCTTGGTACTGGTAGGCACCCTGCGCGGCGAAGTCCTGGCGCTCGATGTCTCGACCGGTGAAGAGCGTTGGCGCAGTCGGGTTAGCAGCGAGATTCTCGCCGCACCGGCAGTCAATGGAGACGTGGTGGTCGTTCAGACTCAGGATGACCGCGTCATCGCGTTGGATATCGACACCGGCGAGCAGCGTTGGAGTTATGAAAGCACCCCGGCGGTGCTGACTCTTCGCGGTACCGGTGCTCCGCTACTAACCAATCAACTGGCCATTGCCGGGCTTTCCAGCGGCAAAGTCGTGGCGCTGGATACTCGTCGTGGTCTGCCGGTCTGGGAGCAGCGCGTAGCTATTCCGCAAGGCCGTTCCGAACTCGAACGCGTCGTGGATATCGATGGCGGTCTGCTGCTTTCAGGCGAAACCTTGTATGTCGCCTCCTTCCAGGGACGCGTCGCTGCGCTGGATCTGCAAAGCGGCCGCATACTCTGGCAGCGGGATGCCTCCACCTCGTCCGGTGTGGCGATGGGCTACGGTAGTGTCTATCTCAGTCAGGCCGATGGCTCGGTTATCGGAATCGATGAACGTTCGACTACGGTGCTCTGGACGAACGACGAGCTCGCTCGCCGCCAGCTATCCGCGCCAGCCGTATTTTCCAGCTATGTGGCGGTCGGCGACAAGGAAGGTTATTTGCATTTCCTGAGTCAGGTCGATGGTCGCTTCGTGGCGCGTACTCGCATCGATAGCGATGGTGTGCGTGCGCGGCCTGTTGTCGAGGGTGACTGGCTGTATGCCTACGGCAATGGCGGGAAGCTGGTCGCGTTGACCATTCGCCAGGCGGATTGACCGCCCCGTCATAGCCTGCTGTTCCGCTGGGCGGAACGCTTAATATTCGGCCGCTGCCTTGCAGCGGCCTTCGTGTTTTCTGAAATATCGCAGTGGAGAGCCGTATGGTTCCCGTAATCGCCCTGGTGGGCCGCCCGAACGTCGGTAAATCCACCCTTTTCAATCGCCTGACCAAAAGCCGTGACGCCATCGTCGCGGAGTACGCCGGTCTGACCCGAGATCGCCAGTACGGCGAGGCCAAATGGCAGGGCCGCACCTATATCGTTATCGATACCGGTGGTCTGACCGGGGACGAAGAAGGCATCGATGCCAAGATGGCCGAGCAGTCGTTGCAAGCCATGGAGGAAGCCGATGCGGTGATGTTCATGGTCGACGCGCGCGCCGGCATGACGCCGGGCGACCAGATGATCGCTGAGCATCTGCGCCGGATGAACAAGCGCCACTTCCTGGTGGTGAACAAGGTCGACAGCATCGATCCCGACATCGCACGGGCCGAGTTCAGCCCGCTGGGTCTCGGCGATGCGCTGCCGATCGCAGCAGCCCATGGCCGCGGTATCAGTCATATGCTGGAACAGGCACTCGGCGCGTTTCCGAAGGACAACGCAGAAGAAACCGAGGGCGACGAGGGTGAGGGCGAGACGGTTGCCGAGGGCGAGGAGCTCAAGCGTATTCCCGGGCCGAGCGAAAAGGACGGCATCAAGATCGCCATCATCGGGCGCCCCAATGTCGGCAAATCAACGCTGGTCAACCGCATGCTTGGCGAAGAGCGGGTCATCGTCTATGACCAGGCCGGCACCACCCGCGACAGCATCTACATTCCCTTCGAGCGTGGCGAGGAGAAGTACACCCTGATCGACACCGCAGGCGTGCGGCGTCGTGGCAAGATCTTCGAGGCGGTGGAAAAATTCTCCGTGGTCAAGACACTGCAGGCGATCCAGGATGCCAACGTGGTGATCTTCGTCATGGATGCGCGCGAAGGCGTGGTCGAGCATGACCTCAACCTGCTCGGCTTCGTGCTGGACAGCGGGCGTGCCCTGGTCATCGCGCTGAACAAGTGGGACGGCATGGAGCTCGGTGAAAAGGATTACGTGAAGAAGGAGTTGGAGCGCCGGCTATTTTTCGTCGAATTCGCCGACATCCACTTCATTTCAGCCAAGCACGGCACCGGCGTTGGCAATCTATATAAGTCTGTGCAGGCCTCGTTCACCTCGGCCGTTACTCGCTGGCCCACCAGCCGTCTGACCCAGATCCTTGAGGATGCCGTGCGCGAGCATGCGCCGCCCATGGTCGCTGGCCGTCGAATCAAGCTGCGCTATGCACACTTGGGGGGCGCCAACCCGCCGCTGATCGTTATTCACGGCAACCAGGTCGACGCGATTCCCAAGTCTTACACGCGCTACCTGGAAAATACCTACAGGCGCGTTCTGAAGCTGGTCGGCACGCCGATCCGCATCGAATACAAGGGCGGTGAAAACCCGTTCGAGGGCAAGAAAAACACCCTCACCGATCGTCAGGTAAACAAGAAGCGCCGCCTCATGTCGCACCACAAGAAGGCCGAGAAGAAGCGTCGGGACAAGAAGCGCTGATTCCATAGGCTCCGGCGCGGTCGCGCACGAAATGGCAACAGACCCTAGCTCTCGTCGAACGTCTGGTCCATATCCAGGGCTGGTCGTGCGTGCCTCGGCTTGCCAACCTGGCGAGCCGGGTTGCCCACCACGGTTGTGTGGGGCGCAACGGGGTGCAGCACGATGCTGCCCGCACCGATCTTGGCGCCTTCGCCAATTTCTATATTGCCCAGGATCTTAGCGCCCGCGCCGATCAGCACTCCGCTGCGCACCTTCGGATGACGGTCGCCGCTTTCCTTGCCGGTACCGCCCAGCGTCACGCCTTGCAGGATTGAAACGTCGTCGCCCACCTCGGCCGTTTCGCCGATGACGATTCCCGTACCGTGGTCGAGCATGATTCCGCTGCCCAGCCGGCTGGCCGGATTGATGTCGATGCCCAGACGTTCATTGCAGCGTGCCTGGATGAACATTGCCAGCAATCGCTCATCCTGTTGATGCAGCCGATGCCCGATACGGTAGGCCTGTAGGGAAAGGAATCCCTTGGAAAACAGGAGCACTTCCAGCGCGGTGTCGAAAGCAGGATCGCGACTGACGATCGCCTGCAGGTCGCGCCAGGCCATTTCGCCTAGCAGCGGGGCCATGCGATGCTCGCTGGCGAAGCGGTCGAACAGCGCATTCGCTTGTTCCGACGTATCTGCCAGCGTGCGGCTGACGCGATAGGCGAGTGCGCAGCCGAAATCCGGATGGTCGAGCACGACCTGCTGAACAATGCTTTCCAGGATCGGCTCCTTCCTAAGCGCCCGTTCGGCCTGGTCGCGCAGGTCGTTCCAGGAATGGCTGGCAGGTTGGATAGGCATAGCGAACTCCTTGGTGAGTATCAGCAGGCAACGGGCTGTGGGGCTGGCGTTGCGCGCGGTCGCACCAACTGTACAGCCGAGGTTGTCATTCTGGACACCCTCGTCTCGAGCGGCCTTGATCGGCTATGCTGTTTGCCCCTGTCGAAGACCCGTACGGCAGGCCTGTTGGAAGCCCGTCATGCTCATCAGTAAATTGCCCGATGTCGGCACTACCATCTTCACCACCATGTCGCAGCTTGCGGCTCAGACCGGTGCGCTGAATCTGTCTCAAGGTTTCCCGGATTTCGACGGGCCCGATGCACTGCGCGCGGCGGTGGCTCGTCATGTCATGGCCGGACATAACCAGTACGCACCGATGACCGGTTTGCCGGCATTACGCGAGCAGGTGGCGTTGAAAGTCGCACGTCTGTATGGACGGCAGGTGAGCGCCGATAGCGAAGTCACCATTACGCCAGGCGCGACCCAGGCGATCTTTTGCGCCATTCACGCGGTGGTGCGCCCGGGCGACGAAGTCATCGTCTTCGATCCCTGCTACGACAGCTATGAGCCGGCGGTGGAACTGGCCGGTGGCATCTGCATTCATCAGCCGCTGAGCCTGCCGGAGTTCACCATCGATTGGCAGAAGTTGGCCGATGCGATCACGCCACGTACCCGCATGATCGTGCTGAATACGCCGCACAATCCGAGCGGCGCGCTGATCGAGGCCGCAGATCTGGACCGTCTGGCCGAGTTGATGCGCGACAGGAACATCTTTCTGCTCAGCGATGAGGTCTATGAACATCTGATCTTCGATGGCCGCGAGCACGCCAGCGTGCTGCGCCATGACGAGTTGTATCAGCGGGCGTTCGTCGTCAGCTCCTTCGGCAAGACCTACCACGTCACCGGCTGGAAGACTGGTTACGTAGTGGCGCCAGCCGGATTGAGCGCCGAACTACGCAAAGTGCATCAGTACGTCAGCTTTACCGGCGTTACGCCGTTGCAATGGGCATTGGCGGATTTCATGGCCGCCCATCCCGAGCACCTGAGTGAGCTGCCAGCGTTTTATCAGGCAAAGCGCGATCTGTTCTGCGATCTGCTGGCCGGCTCGCGGTTCAGCTTCACCCGCGCGGCGGGCACTTATTTCCAGCTTGCCGACTATTCGGCGATCCGTCCGGATCTCGACGACGTGGCCATGGCCGAATGGCTCACGCGTGAACACGGTGTGGCGAGCATCCCGATTTCGGTTTTTTATCAGACGCCTCCAGCCCAATCGCGGCTGGTCCGCTTCTGCTTCGCCAAACGAGAGGAGACGCTGCGCCAGGCAGCCGAACGACTATGCGCGATCTGAACGACTTGCCTGATCTCGAACTGGCGCTGATCCAGACCACACTCGTCTGGCAGGACGCCAGCGCCAATCATGCGCGCTTCGATGAGTTGCTGGAGCAGGCTCGCGGTGCCGATCTGATCGTGTTGCCGGAAATGTTCACCACGGCCTTCTCGATGAATTCGTCGGAGCTGGCCGAGCCGGAAGAAGGTCCGACCTACAGCTGGCTGCGAGAGCAGGCGGCACGTATGGACGCGGTGATCACCGGTAGCGTCATCATCGAGGCCGCGGACGGCAGTCACCGCAATCGTCTGCTCTGGGTGCGGCCGAACGGCGAGATATCGCACTACGACAAACGCCATCTGTTCCGCATGGCTGGCGAGCACAAGCACTACACCGCTGGCGACCAGCAGGCGCTATTCGAGCTCAAGGGTTGGCGTGTGCGGCCCTTGATCTGCTACGACCTGCGCTTCCCCGTGTGGAGCCGCGATCCTCGCGACACCGATCTGCTGCTGTACACGGCCAACTGGCCCGCCGCACGCCGCAATGCCTGGAATCGGCTGCTTCCGGCGCGCGCCATCGAAAACCTCTGCTACGTCGCGGCGGTGAATCGCGTTGGAAAAGACGGCAATGGCTATCCGTATAGCGGCGACAGCCAAGTGCTGGATTATCTAGGCGATCCGTTGTTGGAAGCGGGTGATTCCGATGGCGTATTCCGTACGACATTACGCGCCCGTGACCTGGCGGCGTTCCGAGAGAAATTCCCTGCATACCACGACGGCGACGTGTTCGAATTGAAGTTCTAGCAGCGCGGGCCCGGCGTATTCGTGGTGCTGCGCCGCCAGCGCGCCACCAACCAGCCATAGATCAGCACATTGGCCAGCAGTACCACGGCAGCCAGCAGGTATTGCACGGGTACGCTCAACCAATCCGGGTAGATCAACGGCAGCAAATAATGCTCTACGAAGCTCGCCTCATACCCGGCACTGCCCGCTAGCCGCCGCAGCAGATTCTCCCAATGGGTCAAAGGGCAGTAGCCGCCCGTCAGCTCTACGAAAATGCCCCATGCTACCGCCGGCAAATGCAGCACCAGGAAGCCGCGCTTCCAGGCTACCAGCAGGCCTCCTAACAACACGAAGATGATGAAGCCCAGGTGCAGAAGCAACACTGCATCGGCGCCGAATCGATAAAGCATGACGTTTATCCAGCCGTTTCCGGATGTTTGAGGCACGCAATCTCATGGTTGTAGAGGCGAGCACGGAACCGGTAGCAGCGCACCGAGCAGCGCCAGTCGAACAAGGCCAGAGAATGCAGTGCCCGCGTGGCGGCGCGCAATATGCGTACTGTTCGCTCCAGCGAACATAACGCTTGCTTCCAAGCTCCGGCTAACACACGCCGCGCTGATCTAGCCTCGTTTGCCGCTTACCGTTGGCGAGCGAGAAATCGACTTCGCACAGCGACGTAGGTCGACGGTGCCGACATAGCGATTAGCATTGCCCTGTACACACGCGACGCTGTTGTTACGCCACCGCTCCCACTCGCTCACCGGGTACTGGCGATTCCATATGTCGAAGAGGCGCCGGTCTTGTTTCGACAGACGCAATCCGTAGCGTTCGCTCATATAGAGATAGGTCCTGGCGATGGTGCCACGGCTATAGTCCGGCGGCATCGCGGTGCGTTGCTTGAAATTAACCACGAACCGGCACGCGCCGTACTGGCTCGGCTTCTCGCTGAGCATGCCGAAGCCGTAGTTGCTGCGGTCTCCGTTGACCTCGCCGACCACCGGAACCAGATTGTGCAAATCGGCCTCGGCCTTGCTGAAAACCGGATCGGTCGAGGTGCAGCGCTTGCGACCGCCTTGTTGCCAGCATTGACGTTGATGGCCGATCACCCAAGCGGGAACGATGTGTTCCCATTCGACGCGTGCGGCGCGCTTGGGCTGCTTGCGAGGAATGTAGCCACAGCTCGCCAGGTCGATCTGCTTGCCCTTGAAGGCGCAGCGGCAATAGAAATCCACTGGTCGCTCAGCATAGATGGTCCAAGCGATCTTCTTCGCCGCGTAGAAGGTTCGCGGCGCTTCGGCATGAACGACAGTGGATAAAAGAAGGGCAAGCAGAAGCAGGCTGTAACGACGCATGGGAATCTCGACGACTGGCTGAGAGTCGCATCCATGCGGGGCGCGTCATATTACCTGCAATCTATTAAAAATCTATATAGAACAATAAGTTACATGATGGCATTAAGCCTTCGTCGACCCAGCCGATTAATCCACAGAGAGGAGAGGATGATCAGCCCGCCGATGGCTAGTAGCAGCAGATTTGTATCCGTACCCCAGATCAACAGATTCAGAATCAGCCCCACCGGTACCGCCAGATTGTTCATCACTGCCAACGTGCCGGCGTCCACCAGGGTTGCGCCCTTGTTCCAGCAGAATTGACCTAACGCCGTGGCCAGTACACCCATCCATACCAGTACGCCCCATTGGTTTGCCGTTCCAGGCAATTTGTCGGCATCGCCGAACAGCAGCCAGGCCGGCAGCACGATTACCAATGCACCGAGGAAGAAATAGCCAAAGCGCCGATAGAGCGGGACATCCGATGGATAGCGTTGCGCCAGGTGCTTATAGCCAACCTGCCCGGCGGCGAAGGTGAAATTGGCCAATTGCATCAATAGGAAACCGCCGAGAAAATCGCTGGAAATCCCGTCATAGCGGATCAGGCCCGCACCGAGTACCGCGACCGCCGCGGCCAGCAGCGCCCAAGGATTGAAGCGTCGATTGAGCGCGTCGTCGATCAGCGTGACGTGCAGCGGTGTGAGGACCGTGAACAGCAATACCTCGGCTACCGTCAGGACGTTGAAGCTCAGATACAGGCACAGGTAGGTCACGCCGAACTGCAGCGCACCGACCAGCGTTACGCCTGCGATGAAGCCCGGCGCAACGCCGCGCCAGCGGGTGAGCGGAAGAAACACGAGCCCGGCGATAACCACGCGGGTGAGAACCGCGAAATAGCTGTCCACCTGGCCGGCCAGATAAGCGCCGATCAGGTTGAAAGAAAACGCCCAGAGCAGGGTTACGAAGATCAGGTAAAGCATGCCGGCTCCTCAGCAGAAGGCCGGCGACCTTAGCGGCTCGGCTGCAAAGAGGGAAGACCCGGCGTGCGTTCGGTGGCGGTGGCTGGCGCGCTCGGGTCCGGCGCGCCAGCGGTGGGCTCAGGCGGACTTGAGCGAGGCCATGTCGATGACAAAGCGGTATTTCACATCGCTCTTGAGCATGCGCTCGTAGGCTTCGTTGATGTCCTGCATGCGGATCATCTCGATATCCGAAACGATGCTGTGCTCTGCGCAGAAATCCAGCATCTCCTGAGTCTCGGCGATACCGCCGATCAACGAGCCGGCCAGTCGGCGGCGCTTGAAGATCAGCCCGAAGACGTTTGGCGACGGGTGGGGAGAAGCCGGTGCACCCACCAGGGTCATGGTGGCATCGCGCTTGAGCAGCGCCATGAAGGCATCGAGGTTGTGCGGTGCGGCCACGGTGTTGAGGATGAAGTCGAAGCTGTTCAGATGCGCAGCCATCTCGTCCTTGTTCTTCGATACCACGACTTCCGAGGCACCCAGGCGCAGGGCGTCTTCCCGCTTGTCCGGCGATGTGGTGAACAGCACAACCTTTGCGCCCATGGCGTTAGCGATTTTCACCGCCATGTGGCCGAGGCCGCCGAGGCCGACCACGCCGACCTTCTGCCCCGGGCCGACCTTCCACTGGCGTAGCGGTGAATAGGTGGTGATGCCGGCACATAACAGCGGCGCGACGGCGGCAAGATTATCGGTGTGGCTAATGCGCAGTACGTACTTTTCGTCCACCACGATGACGTCTGAGTAACCACCAAAAGTGTTCTCGCTGCCGCCGAAGGCCGACCCGTTGTAGGTGCCGGTGAAACCGTTCTCACAGTACTGCTCCAGCCCTTCGGCGCAGGACGAGCAGCTACGGCAGCTGTCGACCAGGCAGCCGACGCCGGCCAGATCACCGGCTTTGAAGCGCGATACGGCCGAGCCGACCGCGACAACGCGGCCAACGATCTCGTGGCCTGGTACGGATGGATAAAGGGTGTTGTTCCATTCGTTGCGTGCGGTGTGCAGGTCGGAGTGGCAGACACCGCAGTAAAGGATGTCGATCTGCACGTCGTTCGGCCCGACTGCGCGGCGCGAAAACGAATGAGGGGCGAGCGGTGTGCTCGGGTCAAGGGCGGCGTAACCGTTGGCGTTGCTCATGGCAGCTCCTGTGTTTGCATGTCCGGGCTAGAGGCCAAGCTTATACCGATGGCGGCGGCGTCGTTTGCACGATTCTCGCGATGAATGACAGATTACTGTCGAAAGGATTGAAGCAACGAAGCGACACGTTTCATAAGGTGCGCTCTGCGCCCCCTACGAGCAGCTGGATACACGGAAGCGGGTTGCCGCACGGTTATGGTTCGTTGGAAGGCGGGAAGATCCAGACGAAACCTTCTCGCACCATTTTGATAGCGACGCCGCCCATGCCCCCGCGTCTCGTAGGGTGCGCTCTGCGCACCACTGGGCTCGGATAAATGCGATGCGCGGAGCGCACTCCGTGGGCAGTGGCGAGCCCGCTGGGGCTCGCGGCGTTGGTTCAGGCTGCCTTCGCCTCGGCCTCACGCACCGCGCGGTTCAATGCGCTGAACAGGGCGCGGATGCTCGCCGTGGTGATGTTCTCGTCGATGCCTATGCCATGCAACGGGCGCTCACCATCCAGGCGCACTTCGATATAGGCCGCGGCCTTGGCATTGCTGCCGGCACCTATGGCGTGCTCGTGGTAGTCCATGATTTCCAGCTTGACCGGCAGTGCCGCGACCAGCGCTTCCAGCGGGCCCTTGCCGATGCCGCGTAGGTTCAGGGTTGCGCCTTCGTTGATCACCTCCACTTCAAGCGCGCTGGTGCCATTCTCTTCCTGCAGGCGATGACCCTTGAGCGCGTAGGGCGTGACGGCTTGCAAGTATTCGGCTTCCAGCAGTGCATAGATCTGCGCGGCGCTCATCTCCAGGCCGAGGCGGTCGGTTTCCTTCTGCACCACCTGGCTGAACTCGATCTGCATGCGCCGTGGCAGGCTGATGCCGTATTCCTGCTCAAGCAGATAGGTGATGCCGCCCTTGCCGGACTGGCTGTTGACGCGGATCACCGCTTCGTAGCTGCGGCCGATGTCCGCCGGGTCGATCGGCAGGTAGGGCACTTCCCACAGCTCGTCGGCCTTCTGCACGGCGAAGCCCTTGCGGATCGCATCCTGGTGCGAGCCGGAGAAGGCGGTGTGTACCAGATCGCCGACGTAAGGATGGCGCGGGTGCACCGGCAACTGGTTGCATTCCTCGACCACCTTGCGCACGGCGTCGATGTCGGAGAAATCCAGCTGCGGATCGACACCCTGGGTGTACATGTTCAGCGCCACGGTCACCAGATCGACGTTGCCGGTGCGCTCGCCATTGCCGAACAGGCAGCCTTCGACGCGATCGGCGCCGGCCATCAGGCCCAGTTCGGTGGCCGCCACGCCGGTGCCGCGGTCGTTGTGGGTGTGCAGGCTGATCAGCACGCTGTCACGCTTGGCAATACGGCGACCGAAGTATTCGATCTGATCGGCATAGATATTCGGGGTGGCCGCCTCGATGGTGGCCGGCAGGTTGAGGATCAGCTTCTGCGCGGGCGTCGGCTGGAAGACCTCGATCACCGCGTTACACACCTCGATGGCGAAATCGGTCTCGGTGGAACTGAATACCTCCGGCGAATACTCGAAGCGCCAGTTGGTCTCTGGCGCCGCGGCGGCCAGGCGCTTGATGACTTGCGCCGCACTGACCGCGATGTTCACCACGCCGGCCTTGTCCTGATTGAAGACGATGCGGCGGAAGCTCGGTGCGGTGGCGTTGTAGTAGTGGACGATGGCCTGCTTGGCGCCCTTGAGCGATTCGAAGGTGCGGGTGATCAGGTCTTCGCGTGCCTGGGTCAGCACCTGAATGGTCACGTCATTGGGAATGTGGCCGCCTTCGATCAGTTCACGCACAAAATCAAAATCGGTTTGCGAGGCGGAGGGGAAGCCCACCTCGATTTCCTTGACCCCCACGGCGACCAGCGTCTTGAAAAAACGCATCTTCTTCGCCGCATCCATCGGCTCGATCAGTGACTGATTGCCGTCGCGCAAGTCGGAGCTGAGCCAGATCGGCGCCTGGGTGATGGTCTTCGACGGCCAGGTGCGATCAGGGATATCAATAGGGGCGAAGGCGCGATATTTTTTCGACGGATCTTTGAGCATGGTCATGGCGTTTCCTTGGGGCTCGCTCGTGGCGACAGCAATCGGGACCGGTTTTGCCGGCTGGTTATGGTGAAAACTTAGTCCTTTCTGGTTGAGTCGTGCAACAGTTGCCAGAAAATTGGTATGAACTGCTCTGCTTGGTAAGTTGTGCGAGATTTACTGCCGATAATTTCGTTCTTGCTTGCGCTTGCTTGCTCGAAACTTTTGCGGCTTCATGTCGCAGCCGCTTCGGCAAACCGAGCGTGCGATCATCAGGTACCGGTTCAGCAGAGCCAGGCACTGTTAACCAAGGATTTTCCGGTGACACGCAAACGGCTTTCGACATCAAGTATCTGGCTTGGCCTGTTCGCCATGCTCATGATTCATGTCGGCCCGTTGTACTCGGCGATACAGACGGCGCAAACCGCCGCTGCGCCGATGGGCGAGCACCATCAGCATGCCGGCCATGAGTCCTCGCCGGCACACGGTCATCACCGGCAGGCATCGGGCACTGAACCCGCCTGGTTGGCGGCGCTGGAGCTCTGCGGTTATTGCGAACTGCTGACGCTCAACCCGCCGCTGACGCTTGCCCTCGATCTGGCCTTGCCTCGGCATGAGCCCGAGCATTTTCTCTCCCTGCCCGACGCGCCGCTGATCCCGGCGCTGCGTCGCAGCAGCGGCTACGCACGCGCTCCCCCGTTTTTCCACAGCTGATGCCTGGAGCCGTGTCGCCACGGCTATACCCAAACATTGAAGTGGGAATTCACATGACCCGTAATACTCGTGGCCGTCAGGCCCGTGCTTGCCTGTCCTATAGCTTTTCGATCAGATCATCCCGCCTGCGTTGGCAGACCGCCCATGCCGCTCTGCTGGGAGTGCTGGCCAGTGGTGCGCTGGCGGCCGAGCAGGGCGATCACGCTCATCATCATAACTCCGTCGAACTCACGCCGATGGTCATCACAGGCGTCGCCCAGCAGTCGCCGCTGACGGTGGTTACCGATCCGAAGATTCCGCGCCAGCCGGTGCCGGCCAGCGACGCGGGGGATTACCTGCAGACCATCCCCGGCTTCTCCGCCGTGCGTGGCGGCGGCTCCAACAGCGATCCGGTGTTTCGCGGCATGTTCGGCTCGCGCCTGAAGCTGCTGGCCAATGGCGCCGAGATGCTCGGTGCCTGTCCGAGCCGGATGGACTCGCCCAGCTCCTACATAACGCCGGAGAACTACGATTCGCTGACTGTCATCAAGGGGCCGCAGACCGTGCTCTGGGGCGCTGGCAACTCGGCGGCGACGATTCTCTTCGAGCGCGAACCTGAAAGCTTCAGCGAGCTGGGCGGGCGCATCGATGCCAGCTTTCTAGTGGGCTCCGATGGTCGTTTCGATCGCACTATCGATGCCGCCACGGGCAGCGAGCGGGGCTATATCCGCCTACTGGCCAATCGTTCGGATTCGGACGATTACCAGGACGGTAATGGCGACCGGGTTCATTCGCGCTGGGACAAGTGGAGTACCGACCTGGTGCTTGGCTGGACGCCGGACGAAGACACGTTGCTGGAGCTGACGGTCGGTCGCGGCGACGGCGAAGCTCGCTACGCGGGGCGCGGTATGGATGGCAGCCAGTTCGAGCGCGAGAGCATCGCCCTGCGTTTCGAGCGGGACAACATCGGCGAGGTGCTGCAGAAGATCGAGGCACGGGTCTACTACAACTACGCCGATCACGTGATGGACAACTACAGCCTGCGCACGCCTTCAGGCATGGGCATGATGGCCAATCCCATGGCCAGCAACGTCGACCGCCGTACCCTGGGCGGGCGGCTCGCCGCGACCTGGCAGTGGAGCGACTTCGAGCTGGTGGCGGGTGTGGATGCCCAGCGCAACGAGCACCGCAAGCGCAACTCCAGCTACGACATGATGACCGGCACGCTCACCGAGCATGACCGCTTCGCCTGGGACAAGGATGCCGATTTCCACAACTACGGCTTGTTCGGCGAACTCACCCGTGAGCTGGGTGACGACCGCCGGGTGATCGGCGGCGCACGCCTGGATCATGCCGCCGCCAGGGATTACCGCAGCACAGGCCCGTCGGCAGGCGACAGCCGTAGCGACAACCTGCCGAGCGGCTTCCTGCGCTACGAGCATGATCTGCAATCGCTTCCCGCAACGGCCTATATTGGCCTTGGTCATACCCAGCGCTTCCCTGATTACTGGGAACTGTTCTCGGGCGGTGCCGATGCCTTCGCCAATGTGCAGCCCGAAAAGACCACCCAGCTGGACTTTGGTCTGCAGTACAGCCAGGGCCCGCTCGATGCTTGGGCGTCGGCCTATGTCGGCCAGGTTCGCGACTACATCCTGTTCAGCTACCAGACCAACATGATGGGCATGTCCACATCGAGCGCCGACAACATCGACGCGCGCATCATGGGCGGCGAACTGGGCGCCAGCTATCGCCTGAATTCCAATTGGAAAACCGATGCCAGCCTGGCCTACGCCTGGGGCAAGAACAGCTCCGATGGCGAGGCGTTACCACAGATGCCGCCACTGGAAGGGCGGCTGGGCCTGACCTACGAGCAGGGCGACTGGAGCGCTGCCGGTCTCTGGCGTGTGGTGGCGGCGCAGAATCGCGTAGCCGAGAACAAGGGTAACGTGACCAGCAAGGACTTCGACGAAAGCTCGGGCTTCGGCGTGTTCTCGCTCAACGGCGCCTATCGCCTGAACCAGAACTTCAAGCTCAGCACCGGTATCGACAACCTGTTCGACAAGGCCTACAGCGAGCACCTCAACCAGGCTGGCAATGCCGGTATCGGCCTGTCGGCGGATGAGCGCATCAACGAGCCGGGCCGCACCTGGTGGGCGCGGGTCGATATGAGCTTCTGATTGGTCGCTTGGAGGAGGGCGGAGCTTTTCCGCCTTGGACGTAGGCTGGGGTTGTGAAGCGGATTGTTGCCCATGTATCAGGGATGATGCATGGGCAGCGCCTGAGTCTTCGCGACGCTACAGCTAGCCGGCCGCTTCAGCCGGATGCCTTTCTGGCTGCGGCAGCGCCGGTGCGCCACCCTGCGTCAGCGACTCGCTCCAACCCCTCATGTCCGCCCCGCTCGGGTGCTGGAACACCCGCAGGCCGAACTCCGGCAGGATCGATAGCAGATGATCGAAAATATCCGACTGAATCGCCTCGTAAGGCACCCAGCTCACGGTGTTGGTGAAGCAGTAGATCTCCAACGGTAGCCCATCGGCCGTGGGTGCCATCTGACGCACGATGAATGTCATGTTCTGATGAATGCCCGGGTGGCTGCGTACATAACGTTCGACGTAGGCGCGGAATGTGCCGATATTGGTGATGCGCCGGGTATTCACCGGCTCCTGCCCACGCTCGGCCAGTCTGGCGTTCCAGGCGTCGATATCGCGCTGCTTCTCGCCCAGATAGTCTTCGAGCAAGCTGAAACGATGCAGGTGTTTGCATTCCTCCTCACTGAGAAAATGCACGCTTTGCTGGTCAAGAAAAAGGCTGCGCTTGATCCGGCGGCCACCACTCTCCTGCATGCCTCGCCAGTTCTTGAACGAATCGGAAATGAAGCGCTTGGTCGGAATGCTGGTGATGGTCTTGTCCCAGTTCTGCACCTTGACCGTGTGCAGCGCAATGTCGATCACGTCGCCATCGGCATTGAGTTGTGGCATTTCGATCCAGTCGCCGACGCGGATCAGGTCGTTGGAGCTGATCTGCACGCTGGCCACCAGCGACAGCAAGGTGTCCTGGAAGATCAACATGAGCACCGCAGCCATGGCACCGAGACCGGAAAGCAGGATCAGCGGCGAGCGGTCGATCAGGGTGGCGATGATCAGGATGGTGGCGATGGCGTAGAGCACGATCTTGACGACCTGCAGGTAGCCCTTGATCGGGTGCAGATGGGCGTCGGAGCGGCGCTGGTAGAGCAGGTTGATGATGTCCATCACCGCGCCCAGGGCGAGGGCGATGGTCAGCACGATAAAGCCGCCACAGACGTTGCGCACCACGGTCACTGCCGCTTCCGGAAGCCCCGGCACGGCATTGATACCGACCGATAGCACCAGTGCCGGGACGATATTGGACAGCCGTTTGATGATGCCAAAATCCTGCAATTCGGCATCGCGCGCATGGCGCAGCAGGCCATAGAGCCCGCGTACCAGGATCCGCTTGACGATCCAGTTGGACAGCCAGGCGGCAAAGATCAGTGCGGCACAGGCGACCAGCGTTTGCAGTTCGGGGTGGGCTCTGAGCCAGTCCAGCCAGCCGGCAAACTCGTCAGTCATTCAATACTCCATCGGTACTTGATACAGCGGGACGTGCTGTAAGGAGGCGGACCTTATCAAAATCCGCCAGTGCAGTCCCTGCAGTGGACGGGTACTGGCTGCCGTTCGGCTCAGCGAATGAATTCACGGCTGATGGACTTGAACAGGTCGGTGCCGGCGCGCTCCATCCATTCGAAGGCAACCATTTCGCGCGAGACAATCTGTGCGCCGGCCTGACGCATGCGCTGCAACGCCAGCTCCTTGTCGGAGGCGCGGCGGGAGCTGACCGCTTCCTCGACCACGAATACCTGGGAGCCGTGTTCCAGCAGGTCGAGCACGGTCTGCATGACGCAGACATGGGTTTCGCAGCCGCAGATCACGAACTGCTTGCGATCCCCGCCGGGAAGCTTGAACAGTTCGCCGTCGGCAGCCGAGGAGAATTCCATCTTTTCCAGGATGGACTCGGCCTCCACGCCTTCGCGAAGTACGGCTGCGGTCGGCCCCAACCCCTTGCTGTACTGCTCGGTGATCAGCACCGGCACGCCGACATGCCGCGCGATCTGCTGCAGCCAGGCGGTGTGTTCGATCATGCTGGCGCCGTCGAGAATAGCCGGCAGCAGGCGCTCCTGAATGTCGACAATCAGCAGGGTGGATTGCGGGGCTCTGATACGCATGGTTGTTTTCCTTATTGTTGGTCAGGGTTTGAATGCACCGATGAAAATGGCCGGGTCGACACGTGCGTCGTTGAGGCTGACGTTCCAGTGCAGGTGCGGCCCGGTTGCACGACCGGTCGCGCCAACTTTTCCGAGTACTTCGCCCCGCGCGAGCTGATTGCCTACTTTCACGTCGATCTCGGACAGGTGGCAGAACATGCTGATCAGCCCTTGGCCGTGGTCGATGAACACCGTCTTGCCGTTAAAGAAGTAATTGCCGATGAGAATCACCCTACCGGCAGCCGGTGCCTTGATAGGGGTGCCGGTTTTGGCAGCGAAATCCAGTCCCGAATGCGGGTTGCGTTCCTCGCCGTTGAAGAAGCGGCGCAGGCCGAACGGCGAAGACAGCGGGCCGTCGACGGGCTTGTCGAACAATAGGTTGCTGGGCTGGTTGGGGCTGAACTGGCGATAGGCTTCGGTCTGCTCGGCCAGTTCCTGCTGGATGCGCTTGAGGTCGTCGGGGTTCGGGTTGACCTGGCGCTTGTTCTTCAGGGTGATGTGTTGGGCGCGGTATTCGCGTTGCTCGATCTTAAAACTGCGTTGGTTGCCATCGATCTCAACCTGCTGTACGCCGGGCGCGGCTGTGAGTGGGATGCCGAGGATGGCGATCCAGTGCTGGCCGTCTTCCCGGATCACCAGCGCGGGTTTGTCCTGATAGCGCACCTGTGGCGCGGTGGCGCCGTCGCCTAGGTCAACCACCGCCACACCGCCCGGCACGGGCTTGTTCAACAGGCGGGTGATGAAGCCCTCGGCGTGGGCGGGATGAGTGAGCACGAGCGTAAGCAGGAAAACGATGACGCGTGGCATGGGCGGATCCGCTGGGAGAAATGGCCATCCTCGCGTAAACGCCTGGCGGGGGGAAGGGTATACGGCGTAGGGCTCTACGGCGCGGTCGTCTGAAAACACTCGTAACCAATCGGTCGTGACGCGCTCCTCGCTGCTGACTATTCTCTCGGTCCCGTATCTACCCCAAGGGCTCCATGAACATTCCCTGTACCCAGCCGCGATCGTCGGCCATGACGATCGCGGCGCTCTCCAGCTGCTATTTTTCGATCATTCCAACCTCCGATGTCGCGTTATCCCACGCGTGCACCGCTTGCGCCGTAGTGCGCCACCTGTCCACCACAGGAGACCGCAAACATGGAATGGATCGCTGATCCTACGGCCTGGCTGGGCCTTCTCACGCTTATCGTCCTGGAAATCGTCCTGGGCATCGACAACCTGGTCTTCATCGCCATCCTCGCGGACAAGTTGCCGCCCGAGCAGCGCGACCGTGCGCGCGTCATCGGCTTGAGCCTGGCGCTGGTGATGCGCCTGGGCCTGCTGGCAAGCATCGCCTGGCTGGTGACGCTCACCGAGCCGTTGGTCGAACTCTTCGGCAAAAGTTTCTCCGGGCGCGACCTGATCATGCTCGGCGGTGGCCTGTTCCTGTTGTTCAAGGCGACTATGGAACTGCACGAGCGGCTGGAAGGCCGTATGCACCAGCACACTGGCAGCAAGGCCTACGCCCGCTTCTGGCCGGTGGTAGCGCAGATCATCGTGCTCGACGCGGTGTTCTCCCTCGATGCGGTGATCACCGCTGTGGGCATGGTCGAGCATCTGCAGGTGATGATGATCGCCGTGGTCATCTCCATGACGCTGATGCTGCTGGCGAGCAAGCCGCTGACCGCCTTCGTCAATGCGCGGCCGACGGTGATCATGCTCTGCTTGGGCTTTTTGATGATGATCGGCTTCAGCCTCACTGCCGAAGGCCTGGGCTATCACATTCCGAAGGGCTACCTGTACGCGGCCATCGGCTTCTCCATCGCCATCGAGTTCTTCAACCAGCTGGCCCGTTCGCGTCGCAAGCGCAGCCTGCAGGGCGCCCGCCCGCTACGCGAACGCACCGCCCACGCCGTGCTGCGTATGCTCGGCGGCAAACTGGAAGCCGACGAAGTGGATGACGAGATCGCCGACATGGTGGATCGGAGCGGTCAGACGGAGCCGGGTTCGCTGTTCAACCGCCGCGAGCGGGTGATGATCAGCAGCGTGCTCAATCTTGCCGAGCAGTCCATCCGCACAGTGATGACCGATCGCATGGAAGTGGACCGCATCAACCTCGACGGCGAGCCCGCGACTATCCAGACGGCGCTGCTCAACTCGCCGCACTCGCGTCTTGTGGTGGCCCGTGGCGATTCGCCGGACGAGCCGCTGGGCTATGTGCACAAGAAGGAGCTGCTCAAGACGCTGCTCAATGGCGAGGCGCCAGAGATCGAGCCGCTGGTGCGTGCGCCCATCAACCTGCCCGACAGCTGTACGGTGCTTAGCGCCCTGGAACAGATGCGCCATGCCTCGACCCACATTGCCTTCGTGGTCAACGAATTCGGTGGCTTCGAAGGCCTGCTGACCTTGACCGATATTCTCGAAGCGATCGCCGGCGAGCTGCCGGATGCCAGCGAGGTGGAGGGACCGGATATCGAGCCGGTGGAGGGTGGCTACCGCATCAACGGCGCGGTCAATCTCGCCGTGCTGCGCGAGCGCCTCGGTTTTCGCGCGGTGGCGACCGACGACTACCAGACCCTGTCCGGGCTGGTGATGAGCCTGCTCGATCGCCTACCGGTGATCGGCGACCAGGTGGAGCACGCCGACTGGCGATTGCACGTCACCGAGGTCAAGGACCGGCGCGTCACGGGGCTATTGCTCAAGCGGATCGAGGAGCAAGGCGCGGCGAGGTAAGGGACTAAAGCCCGGCAGGTATTTCCCCCCGGGCTTGCTCGTTCAAAGCAGCGGCAGTGTCACCGGCTCGAGGTGGTTATCTTCCACTCGCACATCCAGCTCACCCTCACCGAGACGGGCCTTGAGGCGCTGGCCGGGCTGCGTCTGGCTGGCGCGGCGGACGGCATGGCCGTGCTCGTCCAGCAGAATGCTGTAACCGCGTGACAGGGTTGCTAGCGGGCTGACGATATTGAGCGTCTGCGCCAGGCTCTGCAGCTGGCGGCGGCGGGTCTTCAACCTTTCCTGCATGGCACGCGGCATGCGCTCGGACAGATGCTCAAGACGCTGGCGCAGCAGCTTCAGGGTGCGCCCCGGATGCTGTGCGCCCAGGCGGGTATCAAGGCGGGCAAAGCGCTCCTGGCCCGCACAGAGGCGACGGTCGATACCGCGCAGCAGGCGTTGTTCGAGGTCGTCGATGCGCTGGGCTTGCTGTTGCAGTCGCTCGCCGGGATGGCGCAGACGCTTGGTCAGGTTCTCGAGCCGTGAGCTGTCGCGATGAAGCCGGTCCTGCATGCGCAGCAACAGACGCTGGCGCAGGCTTGCCAGGCGCTGGGAAATATCTGTGCTGCTGGGTGCCAGCAATTCGGCCGCGGCAGAAGGCGTTGGTGCACGCACATCGGCGACGAAGTCGGCGATGGACACGTCGGTTTCGTGGCCCACGGCGCTGACGATCGGCGTCTGGCAGGCGGCTACGGCGCGGGCGATGATCTCTTCGTTGAAGCACCAGAGATCTTCCAGCGAGCCGCCACCGCGGGCCAGGATCAGCGCATCGAAACCGCCGCGATCGGCCAGCTCGATGGCGCGGACGATCTGTGTAGTCGCTTCGCGGCCCTGGACCGGCGTCGGCACCAGCGTCAGTGCCACATGGGGCGCGCGGCGGCGAAACACCGAAATGATGTCGCGGATCACCGCGCCGGTCGGCGAGCTGACGATGCCGATCCGCTGTGGGTGTGCGGGCAGGGCGCGCTTGCTGTCGGCATCGAACAGGCCCTCGGCACCGAGCTTTTCCTTCAGCGCTTCGAAGGCCAGCCGCAGCGCGCCGTCGCCCGCCGGCTCGACATTGTCGAGGATCAACTGATAGTCACCACGACCCTCGAACAGCGACACCCGTCCGCGCACCTTCACGGCCAAGCCGTCGCGCAACGCTTGGCGCACTCGTAAGGCGTTCTGCCGGAACAGCGCGCAACGCACTTGGGCGTTTTTGTCCTTCAGCGTGAAATAGATGTGGCCGGAAGCCGGCTTGGCAAGGTTGGATATCTCGCCTTCGACCCAGACTTGGGCGAACACGTCCTCCAGCAGCAGCCGCGCGCGGCCGTTGAGCTGGCTGACGGTGAGGACCTCGCGGTCGAGATTCAAGCGTTGAAAGGGATCTTTGAGCATGGCGGCGATGATACGGGAAATGACCCCGAAGAGCGCTGGAGGCTGAAGGTGGACGGCGCGCGCTCGACTCCGACCGGGCGCGATTGACCTGAGCGGGCAGCGTATTAAGCTGCGCGGCTTTCCTCCACCTTCGACCCAAGCCCATCATGAGCCACAGCCAAGCGATCATCGTGCCGCGTATTTCCACCTTTCCTGGCCATGAAGCCAGCGCTCGAAAGGTCCTTCGCTGGCTCGTCGAGCGGCGCATCGTCGAGGCGCTGCCGACCACCTGTGGTCGCGGTGCCAGCGGCATGGCCTATGCGATCGCGCCGGGCGCGCGCGCCGTGGTCCTGCATCCGGAACGGCTGCCGTTCGACCAGCCGATCAATGGTTTGAAGGTTGTGACCAAGCGCTGCATCTATACGCCGACTCACGATTTTGCCGAGGAGGCGGGTTGCCCTGAATGTCGCCGCGAGATCGGTGAGGCGTTGTTCGAGAGTCTCGACGAGTGGATGCCCGCGCAGACCGACACCTTTACCTGCCCGGAATGCGGTTATGAAGACGACATCAACGGCTTTCTTTTCATTCCGGCCTGCGGTTTCTCCAATCTCGGGTTCATCTTCAATGGTTGGGGTGAGGCCGGCTTCAGCCAGTCCTTCCTTGACGAGTTCGCCGCACGCCTTGGTTTTGGAGTGGCGCTAGTGGTCGAGCAGTTGTGACCGATCGGTCATTTTGCCAATGCAGCGAAGCGGAGTGCGCGCGGCGGACCTCACAACCGCATTGAGCGTGATGGTGTGGGTGGGTATAATGCCGCGCTTCCTTTTTCCCGCCTGGGAGCCCCCGCCATGCTGCGTATCAGCCAAGAAGCTCTGACGTTCGATGATGTTCTCCTAATCCCGGGATATTCCGAGGTTCTGCCGAAGGATGTCAGCCTCAAGACTCGCCTGACCCGCGAGATCGAGCTGAACATTCCCCTGGTTTCCGCAGCCATGGATACCGTCACCGAAGCCCGCCTGGCCATCGCCATGGCGCAGGAAGGCGGCATCGGCATCATCCACAAGAACATGAGCATCGAGCAGCAGGCTGCCGAAGTGCGCAAGGTCAAGCGTCACGAGACGGCCATCGTCCATGATCCGGCCACCGTCACGCCCGAGACCAAGATCAGCGAGCTGCTGCGCAAGGCGCGCGAGCTGGGCTTCTCCGGTTTTCCGGTGGTCTCCGGCAAGGAGCTGGTCGGCATCGTGACCGGCCGCGACCTGCGCTTCACGCCCAATACCGGCGACACCGTGGCGGCGATCATGACGCCCAAGGCGGACCTGATCACCGTCGAAGAAGGCACACCGCTGGAAGAAATCAAGGTCAAGCTCTACGAGCACCGCATCGAGAAGATGCTGGTGGTCGATGGCAACTTCCATCTGCGCGGCCTGGTGACCTTCCGCGATATCGAGAAGGCCAAGAGCTACCCGCTGGCCTCCAAGGACGAGCAGGGCCGCCTGCGTGTCGGCGCTGCCGTGGGGACTGGTGCGGATACTGCTGATCGTGTCGAGGCGCTGGCGGCTGCTGGCGTCGACGTGGTGGTGGTGGACACCGCCCACGGCCACTCCAAGGGCGTGATCGATCGCGTGCGGTGGGTGAAGCAGAACTTCCCACAGGTGCAGGTGATCGGCGGCAATATCGCCACTGCCGAAGCCGCGCTGGACCTGGTCAAGGCCGGTGCCGATGCGGTCAAGGTCGGCATTGGCCCGGGCTCGATCTGCACCACGCGCATCGTCGCCGGTGTCGGCGTGCCGCAGATTTCCGCCATCGCCAACGTTTCCGCCGCGCTGGAAGGCACCGGTGTGCCGATGATCGCCGACGGCGGCATCCGCTTTTCCGGTGACCTGTCCAAGGCTATCGTTGCTGGCGCCAACGCGGTGATGATGGGCTCGATGTTCGCCGGCACCGAAGAGGCTCCGGGCGAGATCGAACTGTTCCAGGGCCGTTCCTACAAGGCCTATCGCGGTATGGGCTCGCTGGGCGCCATGTCCCAGGCTCAGGGCTCTTCGGACCGCTACTTCCAGGACTCTTCCGCCGGTGCCGAGAAACTGGTACCCGAAGGCATCGAAGGCCGCGTGCCTTACAAAGGCTCACTGTCGGCGATCATCCATCAACTGATGGGCGGCCTGCGCGCCTCCATGGGCTATACCGGCAGCGCCACCGTCGACGAGATGCGTTCGCGGCCGCAGTTCGTGCGTATCACCGGTGCCGGTATGGCCGAGTCCCATGTGCATGACGTGCAGATCACGAAAGAGGCGCCCAACTACCGGGTCGGTTGATCCAGCCTCGATTAATAGGCGCTGGGAGCTGGAAGCTGGAAGCTTGAAGTCGCGACTTCGGGCCTCTGCTTCCAGCTTCTGGCTTTCAGCTTCAAGCTTTTTCCGAAGGAAAGCCCCATGTCTCATCCCGACATTCACGCCCACCGCATCCTGATCCTCGACTTCGGTTCCCAGTACACCCAACTGATCGCCCGCCGCGTGCGCGAGCTCGGGGTCTATTGCGAGCTGCATCCCTGGGACATGAGCGACGAGGACATCCGTGCCTTCGCCCCGCGCGGCATTATCCTCGCCGGCGGCCCCGAGTCGGTGCACGAGGAGGGCAGCCCACGCGCGCGGCAGGCGGTGTTCGATCTGGGCGTGCCGCTGTTCGGCATCTGCTATGGCATGCAGACCATGTCCGAGCAGTTGGGCGGCAAGGTGCAGGGTTCGGATGTGCGTGAATTCGGCTATGCGCGGGTCGACCTGGTCGGCAAGTCGAAGCTGTTCGACGGCATCGAGGACCACATGGACGACGACGGCGTGTTCGGCCTCGACGTCTGGATGAGCCACGGCGACAAGGTCACCGATATCCCGGAAGGCTTCCATATCATCGCTAGCACGCCGAGCTGCCCGATCGCCGCGATCGGTGACGAGGCCCGCCGCTACTACGGCGTGCAGTTCCACCCGGAAGTGACCCATACCAAGCAGGGCGGCCGCATCCTGTCGCGCTTCCTGCTGGAAATTTGCGGTTGCGAGGCGCTGTGGACGCCGTCGAACATCGTCGAAGACCTGGTCGAGCAGGTCCGCGCCCAGGTAGGCAGCGCCAACGTATTGCTGGGCCTGTCTGGCGGCGTCGATTCCTCGGTGGTCGCCGCACTGCTGCACAAGGCCATCGGCGACCAGCTGACCTGCGTCTTCGTCGACAACGGCCTGCTGCGCCTGCACGAAGGCGACCAGGTGATGGCCATGTTCGCCCAGAACATGGGCGTCAAGGTGATCCGCGCCGATGCCGAAGCGCAGTTCCTGGAGAACCTCGCTGGCGAAGCCGACCCGGAGAAGAAGCGCAAGATCATCGGTCGCACCTTCATCGACGTCTTCGATGCCCAGGCCAGCAAGCTCGACAACATCCAGTTCCTCGCTCAGGGCACGATCTACCCGGACGTGATCGAGTCGGCTGGCGCCAAGAGCGGCAAGGCCCACGTGATCAAATCGCACCACAACGTCGGCGGCCTGCCCGAGGAAATGAACCTCAAGCTGGTCGAGCCGCTGCGTGAACTGTTCAAGGATGAGGTGCGCAAGATCGGCCTCGAGCTCGGCCTGCCTTACGACATGGTCTACCGCCATCCCTTCCCGGGCCCGGGCCTGGGCGTGCGGATTCTCGGCGAGGTGAAGAAGGAATACGCCGACCTGCTGCGCCGCGCCGACCATATCTTTATCGAAGAGCTGCGCAACTTCGACTGGTACCACAAGACCAGCCAGGCCTTCGTGGTGTTCCAGCCGGTGAAATCGGTCGGTGTAGTCGGTGACGGCCGCCGCTACGCCTGGGTCGTCGCGCTGCGCGCGGTGGAAACCATCGATTTCATGACCGCCCGCTGGGCACACCTGCCCTACGAGCTGCTGGAGAAGGTCTCCAACCGCATCATCAACGAAATCGAAGGCATCTCCCGCGTAACCTACGACGTATCGAGCAAGCCGCCGGCGACGATTGAGTGGGAATGATCGGCACTTGGCAAATACTAGCTGCCTAGTAGCGTGAAATAACACTAAGCCCGCGTAAGCGGGCTTTTTTATGCTTGGGCTCGGTGCTGATCGCTCTGTGAGCGTTATCCGGACTTGCCAGCGGCTACCCGGGAATGTGGAGTCGCGCGCCGGCCACGTGGAGAACGCTTGCTTGGCAACTGCCTCCAACGTCGCGGCTGAACCCAGCCTTTGATGTTGAAAACTACAACCGGCAATGGCAGGTCAATGTCATGAGGGCCGGTCGCCATCTCCCGTGCGGCGGCGCCCGAACTGACTGATGGTGGTCGAATCATCTTATCTTCATCGGCTCTCGGCTCGGGACCAATGTGGCCTTTTCGGGGGACCGCCGACTATGCCGGGACCAAGGCAGCGCTCGTTGGATACGCAAACGGGGCTGCACGGGATTTCGATCCTCGCAATATCTCGGTGAACGTCGTTCAGCCGAGCATCATGCCCACGGATATGGCTGCGCAAGTCGTCGGTGCCCCGACAATCCGGGACGCCATCCTGGACATGCACCCGATCCGGCGCATTGCCACGCTGGAAGAGGTCGCCTAGACCGTCTGCTTCCTCGCCGGCCCATCTGGGGGCTACATCACCGGTGAGACGATCAATGTCCCCGGTGGTGTGGCGATCTGAACAGCGGAATAAAACGAAAAGCCAATCGGGTAAAAATACTCCTGATCAAGTTTTATGGATTTTTCATCATCAATAGTTTCTGGTGGCGTGCAGAATACATCTCACCGGACAACACCAGCCGGCCACCCAACTGAACAGGAACTACCACCATGGCCATCGATAAAATCCTCTACACCGCCACTGCTACTGCCACAGGTGGCCGCGAAGGCCGCGCCACTTCCTCCGACAGCGTGCTCGACGTGCAACTGTCTACGCCGCGCGAGCTGGGCGGCGCAGGCGGCGCCGGAACCAACCCCGAGCAACTGTTCGCCGCCGGGTATTCGGCCTGCTTCCTCGGCGCGCTCAAGTTCGTCGCCGGCAAGCAGAAAGTCGCACTGCCCGCGAGCACCAACGTTACCGGCAAAGTCGGCATCGGCCAGATCCCCACTGGTTTCGGCATCGAAGCCGAACTGACCATCTCCGCACCCGGCATCGACCGCGAGGTGCTGCAAGCGCTAGTCGACCAGGCCCACATCGTCTGCCCGTACTCCAACGCGACGCGCGGAAACATCGACGTGACGCTGCTCATCGCCGACTGATTACACAACCACTTCCATCCTTTCGATCGAACACTGGAGATATCGTCATGAACACCACCACCCGCACCTTTGCTGCCAGCATGCTCGCAATCACCTTGCAGGCCGGTGTCACCGCCAATGCCGCGCAGCCAGAAACACCGGCGCAGATCGCCGCCAGCGCCACCGTGGACGGCAACTACATCGTCACCGCCGACGGCGTGCGCCTGTACTACAAGGACTGGGGCCCGAAAGACGGCCCGGTCGTCACCTTCAGCCACGGCTGGCCGCTGAGCTCGGACAGCTGGGAATCGCAGATGATCTTCCTCGCCGACCAGGGCTACCGAGTGGTTGCTCACGACCGCCGCGGTCATGGCCGCTCCAGTCAGCCCTGGGACGGCAATGACATGGATCACTACGCCGACGACCTGGCGGCTGTGATCAACGCCCTCGACCTCAACGACATCACCGCAGTCGGCTTTTCCACGGGCGGCGGCGAAGTGGCGCGCTACATCGGCCGCCACGGTACCGGCAAGATCAAGAAGGCCGCGCTGATCAGTGCCGTACCGCCGCTGATGCTGCAAACTGCCGACAACCCGGGTGGCCTGCCGCTGGAAGTCTTCGACGGCATCCGCAAGGGCTCGCTGGAAAACCGCTCGCAGCTCTACCTCGACATCGCATCCGGCCCGTTCTACGGCTTCAATCGACCGGACGCCAAGGTTTCGCAAGGGCTGATCGACAGCTGGTGGGCACAGGGCATGCAGGCTGGCCACAAGAATACCTACGACTCCATCGCCGCGTTCTCGGCCACGGACTTCCGCGAGGATCTGAAGAAATTCGACGTACCGACGTTGGTGATCCATGGTGACGACGACCAGATCGTGCCGCTCGATATCTCCGGAAAGGCGTCCGCCGCGCAGATCGAAGGAGCGAAGCTGATCGTCTATCCTGGCGCTCCCCATGGTCTGACCGATACCCACAAGGATCGCTTCAACCAGGATCTGCTGAACTTTCTCAAAGATTGAATGAACGGCCTTACTGCGCCGACGGTGGATGAATATGGTTGATCGACTTGCAGCACTGATGACGCATTTTCCGGTGAGCGCGCAGGTGTTCAATGCGGGTGCACTGTGCGGCATCAACACGCTGCAAAGCGATGGCGTACATGGACAGTTGCACCTGGTGCGCAGCGGTGCGGTGGAAGTGTGGTACGGCAGGGAACAGCTGCAGGTCGAACGACCGAGCCTGTTGCTGTTCCCGCGGCCGCTGACGCATCGCTTCGTCACCGACCCCGAGCGCGGTGCGGACATGGTTTGCGCCAACCTGTCATTCGATGGCGGCGCAGGCAATCCCATCGCATCAGCACTGCCGGATGTCGTCTGCCTGCCGCTGGCAGCCATTGACGGCGCCGAACCGGTGCTGGGGTTGCTGTTCGAAGAGGCCTTCGAGCAGCGCTGCGGGCGCGTCGCGTTGATCGAGCGTCTGTTCGAGGTGGTGATGATTCAGGTGTTGCGCCAGCTGATGGAAAGCGGCGAAGTGCACGGAGGGCTGCTGTCCGGATTGTCGCATCCGCGCTTGCGCAACGCGCTGGTGGCGATGCACGAAGCGCCGGCGCAGGAGTGGACGCTGGACGAGCTGGCGAACGTCGCCGGCATGTCGCGCAGCGTGTTCGCCACGGCGTTCCGCGAGACGGTCGGCACTACGCCTGGGCAGTATCTGCAAGGTTGGCGCGTGCGACTGGCCCAGAAGGCCTTGCGGCGCGGACGTTCCTTGAAGGTGATCGCGATCGAAGTTGGCTATGGCAGCGAAGCCGCGCTCTCCCGCGCGTTCAAGGCGCAATCGGGGCAATCACCCCGGCAGTGGAAAGCTAGTCATCCGCAGTGACCAAGGCCTGGAGGTACCAGCATCGGACGTGCCTCGCGTGCCTTTATCTGGCCTGCTCCGTCAGCGGGCCGTAATAACAAAGGAAGACTTCAATGCCAATGCATGTAGTGACGCCAACCATCTACTCAACCGCGCTCTCCCGAATGGCAGGGCTGGAGGTAATGCTCAAGATTGAAAGTGTGCAGCCAAGTGGCTCCTTCAAACTACGGGGTGTCGGGCACGCCTGCGCAACCTTGCTGCGCAGCGGCGCTACGCACTTTATTTCCTCTTCCGGCGGTAATGCAGGTTACGCAGTCGCCTATGCGGGGCGACAGCTGGGGGTAGGGGTCACGGTGGTGGTCCCCGAAACCACCACGCTGAAAGCCAAGGAGCTGATCCAAAGCGAGGACGCCAGGGTTATCGTTCACGGCAGCTCCTGGCAGGAGGCAAACGCCCATGCCCAGTTACTCCTTGGTACGGGCGCGGTGTTCATCCATCCGTTCGATCATCCACTTTTGTGGGAAGGGCATGCCTCGATGATCGATGAGCTCACGAAGCAGTGCGCCAAACCCGACGTGATCATTTGCTCTGTCGGGGGCGGCGGACTGCTGGCTGGAGTGGGCGAAGGGTCGCTACGAGCGGGCTGGGATGACGTCGGCATCCTGGCAGTCGAGACCGAGGGTGCAGCCTCGTATGCGGCTGCGCTGAAGCATGGCTACCCGATTGAGATTCCGGCCATTCACAGTCGTGTAACTTCCCTGGGCGCGAGAATGGTGTGTAAGCGCTCCGTTGAGCTGGCCAGTGAACTATCCATCAAAAGCCTGGTTTTATCGGATAGCGAAGCGTTTCAAGGCAGCGCAGACCTGCTGGCCGCACATCGCCTGCTGACGGAGCCCGCCTGTGGCGTGTCGATCGCCAGCTTGTCCAGAGTGAAGGACTGCTTTCCGCAGGCGCGCCGCGTCGTGGTGATTGTGTGTGGAGGTATCGGTACAAGCGCAGAGCAGTTGCGTGATGAGTTGCAGGGAAATCGCGAGGCCAGTGCTGGCTGAGCCCACCCCAGGCCGGAGTTCTTCGTTTTGTAGCTGGCCCATTCACGGGTTGAGTGAGTGTCTGCTCGCGCTGCGCTGCGCGAAGTGAGCTTCGGGTACGCGGCCTATCGCCTGCCAGCGAACCTCAGCGGCGCTTCGATTCCGCAGCTCTGGTGATGCGCAACGCATCGACAACCAGGGAAAAAGCCGGCGATGGTTGCCTACGGCTTGGGTAGTAGAGGTAGTAGCCGTCGAACGGTTCGCACCAGTCTTCCAATACCCGTATGAGCCGGCCCTCTTCGAGGTGTGGGATGAACTCCTCCTCGGGCAGAAAGGCAATGCCCAGCCCCGCCAAGGCGGCATCCACCATAATGGGTGAAGTGTTGAAAACCAGTTGGCCGTCCACGCGTACATTCAGTTGTTGGCCGCGCCGCTCGAATTCCCAAACATACAGGCCGCCCGAAGACTGCCTTCGCATATTGATGCAATTGTGATTCATCAGGTCGCGTGGGTTCTCGGGCTTGGGATGACTGGCAAGATAAGCCGGTGAAGCCACGGCAGCCATGCGCAGCTTGGGTCCGATGGGGACGGCAATCATGTCCTTGTCGATGGCCTCACCCAGGCGCACGCCGGCATCGAAACGATCCGCCGCGATGTCACGGAAGCCATAGCTCACATCGAACTCCACCTTGATATCCGGATAGTCGAGCAGCAGGGGCGTGAGCTTGGGTAGCAGCGTGGTGCGCAGGACGTGATCGCCACAGGTGATGCGCACCGTGCCGGCGGGCTTGTCGCGCAGTTCCGTCAGGTCATCCAATTCCGCCTCGATCTCATCGAAACGATGTCCGATGGCCTGCAGCAGGCGCTCGCCCGCCACCGTCGGTGAGACGCTGCGTGTAGTGCGGGTGAGCAGCCGTATCTCCAGTCGGGTTTCAAGACCGCTGATGGCCTGGCTCAGCGCTGACTGGGTGACGCCGAGCACCGCGGCGGCACGGGTGAAACTGCCTTCACGGGCCACGGTCACGAATGACAGCAGATCATTGAGGTTTCGTTTCATCATGGCGGCAGTACTCGCGGGGCATTGATTAGTGGCGCTTATATGCTCATTAAGCATCCATTAGATAGTAAGGGGGACTCATTTAGGTAAGAATTTGACACCTGAACCCCTCCAAACCTTCTGCACCTGACGCGTTCCCATACGCAGCAGGACAGCAAGAGAACTTCATGCCTTCCAATACATCCGACGCTCCTGCTGGCAACACACAGCATCAGGGCGACTCAGAAAACCATCCGGCTTCTTGGGGTGGCGTATTCGCCATGACCTTGTGCGTGTTCGCGCTGATCGCCTCGGAGTTCATGCCCGTCAGCCTGCTGACACCCATCGCCAGCGAGCTACGTATCACCGAGGGTATGGCCGGGCAGGGCATCGCGATTTCCGGTGCCTTCGCCGTGGTGACCAGCCTGTTCATTTCCGTGCTGGCCGGCAGCATGAACCGCAAGGCGTTGCTGCTGGTGCTGACTGGGGTGATGGGGCTATCCGGTGCGATCATCGGGCTGGCACCGAACTATTTCACCTATATGGTGGGCCGTGCGTTGATCGGCATCGTCGTCGGCGGGTTCTGGTCGATGTCGGCAGCCACCGCCATGCGGTTGGTGCCAGCCAGTGAGGTACCTCGTGCACTGGCTATATTCAACAGCGGTAACGCGCTGGCGATGGTCCTAGCCGCGCCGCTGGGTGCCTACCTGGGGTCGATCATCGGCTGGCGTGGCGCTTTTTTCTGCCTGGTGCCGGTGGCGCTGATTGCCCTGGTCTGGCAATGGTTCAGCCTGCCCTCCATGTCGGTCGAGGCGCGCCCAGCCGGTTCGACCCATGCTTTCAGCGCGCTTGCTCTGCTGCGCAGGCGGGTCGTGGTCATCGGCATGTTAGCGGTCGGCTGCTTCTTTATGGGGCAGTTCACCCTGTTCACCTATGTGAGACCGTTTCTGGAAACAGTGACGCAAGTGGACGTGGGTACGCTGTCGTTGATTCTGCTGGTGATGGGCATCGCGGGCTTTATCGGTACCACTCTCATCAGCGCGGTACTCAGGCGCGGTTTTTACCCGACGTTAATCGGCATACCGCTGTTGATGGCCGCCATTGCTATAGCCTTGGTCGTCTTTGGCAACTGGACAGCTGCCGCCGTGGCGCTGCTGGGGTTCTGGGGGCTGATCGCCACGGCAGCGCCGGTGGGTTGGTGGGCCTGGGTCCCCATGAGCTTTCCCAAGGACGCCGAAGCCGGCGGTGGCCTGATGGTTGCGGTGATTCAACTGTCCATCGCGCTGGGTTCGACCGTGGGCGGCCTGCTGTTCGACATGAGCGGCTACCAGAGTACCTTCGTGGCGAGCGCCGTGCTGCTGTTGATCGCAGCGTTCCTGACGTTGCTGATTTCGCGTTCGTGAGCGGTGAGTAGGATGCGGCGATCACTCATAAACAAAGATGCAGGCCTGGGTTCAGTTTTGCACGTGAGGCTTGGCCATGAGAGTGCGTCAGCTGGGAGCATTGCGTGCATAACGATGAGTCTGCGTTCGGCGGAGTAGGGAATGTGCTTATGCAACAGCTACCCACCGTGATCGTATTGGCCGCCGGGCGAGGCGAGCGTTTTGTGCAATCCGGCGGGACGACGCACAAGCTCGATGCGCCGCTGGGGGGCGTGCCGGTGTTGCAGCGGGTGCTGCGTACCGTTGCGTTGTCGGGTCTGCCCTGGCATCTGGTGCGACCTGAAGAGGGCGAAGCCTCAGAGGTTGCGGGGATGGGCGACTCCATCGCGCGCGGGGTTCGGGCGACAGCCGATGCCGCTGGCTGGCTTATCCTGCCTGGCGACCTGCCGTTGCTTGATGTGAACAGCCTGCTGCAGGTGGCTCGGGAACTGGCGACGCATGCTGTGGTATTGCCGCTGTATCAGCAACAACAGGGGCATCCGGTCGGGTTCGGCCAAGAATGCTTTGCTGCGTTGAGCACGCTCTGTGGCGATAGGGGCGCCGCTGCCGTGGTACGTGCGCATCGGCAGGCCGGAACGGCGCAGATACTGCACCTGGATGATCCGGGCATCGTCACCGATATCGACACACTGGACGATCTGGCGTGGGCCGAGAAACTGATCGCCACGGGCAATCATTGATGGGAAATCTGTATGGAAAGTGTTGATGTCCAGGTGCTGCGCACCGCGCGCGACTGGTGCGCCGCCGGGCAGCGGCTGATGCTTGTGACGGTGGTCCGAACCTGGGGTTCGTCGCCGCGCCCGGTGGGCTCGATGATGGCGATGCGAGAGGATGGTCGCTGCGTAGGCTCGGTTTCCGGCGGCTGTATCGAGGACGATCTGATTCACCGCTATACCCGCGCTTTCGGTGAGGGTGAAATTCCACGGAGCACACCCAGGCTGGAGCGCTACGGCGTCACGGCGGACGAGGCGCATCGCTTCGGATTGCCCTGTGGCGGTACGCTGGAATTGTTGCTGGAAAGTGATCCCGATCTGGCCAGGCTCGATGCGCTGGTACGGCAGCTGGAGGCTGGAACCCTCGTCCAACGCAAGGTCGATTGTGCGACCGGCGCGGTGACGTTGACACCGGTGACGGCGCCCGAGGCGCTGCATTTCGATGGCACTAGCCTGATCTGCACTCTGGGGCCGCAATACCGCATGCTGCTGATCGGTGCCGGCGCGCTGGCCGAATACCTGGCCACGATGGCGTTGTTCAATGATTTCGCGGTGACGGTTTGCGATCCGCGTGAGGAATACCTGGGCAGTTGGTCCGTGCCAGGAGTACAGCTCGACAGGCAAATGCCCGACGATGCGGTGCGGGCGCTGCAGCCGGATACGCGTACCTGCATCGTGGCACTGAGTCACGACCCCAAACTCGACGACCTGGCCCTGCTGGCGGCGCTGCACAGCCCGGCCTTCTATGTCGGGGCCATTGGCTCGCGGCGCAATACCGACAGCCGCAGGCAGCGCTTCATCGAGCACTTCGGCGAGACCGAGCAATCCCTGGCGCATCTGCATGCACCCGTCGGCATCTACATCGGCAGCAAGACGCCCGCCGAGATCGCGGTGAGCGTGATGGCCGAGGTACTGGCGGTCAAGAATGGCGTCGAGCTGCCTCGGACCCTCTCCGTGGCCAATGCAAAATTGCGGATTGATGCCCAGTTAGAGACATAAAGGTGCATGGCGGCAGCCGGCCTTGATTCGACTTTCATTTTGTAGGGACAAACCATGAGCTTCACTCTCACCATCAACGGAAAGCAGCATAGTGCCGACGTCGACAGCGATACGCCCTTGTTGTGGGTGCTGCGTGACGTGCTGGGCCTGACAGGGACCAAATATGGCTGCGGCGCGGCGCTGTGCGGGGCTTGCACCGTGCATGTGGACGGCGCGGCCATTCGCTCCTGCGTCACGCCGGTCGAAGACGCTGTTGGCAAAACCATCACGACGATCGAGGGCGTGACCGCATCGCAGGAGGGACAAGCGCTCCAGCAAGCCTGGCTGGACGTGGACGTGGTGCAGTGTGGCTATTGCCAGCCTGGGCAGATCATGTCGGCAGCGGCGTTACTGGCGCAGACCCCTTCGCCAACTGATGAGCAGATTCGCAACGGCATGGCCGGCAATATCTGTCGCTGTGGAACCTACGAGCGGATCCATACGGCGGTCAAGCAGGCGTCACGCCTCGTTCAAGTCAATGCAAAGGAGGCGTGAGATGCGCAAGGACAATTCTCTTCCCGGTCCGGCGGGCCTGTCGCGGCGTACTTTTCTCAAGGCGGCGGGCGTGGGCGGCGCGTTGCTGCTGAGCGTCGAAGTGCCGTTGGCGATTGCTAAGGCTCTGGAGACAACCAGCCCGGCCAACACCACCTTCAACGCCTTTGTGCGCATCGACACCGATAACACCGTGACCTTGGTGATGCCCCGTGTCGAGATGGGCCAGGGCACCTACACATCACTGTCCATGCTGATTGCCGAAGAACTGGAAGTCGACCCAGCCAATGTGCACCTGGAGCATGCGGCGGCTGACGATCTGCTCTACGCCCCCGCTCCAGGCGGGCAGCAGATCACCGGCGGCTCCGATTCGGTGCGCACGGCCTGGTTGCCGATGCGTGAGGCCGGCGCCGCCGCCCGCATGATGCTGGTGGCCGCTGCGGCAAACGCCTGGGGCGTGCCGGTGGAGGCCTGCATTGCCCGAGACGGCAGCGTCGTGCATGAACTCACCGGCAGGCAATTGCGTTACGGCGCGCTGGCCGCAGAAGCAGCCAAGTTGCCCGTGCCTGAGCATATAGCGCTTAAAGACCCAAAGCAGTTCCGCCTGATTGGCAGCGACCTGAAGCGGTTGGACGGCCCGGCAAAGGTCGATGGCAGTGCGCAATTTGGGATAGACGTCAAACTGCCGGGCCTGCGCGTGGTCGCGGTGGCTGCCAGCCCATTCTTCGGCGGGCGGGTGAAAAGTCTGGAACAGGACAGGGCGCTGGCCGTGCGCGGCGTGCGCCAAGTAGTACAGCTCGATGATGTGGTGGCCGTCGTGGCCGATCACATGGGTGCTGCCCAAAAAGGCCTGGCTGCGGCCCAGGTGCAGTGGGAAGAGGGGCCAGCCGGTGGTTATTCGACCCAGACCATGCTGGACGAGCTGGCGGCTGCATCGCGGCAGGAAGGGGTGACGGCTCGTCAGGAGGGCGATGTGGCGCAGGTACGTGCTGCCGCCGAGGCCAAGGGGCACCGCTCCTTCGAGGCGGTCTACCAGCAGCCATTGCTGGCTCATGCCACGATGGAGCCGATGAACTGCACCGTGCGTTTAGGCCCTCAAAGTTGTGAAATCTGGCTGGGCACCCAGGTGCCGACGCGCGCGCAGGCGGCGGCTGCGCAAGTGGCGGGCCTGCCCGTGGAGAAGGTGCAAGTACATAACCAGTATCTGGGTGGTGGTTTCGGGCGGCGGCTTGAGGTCGACTATGTGATCCAGGCGGTGCGTATCGCCCGTGAAGTCGACGGCCCGATCAAAGTTATCTGGAGCCGCGAGGAAGATATGCAGCACAGCGCCTATAGGCCCTACCACTACAACCGTCTGAGCGCCACGCTCGACGAGCAGGGACGTCCACTGGCCTGGCATCACCGCGTTACCGGCTCATCGATCATGGCCCGCTTCGCGCCTCAAGCCTTTACCGATGGCATTGATGTCGACGCCATCCGTGATGCGGCAGGCCCTTATGAATTTCCCAACATGCTGGTTCAGTTCGTACGCCAAGAGCCACCCGAGGGGCTGCTGACCAGTTGGTGGCGCGGCGTGGGGCATATGCAGAACGCCATTCCGGTGGAGTGCTTTATCGACGAGCTGGCGCACGCGGCGGGTGAGGATGCGATTGCCTACCGCAAGCCGTTGCTCCAGGCCCATCCCCGTGCGTTGCGGGTGCTGGAGGCGGTGGCTGAAAAGGCCGGCTGGGACAGCCCTCTGCCGGATGGGCGTGGACGCGGCATAGCGCTGACCTTCGCGTTCCAGACTTATGCCGCGCAGGTCGTGGAAGTCAGTCTCGATTCCGAAGGCAAGGTGCGCACCGAGCGCGTGGTCACAGTAGTCGATTGCGGTCGAGTGGTATCGCCAGCGACCGTGGAAGCACAGGTGCAGGGTGGAACCCTGTTCGGCCTGTCTGCAGCGCTGTTCGGTAATATCACGATCAAGGGCGGGCGCATTGAGCAATCCAACTTCCATGATTACCGCGTGCTGCGCATGAACGAAACGCCGGTGATGGAGACGCATATCCTGCCCAGTACCGAAGCGCCTACCGGTATCGGCGAGATTTCCACGGTGCTCATCACCCCGGCGTTGCTCAATGCCGTTCACGACGCTACAGGCCAGCGCATCCGCGAGCTGCCACTCTCCTCAAGCAGTATCGGATTGGCATAAAGGCTGTTTCGCATTGAGATCACAGCATGAGCTTCGAGAAGCCGGTACGGCAGGGGTGACGGACGACCAGGGTATTACTGAACGCTAATGCTCCCTTTCATCCCCGCCTCGAGGTGGCCGGCAATCAGGCAGGCGAAGTCCAGCGTCGCGGGCTGGCTGAAATGCCACAGCAGGTCGCCCTGCTGACCGGCTTCTAGCGCGACGGCGTTGGGTTCGTCGTGGGGCATGTCCGGCATGGTGCGCATCTGTTCGGCATGCGCCTGCAGTTCGGCGAGCGTGCCGATGACCATCTCATGCGGCAGCTGACCATTGTTTTTTACCCGAAAGCGCACAGTCTCACCGGCCTTGACCGCCAGGTGAGCGGGCTCGAAACGCATCCGGTCATCCATGCTGACATCCACCGTACGGCTGATGCGTGCCGGATCGCCGGCATGCCCGGTCGATGTGTGTTCGGGCCTGTCAGGCGTCGAGTGATCGTGGCCATGAGCATGGCTGCCATTGGCCTGGGATAGGGCAGGCAGGCTGCCGAGCGTGAGAGAAAACAGCAGTCCACTCAAAGATCGGTAACGCATGAAAACGCCTCGTAGGGATGTTGGTAGATCAAGCGCGACAGCATAGCGCCCTGAGGCTCGCAATAAATCCCCAAGCGCTGGACGGGACATCATGTCGCGCCGCAAGCGACGGCCGTATGGAAACTCGGCTCGCGGATTCTGCCGGCAAGTGAGAAAATCTCTCATCTTTTTTGCAGACGTGGCAACTCATGTCCTTCACCCGCAGACAAATCCTTGCCGGCTTGGCCGGTCTCGGCGTGGTCGGCCTCGGTGCCGGTGGTGCCCGCTATTGGCTGGGGCGACCTGCCGAGGTCACCACGCACGATTACGAACTGATCGCTGCGCCGCTGGATGTCGAACTGGTACCTGGCCGCACCACGCCCGCCTGGGCTTACGGCGGGCAGGCGCCGGGCTTTGAGTTGCGCGCACGACAGGGTGATTGGTTGCGAGTGCGCTTCATCAACCAACTGCCGGAGCCGACTACCATCCATTGGCACGGCATCCGTCTGCCTTTGAACATGGATGGGGTGCCCTATGTGTCGCAATTGCCCGTTCTGCCGGGCGAGTCGTTCGATTACCTGTTTCAGGTGCATGATGCAGGCAGCTTTTGGTACCACCCGCACACCACCAGCGCCGAGCAGCTGGGACGCGGGCTGGTTGGGCCGCTGATCGTCGAGGAGCGCGAACCGAGTGGTTTTCGCCATGAGCGCACCTTGAGCCTGAAGAGCTGGCATGTGGACAAGCAGGGCGCCTTCACTGATTTCAGCGTACCGCGCGAGGCCGCCCGCGGCGGCACACCGGGCGTACTCTCGAGCGTCAATGGCGAGCATGCGCCGACGCTTGAACTACCCGCCGGGCAGGTGGTGCGCTTGCGCATTCTCAACCTCGATAACACCCTGACCTATCGACTGAATCTCTCTGGTGGCGAGGCACGTATCTATGCGCTCGATGGCAATCCGATCAAGCCGCGTCCGTTCGGCAAGGATTATTGGCTGGGGCCGGGCATGCGCGTCGACCTGGCTTTGAAGGTGCCGCCTGCGGGCGCGCAACTGTCCCTGCGCAACGGGCCTCTGAGGCTGGCAACACTTGCCTCGGTCAGCACAGGTGAGGCCGAAGAGGAATGGCCCGCTCCGCTTCCGCCCAATCCGATTGCCGAGCCGGATCTACAGCTGGCAGAAACCCTGCGCTTCAACTTCGAATGGGCCGGGACGCTATCCAGCGATGCAGGGCCGGGCGATGCGTTCACGTTCTGGCAGGTCAACGGTCAGGCTTGGGACATCAACGACAAAACGTGCGCAGATCGGCCCATCGCGACGCTGAAAAGGAACGGCCATTACATCCTCGAACTGCGCAACCTCAGCCAGTACCAGCATCCGATCCATCTGCACGGCATGACCTTCAAGGTCATCTCATCCAATCGTAAGAAGATCGAACCCTGGTTCACCGACACCTACCTTTTGGGCAAAAACGAAACCGCCCGCGTCGCGCTGGTAGCCGATAATCCGGGCGTCTGGATGTTCCACTGCCATGTGATCGACCATATGGAGACGGGGCTGATGGCGGCAATCGAGGTGGTATAGGCGCAGGATATAGGCGACAGCCAGGTGCTAAACGTTTGACTGTCATCTGACGCTGGCCGCACGCTGATCAGCCTGAAGCCTGAAGCCTGAAGCCTGAAGCCTGAAGCCTGAAGCCTGAAGCCTGAAGCCTGAAGCCTGAACTATGAAAAAACCACAAATCATCGACCGCTCGCGTGACGAGCAATTCATGCGCGAGGCGCTTGCACTGGCAACTCAGGGCGCGGCTTTGGGCGAGGTGCCGGTAGGCGCGGTGCTGGTGCAGGACGGGCAGGTCATCGGGCGGGGTTTCAACTGTCCGATATCCCGGCACGATCCCAGTGCTCATGCCGAGATGGTGGCGATCCGCGACGCGGCGTTACAGGTACAGAACTATCGTCTGCCAGGCAGTACGCTGTACGTGACGCTGGAGCCCTGCAGCATGTGCGCGGGCCTGATCGTGCATTCGCGCATTCAGCGCGTGGTGTATGGCGCCACGGAGCCCAAGGCTGGCGTCGCGATCAGCCGCGGCCAGTTCTTTTCTCAGGATTTTCTCAACCATCGGGTGCTGGTCGAGGGTGGCGTGATGGCAGAGCAATGCAGTGAAGCACTGAGCGAGTTCTTCCGGATGCGCCGGCTCAAGGCGCGTGGCGGTGACGCCGTGACGTCGCTGGACGGCTAAACGGCACGGTCAAATGCCGCTGCTATATCGACGCACGCCCGCTTCCGGCAGCTTTTCATGAGCCGCGACGCTGCCCTGCGCGGGAAACACCACCAGATGATCGGCAGCGATGCCGATACCGACTTCCTGGCCGGTCGGGTAGTCGGCGTGGCTGGGAAAGATGCCTTCGAGCTGGTTGCCGGTGGGTAATTGCAGACGGTACAGGGTGGAGGCGCCGAGAAAGGTCTTGCCGACGATAAGTGCCTTGAGCGCACTCTGCGGCGAATAGACGATGTCATCCGGACGCAAAAGAACATCCACGGAGCTGCCGGCAGGCATGGTGTAGGCGCGATTGCCGCGTATGACGCCGAGTTCGGTCTGGACCGTTTCCGGGTCGACCAGCTGGCCGCGAATAAAGTAGCCCTGACCGATGAAGCTCGCCACGAACGGCGTCAGCGGCTCGTGATAAAGGTTGTACGGTGTGTCCCACTGTTCCAAGCGCCCATCCTTGAATACCCCGACCTGATCGCTGACGGCGAACGCTTCTTCTTGGTCATGCGTGACGAGTATGGCGCTGGTGCCCCGTGCCTTGAGGATTTCCCGTACCTCATGACTCAGGCGGCGCCGAAGGTCGCCGTCGAGGTTGGAAAAGGGTTCGTCGAGCAGCAACAGCTCCGGCTCGGGTGCGAGTGCGCGGGCCAGGGCGACGCGCTGCTGCTGGCCACCGGACAGTTCGTGCGGGTAGCGCTTGCCGAGCGGTGCCAGATGCACCAGATCGAGCATTTCGCGAACGATACGTGTGTGGTGTGGATGCTTGCGGATGCCGAACGCGATGTTCTCGGCAACGGTCAGGTGCGGGAACAGAGCGTAATCCTGGAACACCATGCCGATCCGGCGTTTTTCCGGCGCTAGCGTGAAGCCTTGTCGCGAGATGACGGCGTCGCCCAGTTGGATCTCGCCTTCGTTGACATGTTCGAAACCGGCGATAGCCCGTAGCGTGGTGGTTTTGCCGCAGCCGGATGGCCCTAGCAGGCAGCCGATGTCACCGCGATTGAGGTGCAGGTTGAGGTTCTGCACGACGCTCTGGCCGCCATAGCCGCAGTCCAAATTGCGAAGGTGCAGAAGCGGTTGAGAACTCATGCGTGGTGATAGGCCGGCTCGACAAGAAATTCAAGCAGCGCCTTTTGGGCGTGCAAGCGATTCTCGGCCTGGCTCCAAGCTACCGAGCGAGGATCGTCGAGCAGGTCGTGGCTGATTTCTTCGCCACGATGGGCGGGTAGGCAGTGCATGAACAGTACATCGTCGGCGGCGACGTCGAGCAAGGCACGGTTGACCTGATAGGGGCGGAAGGTGGCGATACGGGCGGCCACTTCGTCTTCCTGTCCCATCGAAGCCCAGACATCGGTACTGATCAGATGAGCGCCTACGGCGGCCTCACGTGGATCGCGGACCAGCTGGACGCGATCACCGGCCCGTGCCAGTAGCTCGGCTTCAGGCTCGTAGCCTTCCGGGCAGGCGATACGCAGTTGGAAATCGAACTGGATGGCCGCTTCCATATAAGAGTTGCACATATTATTGCCGTCGCCGATCCAGGCTACCGTCTTGCCGGCGATG
Source organism: Pseudomonas sp. CBC3 (assembly GCF_037967085.1). NCBI lineage: Bacteria > Pseudomonadati > Pseudomonadota > Gammaproteobacteria > Pseudomonadales > Pseudomonadaceae > Pseudomonas > Pseudomonas sp. CBC3. Next base: position 304,367 of record NZ_JBANEO010000002.1, read on the forward strand.
CTGCCGCGCTGTTCGTGGAAGGTCTGCATATCGGCCAGTAACTGGCAGGGATGCAGATCGTCGGACAGTCCGTTGATGACCGGTACCGATGAGTGAGCGGCGAACTCGGTGAGTGTGGCATGGGCGAAGGTGCGAATCATCACAGCATCGAGCATGCTGGACATGACGATGGCCGAATCGCTGACCGGTTCGCCGCGACCCAGCTGCGTATCGCGCGGTGAAAGAAAGATCGCCTGGCCGCCGAGTTGAATCATTCCGGCCTCGAAGGACAATCGGGTCCGTGTCGAGGCCTTTTCGAAGATCATCCCCAAGACGCGGTTTTTCAGCGGCTCGAACAGAATGCCGCGCTGGCGCAGATCCTTCAGCTCGATGCCGCGACGGACCAGGCCGAGTAGCTCCTGGGGCGTGCAGTCCATCAGTGAGAGAAAGTGTCTTGCGCTCATATCAACTACCTTTATTGCCGCAGTCGAGGCCGGAGAGTTTTCGACGGAAAAGAGAAGGCCTACGACAGGGGTCGCACGGGAAGCGACGAAACGGGAAAGGCGCGATCTTATCCAGAAAGCCTTCGCGGGCGCAAATCAGCCTGGGCGCGCCAGAAATACGGGCTACAAGCGAACGGTCGCAAGCGATTGGGGATAAAAGCCGAGCCCGCGACTCGGCTTTTATGGCGCTGTTCTGTACAATGCGCGCCAACCGTGACTAGCCGAGGTGCCCCATGGATATCATCGAAACCATCAAAGAGCAGATCGAAAAGAACCCGGTGCTGCTATACATGAAAGGCTCGCCCAACGCGCCGCAGTGCGGCTTTTCCGCCCGCGCGACACAGGCCGTTATGGGCTGCGGCGAGAAGTTCGCTTACGTCGACATTCTGCAGAATCCAGAAATTCGCGCCAACTTGCCGAAGTACGCCAACTGGCCGACCTTCCCGCAGCTGTGGGTCGATGGCGAGCTGGTTGGTGGTAGCGACATCATTCTGGAAATGTTCGAGAAAGGTGAGCTGCAGCCGCTGATCAAGCAGGCTGTGGAAAAAGCCGGCGCCTGATCGCGACGCGTTGTCAAAACCCGCCAAACGGCGGGTTTTTTTGTGGCTGCAACTCTGTATTTCGAGGCGCTAGAAGCTTCGGTGTCCGCCACCGGACGCGCTCATCGTGGCTTGCACCAAAAACGAAAACGGGAGCCGATAGCTCCCGTTTTTTCAGCAGAAGGATGGTTACTCGTCCATTTGAGACTGCAGGTAATTTTCCATACCGACCTTGTCGATCAGGCTCAGCTGGGTTTCCAGCCAGTCGATGTGCTCTTCCTCTGACTCAAGGATGTCTTCAAGCAATTCGCGGCTACCGTAGTCTCCGACACTTTCGCAGTAAGCGATGGCGACCTTGAGATCCTGCACGCCGCCCTGTTCCAGCTTGAGGTCGCAATCGAGCATTTCACGGGTATTTTCGCCGATCAGCAGCTTGCCCAGGTCCTGCAGGTTGGGCAGGCCTTCTAGAAAGAGGATGCGCTTGATCAGCTTGTCCGCATGCTTCATCTCGTCGATGGATTCTTCGTACTCGTGCTTGCCGAGCTTGCCCAGACCCCAGTCTTCGTACATGCGGGCATGCAAAAAGTACTGGTTAATAGCGACCAGTTCGTTGCCGAGAATTTTGTTCAGGTGCTGGATGACTAGCTTGTCGCCTTTCATGTCGGTGTCCTGCGTCGAATCATGTGCGTATTGCGCGCAGTCTGGCCACGAAGATAGGTCCTGTCAAACCTAAGTCTTTGAATGTTAAAGGGTAAACCGGAATAAGAATAAGTCTGTTCCGCGACTCGATGGCAACGTCTTGATTTGCAGGCAGAAAAAAGCCGGGCATGTGCCCGGCTCGGGAAAACTATTTTGTATCAGGCGGGTGCGAAGCCGACCGGATAGGCAAGGGGAGCGTTGGCGCTCTGGATATCGCTCAAGGTCTCGCGGACGACCTGCTTGGCGACGCAGGCGCATTTCCCGCATTGAGTCGCTACGCCCGTAGCTTCACGCACTTCACGATAACTGCAGCAACCTTCAAAGATGGCGTCACGGATCTGACCGTCGGTTACACCTTGGCAAAGACAGACGTACATAAAAATACCCGTTGAGCCTGTTTGATGTCGACGATGCTAAACAGAATGAGAATGATTGTCAAAGCATCTCGGCCGAGCGGTTTTTCACCCAAACGGTCAGCTTTCGCCTCCCCGATTGCAGGACATTGGCATGGCGAGTCGCTAAAATTGCGAAGTTCTTCGCGCTTTAGAATCCGGGTCGATCGACTGGGTGGGCGCTAGGCCGGTGCCAGCATGCAGCTAAGCGTCCCAACCCTCATCGTCGCCGACATCTATGTGATGCTGCTGGTGGCGCTTTTGATGTTCCTGGCCTGGCGTAGCGGCCGTCGCGAGCCGACGCTCGGTTATCTCTGCCTGACGCTTTTTCTCGGTGTTGTCTCCACGGCGCTGGGCGCGCTGCGCAACATGGGCATCGACTGGATGCCTATCGTCTTGGGTAACTCGCTGCTGGTGTTGGCGCTGGCCTTCAACTGGACGGCAATGCGCGTGTTCGCCGGTCGCCAGCCGCACTGGCAAGGGATCGTTGCTGCTCCACTGATCTGGGCGGGTCTCTGTCTGTTTCCGGCCTTCTTCGATGCGGATGCGCTGCGGTTGCGGATCGCTACGCTGTCGCTGTTCACCATCATTTATATAGGCCTGGCCATGGCGGAACTGTGGCGTAGCCGGCAGGTGATCCAGGTTTCCCTGCACCCGGCCCTGGTGCTGATGGCGGTGCATATCGCGGTCTATACCTTGCGCATCCCATTCGATCATGGCCGTCCCTTCGAGGCGTCCGGGCAGTTCAACTTCTTCGCTCTAGTGATCTTCGAAACCATGCTCTACGCAGTGGGCATCGCCTTCGTGACCTTGGCTATGGTGCGCGAGCGAGCCGAGTTGGAGTACCGCCAGGCGTCGCTCAGCGATCCGTTGACTGGAGTCGGCAATCGGCGGGCCTTCGTCGAGCATGGCGAGCGGCTGTTGCTGCGTTGTCGTGACTCTGGACAGCAGGTGACGTTGCTGCTCTGCGACCTGGATCAGTTCAAGCGCCTCAATGACACCTTTGGCCACAAGGCCGGCGACCATGCGCTGATCAGCTTTTGTCAGGTGATGAAGTCGCGCATGCGCCGGCAGGATGTCTTCGGACGAATAGGCGGTGAAGAATTCGCCTGCCTGCTGGCGGATGCCGATGCCCGGGTCGCCAGCGACGTGGCCGAGCGCATCCGCAGCGAGTTCGCCAACCTGCCATTCAGTCAGTCCGGCATCCTTAGTGTCAGCATTGGCGTGAGTGATACGGCGCGTGCCGGCTACAGCCTGGACCGCCTAATGGGCGAGGCGGATCGGGCCCTTTATGAGGCCAAGGCAGCGGGGCGTAATTGTGTCCGGGTGGCCGTTTAACAGGCCGCTGAAAAACTGCCTGCGTTGGCAGTACTGCGTTAAAAACAGGCTCGGCAAGCCGCTTGCGGCTAACTCGCTTTAGCGCGGCCCGGAGGGCGAACGAAGTGAGTATTGCTCACCTAGACCACTAGACTCCGCGCCTCTCGCCTGTCTGATTCGCTACGCTCACCCTTCGGGCCAGCCACCGGCTGTTACTCCCGTTGGTCGTTGCGCCTTGTCTTGCCTGCCTCGCCTACGTTTTCAACGGCCTGTTAAGCCAGCAGCCTGCCGCCGCGGTTTGCTAGACTGCGCCCCTTTTTCCAGGTGACGCTCCCATGGCCCTGCAAGCGACTCCCTATAAGGTCGAACTCAATCTGACCGATCTCGATCGCGGCGTTTACGAAAATCTGCGCTTCACCGTGGCGCGTCATCCGTCCGAAACCGAGGAACGCCTGGGTATCCGGCTGATCGCCTATGCACTGTGGTACAGCGAGCAGCTGGCCTTTGGCCGAGGGCTTTCCGATGTGGACGAGCCGGCGCTGTGGGAGAAGAGCTTGGATGGCCGCGTGTTGCACTGGATCGAAGTCGGCCAGCCGGATGCCGAACGCCTGACCTGGTGCTCCCGGCGTGCCGAGCGTGTCAGCCTGGTGGCCTACGGCAACCTACGAGTCTGGCAGGGCAAGGTGGTCGATGCGGCGAAGGGGTTGAAGAACCTGTCCATCGCCGCCATCGAGTCGGACAGCCTCGCCGAGCTGGTCAAGGACCTGCCGCGCAGTATCCAGTGGGGCGTGATGATCAGTGACGGCACGCTGTTCATCACCGACGAGCGCGGCCAGTTCGAAGTTTCCCTGCAATGGCTGCTCGGCGATCGTTGAGTTCCCCTGTCCCTTCGATTTGTTGACCGAAAAATGCGTATAGAACACCGTTCATTGCCTGCGACTCTGCCTGACCTGGGCGACCTGCCTCCGCTACTGACGCGCCTGTACGCGGCGCGCGGCGTTCAGTCGGTGGCCGAACTGGATAAGGGTCTGGCGCGGCTGATTCCCTATGGCCAACTGAAGGGCATCGATGCGGCCGTGTCGCTATTGGCCGAGGCGCTTGAGCAGCGTCAGCGTATTCTGTTCGTCGGCGATTTCGATGCGGACGGCGCCACCGCCAGTACCGTCGGTGTGCTGGGTTTGCGTCAGCTCGGCGCCGCCCATGTGGATTATCTCGTCCCCAATCGCTTCGAATATGGCTACGGCCTGACGCCTGAAATCGTTGCCGTGGCGCTCGAACGTCAGCCCGACCTGCTGGTGACGGTGGACAACGGCATCTCCAGCGTGGACGGCGTGGCTGCGGCCAAGGCGGCAGGGCTCAAGGTGCTGGTGACCGACCATCACCTGCCGGGGCACGAGCTACCGACGGCTGATGCCATCGTCAATCCCAACCAGCCGGAATGCGCGTTCCCCAGCAAGTGCATCGCTGGCGTCGGGGTGATCTTCTACGTGCTGTTGGCTCTACGCGCGGCGCTGCGTGAAAAGGGCTGGTTCAACCGCAATGGTTGGGCCGAGCCGAACCTGGCCGAGCTGCTGGATCTGGTGGCGCTGGGCAGCGTCGCCGACGTGGTCCCTTTGGATGCGAACAACCGCATCCTGGTGCATCAAGGTTTGGCGCGGATTCGCGCGGGGCGGGCGCGCCCCGGCTTGCGTGCGATTCTGGAAGTCGCCGGACGTGACCACAAGCGCATCACTTCAACCGATCTTGGTTTCATCCTCGGCCCACGGCTGAACGCGGCGGGGCGCCTGGACGACATGGCGCTGGGCATCGAATGCCTGCTCTGTGAAGACGAAGCACTGGCGCGCGACATGGCCGTACAGCTCGACCAGCTCAACCAGGATCGCAAGGGCATCGAGCAGGGCATGCAGCGCGAGGCGCTGGCGCAGCTCAAGGATCTGCCGCTCGAGGACATGCCGTTCGGCCTTTGCTTGTTCGAGCCGGATTGGCACCAGGGCGTCATCGGCATCCTCGCTTCGCGTCTGAAGGAGCGCTATCACCGCCCGACGATCGCCTTTGCCGATGCCGGGGAGGGGATTCTGAAAGGATCGGCACGCTCGGTGCCGGGCTTTCATATCCGCGATGCGTTGGATGCAGTCGCTGCGCGCCATCCTGGTCTGATCAGCAAGTTCGGCGGCCATGCGATGGCGGCCGGTCTGTCGTTGCCGCAAGCCAACTTCGACACCTTTGCGGCGGCGTTCGATGCCGAGGTTCGGCGCCAGTTGTGCGAGGACGACCTCACCGGTCGATTGCTGACCGATGGTCAGCTCAGCATCGAAGAATTTCATCTGGAGCTGGCCAAGGCGCTACGCAATGCAGGGCCCTGGGGGCAGCATTTTCCCGAGCCGATGTTCCATGGCGTGTTTCAGCTGGTACAGCAGCGCTTGGTGGGCGAGCGGCACCTGAAAATGGTGCTCAAGAGCGAGTGTGGTTCAGTGATCCTCGATGGCATCGCGTTCAATATCGATCGCGATCTCTGGCCCAACCCCAACGTGCGCTGGGCGGATCTGGCTTACAAGCTGGACGTCAACGAATTTCGCGGGCGCGAAAGCGTGCAGTTGTTGGTCGCGCATATCGCGGCGCGTTGAGTATTGCGTTTTGATGCGTGGGGCATCCGCCGCCTGGGTGTCGTGACGACCTTTTCCCCTCACCCTAGCCCTCTCCCTCAGGGGGAGGGGACTGGTCCGAGTTCGCATGGCCTATAGCGTTGGACCGAACGAGGGCAGTAAGGCAGCCGCATAAATTGCCCTCACGCGAAACGATCGCTCCAGCATAGTCAGGCTAGGCACGCAGCCGCTCGAAACAACACCGATCTAGCCCTCGCCCCACCGGGGGAGAGGCTGGGGCGAGGGAGCGTGGCAACCCACTACGCAGAGCCGACGCCAAACACGCATGCGCTTCTAGCCCGCAGCCACATCCAGTCCACCATCAACCCCGCAACACGCCGTCACCGATTCATTCACCAAGCGCAGCCGTGACCAGGCAAGATCGTCGAAACAGTCTGTACTGAGGGATGTCCAACCCGCATCCAACGCAGTCGAGGTTTCCATGACACAGCTTTTCCAACCACTCACTCTGCGCCAGTTGACGTTGCCCAACCGCATTGCTGTTTCGCCCATGTGCCAGTACTCGGCCAAGGCCGGTATGGCTAACGACTGGCATCTGGTGCATCTGGGCAGCCGCGCGGTAGGCGGTGCGGGCCTGGTCATCATCGAGGCGACCGCCGTTACCGCCGACGGGCGTATTTCTCCAGAAGATCTCGGCATCTGGTCTGACGACCATGTCGAGCCGCTGCGCCGAATCACGCGCTTCCTACATGCTCAAGGCTCGGTTGCCGGGATTCAGTTGGCCCATGCCGGGCGCAAGGCGAGCACCTGGCAGCCTTGGCTTGGGCGGCACGGCAGCGTTCCGATCGCTGCTGGCGGCTGGACGCCGGTCGGCCCGTCCACCATTGCCTTCGATCCGGAGCATGCTGTGCCTACTGCGCTGGACGAGGCGGGGATCAAGGAGGTCATTCAGGCCTTCGTGCGCGCCGCCGAACGCGCGCTGGCGGCGGGCTTCAAGGTCGCCGAAGTGCATGCTGCCCACGGCTATCTGCTGCATCAGTTCCTGTCGCCTTTGTCCAACCAGCGCCAGGATGGCTACGGCGGCTCGTTCGACAACCGCATTCGACTGCTACTGGAAGTGACTCAGGCGGTGAGGGGCGTGTGGCCGGAAGAGTTGCCATTGTTCGTCCGGCTGTCGGCGACCGACTGGGTGCAGGACGGCTGGAACGCCGAAGAAACCGTCGAACTGGCCCGTCGCCTCAAAGCCATAGGCGTGGATCTGATCGACGTGTCTTCTGGCGGCACCGCCGTCAATGCCGAGATTCCAGTTGGGCCCGGTTACCAAACGCAGTTCGCCGAACAGGTCCGGCGCGAGGCGGGTATCGCCACCGGTACCGTCGGGATGATCACCGAGGCGGTCCAGGCCGAACACATTCTGCGCACTGGGCAGGCCGATTTGATCCTGCTGGCCCGCGAGCTGTTACGCGATCCGTATTGGCCGCTGCATGCCGCCGAAGATCTGCGTGATAACTCAGTGCCATGGCCTGCGCAATACGTGCGCGCCGCCCATCGAAATACGCCGATTCGGCAGGTTCCCGATTCGCTCGATTGAATCCGGTTCATTCTTTTTTGCAGGAGACACTCATGAAAACCAGCGGTTTGCTCGATCAGTTGCTTAAGTCCGGTCAGGACCTACTGCAGAAACAGCAGGGGTCGGTTTCGCGGCAATCGAATCCCCCGGGCGGCGGTTCGCTCGGCGGCATCCTCTCGGGAGCGGGTGGTTCCCTCGGTGGGATTCTAGGTGGCGGCGGTGGCGGGCGTGGCGCGATGGCGGCCGGAGCGCTCGGGATGTTGCTGGGAAGCAAGAGTGGGCGCCGCATGGGCGGTAAGGCAGTCACCTATGGCGGCTTGGCCGCACTCGGCATGCTGGCCTACAAGGCCTATGGCAACTGGCAGGCGCAGCAGGCCGGCGCGGCGCGAGCGAGCACTATGCAGGCCGAACCGAAGACGGTCGATCGGCTGCCGCCCGAACAGGTGGAAGAGCACAGTCGAGGCATCCTCCGAGCGCTGGTCGCGGCGGCCAAGGCTGACGGTCATGTCGACGATCAGGAGCGCAAGATGATCGAGGCAGAGTTCGCACAGCTGACCGGCGACCCGGAGCTGCAGCACTGGCTCGAGGCGGAGCTGAACAAGCCGCTGGATCCAGTCGAGGTCGCCGCTGCCGCCACCACTCCGGAGATGGCCTCGGAAATGTATCTGGCCAGTGTGCTGATGGTCGACGAAGAGCACTTCATGGAACGCGCCTACCTGGACGAACTGGCCCGTCAGCTCAAGCTCGACGCAGGGTTGAAAGCCGAACTGGAAAGCCAGGTGCGCGGCGTCTCGGCCTAATGTCGGTCAGGGGGCCTGATCATGGCCCCCGCCATTGGCTTTTCAACCGAGCTTGACATTCATCGTGCCAGCGATCCCGCACGGGCTGTCAGCCGCAGTCTGCTGCGCTATAATCGTCGGCTTTTCAAAACGTCCGCTTGAGAGCTGCCTATCTATGGAAATCAACCCGATCCTCAACAGCATCAAGGACCTGTCCGACCGCACCCAGTCAATTCGGGGGTATCTTTGACTACGATCAAAAGCATGATCGTCTCGTCGAAGTAAACCGCGAACTCGAAGACCCCAACGTCTGGAACAACCCTGAGTACGCCCAGAATCTGGGCCGTGAGCGCGCCACCCTGGCACTGATCGTCGAAACCATCGACGACCTCACAAGCAGTCTGGCCGACTCCCGTGACCTGCTCGACATGGCCGTCGAAGAAGACGACCAAGGTGCGGTAGACGACGTCGCCGCCGAGCTGGATCGTCTGCGCGGCATCCTCGAAGGGCTGGAATTCCGCCGCATGTTCAGCGGCGACATGGACCCCAACAACGCCTACCTCGATATCCAGGCCGGTTCCGGCGGCACCGAGGCTCAGGATTGGGCCAACATGTTGCTGCGCATGTACCTGCGCTGGGCGGACAAGCACGGCTTCGACGCGACCATCATGGAGCTGTCCGAGGGTGAAGTCGCCGGCATCAAGGGCGCTACGCTGCACATCAAGGGCGAATATGCCTTCGGTTGGCTACGCACGGAGATCGGCGTGCACCGCCTGGTGCGCAAGAGCCCGTTCGACTCCGGTAATCGCCGTCACACCTCGTTCACGGCTGTGTTCGTTTCGCCGGAAATCGATGACAACATCGAGATCGAGATCAACCCGGCGGACCTGCGCATCGATACCTACCGTTCATCCGGTGCCGGCGGTCAGCACGTCAACACCACCGACTCGGCAGTGCGCATCACCCACGTGCCGACCAACACCGTGGTCAGCTGCCAGAACGAACGTTCCCAGCACGCCAACAAGGACACCGCCATGAAAATGCTGCGGGCCAAGTTGTACGAGCAGGAGATGCAGAAGCGCAACGCCGCCTCCCAGGCGCTGGAAGACACCAAGTCGGACATCGGCTGGGGCCACCAGATCCGCTCCTACGTGCTCGATGCCTCGCGGATCAAGGACCTGCGTACCGGAATAGAACGCAGCGACTGCGACAAGGTGCTAGACGGGGATATTGACGAGTACCTCGAAGCCAGCCTCAAGCAGGGGCTGTAAAGCTATTGCACTGGGCAAGCGTCGGTGGGCTGAAGCGGAACGCTGCCCGGCCACCCTACGTCACTTTTACGTATCAAGTAGGGTGGGCTTTAGCCCACCAAGATAGGGGCAGGGCCCTGCTGGGCTGAGGCGGAACGCCGCTCAGCATACCTACCCAGGATTCATCCATTCGATTCCAGGCATTTTGAAATCATGAGCGAACAACCGCTGAACCAGCACGCCATCCAAGAGGAAGAAAACAGCCTGATCCTTCAGCGCAAGGAAAAACTGGCCGCCGAGCGCGCCAAGGGCAATGTCTTCCCCAACGACTTCCGTCGCGACAGCTATTGCAACGACTTGCAGCTGAAGTACGCGGATAAGACCAAGGAAGAGCTGGCAGAAGCGGCGATTCAGGTAAAAGTCGCCGGGCGTATCATGCTCAACCGCGGCGCTTTCATGGTGTTGCAGGATATGACCGGTCGCATCCAGGTCTACGTCAATCGCAAGACTCTGCCAGCCGAGACGCTAGAAGCCATTAAACACTGGGACCTGGGCGACATCATTGCCGCCGAGGGCACCCTGGCGCGTTCGGGCAAGGGCGATCTCTACGTCGAAATGACCGACGTGCGCCTGCTGACCAAGTCGCTGCGTCCGCTGCCAGACAAGCACCACGGCCTGACCGACACCGAGCAGCGTTATCGCCAGCGCTACGTCGACCTGATCGTCAACGAGGAAACCCGCCACACCTTCCGTGTGCGCTCTCAGGTGATCGGCCACATCCGCAAGTTCCTCAACGAACGCGACTTCCTCGAAGTCGAGACGCCGATGCTGCAGACCATTCCTGGCGGCGCTGCGGCCAAGCCGTTCGAGACTCATCACAACGCGCTGGACCTGCCGATGTTCCTGCGCATCGCGCCGGAGCTCTACCTCAAGCGTTTGGTGGTGGGCGGCTTCGAGCGCGTGTTCGAGATCAACCGTAACTTCCGTAACGAAGGCGTCTCGACCCGGCACAATCCCGAGTTCACCATGCTTGAGTTCTACCAGGCCTACGCCGACTACGAAGACAACATGGACCTCACCGAAGAGCTGTTCCGCGAGCTGGCGCAGCTGATTCTCGGCAGCACCGATGTGCCGTACGGCGACAAGGTGTTCCACTTTGGCGAGTCCTTTGCGCGGTTGTCGGTGTTCGATTCGATCCTCAAATACAACCCGGACATCAGCGCCGCCGACCTGCAGGACGTCGATACCGCACGCGCCATCGCCAAGAAGGCCGGCGCCAAGGTGTTGGGCTTCGAGGGGCTGGGCAAGCTGCAGGTGATGATTTTCGAGGAACTGGTCGAGCACAAGCTGGAGCAGCCACACTTCATCACTCGCTATCCGTTCGAAGTCTCGCCACTGGCCCGCCGCAGCGACGACGATCCGAGCGTCACCGACCGCTTCGAGCTGTTCATCGGTGGCCGCGAAATCGCCAACGCCTATTCCGAGTTGAACGACGCTGAGGACCAGGCCGAGCGCTTCCATGCGCAGGTACGTGACAAGGACGCCGGCGACGACGAAGCCATGCATTTCGACGCCGACTTCGTCCGCGCGCTGGAATACGGCATGCCGCCGACCGCCGGCGAGGGCATCGGCATTGACCGCCTGGTGATGCTGCTGACCAACTCGCCGTCGATCCGCGACGTGATCCTGTTCCCGCACATGCGTCCCGAGGTCTGACCTCGGCTGTTCCCGCTCGGTGAGATTCGCCGAGCGGGTGCTGTTCCGCTGTATGTATCTGGCGGTCGCACCGGAACCGGAAATGCGCCGCACCGAACGCCAACCCTCCGCATCACCGCAGTTGCCGCATGGCGTCTGCATCTATCGCCACCGGCTCGATGGCTTCAGATCGGTCACCGCCTGCCGACAGCTTTATATCGCCGGCGAGGCTGTTCGCGAACCGGACACGGATCGCGAGGGTCCGCTGATGTATAAGTTGAAGGCTACGGATCACTGACGAGGTACGGATGAATACCCGTAACAATCTCGATGAGTACCAGAGCACCGTTCGTGCGCTGTCCGACCGCATCGTCGAGGCACAAACCCCTGTTCGTGTGCTCGATGCGGTGAAGTGGGACGAGAATGTCCGTCACGGCTTTTTCGCCGCAGGGGGGCGCGAGCTGCCCAAGGTCGATCGCGCCTATTACGAAGGCCGACCACTGGCCTTTGATTCCAGCGCCAAGAAGGAAGAGTTCCAGAACATCGAGCGCGACATCACCCGTCAGCTGGGTCAATTCAACCCGGTCGGGCAGATCATGCGTCGGATGTGCAAGGAGTATCGCATGGTGATCCGCATGCTCGAAGCGCGTGGGACTGCGGATTTCGGGTTGATTTCCCAAGAGCTTTACGGTGCCGCCTCGGACGCCTTTCATGCCGGCGACCCGACCCTGTCCGACCTCGGCTTGATGCTTTCGGACTACCTGAACAACATCGCCGACCGGGGCGATCTCAAGGACGAAGCCAAGACGCTGGACGCGCCGCAGGCGGTAGAGATGCTACAGCGGCGGCTGGACTTGGTGTTCGGCGAAGGCGAGGGCGTGATCCGCGTGTTCGAGTCCGACGGCATCCTCGCCGATGCCGCAGCTGGCGCCGACTACATCAAGATCCGCAGCGATGCGATGTTCAACGAGCGCGACGTGCGTGCGCTGGAGGTGCACGAAGGCCTTGTGCATGTGGGCACCACGCTCAACGGGCAGAACCAGCCGATCTGCACCTTCCTTGCGAAGGGCCCGCCGTCTTCTACCGTGACGCAGGAAGGCCTGGCGATTCTGATGGAAGTCATCGCCTTCGCCTCCTACCCGACGCGTCTGCGTAAGCTGACCAACCGCACCCGCGCCATCCACATGGCCGAGGAGGGCGCGGACTTCCTCGACGTGTTCGCCTTCTTCCGCGACCAGGGCTACGCCGAGGACGAGTGCTACAGCAACGCCAGCCGGGTTTTCCGCGGCTCGCTCCCGAATGGTTTGCCCTTTACCAAGGACCTGTCTTATCTGAAGGGTTTCATCATGATCTACAACTACATTCAGCTTGCGGTGCGCAAAGGTCGGTTGGAGCAGATTCCGCTGTTGTTCTGCGGCAAGACCACGCTGGAGGACATGCGCACCCTGCGCCAGTTGGTGGACGAGGGCATGGTGGTACCGCCCAAGTACCTGCCTCAGCAGTTCCAAGACTTGAACGCGCTGTCGGCCTGGATGTGCTTTTCCAACTTCCTCAACCACCTGAGCCTGGACCGGATCGAAGCGGATTACGCCAACATCATCTGAGCGACGCGCATGAAAAAGCCGGAGCATCTGCTCCGGCTTTTTTTGTTCATCGGCCCTGTATCAGAACAGCGTGTTCGGCAGATAAGTCGCGATCTGGGGAAAAGCCATGATCAGGCCCATGCCAATGATGTTGACGATCACGAAAGGAATCACCGACCAGTAGATGTCTTTCATGGTGATGCCGGGCGGGACGATGCCTTTGAGGTAGAACAGGTTGAACCCGAACGGCGGAGTCATGTAGCCGATTTCCATATTGATCACGAACAGCACGCCAAACCAGATCGGATCGAAGCCGAGCGACGCGATGATCGGTAGGAACACCGGCAGGGTGATCAGCATGATCCCCACCGGATCGAGCAGCATGCCCATGACGAAGACGATGGCCATCATGAAGATGACGATCGCCCAGCGCCCGCCCGGCAGATCCATCATCAAGCCTTCGATCAACGACTGCGCGCCCATGCCCTGATAGGCCGAGCTGAAGGCGTGGGCCGCGAACAGAATCCACGCGATCATACCTGTCAGCTTGAAGGTGCGGATGGCCGCTTCCTGAAGCACTGGCCAGTCGAGCTTGCGATACAGCGCCGCGGAGATCAGCGCACCGAGCACGCCCATCGCTGCCGCCTCGGTCGGTGTGGTCACGCCGCCGATGATCGATCCGAGCACCATTACCACGATCCCGATCGGCAGCAGCACGGCGCGTACGGCACGGAATTTTTCCGGCCAGCTGCCGCGTTCTTCCTTTGGCAAGGCGGGTGCGAGGTGGGGTTGCAGGAATGAACGTACCAGCACGTAGGTTACCGTCAGAGCGACTAGCAGCAGCCCCGGCAGCACGCCGGCAGCGAACATCTTGCCGACCGATTGGCCGCTGATCATGGCGTAGAGGATCATCATGATGCTCGGCGGAATCAAAATGCCCCAGCCGCCGCCGGTGTTGATGCAACCCAACACCATGCGCTTGTCGTAGCCGCGCTCGAGCATTGCCGGCAGTGCAATGGTGCCCATCGCCACCACCGCGGCGCCGCTGATGCCAACCATGGCACCGAACACCGCGCAGATGCCCAGCGTGCCGATCGCCAGCCCGCCGCGCATGCCACCGCACCACAGGTGCATCATGCGGTAGAGGTCGCGCGCCACGCCTGTTCGTTCGAGCAGCATGGCCATGAACACGAACAGCGGAATGGCCACCAAGGTGAAGCTTTCCATGGTGCCCCACATCTGCGAGGCGACCATATAGAAGGCGTCTGCACCCCAGGTGAAGTACAGAAACAGCACCGAGACGCCGCCGAGCACGAAGGCCAGCGGCAGACCGAGCACGAGGAAAAAGACCAGGGTGAGAAAGAACAGCAGCGTCGTGACTTCGATGCTCATTGGGCACCCTCCGCGTGCTTGGTGTCGCTGGCCGGTTCGCGGCCCAGGGCGATGAGGATGTCTTGCAACAGCTTGGCGATGCCCTGCAACAACAGCAGCAATGTACCGAGGGGAATCATGGCCTTGATCGGCCATATCGGCGGGTTCCACGCCGAGTAGGAGGTCTCCATGCCCTGGATCGATTCCCACGCCATGGAACTGCCGAAATACAACAGCGCGGCCATGAACAGGAAGAACATGCTGGAGGTGAAAATGTCGATCCAAGCGCGAATGCGTGGGCCGAACGATGAATACAACAGGTCCACGTTGACGTGATCACGGTGCACCATCACGTAGCCGCCCGATAACACCACATAAGCACCGAAGAGCATCTGCCCCAATTCGTTGGTCCAGGAAGTCGGACTCGTGAATAGATAGCGCATGAACACTTCGAGCAGCAGTAGCGCGAAGATGAGGAAAATCAGGTAGGCCACCCGGCGGCCGATGAATTCGTTGAGCCAGGTGATGCCGTTGATGTAGGCATGGATCAGGCGCATGACGAGCCCCACGAGCAAGGATTAAGCAAATCATTTGCCCGGCGCGGAAGGCCGCGTCGGGCGAATGATCAGACGAGGGGTTTACAGATAACCGAGATCACCGAGAAAAGACTTGAGCATTTGCAGGGCTTCTGCCGCCTTGTCGCTGCGCTTGCCTTCTTCTTCCCAAGACTTCTGTGCCACCTCTCTCAGGCGCTTCTGCACATCGTCAGGCAGCGTGTTGACCTGAACGCCCTGTTCGCTGATCGCTTTTCTCAGGGCGATCTGCTCTTGATACAAATACTCGTTGGTGCGGTACCAGAACTGCTCGTCTAGGACCTGCTTAACCACTTCCTGATCGCGCTCGGACAGCTTGTCCAGCGCCTTCTGGCTGACGATGATCACATCAGTGCCAGCGATGTTGAGGGCGGGCCTGACGTGATGTTTAGCCACCTCGTAGAAGCTCATGCTCGCCGCACCTTGCACCGCGCCCCAGTGGGCGCCGTCGACCACGCCGGTATCAAGGGCCGGATACAGCTCGCCGCCTGGCAGGTAAGTTGTCGAAGCGCCGGCATCGTCGAGGAATTTCTGCAACGCGCCGGAGGAGCGAATCTTCAGTTTGGTGAAATCCTCCCAGCTGTTGATCGGCTTCTTTACCACCATCTCTGTCGGGTAGACCTTGTCGGTCGACCAGTAAACGCCATGCTGAGCCGCTTCTTCACGAAGCATGTCCTCGAAGCCCATGTGCTTATGGAAGTAGGCGGTTTCCCAGACATTCTGGAAGGCGAAGGGCAGGCCCGAGGCGATGCCGGCGAGGCTGATTTTGTCTTGCGCGTAGCCCGGCGAAATGGTGCCCATCTGCAGGATGCCGCGGCTGACCGCGTTGAAGGTCTCCTGCGGCTTGAACAGAGCGCCGGACTCGAACAGCTGCAACTGCAGACGGCCTTCGGTGCGTCTTTCAATTTCATTTTTCAGACGCACTAGGCTGTCTTCGAAAGAGCTACTGGCGCTCGGCCAATGTGATTGAACGCGCCACTTCGTCACGTCTTGCGCCGCAGCCATTTGCGGGAGAGCGATGGCGGCGGCTAACGCCACCAAGCTGGCCGGAAGGAGTTTTCTGAGCAGGGGCATGGATGTCATAACGCGTCCTCTTGTTGTAATTGGCTGACGGCCATTTGTATTGCGCTTATGTCTTTATGTTCCGCAGAGCAAAACTTATTTTTACAAAAGTAATCGGAAAACTAGCATAGCGCACGGCATTTTCAACCGCTGGCAGAACGCTATCCGTGCACTTTTTGTTTCTGATGATCACCGACCCTGTCGGCTATCAAGTCTCATGGCACTTCGATATTGACTTTAGACGCCTGTGGTTGTGACTCATCATAATTTTGCTCAATGGAACTAGATTTCGAATTGACGCGTTGTTTCTGGCATGCCAGCTTCAAAAAGAGACAGGCTGTTGAAAATCAGTCGACCGGATTCGCTATGCGATTCAGTGCGGGAGGCTTTGTCGATCGCAGGCACAACAACAAGAAGGAAACGGCGATGTATGAACTGACCGGTAAAGCGCTACAGCTCCATGAACAGCTCACGGCTTTCATGGACGAACATGTCTATCCCAACGAGCATCTATTCCACGAGCAGACGGCTTCCGCCGAAAATCGTTGGGCGCCACCGCCGATCCTTGAAGAACTCAAAGCCAAGGCTCGCGCAGAGGGGCTGTGGAACCTGTTCCTGCCGGAGAGCGAATTCGGTGCCGGGCTGACCAATTTCGAGTACGCCCACCTGTGCGAAATTATGGGTCGCTCGCACGGCGCCGCCGAGATATTCAACTGCTCGGCCCCTGACACCGGGAATATGGAGGTGCTGACGCGCTATGGCACGCCGGAGCAGCAGGAACAGTGGCTGAAGCCGCTGCTCAATGGCGAGATACGTTCCTGCTTCTCCATGACCGAACCTGACGTGGCATCGTCCGATGCCACCAACATCGCCTGCGAGATTCGCCGCGAAGGCGACGAGTACGTGATCAACGGGCACAAGTGGTGGTCGTCCGGCGCGATGGCAACCACCTGCAAGATCGCCATCGTCATGGGCAAGACCGATCCCTCAGCCGAGCGCCATCGCCAGCAGTCGATGATCCTCGTGCCGCTGGACACGCCCGGCGTGGAAATCAGCCGGGCGCTCCATGTATTCGGCTACGACCACGCGCCTCACGGACATGCCGAAATCCATTACAACAACGTCCGCGTCCCGGCCAGCAACATCCTGCTTGGCGAAGGCCGTGGTTTCGAGATTGCCCAAGGTCGTCTCGGCCCGGGTCGCATCCACCACTGCATGCGCACCATCGGAGTGGCCGAGCGCGCGCTACAGGCGATGTGCGAGCGCGTGCATTCCCGCGTGGCGTTCGGCAAGCCGCTCGCTGACTTCGACTCGATCCGCAAGGATATTGCCCGCTCGCGCATCGAGATCGAGCAGACCCGCCTGCTGACGCTCAAGGCGGCGCGCATGATGGACACCGTGGGCAACAAGGTGGCGCGGCAGGAAATCGCCATGATCAAGGCAGCCGCACCGAGCATGGCGCTGCGGGTGCTTGACCGCGCTATTCAAGTGCACGGTGCAAAGGGCGTTTGTCAGGACAGCTTTCTGGCGGCGGCCTGGGCCCACCAGCGCACGCTGCGGCTGGCTGATGGCCCGGACGAGGTGCATCTGGACACCATCGCCAAGCTTGAACTGCAGAGCTATTCCTGCAAGCACTGAGCTTCCGACAAAACCAACAAGAAGGATGCAGTCACATGACCAATCCATTATTCGATCTGTCCGGGAAGGTCGCGCTGATCACCGGTTCCAGCCGCGGCATCGGTCGCTCCATTGCCGAAGAGATGGCCCGGTGCGGCGCCCGCGTCGTTATATCCAGTCGCAAGGCTGACGCCTGCGAGGCCGTGGCTGGTGAGCTCAACGCCGCCGGCTTCGAGGCCATTGCGGTGCCTTGCCATGTGGGCCGCAAGGAAGACCTGCAGCGGTTGGTCGAGACCACCCTGCAGACCTGGGGGCGCATTGACGTGCTGGTCTGCAATGCTGCGACCAACCCGGTCTACGGCCCGACCAGCGAGCTGACCGATGATGCCTGGGACAAGATCATGGACACCAACGTCAAGGGCACCTTCTGGTTATCCAATATGGTGCTGCCGCAAATGGCCGAACGTGCCGAGGGCGCGGTAATCATGCTCTCCAGCATCGCCGGACTGCGAGGCAATACGGTGATCGGCACCTACGGTGTATCCAAGGCGGCCGAAGCGGCGCTGGCGCGCAATCTGGCTGCCGAGTGGGGTCCGAAGGGCATCCGCGTCAACGCCATCGCGCCGGGGCTGGTGCGTACCGATTTCGCCAAGGCATTGCTCGACGATCCGGAGCGGGTCCGCCGTGCCGCCGAGAAAACTCCGCTGCGTCGTATTGGCGAGCCGGTGGATATCGCCGGGCTGGCTGTCTTCCTCGCAGCGCCAGCCAGTGCCTATATCACTGGTCAGGTAATCGTCGCGGATGGCGGCGAAACCGCATGCTGAGGGCCCGGCGATGAGCGAACCCGAACTGATCGAGGTCCTGCCGGCCCATCGTTTCGATGAGGACGCGCTGGCTCGGTATCTGCGCCTGCATTTGCCGGAGATGGGTAAAGAACTGAACATCCGCCAGTTCCAGGGCGGCCAGTCCAACCCCACCTATCTATTGGAAAGCGGCGGGCGCCGCTATGTGCTGCGCAAGAAGCCGCCGGGCAAGGTGCTGCCCTCGGCGCACATGGTCGAACGCGAATACAAGGTGATTCGCGCACTGTCCGAACACACCCGCGTGCCGGTGCCGCATGTACATCTGCTGTGCGAGGACGACAGCATCATCGGTACCGCCTTTTATGTGATGGATCATGTGGCGGGCCGGATTTTCAGCCACCCCGCGTTGGAAGGGATGGCCGTCGAAATGCGACAGCCGATCCACCTCGCAGCTGTCGATACGCTGGCCGAGCTGCATCAGGTCGATGTCGAGGCGGTTGGGCTTGGCGATTTCGGTAAGGCTCAGGGCTATTTTGCCCGCCAAGTGAAGCGTTGGTCCGGCCAGTACCAGGCTTCCCGCACCGGCGACATGCCAGCGATGGAGCAGCTGATGCGATGGCTGTCGGAGCAGGTGCCGCAGCGCGACGAGTCCGCCATTGCCCACGGCGACTACCGCCTCGGTAATCTGATCTTCGAACCTGGGGCACCAAAGGTCGCGGCGATTCTAGACTGGGAGCTGTCCACCGTCGGTCACCCCTTGGCCGATCTCGCTTATTTCTGCTTGCCCTATCACCTGCCAGCCGGTGTGGATGGCTTGCGTGGACTGGTCGGCACCGACCTACAGGCGCAAGGTATTCCGTCTGAGCAGCAAGTACTGGAACGTTATTGCCAACAAAGCGGCCGCGCCGATGTCGCGCAGTGGCATGTCTTCGTGGCGTTTTCGCTGTTCCGTCTCGCGGCGATTCTGCAAGGCGTTTACGCCCGTGCGCTGCAGGGCAATGCCAGCAATGCCGATGCGCTGCAGGTCGGCCAGCGCGCCGGTTTGCTTGCAGAAGCTGGCTGGCGCATCGCCCAGCGCGGCGACAGGGGAGAATCGGCATGAGCGGTCCATTGCTGCGCCGCGTCCTGCTGACTAACGACGACGGCATCGCTGCGCCGGGGCTGGCCTTGCTCGAACGGATCGCCGCGCAACTGGCCAAGGAGGTCTGGGTCGTCGCTCCCGAGCACGACCAGAGCGGCACCGGCCAAGGCATCTCTGTGCATTCGCCGCTGCGGGTGTATCGCCACGGCGAGCGGCGCTTTGCCGTTTCCGGCACGCCGTCCGACTGCGTGATGTTCGCCATGGCCGAGTGGCTGCAGGATTCGCCGCCCGATCTGGTGCTCTCTGGCGTCAACAGCGGGGCGAATATTGGCGACTCGGTGCCTTACTCAGGAACCATCGGTGCGGTGCTTAGCGCCGATCTGCTGGGGTTGCCGGCCATCGGCCTGAGCCAGGCCTTTCTTGATCGCACAGATATCGATTGGTCCTGTGTCAAAACCTACGCTGAAACCACGATCCGCGAGCTCTGGATACGCCGCGCGGAAGGCGGCTGTTGTTGGAACGTCAACTTTCCCGCCTGCTCGGCCGACGCGGTCAGCCATATGCGGATGACCCAACAGTCGCGCGGCTCAATTACCAAGCCGCGCCTGCAGGCCGGCCGGGACGGTCGAGGTCTGCCGTACTGGTGGCTTGGCTTCGAGCATTCCTCGTCGCATATCGTTGCGCCTGAGGCGGACGTCACGGCGCTGCGCGAGAAACGCATCGCCATCACACCCTTGCGCGACACCCAGGGCTGGCTCGACTGGGGCGAAGAACGGGCCATGGCCGAACTGGCCTCTAATATGGATTCAGGAGTTCTGTAATGTTCACTCGTCATCACGCAGTCTGGCCCGAGGATCTGCCCAAACACCTGACGGTGCCGGAAACCAGCCTTTTCGCCAATCTGGAAATCTCCGCTCGGCGCTTCCCCGACAAAACCGCCATCGTCTATTACGACACTCTGATCAGCTATACCCAGCTGTTGCGCGAAGTCGAGGCGCTTGCCGGCTATCTGCAGCACCTGGGTGTCGCCAAGGGTGATCGTGTCCTGCTGTATATGCAGAACTCGCCGCAGTTCACCATCGCCTACTACGCGATTCTTCGTGCGGACGCGGTGGTGGTGCCGGTCAACCCGATGAACCACACCGCCGAGCTTGAACATTACCTGCACGATACCGGCGCGGCGGTCTGCCTTTGCGGACAGGAGCTGACCGGTTTCATTTCATCACTGGTTGGCACTGCACAGCTGCGCCAGGTGATCGTCGCTGCCTATTCGGACTATGTCCGGCAGCCCACCGACCTGGCGCTGCCGGCCGAGGTCCAGGCCGCGGCGATCGCACCGGATTTCGCCGGAGGCATCGGCTGGCGCGATGCCTTGGATGCGGGCCATACGCCCGGCCCACACACAGCCGGCCCGGACGATCTGTGCGTGTTCCCCTACAGCTCCGGCACCACCGGCGCGCCGAAGGGCTGCATGCACACCCATCGCTCGGCCATGGCGACCATCATCCACCGCGTGGTCTGGACCAATAGCACCAGCGAATCGGTGATTCTCGCGACGTTGCCGTATTTCCACGTCACCGGCATGCAGGGCGCCATGAGCGGGCCGATCTACAACGGCGGCACCGCGGTGATCATGACCCGCTGGGATCGCAAGGTGGCGGCGAAGCTGATCGAGCGCCACGCGGTAACCGGCTGGGTCAATATCGCGACCATGGCCATCGACTTTCTCGCCGATCCGGATCTCGAACAGTACGACCTGTCCAGCCTGGTCAGCGTCGGCGGCGGCGGGGCGGCGATGCCCAAGGCGGTGGAGGAGAAGCTGCACCGGCTCACCGGCCTACGCTATATCGAGGGCTATGGTCTGTCCGAAACCATTGCCGCCACCCATATCAACCCGGTGGCGAAACCCAAGGCGCAGTGCCTCGGCATTCCGGTATTCGACGTGGATAGCCGGGTTATTGACCTGACTACGCAACGTGAACTCGGCCCCAACGAGGTAGGTGAGATCGTCAGTCACGGTCCGCAGGTGTTCGTCGGTTACTGGAACCGGCCAGAAGAGACCGAACGTGCCTTCATCGAGCTGGACGGTAAGCGTTTCTTCCGTACCGGGGACATGGGCTACTACGACGAGGACGGCTATTTTTTCATGGTCGATCGCGTCAAGCGCATGATCAACGCGTCGGGTTTCAAGGTCTGGCCGTCAGAGGTCGAAAGCTTGATGTACCGTCATCCGGCGATCCAGGAATGCTGCGTCATCTCGCGCCCCGACCCGAAGCGCGGCGAGACGGTGAAGGCCTGCGTTGTGCTGCGTGACGGTCAGGCCGGGCTGGTCAGCGAACAGGACGTCATCGACTGGTGCAAGGCGGAGATGGCGGCCTACAAGGCGCCGGTATATGTCGAGTTCGTCGCGTCGCTGCCGCGCTCGTCCACCGGCAAGCTGATGTGGCGCGCCTTGCAGGAAGAAGAAAATCGCAAGCACGCCAGTGCGCAGGAGGCCTGACCGCACAGTCCCGGCTGCGAGTCATGCCTATGCGCTTTCGAATCCAATGGAGAAGACTATGCAAGATCCAACTTCGACGAATCGGGACGCGGAATGGCAGGTTCGCAAGGACCTTGCCGCGGCCTATCGGCTGGTGGCGCACTTCGGCTGGGACGATCTCGTTTTCACTCATCTGTCTGCGCGCGTGCCGGGGCCAGAACATCATTTCCTGATCAACCCGTACGGCCTGCTGTTTCAGGAAATCACCGCCTCGTCGCTGGTGAAGGTCGACAGCGACGGACAGATCGTCCAGAGCGGCAGCCTGCACCGGGTCAATCCGGCTGGCTTCACCATTCACAGCGCTATCCATATGGGCCGTGAGGATGCCGGCGCGGTCATGCATCTGCATGCCGCCGACGGCACGGCGGTCTCGGCGCACCGCGATGGCCTACTGCCGCTGAGCCAGACTGCGATGCTTTGCCTGGATCACATCAGCTACCACGACTACGAGGGTGTGGCACTGGACCTGAGCGAGCGCGAACGGCTGATCCGCGATCTTGGCGACAAGCAGATGATGATCCTGCGCAACCATGGCGTGCTTACGGCGGGGAGCACCGTCGCCGAAGCCTTCACTTACCTGTATTTCCTGATGAAGGCTTGCGAGATTCAGGTGCGTGCACAATCCTGCGGGCCGACCTATCAGCCATCCGCCGCTGCCATCGAGACCACTCGCCAGCAATCGGCCGAACTGGGCAAAGCCGCCAAGCTGACCTGGCCGGCGCTGTTGCGCCTGCTTGAAGCCAGCGGTCACGTCTACGCGATATAGCATCTGCGACAGATGGCACCCTTTCCAATAATTTTGAGGCAGAGCGTCCGTGAAAATCCTCTTCGTTGCCGCAGATCCCAAGCCCGAGCGCTGGACCAACCTGATTAAGCAGCATCTTCCAGACGCTGAGATTCAGGTTTGGCATCCGGATAGCCCGAGTTACGGCGCCGACTACGCCATCGTTTGGCATCCGCCGGCGGCGTTGTTCGACAAGGAACCGCAGCTCAAGGCCGTCTTCAATCTCGGCGCCGGCGTGGATGCGCTGGTGCGCGTGCCGAACCTGCCGCGCGACATTCCCGTGGTGCGCCTGGAAGACGCCGGCATGTCGGTGCAGATGGCTGAATACGTTGCGTATCACGTCATTGGCATCAGCCGCGACATGGACGCCTACCGCCAGCAGCAGGCCGCAGGGCAGTGGAAACTGCGCCGACCGATCGAGCGCAGCGAATGGCCGGTCGGCGTGCTCGGGCTCGGCCATATCGGCCAGCGCGTCGCACGCACATTGGCGGGACTGGATTATCCCGTGTGCGGCTGGGCGCGCTCCAGGTACGACATCGAGGGCGTGCGCAGCTTCGCTGGCGAGGCCGAACTGGACAGCTTTCTTGGCGAAACCCGTGTGCTGATCAATACGCTGCCGCTGACCGACAGTACCCGCGACTTAATCGACTACTCGCTGCTCGCGAAGCTGAGGCCTGATGCGGTGGTGATCAACGTCGGTCGCGGCGAGCATCTGGTGGATCAGGATCTTTGCCGCGCCATCGAAGAAGGCCGCGTTGCCCGCGCGGTGCTCGACGTGTTCCGTGAAGAACCGCTACCGACGACACATCCGTTCTGGCACATGCCGCAGGTGACCATCACCCCGCATGTCTCAGCGCGGACCCTGCGCGAAGCGACCATTGCGCAGATCGCCAGCAAAATCGCTGCGCTGGAGCAGGGGCAGGCCATCAGCGGTGTCATCGATATTCAGCGCGGTTACTGAGCGAGCGGCAGACGGACCTGCCAAGACAGCGCTCTGCGCCCGATCGCGGTGCTTTCACCCAAGGCTGGGAATTTTGCGACAATGCCGCCTCTTTGATCAGGCGAACCCGTCCATGTCCGAACGTAACCCCATCCCGCTGATCCTCACCGCGATCGGCAGCGTCATCGGTACCGTCGCGGTGCTGTCTTACTATGGCTACGTGCATATGGCCAAGCCGGAGGACGCCCTGCTGCTGGCCGACTACACCATGCTCAAGACCATTCCCGGCGAAGACTATCGCGTCTCGCTGAAGCCGGCGGCTCAGGTGGCCGAATGCATCGACGGCGTGCTGGTGCTTTTCGACACCGAGCAGAAGGGGCTGACCGGTGTGCTGGTAGACAACCGCAAGCGTGCGATCCGCTGCATGGGGCAGCAGGTGCCGATGAGCGAGGCACCGGCAACCCAGCAGTGATGCTTGGCGATGCGTTCGGTAAAGTCTTGAGCGAACAGTGCCAGCTTCGAAACAGGTGACGAGCCGCTTGAGCCCGGCTACATATATGTATGAGCGGCACACTTGGAAGGCAATCTGGGCGCATTGGCCGCACACGGCTTAGCGCTTGATGGCGGAGTGGGGCGAAGCTTAGACGTATCAGCAGCCTGAAGCCCGCCACGAGGGCGGGCGTACAGTCAGGCAAAAGGGGATCATTCCATGGACGAACGTGGCGCGACGCGCTGGTTGTCATTGGAAATCGTCACCTCTACGCGGCGATTCATCGCCCGGCCTGAGGTCGAGCCATTGCTTGCCACCGGATACTCTTCACCATAACCAAGCGTCTGGATGCGCTGTGGATCGACGCCCGCATGGGTCAGGGCGCGTTGAACGGATTGGGCACGTCGCTCGGAGAGCTGCTGGTTGTAGCTGGCAGCGCCGGTGCTGTCGGTGTAGCCCTCGACCACGACCTTGCGTTCCGGGTTGTCGTTGAGGAATTCGGCGAGCTTCTGCACACCGCGCATGCCGGACTGCTTGAGTTCCGCCTTGTCGAGGTCGAACAGCACATCACCGAAAGTTACCAAGGTGCCGCGTTCGGTCTGCTTGGCTTGTAGATCCTGCTGCAACTTGCGGATTTCTTCCTGCTGGCGCTGGAGCTGCTGCTCGCGCGATTCGAGGCGGGCTTCGGCGCGTTTGGCGGAGGCTTTCTCGATTTCCTGCTCGGCGGTACGCAGAGCGATGGTCTGCTCGGCTAGCTCGATTCGACGCTGGGTCAGATAGGCGAGCTGATCCACCTTTTCTTCGTCCGCATCGTTCAGGTAGGCCTGGTTGGCCTTCTCCAGCATTTTGCCGGCGTCTTCGGTTTCCAGCGCTGCCAGGGTGGCGGAACGGGCGTCCGCCTGTAGCTGCGAATACTGTCCGCGCGCCTGTTCGAGGTTCTGGTTGGGTTGCGAGGAGCAGGCGGCCAAGCCGATGGTCATGGCCAACACGGTAGGGAGCGTCAGTAATTTATTCATAACGAATCATCCTGTCTTGAAGGCGTGGGAATGAGGGTGATCACTGGGTGCCGCGCATGCTTTCTTCGCGCAGCTCCTGGATACCCCGGTTGGCGTCCTCCACAGCCTTCTGCGCCTTGGCGGCCTGGGCCTTGCGCTCGGCGACGCGTGCATCCCACTCGGCTTGCTGGGCCAGTTTGCGCGCTTGGTCGTAGTTTTCCTTCTGCATGGCCAGTTCGGCCTGCTTCCATTTTTCCTGCGCGTTGCGCATTTCAACGGCGGCGTATTCGGTGCCACCTGCGCTCACGGCGCTACGCACCGCGGATTCGGTCACGGCGAACTGTTCGTTCGGTGGATTGCCGGCACAACCAACCAGCAGCAGACCGCCTAATGCAATGGCTGCCAGCTTGGGTAACTGAGATCGCAATAGAGGGCTTTCGATGGTGTTCATTTTCATGGCCAGTCTCCAGTTGAAGATCAGGGAACAGTGCCCGCAGCGGCCCTTAGTCAAGGGTCCGCCAATCACGACGGGCATGTTTTTGTGAGGCCAGCGGCGCTTAATCGTTCCAGCGCATATGCAAACGAAACCTCTGGATAGGGCTTTTCAGCAGCTTTTCAGTGCGGTCGACAAGGGGCGACGCGCAGCTGAGCGTCGCCTCTTCGCAGGCTTGTGAACGGGTTTGCCGCTGAGTAACGGTGCCATCTGAGCAGCGTTAGGAATGCTCCGGTTGTTCGGCGAGCAAGCGCTCGAGATGCTTGCGCGACAGGGCAAGGAAACGCGGTGTCGGGCCAATGTCCTCGTAGATCGGATCACCTTGCTCATCGGTGGCAATGACCTTGGCGCCCTGTTGATAGGGAAGGCTCGTCTCGATGGCTTCGAGCGCGGCGCCGACCAATTCGCCAAGCAGCTCTTCGGTACTGCGCTTGGGGTACATCTCCGCCAAGGCAGCCAGCCGTGCGGCACTCTCGACGTCCAGGGAAATGCTGTACTGCGTGCTGCTCATGCGGCCAGTGGCACTGCTTTCCCACTCACGGACCAGTTCTGAGATTTTCATTGACTCCATCCTTAGCCCGCCGTGGCGAGCGATATCTGCGTGGAGTGCGAGCGGCCGTCGAACTGGCATTTTTCGCTACGCCTTGTCTTCGACGGATACGCTGGGCACTCTGTTTGGAGGGTTCTAACAGGTAGCCGTTCAGCAATCGGTCGCATATCGAAAGGCGCTTTCGGTGATGCGACCCGGGAGACAGGAACATGGCGAAGATCGACGCGCGACTGCGCGAAAACGTTCATCTGCTCGGCGAGCTGCTGGGCAATACCATTCGCGAGCAGCACGGCGATGCCTTCTTCGACAAGATCGAACGCATCCGCAAAGGTGCCAAAGGTGCGCGCCGTGGGTCGACCGACGATGCTCGGTTGCTGCAGGAAACCCTTGACGGGCTGGCTGACGATGAATTGCTGCCAATGACCCGCGCCTTCAACCAGTTCCTCAATCTAGCCAACATCGCCGAGCAGTATCACCAGATCCGCCGACGCCGCCCCGGCGAGCCGGCGCCGTTCGAATCCGGTGTGTTGAGTGGGTTGCTCGAGCGGCTCAAGGGCGAGGGCTTCGCTCAGGAGTTCGTGGCGCGACAAGTGGGCCGGCTGGATATCGAGCTGGTGCTGACTGCCCACCCGACCGAGGTGTCGCGGCGCACCCTGATCCAGAAGTACGACGCCATCGCCGCACAACTGGCGGCGCGTGACCACACCGACCTCGGCCAGGCGGAACTGGCGCAGATCGAGCTGCGTCTGCAGCGATTGATCGCCGAGGCCTGGCATACCGAGGAAATCCGCCGCAGCCGACCGACTCCAGTGGAGGAGGCCAAGTGGGGCTTCGCCGTCATCGAAAACTCGCTCTGGCAGGCGCTGCCCAATGTGCTGCGACAAACCGATCAGGCGCTGTGCCACAGCACCGGCTTGCACCTGCCGTTGGACGCCGCGCCGATCCGTTTCGCCTCCTGGATGGGCGGCGATCGCGACGGCAATCCCAACGTGACGGCGAAGGTGACCCGCGAGGTGCTGGTGCTGGCGCGCTGGGTGGCGGCTGATCTGTTCCTGCGCGATATCGAGGGGTTGATCACCGCGCTGTCGATGCAGACCGCCAGCGAAGAGCTGCTGCGTCACAGCGGCGAGTCGGCCGAGCCCTATCGCGCACTGCTCAAGCGGCTGCGCGGACGATTGCAGGCGACGCGCGAGTGGGCAGGTTGCGCTGATCAGCCGTCGCCTGCGGTACTGCAGGACAATCGCGAGCTGCGCGAGCCGCTGGAACTTTGCTACCACTCGTTGCATGCGTGCGGCATGGGTGTGATCGCTGACGGCGCTTTGCTCGATACGCTACGTCGGGTTGCCGCGTTCGGGTTGTTTCTGGTGCGCCTCGACATCCGTCAGGATTCGGCTCGGCACGTCGCGGCCTTGGCGGAAATCACCGATTACCTGGGCGTAGGTCATTACGACCAGTGGGACGAGCAGCAGCGCCTGGATTTCCTCCAGCGCGAGTTGACCAACCGCCGTCCGTTGCTGCCTCCACATTTTCAGCCTTCGGAGGAGACCGCCGAAGTGCTGGCGACCTGTCGCGTGGTAGCGCAGGCGCCAGGTGCGTCGCTCGGCTCCTATGTCATCTCCATGGCTCGCGGCGCGTCGGATGTGCTGGCGGTTCAGTTGTTGTTGAAAGAGGCCGGCCTGCAACGGCCGATGCGCGTCGTACCGCTGTTCGAGACGCTCGATGACCTGAACAATGCCGGCCCTACCATTGATCAGCTGTTGGGTCTGCCAGGTTATCGCCAGCGCTTGCATGGCCCGCAGGAAGTGATGATCGGCTATTCGGATTCGGCCAAGGATGCCGGAACCACAGCGGCGGCCTGGGCGCAGTACCGCGCGCAGGAACGCCTCGTCGACATCTGCCGCGAGCATCAGGTCGAGTTGCTGCTGTTCCATGGCCGTGGAGGCACGGTTGGCCGTGGCGGCGGGCCGGCTCATGCGGCGATCCTGTCCCAGCCGCCCGGGTCGGTGGCGGGGCGCTTCCGCACTACCGAGCAGGGCGAGATGATCCGTTTCAAGTTCGGGCTACCGGATATCGCCGAGCAAAATCTCAGCCTGTATCTGGCTGCGGTCCTGGAAGCGACCCTGCTGCCACCGCCGATGCCCGAGCCGGATTGGCGCGAAACCATGGATCAGCTGGCTGCTGCAGGCGTCGAGGCCTATCGCGGCGTGGTACGCGATCATGCGCAATTCGTCGACTACTTCCGCCAGGCCACGCCAGAGCAGGAATTGGGTCGGTTACCACTGGGCAGCCGACCGTCGAAGCGTCGAGAAGGCGGAATCGAGAGCTTGCGTGCGATTCCGTGGATATTCGCCTGGACCCAGACGCGCCTGATGTTGCCCGCCTGGTTGGGCTGGGAGCACGCGCTAGAGACCGCGCTGGAGCGTGACGAAGGCGATCGGCTGAGGCTGATGCGCCAGCGTTGGCCGTTTTTCAGCACGCGCATCGATATGCTTGAGATGGTCTTGGCCAAGACAGATGCGGAAATCGCCAGTCGCTACGACGAGCGGTTGGTCGAGGCGCAGTTACAGTCGCTGGGTCGCGATTTGCGTGACAGATTGTCGCAGGCTGTGGCGGCTATACAGCGTGTGACTGGCCAGTCCGAGCTACTTGCGCACAGTCCTACGACCCTCGAAGCCTTCAGTCTGCGCAACACTTATCTCGATCCTCTGCATCTGATGCAGATCGAATTGCTGGCCCGTGCGCGACAGCAACAGACCCCGGCGGAAAGCCCGCTGGAGCAAGCTCTGTTGGTTAGCGTCGCAGGCATTGCAGCGGGATTGCGCAACACCGGATAGGTTCATTCGGACGGTCGGTCTTATGTCGTTTCGTGCCGATGGCGACGGTTTTCCGTCTCCATCGGCCGGAGCGAAGGTCGCCAGGGGCAGGCCATGGGCGCCGCTTGTCTGCGTTCTGTGCGCTGTGTATCGTGTTCAACCTTTTGTCGCATGGCGACAGACCAGAATCTTTGATTCGCCAGCGGCAGGGTTGCGGTCGTTCGACCGCTGGCGGTATCCCTTTGCAAACTTGAGGACTCATCCATGCGCGTAATTCTGCTGGGAGCACCCGGTGCCGGGAAAGGCACACAGGCCCGCTTCATTACCGAGAAGTTCGCTATCCCGCAAATTTCCACCGGTGACATGTTGCGTGCAGCGGTCAAAGCGGGCTCGCCGCTGGGCCTGCAGGTGAAGGACGTGATGGACAGTGGTGGTCTGGTGTCCGATGAGATCATCATCGCGCTCATTCAGGAGCGTCTGCAGCAGTCCGATTGTGCCAACGGCTTCCTCTTCGATGGATTCCCTCGCACCATTCCGCAAGCCGAAGCGCTGCGTGATGCCGGCGTGAAGCTGGACCACGTGCTGGAAATCGCGGTGGATGATGAAGAAATCGTCGGTCGGCTGTCCGGTCGTCGCGTGCATCCGGCTTCGGGTCGCATCTACCACACTGAGCACAATCCGCCGAAGGTGGCTGGCGTCGACGACGTCACCGGTGAAGAACTGGTTCACCGCAAGGACGATCTGGAAGAAACCGTCCGCCACCGCCTGAGCCTCTACCACTCGCAGACCAAGCCGCTGGTGGCTTTCTACCAGAACCTCGAAGCCGCTGAAGGCACGCCCAAGTGCAGCCGCGTCGAAGGTGTCGGCTCGGTGGAAGAGATTACTGCCAAGGTGCTGGCTGCGCTCAGCTGATCTAGCCAGGCAAACCGAACGGCCCGCTTGCGGGCCGTTTTCGTTCGTATCGCATTCACGCCGAGCCGAGTTGTCCATAAGGAATCTGGCATGGCGCAGCTGCTACAATCGCCGCCTTTTTTCGACTGACCGGAACTGCCGATGACCACGCTGTTGGCCCTGGATACCGCCACTGAAGCCTGCTCCGTTGCGCTGCTGCATGACGGCCGCGTGCTGAGCCATTACGAGGTGATCCCGCGGCTGCATGCGCAACGGCTGCTGCCCATGATCCAGACGCTGCTGGCTGAGGCGGGGATTGCCTTGTCGGCCGTCGATGCGCTGGCGTTCGGTCGTGGCCCCGGCGCCTTTACCGGCGTGCGGATCGCGGTTGGCGTGGTTCAGGGGCTGGCGTTCGCGCTGGAGCGTCCGGTACTGCCGATTTCGACACTCGCTACGATCGCTCAGCGTGCGTATCGCGAGCATGGCGCCGAGCAGGTGGCGGTCGCCATCGATGCGCGCATGGATGAAGTTTATTGGGGCTGTTATCGCGCCCATGAAGGCGAGATGCAGCTGGCCGGGATTGAAGCCGTACTGCCTCCGGAACACGTCGGTTTGCCGCGTGATGGCTCCGGTAACTGGTTTGGCGCCGGCACGGGCTGGCGCTATGCCGAGCGCCTTGCCGTACAACCCGCGGCGGTCGATGCCACGCTGCTGCCGCATGCAGAAGATTTGCTGCACCTGGCCAGTTTCGGCTGGCAGCGCGGGGAAGCGGTGGAGGCCGATCAGGCCCAGCCGATCTACTTGCGTGACAACGTCGCGACGCCAAAGGCTGCGCGGTGACGGACGGCGTTGCCAATCCCGAGGCGGCTCGCTAGAGTCGACTCACTTCGTACAGGTGAATGATGCGCCTCAACGGTCTCGCCCCTTCTGCTTATCCCATCGAGTACGTTCCCCAGCGGGAAAACGTGCCGGTGCCTTATCGCGAGAGCGAAAAGGCGGTTGAGCAGGCGCGTCGATCCAGCATTTCCCCGGCTGAGCAGGCCGACAGCACCTACGAACACCTCGCACGCCGCCCGCAAAACGAGCCTACCGACTACATTTCGGCCGTCCCCGGCGATTTCATGCCGTCGCGCTTCGAAGCCATGATGGAGCGTCCGTTGACCAGTCGTGCCACCCAGGCGTTGCAGAGCTATGGCACCACTGCGAGCTTCAGTGCCGATCTCGACGCGCACGAAGTACTTGGCCTGGATCTCTACGCCTAAGGCGTCGCGCATCGCGTGGATCTTCCCTATTTTCTCGGCTGCCCTTCCTGGAACGA
The DNA here is from genome assembly GCF_037967085.1 of Pseudomonas sp. CBC3. Classification (NCBI taxonomy): domain Bacteria; kingdom Pseudomonadati; phylum Pseudomonadota; class Gammaproteobacteria; order Pseudomonadales; family Pseudomonadaceae; genus Pseudomonas; species Pseudomonas sp. CBC3. The sequence continues at coordinate 335,616 of NZ_JBANEO010000002.1, forward strand.
GCCTCCCTGGCGTGGATCGCTTTATTGCCCGGGATTGCCTGCGACCGAATTCCTCGCGCGTTATTGCTCGGTGTTCAACACCGTGGAAGGCAACACGACGCTTTATGCCTGGCCGTCGGAGCAAAAGATCGAGCGCTGGGCGGCGCTGATGCCTGAAGGCTTTCGCTTCTGCGCCAAGCTGCCGCGCGAGATCAGTCAAGCGTCGGATCTTCGTGACGTACTGGACCTGGTTTTGTCGTTCCGTTCGCTGCTGGCGCCGTTGGGCCAAAGAGTCAGCCCGTTCTGGTTGCAGTTGCCGGCCACGTTCGGCCCGGCTCGCCTGGGTGAGCTGACGCAGGTGATCGAGATCCTGAATCGACCGCTTGCTGTGGAAGTGCGCCACACCGCCTTCTTCGCCAAGGGCGAGGAGGAACGCGCGCTGAATCGGTTGCTGCACGGGCGGGGCGTGGAGCGTATCTGCATGGACACCCGTGCGCTGTTCAGCTGCCGGTCACGCGATCCAGCATTGCTGCATGCGCAAAGCAAGAAGCCACGGCTGCCGGTGCGGCCCGCGGCGTTCAGCCAGTTCCCGCAGGTACGCTTTGTCGGACATCCGGAGCTGGAGGCGAACGATCCCTTTCTCACGCCTTGGCTGGACAAGGTGGCGGGTTGGATCGAGGCGGGCAAGCAGCCCCATGTCTATCTGCATACTCCGGATAACCGTCTGGCGCCGGATCTGGCCATGCGCTTCCATGATCAGCTCGCGCGGCGCTTGCCAGGTCTGCCGCCGCTGGCAGTGCCTGCGATGCAGAGCGAGTCGCAGCTGTCGCTGCTTGGCGACTGAGGCGGCGCTGCGTGACGAAGCCGCCCTGCAACCTTGAATCGCTCGCGTTGCCAAAGCCAGCATGACGTTTGGCCGCTTCTTCCTATTGCTTCTGCTCGCGCTCGCCGGGTTCGTTTACGCGGTGTGGCGCGGTCACGTCGACGTTCCGTCGAAGTGGAATCCCTGGGCACCGCTGGATATTCGCGAGACGCCGAACCTGTTGACGCCCTACAAGCTGCAGCGCCTACAGAGCGACCGCGCGCTTTGCGAACAGGCGCTGACCACCTCCGATCTGGATTACGTGGCAGTTCCTGACAGCACGCCGCAACCTGGCTGTCCGGTGGAAAACGCCGTGCGCGTCACCGGCTCGGCGGTGCGCTTCAATGGCGCGTTTCTCGCGACCTGCCCGCTGGCCGCGGCCTATGCGCTGTTCGAGCGGCATGGGCTGCAGCCAGCGGCGCAGCAGGTATTTGGCCAGCCGGTGGTGCGTGTCGACCACTTCGGCAGCTTCGCCTGCCGCAATATCGCGCGCAGCAACAGGCGCAGCCAGCATGCCTCCGCCAACGCGCTGGATCTGGCCGGGTTCAGATTGCAGGACGGCACACGCATAACCGTCGCGCGCGACTGGAACGGCGACGACGACAAGGCGCGCTTCCTTCGCCAAGTAAAGGCAGCTGCCTGCGATGCGTTCAAGATCACCCTGAGCCCCGAATACAACGCAGCGCATCACGATCATTTTCATGTCGATATGGGCGGTTTCGGCATGTGCCGCTGAGGCGTGCCGGCATCGCCTCTGGCAGAATGCGGCGTTTCTGTCTTCCGAGCTCCGTATGACTGCCTCATCCCCGTTGGTCCGTGTCGAAGCCCTTGCCCCCGAGTTCGTCGAGCAGGCGCACGCTTGGGCGTCGCGGTTGGACTTGCCGACGCAAGCGGACGAGGCGGAATTCGCCCTGCAGCTAGGCGAGGACGGTTTGCAATTGCAGCTGCTCGGCTCGCAGGCGCCGGGGCCGGTGCGAGTGGATTTCGTCGAAGGCGGCGCCGCGCATCGTCGGCAATTCGGTGGTGGCAGCGGACAGATGATTGCCAAGGCGGTCGGGATTCAGCCCGGCATTCGGCCCAGCGTGCTGGATGCGACCGCCGGGCTCGGGCGTGACGCCTTCGTACTGGCGACGCTGGGTTGCGAAATGGTGCTGTTCGAGCGCCAGCCGTTGATCGCCGCACTGCTGGAGGATGGTCTGGCGCGAGCGCGAGACGATGCCGAGGTGCGTCCGATCGCCACGCGCATGCGCCTGCTTCACGGCAACGCCATCGAGTTGATGAGCCAGTGGCAGGATGAGCCACCTCAGGTCATTTATCTTGACCCGATGTTTCCGCACCGGGAAAAGAGCGCGCTGGTGAAAAAGGAGATGCGCCTGTTCCGTCCCTTCGTCGGTGACGACCCGGACGCCGGCGCGCTGCTGGAACAGGCGTTGGCGCTGGCCAGCCACCGCGTGGTGGTGAAGCGGCCGCGCAAGGCGCCCGCAATAGACGGCCCCAAGCCGGGCTACAGCCTGGAAGGCAAGTCCAGCCGTTACGACATCTACCCGAAGAAGAAGCTGTCCACCAGTCAGTGATTGCTCGACGAGCACGCTGACTGCACGTACTCCAGCGCTCCGCTACGACCCTCTCCCTTGGGCCTGCGCGCGTCGCTGGCAGCGTGCCGCCGTGCCGAAAACGCATCGGTCGAGCTTCCGATGCCGTTGCGTTGGCCTTGCTTAATATCGTCAACGGTGGCATTGCTAGTCCTGACCGTTGCAGCTGAACGGTGGTTTACCAGATCGCGTTGAAGGGAGAGCAATATATGCAAATCCAGGTACATAGCGATAAACACATCGAAGGAAGCGCTCGTCTCGTAGGCTGGGTCAGTGGCGCTGTTGCCGACAAGCTGGATCGATTCGACGACGACGTCACCCGCGTCGTGGTGCACCTGAACGACGAAAACGGCGCCAAGGCCGGCGTGCAGGACAAGCGCTGCCAGATGGAGGCCCGGCCGAAAGGTCAGCAGCCGATTTCCGTCACGCACAAGGCGGCTTCGCTGGAATTGGCCGTCGATGGCGCCGTCGACAAGCTCAACAACGCCCTCAAGCACCAATTCGGCAAACTGCGCAGCAAACGCGCAACGGCGCCGACGCCCATCGAAGGCGAAACCCTCGAAGTACAGGACAGGGATGCGTTGCTGGAGGCGGACTTTCTTGCCGACGAGCAACTGCGTACCTCCTGAAACCAGCCGTGCCATGTGAATTTGGCATAGCCCGATCGCATGGCCGCCATCGAAACAGCAGGCATCGCTCCGCGATGCCTGCTCCTGCCTCAGTTACCGCTCGGTCCACCTGATCCCATTCGACAATAGCGCGACCACCGGGCCTATCGATCTCCTGTGCCTGTGCTATACCCATTGAAGGTATCGCACGAGGACCGCCGACGACCGGCGCGCTAAGCTCGTGGCGGACCTTGACGAGAGGGGGGCAATTGGCGCGTGGCGGCATCGCTTAGGAATTGCCACGGCCATCAGTCAGGAGGTGGCACCATGACCATGATGCAATGCGAATACCGCGATCACATCATTACCGCCGAGGTAATGGAGCACCCCGGCACGCCGACGCCCTGGGCGGGCGGTTGCCGAATCACCAACCCGCAAGGACAGACCAGCCGGCGCATGGCGCTCCCGGTCGGGCACGCCTTCATGGCGGAACTCGATAAAGCGCAGCGGGCGTCCATTGCCCATGGCAAGTGGCTTGTGGATCAATCCCTGAACCAAGGCAGACAGTTGTTCGATAAGGTGGCTTGAATTCGTGACGGGCCTCGCTTTCGGCTAGGCCCGTTCTTTTTTTCCTGCTTGTTCCCGACGTTTCATCTGTTGAACTGTTGCTTGCTCGAATGCCTCTACTGAAAGCATCGCCTGCCCCGATAGGCAGCAAAACGATCAGGCAGAGGAGCCGTTTGATGGAACTTCCCAACAAAGACATGCGCACCTTGTTCGAGCAGCTGGGCCTGCCGTCAGACCCGGCCAGCATCGATGATTTCATCGCCAGTCACGCCCCGCTACCCAACCACATGAAATTGACCGAAGCGCCATTCTGGAGCGACGCGCAGCGTGCATTCCTGACGGAAGAATGGATAGACGACGCTGAGTGGGTACCGATCGTCGATGAGCTCAACGCTCGACTGCACGAAGAGCAGAAGCAGCCCTGAGGGGCTTGCGGACGGCGGCGTAAACAGCCTCACGGTTTTGTTGCAGCACCCCGTTCACCTAAAGAAGCGCCCATCCTAGACTTGTCCAGGAGCCGTTATGACTGATGAACGCAACACACTCACGACCCGTCAGGGCCATCCCGTCAGCGATAACCAGAGCCTGCGCAGCGTCGGCGAGCGTGGCCCGGCGACGCTGGAAAATTATCAATTCATCGAGAAGATCACCCACTTCGACCGCGAGCGAATCCCCGAGCGCGTCGTGCACGCGCGCGGTACCGCGGCGCATGGATGGTTCGAGCCCTATGGCAAGATCGGTGACGAGCCGGCCAGCAAATATACGCGCGCCAAGGTGCTGACCAAGGCGGGCGGGCGTACTCCGGTCTTCCTGCGTTTTTCCACCGTGATTGGTGGAAAGGAGTCACCGGAAACCGCTCGTGACCCGCGCGGCTTCGCCATCAAGTTCTACACCGAGGACGGCAACTGGGACCTGGTGGGCAACAACCTCAAGGTGTTCTTCATCCGCGATGCGATCAAGTTTCCGGACATGATCCATGCCTTCAAGCCCGATCCCGTGTCCAACCGCCAGGAAGCCTGGCGCTTCTACGATTTCGTTCAGCACCATCCCGAAGCGCTGCACATGGTGACCTGGGTCAAAAGTCCCTGGGGCATCCCTGCCGACTACCGGCACATGCAGGGCTCGAGTGTGAATACCTACAAAATGGTCAACGATAAGGGTGAGGCGGTGCTCTGCAAGTTCTCCTTCGAGCCCAAGCTCGGCGTGAAGAACCTCACCTCCCAGCAGGCTGCTGAAATCCAGATGAAAGATGTCGGCCACGCCACCCGCGACCTCTACGACGCCATCGAGCGCGGCGATTATCCCGAGTGGGAAATGGCCGTGCAGATCATGTCCGACGATCCGCACGATGAGCTCGACTTCGACCCGCTGGACGACACCAAGCGCTGGCCCGAGGACCAGTTCCCGCTGCTCCCGGTAGGACGACTGGTGCTTGATCGCAACCCGTCGAACGTCTTCGCCGAAACCGAGCAGGCCGCCTTCGGTACAGGCGTCCTGGTGGACGGCATCGATTTTTCGGATGACAAGATGCTGCAAGGTCGGACCCTGTCCTATTCCGATACCCAGCGCTACCGCGTCGGCGCGAATTATCTGCAGCTGCCGATCAACGCGCCCAAATGCCCGTACGCCACCAACCAGCGCGACGGGCAGATGGCGCATTTCGTCGATGGCGGCGGTAATCCCCACATCAATTACGAACCCAGCTCTGTCGGTGGACTCAAGGAAGCGCCCAAGGCTACACAGGATTATCACCAATGGGTCGAAGGGCATCTGGGGCGCTATCAGACGACCAAGGCTGCCGCGGATTATCACCAGGCCGGCGAGCGTTACCGCAGTTTCGAGGGCTGGGAGCGCGATGACCTGATCGCCAACATAACCGCCGACCTCAAGGAATGCCCTGAGGAAATCTGTCTGCGCATGATCTGGCACTTCTGGCATTGCGACCCGGATTACGGCCAGCGCTTGGCGGAGGGCGTCGGTGTGGACATCGAAAAGGCCAAGGCGTTGCCGCCCTTGGAAGGACGTGCCGCGCCGGGCGAAAACCTGGCGGGGCCGACCTACAGCAGCGGCGAACACGAAAGCTGAGCCGCCTCCAGGCTTCCGTCTGGCGCAATTGCGCCAGACGGAATGGCGCCGCTGTGACTGAGAAGGGCTGCGGCGTGGTATGCCCGTATAGCGTGATTCATTAAAATCCTGCTCCCCGCGCGATTGTGCGCAACCGTTCATAGGACAGCCATGAGTTCCGAGCAACCACTCGATATCGACGCGCGTTATGCCTGCGCCAAAGCCCTTGCTCTCGAGGCGGCACAGCTGGGAATGGAGTACTACCGCAAGCGCGACGCGCTAACGGTCGAGCACAAGGGCGACGACTTGCAGGATGTCGTGAGCGTCGCCGACAAAGAGATTGAACGCTTCATTCGCGGCAGGTTGACCGAACGCTTTCCCGAGGACGGTTTTCTCGGCGAGGAGAGCGGTTCCGCCGATCTTGGCGCTCGCTGCGTGTGGGTGATCGATCCCATCGATGGCACCGCCTGCTTCGTCAATGGTTTGCACAACTGGTGCGTGTCAATTGGTCTGCTGATCGACGGCGAACCGCACCTGGGCGCTATCGCCGATCCCAATCATGACGAGCTGTTCCATGGCTGTCTGGGCCGGGGCGCGTTCGTCAACGACCGCCCCTTGAAAGCGAGCAATGCCACTCATGTGGGCCAAGGCGTGACTGCCACCGGGACCTTTCACCCGCGCGGCAAGGAACACTTCATTCCTTTCCTCGAAAAGCTGCTCGCCGCGGGCGGCATGTTCTTTCGCAACGGCTCTGGTGCGCTGATGACTGCCTATGTGGCGGCGGGTCGCCTGCTCGGCTATTACGAGACCGAGCTCAAGAGCTGGGATTGCGTGGCCGGGCTGGTGATGGTCAAGGAAGCGGGTGGACGAGGGAACGACTTCTTCCGCAACGACGGACTGCTGCTTGGCAATCCTTACCTCGTCGCCTGCCCCGGCGTCTATCCGCAATTGGCCGAGATGATCGGGCCATCATTGGACGGTTGAGGTTTCGGACGCAGGAGCGTCCGGGTTGCGTTCCCACGCTGGCGCGTGGGAACGAACTCTTCATCAGGTGCGCAGTTCGGGTGGTACGGTGCCGCCGTGTTCCGCGAGCTTGTGCATCACGGCGCGATGCAGCCACATGTTCATCTGCGCCGAGTCGGCCATCTTGTCCGGCGGGCAACCCAGCTCGGTAGCGAGTTCCCTGCGCGACTCCAGGCTGCTGTCCAGGCCTAGCAACTTGAGCAGGTCGACGATGGAGGTGCGCCAGTTCAGCTGCTCCGGAAAATTCGCCGCCATGCCGTCGAGCTTCGCCGGGACATCCACAACGTTGTTAGGTCCGCCGACCGTACCGGCGGTGCCAGCCATACCCGTTGCCGATGCGCTGGCCCCGGGCGGTGTGGTGGTTGCGTTGTTAGCTGTCGTCGGGCGGTTGGAGTCGACAACCGTGTCAGTGGCATGCTGGTTGACGCCAGAATTCGGCGCGGCAGGCTTGTGCGCTTCGTTGCTGACGCCGCCCAAGCCCAGTTTGTCTTTGATCTTGTCGAACAGACCCATTTCATCATCCTCGGTTGGTGTAGGTGCTGTTTGGACCATCGTCTCGGTCAAGTCATTCGGTTCCGTAGGTCGGAAGCGATGCCCGCCGAGCTCAGTGCAAAAACGACCATGCCGCCAGAAAGCCCGGCGGCATGGTCGAGAACGGCTGGTGAGTTCGACACAGCGGAATTGCCGAACTGTTTTTGTGCGCCTGTTGGTAGCCGTTGTGGTTAGAACACCAACATGAACAAACCGATCACCACCAACAGACCGATCAGAAAAATGATGCCGATTGTGCTGCCCAGAAACTTCAGCATGAGGATGACTCCTGTTGCAGTGGGTACATTATTTCCGACTGGGGTGAGCTGTGATCGTTCAGCACTGGTGCGCCAGTGGTATGCCGGTCCGGCTTCAGAGATGCTTCCAGATCAGCTGCAAACCAGCGAGCGCCATGCCGATGCGGGCGATCCGGTAGAACCAGGTGTGATCGATGCGCTTGTGCAGCCAAAGCCCGGCCCAGACGCCGAATGGCACGATGGGCGCGAGCGCCAGGCTCAGTAGTAGGTTCTCGCGGTTGAACTGGCCGAGTGCGGCGTAGGGAATCAGCTTGATCGCATTGGTCATCAGAAAGAACAGGTTGATGGTCGCGACGTAGCGTAGCTTGTCCAGTTGCTGTGGTAGCAGATGCATCAGGATCGGCGGTCCGCCCGCATGCGCGACGAAGCTGGTGAAGCCGGCAACCGACGAAAGCAGGGTACCGCGCCCGCGTTGCAGGGGGCGGGGCTTGTCGTTGTTAGTGATCAGCCCGAGCGCCACGAAACCCACGGCGATGAACCCCATCATCAGGCCGATCATCCGTTCGTCGAGCATGCCGAAGGTGAGCGAGCCGAGGGCGATGCCGATCAGCGCGCCGGGCAGCATGACCTTGAGATTGGGGATGTCCCATTTGCCGAAATAGGCCTTCAGACCCACCACGTCCGCCAGACAGAGAATCGGCAGCATTACAGCCGCCGCCTGTTTCGGCGAGATAGCGAGCGCCAGCAGCGGCACGGCGATCCCGCCCAGAGCGCCTCCAAAGCCACCCTTGGACAGCCCGGTGAGAAAGATCGCCGGCAGCGCGAACAGCAGAAAATCGGACAGGGTCATGGCTGGGTGTGGTTCGGAATCGGTGAATGCGGTTACGTGGCGTTCGGTTTTGCCGGGCTGATGATCGCATGTCGAGGACCTGTTTCGCTTGCTCGCCTGGATCGCTCTCGGCTGGCTGTGGTCAGCAGACTAACGACCCCATGTCAGGCTCCGTGTTGTCGGGGCAAGACCAAACCGGAGCGAAGTGTTGCCATGACAGCCTCCAGATCGCCATTAATCACCCCAGCTCGAAAGCATCGAGCGCTGACCCAGGTGGCCGGCCCATTGCTGCTGCTCACTGCGTTGTTCGCGGGCGAGATAAGCGCGGATGAACCGCAAGCTCTGATTGGCTTGATCAACGCTTTCCGCGATACCGAACAGACATGCGACGGTGCCAAAGGCTCCGCGGTAGGGCCGCTTGCCCCCGCTGATGCCTTGGCGGTGGCTCCAGCGACCAGCGGGGCGCAGCTGCAACGTGCGTTGCAGGCGTCCGGCTATCGTCCGGCGAAACTACAAGCGGTCTCGATATCCGGTCCTGCGAGCACGCAGGCCGCCATGGATGCGCTCAGGCAACGCTATTGCAGCGCGCTGCGTAGCGAAGAGTTCGCGGAAATCGGTGTCTCCAGGCAGGGGAGTACCTGGCAGGTGCTGCTTGCCAAGCCTTTGCTATCGCCGGATCTAGGCGACTGGCAGGAAGCAGGGAAGAAGATTTTGAAACAAGTCAACGAAGCCCGCGCGCAAGCGCGAACCTGTGGCAGCCAGACATTCGAGGCGGTGCCGGCATTACGCTGGAATGATCGGCTGGCCGAGGCTGCGCTGGCCCACAGTCGCGATATGGCCAATCAAGACTTTTTCAGCCATCGGGCGGCGAATGGCAGCCAGGTCAGCGATCGAGCCAACCGCGCCGGCTACGCATGGAGCCGGGTCGGTGAAAACATTGCGGCAGGCCAAGGCTCGGTGGAGCAGGCCGTGGCCGGCTGGCTGGCCAGCCCCGGGCACTGCCGCAACATCATGCGGGCGGACTTCACCGAGATGGGCGCCGCATATGCGACGAATCCGGACAGCGCTGCCATCAGTTACTGGACCCAAGTCTTCGGCACGCCGCGTTGAGATACCGGCAGGCTATTGCAGGCCCTCAAGCCAGTTATGCGCCTCGGTACTCTGGTGCGCATCGAATGCCTTGATCGTCAGGCCAGGGATCAGCGCGCCTTCGATCTCGCTGGCCTTGCGCACCCACTCTCTGGAACTGACCACGGCGCAGCGGTCGAAGCGACGGATGAAGCGAAACAGCTGCGGAATCCGTGACAGCTCGACACCGACGGCGCCCAGCGTCGGCATGTCGAAGTCGCCGATGCGATAGAGCATTTGGCCATGGGTGATGCCTTCTGATTTGCGCATCAGCTCATCGAGCGCGAAGCGCATTTCATTGCTGTCGAGCTTGCCGGAAAAATCGACGTCGATGCGTTTGTCGCCTATGCGCGTTACGTGGAACATCACATCGCTCCCCTCAGGGTGGATGAAAATAGCTCTTTCTGAGCATAGCCCGTGGCTGTAATGCCGCCATCGAAACGGTCCGCGCCGGTGATTGCGGGCGTGGGTTCGCGGTGGTCGCGGATCGAAACTAATAAGGCGCTGAGCCAGATCGTCGGTGCGGTGCGGTGCGGTGCGGTGCGGCGTAGAGCAGGTGCGGCTTGAAGAGTCTGGCTGGACGCTTCCGCCACGAAGCTTGACGCATGGGGCAACGTCGGCATGTTGCCCGCGGGCAAGAACTGACAATCAATTGGACGTTGCAGAGAAAGGCTGTGGAGAGCTGGAGGAGGGAGCCCCCGGCGCCGTAGCGCGGGGGCGGCAGGATCAATCCTGACGGTTGGTCACTTCCAGCAGGTGGTAGCCGAACTGGGTCTTCACCGGGCCCTGCACGACATTGAGCGGGGCGCTGAACACCACGGTGTCGAACTCCTTGACCATCTGGCCCGGACCGAACGAGCCCAGGTCGCCGCCCTGACGGCTGGATGGGCAAGTGGAATTGTCCTTGGCAACCTGAGCGAAATCGGCGCCGCCTTCGATGGCAGCTTTCAGTTCGTTGCACTTGTCTTCGGTGGGAACCAGGATGTGGCGGGCAGTGGCTCGGGCCATGGGGAGTTACTCCGTCTTGAGAAGGGGTTGAGCCTACCGCAATCGGCGGTGATTCGAAATGCTGCGGCCATCAGGCCGCATTCATATCCGTTGCCTTCGCTGGCGCAGGCCGGGCGTCCAGATAGTGGCGCAATCGGGCAAGCTCGTCAGCCGTGAACGACAGGCCGAGCTTGGTGCGGCGCCAGAGAATGTCGTCCGCACAGGTTGCCCATTCCTGCTGGTGCAGATATTCAACTTCCAGCGTGTAGAGGTCCTGGCCCAGCAGTTCGCCCAGCTCAGTGACTGAGCGAGCCTCGCCAATCATTTTCCAGACGCGACTGCCGTAAAGATTCGCCCATCGCCGAGCCAGGTCTAAGTCGATGCCTTCGATCCTGTCGACCAACTTTTCGACCAATGCTTGCGGCGAGTCCATGCCTTCGCCACCGGGAAGGCTGGCCTTCGCTGTCCAGCGCTCGCCCATTTGCGGGAAGAACGGCGCAAGGTGTTCCATCGCCGACTCGGCCAGTTTGCGGTAGGTCGTAAGTTTGCCGCCGAACACCGAAAGCAACGGCGCCTGCTTCTGCTCGGCTTCCAGCGACAGGGTGTAATCGCGGGTAACGACCGAGGGATTGTCGGACTCGTCGTCGCAAAGAGGGCGAACGCCGGCAAAGGTGTGCAGGATGTCCTTGGGTTCCAATTGCTCGCGGAAGTGCGCATTGGCCACGCCCAGCAGGTACGCGATTTCTTCTTCGCTGATGCTGACCGTGGCCGGATCGCCGTGATACTCGCGATCGGTGGTGCCGATCATGGTGTAGCGGCCCATGTACGGGATGGCGAACACGATGCGCCGATCCTCGTTCTGCATGATGTACGCCTGCTCGCCTTCGTACAGTTTGGGCACGATTACGTGGCTGCCCTGAATCAGCCGGATGCCGTAAGGCGAGCGCTGCTGAAGGTTTTCGCCGATGAATTGCGCGACCCAAGGACCCGCCGCGTTGACCAGTGCCTTGGCGCGCAGCGAAAAGCGCGTGCCGTCCTGGCGCTGTAGCTCGACATGCCAGATACCGCCGGCACGTTTGGCGCTCAGGCAGCGGGTGCGGGTATGGATGTGCGCGCCTTTTTCGCGCGCCGCCATGGCGTTGAGCACTACCAGTCGTGCATCGTCGACCCAACAATCGGAATATTCGAAACCGCGCCGTATCGCCGGTTTCAGCGGGCTTTCATCGCCGAAGCGCAGGCCGCGCGAGGCGGGAAGTTGTTCCCGCTTGCCGAGGTTGTCATAAAGAAACAGCCCGGCTCGAATCATCCAGGCGGGCCGCAGATGCGGGCGATGGGGCAGGACGAAACGCATCGGCTTGACGATATGCGGCGCCTTGCGCAGCAGCACCTCGCGTTCGGCCAGTGCCTCGCGTACCAGGCGGAACTCATAATGTTCGAGATAACGCAGGCCGCCGTGGATCAGCTTGCTGCTGGCCGATGATGTATGGCTGGCAAGATCGTCGCGTTCGCACAGGAAAACCGACAGCCCGCGCCCAGCCGCATCGGCGGCGATCCCGACGCCGTTGATTCCTCCGCCGATAACGGCGATGTCATAGAGCTCGGAGACGGGGCGGTCGGTGTCGGTCACGGTGTTCTCCTAAAAAACGAATATCTATTTTCGAATATGAACATCGTAGCGTAGAGGAGTTCTTCTCTCCAGATAGAATGTTCACTTTTTATATCAAAAAGAAAATAAACGAACAGAAGTGAGCTGCTTGTTGGTGCTGAGGTTCTTCGGAGTTGTGGCTTTTTTTCTTGGTGGGCTGAAGCCCACCCTACGGTGGCTCGGAGCAGTCAGTCTTTGTAGGGTGGGCTTCAGCCCACCAGATGCTTCAGGCAGGTTGATGCTGGCTCAAACACCTGCCTTTGCTAAACGACGATCACCCCGTGACTTCCAGCTTCACGTCATGGCGCGCGAGCAGGTCGACAAAGGCTTCCGGCGGCTGGGCCTCGGTGAACAGCACATCGATCTGCTCCAGCGAACCGAGGCGGGTCATCGCATTGCGGCCGAACTTGCTCGAATCCGCAGCGAGGAAGATCTTGCGGGCGTTGTTGATAATGGCTTGGGACACGCGGACTTCCTGGTAATCGAAGTCCAGCAGGGTGCCGTCTTCATCGATACCGCTGATGCCGATCAGCGCGAAGTCCACTTTAAATTGACTGATGAAGTCGGCGGTTGCCTGGCCGACCACGCCGCCGTCGCTGCGCACGTTGCCGCCAGCGATCAGGACGTCGAAGTCTTCCTTGGGGCTGAGGATGCTCGCCACATGCAGGTTGTTGGTGATGACCTTGAGGTCGCGATGATTCAGAAGCGCGTGGGCGATGGCTTCGGTGGTGGTACCGATGTTGATGAACAGCGAAGCTTGATCGGGAATGTGCGCAGCCATGGCATCGGCGATACGGCGCTTCTCGTCGCGCATCTGTCGGGCGCGCTGGGTGTAGGCGGTGTTCTGCACGCTGGAGTCGTGAGCGGCGCCGCCATGGTAGCGGCGTAGCAGGCCGGCTTCGCCGAGCTGGTTGATATCGCGGCGGATGGTCTGCGGCGTCACCGCGAACTGCTGCGCCAGCTCTTCGATGCTGACGTAGCCGCGTTCGCGCACCAATTCGAGAATGCTCTGCTGTCGTGGGGCCAGACTCATGGAGGCTTCCTTCTTATCGATATGCCGGAAGCATGCCGCAGTCTGGTCTCCGATTAAAGAATTGTTCGTTTGTGAATAGCGGCGCCGGCGCGGAAACGAATCCGGGCCGGCGCCGTCGAGTGGCAATGCCGGTTTGATTTAGTCCTCTGCCCAGTCTCGAGTGCGGTCTACAGCCTTCTTCCAACCCTTGTAAAGTGCCTCGCGCTGCTCGTTATCGCAGGCCGGTTCGAAGACCCGCTCGATGGTGGCCTTGCTGCGTAGCTCATCGAGGCTGCTCCAGAAGCCGGTCGCCAGGCCCGCCAGATAGGCAGCGCCGAGGGCGGTGGTTTCCTTCATTTGCGGGCGTTCGACATGGGTACCGAGCAGGTCGGCCTGGAACTGCATGAGGAAGTTGTTGGCTACCGCGCCGCCGTCCACACGCAGCGAGCGCAGACGTTCGCCGGCGTCCTGCTGCATGGCATCGAGGACATCGCGGGTCTGGTAGGCGATGGATTCCAGCGCGGCACGGATGAGGTGGTCGACCTTCACACCGCGCGTCAGCCCGAACAATGCGCCACGGGCGCGAGGGTCCCAGTAGGGCGCGCCGAGGCCGGTGAAGGCAGGCACCAGATAGACGCCATTGCTGTCCTTGACCTTGGTGGCGAAGTATTCGGAATCCAGCGAATCATTAATCACCTTCAGCTCGTCGCGCAGCCACTGCACGGTGGAGCCGCCGTTGAAGATGGCGCCTTCCAGTGCGTAATTGACCTCGCCCTTCGGGCCGCAGGCAATGGTGGTAAGCAGGCCGTGCTCGGACTGTACGGCCTTGGTTCCGGTGTTCATCAACAGAAAGCAGCCGGTGCCGTAAGTGTTCTTGGCCTGGCCCGGCTCGACGCACATCTGCCCGAACAGCGCCGCCTGCTGATCGCCCGCGATACCGGCAATCGGGATGCCGGTGCTCTGGCCGGAGCCGAGATAGGCATGACCATAGATCTCGGAGGAGGAGCGCACCTCGGGCAGCATTTCGCGCGGGATATCCAGCGCCTCCAGCATGACCGGGTCCCAGTCCAGCTTGTGGATGTCGAACAGCATGGTGCGCGAGGCGTTGGTGTAATCGGTGACGTGGGCCTTGCCCTGGGTCATCTTCCAGATCAGCCAGCAATCGACGGTGCCGAACAGAAGCTCACCACGCCGCGCACGTTCGCGACTGCCCTCGACGTGATCGAGGATCCACTTGATCTTGGTGCCGGAGAAATAGGGATCGATGACCAGGCCGGTGGTTTTGCGGATGTGCTCCTGCATGCCGTCACGCTTGAGCTGATCGCAGATCGGCGTGCTCTGGCGGCTCTGCCAGACGATGGCGTTGTAGATGGGCCTGCCGGTGAGCTTGTCCCAGACGATGGTGGTTTCGCGCTGGTTGGTGATGCCGATGGCCGCCACTTGCTCGTTGGTGATGCCGGCCTGGGCCAAGGCTTCGACGAAGACGCCGCTCTGGGTGGCCCAGATTTCCATCGGGTCATGCTCGACCCAGCTCGGCTGCGGGTAGATCTGCGCGAACTCGCGCTGAGCGATAGTGACCACGTTGGCGTTGCGGTCCAGCACGATGGCACGGGAACTGGTGGTGCCCTGGTCGAGGGCGACGATGAATTGCTTGTCGTTCGGGTTGCTCATGATGTCGATTCCTTAACGAGCTTCTTGGGCAGTGGCATCGTGTTTGCTGTAACGCTTGGCTTCGTGATCTGGCTCAGGTGCAGCACAAGCGCCCGAGCCCAGATTCGGGAGATGCTTGCAGATTAGTGCCTTGTAGCCTGCGGCGCCGATGCAGGCGCCCAGCACCGGAGCGATCAGCGGGACCAGAAAGTAGGGAATGTCCCGCCCGCCAGTGAAGGCGACCTCGCCCCAGCCGGCGAAGAAAGTCATCAGCTTCGGTCCGAAATCCCGTGCCGGGTTCATAGCAAAGCCGGTTAACGGGCCCATCGCGCCGCCGATCACCGCGATCAACAGGCCGATCAGCAGCGGAGCCAGCGGGCCGCGGGGCAGGCCATTACCGTCGTCGGTCAGCGCCATGATCATTCCCAGCAGAATAGCGGTAATCACCACTTCCACCAGAAACGCCTGGCCGATGGACAGGGACGCGTGAGGGTAGGTGGAGAACACCGAAGCGAGTTCAAGGCTGGCGAGGCTGCCGCGCGTCATCTGCTGGGCTTGTTCGAAATCGAAAAAAAGGCTGCTGTAAAGTCCGTAAACCAACGCAGCGGCGCAGAATGCGCCTGCCGTCTGGGCGAGGATATACGCGGGCACCTTGTTGCGCTCGAAGGTGCCGAACAGCCAGAGCGCGATGGACACGGCAGGGTTCAGGTGAGCGCCCGACACGCCGGCTGCGAGATACACTCCCATGCTGACGCCGATTCCCCAAATAACGCTTATTTCCCAAAGGCCTAGATCAGCACCGCCAAGCTTCAGCGCGGCGACGCAGCCGGTGCCAAAGAAGATCAATAGAGCGGTGCCGAGGAATTCGGCGATGCATTGCCCCCGTAGCGTCGGGGTGGACGGGTTACTCATGCGCAGAACCTCTTCTGGAGACTGTTGTTTTTATAATCCGAATACTGCGTGGGTTCGGAAATGTTCGGAAGCGAAAACTTAAAGTCAAAGTTTGGTGCTGTCAAAGTAAAAACTTGAACATTTCATCGAAAAGGTAGCGAACGGAGCGGTAGATCCGTTGTCGCCATCAGCCGGCGCAGGCTAGCCAGCGGCAAAGTGCGAAGAAGTGCGGAACGTCAACGCCGAGTGGCCTCAGCGCGGCGCAACGCTGATGCACCATCGCATGGAGAGCTACCAGAAGAGTTTTCTCACAGGCAAAGCCGCCTCTCGTAACGGACGTTCAGCCAAGCGAACTGTGGGGTACTGGCCATGCGCAGAGCGCACCCTACGGAGTACGAGACCCTTGTAGGGTGCGCTCCGCGCAGCAAAGCCCTGATGGCATACCGGCAGTGCAATCGCCTCTGACAATCACATGCTAGAGCTTGACAACGCTCAGCGTTGCAGTCTGGCCAACGTCGCCGGATCTGCCTCGCCGCCATAGAAAGCGTCCAGGACCTGACGATAGATGGTCCGCTCAGGTGCGACGGCGCTGAACAGCGTCATGCTCGAACGTAGCTTCAGGTCATCGGGCGAGCCGAGTATCTGCCGCGCCGGACGATCGGTGTGCTGCAGCATCGCCTGCGCGCATTCCTCCAGCCGTGCTCCCAGCAGCGGATGCTGCAGATAGACGAGCGCCTCGTCTGTGCTGGAAATGGCGTAGCGTCGCGCCATGTCGCTATGGCCGAGCCCGGCGATCTGGGGAAAAACGAACCACATCCAATGGCTTTGTTTACGACCGGCTTTCAATTCCGCCAGCGCGCGATCGTAGATGCCGTCTTGGGCGACGACGAATCGTTTCAGGTCGTAAGTATCGTGCATGGGTGCCTCCGCACGCTGCGTCCATCGTTCATATGAGACAGCCCCGGACTCGATGATTCGCTTCTTCTGACGTGGCTGTTTACGCGTTGTTTACACCTGCCTGACGCCCGCTGACCGAGCGGCGGTGTTTGATAGCTGTGGGCAACGAGCCCACTCGTAGAAAGGAGAAAGCCATGTTCAGTCGCATACTCAAGATCGGTCTGCTTACCGGCTGCCTGATCACAGCCAGTACCGCTTCAGCAGCTGATCGCAACGTTGTGGTTCCCGTATTGGCGGGTGCGGCAGTCGGGGCGGTTCTGGTCGCGGTGCTATCGAACGATTCCGATGACCGTCACAGCCATCGGCATTCTCGCCGTTATCAGCATCAGCCGAAGCCTCATGTTCATCACCATCGGCATGCGCCCCGTGCAATAAGGTACCGGCCGAAACGCGTCGAGTACGTCATGGTCCCAGTGGAGCGTCGAGATTGGCGCAGAGGACATCGTTAACAGCCAAAGCAAAGAAGCGGGCACCCTACACTCATAAACCATTGAGCTGATGGGGCGCCCGCCTGGCCGTGAATCGCTACGTTTTTACCTGCTTTGGAGCGCGCCGTTTGGCGTATGGCTGCTCTTTGCCTCGCTGTTCCTGAAAGCAGTTCTGACACAAACGAAATTGTCGCTCGGCCATTGGCATGGCCTTGCCGCACTGCTTGCAGTTTCGGGTTTCGCCTGAGAGGCGGCGGCGGTCCGAACTGCGCGGCTTGCGTTGGCGGGACAGCTCGCGGGTGATCGCGCCGTTTAGCAGGCTGCGGTGCTGTTCGGCCTGTTCCAGCGCCGGGAAGTGCGCCGGCAGCGTTCGCGCCAAGTGCAGGTAGGTTTCGATGACATGCAGCGAACTTTCCAAGGTCGCCAGATCGGCATCGATGATCAGCCGCGGCAGCGGGACTTCCTTGTCCTGCGCAACCTTCTTCAGCCATTGCTGGGCGCAGATGCTGGCGGGACTGTCGAGACCGCCACGGATCGGCGTGCAGGCGAAGATCCAGCGCAGCGGCAGGTCAATGGTCGGGTCGTCGATCAGCTTGATCCACTCGGCCAGCTCGTCCGGCAGCACCGAGATGAATTCATCACCGTAGTTGATGTTGCGATTGAAGGTCAGCCAGGCACGCAGCAGGCTGGGTTCGTCCATCAGCTCGGCGATGGCTTGCAGATGTTCGATCGATGGCCGGACCTGGAATTGCGACAGATCCACTGGCAGATCCGCGCTGTGGAACAAGCGCTTGACCGACTGCAGGGTCTGCACATCGAGCGCAGTGATGAGGCCGCTGTCGTGATGGCCGAAACGCCCGGCGCGCCCGCCGATCTGCTTGACCTCCTGCACCTTAAGTTGGCGGTTCTGGATGCCGTCGTACTTCTCGTCGGTATAGAAGCACAGCGTATGCGCCGGTAGATTGAGGCCCATGCCGACGGCATCGGTGGCGACCATAATGTCCGCCTCGCCTTCACGAAACCGTCGTGCCTGCTCGCGGCGCACTTCCGGCGACAGCGCGCCGTAGACCACCGAGACGCTCTTGCCGGTCATCTCCAGCATGGCCTTGAGTTCCAGTACCGTCTTGCGGCTGAAGGCGACCAGCATCGAGCCTTCGTCGAGCTGCTTGAGCGTGGTCGAGCGACGCGCCACTTCCACCGGCGACAGACGCTTGGTGCGCTTGACCACCAATTCGTCATCGCACAGGTCGCAGAGCGTTTTCAGCGAGGGTTGGATCAGCTCCGGACCGGTCATGATCAGCTCTGGCGTATAGGCGCTGACCAGTGCATCGACCCAGGCCCAGCCGCGCTGCGAGTCGGCCATCATCTGCACTTCATCGATGACCACCACGTCCCAGGGCTGATGGCGGAAGCGGGCGAACTCTTCGACCGTGCAGCAGTAATGCGTGGCGCCTTCGCGGATGATTTCCTCCTCTCCGGTGACCAGCGAGCAAGGCACGCCCATGGACTCGATGCGTTCCTGGTTTTCCAGCGCCATCAGCCGTAGTGGCGAAAGATAGATGGCATGCTCGACGCCGGTCATCGCCTCGATGGCCTGGTGCGTCTTGCCGCTGTTGGTAGGACCGAGCAGGGCGGTCCAGGTGCGGGTAATGCGCCGCGCCGCGTAGAGTTTGTGGTAGTGCACGAAGCGCGGGTTGTTCTCCAGCAGCACGGCGAAGGCCATCTTCTCCTTGTGGTCCTGGCGGGCGAAGCGGATGGTCCGGCGAAGTTTCTTCGGCTCCATCATGAACACTTCGGTCAGGCGCTTCTCGCCCAGCAGCTGCAGGTCGAAGTCGCCGGCTTCCTCGATCATCGTCTCGAACTTGGCCAGCAGATCCTGACGATCCTGCGCCTTCAGTTCGGCCACGTCCTGTTCGCTTAGCACTTGACCTTGGCCACCGGGAATGCGCCGCTGCAGGTCCAGCGCGACGTCGCCGTGGCGCAGTTCCACGACATAACGCAGTTCGTGCTTCACCTCGTTGAGGATATCGACGGCCTTGGCGGCGAAGTCATCGAGCCGGGAGAGTTTTGTCGGCAAGCGATCCAGAACGCGCGTCTTCTGCTCGTCGCTCATGCTGGCGAAGGGGCGCTCCAGCACATGCAGACGGTCCCGGACCCGTGCTTCGATGGCGTCGTCCACGTTGGCTTCGAATTCGTCGATGGAGGTGCTGTCAGGGATGCGCAGCGCGAGCTCGGGTTCCAGCAGGTTCTGTAGCGGACCGCAGTCGAGCGTTTTCTCGACGCCGAAGATGTCGACGTTGCAGCTGTAGTCGTTCAGATCGCGATTGAGCAATCGGCCGATCAGGCTCTGGGGATCGGCACCCTCGACGTTGGCATCGACCGCCGGCTCGTCCAGTCCGAGCCAGAACAACCGCGCCGCGCGCCCGATCTCGGGCGGTTGATGACCGATATAGGTGCTGAACCAATTGTCCTGATGGTTCTTCTTTGGCACGAAGTCGGGATGGCGCTCCGAGGCCCATGTCAGGAAGCGCTGCAGTCGCTCCAGCTTGAGGGAGTTGCGGTGTTTGACTTCGGCCTTGCGCATGATCGACGCCTCTCTGATCAGTTCAGCTGCCCCATTATGGACAACCCGATGGGAACTTCCGATCAATTGCTCTGCATTCGCGTGGATCTCAATTCAACGATCAGCAACGCAAGCGGATCGGCATGGAACTGCGGCAGTGTGCTTTCGCTTCTTGTGGGACTTCGCGGCGAAGCTTTGGCTTTTGCGCTGGCTGAGGGCACGCTTTCGCCGCGAGGTCGCGCCTCCTACGAAAGCGGATCGGCGTGGGGCTGTGGCAGTGCGCATTGCTTTTTGTGGGAGGCCTGCTCTCGGGGCGAAGCTTTTGGGTTGAGCCGCGCGGGAGCGGCGGAACCATCAGCCATCACTCGGTTTTGTTTAGCAGCACTCGGGTAATGGCTTCGCCCAAGCGCTCGAAGGCCGCTCCGGCTTCCTTGGCTTCGTCCAGGGCCTCGGCGCAGGCCACGATGATGACGGTCTTCGCCTGCTTTTCCGCCAGGGGTTCGATCACGCCTACGTGGCAGGCGCGTTCCAGTTGCGTGCCGGTCTTCTGGATGAAGGGCACATCGCTGGGCAGGCCGGCTTCGAGGCGGTAGGCGTCATACCGATCCAGCTTCATGTCCTTGAACAGCAGATCCCGGCTGGACTCGGAAAGCAGATCGCCTTCGACCAGTTTCTCCAGCAGCGTGCCGTAGGCTTCCAGCGTGCTGGAATTCAGGTTGCGCGCGTAATAGCGCTCATAAGCCTGCTCCATGCTGTCGGCCTTCAGCTCGCTTTCGGAGAGCGACAGGGCGTTGGCGACCGCCTCGTAGCGCGGCTCGCTGAAGGGCGCCGATGCAAGCTTCACCAGTTCGATGTTGTCCAGTTCATGCGCACCGGGATGCAGCTCGCCATAGACGTCCCGCCGCACCTGAGTGAAGTCGGTGATGCGTTCAAAGCCCTTGCCGCCCATGTTCTTGCGTGTGCGCTCGTTCAGCTCATCCTCGCCAATGAGCCGGATCAGCATGTTGGCGGCCGTGTTGTCGCTTTCGATGAGCATTTCATTCAGCAGCGCTCGCAGCGAATACTCGACGCCTTCGTCCTGCCAGACCAGATCGCCGGAGCCGTCGACCTTATCCGTGGCTTCCAGGCTCATCTGCTCGTCGAGGCTGTGCTCGCCTTCGTCGACGCTCTGCAGGACCGCGATGGCGATCGGCACCTTGACCGCCGACCCCAGGTACCAGAAGCGGTCCGCCTCGTAGTCGAGTGCCTCGCCGTCACCTAGGTGTTTGATGTAAACGCCGAGATTGCCTGGGCTCTGTTCGTCGATCTGGCGAATGTCCTGCTCCAGCGCGTTGCGCCAGGACTCCGAATAGGCCTGTTCCTTATACGCCCAGAGCGCCAGTCCGAGGCCTACCAAGGCCGGTAGGGCGAGCAATTTTCCGGTGCGCGCGAGCGGGGCTGGTTTCATAGGCGAAGCACTCCAGAGGCGGTTATCGCTTCGCCCGCGCCGCGCAACGCGCGTTCGGCCTTGGCGGTGGATGCAGCACCGCGCACGCAGGCGATCACAACGATACGTCCGGCGGGGTCGGCTATGCGGAAGGGTGGCGGCGCGATCACGCCGGCATCGCAGATACGGGCGAGCTGAGTGCCGGTCTTGTGCGCATAGCCGACCGTCGGCGGCAATCCGGCCTTGATGCGCTGGGCTCCGGTGGCCACGCGATTCATCACGCTGAGCAGGTATTCGGTGCTGGCTTGGCTCAGCGCCTTACCTTCCACCACTGCGGACAGGAGATCGCCATAGGCTTGCAACGTGCCCGAATTGAAGGGCGTCGCGTAATAACGTTCATAGGCCTCGCGCAGCGGGATTTTGGTGAACGCGCTCTGCTGGACGCCCAGCAGGCTGGCCAGAAGCGAGAGGCGTCCGGCTTCGCTGCGCTGCGCTTTGAGCGAAAGGAAATCCCTGCCGGAGAGCAGGCGGGCAGAGGGGTGTAGTTCCCCGTAGATCAACCTGCGCACACCCGCCAGGGTGGTGATCGGGCCGAGGCCTTCCGGCACCAGTTCGCGGGTCACGGCATTGACCGCGTCGAGGCCGACCAGGCGGATGAGCATGTCGCTTGCGGTGTTATCGCTGTGGATCAGCATCTGGTCCATCAGGTAACGGACACTGAGCGAGGTTCCCGGTGCGTGTCGTTTGGTCGGTCCGGCGCCGTCGACGTAGTCCGACTCCAGCAAGCGCACGGTGCTGTCCAGGCTCAGGGTGTCCTGATCGATGCGACGCATGACGGCAATGGCCACCGGGACCTTGACCGTGGACGCAAGGTACCAGGCTTCCTCGCCGTGGTAGGAGGCCGACACGCCGGTATCCAGATCCTTGAGGTAGATGCCCAGCTCGCCCGAGGTGCTCGCATCGACCTTGGCGATGTGTTCGAGGAAGTTTTCCGTCCAGCTGAAACCGTCCTGCGCCACCGCCCGCAGTGGCGATGCAAGCAGGACCATTGCCATCAGCAAGGGCGTTGCGATACCTGTTCGTAGCTGGGGCTTGGCTCGGAACAACACGGTTAGCGGACCTCTCTGCCGGTTATTGGTCATGGTTGGACCTGCATCGCTCCGGCCCGTGCCCGACGCATACGTGACGAAATATTGATCTTTCGGATGACGGCGTTGTGCGACGTGCCGTGTCGCCTATCCAAGCCGGCTGCGGCGCGAATGCTCAGCGGATATCGAACGACTGCCTGCAACGGAACGTCCTATTTGCGGACGGCACGTGGTCGCCGCATAGCAGGAGCAACGCATGGAGCAAGTCAGCAGGGAAAAATTCATCGGGCTCGAGTGGTTGCGATTTTCGCTCGGCATATACCTGGTGTTCTTTCACACGATCCATGTGTATCCCGAGGAACAGCGGCCCTGGTGGCTGTCGGACCTGACCGGGGTGGGGTTCTTCGCGACCAGCAGTTTCTTTGTGCTGTCGGGCTTCTTGCTGGCCCATGTCTATTGTCAGCAAGGACAACTGCGCGAACCGGGGCGCAGCTTCCTCAGCCGGCGTTTCGCCAATCTCTATCCGTTGCACCTGTTTTCATTGGGACTGACGGCGGTGGTGTTGTTCATCATCGCCAAACTCGGTATCCCGCCGGACGACGCCAAGGCGACTCTGCGTTTCGTGGTTTACGACACCAACGAGGATTTGGGCGAGGCGTCCAGAGAGGCCCTTGAGCACTTCATGGGCAATGGCGAGCTGTTGCTCAATTTCGTCCTGCAGCTGTTCATGCTGCAGGCATGGAATCCTTACTACCTGACCTTCAACCCACCGTTGTGGTCGATTTCCACGCTGTTCTTCTTTTATCTGACGTTCCCTTTGCTGGCGCCGCGGCTGATGCGGTTGCGGCACAAGGCACTCTGGCTCGCGGTCATCGCGGCGATCTACCTGATCCCGCCGCTCTGGGTGATTCAGCAGCAGGAATATGGTGTTCCCTATACCGGCATGCTGCACCGCATGCCCTTGCTGCGCCTGCCGGAATTTCTCGCCGGCATCTTGTTGTATGGGGTGTTCCGCGAAATGCAGAGTCAAGGACGCGTGCCGAGGCCGGGCAGTCGTTTGGCGCTGGCAGGCTTCGTGCTGGCCTGCTTCATCGCCGCCATTTGGCTGCTGAAGGGAGAAAAGCTCTGGTACTTCCTGCTGCACAACGGGCTGCTGCTGCCCTCGCAATTGGCGCTGGTCTACCTCTTTGCGCTGATCGCCACGCCAGGCAGCGCCCGCGTGAATCGCTGGTCGCAGCGTCTAGGAACGGCATCGCTGCCGCTGTTCGTGCTGCATGTACCGGCGTTCATCCTGTTTTCTCGTTCGGAAAAATTGCTGGGCGT
The DNA here is from genome assembly GCF_037967085.1 of Pseudomonas sp. CBC3. Lineage (NCBI taxonomy): Bacteria > Pseudomonadati > Pseudomonadota > Gammaproteobacteria > Pseudomonadales > Pseudomonadaceae > Pseudomonas > Pseudomonas sp. CBC3. The sequence goes on from NZ_JBANEO010000002.1 coordinate 359,026, forward strand.
CGCTTCGTCCAGCTGCTTCGAGACCTGGGCCGATTGCGCCGTCCGGGCCGGAGAACAACCGCTGTCACTGCTGTTCTATCCGCTCTACTTGATCTTGACGGTGGTGCTCTGCGTCTGGGCTCAGGAGCATGCCGTGGTGCCGGCGCGTAAATGGTTGCTCAAGCGGTTGCCGGTCCAGTCGGGCACGCAATCGGCACGCTAGGGTCGATTAGCGCCGGAGGATCAAGCCGGCATGCGCGATGGTCATCTGTAAGAGCCAACATTCGGCGGGACCTCACAGTGAAGGACTTCGACACCTCCATATTTCTCGGCACGGCGGGCTGGAGCCTGCCGCGCGAGCAGTGGCCAGCATTCCCGGACGAGGGCACGCACCTGCAGCGCTACGCTGATCGTTTTCCAGCGGTGGAAATCAATAGCTCCTTCTATCGCCCCCATCGACCCGCCACCTACGCCAAGTGGGCCGAAAGCGTGCCGGCGGCGTTTCGCTTCTGCGTGAAGCTGCCCAAGCAGGTCACCCACGAGCGGCGGCTGATCGCTTGCGAAGAACCGCTCGAACGTTTCCTGCACGAGTGCGGCCATCTGGGCGAGAAATTGGGCTGCCTGCTTGTGCAATTACCGCCTTTGCTGGCCTATGACTCTGCGAGCGCCGGTACTTTTTTCGCTGCATTGAGAGCCCGCCACGACGGGCCGGTGGCCATCGAGCCTCGCCATCGTAGCTGGCTCGATGCCGAGTCGCTGCTGCAGCAGGCGCAGATCGCCCACGTCGCTGCCGATCCCGCGCCCTTTGCCGAAGCGGCCGAGCCGGGCGGCTGGGCGGGGTTTCGCTATTACCGGCTGCACGGCTCGCCGCGCATCTACCATTCCTCATACGCTGCCGATTGGCTCGATTCGCTGGCCGACCGCCTAGCTGATCAGCCGGACGGCGTTGCTAATTGGTGCATCGTCGACAACACGGCCAGTGGGGCAGCGACGGCCAATGCGCTGGCGCTGCAGGGGCGCCTCCCAAGCAACGGGCGCCAACGACACAAACCGAAACGGTCCTGAAGTAGGGTCCGCCTGTACGGTGGGTTTTTTCCGCTACTGTTGAAAAGTCGTCTCACTTCGCAGGTAGAAACCCATGAAAAAGACGTGCATTGCCCTGGCGCTGGCCGGGATGGTCGGCGTTGCCGAAGCCGCTGTGGTGGTCAAGCCCCATGCCTATGAAATCGACGGCGAAGCCTTCGAGGGCTTACTGGTTTACGACGATGCGGTGACCACGCCGCGCCCTGGTTTGGTGATGGTGCCCAACTGGCTAGGGGTAACCGAGCGTTCGGCTGAGAAGGCCGCGCGCGCCGCAGGGGAGAAATACGTGGTGTTCATGGCGGATTTATACGGCAAGGCGGTACGGCCATCGAGTCCGGATGAAGCCAAGGCGGCCGCCACCTCGGTACGCGGTGATCGCGCGCTGATGCGCAAGCGCGCCCAGGCTGCGGTCGATGCGTTCAAATCACAGCAGGACGTAGCGCTGGATACCAGCAAGATGGCGGCGATCGGTTTCTGCTTTGGTGGCGGCGCAGTGCTGGAACTGGCCCGCTCTGGTGCCGATCTGGACGCCTTCGTCTCCTTTCACGGCAACCTGGACACGCCTAACCCCGATGACGCTAAGCAGATCAAGGCACCTGTGCTGGTTTTGCACGGTGCCGATGATCCGGCTGTGCCGAAGGAGCAAGTCGATGGCTTCGTCGCCGAGATGCAAGCCACCGATGCCGACTGGCAAATGGTCAGCTATGGCAACGCCGTGCATTCGTTTACCGACCCCTATGCCAAGGTGCCGGGCCGCAACGAGTACAACCCGTTGGTGGCGAAGCGCGCTTTCGAGGCCATGAACGACCTGCTCGATGAGGTGTTCATGGCGCAATGAGCGTGATGCACTTTCGGCGGCGCGTTACCGCGGAATGATCCGCACCCGCCCGGCCGTGTTGTCACGACGCTCGGCCTTTTCGTTTTCGGCGCGGCCTGGAATCGAGCCATCGTCCGCGCCGCGGTCCGGTGTGGCCATTCCATTCAGCTCGCGTTCGTCGACGCTGATGGATGTGGCGTCCGGGTAGCCAGTCGTCAGGGTTTCGGTGCTGGCCGTGACGGGCGTCGTGTCATCGTCGCCCCAGCCGGCACTGCGCTCGTCGATATCGATCGCACCGTTTCGCTCCATCAGCTGCTCGACCATCGATATCTGGCCTTCGTCGTCCAGCGTGACGGTGACAATGGTCGAACCACGACGAGCCGCCTCTGGGTAGCGACCGGCGTGCTTGCTCGAATCGTCGCCGAAGACGTTCTGGAAGAAGCTGCCAATTTTGTCGGCGACCGTGGCGTCCTTGTCCGGTTCTTCGCCGACGACTTCCACCCGGCTGCTGTCGACCGTGGCGGGGTTGAAGGATGCGGATATCTGAATGTCGTCGCTGGGCACGCCCTTGCTCAGGAGTTCGGTTTTGACGCGCTCGGCTTCGGCGTAGCGGTCGAAGGCGGCAATGAGAATCTGAGTCATGATTTCACCTCGGTTCGTGCGGCCAGGCTGCGTTCGATATGGCGAACCTCAGCCGTTCACCACTTTGCCGCCATTGATGTGAATGGTCTGGCCGCTGACATAGGACGAGTCTTCGCATGCAAGATAAACGTAAGCCGGGCCCAGTTCAGAAGGCTGACCGCAACGGCCCATGGGCATCTGGCTGCCGAAGCCTTCGAGCATCTCGGGATCGTGCTTGCCGATGGTGGCCGGTTGCAGCGGCGTCCAGATCGGGCCGGGAGCGATCTGGTTGACGCGAATGTCGCGCTCGATCAACTGTTGCGACAGGGCTCGGGTGAAGCCGTCGATGGCGCCCTTCGTCGCGGTGTAGTCGACCAGCATCGGATTGCCGATGAAGGAATTGATCGAAGTTGTGTTGATGATTGACGCGCCGGCTTTCAGGTGGGGCAGGGCGGCACGGGTGAGATAGAAATAGCCGTGAATGTTGGTGGCGAAAGTCTTCTCCCACTGCTCGTCGGTGATGTCCTCGAGCCGCGTCTGTACTTCCTGGCGTCCGGCATTGTTCACCAGCACGTCCAGCCGGCTGAAGGCTTCGATCGTCTGCCTGACCGCATCGTTGCAGTAGCGGCTGTCGCGGATATCACCGGGCAGGGTGATGCAGCGCTGCCCTTCGGCTTCCACCATGCGCTTGGCTGTTGCGGCGTCCTCGTGTTCGTCGAGGTACATGATCGTTACGTCAGCACCCTCGCGCGCGAAGTGCAGCGCCGCCGCGCGGCCAATGCCACTGTCGCCCCCACTGATCAGCGCCACCTTGCCGGCCAGCTTGCCGCTGCCTTTGTAGCTGTCACGGATGAACTCGGCTGGCGGCTGCATCTCGCTCTCCAAGCCGGGCTGGCGGTCCTGCTTCTGTGCGGGGATCTTCGGGTAAGCCATACCTTCTCCGGTGTGAATGGGTTCTGTAGGTACGGCTGATGGCGGGCTGGAAAGTTTCGGCTGGATGCCGAGTGGTACACGCATGGCCAGTGATCAAAAAAGGTTTCGTCTAGGACAAGTAGGATGCGCTCCGCGCACCAGATACACCGAAGCCCGGCGGTGCGCGAAGCGCACCCTACATTCCAATCAGCGATGATGCCGCTCCGTTCGGTGCCACCTTGGCCACGTAGGGTGCGCTCCGCGCACCGGATACACCGAAGCCGGCGGTGCGCGAAGCGCGCCCTACGAAACCCAGACCGAGGGCGCTTGGCCATCAGCAAACAGTGTCCTATAGTGCCGCCCGCCAAGGATGGCCGCCGGACCCCAACGTAGGGCCGGTCTAGGTCGTCCACGCCTACCACCTGCAAGGGATTGAACATGAAAGCCAAGCAACTCCTGGCGCTGCCGCTGATGGCTGCGCTGCTGTCCGCCTGTTCCGCCACCACCTCGCTGCGTTCCAGCGATCCGAGCCTCAGCGTCAAGATCAATGACGATGCACCGCTGGTGCTGAAAAACCCGGTCAGCAAAACCTACAAAACCACCAGCTTCGGCCAGTACCGCTTCCGCGCCACGCAGGATGGCATGGAGCCCATGTACGGGCTGATTCCGCTCAAGTTCAACGGTGGCTATCTGGCCGCTGACATCCTCTTCTTCGCCCCGGCTGCGTTCTACAACCTGCGCGAGGTTTATCCCTTCTACGAGTTCGATGTGGCGCAGGGTGTCGTGCGTTACAAGAAGAACGAGAGCGACGAGTGGATCAACTACAAGCCCACCGCCGCAGAAGCGGAGCGCGCGCAGGCGTATTTCGCCGAGTGATACGCGTATCGAACGGCCTCGAACGTTCAAGGCCGGGCGAGCCTTTGGCGACGCTAGCGAGCCGCGGCTGCGGCCGCTCGTCGCAGATGGTTTTTGCGGCCTGACATCGGCACGGCGCGGGCGTAGAATCCGCGCCGCTCCGACTGTCCTGTTTCGTATCTCAATCGTTTCCGCTGCCGCCCGCACTTCTTCGAAGCTCGCGGGCCGGGTGCGTTGTGGTGATCGAGCACGACCGTCACCCCTGAATTCTCTCTCGTCACGCTGTGGTGTGCCTTTTTCAAAAAGGCTATGTCTGTTGCCAATTGGTTTGGGAAGGCTCCGAGCCTTGTAGGGTGGGCTTTAGCCCACGCTGACCGCGTTGGTGGGCTGAAGCGGAACGTCGCTCGGGCCTTTGCGCCAACAGACATAGCTTTTCAAAAAGGCGCGTTGCGGTTGCCGATTGGTCGCATCAAGACATCGCCCACATGAACGAATCGCAACACTCCCACGCCGGGAGCTGGCTCAGTGTCATCGCACTGGCGCTGGCCGCCTTCATTTTCAACACCACCGAGTTCGTCCCGGTCGCGTTGCTCAGCGACATCGGGGGTTCGTTCGACATGCCGCCGTCCCAGGTCGGTCTGATGCTGACCATTTACGCGTGGGTGGTGGCACTGATGTCGCTGCCGATGATGCTGCTGACGCGCAACGTCGAACGCCGCAGGCTGCTGATCGTCGTCTTCGCGGTATTCATCGGCAGCCATCTGGTGTCCAGCGTGGCGTCGAGCTTCAGCATGCTGATGATCAGCCGTATTGGTATCGCGCTTTCGCACGCGGTGTTCTGGTCGATCACTGCATCACTGGCCGTGCGCGTTGCGCCACAAGGCAAGCAGGCACAGGCGCTGGGCCTGTTGGCCACCGGCAGTGCACTGGCGATGGTGCTGGGCATTCCGCTTGGTCGTGTGGTGGGTGAAGCGCTGGGCTGGCGCACGACATTCCTCTCGATTGGCGTGATCGCGGCGCTGGTGGCGCTCTGCCTGGCGCGGACGCTGCCGCTGCTGCCGAGCCAGAATTCCGGTTCGCTGCGCAGCCTGCCGGTGCTGTTCAAGCGCCCGGCGCTGGTCGCGGCCTACGTACTGACCGCTTTGGTGATCACCGCGCAATTCACGGCCTACACCTATATCGAACCCTTTGCGCAGAACATCGCGCACCTGAGCGGTGACATGACGACGGTATTGCTGTTGCTGTTTGGCGGCGCCGGCATTCTTGGTTCGTTCCTGTTCAGTCGCTACAGCGGCCGTTATCCGAGGGGCTTTCTGGTCGCCGCGATCTCAGCGATGGCGACGTGTTTGCTGCTGTTACTGCCGGCTTCACGCGACAGTTCGCTGCTGGGCGCGCTGGTGGTGGTCTGGGGGATCGCCGGGATGTGCTTTGGCCTGGCATTGCAGGCGAAGGTGCTGAATCTAGCGTCCGATGCGACCGACGTCGCCATGGCCATGTTCTCTGGCATCTATAACGTCGGAATCGGCGGCGGCGCGCTGCTCGGCAGCCTGGTTACCGTCCATCTGGGCCTGAGCAATGTGGGCATTGTCGGTGGGTTGCTGGCGTCGAGTGGTGTCGTGCTGTGCTGCTTGGCGACCTATCGTTTCGCCAGGCCGGTAGAAAAGGCTGCGCTCTGATCGCATGAACGAGGCGGATGAAGGCATCCGCCCCATCACAGCTGAGGACTAATTCAGCTCCTTCGCGAAGCGTCCGACAGCGTTCACCACCTGCTTGGCACCGTCCTGAATCTCAACGATCACCGCGCCGGCCTGATTGGCCAGTGACAGGCCTTGGGCGGCCTGCTCTCGGCTGCTGGCCATTTCTCGTACGGCCTCATCTACCAATGACTGGTTCTTCTGCACCACGCTGACGATCTCTTCCGTGGCTGCGCTGGTGCGGCCTGCCAGCTGGCGAACCTCATCGGCGACCACCGCGAAACCGCGACCCTGTTCCCCGGCGCGTGCCGCTTCGATGGCCGCGTTGAGCGCCAGCAGGTTGGTCTGGGCAGCGATACCGCTGATGGTCTGCACGATCGAGCTGATAAGCAGCGATTGCTGGCCCAGGGCCTCGATGCCCTGCGTGGCCGATTCCACTTGCTCGGCGATGCGCTGCATCGTCGCGACCGTGTCCTTGACCACCACGGCACCGCGCTCGGCACTGGTGTCGGTCTGCCTGGACACGTCATAGGCGATGCCGGCCGCCCCCCGAACATCCTCTTCGCGGGCAATCTGGTCGGTGATCACGCTGGCGAACTTGACCACTTTGCACAGCTTGCCCTCAGTGTCGTGTACCGGGTTGTAGCTCGCCTCGAGCCAGACGTCGCGGCCCTGGCTGTCGACCCGCTTGAAGCGGTCGGCAACGAACTCGCCGCGGTTGAGCGTCTGCCAGAAGGCCTTGTACTGCTGCGATCCGGCCTCGCTTGCAGTGCAGAACTGGCTGTGATGCTTGCCCACGACTTGCTTGAGCGAGTAACCCATCGCCTGCAGGAACTGATCGTTGGCGGTAATTACGGTGCCGTCCAGATTGAACTGGATGACCGCGGTGGAGCGAAGAAGCGCGTTGATGAACGCTTCGTTCTCCTTCGCCACCTGCAACTCCTTGGTCACTTCACGGGCAATGCCGCGAATGTTCAGCAGGGTGCCGTGTTCGTTCCCGATGGGATACCAATCGACATGCAACCACGCAAGGCTGCCGTCGGCGCGCAGGTAGCGGTAGTCATCGCTGATGGGGGTCATTTTGGCTATCGCGGCGCGGAAGTTATGAAAGCACGGCAAATTTTTCACGTAAGGCGGCACGATGTCTGCCATCGCGCGACCCTTCAGTTGCTCGACGTTGTAACCGAGCGTGCGAGCGAACCTTTGGTTCAGAGCGGCAATACGAAAATCGGGGTCGAGGGTGATCGACGCCATCGTGCTTTCCATCTGCTCATGGAGCTGACGCAGCAGCGACAGCTCCGCCCTTTGTTCTTGGAGTTGTTTTTTTAGATAGCCGTTGAACATGGAAGCACCATGGTGGATTGACGTGCATCTCTATCGGCACGCCATGGCGATTCTTAACGCGCACCGATGGCTTTAATTTTTACTGTGATCTCTCGATCTTGGTTGAAACGAACGCTGACCAGACACACAGGCGGGCCATTACCGTCACCGGATGTCGACCGTGACCCCAAGCGCTACAGCAAGCTGGCCGAAATGTCTGAAGCTGAGCGGTGCTCTGAGAACTCCCGGAATGCGACCAGATGCGGCGCTTCGGGGGCGCCCCGTCCGATTCAGTCGACCCTTTCGAGGCGCACCCGGATGATGCCGGACCGCGTATTGCCGATGCGCTCGAAGGCCGCTTTCGACAAGTCGATGATTCGCCCACGCACGAAGGGGCCGCGGTCATTGATGCGCACGACCACGCTCTTGCCGTTGCGAGTATTGGTGACCCGGACGTTCGTGCCGAAGGGCAGCGTGCGGTGGGCGGCGGTGAGAGCCGTCTGATCGAAGCGCTCGCCGCTGGCGGTCAGCTTGTTGTGGTGCTGGTTGCCATAGTACGAGGCCTTTCCCGAACCAATGTGCTCGCCTGCGGCAGACTGAGGGGATGGGCTCGTGGCGGGACCTCTGAGCGGCGACGTCGAGCAGCCGGCAAGCGCGGCGGCGAGTGATACGGCGATAATCCAGCGGTGAAGCATGTTCGATCCTTGTCTGCATATGAGCGGGCACGCGAATCGCATTGCCGCGCTGCCGGGGCATATCTCGCCATCCGCTGCGCTTGCCGCGGAGGTTGAACAGCAGACAACCATATTGCCGGAAGTTCAGACCTCGATGCGCCGTCGTTGCCGGAGGGCCTGATCAGGCGCGCGGCTTGCTGCGAATAGTCTTCATCAGGTCGTCCGGCGTGATATGCCCGACCACGCTGGCGGCGCTGCCCGGCTGCGGCAGGTTGAGAATGTTGCCTTTGATCTTGCCGATCACGTGCATCTCGCAAGGCTTGCAATCGAATTTCAAAGTCAGCACCTCGTCACCATGCACCAGCTGCATCGGGGCGACCTTGGTGCGAACGCCGGTGACGCCCTTGGCCTGTTTCGGGCATAGGTTGAAAGAGAAACGCAGGCAGTGCTTGGTGATCATCACCGGCACTTCACCGGTTTCCTCATGGGCCTCGTAGGCCGCGTCGATCAGTTGCACACCGTAGCGGTGATAGAACGCGCGGGCCTTAGCGTTGTAGACGTTGGCGAGAAAGGACAGGTGAGAATCGGGATAAACCGGAGGCGGCACGCTGACGGCCTTGCGGCTGCCCAGCGGACGAATCGCTTCACGGGCCTCGGTCAGCGCCTCGATGGCTTCGCGGCGCAGGGCCTTGAGTTGCGAGTTGGGGATGAAGAACGCCTGCGGCGCATCTACGTCCACTTCTTCGGCGTGGTAGATCGTCGTGCCCAGCTGGCTCAGCAGGTCGGCGATCTGACCGGGCACCTGCTCAGGCTTCTTCGCTTCGCCAAACGGACCGGCCAGCGAGACGGTGGCATAGGCGCCTTCGTCGCTGGTGACGTGGAGTTCGAGCTCATCGGCACGCAGTTTGGCCAGCCAACGCACACCAACGCGGCGTTCGGCAGAGGTTTTCAGTAGCGCGTTTTGCCAGTTGTGGTCCAGGTTGCGATTGAGCGGATGGTTCGGCCGCAGCTGGCGCAGGTCGGCGGGCATTTCGTTGGGTTCGACACGGTATTGCCAGAAAGCCTGGCCGTCCTCTTCGAACTGCTTAATAGGCTCGACCACGCTGGCGCGAAAGCCCACCACTTCGCGTTTGACCAGCACGTTCAGGCCGTCACCGTTGGACAGCGGCTCGCGGGTCTGGACGGTGAGGTCGTGCTTGCCGACCTTGAGCACTTCGCCCACGGCCAGGCCGGTAAAGGTCGGCGAGTCGAAAGCGCCGATGTCGATCTTGCGGTCGGTAACGAAGTAGTCAGTGCTGCCGCGGTGGAAAGTCTTGTCCGGGTCCGGCAGGAAGAAGTGGTCGGTGCGGCCGCTGGAGGCGCGGGCCAGGTCGGTGCGGTCTTCGAGAATCTCGTCGAGGCGCTGGCGGTAGTAAGCAGTGATGTTCTTCACGTAGCTCACATCCTTGTAACGCCCTTCGATCTTGAACGAGCGCACGCCGGCATCGACCAACGCGCGCAGGTTGGCGCTCTGGTTGTTGTCCTTCATCGAAAGCAGGTGCTTGTCGAAGGCGACTACGCGGCCCTGGTCGTCTTTCAGGGTGTAGGGCAGGCGGCACGCCTGGGAGCAGTCGCCGCGGTTGGCGCTGCGCCCGTTCTGCGCGTGAGAAATATTGCACTGCCCGGAAAACGCCACGCACAGCGCGCCATGGATGAAGAACTCGATGGCGGCGTCGGTTTCATCAGCGATTGCGCGGATTTCCTGCAGGTTCAACTCTCGTGCGAGGACGAGCTGCGAGAAGCCGGCCTTGTCGAGGAACTTGGCCCGCTCCAGGGTGCGGATATCGGTCTGGGTGCTGGCGTGCAGCTCGATCGACGGGATGTCCATTTCCATCACGCCCATGTCCTGCACGATCAGCGCATCGACGCCGATTTCGTACAGCTGCCAGATCAGCGCGCGCGCCGCTTCCAGCTCATCGTCATGAAGAATTGTGTTGATGGTGACGAACACCCGCGCATGGAACAGGTGAGCGAAGGTCACCAGCCCGGCAATGTCCGCCACGCTGTTCTCGGCGTTGTGCCGCGCGCCGAAACTCGGCCCGCCGATGTACACCGCATCGGCGCCATGCAGGATGGCCTCCTTGGCAATGGACACATCCCGCGCGGGGCTGAGCAGTTCGAGGTGATGCTGGGGTAGGGACATGAGCGCGGACCGGCTGCGAATCGAAAGTCGCGCATTGTAAGGGCTTACGGCCGGTTTGGGTTTGGCCGCTGGGCGTTTTCGAGAGGTTGACGCGGGAGATCGCGTCGGACATTACCGCACGTTCGGTACGTATCGCGGATTGTGCCGTTCTTCAGGATCGGCGGTAGCCTGGGCGGACAGGCCAAGAGATGCTACCGGTGCCACAGACAATTACTCCCGTGGCGGCTGTCCCCGTTCCTCCAGTTGCCCTCGTAAAGCCTGGACTTCGGTGGTCAATTTTTCTACCTGCTCAAGCAGGTTGTGCAGCACGGCTCGGTCCGCTTCCTGCTGCTCGATGTTTTCATCATGCTTGTCGGCGATAAACAGCGAGCCGATATAGGCGGCGAAGCTGCCGAACAGGCCAACCCCGGACACCATTAGCAGCACCGCCACGATACGGCCTTGGGTCGTGACCGGGTAGTAGTCGCCATAACCGACGGTCGTGACGGTCACGAAGGCCCACCAGAGTGCTTCTTCCGGCGTATTGATAGCGCTTTGCGGGTTAGGCGCCTCGACCAGCAACATAGTGATGGCACCGAATGCCACGAGTAGCAACGTGGCCGTAGCGGCGGACACGACGATGCTTTCTGCACGGTTGCGAAACAGCAGGCGCCAGATCATTTGGGTCGACTTGATCGCACGCAGCGCACGCAACACCTGCACGGCGCGCACCATCTTGAACGCTTGCAGTCCGCCCGCCGGTACGCTGGCCAAAAGGTCGATCCAGCCCCAGCGCATGAAGCGCCATTTATCCTCCGCGAGTTGCAGACGTCTAGCAAAGTCGATGAAAAAGAACAGGCAGACAATGTTGTCTATGTAACTGAGCAACTCAGATACGTCGGGCGGCAGGTCGAACAGGACGTCGGCGATCAATGCGCCCAACACGTAAATCGAGAGCACGAGAATGAGTAGTTGGAAGGGCGATACGGCACGCTGGGTCATGACGGTCACAGAATAGACGTGAGATGGCCGGCAGCTTAAGGCAAGAGACCGCCACGTTACACAGCGCATCTGCTTCGTTGAAAGAGGTCATGAACGCAGGTGCGTCGGGACTCGCGGTCTGAGGACGAGGCTAAAGGCGAACGTAATGCTCGTATTCACGCCTGCGAGAGCGCCGGTCGCCTTAGCCGAGGCAGGGCAGGAAATCACAGCAGTGCCCCAACGGCCCAAAGCAGAGTGCCCATCGCCGGCAACCCAGTCGCCAAGCGAGGGGCGTAGGGGATCAGCAGGAGCAAGGCGAAGCCGGCGAGGGAGATCAGGCCGAACCAGCCAACCAGCGCCATGCCGCCCGGCCAGACGCGGGTTGCGGTATACACGGCAAGGCCGAGCAGCAGGCCTCCCGCCGGAAAGCAGAGGCGACGCAGTTGAGCGGGAACGCGAGAATTGACCAACTGCTTCCAATGGCGCTCCTTGCCCAGGCAGAAGCCGAGCATGCCGGCGTAGGCCAACAAAAGACTGGCGAGCAGGGCTGATGAACCGTTCATGACGAGACTCCCGGAACTGGGCGAGCGAGCTGGGGTTGGCGAGCTTTTCTCGCGGCGACGATCGTAGGGATTTTCCAGGCGGTCCAGCCGGACAGCAGGCCCATCGCAAACACGGCCGCGAGGACAGACAACCGGATGCCGTCCAGCGCCATGTTGGCTGTCATCAGGTCCAGCAGCGGCAGGGTCATCGCCAACGCCGCGGCGGCGAAGAGCTGCTCGCGCCATGCCTGCAATGGCTTGCGCACCCAGGCATGCAGCCAGCTCAAGGCCCAGGTACCGAAGAACAGCCGCAGCTCCCAGTCCTGCCGGGTGGCCAGCTCCGCCGGTAGCAGACGATTGCTCCACAGGAGCGCGACGCAGGCCAGCGAGAGCCCCGCAACGACTGCCACGTTGAGACTCTCCACCATCCGCAGAAACTGCACGTTGGCCTTGGCCTGTTTGCGCTGCTTGACCGCATAGAGCACAAGCCCTGTTGCGATCATGGCGCAGCTGACTAGACCGCAGATGAAGTACAGCCAGCGCATCGGGTAACCGCCAAACTGGGCGAAATGCAGACCCGCCATCACGCGTTGGGTCAGCTGACTGGCACGCGACGGCTCCGGCGCCTGGATCAGCTCACCGGTAACGCCGTTGAAGACCATGCCTTCGCCCTTCGTCAGCTCCATGCGATTGCCCAGCACCGGCCGCGCGGTGACCTGAGCATTGGCTCGGCCAGGGTTGCTCACGGCCAGGCCACCGATCATGCCTGCACCGTAGTGCGCCTCGGCACGGCTGACGATCTCGCCCAGCGCCAGCATAGGCGCTGCTGGTGCCTGGACGGGTTTGCTGCCGCGACCTTCACCGCGCGGCGCTTCGGCAGCACGGACTGGCTGCGCCTCGCGGAAGTAAGCCTGACGATCGCCGTCGTACAGGGCATCGACCGCAGCAGGCATGTAGATCAGGAAGAAGATCACCAGTCCGGTGTAGGTGATCATCAGGTGGAACGGCAGCAGCAGGACGGCGCTGGCGTTATGGCCGTCGAGCCACGAGCGCTGCCCCTTGGCCGGGCGGAAGGTGAAGAATTCCTTGAAGATCTTTTTGTGGATGACGATCCCGCTGATCAGCGCCACCAGCATGGCCATCGCCGCGAACCCGACTACCCAGATGCCGAGAAGCCGCGGCATATGCAGCGTGTAGTGGAAATGGAAGAAGAAGTTGCCGCCTATGGTTTCCCGCGCCTCGATCGGCTCGCCCGTGAGCGGGTCCAACTGCGTGCCACCGGCACCGCGCCGCCGCTCCCCGACCGACACGCCGAGGTCCGGCGAGCGCTCGGTCGGCAGGCTGATGTTCCAGTTCGTCTCATCGGGATGGCGCTCCATTAACCAGCGTTGCGCGACATTGGCGGCAGCGGCGGGGGACTGGCCCCGATCAGTCAGCTCCGGCTGCATCCACCAGCTGATTTCCTTGTCGAACACCGCCAGGGTCCCGGTCAGGAAAATGGCGAACAGCACCCAGCCGAGCAGCAGCCCGCACCAGGTGTGCAGCCAGGACATGGATTGCGTGACGGTCTTGTGCTTCATCCGAGGCGCTCCACCAGCTGTGGCCAGAAGCCGATGACCGCCAAGGGCGCCGCCAACGCTAGCACCGCCCAGGCACGCCATGCGCTGCGGCAGCCAAACGCCCAGAGAATGATCGCCGTATAAATAATGAAGGCTGCCAGCGTCGCGACTACCACCGCATCGGATTTTGCCAAGGGAAGCAGGCGCGCCAGTGCCGCCGTGCAACAGTAGGTGAACACGTAGCCGCCCAGCACGGCCGCGAGGGTTCGCGATACTACCGGCCAAGGTTGTGAAGGGGCTTTCATCGGTGCGTTCTCTTCATGTTGGAACAGGACGTGGAGGTGGAGTGGGGCGAGGTGTACGGACCGAAACGAACGCTCCGGTGTGTCGCGCCATGGTTGTTCATGAGTTGCCGGTCGGCTGGTGAATGGCTGTTCCGCAGTCCTCCACAACGTTCAACTTCAGTTGGCTCCGTTCGATCCAGGCCTTCAGCTTGTTCACTTGCTCAGTGCAGCTGAGGCCATCCTGACGTTGGGGATGGATATGGCCCTGCCACATCAGCATCTGTAGCGCTTGCGATAGCGTGCCGAGCTTTTCGGTAAAGGCTGGCAACTGTCTTAGCTCGGCAAAAGTGGCGGGTCGTTCGGCTAGCTTTTCCAGCAGAGGAGAAAAGATGTCGCCGGGGCCTTGGATTTCCCCGATTGGCGTTTGGAAAGACAGCGCGCCTGAGCGTGGCGCTTGGGGCATAAGCTGAAACCGAAGCGCATCGACCTGCTGTAGAACGTCCTGCTGGTTCAGGCGTACTGGAGCACGCTGAAACAGATCGCTGCGCTGATGCTGATTCCTGGCTAGGTCCTTGACCGTTTCCCTTAGTGCTGGCGAGGCCAGCTTTGCGAGAAGCGGCTGTACGGTACCCGGTACGGACAGGCTGTCCAGATTGTCGAAGACGTTGGCACTGCCTAGATAGGTGACGCCGGCCTGTGCCACCGATTGATGAACATCGGTCGAGTGCTGTGGAGTCCAATGGTCGGTCAGGAAATCGTGGGCGAGATAAGAAGCAGGTTTCTGCTTGAGTGACTTTATCTTTTCGCTCAGGTTGGGCTGGTCTATGAAAGTGCCGGCGACGTCCAGCTCACAGACGAAATCCAGCGCAGCTTGAAGGTTCTGCTCCGAGGAACCCGGTAACTGTCGAGCCAGGTCGTTCAGCAGCTTCTGCACCGGCATCATTTGAGTCGCGCCTGGGTGGCACATGTAGTGCAGATAGAACAACCCTTTGGGTTTGAGCGACTTCGCTACCAATTGCAGGATGCTTTTTTGCTGGCTTTCCGCGATCCATGACCAGACGCCATGGCTGACGATGAAGTCGAAGAACAGGTTGTTGCGCTGGGTAAACTGGGCGAAATCAGCCTGGACGAAACGGATGTTTTTGACGCCCATCGATGCCGCAGCCGAGCGCGCGATGTTCAGCGCTTTGTCGTTGGCATCCACACCCACGAACTGCCCCTGCGGGTTCGTCATTGCAGCGATGAGCAGGTTGATACCCATACCGCAGCCCAATTCACAGTAGGAGTAAGGCTTGGAAATGTCGGGCGCCGCCGAGCCGAGGAATTGAACCAGACTGGTCAGCCAGACAGGTTGGATTTCCTTATGAAAGTGCGGCGGGTAGGCCACATCCATCACATAGCCATCGTTTCTTGTCATGTTGCTTGGCCTCTTGTCCGACCGACCGGAGCGGGTCCGATTGCGCCTCGTGCGTATTCCATACACACGAACGCTCCCTGACGGATAGAGCCGCAGGGAGCATCGTTTCATCCGATCAGAACGCTTGGGTCACCGAGAAGATGAAGCGTCGGCCGTCCAGGTTGTAGGCGTAATCGCCATCGGTGGAAACTTCCTTGTTGCCGATGTTGTAGACGCCCGCTTTCAGGCTCAGGTCGTCCGTTGCTCTGAACGCCACGCCGACGTCCACGAAGCTGTAGGCCGGATAGCGAATTCCATTGGTACTGGAACCGCTGGTACCGGTTTGCCAACGGCCGGAGGTCTTGCCGCGATAGTTGTACTGAGTCCAGGCATTGAGCCGGTCGGTGGCTTGCCAGTCCAATGAGGCGTTGAACATGTGCTTGGCTATGTCGTTGAGCGGCTCGCCTTTGAAGTCGCCGGATTTCTGCTCGGTCTCGGTATAGGTGTAGCTGTGGCGGTAATTCAGGTTGTCGAGCAGGCGATAGTCCAGGGTCCACTCGATGCCGCGCAGTTCCGCCTCGTCCACGTTCTCGTAGGCGGTGTAGCCGAACGGGTGAGCAGGATAATCCGTGCCGTTGTAATTACAGGGCTCGTTCTGCAGGCAGACTCGGCCGGTACGGTTGATCTTGTCCTCGTAGTCGATCACGTAGGCCGTCAGGGTGGTGAGCAGGCCTAGGTTCTGATCTTCGTAGGCGATGCCGATCTCGCGGTTTACGCTGGTTTCCGGCGTTAGATCGGGGTTGCCGATGATCACGCCGCCCATGGAAGTGGAGCCAAAATCGGTGGCGCTGGAGCGCAGGTCAGGCGCCTTGTAGCCAGTGGTGACACCACCCTTAATGGTGAAGCTTTCGTTCAGGTGGTAGACGCCATAGACCTTTGGACTGAACTGACCACCGAATGCCTGGTTGTCGTCGTAGCGTCCGCTCAGGGTCAGGATGAAATCTTCGGTCAGATTCCAGTTGTCCTCGAGGAAGATGGAGTTCTGATAACGATCCATCTCGACCGTGGCATTTGCATCTGCAACTACCGGCTCTCGCAAGCCATTGGAGTTGTGCTCCAGGTTTTCGTATTTGTGGGTCAAGCCGCCCGTGATGGCATGAGCGCCGAGGAAGTAGGTCGCCTGCGTGTTGGCCGTGATGACCTCGTAATCAATGCCTTTGCCGGTCTCGGCGTTTGCGGTGGTCGGGTTTTCCGAGTGGTCGTAGTTGATGTACGACTTCAGCAGAAGGTTGTCGTAGTTCCCTTCATGGTCGATGAAGTAGTTACGCTTGATCGACTCGCTGTATGTCGGCTCTATGTCGACGCCTGCCTCGGTTTGCTCGGCGAGACTTCTGCCCGGATTATGCCAACGCTCCTGCTTGGTGTAGGTGTGCCCTATCGTCAGCGCGTTCTGGTCGTTCAGATTCCAGGAGAGTTTCGCGCCGGCATTGCGCTTTTCGTATTTGGGATCGGTGGCCGCGCTGTCGCCTCCACCGACGAAGTTGCTTTCGTCTTGATTGTGCAAAGCTCCGGTCAGCTGCAGGCCCAGAACGTCCTCAATCAGCGGTACGTTCAGATAGGCGCTGGTCTGAACGGTATCTTCGTTGAGCTTGTTGCCGCTGCCGGGCGTGGTGTATTCGGCGGTGATGCTGCCGGTCAACTCGTTGGATACTTTCTTGGTGATGATGTTGATCACGCCGCCCATGGCATCGGAGCCATAGAGAGCGGACGCCGGGCCACGAATGACCTCGATTCGCTCAATCGACTCGAGCGGAGGAAGGAAGTTGATCGGCGTACCGGCCTGTGATCCCCTCTCGGAAAAGGCATCGTTGCCTTGGGCCGGGCGGCCATCGATAAGGAAGAGGGTGTAGGCCGAAGTCATGCCACGGACCATGATCGATTGCTCGACGCCACCGCCGGAAATCTGCACGCCGGCGACGTTCTTCAGCGCATCGGTGATATCCGTGTAGGAGCGCTTCTTCAGTTCTTCTGCGGTAATGACAGAGATGGTAGCCGGAGCATCCTTGATGTTCTGCTCGAAGCCCGAGGCGGAAACTACAACCGAATCCAGTTCCAATCGCTCTTGTGCGGAGGCCGAGCACGCCAACGAGGCCAGCGCGGCGGCGATGAGGGTTTTCTGGAACGTGGGACGTGGCGTTGTGATGAACGGGCTTTTGACGATGGGCATGTCTTTATCTCTGGTTGTTCGAATATCCCCGGCCCGTAATTGCAGGGCGTGCCTACCGTGCCTGGATCAACGGCAGGGCTGGGCTGTGGGAACGGATAACTAAGCGTGCGTCAGCCTGTGCAGATGTGGTCGAGTTTGCGCAGGCACACGAATGCTAGTCATTCTCAACTGAGAGTAAAGCGCATTTACAATCTATACATCTTGCAAAACAAAACTCACTCGCAGGCCTGGATGGAGGTTTTCCGCCCAGATGCGGCCGCCTTGCAGTGTCACCATGCCGCGCGCGATGGCGAGACCCAGGCCGAAGCCATCGCCACCCGGCCGGGCGGCACTCAGGCGAGAGAACGGGCGGAACATCACGTCTAGCTGATCCTGCCGTACGCCGGGGCCTTGATCGTCGATGCAAAGACGCCAGTGGGCCTCTTCGCGGCAGGCGGTCAGGCGTACGGTGCCGTCGGCTGGAGAATGTCGGATGGCATTGCGCAGGACATTCTCCATCGCTTGGGCCAAGGCGTTGAGGTTGCCGAAAACCTGGCAGTCTTCTGGGATATCGCTGTGAAGGCGCGCTCTAGGCCATCCGGATTCGAAGCAGGCGTCCTCGCAGATCAGGTTCCACAGGGACTCGACATCGACAGCTTCCCGCTCGAGCTGTGGCTGCTCGCTATCGAGCCAGGCCAGCTCCAGCGTGTCGTCGACGAGGCGCTGCATGCCTGAGACTTCTCGCTCCACGCGCTCGCGCAGTACCGCTTGAGGCAGGTCGCTTTCGCAGGCGACCCGAAGTCGGCTCAATGGCGTTCGCAGTTCGTGGGATAGGTCGCGCAATAGCTGTTGCTGCTGGCGGATCGAGTCGTGCAAGCGCCGGGTCAGATATTCGAGCGAGCGGCCAAGCTCTCCCAGCTCGTCGTTGCGGCGGGTTAGCGCGAGCGGCAGCAGTGAGCTCAGGCGGCTGCCGCGCAACGTATTGGCTTGCCGACGCAGCTGGTCGAGGGGCGATATGAGGAGCCGGTAGAGCAGCCAGCCGAACAGGACCGACAACACCACGGGGGGCAGGTATACGATAAGGACGATCAGCAGGGCCTGGTGAGGCCAGGGGCTGAGGCGTTCGGGCAGTTGCATGACCAACTGGTCGCCGCTTCCGTTGAAGGGAATGGCGATCATTGGACGCGGCCCGGCGCGTCGGCTCATGGGACTATCGTAGGGTCGGGCGAAGCGCAGCAGGCTGCGCTCCCGCTCATCCAGTTCACGGTCGCCAAGCGACTGATGATGACGATCCACGACCAGCGCCAGCCCAGGCTCGTCCTGCTGCAACGCGGCGATCCAGCTATCCACCGCGGCGGGCCCACGGCGGGCCGCAACATGAGCCTGCTTAGCGTAGCCATCGAGGGTTTCCAGCGCTTGCGGTGACAGGAACGAGCTGTGGTACGCAACCTTCTGATCGACATAACCGCTGACCCAGATCATCGACAGACAAAACCCGGCGACCAGTATCACCAGACGCCAGAACAGCGAATGACGGTTGGGCATCAGTCGGCCTGCAGTTCCAGTACATAACCCTTGCCCCATACCGACTCCAGACGCAATGCCGTGACTTGCTCGCGCGCCAGTTTGCGGCGGATGTTGCTGATGTGCATGTCCAGGCTGCGATCATGCTGCGAGTAACCGCGGCGCAACGTCTGCTGGTACAGGAAGGGTTTGCTCAACACCTCGCCAGCCGCGTCGTGAAGTACCTTCAACAACCGGTACTCGGTGCCGGTCAAGCCGACCCAGCGTCCCTCGTAACGCAGGTCGCAGCGCTGGTCGTCGAAGCGCATCGACTCATCGTTCGCCGCCGGCTGCACGCTGCGCTCGTACGCCACACGGCGCAGGATCGCGGCGATGCGCACCTGCAACTCCTCGATGCTGAACGGCTTGGGCAGGTAGTCGTCGGCACCGCTATCGAAGCCCTGGATGCGATGCTCTTCATTGCCCAGCGCGGACATCATCAGCACGGGTGTACGGCGCTGCGCCCGCAACCGGGTCAGTAATTCCATGCCACTGAGTTCCGGCAGCATCACGTCGAGCAGGATCAAGTCGTAAGCCGACTCGCTGGCCAAGGTCAGGCCGGTCAACCCGTCATCGGCGAGCGTGACCTGAAAGCCACGGCTTTCCAGGGATGTTTTCAGGTGGGTGCCGAGAACCGGGTCGTCTTCGATTGCAAGAATCTGTCGGGCTGCGGAAGAGAGCATTACGAAGAAATCCGGTGCCAATAAGAATGATTATAGATTGGTGGCATGCCGACGAGGCAATAGGCTCAGCTACAGCTGAGGACAGGTTGCGCCGGTATGCGGTCGCTGGCGGCTCGACTTGAGACGCACTTTCGCAACTTCTTCAACCTGCTCGACAACGATGGCCGTACACCTGGCGATCGGGTGGAGCTGGCGGGTCACAGCGGCACCCAGATAGGGCAAAACATCGCTGCAGCGATGGACCGAAGAGCAAGGTGGTCGAAGGCTGGCTAGCCAGCTCAGAGCATTACGCCGATGTGATGAACTCGCGACTCAGCGAGCCAGGCGCTGCCTATGCGGTCGATCCGCAAAGCGATGCGGGATTATTGGGAGTGTTTGGCAGGCAGTGATGTGCAAAGCGACTCGGGGGCTGAGCCGACCTGCGCTACCTGTCGCGCTGAGTCGAACTCAGAACCACTTGTGGGGCCATCCTTGGCCCGGCAGCGTCCATTAGCGGCGTTGCCTGATCAGATCAGATCCTTGCTTGCCGCCTCTTCCAGATTGCTCTTCGTGAGTTCGGTCAATAGCGCATCGGCCGACTCGTTGAATGGCAAAGCGAAGATCAGAAATAAATGCATCCAGGTCGTCAGCGTTTCCTGCTTCTGTACCCGGCCAAGCTTCTTGCCGCCGCCATCGCGGAACATCATGTCCATGATCAGGGTGTTGTCGAAGGTGCCTGGAACCAGGAATAAGGTGGCGCCGGTTAACACCGCTAGTCCGAGATTGGCGGTTTCCTGATTGCGCAGCGTCACCGTGACATAGAGATCCGAGGCCTCCTGTTCGGTGCTGATTCGGGAGAAGCGCCCGCTGTCGGTAAACGACTGTTTGACGAGGTTTTCCAGCTTGGCAATGTCGGGATTGCTCGCCGTGGGCGTGCCGTTCACCGAGTACTCGGTCTGAACCTTGATATATGCGGTCGGTTTTGTCTGAGCCGATTCGGCGAGTGGCCATGGTTCAACGTCAGGCAAGGTGTTGTGGGAGTACGTCATGCAACCCTGCAAGGTCAGGGATGCGGTAATGGAGAGAAGGGCTATCAATGCTTTCATGTGGGCGTCCTTGTCAGTGTGCAAGTTGCTGAGTGGCGTCATGCAGCAGCTGTTCGACCAACTCGGTCAGCTGCCGCGAGCCCAGCGATGTATTGAAGTAGTCGTAATCCCAAAGACCGGTGTTCTGATTGCGCGCCAGCGTCTTCTGAGAAAGCGCCACCTGCTGACCGGCGGCGTCGACGACCTTCAGCTCGGCTGCGAGGTCATATTTGTCCACGTAGATGGGGCCGTTGACCCAGATCCATACGGTCAGCGTCAGCAGCGCTCCCGGAAAGTAGCCGGGATGCGGCGTGCGCTTGCCCTTGAGCGAGGTGAAATTGAATTGCAGCTGGACGTCTTGCTCGTCCAGCGTAGCGGGGAAGCTGATCATGCGTTCGAAGTATTCGCCGCGCTCGATGTGCTGGGCAATCTGCGCGGTCAGCGTATTGCTGATGTTTCGGCGCTGGGTTTCGTTCAGCCTTGTGTCGGAAACCTCCACGTCCTTGAGCATCGCGCCGGCAGGCACCGAGTGTTCAAGGACTTGCGCAGGCAGCCCGATAGGTCCGGATGGGGTAAAGGAGACGCAGCCGGTCAGCGCCAGCCCCATCAGCGCAGCGGCCAGGTATTTCAACTTGATCATGAAGCATCCTTGAGATTTGCAGAAAGTGTTGGCTTGCCGTGGATGATCGTCGGCGCTCTCTGTGGAGTGATCCTTTAGCCATCCTTGGGCGCGGCGGAGTTTAGCGTCATATTGCCATCACCCGTGCTGGCTAGTTCTCCGTCTGCGGTACTGGTTCTCATTGTTGGGATCATCGCCGACATACGGTTTAGTGCGGCTGGAGGGGATACGTGGTTCCGAGTACATGGAGAGGACTCGCACATCTATCAGCTCTGTTGGCGCTCGCCGCGAACATTGGCGCAGCTCGCGTACTCCAATGGATGACCACTCTGGTCTTTTTATCGTGATGAGGACCGCTGAAATGATCGATCCAAACGACCCGCTCAAGGATGGCCTGACTCCGCCGGATTTTGATGAATATGGCGACGTGCCCGAGTCGGGAGAAAACACCGAGCCGGAAGCGGGCACTGATCCGAAGGACGAGCCGAATCCCGGCGAAAGCCCGCTCGGCTGAACGTCCGCAACGGAAACCGACGGTCTGTCTAGGCGAGCTGCTGGACAATTCGATACCCACGGCCTAAAAAGGCGCGCGCAGCGAGGCGTGCGCTTCAGGCATGCATGTGATTGATCGAAAGGCAGGTGGATCGTGAAAAAGAAAAAGCCCGTGGACCCCGTCCGGCAGGCAGAAAAGAACCATGCGCACCGGATTGGCTGGGCGATCGCGCTGGCGGGAATCGTGGTGGGCTTCGTGCTGGTAATGATGAAGCAAGCGTGACAGCTTGCGTGGTTTCACGCTGTTGGCCATAACCACTACGCATAGACGTCAGCTGATGGTCAGCGAGGCGCCAGCGTCATGGGCTGGTATGGCGTACCGGCTTCTCGGTCATCATCAATAGCACAGGCAAGGGTTTGGCGGACGCCGAATGCTCTGCTGACCCTTCGATCGTTAACGCATTGCCAGCAATGGCGATGACGGTAGCCAATAGCAACAGCACCCATATTCGCGGCGGCACCAGTTGCGCGCGCATCCGAGCGGTACTCCATCCATGGTCAAATGCCGGGTCCGCTCGCCTGATGGTTTCGCTCGCTTGGGTAACAACTTCATCGTTCGACACGCGCTGTCCGATAGCCATGGTGATTCCTCCGAAACCCTGTCCGGCGAGGCTTCCATTAGGGTCTGTTCCTGTTTCGTCGCTAGCCGCGTTGCTGCGCCAAATCTTGCCAGGCAAGGCGCGGGACGCAGGCTCCGGCGCGGCCGCGTACGAAACGGGAACAGACCCTAAGCATCGGTCCGTCCCTGCAGGTGTGCTGGCGACTGTAGCGGAGTGCCACATTGCCATCAATCAATTCAACGGTTGATGCGGTGGTTGCGCCGGGCGTTTGATGCCAGGGCAACCGCATGTGTTCGAATCGGCATCGATCGTTGTCCTAAGCGCTCGCAACGGTTGGAGCCTTTCGACATTGGCCGGCGCTCGTCGGTCGCCAATAATCCCACTAGAAGTCCCCTGAGTGGTGCTGAACAGCGAGACGACGACTGTCAAACGGCACACTGGTCCCTTCTGGCTGTTTCGGCCATGCACTCGAACGACGAGCCGAGGCGACGATGACTGAACTCACCCTGTACCACTGCGTTAGCGCCCGCTCTTTTCGTGTGTTGTGGGCGCTGGAAGAACTCGGGCTGGATTACCGGCTAGTAACGATGGCGTTTCCGCCTCGTCTGCATGACAAAGCGTTCTTTGATATCAACCCGCTGGGCACGGTCCCTGCGCTTGTTGATGGCAATGGCGTGTTAACCGAGTCGGCGGCTATCTGCGAGTACCTTAGTCAGGTGTATGGCGGTGGTGCGTTGTCGGTAAATAAAGGCGAGGCCGATTATGGTCAGTACCTGAACTGGCTAAGCGCGGCCGATGCGACGCTGACTTTTCCTCAAACACTGATCCTCCGTTACGCCTACTTCGAACCCTCCGAGCGACGGCAACCCCAGGTTGTCGAGGACTACACGCGTTGGTTCCTGGGCCGCTTGCGTGGAGTTGAAAACGCCCTGCAAGCAGGTAATCAATACCTCTGTCAGAACAGATTCAGTAACGCCGACATCGCTATCGGCTACGCGCTGATGTTGGCTGACTTCCTCGGACTAAGGCCGCAGTTTCAACCGCTCACCGAGGCGTTTTGGCAGCGATTGCAGGAGAGGGCTGCCTTCGTCAGTGCGCTGGATGCGGAAAATCGGGATGCACGTTCTCATGGCATCGACCCGCTGCCCACGCCATTGATTCGTTGCTAACGCAGAATCGACTGCTGGTATTCCTGCGCCGGCACATCCGCGTGACCGACGATCTTTACGAGAGGCGTTTTCTGGTGCGCCTGCACGGCGGATTTGGTATTCGCCGTGGACAGCGTGCCGGCCCGTGTTCGCCATTGCCCAGGGTCCGTTTATCGTCTATACCTCGAACATCTTCGCCATTCTCGGGTTGCGCGCGCTCTACTTCGCGCTCGCGGCCCTGATACACCGTTTCGTGTATCTGAAGTACGCACTCGCAATCGTGCTGATCTTCATCGGCGGCAAGATCTTCCTGCCTGGCTTTTTCAAGGTGCCGACGTTGTTGTCGCTCAGCGTGACGCTCCGGTGCTGGCCGGCGGTGTACTGCTGTCGCTGCTCAAGACGCGTGCCAGGTTGGGCAGCTGATAGTGGTTTGATACGCAAGGGTTCGCCTGGACGCTACCCGTTCCAGAATGCGCGAACCATTGCAAACTCAGCCTGGTTCAGGTGCACAGTACAGGCGTCATTGGGCGGTCAGGTCTAGGAGCTTATCCATGCGCATCGAGTCATCGCTTGTACGTCTCGCCTTGTCGGTGCTGGGGCTGGTATGCGCTGGTGCTGCCAGTGCTGCCGAGGAGGCCCGGCTCGTCGAGTCGATCAACCTCTATCGCGCCGAAGTGCGCCTAATGACTACGCGATTCAGCGAGCTGGGGGCAGCCTTTGCGGTCGATCCGCAGCGCGATGGCGGCATCTACTGGACGGCCCTGTTCAGGACGCTTTGATGTGATGGGAAGGAAGCGTCCTTCTGCACCGTCGATGTCTTCATTCCTCGTGATGCGCAGAAGGTCATAGGACAGAAAGCAAGAAATGCACAACGATTCATCCAGGGTGCCTTTGTTCGCGTACTTATGTCTCGGTTTGTCTATGTGCATGGTGGGCAGCAATATCGGCATAGGAAAACTGATCGTCACTGAACTGCCGGTGTTTCTGTTTGCGGCGATGCGCTTCTTGATTGCAAGTATCGTTCTGCTTCCGGGGATGTTCCGCCCATCATTTCGTCAAGGCCTGGACAGGCCTGCGTGGCGGGGTTTATTCCTTCAGTCCTTTTTTGGGTGTTTCCTGTTTAGCTTGTTGATGCTTTATGGCGTCATTTACACCACTGCCACGAGTGCTGGAATCATTACCAGCGCTCTTCCGTCGCTCATTGCGTTATTGGCATGGCTATGGCTTCGCGAGCGCCTCAGCCGTCATGCAATAGTGGCTGTTGTTTTTGCCGCGGTAGGAATAGCCGTGCTGAACCTGCAGGATGCGGGTCTTTCTGGAAAGAGCAATGTGCTGGGCAATTTATTGGTCCTGGGAGCCGTTTTAGCCGAGGCGTTATTTGCAGTCTTCTCGCGGCGCTTATCTCTTACGGTGCATCCCTGGAGCATGGCCTTTGGCGTAAATATCGTAGGCTTCTTCCTGTTCGCTCCTTTGGCTGTTGTGCAAGCTATGAACTTTGCTTGGGCTGCGCCTGGATGGGAACTTTGGGGCTGGGTTGTCTTTTATTCACTTACCGCAAGCGTATTGTCCTTTCTGCTCTGGTATAGAGGCGTTTCACAGGTGCCCGCTAATATTGCAGGCCTGTTCACGGGTTTGATGCCACTCAGCGCGGCGCTGGTTGGTTTTCTTGTTCTGGGAGAATTATTGTCGTTCGGACATCTCGTGGGGATGGGTATGGTGATAATGGCAATACTCTTGGGTGCCAAACGGCCCGGCTAAAACAAAGGGGTATCAATTGAATACCGGTGTGCCAGACGCCATGTCCGCTCTTCGGTTTTCAGAGGCACTAGCGCCGGATCGTCAGCCCGATCAGGCGCGAGACTACCAGCGCGATGTACATCACTCCTGCGAATTGCTCGAGCATCACCAGCGCGCGCGCCATCGGCGTGATCGGCAGAATGTCACCAATGCCGACACCCGATAGGATGGAAAAGCTTAGAAACAGCAACTCCAGCCAGGTGCGCGGTGCTTCGGGATCAAGCAACGCGGTAAAGCTGCCCGGCAGCAACAATTGGCAGACCATGAAACTGTAGGCGAAGGCCCAGGCCAGCAGCGTAAAGGTGGCTCCAACCGCGAACAGCTCATCGGTAGTGGCGCGCTGATCTTCCATCATGTAGGCGATCAGACTGGCCGCTGCATAGAAATAGAAAGCCGCCTCCAGCGCGGCCAGCGTCAGACTCAACTCCGGCCCGCCGCGCACTTCCCCAATGATGGTCAATACCAGAATGCACGCCGCCAGCGTGAAGGCCACCCACTGGATCAGCGGACTGCGCCGCACCATGCGCAACGCCGCCACCAGCACTACGATACCGAACGTCCCCATAATCGCCCGACCGCGCGGCAACTCGTCGAGGAAGGGATACAGCACGATGCCCAGCAACTGGATAAGCAGCAGGCTGGCAGATGGGTAACGAAGCAGAAACGATTGTTGGGCGTTCATCGGGGGCGATCACCGAGAGGGGGTTGAAGCGTACTGTTCCGGTAGCGTGCCTGGCCACTGCCTGGCGCTGTTGTTCATCAAATATGCGAGAGCGTCAGGCGCTTGCGGGCGCCAAGGGCTTGTTCGTGCGCAACGAATTGGCCAGCTGTTTTGAGGGATTATTCCGTAGCGTCGTGCTTGCTGCTGGGGCTCGGTAGCGCGACCAATGCGCCACCGCGGCCAGACAGAGGGCTTACCGCTTACCCGATGAAGAACAGGGCGATGCAGCAGGCGAGTCCCAGCGCCCAGAGCACCGACCTCACGTTAGCCCAATCGGCAAGATAAGCGCCGATATAGCCGACTCTGGCCGCGACGAAGGCAACGGCAAGGCCATCAATCAGCGGCTGTGAGGCTTGCTGGTGCTCGGCCACCAGAACGCCGGCGATGAAGATCGGCAGCGCTTCGAGGCTGTTCAACTGCGCGGCGTTTGCTCGAGCCTGCCATCCCTCCAGACTGGCCAACCATTGACGTGGACTGTGATTGTCGAAGCCACCGTCGCGGCGCGGTTTACCGAGGCCTTTCGACTTGGCGATCCATGCGCAGGCAAGGGGAAGAAGGCAAGCAACAAGGACGCAGGCTTCTGCAATGGTCATGTAGTTACACCTGAATAGGGGGAAGAGTGTGGCTAGGGCCGTTCGGCCGCCTAGGGAGCACGTCGATTCAGGCTAGCTCAGGCGTTGTCAGGTGTGGATTCCTTTAGCAGCAAGTGCGATCCACGTAAGTTTTATTACCGTTTCGGTTTATGTAGAAGCAGCCACCCCGTGGTCCCTGCTGCAAGTTCGCTCCGCTTGGGCCGCACGAGGCGGCTTCGGCGACTTGGCTGGTGCCGGAAGGCGCAAGAGCAAAAAGAGCCAGCGCAAGAGCTGCGCCGGTTATGAAGGGTATCGCGCGGATCCTTGGTTTCATCTCGCCATCCTTTTTGTGATGGCTGTGTGATATCACTTAAACGCGACAAAGTGAATTCCAGTTTCCGTACCGCGAGCATCGCCGTACTGCCCGATGCGTCTATTCCGGCTGGCCGGTTCCTTTGAATTAAGGAAGGCCGGCCTACTGAGGAAAGCCACAAGGGCTCGCCTCCGTGATCCGGCTCGCCTGGGAAGGCTTCCTTTGACGCCTTCACTCAGGGGATGAGTCTGCTCGCACGCAGGTCGGCGAAGACCTTGAAGAAGGCCTCGTCACTCGCCTGGTAATCGAGGAACCCGAGTTTGCGGCTTTTCGACATGTCGGTTACGACCTCGATCGGACGACCGAGGTCCGCATCGGTGTGCCACGGCGAAATGAGCTTGCCGATAACCGGCTCGGCGAGGTTGAACTGTTTCGCCATGTCTGCCCAGGTCTCGGCGTCGTTCGCCATCTGCTGTTCCAGCGGTGCGGGTTGGCCGTCGAAGGGCGCCGCTTCGATGTTGAACCACTCGGCGATGCGCGACCACATCCACTTCCAGCGGAACACATCGCCGTTGACGATGTTGAGGGCTTGGTTGGCCGCCGCAGGCGTTGTCGAGGCCCAGCGCAGATGCCTGGCAAGCTGACCCGCGTCGGTCATGTCGGTCAGGCTGTTCCACTGCACTTCCGAGCCCGGAAAGCGGAAAGGTCGGCCGGTAAAACGGCAGATGGAAGCATGGACAGCCAGCGTGGTCGCCATGTTCATCGCGTTGCCGACGGCAATACCGGTCACGGTGTGGGGCCGGTGAACGCTCCAGTTGAAACCGTCGCGGGCTACCGCGGCGAACACCTCGTCTTCCTGTGCGTAGTAGAAGTTCTCTACGTCCAGCCGTCCCTGTTCTTCACGGAAGGGTGTTTGTGGCAGCGAGCCCTTGCCGTAGGCTTCGAACGGACCCAGGTAATGCTTGAGGCCCGTCACCAGTGCGACATGGCGAACCGAGCCAGCCGGACGCAAGGCTTCGAGTAGATTACGCACCATCTGCGCGTTGACGCGGATATTCTCCGCTTCGCTGACCTGGCGCGCCCAGGTCGTCAGGAACACGTGCGTGGGTGCAAGACCGCTCAGCGCCGAGCCTAGCGACGATGTATCCAGCAGGTCCGCGCTTATCGGCGTGATACCCACCTCGGCGTTGGGGCGGCGCGCCAGCCCGGCGACCGCCCAGCCTTCTTTGGCCAGTAGGCGCGAAACCGCCGAGCCAACGATTCCACTCGCTCCGACCACCAGCGCTTGATTTGTCATGTTCAGACCCTCACACAATGAAACAGGCCTGCACCTTAACCACTCGAAAATGCCGATCCAAGTCGGCACCAAATGGTAACCATCCCCATGAACACGGGCTCTGACGAAGAACAATGGCGTGAAGACTGCGCCCCGCGGCGCGTGCTGGAAATCTTCTCGACCAAATGGACCAGCATGATTCTGCATACCCTTCATGCGCGGCATGACGGCATTGCCCGCAGCGGGGCGCTGCATCGGAGCCTGCCGGGTGTTTCGAAAAAGATGCTGATTCAGACGCTGCGGGAGCTGGAGGAAAGCGGGTTGATCAAGCGGCACACCCTCGATTCGGTGCCTCCCGCGGTGAGTTATGCGCTGTCGCCGCTGGGCAAACTCATGGTTCAGCCAATCGAGTTGATCTACGAGTGGGCCAGGCAAAACTCCGCGGCGCTGGATCAGCTGCAGCCGCGGCGAACCTCGCGCAGGCGTGGGAGCGAGCAAGCCGTGAGCGGCGAGCTGACACCGCCACGGCTGTAAGCATTCATTCTTCGCTGCATGTGAAACCCGAAGACGGGCTCAGTCGAGTGCCACCGCGTGCCCCGCGAGCGGGTTGATGTGGCCTTTGATCAGCGACTCGGCCAGCGCTTGAGCGGCTTCCAGGCCGGCATGCTCGTTCACCTGCATCCATGGCTGCTGCGCATCACTCACCCGAGCGATAAAGGCCAGCTGCGCCTCGTTGAAACGGCGGGTGACCTCAGCAGCGCCCCAATCAGCGTTGCGTTTCTTGATCTGGTAGGGCGCGAAATAAGGCTGTGGCTGCGGGCCGGCCAGCGTCTGGTCAAGCTCGGCATAGTCCTGGTTCTGCGCCGATCCGGCATAGCAGTCATGCACCAAGGTGCCTTTGAAATGTGCATGGATCTGATGGCGAAGCCCGGTGCTGCCGGAGAAGTCCACGTAGAGCGTTGGCACGCTTGGGTCCAGCGAGCCGAGCTGGTCGTAGCCCAGCGTCTGGCGATAGCAGCCCAGTCCTTGCACGAAGTCGGAATTGGTGGGGGAGGTCAGTCCAACCAGCCTCACCGTTGGGTTGTCCTGCAGGCAGAACGCCGTGCCGTACGCCGTCTTGCTCGATGCGCTGGATATCACGATCTGCCGCGCGCCGAAGAAGCCGTTGTCCTCCAAGAAATCGGCCAGCATGAACGAGGTGATGAACAGCGGCCGCAACAGCATCTGGTAATTCTCGCTCTCGGCACGGTAGGCGGCATCGGTGCTGATGCGCTGGTACTGGTTATAGGCCGAGGTCAGCGCAAGGCGATGTTCGGCGCCGTCGTAGAAGCCGCGTTCCGAGACCCGCACCGGCTGCATGACGAGGTGGCTGGCGATCGGCCAGAAGCCATAGAAGCGTTCGCCCTTGGCCAGCCCCTCGACCGTACTTTCGACGACCTCGGCAAACCCCCACGCGGGCATGTGGAACCACTCGGCATCGCTGGTCGGGAAAAAGTCCCAGTAGCGCAGGTGCGGGGTTTCGCCGAAGGCCGCGTAGGTGACATTGTTCGTGGTCAGCGCCAGTCGGCTAATTCGCATTAAGGCCTCGCCGGCCTTCAGTTCCGGCATCGGCTGGGTCTGAATGCGGGTTTGCTCCATGCTTCGCTTGTTGTTTTGCAGCTGGTGGATGACGCTCATCGATGGCACCTTGGGGACATATTGAGATGGCATCGACTGTAGCCCTTTCGTTTTACCGCCGGGTTCGGATTTCATGAGCACACGATTGCCGAGCGCCAAGCCGCTCAAACGGCCTATCCAGGCGCGCGCCAAGTTCACGGTTCAGGCGATTTATGACAGCTATGTTCGGATCTGGCAGCGCGATGGCTGGTCTCGACTGACGACCCGTGCCGTTGCGCTTGAAGCCGGCGTTGCGATCGGCACCCTGTACGACTACTTCCCCAGCAAGCAGGCGCTGCACTCGGGCTACGTGCGGTATTGCATTGAGCAGTTGCTCGGGGCGATCGACGAGCATGCAGTGAAGCCCACTGCGATCGGCTGGCCGGTGCGAATTCAGCGGTTGGTGCGATTGCTCGTCGGCGTCGAACCGCATCTGCCCTGGTTTCATCCGGACATGCTAGAACTTGAAGCGCTGGTTGCAGAGCCCAAACACCAGCGTCGGGTTTATGAAGACTTACTGAGCGCCTGGCATCGCGTCATCGACGCGGCGACCGATCTGCCTGTACGCCCGGATGCCGCGACCCTGGAGGCGCTTCATCTGTCGGTCTGGGGTGGGCGCCGCTACGCCATGCTGGTGCAGCTCGAGCCGGAGCGTATCGACGAATGGGCCGGCTGCATGGAGCAGCTGTGCCTGCGCACGCTTGCGGGACCGAACGGGCAGGCCTGAACGCAGCCGGCTATCGCCGGAATGTTCGGCGAGCTAAGTGGTTTGTTGGGGTTGGCGTCCGAACTCGGGGCCGGAGCGGGTGTTGTTGCCTTTCGCCAGCCGGTCGTAAAGCACCACGTTAACGGTCGCTGCGAGGTTCATGCAGCCATTGGTGGGGATGTAGACGACGTCCTCGCACCAGTCGCGGATCTCCTTGCTGAGCGAGCCGTCCTCGGCGCCGAAGATGTACAGGGCGCGATCAGGGTGAGTGTACTCAGGCAGGGAACGCGCGCCCTCGACCAGCTCCACCGCCACCGGCACGCAACCGAGCGGCAGAATCTTGCGCAGGTCGTCGATGTTTATCAGCGGAATGTCCTGGTGAACCTTCTTGGTGTCGGTAATGAAATCCTTGGCGCGGTCATAGCGGGTGCCGGTGTAGAACACCGAGGCGGCGCCATAGCAGCCCGCCGCGCGCATGATCGCTCCCACATTCGACGGCGATTTCGGGTTGCTCAGGCCGATGCAGGCATATCGTTTGTTGCTCACAGTGTGCTGCTCACGGAAGACTCGCGGGAAGCGGCGAGTATACGGACATGTCTCGTTCGCGGCTCGGGCCAGGCACGAATTGATGTAGCGATGTCGCTCCTTGCAGACGCGAACAGGAGCCGTTGCGGTCAACGCTGCATGGGCAGGGAGGCTCACGCAGCCGTGGAGGACGCAGCTGCCTTTGCATGCGCGTCACAGGCGCTTCGTAACGAAAGCGCCCGATGCGGTGCATCGGGCGCTTTACGTTCCGGCAGAATAAGGCCGTTCGGGCTACAAAGGCCTACTAACGCTGGGTGACAGTCGCGCTGTTGTTCATCCCGTTCTGCATGATTGCCGCAGTGTCCATACCGCTGCCAAGGCTGTCTATTCCTTGGGTCAAGCGCGCGTAATTGCCGGTGCCGGTCTGATCGATGATGCCTACGTCTCCTGAAGCCCCATCTTTCATCTGAAACGCTTCAATCACGTTATCCGAGCCACTTTGAGCCAGGTCAAGTGAGTTGCCGTCACCCGTCTGGACGAAGAAGACTTCGTTGTAGTCTCCCTTGGAAATACCGGTAACGCTGCCGTTGCGGACGCCTTGACGCGCGATCAGCTCGTTACCCGTACCAATTTGGGTGAAATCCAATAGACCCTCAGCCGTGCCTGTATAGACGTCAGCCTTGTTACTTGCTCCAGTCTGAGTCAGATACAGATCGCTACTTGAGTCATAACTTCCCTCCGATTGGCTAACGCTCGCCTCGTTGTACTCCCCTGTCTGACTGATGACGGCATTCGCCCGCGAATACGCGCCTTGTTGAAGATCTACTTCGTTTGCCAGGCCGGTTTGATTGATCTGGGCTGTTACATGGCCGGACTGGCGAACATTAGCCAGGTTGCGAGTCCCTTCCTGTGTGGCGTCGAGACTGTTCAGAATGTAGGTCTGCTCCAGCCGGAGCACGTTTTGCTGGCCATGCTGGTTGATCCTGCCATCGTTGTAATCGCCGTCGTTCTGTACAACATATGCCTCGTTATCGGCCCCGTATTGGTAGACGTACGCCGTTACCCCACCTTCAGACCGCTGAGCGATGCTTTGCAGGTTGCCTTCGCCCTCCTGGTGAGACCGAACCCATGTCCCAAATCCTTCCTGGGTGGCCGTCAACTGGTTCGCAACGCCTTGCTGTGTCGCTTCGACCGACACGTTGGTGCCGGCTTGAGAGACGGTTGCTTCGTTTGAATCGCCGTTCTGAGTCAGTTCCGTCCAGAGATAGGTGCCGCCTAATTGAGTGACCTCTGCGGTGTTGTTGTTTCCGTTTTGCTCAATGGAAGCCGTTTGATCAACAGCCTGAGCCTGCCCAGCTAAGACAAGGGACACGGCAGCAGCGAGAAGGGAGCGCATGAACATTTTCAGAATCCTTTGAGTCGTGGGAAGTCGGATTCTTGAGGATTGACCAGAGAAGGAAATAGGCTGAACGGCTGGTTATTTAAGGGCGTATTAACCGATTGTCGGAATTCGGGCTGTTTTTCCGCCCGCGATGAAGGGCGATTTCCATACAGCCCGGATATGATGCGCGCCCCTCAACGTTCCAGCTCAAACTCAGGGCCACCATGCTCGCCATTTATACCGACCTGTCGGGTTACTACGATCTGATGTGTGCCGATATCGACTATCGGGCGCAAAGCCACTGTATCCAACGGCTCCAGCAGTTGTTCGGTAATGCGAGAAAGAGGCATCTGGACTTGGCCTGCGGAACCGGGCCGCATGTGCGCCATTTCATCGATGCGGGCTATGAAAGCAGCGGGCTAGATATCAACCAGCCCATGTTGGACAGAGCGTCTATTCGCTGCCCGGAAGCACAGTTCTCCTTACAGGACATGTGTGGCTTCACGGTGGCAAGGCCGGTCGACCTGATTACCTGTTTTCTGTATTCCATCCACTACAGCGCAGGAATCGAGCGGTTGAAAGCCTGTATAGCCAGCGTGCATGCCGCACTGGCCGACGATGGGCTCTTCTGCTTCAACGCCGTCGACAAGCACACCATCGACAATGATTCATTCGTATCGCACACCGCTAGTCACCCAGACGGCGTGTTCAACTTCAGTTCCGGTTGGTACTACTCCGGCGCTGGCGAGCAGCAGTCGCTAAAGCTACACATTGAAAAAATGATCGCCGATGAAAGCCAGGTATGGTTCGACGAACACCGCATGGTGGCCGTGAGTTTTGGGGAATTGATCGAGCTGTTAAAGCCGTACTTCGATGTTCATGTGCTAGAGCACGATTACGAAAAGATCGTTCCTTGGAACGGGACTTCAGGGAACGCGATTTTTGCTTGTGTGAAGATTCAACCTGCAGGCGCTAAGTCAGCGGCGCAAAGCTCAGTCGACGCCGCGGCACTGATGCAGGGAGAAACGGTGACGCCGCGCCTCAGATGATCAATGCAAGCGCTTAGCTGGAGAGTATGTCTGGACTAAATGCTGTGCCTGTTCGGCCATCTGATCAAGCAGGCGGTCGCGCTCGCTCTCCGCGTCGCTCATGGCTTTTTCACCGTGTTGTTTCACGAGATAGCTGTGAATTTGCCGCACTTCTTTTGACTGGAAGATCGGCTCCAGATCCTGCACCGCCAACATGCCGTTTGACGGCTGGCTCCGAGTGTTCATCACTACTTGCGGGCCGCGAGCCACCAACGGCATAAAGCCCAGCGCTTCAAAGTACGGCACCTTGCCAGCAACGCATGCCACCTCCGCATGCGGATAACGCGCCTCCATCGCGTCGATCATGGCGCGGCCAATGCCTTGTCGACGATGGCTGGCCTGCACCGCCAGATACAGCAGCGAGCACGCTACGGAGTCATCCACATACGGTAGGTACAACGCGAAGCCGAGCAGGCTTACCGGGTCATCGGCATCCAGCGCCAAGATCAGTTCGGGCTTGCCCGGCTGCGCACCGTCCATACTGTCTACATAGCGATGCACCTCGAAACCCACCACATATTGATACAGCTGATACAGCGGGTTGCTGGGTGTAAGCGATACCGGACTGATGTCGGCGAGGTAGTCCACCACCATTTGCAGCACCTGGCTTTTCATCGATTCCGGCGGCGGGGTGTTCAGGTGAGTGAGGGTGAACATGGGGGGAAGCTCCGGAACGGCTAATGAAGGCGCGCATTGTAACGGGCGACGTACTACGAGCGAGGTGAGGCCGACCAGACTGGCATCGGTCATCGGTGGCTGCATGAGGATAAGCCCGCTGTCTGCTAAGTGGAGACAGCCTAACCGCTAGTAACGCATCTCCAGGGTGACCTTGGCGGGCTCGTCAACGGTCACTTCGAACACGCTGTCTTCGAAAGACGGCGGGCCCATCACCTTGGGATTGTTGGACAGCCCGTAGCCCTCGCTGGGGAACATGCCGAAGCGTCGATCCAGCTCACCGTTGTCGTTCTCGTCATGGTAGGCCAGCACTGCGTAGCGCCCGGGTGGCACATCGTTGAATACCAGCGTCACGACTCCCACCTCAGCCTTGACCTTTCGCGCGGCGAAGGCGTGGTTTTCCTTCAGGAAGTTTTTCGGGTCGGCGTATACCGCCACGGCCACCTGACCCTTGTCGTGCTCAAGCCCATTAAGTATGACGCTTAGCTCTTGGGCGTGCGCTAAGGGCGCTAGCAGGGCGAGGGCCAAAGTTGGAAGGGCTTTCATTCTGAACTCCTAAAATTGAGCGTGGCGAAGTCGCTCAGGGGCTGCGTTGATCGGCCAGTGGCGTGGAGGTCGATCCTCGCATATTCGAGTAATTAGCGAAGCGCTGTCCATGCAGTCATTCCGTGCTCTTTCCACGCGTCATTTCTAGAGTTATCTCGCGTACTTGAAAGAAGCATGTGTAACAAGCCGCCGGACTGATGCGTTCAGTTTCCCGTGAGTTTTAGCAGGCCAACCGCCAGGCACAGCCACGCCATGCCGACAAAGCAAAGCCACCAGGCGATAAGCATTCGGCGCTTGATGAAGTGAGGCAGGTTTCGTACTTCATTCTCATCAAGCTCTCCGCGTTTAATGTGGCCTTTCGGCAACAGGGCCACCGCTGCCAAACTGCTGGTCAGAATAAATCGCGAGTAAAGCCCGCTATTGCCCCATAGCATTTTCTGTCTTTGAACGTATTCACTGTTCGGAAACGTGTCGAGGATCATGTCCAGATTTCGGTATGCCATGACAAGAATCATGGCCATGCCCAAAGAGCCGATTACGAAGGGGGCCAGCATAAAAAAGAATGCCCACCAAGAGTTCCAGAACTCAGTCATGGCTTGGTCTGCTCGTACATGAATTCCCCCATCCACTCGCCACCTGCGGCGCCCCCAGCCCCACCCGCCACCGAAGCTCCTCCAACCACTACCAGCCCGCAAACAACGCCGCCGAGGCCGCCTGAGGCTACTCCGAGTGCAACGCAAATAGATCCCGCTACGGGACTAGTTAGAGCCATGGCGAGCGCCCCACCACCCAGCGCTCCAGCAAACCCTCCCGTCTCGGTAAAACGAACCTTCTGACACGCCTGGGTTTCGCCTGCTTGGCACACCTCTTGGACTTTCAAAGCGGAGGCCGTACCGCCCAAGGCAATACCAACATAGGTGCCGTTCGTAAGGTACTTCGCCGCCTTCGCGATTTTATCCATATGCGTCGCGTAGCCGGGAATCTGGCCCGGTGCGCCGCCTTTGCTCCAGTGGTGCACCAGACTGCGGGTGGAAATGCCGAGGTCTTGGCGCAGCGTAGGATAGCTGCCCAGGCCCAACTGCTTGCCGAGGAAGGTTGCTTTCAACTGGTTGTCGAGTTGGCGGTACAGCTGTTGGCGCGAAGCGAAGAACTGCGGACTTTGCAGGTGGCCATGCGTGGCGAACTCGCGCTGGTGCAGGAATTCGATATCGCGCAGCGTGCCGTCGATCTGCTTCAAACCCTTGCTTAGCATGTCGGTGCCAAGCCCTAGCGACTGGCTGGCGCCACCGACCATCAAGGCGATTTCGGCCTGATGCTTC
The DNA here is from genome assembly GCF_037967085.1 of Pseudomonas sp. CBC3. Taxonomy (NCBI): domain Bacteria; kingdom Pseudomonadati; phylum Pseudomonadota; class Gammaproteobacteria; order Pseudomonadales; family Pseudomonadaceae; genus Pseudomonas; species Pseudomonas sp. CBC3. Next base: position 394,877 of record NZ_JBANEO010000002.1, read on the forward strand.
GCCATGAAATCCGCCTCGCTCTCGCTCAGCGGCTCTAAAGCCGTACGAACCTTGGCGGCAGCCGCCATCAGGTCGGCTTCTTCGCGCAGGCAAGCGGTCGGGTTGATCAGGTTACCCAAGACGAACATTTCGCCGGCCTTGAAGCCTTTTGCGAAGGTGGGGTTTAGCGCCTTGATGCGGCTGACCAGGTGATTGTGGGGCGCATCGGCAAACAACTTGGCGAGCACCTGCTCGCCGGACATGCTGCGCGGCACGATGTAGAAACCCGGCGGCTGGGGCTCGGGGAGCCTGAGCATGTCGGGCGGCGGCCAATCCGACAGCTCAGGAGTGCTTTCGACATTCTCTTCCCAGGCAGCAAAGGAGGCGCCGCCGTTAACTGGCTTGGTCTTCGGCAACTCGGCCTGACGGCCCCAGCCACGATCAGGCATCCAACTGAAGTCGCGGCTGCCGGTGCTGTCCGCCTTCCAGCCGGTGTCCAAGTCCCAGCCCTGATCGAGCGGGTAGGCCGCGTCTTTAAGGGTGTCCGTTCCCATGCAAATCTCCTTGTATTGCTGAATCGGGCCGCAGTCTATCTGTTCATGGCGGCGGCCGATCAGCGCTTGTTCACGAAGCTTGTGCCGGAGCAGCACGAGGGACGTGTTCGGTGACGAGGGGCTTGGGATTGGCATCAAGCGCTGCCTGAAGCTCAGCCACCAAGACATCAACCTGACGTAGCGCCTGAGCCACCGAGGCCGCCAGAACATCGCCCCCCGTTTCCTGACCTTCAATCGCGATCTGATGAATGCGAGTAATCCCGATGAAGTTAAGCGCGGTTACCAGGTTCGGCTCCAAGTGATTCATGTGAGCCATTTCCCCGCCGGGACCGAAGCCTATGCCGCCCCTGGCGGTGAGAATGACCGCATGCCGTGGCCGGTCTCCCAGCAATGGGACGTAAGGGTCGGGATGTTTGGTTTCGTCGATCCCAACCGTCCGTCCCAGGCGTACCACTTGGTCGATCCAGGCCTTGAGCGCCGCGGGCATGCCGAAGTTGTAAAGCGGCGTCCCGATGACCAGCACATCGGCTGCCACCAACTCATCGACCAGTAGGTCGCTTTCTGCCAGTGCGTCTTTCATCCAAGCCTCCTGACGATCTTCTGGCGTGAAGGCTGAAGCGATCCAGTCATGGTCGATGAAAGAGGGTGGGTTCTGGCCTATATCCCGATAGTTGATGCTGTCTTGCGCGCGGCGGGACTGCCATTGACTGATAAAGCGGTGGGTGAGGTTGCGGCTGTGGGAGCCGTGGTTGTCTTTACCGGCGAGGCCGGGGCGGGCGCTGGCATCAAGGTGCAGAAGGCGCGTCATGGTGGGTCTCCTCTGTGACTGAATTCATCTGTCATTCGCGGTAGACCCAGACTAGGTCTAGGCTCTACGGGCGACAAACGACCATTTCTTTAGGCTACAGATGAGGAAAACTCAGCCATGGCGCACCGAAGATTGCCTTCGCTTTCCGCCCTGCGAGCCTTCGAAGCGTCCGCCCGCCATGAGAGCGCCAAGCAGGCCGCAGAAGAGTTGTCCGTCACCGCCACGGCCATCAGCCACCAGATTCGCTCGCTGGAAGAATCGCTCGGCGTGGCATTGTTTGTGCGAAAGCCGCGCAAGCTGGAACTCACCGCTCAAGGGCACGAGCTGCACCAGGTGCTGGAAACCGCGTTCGACTCCATCGCCACGACCGTCGACCGCCTCAGCGCGGGGCCCTGTCGGCAGGCGATCACCCTCAGCACCACACCGGCCATAGCCGTGCGCTGGCTGGTGCCCTGGGTCTGCATGCTGCGCGATTCCCATCCCGATATCGACCTGCGCTTCCACACCTCGCACGAGCCGGTGGCGCTGGATGGCGTTACTGCCGATATCGCCATCCGCTACGGCGACGGCCGCTGGCCTGGGCTGGTGGCGGAGAAGCTGTTCGATAACACGTTCGTTCCCGCCTGCAGCCCGCTGCTAGGCTTGCATGATGTGGCCGAGCTGCCCAAGCACTCGTTGATCCACTTCCAAGCCCAGCGCGCCTTATCCGCCCCGATTCACTGGGCGTCATGGCAGAAAATGGCCAACGTGCCGGGGCTGGACGTCAGCGCCGGGCTGGTCTTCTCCGACGAGACCCATGCCATTTCAGCCGCCGTTGGCGGGCAGGGCGTGGCGTTGATGAGTCGTCAGTTGATCGAGGACGAATTGAGGGAAGGGCGGCTGGTTCAGCCGTTTGGGCCGGTGATGGAGGGGAAGCCATTTCACCTCGTGTATCCGGAGAGCCGTCGGGATGATCCGACGGTTCAGGCGGTGAGGGATTGGGTGATGGCGGTGCCGGGTGGGTTGTGTGAGGTGCCGGGCTGATGCGTTGATAAACGTGAGCCAGTAGTCGTGCTTTATGGGAGTTTCGAACACCGGTTTGATGGTGGCGCAGTCGGTTGGCGTATTCCTTCGCCGCTCTACGCAGAAAAACAAATCTTCTCCTTTTCCGCGCGCGGTCGGCTGGCTGCATAAGCGCTCGTCTTGGCTTGTGATATGCCAGCCTACATTGCATATCTAAAAAAGCTCTAGTTGTTCTGGGGTTCGAATATAGGTTCGTTTTCTAATTTCATCAGCCATTCTGGCCTTCGAGTAGCTAGCATAGATAACTGTAAGTGTGATTAGGGTAAAGATTAAAAAAATTAGACCAAAAATTCGCTGCTCTAAAATTGTCTCCGATATATAACCATTCTCGGGTTGGGTTAATAGGTCGCAGATAACCTCTTTGTCACGCTTTGATGGAAGGATTCGCTCGCTCTGACAAGCTTCCGAATTAAGCCTCCACTCGAAGAGATTCCATGAATAAGCAGATTTTCCATTAGTCCAAAAAGTTGTTTTGGTTTCCTTAACTGTTAGCAGGGCTTGGCTGGGTATGCCTAGCACCACAATTGGAGTAGAGACTAATAATAGAAAAGTCGCCATTACCAAATTTTCGATTTTCTTTCCTTTTATATTTGGGTCGCGAATTTCACATGTCTTAGCATTAAAATAATTCCTAATTGGAATTATTTGCTCTAATCCGATGCCGTGTTTTTCAAGAAAGTCAATGGATTGGGCGACGTTAGAGTTGCTGGAAAATTTAATCCCGGTTCTGAGTCGTATGCTGTAAAAATCATAAACTTTTTGCCAAGCGTTATCGATGCGCTTGTCAGAAACGCTTTTATTACCTCCTACGATGAAAAGAAGGCGCTGTAGTATAAAGAAGCCAGAGCCTGCTCTCTTCCATGCCCATAAGTAGGCAGCTATAAGTAAAGCGGGAAATATTATAGGCGCGGCAGCCTTGGAGAGCTCAATAAGCTGCGAAGCAATAGAGAAAAATTCTTTCGACTCCATAAAATTCCTGTCGAGTGAATTCTAGACTTCAAGGCTTGCCAAAACTGGCAGCTTGTCCGGTTGGATTGAATGATAGTTACGCTAACTCATCAGGGTCTTGATTTATGCTGCTGCATTGGCGATGCCGGGACCGATGGAAGCAGCGATCATTTTACGCGTTCCGCCTATGATCGCTATCAGACTACTCGCTTGCGGTGGTGGGTATAGGGCATGAGCTTGCAGATGAGCAGATCTTGCTTATTTCTTCATCACTATGCCTTGAGAAAACGAAAAGATAGTTTCCGTCAATCAAGGCGGCAATGCTTTCATTTATTAAAAATAATTTATCGTTATCTTCTGTTTCTAGGGGATTTCCAAACTTTTCAAGAAAAATATTTGTTATGGCTTGTTTTTTTACTTTTTTGCTATCTTCAATTTCGCTGATTGACGGGACGGGGTTTTCTAAGAAATCGAAATCTTCCTCTTTACTGGCGTCTTGATAGTTATCAAATAGAGTTCTGTAGCTAAATCTAATTTCTTTGATTATTTTCTCGCTATTACATTTTGCTGGGTAGTAAATTGCGGATGAAAATAGGCTGTCTTCAATTTCGATTTTTGAGTAGAGGGTGTTTTCGTCAAACTCAAAATTTGGATATGAGGCTTTTATTTTATTGTATGGATCAAATATTTTTAACTCTCTGAATCCCTTGGGTATAGGGTTGTTCAAAGAGAATCTATCTTCGTTTTTGTATTTTTCCGCATCCGACTTAGCGATGTTAATTTGCTTTTCTTTCTCTGCTATGATGCCATCTCTTTCTTTTAGTTCTTCATCTTTCTGTGCGGAAGATAGTTCTAATTTTAGGTTTTGTTCTGTGAGATAAGTTATTTTGTTTTGGTTGTTTTTTTCAATTGCTGGTAAAGCTACGGTGACGAAGAAGGCAGCAGTAGATGCGCATGCTATTGTTGCAATAATTACAGGGTGGTTTTTCCAGTTGTCAGCCATAAAGATTCCTAAAAAACCCCGCGCAAGGCGGGGCTTTTAATCTTTCGCTACCCTGAGCATCGTTAGTCAGGAAAGCGCATCTAATCTGTCCTAACGGCCTGAACTTCGGTATCAATCCCAGCTCAAAGCCCCACCAGTCTGATACTCAATAACCCGCGTCTCGAAGAAGTTCTTCTCCTTCTTCAAGTCCATGATCTCGCTCATCCACGGGAACGGGTTGGTGGTGCCCGGATACTCTTCCTTCAACCCAATCTGCGTCAGGCGGCGGTTGGCGATGAACTTGAGGTAATCCTCCATCATCGAGGCGTTCATGCCGAGGACGCCGCGGGGCATGGTGTCGCGGGCGTATTCGATTTCCAGCTGCGTACCCTGAAGGATCATCTGGGTCGCTTCGTCCTTCATGGCGGCGTCCCACAGGTGTGGGTTTTCGATCTTGATCTGGTTGATCACGTCGATGCCGAAGTTCAGGTGCATGGACTCGTCGCGCAGGATGTATTGGAACTGCTCGGCGGTGCCGGTCATCTTGTTGCGGCGGCCCATGGAGAGGATCTGGGTGAAGCCGCAGTAGAAGAAGATGCCTTCCAGTACGCAGTAGTAGGCGATGAGGTTGCGCAGGAACTCTTTGTCGGTCTCGACGGTGCCGGTGTTGAACTCGGGGTTGGAGATCGAGCGGGTGTACTTGAGGCCCCAAGAGGCCTTCTTCGCGACGCTCGGGATCTCGTGATACATGTTGAAGATCTCGCCTTCATCCATGCCCAGCGACTCGATGCAGTACTGGTAGGCGTGGGTGTGGATCGCCTCTTCGAAGGCCTGGCGCAGGATGTACTGGCGGCACTCGGGGTTGGTGATCAGGCGGTACACGGCCAGCACCAGGTTGTTGGCGACGAGGCTGTCGGCGGTGGAGAAGAAGCCGAGGTTGCGCATGACGATGCGGCGTTCGTCTTCGCTGAGGCCGTCCTTGCTCTTCCACAGAGCGATGTCGGCGTTCATGTTCACTTCCTGCGGCATCCAGTGGTTGGCGCAACCATCCAGATACTTCTGCCAGGCCCAGTCGTACTTGAAGGGTACGAGTTGGTTGAGGTCGGCGCGGGCATTGATCATCTGCTTGTCGCCGACGTGAACACGGGCGGAGGCGCCTTCGAGGTCGTCCAGGCCTTCCTGGATGTCGAGGTCGTCCAGAGCCTTTTTGGCGCGGGCGATGGCAGCGGAGTCGTCAGCGGCAACGGCGCGGGCTTCTTCGACGGAGCCGGCGGCGTCCTGGTCGAGTTTGGCCGGTGCTTCGGTTGTGGCGGCAGCGGTTTGGGGGGCGGCTGTCGCGGCGGTGGTGGTGTCTTCTTCGTCGAATTCGTCCCAGCTCAGCATGGCGGTTTCTCCTGATTGGGGACCGGGTTGGCCGGTCGGGAATGTTTTGGGCTTTTGTGTGTGCACGCAAAAGCGGAAATTGGTGGGCGGTGGGGGCCCATATCGCCGCGGTGTTTCCGATGGATCGGAGTGGTGGCGGATCGCGAGCAAGCTCGCTCCTACAGGTAAATCAAAAGCGGACGCAGCGGCTCGGTGTGAGCGCGAAGCTGAGCGAGGCAGCGCTAGGCGTCTGCCAAGTCGGAGCCCCTGAGCGTACGGCTGTACGTGATGGGGGCCGGCCTGGCGGACAACAACGCGCGGTCCGCTCAGATTCGTGCGTCAGCCAAACTCCTTATTGGCAGGCTTCGCAGTCGGGTTCGTCGATCGCACACGCCTTTGGGACCGGTGCCGGGCCGGCGGACATTTCTGGGGCTGGCGCGGCTTTCGCCGGGGCGGCGCTGTTGCCGCTATTGCCACCGCTGGACACGGCGTTAAGTTTGCCGGTGTTGACGGTGGACTTCTCGGTGCTGGTCGCGGCCAGGGCACGGAGGTAGTAGGTGGTTTTCAGGCCGCGGTACCAGGCCATGCGGTAGGTCACGTCCAGCTTCTTGCCGCTAGCGCCGGCGATGTAGAGGTTCAGCGACTGGGCCTGGTCGATCCACTTCTGGCGGCGGCTGGCGGCGTCGACGATCCACTTGGTTTCCACTTCGAAGGCGGTCGCGTAGAGGTCTTTCAGCTCCTGCGGGATGCGCTCGATCTGCTGGACCGAACCGTCGTAGTACTTAAGGTCGTTGATCATGACCCCGTCCCACAGACCGCGCGCCTTGAGGTCGCGTACCAGGTAGGGGTTGATCACGGTGAATTCGCCCGAGAGGTTCGATTTCACGTACAGGTTCTGGTAGGTCGGCTCGATGGACTGCGATACGCCGGTGATGTTGGCGATGGTCGCGGTCGGCGCAATGGCCATGATGTTGGAGTTACGGATGCCGTTCTTGACGCGGGCACGGACCGGGGCCCAGTCCAGGGACTCGGTCAGGTCGACGTCGATGTACTTCTGGCCACGCGCTTCGATGAGGATCTGCTGCGAATCCAGCGGCAGGATGCCCTGGCTCCACAACGAACCCTGGAAGGTTTCGTAGGCGCCACGCTCGTCGGCCAGGTCACAGGAGGCCTGGATGGCGTAGTAGCTGACCGCTTCCATAGACTTGTCGGCGAAGTCGATGGCGGCATCGGAACCGTAGGGGATGTGCTGCAGGTACAGCGCGTCCTGGAAGCCCATGATGCCCAGGCCCACCGGGCGGTGCTTGAAGTTGGAATTGCGCGCCTGCGGCACCGAGTAGTAGTTGATGTCGATGACGTTATCGAGCATCCGCACGGCGGTGCGCACGGTGCGCTCCAGCTTGGCGGTGTCCAGCTTGCCGTCGACAATGTGGCGCGGCAGGTTGATCGAGCCCAGGTTGCAGACGGCGATCTCGTCCTTGTTGGTGTTCAGCGTGATCTCGGTGCAGAGGTTGGAGCTGTGCACCACGCCGACGTGCTGCTGCGGGCTGCGCAGGTTGCACGGGTCCTTGAAGGTCAGCCATGGGTGGCCGGTTTCGAACAGCATGGAGAGCATCTTGCGCCACAGGTCTTTGGCCTGCAGGGTCTTGTAGTTCTTGATCTTGCCGTATTCGATCAGGGCTTCGTAGTACTCGTAGCGCTCCTCGAAGGCCTTGCCGGTGAGGTCGTGCAGGTCCGGTACTTCGCTCGGCGAGAACAGGGTCCACTTGCCGTCGTCGAAGACGCGCTTCATGAACAGGTCCGGAATCCAGTTGGCGGTGTTCATGTCGTGGGTACGGCGACGGTCGTCACCGGTGTTCTTGCGCAGCTCGAGGAATTCCTCGATGTCCAGGTGCCAGGTTTCGAGATACGCGCAGACCGCGCCCTTGCGCTTGCCGCCCTGGTTGACCGCGACGGCGGTGTCGTTGACCACTTTCAGGAAGGGCACGACGCCCTGGGATTTGCCGTTGGTGCCCTTGATGTAGGCGCCCAGTGCGCGCACCGGAGTCCAGTCGTTGCCCAGGCCGCCGGCGAACTTGGAGAGCAGGGCGTTATCGCGGATGGCGTCGTAGATGCCGCCCAGGTCGTCCGGCACGGTGGTCAGGTAGCAGGAGGACAGCTGCGGACGCAGGGTGCCGGCGTTGAACAGGGTCGGTGTGGAGGCCATGTAGTCGAAGGACGACAACAGGTTGTAGAACTCGATCGCGCGGGCTTCGCGCTGTTCTTCCTCGATGGCCAGACCCATGGCGACGCGCATGAAGAAGATCTGCGGCAGCTCGAAACGCACGCCATCCTTGTGGATGAAGTAGCGGTCATAGAGGGTCTGCAGGCCGAGGTAGGTGAACTGCTGGTCCTGCTCGTGGTTGATCGCGGAGCCCAGCTTGGCGAGGTCGTATTCCTTCAGGCGCGGGTCGAGCAGCTCGAACTCCACACCTTTGGCTACATAAGCGGGAAGCGCCTTGGCGTAGAGGTCAGCCATCTCGTGATGAGTGGCGGATTCGGCGACTTCCAGGAAGCTCAGGGCCTCGGCGCGCAGGGTGTCCATCAGCAGGCGGGCGGTGACGTAGGAGTAGTTCGGCTCACGCTCGACCAGGGTACGGGCGGTCATCACCAGAGCGGTGTTGACGTCGGTCTGCTCAACGCCGTCGTACAGGTTCTTCAGGGTTTCTTTCTGGATCAGCGCACCATCGACTTCTTCGAGGCCTTCGCAGGCTTCGGTGATGATGGTGTTCAGGCGGCCCAGGTCCAACGGCGCCATGCTGCCGTCGGCACGCTTGATGCGGATGCTCGGGTGGGCGTCGACCGGGGCGTCGACCGCGCCGCGCTTGCGCTCCTGGCTGCGGGACTCGCGATAGATCACGTAGTCGCGGGCGACTTTCTGCTCGCCGGAACGCATCAGAGCCAGCTCGACCTGGTCCTGGATTTCTTCGATATGGATGGTGCCGCCGGAGGGCATGCGGCGCTTGAAGGTGGCAGTGACCTGCTCGGTCAGGCGCTGCACGGTGTCGTGGATGCGCGACGAGGCGGAGGCATTGTTGCCTTCCACTGCGAGAAACGCCTTGGTGATGGCGACGGTGATTTTGTCATCGGTGTAGGGGACGACTGTACCGTTGCGCTTGATCACGCGCAGCTGGCCCGGCGCGGTGGCGGCCAGGTCCAGCGTGCTGTCGGCGTGTGGGTTCTCGCGAATGGACTCGTTCTGCATGGGGTCTCCGGATTCTCTCTGTCTCTAACGCGTTAGGTGTCAGGCCTGCTTTATGAGCGGCCTTTTCTCGAACTGAGTGTCTCGAATTACATGTTTCGTATTGCATGAACCATGCCCCGGCGAACCGGCCCATGGGTGACTCAAAACTGGAAACGATCCGGCACCAGGGGTGGCGAATCGAATGTGCCGAAGCATAGTCAGGCGTTGTGAAGTTCACAACCTCAAAACACAACATGTAGTGTGATGCGTTTGGCGCATGCGCTACCGCTGGGCTTGAGCAAAATCAACGTTGGACGCGGCAGCATCGCGATCTGCGGCGGCGATCTATCGCGCCAGGTGCGGGCGCGAGCCGGGTACAAAACAGAGCGAATTATTTAGCTTGCTTTTTTCGGCGTTTGTGTCTGTTTGTCTTTTGACACCCAATATATGGGGTTAAAAGCGCCTGGAGCGACACGATAGTGGGGGTTCAGGCACAGCGCAAGGCGCCCAAAATGAACAACCTGTGGATAAGATGTGGGTGAACTGTGCGCGATCGAGGCGCAGCCCGCGCCGTTTCGGGGCTACGCAAGGTTCGGATGAAATGCGTGCTCAAGTGTGTTTTCAGATGCCTGGCTCTGTTGAATGCAAAACACTATATGTGGTGTTTTGTCAAAGGCGGATTCATTGCGTTTAGCGGCTGCGAGGCGGGTGATTTGACGGAGCGGGCGTGAATACTGGCCTTTTGCCTAGGGCTCCGTGGGCGCAGAGATGTGAAGGCCGCTGCGAAGTAGCCGCTACCACACGTGTAGCGCTCATCGCTGATCGGAGCCCGGCCAAACGAAGGCGTTTTCATGGGAGTGGCTATGCGCGGATCGGGCAGTCAAGCGGAGCACGTCTGCCGCTGCCATCTGCAAGTGCCCTGACGCTACAATGCTGGCCGTTGTCTGGGGAGGGCGCGTTGGTGGATCAAGAGTCTTGGAACATCCTGATTGTCGAAGATGACCAGCGGTTGGCCGAGCTGACCCGCGACTATCTTGAGGGTAACGGCTTGCGGGTTTCCATCGAAGGGGATGGCGCCCTGGCGGCCGGACGCATCATCGATGAACGCCCCGACCTGGTGGTACTCGACCTGATGCTGCCCGGCGAAGACGGCTTGTCCATTTGCCGCAGGGTGCGCCATCGCTATGACGGCCCGATCCTGATGCTCACCGCCCGTGCCGATGATCTCGATCAGGTGCTCGGTCTGGAGATCGGTGCGGATGATTACGTCTGCAAGCCGGTGCGTCCGCGGCTGTTGCTGGCCCGGATTCGTGCATTGCTGCGCCGACGCGAAGGCGTGGAAGTAGCTGCGACCGCCAGCAGCAAACGGCTGCAATATGGCCCTCTGGTCGTGGACAGCGCGCTGCGCGAGGCCTGGTTGCGAGGCGAGGGCATCGAGCTGACCGGTGCCGAGTTCGATCTGCTCTGGCTGCTGACCTCCAATCCCGGGCGGATCATGTCCCGCGAACAGATCTTCGCCGAATTGCGTGGCATCGAATACGACGGGCAGGATCGTTCCATTGACGTTCGTATTTCGCGCATTCGTCCGAAGATCGGCGATGACCCAGATCACCCACGTCTAATCAAAACGGTTCGCGGCAAGGGCTATCTGTTCGTATCCGAAGCGGCTGAAGCGCTGCAGTGAACTCGATTTTCCTGCGCATCTACGGCGGCGTTCTCGCCGTGCTGGTGCTCGTCGGGCTGCTGGGCGTCGGTGGCGTAAGCCTGCTCAACGAGGCGCGCGCCGATCGGCACCGCGAGATGCTCGCCAGCGGGACCTTTCGCCTGATGGCGCACAACATGAGCGGCATGACACCCATCGAACGGCGCCAGGCAGCCAATCTCTGGGGGCGCCTGCTGGGAATTCCGCTGCGAGTTCGTACCTTGGAAGACGTCAGCCTGGAGAGCCGCCTGGAAGCCCGGCTTCTGCGCGGACAGGTGCTGGTGGAGCAAATGCGCCCGCACAGCGTGACGGTCTATTCGCTGGTCAGCGCCGAGGATCGCCTGGTGCTGACCGGTGAGGTGGAGCAGCTCAGCGAGCAGCTCGCACGCGCGACCATTTATCTGCTGATCGACGAGCTGATCCGCTATCCCGAAGCTGAACAACCTCAGCGTCTCGCCGAACTGAAGAAGGCGCGCGGCTTCGGCTACGAGTTGCGGCTGCTGACCCGTGACAATGCCAGCCTCGATGACGATCAACGTCGCCGGCTGGACGAAGGCGACACCGTAATGGCCTTGGTCCGTGGCGGCGAGGCCGTTCGGGTGTTCGCCGCTATTTCCGGAACGCCCTGGATCATGGCGTTGGGGCCGTTGCACCCGATGAACCCTTACCCGCCGCAATTGCTGGTGCTGATCGGCGTGCTGGGGCTGTCGCTGATCGGGCTGACGGTCTATTTGCTGGTGCGCCAACTGGAACGGCGACTGCGTGAAGTGGAAAGCGCCGCCTCGCGCATCGCTGGAGGGAATCTGGAGGCACGTGTGCCGGGTGCCGGGACGGATTCGGTCGGGCGACTGGCGAAGGCGTTCAACGGCATGGCCAGCCACCTGCAGCGCCTCCTGGCCGTGCAGCGGGAAATGGTCAGTGCGGTGGCCCACGAGCTGCGCACGCCGGTCGCGCGGCTGCGTTTCGGCCTGGAGATGGCCGGCTCGGCACCGACCGCGGATGCTCGGGCGCGGTATCTCGCGGACATGGATGGCGATATCGACGACCTCGATCGTCTGGTGGACGAGATGCTGGTCTATACGCGTCTCGAGCGCGGATCGCCTGATCTCACCTTTCAATCGGTCGATCTGAGTGCTCTGGTCGATCAAGTGATCGGAGAGCTGGCGCCGCTTCGGCCTGACGTTCTGGTCGAGCGCGGACCGTGCGTGCCGGCTGAGGATGGCAGCAGTGTCGCCGAGGCCGAGTTTCATTATCTGCGTCGCGCCTTGAGCAACCTGATCACCAACGCCATGCGCCACGCGGCAACGCGGGTTCAGGTGAGCTTCATCATTGACGCCCAGCGCGCACATCTGGTGGTTGACGACGACGGTCCGGGCGTGCCGGAAGATGCCTGGGAGAAGATATTCGCGCCATTCATGCGTCTGGACGACAGCCGCACACGTGCTTCCGGCGGGCATGGGTTGGGGTTGTCCATCGTCCGGCGAATCTCCTACTGGCACGGCGGCCGCTCGCAGATCGGGCATAGCGAACTGGGTGGCGCGCGCTTCAGCCTGGTCTGGCCGCGCAGGCGGCCGGATTAGCAGAGCGCTGCGCTGGGGTGATCAATGCGTCGCGGGACGGGCATCGCTCCGCTTAATTTCACTTGGGCCGGGTATTTCACGCCGCTAGGCGAACAAGTTCGCCCCTACAGTTGGGGCATGCGCATCGTTGGTTTTTGTAGGGTCGAATTTATTCGATCAAGCTCGGTAGGAAGGATATCGCTGCGCTCGATGCTCCTACGAGGGAGGGATGCTGACCAGGCTCAGCAGATAGTCTTCGAACTGCACGAATTGGCCCTCGAGTTCAGCGCCGGCCTTCCATTCATCCGAGAGATCGCTGAGCAGGCGCAGGCGGGCGTGACCGTCGGCGTCATGATGGATGAGCTCGGCTTCCTGAAAGTAGAAGCGCATTTTCACCAGCGGATAGAGCGCCTTGAACAGGCTCTCTTTGATGGAAAAGGTCAGCGTCACGCGTAGCGCCCGCTGTGAGTCGTCCAGCGCTGCATAGCCTTGCAGTTCACGCGGCGTGAGGATCTCTCCGGCCAAACGGTCGGCGCGGGTGACCGGCAGCAGTTTTTCCACATCAAGCCCGAGCCCGCGCCAGTGATCGCTTCGCGCTGCGACGACTGCCGCCCAGCCGGCACCGTGAGTAATGGAGCCAACCACGCCGGTTGGCCAGCAAGGCGATCGATCCTCGCTAACGGCGGGAATGCCCGGCACGCCGGTCACCTTGCGCAGGGCCTCGGAGGCACAGATGCGGCCGGCGAGAAATTCGGTCTGGCGTTTGCTCACCGCGGCCATCGCCGGCAAGCCCCAGCGGTTGAAGTCCTCGGGATCGAGCAGCCCGGGATCGAAGCGGGTGCTGAGCAGGTGCACGCCGGGGAGGGGATGCGGGAGTGGCCAATGTTCGCTCAGCGGGGAGCAGCAGGCGGGATGTTGGGGCGGGCAGTTCATGGGCGCTAGTGTGCCTCAAGCGTCGATACGAGCGCAGTGCCGACGCGTCATGCTCGTGGCTCGGTCGGTCGCGCGAGGATCATAGGCGCCGCTTCGATGATCTGCCGCGACAGGTTTTCCATCCGTGGCGACTGCACCTTCCAAGTGTGCCAGTACAGAGGAATATCCAGCGGCGCCTCCGCAGCCAGATCGACTACTTCACTTTGCGCCAGCGCATCGTGCAGCAGCAGTTCCGGAACCATACCGTAGCCCAGGCCGTAGCGGATCGCGCTGAAGTGGGGCTCGGCGCCGGGCACGTAATGGCAGGGATAGGCGCGTTCCGGCAAGCCCAGTTGGCGCAGCAGGAAAGATGAAGAAAGGCGGTCCTTGCGCGTATAGGCGACCACGGGTGCCTTGCGCGCGGCGTTGCGATTCAGCCCGTTGGGAAAGTACCGCTGGCAAAACTCGCGGGACGCCACCAGGCGATAGCGCATGCTGCCCAGCGGGCTAGCCGTGCAGCCGCGCATCGGTTTGGGTTCGGTGCTGATGCAGCCGATCGCCAGGCCGGTTTCCAACAGGTTGTAGGTGTGATCCTGATCTTCGATGGTCAGGTCCAGCAGCACGCGCTCGCGGATCAGCACCTCGGCCAGCGCCGGGAAGAACCAGGTTCCCAGGCTGTCGGAATTGAGCGCGGCGACCACCATTAGCGGCGCGTCGCTGCGCTCGTCCAGGTCCGCAAGCAGGTCGGCTTCGAGCATGCTGGCGCGCTTGAGGTATTGCAGCAATCGCTGGCCGGTCTCGGTTGGGCGGCACGGTCGGCTGCGCACCACCAATGCATTGCCCAGTGCGCTTTCTAGAGCGCGAACCCGCTGTGAAATCGCCGGTGGTGTCAGGTGTAGGCGCAGCGCAGCCTGTTCGAAACTGCCGGTCTTGATGACCGCTCGGAAGGCTTCGGTCTGCTTCGGATCAAGATTCAAGCTGTGGCTCTCTGATTAAGTAAATATTTGTATAGCCTACTTTTGCTTAGCCATGCCAATTAAGTTCGCGTCTGCCCCATAATTGCGCATCTTCTGCCTGTCCCGCCCTGTTGGAGTTGCCCCGTGACGCTGTTGCATATCATCTATCTGATCGCCATTACTGCTGAAGCCATGTCCGGCGCGATCATGGGCATGCGTCGCGGCATGGACCTGTTCGGTATTTGCGTGCTGGGCACGGTGACGGCGCTGGGCGGCGGCACGGCGCGCGACGTACTGCTCGGGCACTATCCGATCGGCTGGATCGCCAATCCCGAATATCTCGGCTTCACCGTCGGCGCGGCCATCGTCACGGCGATGGTTGCACGGCACATGCATCACCTGCGGCAGGTATTTCTGCTGGTCGACGGCCTGGGTCTGGTGGCTTTCACGGTGATCGGTTGCGGCGTTGCGATGGAAATGGATGTGCATATGTCGATCGTCGTGCTGGCTGGTGTGATCACTGGCGTATTCGGCGGGCTGTTGCGCGACATCCTGTGCAATGAGGTGCCGATGGTGCTGCAGCGCGAGCTGTACGCCACGGTGGCGTTGTTCACGGGTGTGCTCTACGTCGGCCTGCTGTGGCTGGGTATCGGCAACTCCATCGCCTCGGTTGCTGCGCTCTGTGCCGGCTTCCTGTTCCGCGTCCTGGCGATGACATTTCAGTGGAAGCTTCCCGATTTCCAGGGCCGCGACATCCGCGGTCTGGATTGATGGCGGGCTGATCCGGTGAACGCCGCACGCTCCGTCGCCAGACGGCTCTGGTAGGCAGATTCCCTTACGGCGAGCCGCTACACTAGCGGCCTTGCGATAGAGGGGATGGAACCGTGCTGAGAGACCTGGGAATCAAGAGTCGTGTGCTGGCGCTGATACTGCTGCCTAGCACGGTGCTAGCCGTTGCGCTTGGCGTCTACTTCACCTTGATGCAGCTGTCGGAAATGCGCCACCAGCTCGACGAGCGCGGGCAGCTCATCGCCCGGCAGCTGGCGCCACTGGCAGCGCCGGCCATGGCGCAGGGATATGGCAAGCGGCTGCAGCGGATCCTCAATCAGGTCCTGGACCAGCCCGACGTCCGCGCCGTATCGATCCTCGATACCGAGCGCAACCTGCTGGCCCACGCCGGGCCTAACATGGTCACCCCATCACCACCGACCGACCCCGAGGCCCTGACCCAGGTCAGCAGCATCGACACCACGCGCATTCTCCTGCCGGTCCTCGGTAAACATCTGAATCTCGCTGAAGACAATCCCAGCAACGACCTCCGTCAGATCGGTTGGCTGGAGCTCGAACTGTCGCACCAGGGCACCTTGCTACGCGGTTATCGCAGCCTGTTCACCAGTCTGCTGTTGATTGGCGCGGGGCTGATCATCACCGCGCTGCTGGCGCTGCGCATGAGCACCGCGATCAGCAAGCCGCTGCACAAGGTCAAGGTGGCCGTGGCGCAGCTCAAGGACGGTTATCTGGAGACTCGGCTGCCTGCTCTCGGCAGTCACGAAATGGACGAGGTCGCGGCGGGCATCAACCGCATGGCCGAGGCACTGTTCAGCGCCCGCGAAGAGTTGCAGCAGAGCATCGACCAGGCCACCGAGGACGTGCAGCAAAACCTCGAAACCATCGAAATCCAGAACATCGAACTGGACCTAGCGCGTAAAGAGGCGCTGGAGGCCAGCCGGATCAAGTCCGAATTCCTGGCCAACATGAGCCACGAGATCCGCACGCCGCTCAACGGCATCCTCGGCTTCACCCACCTGCTGCAGAAAAGCGACCTTACCCCGCGTCAGCAGGACTACCTGTCGACTATCGAGAAGTCCGCCGACAGCTTGCTGGGCATCATCAACGAGATCCTCGATTTCTCGAAGATCGAGGCCGGCAAGCTGGTGCTCGACAGTGTTCCGTTCAACCTGCGCGACCTGATCGAAGACACTCTGACCATCCTCGGCCCGGCGGCACATGCCAAGCAGCTGGAGCTGGTCAGCCTGGTCTATCGCGACACGCCGCTGTCGCTGGTGGGCGATCCGCTGCGGCTCAAGCAGGTGCTGACCAATCTGGTCAGCAACGCCATCAAATTCACCAACGAAGGCACCGTCGTCGTACGCGCTATGGTCGAGGACGAGCGCTCCGATCGCGCGCAGCTGCGCATCAGCGTGCAGGACACCGGTATCGGCCTGACCGATCAGGACCTGCGCGCGCTGTTTCAGGCCTTCAGCCAGGCGGATAACTCGCTCTCGCGCCAACCGGGCGGCACCGGCCTCGGGCTGGTGATCTCCAAGCGTCTGATCGAGCAGATGGGTGGGGAAATCGGGGTCGATAGCATTCCGGAGGAGGGCTCCGAATTCTGGATCAGCCTGAGCCTGCCCAAGGCCCGCGACGACATCGAAGATTTGCCTCGCGCCGCGCTGCTGGGCCGCAAGATCGGCGTGCTGGAGCAGCACCCACTGGCACGTCAAGCCTTGCAGCATCAACTGGAAAGCTGCGGCCTGGACGTGTTGCCGTTCGATTCCCTGGACCAGCTTCAAGCGGCGGTGGCTGCTGCGCAAACGAGTGAAACGCCCATCGGAATCGCCGTGCTTGGCGTGACTCATCGCGAGATCGCGCCTCAGCAACTCTGCCAGCGGTTGTGGGAATTCGAAGGGCTGGGCTGCAAATGCATCGTGCTCTGCCCGACCAGCGAACAGGCGCAGTATCACGAAGCCCTGCCCGAATCCCATACGCATACCCAGCTGCAAAGCAAACCGTCCTGCACGCGCAAGCTGCAGCGGGTCCTGCTCGATCTGCTGCGTCCGCAACAGCCATTGGTCGAGAGCTTGGCGATGCCCGAAACACGTCCGCCGCGCGTGCTCTGCGTCGATGACAACCCGGCCAATCTGTTGTTACTCGAAACCCTGCTGACCGACATGGGCGGTGAGGCCGAGGCGGTCAGCAGTGGCCAGGAAGCGCTCGAAGTGGTCAAACGTCAGCCGTTCGATCTGGTGTTCATGGACGTGCAGATGCCCGGCATGGATGGGCGCCAGACCACCGAGGCGATTCGCCGGTGGGAGGAGGACAGCGGCCAGCCGCCGATGCCGATCATCGCGCTGACCGCCCATGCGCTATCCAACGAAAAGCGTTCGCTCCTGCAGAGCGGCCTGGACGATTACCTGACCAAGCCCATCAGCGAACGCCAGCTGGCTCAGGTGATATTGAAGTGGACCGGCTTGCCGCTGTCGCGCAGTTTTCTCGCCGCGCCAGCCGATATGGCGGTAGCGGATAACAACCTGAAGGTTCTGGATGCCGAGGAAGGCTTGCGTCTGGCGGCCGGCAAGGCCGATCTGGCGGCCGACATGATGAGCATGCTGTTGGCATCGCTGGAAGACGATCGCCGGGCAATCAGGACGGCGCGTGATGTGAACGACCGACAGGCGATGATCGACCGCGTGCACCGATTGCACGGCGCCACGCGTTATTGCGGGGTTCCGCAGTTACGCGCGGCCTGCGAGCGCAGCGAAACGCTGCTGAAACAGAACCACCCAAGCGCCGCGCATGCGCTGGATGAACTGGACAGCGCCATCGAGCGGCTGGAGCACGCTGCCCGAGTTGTCTAGCGCAATGTCGTTCACTTAGGCCCATTCGCGCCGAGGTCGGGCCTCCCACAAAAAGCAGCAGGCGCGCGCACCGAGCCGCTGTAGGAGGCGCGCCCTCGCGGCGAAGCAGGCCGCAGGCCTGCCCCAAGCCACGACGCACGCGTTGTCGGCCATCACTCGCCCATCACCACACCTTCACGCCGCGGATCGGCGCCGCCGAACCAGCCGCTGTCGGTACGCTGGATGGCCTGCAGGCCGCTGGTCATGTCTGTCTCATTGACCTCATGGCCGCGTGCTTCCAATGACTCCACCGTGCTGGCCGGGAAGCGTCCGGCTTCGAGTACGGTCGGGCCGTTGAAGCTGCCGAAGTTCGGCAGGTCGATGGCCCGTTGCGCATCCAATCCCCAGCCGTACATGCCCAGCAGGGCTTTCGCCGTGAAATGGATGATGGCCGCACCGCCAGGCGAACCGACGCTGGCGAGCACACGGTCGCCTGCGGCATCGAACACCAGCGTCGGACTCATGCTCGAACGGGGACGCTTGTTCGGCTCGACCCGGTTGGCTACCGGCTTGCCCTGGGAATCCCGCGGCTCGAACGCGAAGTCGGTGAGTTCGTTGTTCAGCAGATAGCCGCCGGGCAGGCCGGTGCCGCCGTCATTGAGCAGACGTGAGCCGAAGGCCTGCTCGATGCTGGTGGTCATCGCCAGCGCATTGCCCTGGTCGTCGACGATGCTGATGTGGCTGGTGCCGTATTCCGGCTGCTCGGGCTGAGGCGCGAACGAGACGGGCATCGCTCCCGGTTCGCCTGCTTGTGCAGTCCCCATGCTGCGCGTGCCGATCAGTTCGGCGCGCTGTTTGAGGTACTTGGGCGCGAGCATGCTGTTCCACGTCCGCCCCGGTACCGGAGCGAAATCGGGGTCGGCGATGTATTTGGCGCGATCCGCGTAGGCCAGGCGCGCGGCTTCGGTGTAGCGGTGCAGGAACTCCGCCGAAGGCACGCCCTGGTCCAGCGCTGGTAGCGGCGACAACTGCTCCAGAATCCCGAGGATCTGCATCTGGGTGATATGCCCGGATGACGGCGGTGGAAAGCCACACACCTGATAGCGCTGCTGCCAGAGGTTGCACAGCGGATCGCGTTGGCGCGGTTCGTAGACCTCCAGGTCACTCAGGGTCATTGCTCCGGCGTTCTGGTGCTCGTTCACCTGGCGCACCAGCGCCTGGGCGTTGGCGCCGCGATAGAAGGCATCGCTGCCGTTCTCGGCGATATTGCTCAGTAGCTCGGCGAGCGCCGGGTTGCGCAGGCGATGCCCAACGGGCCAGGGCGAGCCGTCCGGCTGGTAGTAGAAGGCGGCGGCGGGCGGGTTGTCGCGAAGCGCCGGGTCGCTCTCAAGCAAACGGTGCAGTCGCGGGCTGATTTCGAAGCCGTCCTCGGCGAGCCGGATGGCCGGTTGCAGCAACTCTCGCCAGGGCAACTTGCCGTATTGCTGGTGTGCCTGCTCGAGCATTTTCACGATGCCCGGCACGCCCACCGAGCGGCCTCCAACGACCGCCTGCTGAAAATCCATGGGTGTGCCATCGGGCTTCAAGAACAGCGCTTCGTCGACAGCAGCTGGTGCGGTCTCGCGACCGTCCAGCGCGATCACGTTCTCGCCATCCCAATGCAGCAGAAAGGCGCCGCCACCGATGCCGCTGGATTGCGGCTCGACCAGCGTCAGTACCATCTGCACGGTCACTGCAGCATCCATCGCGCTGCCTCCCGCCTTGAGAATCTGGTAGCCAGCCTCGGTCGCTAGCGGGTTGGCAGCGGCCACGGCAAAGCGTTCGGTGGCCCAACCGGGTTTGGCGGTGTAGCCGCTGGCGCCTTCGGGTGCAGGTGGCGTCTGGCTGGATGAGCCGTCCGGGCTGGAACAGGCAGTCAGGCTGGCGAGTAAAAAGGTGAAGACCAGTGCGGCAGGTCCGACGGGCATGAGTGAGTTCCTTAAGGAAGGGCGATAGGTATAGAGCTAGACCACTGACAACTATCTGCCAAGCTTGATCGCTGCGTTTCGCGCTTACGGTATGCGCTGGCCAAGCCGGGCGGTCTGCCCGTGTCCGGTGGTTGTCGGTATCATGTGCGCCTTCCAAATGCCGCTCGGTTCATCGACGCCATGACAATTCAGTACCCGACCATTGCCGATTGCGTCGGCAACACCCCCCTGGTTCGCCTGCAGCGGCTGCCCGGCGAAACCACCAACACCATTCTGGTCAAGCTCGAAGGCAACAATCCGGCGGGCTCGGTGAAAGATCGCCCCGCATTGTCGATGATTGCGCGCGCCGAAGCGCGCGGTGATATCAAACCCGGCGATACCCTGATCGAAGCCACCTCCGGCAATACCGGCATCGCCCTGGCCATGGCGGCAGCGATCAAGGGTTACAAGTTCATCCTGATCATGCCGGACAACTCCAGCGCCGAGCGCAAGGCGGCGATGACCGCCTACGGCGCCGAGCTTATTCTGGTGAGCAAAGAAGAGGGCATGGAAGGTGCCCGCGACCTGGCAGTGAAGATGGCCGCCGAAGGCCGTGGCAAGGTGCTCGATCAGTTCGCCAATGGCGACAATCCCGAAGCGCACTACAGCAGCACCGGCCCGGAACTCTGGCAGCAGACCGGCGGCGGCATCACCCATTTCGTCAGTTCCATGGGCACGACCGGCACCATCATGGGCGTGTCGCGCTACCTCAAGGAGCAGAACCAGGCCGTCCAGATCATCGGCCTGCAACCCATGGAAGGCGCGGCGATTCCGGGTATTCGCCGCTGGCCGCAAGAGTACCTGCCGAAGATTTATCAGGCCGAGCGCGTCGATCGTGTTGTCGACATGTCCCAGGCGGAGGCTGAAGACGTCATGCGGCGCCTGGCCCGCGAAGAGGGCATCTTCTGCGGTGTTTCCTCAGGCGGTGCGGTGGCGGCTGCGCTGCGTCTGTCGCAGGAAGTTGAGAACGCGGTAATTGTCGCGATCATCTGTGACCGTGGCGACCGCTACCTGTCGACGGGCGTTTATGACCAGCCCAACTGATCGGTTCGTGCGCGCTCGGAGCGGTGTTCTCTGATGGCCAAACGCAGCGGAGGCTTGCGCTTCCAGCCCAGTGGTGGCGAGAAGAAGCCACAGATCCCGACCGGCAAGAAGCAGCGGCTGAATATTCAGCGCCTGGCCAACGACGGCCGCGGTATTGGCTTCGTTGACGGCCGCACCTGGTTCGTCGAAGGCGCCTTGCCCGACGAAGAGGTCGAGGCGCGTGTGTTGGCGGCGCGCAGTCAGATAGTCGAAGCCCGTACCGAGCGGGTGCTGAGCGCCAGCTCCCGCCGTCGCTTAGAACCGTGCCCTCATGCACGGGTTTGCGGTGGCTGCAACCTGCAGCACCTGGGCGCGACTGATCAGCTCGAGCTCAAGCAGCGCAGTCTCGCCGAGCAGCTGTCGCGGCTGGCCGGCATCGAACCTCAGGTCTGGGCGACACCGCTGAGCGGGCCCGAATTCAGCTATCGTCGCCGCGCCCGGCTGGCGGTGCGCTGGGACAACAAGGCCAGACGACTGGACGTTGGCTTTCGCGCCAGCGCCAGTCAGGACATCGTTTCCATTCGTGAATGCCACGTGCTGGTACAGCCTTTGCAATCAATGCTGCCGGCGTTGCTGGCGGTGTTACATGAGCTGGATAAACCGCAGGCCATCGGTCACGTGGAGTTGTTTAGCGGTACCGCCGAAGCGGTGCTGGTGCGTCATACCGTGGCGTTGGATGAGGCCGATCTGCAGCGGCTGTCGGCTTCTGCCCAAGCACATGGCGTGCAGCTCTGGTTGCAGGGCGAAGGCCAGCCGCAGCCGCTGGAACATACGTATGCGTTGGGCTACCGATTGCCGGCCTGGGATCTGGAGTTGGCCTGGCGGCCGGGCGATTTCGTTCAGGTCAACGCGCCGGTGAACGAGGCGATGGTGGCGCAGGCGTTGGAATGGCTGGCGCCGGAAGCGGGTGAGCGGGTGCTGGATCTGTTCTGCGGACTGGGCAACTTCGCCTTGCCGCTGGCACGTGAGGGCGCGCAGGTGGTGGCGGTGGAAGGCGTCGAAGAGATGGTCGAGCGCGCTCGCACCAATGCGGCGCACAACGGTCTGGTCAATGCGCACTTTTATCAGGCGGACCTGTCGAAGCCGCTTGTCGAAGCGCAGTGGGCCAAAGAAGGTTTCTCGGCCGTGTTGCTGGACCCGCCGCGTGACGGCGCGTTCGAGATCGTTCGGCAAATGACGACTTTAGGCGCGCGGCGCGTGGTTTATGTTTCGTGCAACCCTGCGACGCTGGCACGCGATGCCGCCGAGCTGGTTCGCCAGGGCTATAGGCTCAAGCGAGCCGGCGTGCTGGACATGTTTCCGCAAACGGCGCACGTCGAGGCCATGGCGCTCTTCGAGCGTTCGACATAGCAGCAGATTTTTGACAGGCAAACGGCCTGTGGTTCAACCGACCGACTCCCAGAAAGTCGGCGTATTCGACGCAAATACTGCGTAGAGGGAAGGTAAATAGATGGTCCAGGTCAGAGCGCTTCAGCCGATCAACACCGACGGCAGCATCAACCTCGAAGGCTGGCTCGATCATGTGCTCGGGTTGGACCCGGCACTCGACCGCGACGCACTCAAGCAGGCCTGCGAATTCGCTCGATCGGCGGAGCAGCAGGCCAATGCGGCACAGAATCTGTGGAGCGAAGGCACCTCCAGTTACCTGACCGGTCTGGAAATCGCAGAGATACTTGCCGATCTCAAGCTCGATCAGGACAGCCTGGTGGCCGCGGTGATCTACCGCGGCGTGCGTGA
This sequence comes from Pseudomonas sp. CBC3, assembly GCF_037967085.1. Taxonomy (NCBI): domain Bacteria; kingdom Pseudomonadati; phylum Pseudomonadota; class Gammaproteobacteria; order Pseudomonadales; family Pseudomonadaceae; genus Pseudomonas; species Pseudomonas sp. CBC3. The sequence goes on from NZ_JBANEO010000002.1 coordinate 417,367, forward strand.
AGGCAAGATTCAGCTGGCGGAGGTGCATCAGCAGTTCGGCCCGGTGGTGGCCAAGCTGATCGAGGGCGTGCTGCGTATGGCCGCTATCAGCGCCAGCCTCAACCCGCGCGAGTCGCTAGTACTTGGCACTCAGACTCAGGTGGAAAACCTGCGCAAGATGCTGGTGGCCATGGTCGACGACGTGCGCGTCGCCCTGATCAAACTGGCCGAGCGGACCTGCGCCATCCGCGCGGTGAAGAACGCCGACGATGACAAACGCCATCGTGTCGCCCGCGAAGTGTTCGACATCTATGCTCCGCTGGCGCATCGCCTGGGCATCGGACATATCAAATGGGAGCTGGAGGACCTGTCCTTCCGCTATCTCGAGCCCGAGCAGTACAAGCAGATCGCCCAGTTGCTGCATGAGCGCCGCCTGGATCGCGAGCAGTACATCGATAACGTGGTTCAGCAGTTGCAGGACGAACTGAACGCCGCCGGTATCAATCCGGAAATCGATGGCCGCGCCAAGCACATCTATTCCATCTGGCGGAAGATGCAGAAGAAGGGCCTGCAATTCAGCCAGATCTACGACGTTCGTGCCGTGCGGGTGCTGGTGCCAGAAATTCGTGACTGCTACACCGCGCTCGGTATCGTGCATACCCTGTGGCGGCATATTCCCAAGGAGTTCGACGACTACATCGCCAACCCTAAGGAGAACGGCTACCGCTCACTGCACACCGCGGTACTCGGTCCGGAGGGCAAGGTGCTGGAAGTGCAGATCCGTACCGTGGCCATGCATGAGGAGGCGGAATTGGGGGTTTGCGCCCACTGGCGCTACAAGGGCACCGACGTCAACTCCAGCTCCAACCACTACGAAGAAAAAATCGCCTGGCTGCGGCAGGTACTCGAATGGCATGAGGAACTGGGCGATATCGGCGGTCTGGCCGATCAGTTGCGGGTGGATATCGAGCCGGATCGGGTCTATGTCTTCACGCCGGACGGTCATGCCATCGACCTGCCCAAGGGTGCCACGCCGCTGGATTTCGCTTATCGCGTACACACCGAGATCGGCCACAACTGCCGCGGCGCCAAGATCAACGGGCGCATCGTGCCGCTCAACTACAGCCTGCAGACCGGCGAGCAGGTGGAAATCATTACCAGCAAGCACGGCTCGCCAAGCCGCGACTGGCTGAACCCCAACCTGGGCTACATCACCACCTCGCGCTCGCGGGCGAAGATCGTCCACTGGTTCAAACTGCAGGCCCGCGATCAGAACGTGGCCGCCGGCAAGGCGCTGCTGGAGCGTGAACTGGGCCGCCTCGACCTGCCGCCGGTGGATTTCGACAAGGTGGCAGAGAAGGCCAATCTGAAGAGCGCCGAAGACATGTTCGCTGCGCTCGGCGCCGGCGACCTGCGCCTGGCTCAGTTGGTCAATCACGCGCAGCAACTGGTGGAGCCGGATGGCCACGCCGCCGATCAGCTCGAACTCATCCCGCGCCGTCCCGCCAGCACCAAGCCCGGTAAGCGCGGCGACGTGCAGATCCAGGGCGTCGGCAACTTGCTGACGCAGATGGCCGGCTGCTGCCAGCCGCTGCCGGGCGACCCCATCGTCGGCTACATCACGGTCGGTCGTGGAGTCAGCATTCACCGTCAGGATTGCGCCTCGGTGCTGCAACTGTCCGGGCGCGAGCCGGAGCGGATCATCCAGGTCAGCTGGGGTCCGATCCCGGAGAAAACCTACCCGGTGGACATCATCATTCGCGCCTACGACCGCGCCGGCCTGCTGCGCGATGTCTCGCAGGTGCTGCTGAACGAGCGAATCAACGTACTGGCCGTCAACACCCGCTCGAACAAGGAAGACAGCACGGCGCTGATGACGCTGACCATAGAAATTCCAGGGCTGGGTGCGCTGGGGCGGTTGCTGGGACGGGTATCGCAACTGCCGAATATTATCGAGGCGAAGCGCCAAAGAGCCTCCTGATCCGTTCCGAGCTGCTGCGCTCGATCTGGCGTTGTTGAAGGCCTACCGAAAAATGCTCATTGGCAGACGCCAACTCCGCTTTTTCGGTAGGCCTTCGCCTAGCCAGCTCTTCGCTCGCGACGCTCGGTGCTGAGCAACCGGTGAAAAGCCAAGTCTTTTTGAGGACACCATGTACCAACTCCCCGATCTCCTGCATCTGATGGCCCGCCTGCGTGATCCGCAACACGGTTGCCCCTGGGACCTGCAGCAGGATTACGCCAGCATCGTGCCGCACACGCTCGAAGAAGCTTATGAGGTGGCCGATGCCATCGAGAGCGGCGATTTCGATCATCTGCCCGGCGAACTGGGCGATCTGCTGTTTCAGGTCGTCTACTACAGCCAGTTGGGGAAGGAGGAGGAGCGGTTCGAGTTCGCCACGGTGGTCGATGCCATTACCCGCAAGCTGATCCGCCGCCATCCTCATGTGTTTCCCGACGGTGACCTCTATGGCTCCCCCGAGTTGCCACGGCTCGATGAGACGGCGATCAAGCAGCGCTGGGAAGAAATCAAGGCCGAGGAGCGCGCCGAGAAAGCGGCCGCGCCGGAGCAGCTTTCACTGCTCGATGACGTGCCCAGCGCGCTACCCGCCTTGAGCCGTGCCGCCAAGCTGCAAAAGCGTGCTGCTCAGGTTGGTTTCGACTGGCCCGATGCCTTGCCGGTGGTGGACAAGGTGCGTGAGGAATTGGACGAAATGCTCGAAGCCATGAGCGAGAACGATCCAGAAGCCGTCGCCGAGGAAATTGGCGACCTGCTGTTCGTCACGGTCAATCTGGCGCGTCATCTGAAGGTAGATCCGGAAAACGCCTTGCGCGCCGCCAATCGCAAATTCGAACGGCGCTTTCGGTTCATCGAGCAAGCCTTGCGGGATACCGGTCGGCCCATCGAGAATTGCGACCTGCAAGAGCTGGATGCGCTTTGGGGCGAGGCCAAAAAAGCCGAGCAGGCATCAAGCTGCGGTTGATAGCCGGAGCGTAATCACGGATGTTGTCTACGCCACGAACCTCCGCTCGGTGGATCCAGTAAATCCACCTTTACGTCTAATTTGAACTTCACGACTAAACGAGCCGACACATGAGTCTTTCCCTTCGCGACCAGCTGCTCAAAGCAGGGCTGGTCAATGAGAAACAGGCCAAGCAGGCCGGCAAGCAACAGCAGAAACAGCAGCGCCTGGTAAAGAAAGGCCAGGCCGAACAGGACAATTCCCAGCGTGAGGCGGCACTCAAGGCTCAAGCCGAGAAACAGGCGCGCGACCAGGAACTGAACCGTCAGCAGCAGCAAAAGGCCGAGCAGAAGGCGCGTACCGCGCAGATCAAGCAGCTGATCGAAACCAGCCGCCTGCCCAAGCTGACGACCGAGGATTACTACAACTTCGTCGACGACAAGAAGGTCAAGCGCCTGTCGGTGAACAAGCTGATGCGTGACAAGTTGTCCAGCGGTTCGCTGGCCATCGTCCGCCATGGCGGCGGTTACGAGGTGATCCCGCGCGAGGCGGCGCTAAAGATTCAGGAGCGCGATCCGCGCCGTATCGTTCAGCTCAACACCCAGACTGAAGCGCCGGATGCGGACGATCCGTACGCCGCCTACCAGATCCCCGACGATTTGATGTGGTAACGCGCTGCTGAATGACGTACCGCGACCGGTTATTGCCAGCCCGACAGAAGGATGGATTTCTGCCAGCCGCAAAGCCTCTACTGCTGTAGAAGCATCCGGACGTTCCGGTTACAGCAGGAGGACAGCGACATGGAAAACATCTTCGAATTGGACGACACGCTCAGCTGGCAGGCCAACGGTGTACCGGGTGATCCGGAAGAGCCCGGCGTGCCGGATCTGCCGAGCGAACCCGGTGAGCCAACCATTCCAGACCAGCCGCCCCCCGCGCCAGTGGCCTGAGGTGGTCAGCGCCGGCTAGGGTGCATCCGCAAAATCCTGAGCTTGGGCGAGCAGGTCGATGACCTGCTCGTCACTGGTCTGCGTGAAATCACCATAGTGACGTCCTACACCAACGAACGGCTCGGGCATGGCCAGGCACACCAGCTCGTCGACCTCCGTTTTCAGCATTTCGACTTCCTCGCGCGGACCCACCGGAATTGCGAGCACGATCCGGCTGGGATTCGCCTGTTTCAATCCCTTCAATGCGGCTCTCACAGTCGCACCCGTTGCGACGCCGTCATCGATCACGATGACGCAACGACCGCCCAATAGCGGGGCGGGCCGTCCACCGCAATAGCGTTGCCGACGCCGTTCCAGCTCGGCCAGCTGACGTTCCATTTCGTCATCGAACCAGTTCGGTGGCGGTGCGATCTGGTTGAACAACTCCTGATTGATGACCCATTTCGGCTCGGCGCCATCGATCACCGCGCCGAGCGCCAGCTCTTCGTTGCCCGGTGCGCCGATCTTGCGCACCAGCACCAGGTCGAGACGCGCCTTGAGGCGGCGTGCCACTTCGAAAGCAACGGGCACGCCGCCACGCGGCAACGCAAGTACCACCGGGTTCGCGTCGGCCAGGTGTTGCAGGGCCTCGGCCAGCTCCTGGCCGGCATGGGCACGGTCGCGAAACAGATAGGAATCAGGAATGAACGCACGCATGACTCACTCTCCGAACGGGTAGGTATCCGGAACGATTTCGTCGTCGATCTGTTGCGGGCCTATCGGCGTCACCGCATGGGTCTGTTCCAGCCAGATCAAAGCGTCGAACTGTTCCGACAGTATGGCCTGGAAATAATGACTCTGCCGCTCGGTAGCCGGGCGGTAGATGACGCCGATAGCCCGTTCCAGACGCGGTTTGGCCAGCGTCTGGCGTAGTTGCGCGTTGTCGCGCCAGTTGGTCAGCGACGCAGCGATGCCGGTACGCAGAAATAACTGCTCCCAGCTGTCCGGACGAGACGGGCGGACCTGCTTGATCTGCATCGGCTCGTCCCAGTTGTCCGCCGCCGCCACCTCGCCACGGTCCGTGGCCATGCCGATCAGTACCGCATCGCTGCCGAAAGCGGTACGGCACAGCTCGCCGATATTGAACTCACCGCCCCAGCCCATCGAGGTCGCCGCGGCGTTGCCGATATGCGAGTTGTGCGCCCAGACGATGGCCTTGGCGTCATCGCCGCGGTGGTCCAGCAGTGCGCGTAGGGTGTCGAACATATGCCGGTCACGCAGATTCCAGGAGTTCACCGAACCTTGATACATGGCCCGGTAGTACTGTTCCGCCGCGAGCACGACGCGGGCATTCTGCTCGGCATTGAAGAAGCTGCCGCCGTCCTTTTCCAAGTATTCCAGACGTTGATCGAGCAGCGCGCCCAATTGTTCGACCACCGCGTCTTCACAGGACGGCTGGCCAAGCATGACGTTGTGACCGTAGATCGCTGGCTCTTCGTGCCAAGGGCTGAGGCAACCGTAGCGATCCCGCGCGGCGCTGGCGGCCTGCGGGTCGACGCGATCGAGGTAGTCGAGCACTTCACGGATCGAAGAGCCGAGGCTGTAGACGTCAAGGCCACGAAACTCGACCCGTTGTTTGGGCGCCAGGGCCTCGTTGTGGCCGCGCAGCCAACGGGCGAAATCAGCGACTTCTTGGTTGCGCCACATCCAGGTCGGGAAGCGCTTGAAGCCTTCCTCGACCCAGGTCGGCGGCTGCAGATGGCGCACGTAGCGGTCGATTTTCGCCGCATCCGGCCAGTCCGCTTCGGCAGCGATGATGGTGAAACCGTGACGCTCTACCAGCCGTCGGGTAATGGCCGCTCGGGCACGGTAAAACTCCGACGTGCCGTGACTGGCCTCGCCGATCAATACCACTCGGGCATCGGCGAATTGATCGAATTGGTCGGCGAACGCCTGATCGTCGATTGCCGGTAGCGGGATCGCGTGCTGGCGCAGCAGCTCGACGAGTTGCTCTTCGGTCATTTCTGTAGTTCTTGAGCGTGATCGAATCATGGTTTCGTCTCCGGCTATCTATCGATGACCGGCGCTCGATGGCCCTGTTCAGACCGTTCGGCAGGTCGTCCGAACAAGCATGAGCGGCAGAACTGAACACGAAGGGCTAGGCTCTAAACAAAGCAACGCCCATTTCGGCGAGCAATGCCGAAGGCGCTACGAATAAAGGGGGCATTCATGACGACCTGGATCATCGCGTACAGCAAAGACGGTAATACCTCCATCCTCCGTACCGAATCCGAGCATCAGCCGGACATCGACGAGGCCGTAGAACTGGTTACCCGCAAGGCGGAACAGGATTATGCCGGTGAGGAAGACGCCTATGAGCATGATCCGGATATCGAGGAGACACCCGCCACACGCTTGGCCGAACGCTTCGGTATTACCGTGACCGGTATTTCCGAGGCCTGAATCCCGGGCTCAAGCCACCCGCCACACACAGTCATCCCCAACCACGAACAGACGCCGGCCCGGGTCGGCGTCGACCTCCATCATGCCGGTGAAGCTGCCGAAGGCCGGCATCAGACTCACCCGTTCGCCGATGCAGTAGCAGGGCAGGCGCAACGACTGGCGTCCGCGCCCGTTGAGGCGGAACGCCGGATGCAGATGGCCGGCCAGCACGTGATGGGTGGGGTGCGGGTCGGGTTCGTGTTGCAGGGCGAACGGGCCGAGTAGCAAGGGTTCGGGAACCACGGTCATGCCGAGGGTGGAAGGCGGATCGCCGGCGCGGCGGTCATGGTTGCCACGGATCAAGGTGATGGCGAGCGCTGGGTGCTTGTCGCGCCATGCATGCAGTTGCCCGAGGGTGGCTGGCGTCTGCGATTCCGGTGCGTGAAGAAAGTCGCCCAGGAAAATCAGCTGCTCGCACCGATAGCGGGCCAGTAGCGCATCCAGTCGCTGCAGATTGGCCTGAGTAGTGCCGTGCGGCACCGGCTGACCGAGGCGTCGATACGCGGCGGCCTTGCCAAAGTGGATATCGGCGATCAGCAGCGCGCGCTGTTCCGGCCAGTAGATGGCCTTGTCGGCAAGCAGCCAGAGTTCGGTCTGTTCCAGTTCGATGGAGAGATGCAGGGTCATGCGGGGTAGTGTATCGCGGGCGTGCGAGTCTTCTCAGTGCCCAGTTGGAGGCACGACCTCAAGCGAGGCTTCTCAAAGAATCGGGGCGCACCTGCCGCGATTGTTGGATGCCCGCCCTCGGGGCAAAGCTTTTGATCGTTCGACGCTTTGCGTGGGAACGCACCCGTGACGCTCTTGCGTCTACGAACTGGCTCCGTGTGGAAGATCCTCAACCGGAGCGTTTCGCCTTCTTCAGCCTCGGCGTACCGTCCTTAGCCGCGCGCGGTTTGCGCTTCGGGCTGGTTTCACGTTCCACCGCGATGCTGGCGTTTGCTTCCGGCTGATAGCCGCCAGGTCCCGCCGCCTTGTCCAGCTCGGCGACCATCCGCCGAATACGATCGGCCAGTTTTTCCGTGCTCATGCTTTCGCGGAATCGCTCGACCATCAGTGGGAACGCCAATGGCGTGGTGCGTTTGACCACATGGACGTCCAGCTGGCGTTGCTGCAGCCGGCTCAAGGTCTGTTCCAGCCGTTCGACCTCTAGTTCCTGTCGAAGCACTTCTTCCTCGGCCTGGGTCAGCAGCAGGTTGGCCGGGTCGTATTGGCGGAAGACATCGAAGAACAGGCCGCTGGACGCCTGTAACTGGCGGGCGCTCTTTTGCGCACCGGGGTAGCCGGAGAACACCAGCCCGGCAATCCGGGCGATTTCGCGAAACCGTCGGCGCGCCAGCTCGCCCGCGTTGAGGCTGGCGAGTACGTCATGCAGCAGATTCTGTTGACTGAACAAGGTCGGCGTCAGCCAGTGCAGCCAATCCACTTCAGTGGCCGAGAGCAGTTCCAAGCCGTAATCGTTGACGGCGATGGAGAATGTCAGCGGCTGTCGCTGGCCCATGCGCCAGGCCAACAGGCTGGCGAGGCCGAGGTGCACATGGCGGCCAGCGAAGGGGTAGAGAAATAAGTGCCAGCCTTCACGGGATTTCATTACCTCCGCCAGCAGCGTGGTTTCGGTCGGCAGCGCCGACCAGTCCAGCTGCACGCGCAGCAAGGGCTCGACCAGGCGCATCTCCGCACTGGCGAACTGGCCGCGCGAGGCGGCACCGAGTTGCTCGACCACCGCATCGGCGAGTTCGCTGGACAGTGGCATACGCCCGCCATTCCAGCGCGGCACCGCGGCTTTCTTGCCCGTGGCGCGGCTGACGTAGACGGTCATGTTCTCGACCCGTACCAGCTCCAGCAGGCGACCGCCGAACAGAAAGTTGTCACCCGGTCGCAGACGGGCAATGAAGCCTTCTTCGATGGTGCCCAGCGAGCGCCCGCTGCCACCCTTGGCCCAGAATTTCACCGTCAGGCTGGCATCGCTGACGATGGTGCCGATGCTCATGCGATGGCGCAGAGCGACGCGTTTGCTCGGTACTTTCCACAGGCCGGTTTCGTCCGGCTCGACGCGTTGATAATCCGGGTAGGCCGTCAGCGAATGCCCGCCGTGGCGGACGAACGCCAGCGCCCATTGCCACTGGTCTTCGTCCAGATTGCAGTACGACCAGGCCTGGCGGACTTCGGCGAGTAACTCGTCCGGTCGAAAACCGCCGCCCAAGGCCATGCTGACCAAGTGCTGGACCAGCACGTCGAGAGGCCGATGCGGCGCGCTACGGGCCTCGATACGGCGTTCGGCGATGGCGACCTGAGCGGCGGCGGCTTCGACCACTTCCACGCTGTGCGTCGGCACCAGCGTGACCCTGGACGTCCGACCCGGAGCGTGGCCGGAACGCCCGGCGCGCTGCATCAGCCGCGCCACGCCTTTTGGAGAACCGATCTGCAGTACACGCTCGACCGGCAGGAAGTCGACGCCGAGGTCCAGGCTCGACGTGCAGACCACCGCCTTCAGCGCACCTTGCTTAAGGCCCAGTTCCACCCAGTCGCGCACCTCGCGGGCCAGCGAGCCATGGTGAAGGGCGATCAGCCCGGCCCAGTCCGGCCTCGCTTCGAGGATGGCCTGATACCAGAGTTCGGATTGCGACCGGGTATTGGTAAAGACCAGCGAAGTGGCCGCCGATTCGATCTCCTCCACAACCTGCGGCAGCATACGCAGGCCCAGATGGCCGGCCCAGGGAAAGCGCTCGATGCTCGGCGGCAACAGCGTGTCGACGCGCAGTTGCTTGTCGATCCTGCCTTGCACCAACCGACCCGTGCCCGGATGCAGCAGCACCTCCAGCGCATGCGGTTGATTCCCCAGCGTGGCTGAAAGGCCCCAGACCATCAGCTCTGGCATCCAGCTGCGGAGCCGGGCCAACGCCAGTTGCAGCTGGACGCCGCGCTTGTTGCCCAGCAGCTCGTGCCATTCGTCCACGATCACCATGCGCAGATGGGCGAAAGCCTGCCGCGCGTCAGCGCGGGTCAGCAGCAGTGTCAGGCTTTCCGGCGTGGTAACCAGCGCACTGGGCAGGCGACGATTCTGCCGAGCGCGCTCGGCGCCGGCTGTATCGCCGGTGCGCAGGCCAATGCTCCAATTGATGCCGAGCTCGTCGAGCGGAGCCTGTAGGGCCCGTGCGGTATCGGCCGCCAGCGCGCGCATGGGGGTAATCCAGAGGACGGTGAGCGGGGCGGGTTTATCGGATGGTCTGGGGTGGGCGTGTGATTCGTTCGCCGGCAGGGCTTGTGCAGGCGCAAAGCGGTTCAGTGCGCCTAGCCAGACGGCGTAGGTCTTGCCCGAACCGGTGGTGGCGTGGAGCAGACCGGATTCGCCGTTCTGCACGGCTTGCCAGACGTCCTGCTGGAATGGAAAGGGCTGCCAGCCACGGCTGGCGAACCAGATATCGGCGAGATTGCCGGTTTGCGATGGTGGAGCCTTGCTCATGTGCCATACCGTTGGGTGAAACGGTGCCCGTAGGCGCGATTGCTGCTTGCGATTGGGTCAGCGACCAGATGTGTCGCGGCCGCTCAGGTCAGCACCGCGTTGCATTCGCCGTTCGCTGCACTGACCCTGTTCGAAAGCACCAATTGCTCTGACAGCGTATGAGCTCACTCTATCTTGGAGGCGAGGTGTGCCGGTGGAACGCAGCGGCATCCGGCTCGCCGAAGCGGGCTTGGTTTTGGCAGAACGCCAATCGATACCGCGTCCTTCAGATCGCTACCAGCCCGCGCACCCCTTCGGCCTCCATCGTCTCGCCCCGGCCCTGCTGAATGATTTCGCCGCGGCTCATTACCAGGTACTGGTCGGCCAGCTCGGCGGCGAAGTCGTAGAACTGCTCCACCAACAGAATCGCCATGTCGCCACGTGTGGCGAGTTTCTTGATCACTGCGCCGATCTCCTTGATCACCGAGGGCTGAATGCCTTCGGTGGGCTCGTCCAGGATCAACAGACGCGGCTTGCTCGCCAATGCGCGGCCGATGGCCAACTGTTGCTGCTGGCCACCGGAAAGGTCGCCGCCCCGGCGGTGTTTCATTTCCTTGAGGACCGGGAACAGCTCGTAGATGAACTCGGGCACCTCTTTCGCTTCCTTGGCGCTGAAACGAGACAGGCCCATCAATAGGTTTTCCTCGACGGTCAGGCGACCAAATATCTCGCGGCCCTGCGGTACGTAGGCGATGCCGGCTTGCACGCGCTGGTGCGGCTTGAAGCCGGTGATCGGCTTGCCTTCCCAGTTCACCGCGCCTTCCTTGGCCGGGATCAGGCCCATCAGGCACTTGAGCAGGGTGGTCTTGCCGACGCCGTTGCGGCCGAGCAGGCAAGTCACTTCGCCGATCCTGGCCTCAAACGACAGGCCGCGAAGAATGTGGCTGCCGCCGTAGTATTGATGCAGTTGTTGGACTTGCAGCATGTCGATGTCCTTGTTCATACGTAGGGCAGATCACGTTTATCGATCCACCGTGCGGGTCTCGGACGCTTCAGCGCCCCAGATAAACCTCGATCACCCGCTCATCGCTCTGCACGGTTTCGAGCGAGCCTTCGGCCAGCACCTGGCCCTGGTGCAGCACGGTGACGTGATCGGCGATGGAGCCGACGAAGCCCATGTCGTGCTCGACCACCATTAGCGAGTGCTTGCGCGCCAGGCTCTTGAACAGCTCGGCGGTGAACTCGGTTTCGGCGTCGGTCATACCGGCCACTGGCTCGTCGAGCAGCAGCAGATGCGGCTCCTGCATCAGCAGCATGCCGATCTCCAGGAACTGCTTCTGGCCGTGAGAAAGCAGGCCGGCCGGCCGATTGCGCGAGTTTTGCAAACGGATAGTGGTCAGCACCTCATCGATGCGATCGCGTTGCTGACCGTTGAGTTTCGCCTTCAGGCTGGCCCACACCGACTTGTCGGTTTTCTGCGCCAGTTCCAGGTTTTCGAAGACGCTCAGCGCTTCGAACACAGTGGGTTTCTGGAACTTGCGACCAATGCCGGACTGGGCGATCTCGACTTCGCTCATGCGCGTCAGGTCGAGGGTGTCGCCGAAGAACGCCGTGCCGCTGTCCGGGCGGGTCTTGCCGGTGATGACGTCCATCATGGTGGTCTTGCCGGCGCCGTTGGGGCCGATGATGCAACGCAGCTCGCCGACGCCGATGTAGAGGCTGAGATTGGTTAGGGCCTTGAAGCCGTCAAAGCTCACATTGATGTCTTCGAGGCTGAGAATGGTCCCGTGGCGAGCATCCAGGCCGTCGCTTTTCACACGGCCGAGGCCGATGGCGTCGCGACCGCTGCCGTTGATATCGGACTGGTCGAGGGGCTCGATGAGTTCAGGTACGGGTGCGGTTTTCATTGTTCGCCCCTCCGGCGCAGCAATCCGATGACGCCTTTCGGCAGATACAGGGTGACGACGATGAACAGCGCGCCGAGGGCGAACAGCCAGTACTCGGGAAAGGCCACGGTGAACCAGCTCTTCATGCCGTTGACGATGCCGGCGCCCAGCAGCGGGCCGACCAAGGTGCCGCGACCGCCCAGGGCAACCCAGACGGCGGCTTCGATGGATTGCGTCGGCGCCATTTCGCTGGGGTTGATGATGCCTACCTGTGGCACGTAGAGCGCTCCGGCCAGGCCGCAGAGCACCGCCGACAGCGTCCAGATGAAGAGCTTGTAACCGCGCGGATCGTAGCCGCAGAACATCAGCCGGTTTTCCGCGTCACGCAGCGCGGTCAGTACCCGGCCGAACTTGCTGCGGGCCAGGCGCCAGCCGAGAAACAAACTGCCTGCCAGCAGCGCGACGGTGGCGAGAAACAGCGTGGCGCGGGTGGCCGGGGCCGATATCGAGAAACCGAGGATGGTCTTGAAGTCGGTAAAGCCGTTGTTGCCGCCGAAGCCGGTTTCGTTGCGGAAGAACAGCAGCATACCGGCGAAGGTCAGCGCCTGGGTCATGATCGAGAAGTACACGCCCTTGATCCGCGAACGGAAGGCAAAGAAGCCAAAGGCGAAGGCCAGCAGCCCGGGCGCCAGCACCACCAGGCACATTGCCCAAAGGAAGCTGGAGGTGCCGTACCAGTACCAGGGCAGCTCGGTCCAGGCAAGGAAGCTCATGAACGCGGGCAAGCCGTCGCCGGCACTTTCACGCATCAGGTACATGCCCATGGCGTAGCCGCCGAGCGCGAAGAACAGGCCGTGGCCGAGCGACAGCAACCCGGCGTAACCCCAGACCAGGTCCAGCGCCAAGGCGACGATGGCGTAGCAGAGAATCTTGCCGACCAGCGTCAGGGTGTAAGCCGACACGTGGAAGGCGTTGTCCGCAGGCAGCAGGTGCAGCAAGGGCATGGCCAGCAGAATGGCGAGCACCACGCCGAGTGCGACGGCGGTGACTTTCGGGCCGGCCTTCTGCGCAGCCGTCAGGGTAAGGGGCTGATTCATGGATGTGCGCCTCGGGCAGGGGATACGGACACCTTTGTGGTGTCGATCTGTAGGGGCGAATTCATTCGCCCGCGCTTCAGCGAGAGCTGGCTCAATCGATCACCCTCCCTTTCAACGCGAACAGGCCCTGCGGGCGCTTTTGGATAAACAGGATGATCAGCGCGAGGATCAGGATCTTGCCCAGCACGGCGCCGATCTGCGGCTCGAGAATCTTGTTGGCGATACCCAGCCCAAAGGCGGCAAAGATGCTGCCGGCGAGTTGACCCACGCCGCCGAGAACCACGACAAGGAAGGAGTCGATGATGTAGCCCTGACCCAGGTCCGGGCCGACGTTGCCGATCTGGCTCAGCGCCACGCCGCCGAGCCCGGCGATGCCGGAGCCCAGCCCGAAGGCCATCATGTCGATGCGCCCGGTGGGCACGCCGCAGCAGGCGGCCATGTTGCGATTCTGCGTCACGGCGCGCACGTTCAGGCCGAGGCGGGTCTTGTTCAGCAACAGCCAGGTCAGCAGCACCACGAACAGCGCGAAGGCGATGATCACCATGCGGTTGTAGGGCAGCACCAGATTCGGCAGCACTTGGAGCCCGCCAGACAGCCAGCCGGGATTGGCGACCTCCACGTTCTGCGCGCCGAACAGCACGCGCACCAGCTGAATCAGGATCAGGCTGATACCCCAGGTTGCGAGCAGGGTTTCCAGCGGACGGCCATAGAGGTGACGGATCACGGTGCGCTCCAGCGCCATGCCGACCGCGGCGGTGACGAAGAAGGCCACCGGCAGCGCCACCAGCGGATAAAACGCCAATGCTTCCGGCGTGAGTCGGGCCATCAGTACCTGCACCATGTAAGTGGAGTAGGCACCGAGCATCAGCATCTCGCCGTGGGCCATGTTGATCACGCCGAGCAGGCCAAAGGTGATGGCGAGGCCCAGCGCAGCAAGCAAGAGAATCGAACCCAGCGACAAACCGCTGAAGGCCTGGCCGAGCAGTTCGCCGATCAGCAGCTTGCGTTTGACCTGCGCCAGACTGGTCTCGGCGGCCTTGCGCACGCCGGGGTTGGTTTCGGCTTCATCGGCCAGTAGGTTTTCCAGGCGAACCCGGGCCAGCGGCGCGCCTGTTTCGCCAAGCAGGCGGACGGCAGCCAGGCGTACGGCGGGGTCTGTAGCGCTCAGCTGCAGATTGGCCAGGGTCAGGGTGAGGGCTTCGCGCACGGCCGGGTCGTCTTCGGCTTCGAGGCGCTGTTGCAGGAGCGGCAGCTGTTCCGGCTGGCCGCTGCGCTGTAGGCGCTTGGCAGCGCTGAGGCGTTGCGAGGGATCGTCGGAAAACAGCTTGTGGCTGGCGAGTGCGGTGTTGAGCAAGCCGCGCAAACGGTTGTTCAGGCGCAGCTTCTTCGGCGTGCCGACTGGCGCGGCGTCGCCTTCGAGGGCGCGGTAGTCACCGTTCTCCTCGATAAAAGGCGTCTTGTTCTTGTCGATCACCACGCGGCTGGCGCGCAGGGCTTCGATCAGCTCCAAACGCTCGGGTATGGGCGCGACGGCCCAGCTTTTCAGCAGCTTGGCCTGTTTGGCCGGGCTGGCCTTGGCGTAATCGGCTGCGTCTCCGGCGTGCGCTGCCCAGGGCAGGGCCAGCAGGAGCAGTAGAGTAATTCGATACAGGGCAGTGTTCATCTATGCATTTCCCAGGGGCGCTACGTGCTCTCTTGACGGAGCTGGCGGCTGTCGTAGGTGAATGAGCTGCAGTGTCGTAGGGTGGGCTTCAGCCCACCGATGACGTTACTGGTGGGCTGAAGCCCACCCTACGGACTGTGCGACATCTGCTGGTGGGCTGAAGCGGAGCGCCGCCCGGCCCACCCTACAAAAGCCGTATGGGCGCCAATCAGTTCGACTTCACCGCGTAGTCCGGCTTCTTGTCGTTACCGGGGATGTACGGGCTCCACGGCTGAGCGCGGAGCGGGCTTTCGGTCTCCCAGACCACCGAGAACTGCCCATCATCTTGGACTTCGCCGATCATCACCGGCTTGTGCAGGTGATGGTTCTTCTCGTCCATGGTCAGGGTGTAGCCGCTCGGTGCTTCGAAGGTCTGGCCGGCTAGCGCGTCGCGCACCTTGCCGACGTCGGTGGTGCCGGCTTTCTCGACCGCCTGCGCCCACATATGAATGCCCACGTAGGTGGCTTCCATCGGGTCGTTGGTCACGGCCTTGTCTGCGCCCGGCAGGCCTTTTTCCTTGGCGTAGGCCTTCCACTTGCTGACGAACTGCTCGTTGACCGGATTCTCCACCGACTGGAAGTAGTTCCAGGCGGCCAGGTGACCGACCAGCGGCTTGGTGTCGATGCCGCGCAGTTCTTCTTCGCCGACCGAGAAGGCTACGACCGGAACGTCGGTGGCTTCCAGGCCCTGGTTGGCCAGTTCCTTGTAGAAGGGCACGTTGGAGTCGCCGTTGATGGTCGATACCACGGCGGTCTTGCCGCCTGCGGAGAACTTCTTGATGTTGGCGACGATGGTCTGGTAATCGCTGTGGCCGAAGGGTGTGTAAACCTCTTCGATGCTCGATTCCGGCACGCCCTTGCTGATCAGGAAGGCGCGCAGAATCTTGTTGGTGGTCCGCGGGTAGACGTAGTCGGTGCCCAGCAGGAAGAAACGTTCGGCGCTGCCGCCGTCCTCGCTCATCAGATACTCGACCGCCGGAATGGCTTGCTGGTTTGGCGCGGCGCCGGTGTAGAAAACGTTAGGCGAGAGCTCTTCGCCTTCGTACTGAACGGGGTAGAACAGCAGACCGTCGAGTTCTTCATAGACCGGCAGCACGGATTTGCGCGACACAGAGGTCCAGCAGCCGAAGGTCACCGCGACCTTGTCTTGGGTCAGCAACTGACGGCCCTTCTCTGCGAACAGCGGCCAGTTGGATGCGGGGTCGACCACAACCGGCTCGAGCTGCTTGCCGAGCACGCCGCCCTTGGCGTTGATCTCGTCGATGGTCATCAGTGCCATGTCTTTCAGGGATGTTTCCGAAATGGCCATGGTGCCGGACAGCGAATGCAGGATGCCGACCTTGATGGTCTCGGCGGCCTGCAGGGTGAACGGGAACAGGCCGCTGAGCATCAGGGCACTGGCGGCAAGGGTGGACTTCAGTAGGGGACGGCGTTTCATGGTGGGCGGCTCCTTGGCTGTCCATGCGCAACTATGGGTGGGTCCTTGGGGACGTGGAGCGCTATCGCAGCATCCGTGCCAGCTTTGCGGGAGCCGCCTGGGGCGGGGCTTTGCCGCCGTTTTCACCATGCGCCGCAATTGTGCGGCGCGGCGGTGTGGTGCGAAAAAGGGGCGGCGGGGATGTGATGAAGCGGTGCTTTGCACGCTCGTGGTGCGAAGGCCAGAGGCTGGTTTGCTCTTTGCTCAGCTGACCAGCAGCCAGGCGCCAGCCAGTGCCGAGGCGGCGCCAGCGACCCGGATGAGTGGGGCAGCGGCTTGCGGCAGGCTGCGCGCCAGCACGTAACCGACCGCATGCAACGCAGCCGTGGCGGCGATGAAACCGGCTGCATACCCCCAGGGGCTGGCCAGTTCCGGTAGTTCCAGGCCATGGGCCATCCCGTGGCTGAGCGCGAACAGTGCGGTCAGGCCTGCCGCGAGCGACAGCGGTGGGCGCACCGCCAGAGCAACCAGCAGGCCGAGTGCCAGGACCGAGCCTGCGATACCGGTTTCCATGAATGGCCACTGGACGCCGGCGAAGCCGAGCAGGCCGCCGATCAGCATGGTGGCGACGAAGGTCAGCGGCAGTGCCAGCCGCGCAGTGCCTTGTTGCTGCGAAGCCCACAGGCCGACGGCAAGCATTGCCAGCAGATGATCGAGACCCAAAATCGGGTGGGCGATGCCGGACATCACGCCGGCATGGTCATGCCCCGGATGGGCGAAGGCCAGTGCTGGGCTGAGCAGTAAGGCGGAAGCGAAGAAGAATGTTCTGTGCAGGTTCATGCGATTACCTCTGGTTGTGTATGGCGGTCTCGAATCGTCGAGGTCTGATGCGGTTTGCCGATGAGCCCGCTTGCTCAGGGGTGTTTTCCGCGTGGCCTTAGGGCAGTACGCGAGCAGGGACTCGGCGCTCCTGCGGGGATGTGTCCGGTCAGACGCTGGCAAGCATGCCCTGTCGTTCGATGAAGGCGATGATCTCGTCCAGACCCTGGCCAACCTTCTGGTTGCTAAAGACGAAGGGCTTGTCGCCGCGCATCTTGCGCGTGTCGCGGTCCATGACCTCCAGCGAGGCGCCGACCATCGGCGCCAGGTCGATCTTGTTGATCACCAGCAGGTCGGACTTGCAGATGCCTGGCCCGCCCTTGCGCGGCAGCTTGTCGCCGGCCGACACGTCGATCACATAAATCGTCAGGTCCGACAGTTCGGGGCTGAAGGTGGCCGACAGGTTGTCGCCGCCGGATTCCACGATGATCAGATCCAGCCCCGGAAAGCGCCGGTTGAGCTGCTCGACGGCCTCGAGGTTGATCGAAGCATCCTCGCGGATCGCCGTGTGCGGGCAGCCGCCGGTTTCCACGCCGATGATGCGTTCCGGCGCGAGGGCTTCGTTGCGCACCAGAAACTGGGCGTCTTCCTGGGTATAGATGTCGTTGGTGACCACGGCCAAGTTGTAGCGCTCGCGCAGGGCCAAGCACAGGGCGAGGGTCAGCGCGGTCTTGCCGGAGCCGACCGGGCCGCCGATGCCGACCCGCAAGGGTTGGGTGTTCATGGTGATTTCCTCTGTTGCGGTAATGGGATGACTGCGTGCCGATGCTGTAGCGCTCATGAGCGAAACAGACGGCTGTACTGGCGCTCATGGGCCATGCTCGCCAGCGCCAGGCCGAAGGGGGCGCTGCCCCAGTGCTTGGGATCGATCTCGCGCGCGGCGAGCTGGGCCTGCTCTAGCGCTGGCAGCAACTCGGAAGTCAGCCGTTGGGCAGCCTGTTGGCCCAGCGGCAGGGTTTTCATCAACACCGCCAATTGGTTTTCCAGCCAGCCCCAGAGCCAGGCGCTGAGCGCATCTTCGGGCGATATGCCCCAGGCACGTGCGGCCAGCGCCCAGCCCAGGGCAAGGCCGGGTTCGTCGATGCGTGCAAACAGGACGCGGGCAGGTTCGTCCAGTTCCGGCAGGTTGCTCAGCAGTTGCTTGAGCGAGTAGCCCATTTGCCGGCTTTCCAAGCGCAGCTCCCGGGTTTCGCGGCTGGCGCGATGACGTGCGGCCAGGCGCTCCAGTTCGCACCAGTCTTCGGCGGCGGCTGCCTCGCAATGGGCTAGCAGCAGCGGCATTTCGAAGCGCGCCAGATTGAGCTGCATCTGGTCGCCGAGCCAGCATCGGGCACTGGCCTCGTCCTGTACCAATCCTTGCTCCACTGCCATTTCCAGGCCCTGCGAATAGCTGTAGCCGCCGATCGGCAGCTGGGGGCTGGCCAACCGCAGCAGCGCGAACGCAGCCGGATTCACCTGCGCGCGCCGAACTGGTGCAGCCGCGGCGCGTAACTGAATTCGGCTTCGCCAGCGTGGGAATGATGGTGGCCGCCGCCGTAGGCGCCGTGTTCCGGCTGGAAGGGCGCTTCGATGGGTTCGACGCTGGCGCCCAGTTGCAGCAGCATGTCCTTGAGCACGTAGTCGTCGAGCAAGCGCAGCCAGCCATCTCCGACTTGAAGGGCTACATGGCGATTGCCCAGGTGGTAGGCAGCCCGGGTCAGTTCGAAGCTGCTGGCGCAGGTTACGTGGAGCAGCTGTTCGGCGCGGGCACGCACGATGACGATGCGGCCGTCCTGGGCCTGCAGGCATTCACCGTCATGCAGTGGCGGCTGGCCGCGCTCCAGAAACAGCCCAACGTCCTCGCCATCGGTGGTAAAGCAGCGCAGCCGCGATTTGCTGCGAGCCTCGTAGGTGAGTTCCAGCTCGGCGTCGCCGTTGGCCTGCGTGGTGGTGCGTCTATGGATGACCAGCATGGTGCAGTTCCGCTTGTGTGATGACCAAGCAGAGCAAGGCCCTTGCCAACTTCCTAATTGACGTGTCGTGCGGGCTGCGGTGGCCGGTGTGCCTGAAAATGGAGCTTGATCTGTGTCGTCGTGGTGCGCTGAAGAGCTTCGCGCATCACATTGGTGCGCTGCCGTTGCGGCAGTAAGGACCATCACTTGCGATTGCGTAGTGATTAATGCTGATCGCGAAGATGTGACCGAGCCGTGCGGAGGCGCGCTTAGCGAATCGGCTGTCGGGGGGATGCAACCGAACGAACCGATTTTTGTGATCGGTCCGTTCGGATCCGCTCCCTTTACGGCGTCACAGCGGGTGCTACACCTGAAGCCACTGGGTGTTTACGCATCAGCAGGTAATGCACAAATCCTCCAAATAGCGCGCCGAGCAACCATGCGAAGCCCGACAGGCTTTCCAGTCCTGGCGTCCATACCGATGCGACCGAAAACAGCGAGCTGATGCCGAATGCGATGATCGCCTTTCGATTCCAGCCTGCGCTGAAGTAGTAGGTCGAACCCGGTTCGGCCGAGAACAGTTCCTGCACGTTCAATTGCTGACGGCGGATCAGGTAGTAGTCAGCGACGAGGATGCCGTACAGCGGCGCCAGCACGGCGCCCAGCGTGTCGACGAATGCGGCGATACCAACGGCGCTGATGAACGATACCCAGAGTGCGCCGATGAAGAAGGCGATGACCGCGGTGATGAAACCGCCGGTGCGGGCACTGATGCGGGCGGGCGCGAGGTTGGCGATGTCGTAGGCCGGCGGGATGAAGTTGGCGACCAGATTGATGCCCACCGTGGCGACGAAGAAGGTCAGCGCCGCAATCAGGGTCAGGCCGACGTTGTCGATCCGCGCGACGATATCGGTCGGGTTGGTCAGCGTCTCGCCGAATACCACCACGGTGCCAGCAGTAATCACCAAAGCGATCATGGAGAAGATTGCAAGGCTCACCGGAAGCCCCAGGAAATTGCCGATGCGCATCTGCCGCTCGTTTTTTACGAAGCGGGCAAAGTCCCCGTAATTGATCACCACGGCCGCGAAGTAGGCCACCATGGTTCCGACCACCGCAGCAAATGCGGCTATGGGGCCGCCGGTATAGCTGCCGGTGCCGCTGAAAATGCTGCCAAGCGCGCCGACGAGACCCGGCCCGGCCTTGAAGCAGATGGCGACCATCATGGCGATCATCACGAGATAGACCAGCGGGCCAGCCCAGTTGAGAAATCGTGTGACCCAATCCACGCCGCGCACGAACAACGCCACCTGGAATACGCAGACGATCACATAGGCCATCCAGTCGATTGAGGTCAGGCCCAGCAGCGTTGCCTCCGAGCCGGGGCCCGCTAGTGTGCGAATCAGCAGCGCCACGGCGGTTGAGGCGAAGTAGGTCTGCACGCCGTACCAGAAGATCGCCACGATGCCGCGCACCACGGCTGGGAAATTTGCCCCGCGTACGCCCATGCTGGCGCGTGCCATGACCGGGAATGGGATGCCGTACTTGACGCTGGGTTTGCCGGTCAACTGCACCAGCCCCATGACGATGAACCCCGCCAGTACGATTCCCGCAAGCACCGCCCAGCCGTTCAGGCCATAGCTGATGAACAGGGTAGCGGCGAGGGTATAGCCGAACAGGCTTTGAATGTCGTTGGACCAGACGTTGAATATTTCGAACCAGCCCCATTTGCGCTGCCCGGGGGGCAAGGGCGCAAGGTCGGTGTTGTGCAGGCTGGTATCGATCCGCTTGATATTGAAATCGTCGTGGTTCATGGCGTGCGCTCTGTATGCAAGACAAGGTGGCATAGATCTATGCAGTTCTTGTTCCGCGTACGGCTCAGCCCGCGAGTATCGAGCAATGTCGACCGATTAGGCTCTTGCTTGATGATAGGAGCTTAGACCGTCCGGCACGTTTCGCTACGCGCTTTGTATACATGCGACAAATGAAGAACTGGGGCGGTCGGTCGCGAATCGCCTCTTGTAATGCACCGATAGCTCGCAAGAAAACCGCGCGATGCCCTGGTGGTGTTGAAGTGGGATTCTCTCGGCGTGGCGTGGCGTGGCGTTGAGATGAGCTGAGCTGAGCTGAGCGCCAATGGCGGGTTAAAAACCCGCCCTACGGTGTGCCGCGTCTAGCGCATATGTCGAATGTCGCCATGAGCGGTGGGCGGAAATGTTTCCGCCGTGGTGCTGCACGTTGGGTCAGAACAGGAAATACCGCTGCGCCATCGGCAATACCTCCGCGGGCTCGCACCAAAGCAGCTGGCCGTCTGCCTTCACTTGGTAGTTCTGCGGGTCGACGTCGATCTGTGGCGTGTAATCGTTATGGATCAGATTCTTCTTCTGCACCGCCCGGCACCCCTTCACCACGCCGATTTTTTTCTTCAGCCCGAGCTGCTCGGGCACGCCGGCCTCGGCTGCGGCCTGGCTGATGAAGGTGAAGCTCGATGCGTGTAGTGAGCCGCCGTAGCTGCCGAACATGGGCCGGTAGTGAACCGGCTGCGGGGTCGGGATCGAGGCGTTGGCATCGCCCATCAGGCTGGCAGCGATGACGCCGCCCTTGAGGATGAGGGTCGGTTTGACGCCGAAGAATGCCGGCCGCCAGAGCACCAGGTCGGCCCATTTGCCAGCTTCGATGGAGCCTACTTCGTGGCTGATGCCGTGGGTGATTGCCGGGTTGATGGTGTATTTGGCGATGTAGCGCCTGACACGAAAGTTGTCATTGTCCGGCCCGTCGCCCGGTAAGGCGCCGCGCTGTTTCTTCATCTTGTCGGCGGTTTGCCAGGTGCGGGTGATGACTTCGCCGACGCGGCCCATGGCCTGGCTGTCGGAGCTGATCATCGAGAAGGCGCCGAGGTCATGGAGGATGTCTTCGGCGGCGATGGTCTCGCGGCGGATGCGACTTTCGGCGAAGGCCACGTCCTCGGCGATGCTCGGGTCCAGGTGATGGCAGACCATCAGCATGTCCAGATGCTCGTCGATGGTATTGCGGGTAAACGGCCGGGTCGGGTTGGTCGAGCTGGGCAGCACGTTGGGGAAGCCGCAAGCCTTGATGATGTCCGGGGCGTGGCCGCCACCCGCGCCTTCGGTGTGGTAGGTGTGAATGGTGCGGCCCTTGAACGCGTCCAGCGTTGTCTCGACGAAGCCGGATTCATTCAGCGTGTCGGTATGGATCGCCACCTGAATGTCGTACTGGTCGGCCACGCTCAGGCAATTGTCGATGGCCGCCGGCGTGGTCCCCCAGTCTTCATGCAGCTTGAGGCCGATGGCGCCAGCCTGGATCTGTTCGATCAGCGGCTCGGGCAGCGAGACATTGCCCTTGCCGGTGAAGCCGATGTTCATCGGGAAGGCTTCGGCGGCCTGGAGCATGCGCGCCATGTGCCACGGGCCGGGTGTCACGGTGGTGGCGTAAGTGCCGGTGGCCGGGCCCGTGCCGCCGCCGATCATGGTAGTAGTGCCGCTCATGAGGGCTTCTTCGATCTGCTGCGGGCAGATGAAGTGGATATGGCTGTCGATGCCGCCCGCGGTGAGGATCAGGCCTTCACCAGCGATGACTTCGGTGGCTCCGCCGATAGCGATGGTCACGCCGGGCTGAATATCCGGGTTTCCAGCCTTGCCGATGGCGGCGATACGCCCGTCCTTGAGGCCGACGTCGGCCTTGACGATGCCCCAGTGATCGACGATCAGCGCATTGGTGATCACCGTATCGACCACGTCGGCAGCGCACAGCTGGCTCTGGCCCATGCCGTCGCGGATGACCTTGCCACCGCCGAATTTCACCTCATCGCCGTAGACGGTGAAGTCCTTTTCCACTTCGATCCACAGCTCGGTATCGGCCAGGCGCACCTTGTCGCCAATGGTGGGGCCGAACATGTCGGCGTAGGCTTGGCGGGAGATTTTCATCCTCGTTCCTCGGATTCAGGCTGCAAGCGTCAAGCTGCAAGCCTCAAGTAAAAATGAAAGCCGGACTGCTCTCTTGCAGCTTGCGGCTGCGCTCTAGAGCGCCCCCATCACCCGCCCGGCAAAACCGAACACTCGGCGATCACCGGCCAGATCGACCAGCTCTACCTCGCGGCTCTGGCCGGGCTCGAAGCGTACTGCCGTACCTGCGGGGATGTGCAAGCGCATTCCTCGCGCGGCGGCGCGGTCGAAAGTGAGGGCGTCGTTGGCTTCGAAGAAGTGATAGTGCGAGCCGATCTGGATGGGGCGGTCGCCGCTGTTGGCCACGCTCAGGGTCAGGGTGTGGCGGCCGGCATTGAGCTCAATGTCGCCGTTCTGAATTCGGTATTCGCCAGGGATCATGACAATCACTCCGTAATTTAGCGGTACGTTTGGACAGAAGTCGGAAGCGAAAGCCGCTGGGAATCGCTCTGGTTTGCAGTGTTAGATTTATGGCTGCTGTCAGGCGATCGGTTGATGGACCGTGACCAGCTTGGTGCCGTCAGGGAACGTCGCTTCTACCTGGATTTCCGGAATCATTTCCGGCACGCCTTCCATCACTTGCTCGCGGCTGAGCAGAGTGGTGCCGTAATGCATCAGCTCGGCGACCGTCCGGCCATCACGGGCGCCTTCGAGCAATGCCGCAGAAATGTAGGCCATTGCCTCCGGGTAGTTGAGCTTCACGCCGCGTGCCAGGCGGCGCTCCGCGACCAGGCCAGCGGTGAAGATCAGCAGCTTGTCTTTCTCTCTAGGGGTGAGGTCCATTGGTGCTCCATTCGTAGGGTGGATGTCTTCGTTCACATCCACCGGTTTTCGGCGGGAATCGCTACGTGCTCCAGATTCTCGGCGGTACGACCTCACGCCCCAGCAGCTCCGGGCGCAGCAGGCGCCACAGCTCGATCAGCCAGGCACGGGCGTGCAGCGCTTCGCGGGCCAGGCAGCGGCCGACGATCAGCCCCGGCAGTTGTGTCAGGTCGCCGCGAACCCGGTTCGGTAGTTCGCGGCAGCGCTCCATCAAACCCGCGTCGATTTCTCCCGTGGCGATCAGGGTGGCGAACACCGGTTGGCCATCGAAACCGATTGGCGAATCCAGCAAACTGTCACCGCCGATAACGCGCTGGCATTCGTGCCAGAGCAGTTCGCCGTCACGGCGGATATCCAGTTGCGCCTGAAAATGCCCAGCGTCGAAACGTTCGCTCGCAGCGGGGCGGCCCAGAGCGACCATGTCCCAGTAGAACAGCCTGGCGTCACCTTCCAGTTCGATAGCCGTAGACAACTCGGCCTGCGCAGCGGAGTAGACGATGGTCTCCTGCGGCAGCCATTCGAGCGTGGCGCCGGCTTCGACATGCAGTGCCAATTGCTGGAACGCCGGGGCGGCGGCGCGATACCACTTGGCTGCACCGGGACTGGTCAGCTGTGCCCAGGCGTCGGCGCCGACCGTGGCGCTGATGTCCAAGCGATCACCGCCGGCAATCCCGCCTGGTGGGTGCACGATGATGTGCTGGCAGACTTCTGGGCCTTCGGCATACAGATGCTTCTGCACCCGCAGCGGACCGCTGTGGCGTCGGTACACCGGGCGCGTCGTCTCGCCAAAACGTGCATAGCCGAGTTCCAGCTCGGCGTGCCAGTGAGGAGTAAACAGGGAAGTCAGCGCAGTCATTGCCGAAGGGTTCATCGATAGTTGAACCGTCACTCAGCAATAGTCGTGCCTTGGTAGAGCGCCAGACCGTTACGCCTTGCTCATAGCTAGGGCTCGATGCTTTGGAAACCAATGCTTGCACCGGTTTGGTGCTTGAAGCGTGCAATTTCTTTATTGCGCGCGATTGTGGTGCGGCCGAATAAATTCGGCCCTACAAGGTCGGGGGCGAGACTGCGGTTGTGCTTGTAGGGCCGAACTTGTTCGGCCATGGGGGCAGGCTAGAACGGTCATCCCAACAATTCCTTGAGCGTCTCCAGCGTATCCGCCTCATCCACTGGTTTGTCATGACGCCAGCGCAGCATCCTTGGGAAGCGCACGGCGATGCCGCTTTTGTGCCGGCTGCTGGCGGCGATGCCTTCGAAGCCCAGCTCGAACACCAGCGTCGGTGTCACGCTGCGCACTGGGCCGAACTTCTCCACGGTGGTCTTGCGCACGATGGCGTCCACCTTGCGCATCTCCTCGTCGGTCAGGCCGGAGTAGGCCTTGGCGAAGGGCACCAGCTTGCGTTCGGGATCACCCGGCTCGCCGTCCCACACGGCGAAGGTGAAATCGGTATAGAGGCTGGCGCGGCGGCCGTGGCCGCGCTGGGCGTAGATCAATACTGCATCTACCGAGTAGGGGTCGATCTTCCATTTCCACCAGAGGCCCACATCTTTTGTGCGACCGACGCCATATTGCGCGGCGCGGGCCTTGATCATCATGCCCTCGACGCCCAGGGCGCGGGAGGCCTCGCGCTGGCGGGCCAGGTCCTGCCAGTCGGCGCCCGTGACCAGTGACGACAGCATCAGCCGTGGGTTAGGGCATTGTGCGACCACCGCTTCGAGCTGCCGCCGGCGCTCGCGGTGCGGTCGTTGCCGCCAATCCTCGCCCTGCCATTCCAGCAGGTCATAGGCGAGGACGGAAACGGGCGCATCCTGCAGCACCTTGGCGGTGAGGTTCTTGCGACCAATGCGCTGCTGCAGCAGGGCGAAGGGTTGTACGCCGAACCCTTCAGGTGTGGGCGCTGCGGCATCAAGGCCCGGTAGCGCAGTGGTTGGATGCTCGGGCGGATGTTTCCAGACCAGGATCTCGCCATCGATCACCGTTCCGTCCGGTAGACAGCCGGCCAGCTCGCACAGCTCGGGAAAGCGCTCGCTGACCAGTTCCTCACCGCGCGACCAGATCCAGATCTGCCCGTCGCGCTTGACCAGCTGGGCGCGGATGCCATCCCACTTCCATTCAACGAACCAATTCTCCGGCGCGCCCAGCAGCGTGTCGAAGTCTTCCGTCGGCGCTTGCAGCGGGTGTGCGAGAAAGAACGGGTAAGGCTGGCCGCCTCGCTGGGCATGTTCGTGTTCCGATTCGTCGGCGATCAGCGCCAGATAGCCTTCGGCGCTAGGACGGTGTGACAGATCGGTGTAACCGACCAGGCGCTGCGCCACGCGTTTCGGGTCGAGATCGGCCAGCGCGGCAAGTGCTCGCGTGACCAGCAGCTTCGATACCCCGACGCGAAAAGCCCCAGTGATCAGCTTGATGCACACCATCAGGCTGATCCGATCAAGTTGTGACCAGAGCGCCGGCAAACGCTCGGCCAATATCTCGGGCGGCAGGCCCCGCAGCGGCAACAGCTTGTCCTGCATCCACACCGCCAAGCCTTCGTTCGAACTGTGCTCGGCTTCGGGCATCAGCAGCGAGATGGTCTCGGCCATGTCACCGACGGCTTGGTAGCTTTCCTCGAACAACCATTCCGGTAAACCGGACGCTTGCATGGCCGTATCGCGCAGCACGCGGGTCGGCACCAGCTGGCGCGGTCGGCCCCCGGACAGGAAGTAGACCGCCCAGGCGGCGTCGGCGGGATCTGCTTCGCGGAAGTAGTCGCGCATCGCAGCAAGCTTGGCGTTACTGGAGGTGGTCGCGTCGAGGCGGCTGTAAAGGGTGGCAAAGGCTTTCATTTCCTACCACCGTCATGTCCCGGCGCAGTCTGTGCGTGAGCAAGCTCGCTCTTACAATTCCGCGAGGTTGAGCGCCGGATCATTCGGCCTCCTGTGTGGCTGCGTCGTCCTCTTCGCCGTATTCGGTCTCGAAGGCTTGGGCGTCGAGGCCGCGCATCTCTCGCAGGTAGCGCACCAGTACCGGCACCGAGCCGTGGGTCACCATGACTCGCTCCGCGCCGGTCTGTTCGATGGCCCATAGCAAACCGGGCCAGTCGGCATGGTCGGAGAGCACGAAGCCACGGTCGACGCCACGACGCCGACGGGTGCCGCGCAGCATCATCCAGCCGCTGGCGAAGGCATCGGCATAGTCGCCGAAGCGGCGCATCCAGATGCTACCGCCGGCCGAAGGCGGGGCCAAGATGATTGCCTGTCTCAGGCGTGGATCGCCTTTCTTCAGGTCGCCGGCGTACAGCGTTGGCGGCAGATACACGCCGGCGTCGCGATAGACCCGGTTCAGTGGCTCGACCGCGCCATGCACCACCACGCTGCCGATACTTTCATCGAGGCCATGGAGAATCCGTTGCGCCTTGCCGAAGGCGTAACAGAACAACACGCTGGCGCGCCCAGCGGCGGCATTGGCGCGCCACCAGTCGTTGATGCCGCGAAACACTTCGGTTTGCGCGGGCCAGCGATAGATGGGCAGGCCGAAGGTGGATTCGGTGATGAAGGTATGACAGCGCACCGGCTCGAAGGGCGCGCAGGTGCCGTCCGGTTCTACCTTGTAGTCGCCCGAGGCGACCCAAACTTCGCCGCGGTATTCCAGGCGAATCTGTGCCGAGCCGAGCACATGGCCGGCGGGATGGAAGCTGAGCGTTACGCCGTGATGGTTGATGGTTTCGCCGTAGCCCAGCGTCTGCAGTGGCATGTCGGCGGCGATACGCGAGCGCAGGATGCCTTCGCTGTCGCTGGAAGCCAGGTAGTGACCCATGCCCCAGCGCGCATGATCGCCGTGGGCGTGGGTGATGACGGCGCGTTCAACGGGACGCCAGGGATCGATGTAGAAATCACCGGGAGGGCAGTAGAGGCCTTCGGGGCGGGCGACGACTAGGTCCATGAGTACAGGCACTGTGAGGGCTTGTAGTCTTGGAGCCTGCCGGAGCGGCGGGAGTTCGGCTGGCTGGTGGAGTAGGGTGGGCCGGGCGGCGTTCCGCGTCAGCCCACCAATTCTCCCAGCCAGCACCTGGTGGGCTGAAACGCAGCGCAGCCCGTCCGATGTGGCGCGTTACTCCACCAACTTCAGATGCGAGGTATCTGGAACGGGGGCATCGCTGGCGCGGCGGCGCTCGCTCATGTCACTGCCCACCGGGGCCAGGCTGAACTGCGATAGATTCAGTGTCGGCGGAGGGGTTGTAGGGCGGGCATCCTGCAGATCGACGCCGACCGGCGCGATACCGAAATCCGGGGCCTCGACATCGACGAAAGCAGCCATGTATTCATCGCGAGGTGCGACCTTCAGCGGCTTAGGCGCGGTCGTGGATGCCTGCGGTGCGGGCGGCTCCTCGGCAGGCGGCGGTGCCAGTTCGATTTCCTCGACGGCGACCGGCATCGGCCTGACTTCGACCTGCGCGCCGGCGCGCTCCAAAGCCTGGCGATACTTCTCCACGGCGGCGAAATCCAGGTTCTGCTTGATGACCATGCGCCGCCCGGAAAACAACTGCGCGATGCGCTGGGCGTCGGCCTGGAACAACTTGCTCAGGTTGGCTTCGACCTGCTCGAGCCGTGCGCCGGGGAGCAACTGGCCGGAAAACGCGATTTCATAGAGGCTCATCGGCATGTCCTTGTCTGGTTCGATGGCGGTTTGCAGTTAGTGGTGAAAGCTTGGACTAAAAGCAGGTCGTCATCCAGCTTGGGTGTGAAGGGAATATTGATGTGTGCTGCCCCTCTCGCAATGGCCGATCTGCTGCATCCACGCAGCCGTCTCCGGTGACGGAGACGGCTCTGGGGTCGATGCCCATCGGAAGTCGCAGTCCAACGGCTTGGCTTCCTGCTTTCACCTTTCCAACGGTGCCAGCAGCGCCTCGATATCGCTTTCCTGTAGCGTCCAGTCGGCTTCGCCGCTGCCTTGCAGTACGCCGGCCGCCAACTCGGCCTTGCGGGCCTGCAGTTGCTGGATCTTCTCTTCCACCGTGCCGCGGGCGATGAGTTTGTAGACGAACACGGGCTTGTCCTGGCCGATGCGGTAGGCGCGGTCGGTGGCCTGGTTTTCGACGGCCGGGTTCCACCAGGGATCGTAATGGATCACGGTATCGGCGGCGGTGAGGTTGAGCCCGGTGCCGCCGGCCTTGAGACTGATCAGGAACACCGGCACCTCGCCGTTCTGGAAGCGCTGCACAGGGGTGCGACGGTCGCGGGTGTCGCCGGTGATCTGCACGTAATCGATGCCGCGCTGCTGCAGGCTTTCCTCGATCAGCGCGAGCATCGATGTGAACTGCGAAAACAGCAGCACGCGGCGGCCTTCTGCGAGCAGTTCCTGGAGCATCTCCATCAGACTGTCCAGCTTGCCTGAGCTGCCGCCGCGAACCGCGCGCGCCGTATCACCCTTGACCAGGCGCAGGTCGCAGCAGACCTGGCGTAGCTTGAGCAGGGCGTCGAGAACGATGATCTGGCTGCGCGCCAGCCCCTTGCGGTCGATCTCGTCGCGTACCTTGCGATCCATGGCCAGCCGCACCGTCTCGTAGAGGTCGCGTTGCGCCGGGGTCAGCTCTACCCAATGCAATATCTCGGTCTTGGGCGGCAGCTCGTGCGCCACCTCCTCCTTGTGCCGGCGCAGCAGGAAGGGGCGGATGCGGCCGATCAGGTGTTGCAGCCGCACGGGGTCGCCGTGTTTCTCGATGGGTGTGCGATAGGTACGGTTGAATTCCTTGGCGTTGCCCAGCCAGCCGGGCATGAGGAAGTGGAACAGCGACCAAAGCTCGCTGAGGTTGTTTTCCAGTGGGGTGCCGCTCAGGCATAGGCGTTGTCGCGCCTGCAGCTGGCCAGCGGCCTGGGCGGCCTTGCTGCCGGCGTTCTTGATGTTCTGCGCCTCGTCCAAGACCAGCACATGCAGCGGCTGTTCGGCCAGGCGCTCGACGTCCCGGGGTAGCAGCGCGTAGGTGGTCAGCAGCAGGTCGTAATCGGCCAGTTCGCCGAAGTGTTTTTGCCGGGCCGGGCCGTGCAGGGTGAGCACCCGAAGGTCGGGTGCGAAGCGCGCCGCCTCGTCCTGCCAGTTTGGAATCAGGCTGGTGGGCATCACCACAAGAGCGGGGCGGTCGAGGCGGCCGGCTTGTTTTTCCATAAGCAGATGGGCCAGGGTCTGCAGGGTTTTGCCCAGACCCATGTCGTCGCCAAGAATGCCGCCTACCTCCAATTCGCGCAGCGTCTGCATCCAGCACAATCCCTGTAGCTGATAGGGTCGCAGCTCGGCGTTCAGTCCTGCGGGCGGTGGGCAGGGGCGCTGGCGGTAGTCGCGCAGGCGCTGAGCGAAATCGCGCAGGCGTTCGCCGCCGTGCCACTCCATCGGGAGCGCGTCGAGCTGGGCCAGACGCGCGGCGTCGGCCTGGTCCAAGCGCAGGCTGTCGCTCATGGCCAAGGGCTGTTGCAGATACAGATCGCCGAGGGTCGCGAGAATCGGTTTGAGCCGACCGAAGGGCAGCAACACTTGAAGTGGATGACCGTCGTCGCGGCGCGCGAGGGTGATGCGCAGCATCTCATCATCGCGACGCTGGGCCAGTTGTTCCGGGGCCAGCAGCGCCGGCGTCTTGCGGATCACATCCAACAGCACCGGCAGCAGGCTGATGCGTTCGCCTTCGACGACGATGCCCAGTTCCAGCTCGAACCAGCTGTGTTCCGGCGATTCATCGACCTCGGCGTACCATTGCTCAACCTGCGCCAGGTCGTAGGCGAAGCCCGGCTGGATGACGATCTCCCAACCTTCGTCGCGCAGCTGCGACAGGTGCTGCTGAACGAACTGCAGCCAGGCGGCCTCGTTGGGCAGCTCGTACATCTCTGCCGAGTCCTTGGGCAATGCCTGACTCTGGCGCAGGGCGGGGCGCAGGCCGAATTGCAGCAGGCGCTGGCGCAGTGCCTGTTCGGCTTTGGGCTGGCGGGCAATGCTGAGGATGCCCTGGTCACCGACCTGGCGTATGCGTTCGTCAGCCTTGCTCTTTCCATGGGCCGCCGTGCGGTCATAGACGAAGCTGAGGCCGGCGCGGTGCTGCTGTTCATTGACCATGCGCCCGCTGCCGGGGTGGTAGTTCATGAACTGATGGCTACCCAGCGCCAGGCGTGGTCGGGGCGACAGGTCGTCGATACGTTTTTCCTGCGGTTTGCTCGGTGCGGGTAGCTTGGGGGCGATATCGTTCAGCGAGAGGCTGAATAATGTGGCCTGCGCGGCAGGCACTTCGGGCAGCTTGAGCAGATGCCGGGCCAGCGCATCGCCGAGGCCGTGAGCGATCACACCCAACTCGTTCTTCGCCTCGTCCAGGTAGTAGAGCGGGTCGATGGCTTCGATCAATTCGACATCCTCCGGAACGAGGCTGGCGTATAGGGTTCCGTTGCGATTGGTGCGCCATTGCAGCTGTGCCTCGCGGCAGAGGCCAGGTTGCAAGGCGGGCCGGTCGAAACTCAAGAAGGCGCGCCCGCTTTCAAGCACGAGCCGCAGCACCTCGCCGCCATTCGGGCCTTCCAGCTGGAACGTGTTGCTGCCGCCTGCGCACAGGTTCAGCAGGGCGGCGATGCGCAAATCGATCGGCAGCATGAAGCGTGGTTGCCGGAAGCTCGCCTCGCGCATTGCGAAATAGAGCTGAGGAGTGCTGAAGCTGCCATCCTTGAGTTGCCGCACTTTATATACGGTGACGGTGAGATCTGGTTCGAGCAGATAGTGCAGGCAGTGCTGCGCTGGCGCCGTCGGTACCTCGCTGAGGGCCTGAGGCAGGTGTGAAAGCCAGGCTTGCAGCGCGCCGTGCAAACCGTCTTGGGAATCGCTCACTGGAGCGGTGGATCGTGGCTGTTGCTGTTGTCGCTCCAGCTCATACAGCACGGCCGCCGCGTGTTTGCAGGCCCAGCCCACCGGACAGGTGCAGAGGCAGTGCAGCTCGCCGCGCGGGCCGAGGGTCAGGGTTTGCCGGTAGCTATTACTCCCCGAGCCCTGGCAACTCGCCGCGACCCGCTGCGCCGACTGCTCGATGATCCGCACCCGTCCTTCGGCGGCGTATTGCTCACCACGGCTCAAGGCCAGTGGTGAGAAATAGGTCGTCCAGGGTTCGGGAAGGTGATCGAAAAAAGTCTCGGACATGGCTCAGGTGCAAGGAGGGATAGTCGGCACAACGGCGAATGGTCTCACTGACCAGCCGCCGGTGTCAGACGTTCGAGCAGGGCTTCCAGCGTATTGAAACGTTCTTCCGGTCGTTCCATGGGCACCTGGAATTTGAACACCGTCGCGCCTTCGAACTTGTAGCGCTTGGGCTGCGTCTGGATCAGTTTGATCAGCGCCATCGGATCGACCGGTGTATCGGCGGCGAATTCGATGCGTCCGCCCTGGGGCCCAGCGTCGATCTTGGTGATGCCGAGCTTTTCGGCCTGCAGCTTGAGCAGCGTCAGGCGGATCAGGTGCTTGGCCGGGTCCGGCAGCAGGCCGAAGCGATCGATCATCTCCACCTGCAGCTCGTTCAGGCCGTCCTCGTCGGCGGCGTTGGCGATGCGCTTGTAGAGGATCAGGCGCGCATGCACGTCCGGCAGGTAGTCCTCGGGGATCAGCGACGGGATGCGCAGGTTGATCTCCGGACCGCCGCCCAGTGGCTGGTCCAGGTTCGGCTGTTCGCCCTTCTGGATGGCCTTGACCGCGCGTTCCAGCATTTCCATATAGAGGGTGAAACCCACCGCCTGGATCTGCCCGCTCTGGCCGTCGCCGAGCAGCTCGCCGGCGCCGCGGATTTCCAAGTCGTGGGTGGCCAGCACGAAACCGGCGCCCAAGTCCTGGGCATTGGCGATGGCTTCCAAGCGCTTTTCCGCGTCTGGCGTCATCTGCTTGCGTGGCGGGGTGAGCAGATAGGCGTAGGCCTGGTGGTGACTACGCCCGACGCGGCCACGCAGCTGGTGCAGCTGGGCCAGGCCGAACTTGTCGGCACGCTCGATGATGATGGTGTTGGCGCTGGGCACGTCGATGCCGGTCTCGATGATCGTCGAGGCTACCAGCACGTTGAAGCGCTTATGGTAGAAGTCGCCCATCACCTGTTCCAGCTCGCGCTCGCGCATCTGCCCGTGGCCGATGCCGATGCGCGCCTCGGGCACCAGTTCGGCAAGGTCCGCGGCGCATTTCTCGATGGTCTTCACATCGTTGTGCAGGTAGTAGACCTGACCACCGCGCAGCAGCTCGCGCAGCAGGGCTTCCTTGATGGTCGGGTTGTTGGCCTCCATGACGAAGGTGCGCACCGACAACCGCCGCGCCGGCGGCGTGGCGATGATCGACAGGTCGCGCATGCCGGCGACCGCCATGTTCAGCGTGCGCGGGATCGGCGTGGCGGTGAGGGTGAGGATGTCCACCTCGCTGCGCAGCGCCTTCAGCTGTTCCTTCTGACGCACACCGAAACGGTGTTCCTCGTCGATGATCACCAGGCCCAGGTTGGTGAACTTGACGTCGTCCTGCAGCAGCTTGTGGGTGCCGATGAGGATGTCCACCTTGCCTTCGGCGAGCTGGTCCACTGCGCCCTGAATTTCCTTGGCGGATTTGAAGCGGCTCATTACCTCGACTTTCACCGGCCAGTCGGCGAAGCGGTCGCGGAAACTGTTGTAGTGCTGCTGGGCGAGCAATGTAGTGGGCACCAATACGGCGACTTGGCGGCCACTGTGAACGGCAATGAATGCGGCGCGCATGGCCACTTCGGTCTTGCCGAAGCCGACGTCGCCGCAGATCAGCCGGTCCATTGGCTTGGGCGCGAGCATGTCGCTGCGCACGGCTTCGATGGCGGCCTGTTGGTCCGGCGTTTCCTCGAAGGGGAAGCCGGCGCTGAAGGTGTCGTAGTCCAGCTGCGGGTCCTGGAAGGCATAACCTTCGCGGGCGGCGCGGCGGGCGTAGATGTCGAGCAGTTCGGCAGCGACGTCGCGGACCTGCTCGGCGGCCTTGCGCTTGGCCTTCTGCCAGGTTTCCGAACCCAGCCGATGCAGCGGTGCCAGGGCGTCGTCGCTGCCGGTATAACGGGCGATCAGGTGCAGGCTAGCGACGGGCACGTAGAGCTTGGCTTCCTCGGCGTACTGCAGCTGGAGGAACTCGGCCGACTGGCCTTCGATCTCCAGGGTGATCAGGCCCTGATAGCGGCCCACGCCGTGGTCGATATGCACCACCGGTGCGCCTTCGCGCAGCTCGGTGAGGTTCTTGATGACGTTCTCGCCGGCATCGCGAGTCTTCTCCCGCCGGCGGCGCTGCATGATGCGCTGGCCGAACAGCGGGCTTTCGGCGATCAGCGCCAGCTGCGGGTGTTGCAACAGCAGGCCGTCGTCCAGCGGCGCGATACTGATCGCCAGGCGCTCCTTGCTCTGTAGGAAAGCCGGCCAGCCGTCGACTTCCTGCGGACGCAGCTTCAGGCGGGCCAGCAGTTCCAGCAGCACTTCGCGGCGCCCAGCGGATTCGGCGGTGAACAGTACACGGCCAGGGAATTCATCGAGAAAGCGCCGCAGCGCCCCCAGCGGCTCGCTGGCCTTGGCTTCAATGGCCAGCTCCGGCAGTGGACTGGCCGGGAAGCGTTCGCGGCCGATGCCGGTTTCCACATCTTCCTGGCTGGCGACTACGCGTGGCCATAGCTTCAAACGGGCGAAGCAATCCTCTACCGGCATGAACAACTCGGCAGGTGGCAGCAGAGGCCGTTCGGGATCGACGCGGCGGTCTTCGTAGCGGTTGCGTACGTCCTTCCAGAAGTTCTCGGCGGCCTGCTCGATGCCTGGCAGAGAAAACACTTGGGTGTCCTCGGGCAGGTAATCGAAGAGCGTCGAGGTTTCGTCGAAGAACAGCGGCAGGTAGTACTCGATGCCCGCCGGGGTGATGCCGGTGGACAGGTCCTGGTAGACCGGGCAGCGCCGGAAATCCACGTCGAAGCGTTCACGGAAGCGCGCGCGGAAACCGGTGACCGCTTCCTTTTTCACTGGAAACTCGCGGGCCGGCAGCAGGCGCACCGAATCCACCTTTTCGATGGAGCGTTGGTTTTCCGGGTCGAAGGTCCGCAGCGTTTCGATCTCGTCGTCGAACAGGTCGATGCGATAGGGCAGTGCGCTACCCATGGGATAGAGGTCGATCAGCGCGCCGCGCACGGCGAATTCGCCATGCTCGTACACCGTATCCACGCAGCGGTAGCCCGCCGCTTCCAGCCGCGAGCGCATCTGTTCGACGTCGAGCTTCTGGCCGACATCCAGCACAAGGCTGGAACCCAGCAGGAAGCGCTTGGGTGCGAGGCGGTGTAGCGCGGTGGTGATCGGAACTACCAGTACGCCGTGGGTCAGTTCAGGCAGCTGATAGAGCGCCGCGATGCGCTGGGAGATGATGTCCTGGTGCGGCGAGAACACATCGTAGGGCAGCGTTTCCCAGTCGGGAAAATGCAAAACCGGCAAGCTCGGCGCGAAGAACGCCAGTTCTTCCTTGAGGCGCTCGGCGCTCTGGCTGTCGGCGGTGAGAAGAAGGGTGAAGCATTCTGCGCGGCTGGCGGATTCGGCGATGGCCAGGCTTAGCGCGGCTCCGGGAAGGTTGCCCCAGGTTTGCTTGCCGCTGGCGGCAGGCATGGGCGGAAGGCGCAATACGGACACGAGTGGACGTGACTCCGGTCGAAAAATGGACCGCCCGGATTGTAACTATCCGAGCGGGACGCTGTCAGTGTTTCCGCTGCACAGATTGCCGGCGCTAGGGTGCGCCGGCATAATGTAGCCCTTTTTCTCAGCCCCTACATGTTGGAAGGAACTGCCCGTGACTCAGAAGCCCGACCAGTGTCTTGGTGAATGGATTGATCGAGAAGCCCTCGCCGAAGCGATGATTCCGCTGATTGGTCAGCTGTATCGTAACAATAACGTGGTGACTTCCATCTATGGCCGCGGGTTGATCAACCGTTCGGTCATCGCATTGCTCAAAGCGCATCGTTTCGCTCGTCACCGCCAGGCTGACGAAGCCGAACTCTGTGTCAACGAAACCCATCAGATCCTCACGACCATGAGCAGCATGGACCTGGGCGCCGCCTCGGTGGATCTGGGCAAGGTCGTCGCCAAGTTCAAGGCCGAGGGCAACGGCCGCAGCCTTGACCAGTTCGTGCGTGATGAGTTGGCTGAAGTCGCTGGCAAGCGCAATACGACTGGCGTCCATAAAGGCACCGACGTCGTGCTTTATGGCTTTGGCCGTATCGGCCGCCTGCTGGCGCGCATCTTGATCGAAAAAACCGGTGGCGGCGACGGCCTGCGTCTGCGTGCGATCGTCGTGCGCAAAGGGGCCGAGAACGACTTGGTCAAGCGCGCCAGCCTGCTGCGCCGCGATTCTGTACACGGCCCGTTCGACGGCACCATTCATATCGATGCCGAGAACAACACCATCACTGCCAACGGCAACCTGATCCAGGTGATCTACTCCAACGATCCAGCTTCGGTGGACTACACCCAGTACGGCATCGAGAACGCGTTGCTGGTGGACAACACCGGCAAGTGGCGTGACGCCGAAGGTCTCGGCCAGCATCTCAAGTGTCCTGGCGTTGCCCGCGTCGTGCTGACCGCGCCTGGCAAGGGCGAGCTGAAGAACATCGTGCATGGCATCAACCATGCCGATATCACCGAAGACGACAAGATCGTCTCCGCTGCCTCCTGTACCACCAACGCCATCGTGCCGGTGCTCAAGGCGGTCAACGACCAGTACGGCATCGTCAACGGTCACGTCGAGACCGTGCACTCTTACACCAACGACCAGAACCTGATCGACAACTTCCATAAAGGCAGTCGTCGTGGTCGTAGTGCCGCGCTGAACATGGTCATCACGGAGACCGGCGCTGCAACTGCGGCGGCCAAGGCGCTTCCGGTGCTGAAGGGCAAGCTGACTGGCAATGCTATCCGCGTTCCGACGCCGAAC
This sequence comes from Pseudomonas sp. CBC3, assembly GCF_037967085.1. Taxonomy (NCBI): domain Bacteria; kingdom Pseudomonadati; phylum Pseudomonadota; class Gammaproteobacteria; order Pseudomonadales; family Pseudomonadaceae; genus Pseudomonas; species Pseudomonas sp. CBC3. The sequence goes on from NZ_JBANEO010000002.1 coordinate 453,800, forward strand.
GTCTCTATGGCGATCCTGAATCTGAATCTGGAAAAGGCCACCAACCGCGACGAGATCAACGAATACCTGCGCCAGATGGCCATGCATTCGGATCTGCAGAAGCAGATCGACTTCGTCAATTCACAGGAAGTGGTTTCCACGGATTTCGTCGGCTCGCGCCATGCCGGCGTTGTAGATGCCGAGGCAACCATCTGTAGCGATAACCGCGTCGTGCTGTATGTCTGGTATGACAATGAATTCGGCTACAGCTGCCAGGTAGTGCGCGTCATGGAAGATATGGCAGGGGTCAATCCGCCAGCCTTCCCGCGCTGAGTCTGCGCAGATAATGAACGGGAGCTTCGGCTCCCGTTTTTCATTTTGACCGTAAACAGATTTCCGCCGTATCAAGCCATGTAGCGGCTCGCGTCAATAGTTGGTTACAAGGCGCGCTTGTCCGCAGTCAAAAAATTGAAAGCTCTTGGGTGGCCAGTCTTGGTCCGCGACCTCTATAATCGGGCGGATTTCTACTTGGGACCTGCGGCATGGCGTCGCGCTGATAAATCATCAGTGCGTGTCGTGCAATTCGACTTTGAGCTAGGTCGCAGGCTCGTAAAAAAGCCTTCAATCAGTGGTTAGCGAACCGATGATCAATATAAAACGTGGGCTTGATTTGCCCATTGCAGGTGCGCCGGCGCAGCGTATCGAGGCTGCAAGGCCCGTGCGAAGCGTCGCGGTTTTGGGATTTGACTACCCGGGCATGAAGCCGACCATGGACGTTCAGGTGGGTGATCGGGTCAAGTTGGGGCAGGTTCTGTTCTCGGACAAAAAGACGCCTGGAGTCGTTTTCACGGCGCCTGGCGCCGGCGTTGTCAGTGCAGTTCATCGTGGTGAGAAGCGGGTCCTGCAGTCGGTGGTCATCGACTTGGACGGAACGGACGAAGTGACGTTCAGCCAGTATGGTGCAGCCGAACTCGAAGGGCTCAGCGATGTGCAGGTTCGTGAGAATCTCCAGCAGTCGGGCCTCTGGGCTGCCCTGCGCACGCGTCCATACAGTAAAGTGCCGGCGATCGATGCCGTGCCCAATTCCATTTTCGTCACGGCAATCGACACCCATCCGTTGGCAGCCGATCCATCGATCATAATTGCTGAACGTGCGGCTGATTTCGAAGCTGGCCTCAAGGTTCTCGGCAATCTGGGCAAGCTGTTTCTTTGCAAGGCCGATGGCGCCTCGCTGCCAGGCGAACAGCTCGCCAAGGTCAAGACCGAGAGTTTTGCCGGGCCGCATCCTGCGGGTCTCGCTGGTACGCATATCCACTTCCTTGATCCCGTCAGCGCCAGTAAAAGCGTCTGGACCATTGGCTATCAAGATGTCATTGCCATAGGTGCGCTATTTACGAGCGGTCGCCTGTCGGTTGAGCGAGTGGTATCGCTTGCCGGCCCTGTAGTTGAACAACCGCGCCTGGTGCGCACCCGTCTGGGCGCCAACCTGGATGAACTGACTGCAGGCGAATTGCAGCTGGGAGCCAACCGCGTCGTTTCCGGTTCGTTGCTTGGTGGTCGTACCGCCCATGGCGCCTTCGCCTATCTCGGTCGCTACCATCAGCAGGTTTCCTGCCTGCGCGAGGGCAAGGAGCGCGAGATGCTGCATTACATGCGTCTGGGACGAACCAAGCACTCGGTGCTCAATATCTTCATTTCCAAGCTCAATGCCGGTAAGAAATTCGCGTTCTCTACTTCCACCAACGGCAGCCCGCGCGCGATGGTGCCGGTTGGCAACTACGAGGAAGTGATGCCGCTCGATATCCTGCCGACTCAATTGTTGCGCTCGCTGATCGTAGGCGACACCGAGGTGGCGCAGAAGCTTGGCTGCCTGGAACTCGACGAAGAGGATCTGGCGCTGTGCAGCTATGTCTGCGCTGGCAAATACGAATACGGCCCGATCCTGCGGGACAATCTGACCCGCATCGAGAAGGAGGGGTAAGGCATGGGCATTCGCGCATTCCTCGACAAGATCGAGCATCATTTTGAAAAGGGCGGCAAGTACGAGAAGTGGTACGCACTGTACGAAGCCGCCGATACCTTCCTCTATCGTCCGGGCAGCGTCACCAAGACCACTGCGCACGTGCGTGACGGCATCGACCTCAAGCGGATGATGATTACCGTCTGGATGTGCACCTTCCCGGCGATGTTCTTCGGCATGTGGAACGTGGGCTATCAGGCCAACCTGATTTTCGCGCAGAGCCCCGATCTGCTGGCTGCGCAGGAAGGCTGGCGCTTTGCGCTGATCGGCGCTCTGGCCGGCTTCGATCCGACCAGTTTGTGGGATAACTTCATCCAGGGGGCGGCCTACTTCCTGCCGATCTACGCGGTGACCTTCATCGTCGGCGGTTTCTGGGAAGTGCTGTTCGCATCCATTCGCAAACATGAGGTCAACGAAGGCTTCTTCGTCACTTCGGTGCTGTTCGCATTGATTCTGCCGCCGAGCATCCCGCTGTGGCAGGTGGCGCTGGGCATCAGCTTCGGCGTAGTGATTGGCAAGGAAATCTTCGGCGGCACCGGCAAGAACTTCCTTAACCCGGCTTTGACCGCTCGTGCTTTCCTATTCTTCGCCTATCCGGCGCAGATGTCTGGTGACGCGGTGTGGACATCCGTGGATGGTTTCTCTGGTGCGACCGCACTCAGCCTCGGCTTCGTCGGCGGTATCGAGAATATCATCGGCAACGGCATCACTTGGATGGATGCATTCATCGGTACCGTGCATGGCTCGATCGGAGAAACCAGCACGTTGGCGATCTTCATCGGCGGCGCGGTGCTGCTGCTGACCAAGATTGCCTCTTGGCGCATCGTTTCCGGCGTGATGATTGGCATGATTGTGCTGAGCTACCTGTTCAACCTGATCGGTTCCGACACCAATCCGCTGTTCGGCATGCCTTGGTACTGGCATATGGTGGTGGGCGGTTTCGCCTTCGGTCTGATTTTCATGGCGACCGATCCGGTTTCGGCCTCCATGACCAATACCGGAAAGTGGGTATTCGGCATCCTCATTGGTGTGATGGTCGTGCTGATCCGCGTGGTCAACCCTGCCTTCCCGGAAGGCATGATGCTGGCGATTCTGTTCGCCAACCTGTGTGCACCGCTGATTGACCATTTTGTCATTCAGGCCAATATCAAGCGGAGGCTGGCACGTAATGTCTAGTCAGAAAGAATCAACCGTTCGTACGCTGACGGTAGCCCTATTGGTCTGCCTGGTGTGCTCCATTTTCGTTGCGGGCGCCGCTGTGGCGCTGCGCCCGACGCAGCTGGAAAATCGCTTGCTGGACAAACAACGCAGCATTCTGGCGATCGCCGGCCTGGGTGAGGCTGGAATGTCCGGCAACCAGGTCAAGCAGCTGTTTAACGAGCGTATCGTTGCCCGCCTAGTCGATCTGGAAATTGGCAAGTTCAGCGATGAATTCGATGCCACGACTTTCGATCCGCTGGTTGCTGCCAAGGATCCAGCTTTGTCCGAAGCGCTACCGAGCGACGAGGACATCGCCTCGATCAAGCGCCGCGAGCGTTACAGCACCGTTTATATCGTTGAAGGGGAGAGTGCGGGCGAGATCGATACGCTGATCCTGCCTGTTCGTGGCTACGGCCTGTGGTCAACTCTCTACGGCTTTATGGCGGTCGAAGGCGATCTCGACACCATTGCCGGCTTTGGTTTCTACCAGCATGGCGAAACTCCCGGCCTGGGTGGTGAGGTCGATAATCCGATATGGCGCGGTCAGTGGCCCGGCAAGGAGCTGTTCGATGACAACGGCAACCTTGCTGTGCAAATCGTCAAGGGCAGCGTGGATCCGCAGAGCCCAAAGGCGAATCACCAAGTCGATGGCCTGGCAGGTGCAACGCTGACCAGCAACGGTGTAAACAACCTGCTGCACTTCTGGCTAGGCGAGAATGGCTTCGGCACCTTTATCGCTAATCTGCGCGCAGGGGAGGCATGAGCATGTCGCAACCTACAATCAAGCAAGTCCTGTTCGATCCGATTTTCAACAACAACCCCATCGGCCTGCAGATTCTCGGAATCTGCTCGGCGCTGGCGGTTACTTCCAACCTCAATACTGCGTTAGTGATGTCTGTCGCGCTGACGCTTGTGGTTGCGTTCTCCAACTTGTTCATTTCGATGATCCGCAGCCAGATCCCGAGCTCGATCCGCATGATCGTGCAAATGGTGATTATTGCCTCGCTGGTGATCCTGGTTGATCAGGTGCTCAAGGCTTATGCATTCTCGCTATCAAAGCAGTTGTCGGTCTTTGTCGGTCTGATCATCACCAACTGCATCGTGATGGGACGTGCCGAGGCGTTCGCCATGCAGAACCCGCCGATGCTGTCGTTCTTCGACGGATTGGGTAACGGTCTGGGCTACAGCGCCATGCTGATCGCGCTTGGCATCATTCGCGAGCTGTTCGGTGCGGGCAAGTTGATGGGCTATACCATCTTCCCTGTGGTCAACGACGGTGGCTGGTATCTACCAAACGGCATGATGCTGCTTCCTCCTTCGGCGTTCTTCCTGATCGGTCTATTCATTTGGGGCATCCGTGCCTGGAAGAGGGAGCAGGTCGAGAAGCCGTCCTTCAAGATGGCGCCGCAAGTCTCTAACAAGGAGGCTTACTAATGGAGCATTACATCAGCCTGTTCGTCCGTGCCGTGTTCATCGAGAACATGGCCCTGGCGTTCTTCCTCGGCATGTGTACCTTCATCGCGATCTCGAAGAAGGTGGAAACGGCGATTGGCTTGGGTATCGCGGTTATCGTGGTCCAAGCCATCACCGTGCCGGCCAACAACCTGATCTACACCTATCTGCTCAAGGCGGGTGCGCTGTCGTGGGCCGGTTTGCCTGAAGTGGACCTGAGCTTCCTCGGGCTACTCAGCTACATCGGCGTGATCGCGGCCATCGTGCAGATCCTCGAGATGACCCTCGATAAGTACGTGCCCAGCCTCTACAACGCGCTGGGTGTGTTCCTGCCACTGATCACCGTGAACTGCGCCATCATGGGCGGCACCTTGTTCATGGTCGAGCGTGATTACAACTTGGCGGAAAGTACTGTCTATGGCGTTGGTTCGGGCTTGTCCTGGGCACTGGCCATCGCTTTGCTGGCGGGCATCCGCGAGAAGCTGAAGTACAGCGATGTACCGGATGGTCTGCAGGGTCTGGGCATCACCTTCATCACCATCGGCCTGATGTCGCTGGGCTTCATGTCATTCTCTGGCGTACAGCTCTAAGGACGGGATGAACAGATGAGTTACGAAATTTTCCTCGCCATCGGTATGTTCACCGCCATCGTGCTTGCGCTGGTGGTGATCATCCTGGCGGCGCGCGCCAAGCTGGTTTCTAGCGGCGATATCAACATCGAGATCAACGGCGAACGCACTATTACCGTGCCCGCCGGCGGCAAGCTGTTGCAGACTCTCGCGTCGAATAACATCTTCCTCTCGTCCGCCTGTGGTGGTGGCGGCACCTGCGCGCAGTGCAAGTGCATCGTCGAGAGCGGTGGTGGCGAGATGCTGCCCACCGAAGAGTCGCACTTCACTCGTCGCGAGGCAGGGGAGGGCTGGCGTCTGTCCTGCCAGACTCCGGTCAAGGCAGACATGAAGATCGAGGTGCCGGAAGAAGTCTTCGGCGTGAAGAAGTGGGAATGCACGGTGGAGTCCAACCCCAACGTGGCCACCTTCATCAAGGAGTTGACCCTTAAGCTGCCCGAAGGCGAGAACGTTGACTTCCGTGCCGGCGGTTACGTGCAGCTGGAGTGCCCACCGCACACGGTGGCCTACAAGGATTTCGATATTCAAGAGGAGTATCGCGGCGACTGGGACAAGTTCAACCAGTGGAAATACGTTTCCAAGGTTGAGGAAACAGTGATTCGCGCCTATTCCATGGCCAACTATCCCGAAGAAGTCGGCCTTGTGAAATTCAATATCCGCATCGCTTCGCCGCCTCCGGGTAAGGATCACTTGCCACCGGGGCAGATGTCGTCGTGGGTATTCAATCTCAAACCGGGTGACAAGGTCACCGTTTACGGGCCCTTCGGTGAGTTTTTCGCCAAGGATACCGATGCCGAAATGGTCTTCATCGGCGGCGGCGCCGGTATGGCACCGATGCGTTCGCACATCTTCGATCAGCTCAAGCGTTTGAAGTCCAAGCGCAAGATGACCTTCTGGTATGGCGCACGCTCCATGCGCGAAGCGTTCTACGTCGAAGAGTACGATCAGCTGCAGGCCGAGAATGAAAACTTCGAGTGGCACTTGGCTCTATCCGATCCTCAGCCTGAAGATAACTGGGAAGGCCCGACCGGCTTCATTCACAACGTGCTGTTTGAGAACTATCTGAAGGATCATCCGGCGCCGGAAGATTGCGAGTTCTACATGTGCGGCCCACCGATGATGAATGCCTCGGTCATTAAGATGCTTACCGACATGGGCGTGGAACCGGAGAATATCCTGCTCGACGACTTCGGCGGCTAGCATGACCCACGCGTTATTGCAGCCCGTCATCGTTGCCGCCTTGGCGGCAGCCCTGACGGGCTGTCTTTTTCAGGACAAAGTGGAAAGCTTCGGCGGCCCGACCATGGGCAGCACCTATTCGGTGAAGTACGTGGCGGGCGACCAGGCCGCCAACAAGGCACAGCTACAGCGTGACACCGAGTCGATACTGGCGGAGATCGACAAGCAACTGTCGACCTATCGCTCTGATTCGGATATCGAAGTTTTCAATGCCTTGCCTGCCGGTGAATGCATGGCCATGCCGAGCGGCGTGCGCGAGTTGGTCATGGCAGGACAGCGGCTTTCGGAGGAAAGCGACGGTGCTCTAGATCTCACCATCGAGCCGCTGCTCAACCTCTGGGGCTTTGGTCCTCAGGGACGAGGCGAGCGGGTTCCGTCGGCGGAAGAGATCGCCAGGGTTCGACAGGATGTCGGCCAGCAGCATCTGCGGGTCGAAGGCGAGCAACTTTGCAAGATCAGGGCCGTGCAGGTCGATTTCAACAGCATCGCCGCAGGCTACGCGGTGGATCAGGTGGCGGGAACGCTCGAGGCATCTGGCGTTAGCAGCTATCTGGTAGAAATCACTGGTGAGCTCAAGGCTCGAGGCCGTAAGCCGGACGGTGCGCCTTGGCGCATCGCTATCGAAGCGCCGCATGATGATGAGCGCGTCGCTCAACGGATCATCGAGCTGGATGGCTATGCCGTTTCCACCTCCGGCGACTATCGCAACTATTTCGAGCGTGACGGCAAACGTTATTCCCACACGCTCGATCCGCAGACCGGTGTCCCTATCGATCATCACCTGGCAGCTGTAACGGTTGTCGATCCCTCGACATTGCGTGCCGATGGCTTGTCTACTGTGCTCATGGTGTTGGGTCCCGACCGGGGGTTAGCGTATGCGGCAGAGCGTAAAATCGCAGCGCTCTTCGTCATTCGCGAAGGGCGTAAATTCGTAAGCAGAAGCACCGAGGCGTTCGATGAACTGTTCGGTGCGGGAGTAGAGCAATGACTTGGTTAATTGTTTTTCTCGTCATGTTGTTGGTCGTGTTCGGCATGTCCATCGGTGTGATCATGGGGCGCAAGCCCATTGCTGGTTCCTGTGGCGGTATCGCCAACCTTGGCATTGAGAAGGAGTGCTCGATCTGCGGCGGAAGCCGCGAGAAATGCGAGGAGGTCAACAAGGAGACGAGCCAGGGTGCAGAAGCGGATCTCGCATACGACGCGACCAGACGCTGACAGTGGGCGTTGATCGGACTGCCGGCTTCAGCCATCGGACTCCAAGGTGCTGAGTTTCGCGTCGATGCCGCACGGATTCTCGGCGCATGACTCAAGGCACCGATGCGCAAGCGATCTTGCTGGTCGACCAATTCGTTAAAGCAGCAGGGTTCCTGCTGCGTGTTCAGGGGGGAATATGGCTGTCTACAATTACGATGTAGTGGTATTGGGCTCGGGGCCAGCCGGCGAAGGCGCGGCGATGAACGCGGTCAAAGCGGGGCGCAAGGTAGCCGTAATCGATAGCAGACCGCACGTCGGTGGCAACTCTACCCATCTGGGTACCATCCCTTCCAAAGCGCTGCGCCATTCGGTGCGGCAGATCATGCAATACAACACCAATCCGTTGTTTCGCCAGATTGGCGAGCCGCGCTGGTTTTCGTTCCCCGATGTACTAAAGAGTGCTGAGAGCGTAATCGCCAAGCAGGTGACTTCGCGCACCGGCTATTACGCACGTAACCGCATCGACATCTTCTTCGGCACCGCGAGTTTCGCTGATGAGCAAACGGTGGAAGTCGTCAGTGCCAACGGCATGGTGGAAAAGCTGGTGGCCGGCCAGTTCATCATCGCCACCGGTTCGCGCCCTTATCGTCCCTCCGACGTCGACTTCTCGCACCCGCGCGTCTACGACAGCGACACCATTCTGACCCTGAGCCATACACCGCGCCGGCTGATTATTTATGGCGCCGGGGTGATCGGATCCGAGTATGCGTCGATTTTCAGTGGACTGGGTGTGCTGGTCGACCTGATCGACAATCGCGATCAGTTGCTGAGCTTCCTCGACGATGAAATCTCCGATGCGCTCAGCTATCACCTGCGCAACAACAACGTGCTGATCCGCCATAACGAGGAATACGAGCGCGTTGAGGGTGTCGACAACGGTGTCATCCTGCACCTCAAGTCAGGTAAGAAGATCAAGGCAGATGCCTTCCTTTGGTGCAATGGGCGGACCGGTAACACCGACAAGCTTGCGTTGGAAAACATCGGTCTGAAGGTCAACAGCCGCGGGCAGATAAAAGTAGACGAGCATTACCGTACCGACGTGGGCAACATCTACGCGGCTGGAGACGTGATCGGCTGGCCCTCGCTGGCCAGTGCTGCGTATGACCAGGGGCGTTCGGCCGCTGGCAGCATCGTCGAGAACGACAGCTGGCGCTTCGTTGATGACGTGCCGACCGGCATCTACACCATTCCGGAGATCAGTTCGATCGGTAAGAACGAGCGTGAACTCACCGAGGCGAAGGTCCCCTACGAAGTGGGCAAAGCGTTCTTCAAAGGAATGGCGCGGGCGCAGATCTCAGCCGAACCGGTCGGTATGCTGAAAATACTCTTCCATCGCGAGACGCTGGCGGTGCTTGGCGTGCATTGCTTTGGCTATCAGGCTTCGGAAATCGTCCACATCGGCCAGGCGATCATGAATCAGCCGGGTGAGGCGAATACGATCAAGTACTTCATCAACACCACGTTCAACTACCCGACCATGGCCGAAGCCTATCGCGTCGCTGCATTCGACGGACTAAACCGGCTTTTTTGAGCGGCTCCGACCGGTGGCCTGAGCCGGTCGGAGAGGTTACCCGAAATTGGCGCTGGCCAAATCGGGAGAGTTTTTGATCAGGTAGAAGCAGCTGGAAGGTGGAAGTAAAAGCAGGAAGAGCGCTTGACGGTTTTTCTGCACCAGCTTCCAGCTTCCAGCTTCCAGCTTCCAGCTTATCGCTTGGCCAGTGTTTCAGCCGCCAAACCGGGAAAGTCGGTAATCAGGCTGTCCACACCAAAATCGGCGAGCCGGCGCATCAGCGCCGGTTCGTTCACCGTCCAGACCGATACGTGCAGGCCTTGCTGGCGAGCTTTCGCGATCCGCTCGGGCGTGCATAGCGTCCATTTCAGTGCCAGCAGATCGCAGTCGTATTGCTTGGCCACTTTCAGCGGGTCGAGCCAGGCGTATTCGGCCACCAGACCGCAAGAAATTTCCGGCGTCAGTCGCTTCAGCGCCCGCAACACTTCCCGCGATCCGGACGTGACCGTGATTCGATCAAGCAGGCCGTGACGTTCGGCCAGCTCACGGATTGCCAGCACCGAGCGTGCGGCACGGACTCTGGAGGCGCTTTTGACTTCCAGCTGCCAGTGGTCGAACGCGCATTTCTCGAACAGCTCCGACAGGCGCGGAATAGGGCAGGGCTGTTTCCAGCCAGGCCCACCCTGGCGTGCATCGTAATGAATCAGTTCTTCGGCGTCGTGCTCCACGACCTTGCCCCGCTGCCCGGTGGTGCGCTTGAGCGTCGGGTCATGGATGACCATCAGTTCGCCGTCTTTGGACAGATGCAGATCCAGTTCGCAGCGACGCACGCCATGGTCGAGGCACTGCTGGAAACTGACCAGGGTATTTTCCGGGGCTTCGCCCTTAGCGCCTCGATGTCCGTAGATCAGAGTCACGGTTGTATGCCTCGCTGTAGCGGCGTGATGCGTTGATGATGCTGGACGCTGTTGATGACCCGGTTGCCCTCGAAGTAGACGGAAAATTCACGGTAATCCCAGCGCGTGATGGGCGGCTGGCCCACGGCAGGGTGTTCCTCATCGGCGAGACCGAAGCGGTCCAGTACCAGATTCTTGGAGTCGCCCCGAATGGGCATGGCTAGCTCGGCAGAGCCCTGATGGCCAACGGGAATACGGATGATGTCGGCATGTGCCGGGATGCAGAGTGCGATTGTCAGGAAGGGGATCACTAACCGAGGCATTTCAAGTTCCTTGCAGGCTCTCACGGGCCAGGCGTCGTTCAGTCGCCTGTTTCTGAAGGATATGTCGAGCGAGCAGTTGCCGTTGTGCATCAGTCAGCGCTTCGAAGGACGTACCGATTGCAAACCGATTCTCGTCGAGTGCCTGGCAGCTGGCGATGCGTGCGGTAAGCAACATACCCAGGCCCTGCGGCATCAGCACCAGCTTGAGCATCCAGGCCGAACCCTCTTCGAGAGGCTGATCGTTTACGAAGCTGATGCCGCCTTCCGACAGCACGACCGTGCGCGCTGGGGCGAGATTTTTCACCAAGTCTTGCGCCAGTGCCTGGCCGATCAGGTCGATGCGCTTGTTTTGTACCTTCAGATAGTTGGCCAGTGTGCGGTTGCCCTCGGCTATCTGACGTAGGAGATGTTGCGCTTCGAAGTCGAGTTGGTGCAGCTCGCCAAGTAGATCGAACAGCTGGTTTGCGCCGCTGTCCTTGACTGTTGCTGGGTGTTCCAGCGGCAGGATTTCCAGTGCGATCACGTCCTCGATACGGTAGTATTCGCGGCGATCTTCAGTATCTTCTATGGGCATGTCGTTCCCTGGGCTGCAGTGATGGTTTGAGTGTATCAGGCCGCCTGGCAACGTCATTCAGCTTGTTATTTCCGCCAGCGAAAGCGAACCCATCGATTTATGTTCAGACCGCTGTCCGTATATATCGGGGCGCGTTACACACGCGCCAGACGTCGCAGCCTCTTCGTCTCCTTCATATCCTTCACCTCCATGATTGGGCTCGCGCTGGGTGTGCTAGTCATGATCGTCGTGCTGTCGGTGATGAATGGTTTCGACCACGAGATGCGCACCCGTGTGCTGGGCATGGTTCCGCACGCCACGGTCGAAAGCTCGACGCCGATCGACGACTGGCAAACGCTGGGTCAGCGACTCGAGCAGCATCCGCAAGTCGAGGCGGTAGCGCCGTTCATCCAGATGCAGGGTCTGCTGACCAATCGTGGCCAGGTCACCAAGATTCTCATCAATGCGGTGGACCCGGCACTCGAGCCGGATGTATCCATCATCGGTCAGTTCTTCCGCCAAGGGTCGCTGGATAGTTTGCAGCCAGGCGAGTTCGGCATCGTCATCGGCGACAGGGCTGCGGCCAAGCTCGGCGTCGGCGTCGGCGACAAGGTCACCTTCGTCGCGCCGGAAGTGTCGGTCACTCCGGCCGGTGTTTTCCCTCGCATGAAGCGCTTTACCGTTAGCGGTATCTTTCATGTCGGCGCGGGTGAGATCGATGGCTACGTGGCGATGGCCAACATTTCTGACCTCGCGCGATTGCATCGCTGGAAGCCGGATCAGGTCCAGGGGCTGCGCCTGCGTTTCGCCGATCTGTTCCAGGCTCCGCGTATCGCCTGGGAGCTGGCCGGCCAATTGGGCGACGACTTCTATTCCCGCGATTGGACCCGCACGCACGGCAATCTCTATCAGGCGATACGCATGGAAAAGGCCATGATCGGCCTCTTGTTGTTGCTCATCGTCGCGGTAGCCGCCTTCAATATCATTTCCACGCTGGTCATGGTCGTGACGGACAAGCGTGGCGACATCGCCATCCTGCGTACGCTCGGCGCGACGCCCCGTCAGATCATGGCGATCTTCATGGTTCAAGGCACGGTAATCGGCGTTGTCGGTACCTTGGTAGGTGCCTTGCTCGGCATCTTCGCCGCGCTCAATGTCAGCAGTTGGATCGCAGCGCTGGAGCGCTTGATCGGGCACAAGTTTCTCAGTGCCGAGGTGTATTTCATCGATTACCTGCCGTCTCGGCTGATGGCTGCCGACGTGGTGCAGGTCTGTGTCGCGGCGCTCGTCCTGAGCTTTTTCGCCACCCTGTACCCGGCTTGGCGAGCGGCCCGTACCCAACCGGCCGAGGCGTTACGTTATGAGTGAGCTGGTTATGAACGAAAGGTCTTCGAACGACCGCGCGGTACTGAGTTGCCGCAACCTGGGCAAGCGCTACGAGGAAGGCCCGGAGTCGGTCAGCGTGCTGTCCGGATTGCAGCTGGAGCTTTTTCCGGGAGAACGGGTCGCTATCGTCGGCAGTTCCGGGTCGGGCAAGAGTACATTACTGAACCTGCTCGGAGGCCTCGACACGCCCAGCGAAGGCAGCGTCTGGCTGGCCGGCGAAGAACTCTCGGCATTGAGCGAAAAGGATCGCGGGTTGCTGCGTAACCGCGCGCTGGGCTTCGTTTATCAGTTCCACCATCTGTTACCGGAGTTCACTGCGCTGGAGAATGTATGCATGCCGCTGCTGATCGGCAGGGTGCCGATACCCGAAGCGCGCACGCGGGCCACCGAACTGTTGCAACGGGTCGGGCTTGGCCACCGGTTGGCTCACAAGCCTTCGGAGCTGTCGGGAGGCGAACGCCAGCGTGTGGCGATCGCTCGTGCCTTGGCCAATCGCCCGGCATTGGTGCTACTCGACGAGCCCACTGGCAACCTGGATCACCATACTGCGCAGGGTATTCAGGACCTGATGCTGGAGCTGAGCAGCTCGTTGCGCACAGCCTTTCTTGTCGTGACCCACGACCCGCAACTGGCGGGGCAGATGGATCACATACTGCGTCTGGAAGACGGTCGGCTGGTGGCTGATTGATGTTCAGGCCGCTCAGCATCTTCATTGGCAGTCGTTACACGCGGGCCAAGCGTCGTAACCACTTCATCTCGTTCATCTCCCTGACGTCCATGATCGGCCTCTCGCTGGGTGTGCTGGCGATGATCATGGTGCTTTCGGTCATGAACGGTTTTCAGCGCGAGATGAGCAATCGCATTCTCGGAATGGTCCCGCATGCCGTTATCGCAGGCGACGGACAGCCAGTGGATGATTGGCAAGCGTTGGCTGACCAGGTAATGGCGCATCCTGAAGTGCTCGGCGCCGCGCCGATTACACAGCTCGAAGGCATGCTTTCCTTCAAAGGGGCCATGCAGCCTATCGAGATCAAGGGTATCGATCCGCAGACGGAAGGGGAGGTATCGATCCTCGGCTCGAAAATGATGGCTGGCAGGCTCGACGACCTCAAGCCGGGCGAGTCCGGGGTCATTCTCGGTTTGATGACCGCGCGTCGATTCGGCCTGAAACTGGGCGACAAGCTCACTCTGATCGTGCCGGAGCTCAGCGATACGCCCGGAGGTGTCACGCCGCGCATGCAGCGCCTGAATGTCGTAGGAGTGTTTAAGGTCGGTGCCGAGCTGGACGGCAGTCTGGCCATGATTCATCGGGCCGATGCGGCGCGGATGCTCCGTTGGCAGCCTGATCAAGTCGACGGCGTGAGGGTCAGGCTGGCGGATCTGTACCGTGCACCTGAAACGACGGCTGAGATCATTGCCAGGCTCGATGGGGACTATCGCGGCGAGGATTGGTCGCTGACCCAGGGCAGTCTGTTCAGTGCGATGAAGATGGAAAAAACCATGATCGGCCTGCTGCTTCTGCTGATCGTGGCGGTTGCCGCGTTCAATATCATCGCGACCTTGATCATGGTAGTCGCCGATAAGCGTGCCGACATCGCGATTCTGCGTACCCTGGGCGCAACGCCCCGTCAGATCATGGCGATCTTCATGGTGCAGGGCAGCATCATCGGCCTGACCGGTACACTAATAGGTACTGTTCTAGGAATCCTTGGCGCGTTGAACGTCAGCGCTCTAGTGGCCTGGCTGGAAAAGGTATCGGGACAGCATATCTTTAGCTCCGATGTGTATTTCATCAGCACGTTGCCGTCCGAATTGCGGTTCGAAGACGTCGTCTTGGTGACGCTTGCGGCACTTGTGCTGAGTTTTCTTGCAACGCTCTATCCCGCCTGGCGCGCTGCACAGACACAGCCCGCCGAAGCACTGCGCTACGAGTAGTGCTGCACGTTGGCAATGCCGTATCGAACCGGCCCTGTTGCGGGCCGATCAATCACTACGGCGGTAAAAGACATTGATCCGTTGAGCGTTGCGCTCAACCGTCGAGCCCGTCTGTGGCTGTAATCAATTCAATGTCGGTGCGCCTTGGCTCGCCATGCTCGTGTATTCAACGGCCTGCCAGCCGTAGGAAATGGGTAAAGGTCAGCGGCGATTCTGCTGGCGTTTGCGCCAGCTGCGGCCAACCCACCAGCGCCAATATGCCTGGGTGGCAACGTAGCCCAATACCGATAGCACTATAGCGACGACGAAGGAGCCTAGATAAAGCGGTTGCCAATGGCTATTGAGCATCTGGCGCACCCAGGCGAGGCTCAATTCCACCGGCATTGGCGAGGCCGGAGTATCCATAAGCCAGGCACCAATCTTATAGTTGCAATAGAAAATCGGCGGCATGGTCAGAGGATTGGTCAGCCATACCAGGCCTATGGCAATTGGCAGGTTGGCTCTGGCGGGCACTGCGCAAACTGCGGCGACGAGCATCTGCATGGGCATGGGGATCATGGCCCAGAACAGGCCGATAGCCATCGCCCTGGAAACGGAATGCCGGTTGAGGTGCAGCAGGTTGGGATCGTGAATCAGCGCGCCAAGAAAGCGCAGGGACTTGTCCTCTTTTATGCGATCCGGGTGCGGCATGTAGCGTTTGAAAAAGCGACGCGGCATGGCGTTTCTCTGGCAGGCGTAAGCACGGCGATTATGCCTGAAACGAGACCCGGCACTGCTAGAGTTTGTGACATTAGGTATACACTGCACCGGCCGACAGGATGTCGAGCTTCGTAGTAGACCACCCGATTATTCGGGTCGCGTTTATTGTTTTGGAAGGGAATCCGGGAGATGTAATGCGTGCAGCGATGCTGGCGCTGGCGGCAGGCCTCCTACTGCTGCGCTTTCTACCGCAGTTACCACCAATGTGGGCGCTGCCCCTCATATTCATAACAGGCCTGGCATTGCTGCCGTTGCGCGTTTGGCCGGGCGCTTTTTTCTGCTTTGGGTTTGGCTGGGCCTGCCTGAGTGCTCATTGGGCGCTGGATGATCGCTTGCCGGTAGACCTCGACGGGCGCACCTTCTGGATGGAAGGACGCGTTACCGGACTGCCGGACATCAGTGATGGCGTGGTGCGGTTCGAACTGGTGGATATTTCGTCGCGCCATGCCGGGCTGCCTTCGCGGGTGCGGTTAGCCTGGTACGGTGGGCCGACATTGCAGGCTGGCGAGCGCTGGCGGCTCGCAGCCAAACTGAAACGACCGCGTGGTCTGGTCAATCCGAACTCGTTCGATTACGAGGCCTGGCTTTTGGCGCAGCGGATCGGTGCCAGCGGCACGATCAAGGCCGGCGAGCGCGTGTCGCTCGCGCAAGGAAACCAGTCGTGGCGCGATCGGCTGCGCCAACGCTTGTTGGCAGTCGATGCGCAGGGGCGCTCGGGCGCAATCGCAGCGCTGGTGGTTGGTGACGACAGTGGTTTGTCTACGTCCGACTGGCGGATCCTTCAAGACACCGGAACCGTGCATTTGATGGTGATCTCGGGACAGCATGTAGGGATGCTGGCCGGTCTGCTTTATGGCCTGGTCGCGCTGATGGCGCGCTGGGGTATCTGGCCACTACGGGTCGCATGGCTACCTTGGGCGTGTGGCTTCGCTTTGGTAGGTGCGCTTGGATACGGCTGGTTGGCGGGCTTCGAAGTGCCGGTGCAACGCGCTTGCATGATGGTCGCGCTGGTGCTTCTGTGGCGCTTGCGCTTTCGACATCTCGGTGTCTGGCTGCCTCTGTTGATCGCGCTCGATGGTGTCCTGCTACTGGATCCGTTGGTAAGCCTGCAACCGGGGTTCTGGCTGTCGTTCCTGGCGGTGACATTACTCGTCCTGATTTTTCGTGGTCGGCTCGGCAGCTGGGTCTGGTGGCGGGCGTTGGGTCGCGCTCAATGGGGTATGGCGTTCGGCTTGTTACCAGTATTGCTTGCGTTGGGCTTGCCGGTCAGCCTGAGCGGTCCGATCGCCAATCTGTTTGCCGTGCCGCTGGTCAGTGCGCTGATTGTACCCTTGTCATTATTAGGTACCTCGCTGTTGTGGCTATCGGATGTCGGCGAGCTGCTGCTATGGCTGGCTGGCGGACTGCTGGCGTTTCTGTTCGATGCGCTGCAATGGCTCGCTGGCTGGCAACCGGCATGGCTGTCAACGTCCTTGCCGCTGTGGAGTTGGTTGCTAGTTGCGCTGGGCATGCTGTTGATCTTGTCGCCTTCCGGAGTGCCGTTCCGGGCGCTGGGCTGGGTGTTCTTCGCGCCGTTGCTATTCCCACCGACGAACGAACCCGCGGTGGGCCAAGCGGAAGTGTGGGTATTCGATGTCGGTCAGGGGCTGGCGGTACTTGTGCGTACGCGTGAGCATGCCTTGCTATATGACGCGGGGCCGCGTTACGGGGACTTCGATATCGGCGAGCGTGTTGTGTTTCCTTCGCTAAGGGCGTTGGGGCTGGCCGATCTAGATCTGCTGATCCTCAGCCATGCTGATAGTGATCATTCGGGAGGCGCCGAGGCAATTCAGCGATTGTTACCGGCAGCACGGGTACTTAGCGGCGAACCGGAGCGACTACCTGCTACGTTGGGCGCCGAGTGGTGCCGTTCAGGAGATCGTTGGGAGTGGGATCAGGTCAGTTTCACGCTTTGGCAATGGCCAGAAAGCAAAAATAGCAACCAGTCTTCTTGCGTACTGTTGGTTGAAGCGGCTGGCGAGCGGCTGTTACTCACCGGGGACATCGATGCGGCAGCGGAACAGGCGCTGATAGCGAGCGATATGCCACTCGAGGTGCGATGGCTGCTGGTGCCGCACCACGGTAGTCGCAGCTCGTCTTCCGCAGCGTTCATCGAGGCGGCGAGTGCTGAGGGGGCGCTGGTCTCGCGCAGTCTTCACAATGCTTTCGGCCATCCACACCCGGACGTCGTGCAGCGTCTGCAAGCATCCAATACGCAGCTTTACGACACCGCCGACCAGGGTGCCATACGAATCCTTCTTGGACGTTTTGAATCCGCGCAGGGATTGCGCGCCGAACGGCGATTCTGGCGGGAAAAATGAGAACCGAGGCCGTCGGCTGCCCATCGACCCTATGCTAGAGTGGCGCCACTTTTTCGAGGGGGATTCATCTCGTGTGGGAGCTGGTTAAAGCGGGCGGCTGGATAATGCTGCCAATCATTTTCTGTTCCATCGCTGCCGCTGGTATCGTCGCCGAAAGGCTGTGGACGCTACGGCCTGCTCGCGTGACCCCGCCGCATCTGCTCGGCCAGGTGTGGAAATGGATCAAGGACAAGAAGCTCAGTAATCAGAAGCTCAAGGAGTTGCGCGCCGATTCGCCGCTAGGCGAGATTCTGGCAGCAGGCCTGGCCAACTCAAAACATGGCCGGGAGATCATGAAAGAGTGCATCGAGGAGGCTGCGGCGCGTGTCGTCCATGACCTTGAGCGTTACCTCAATGCACTGGGCACCATCGCCGGGATCGCGCCACTGCTCGGGTTGCTGGGTACAGTGCTTGGGATGATCGAGATTTTCAGTGCCTTCATGGGCTCCGGCATGGCCAACGCACCGTTGCTCGCAGCGGGCATTTCCAAGGCGTTGATCACCACTGCAGCAGGTCTGATGGTCGGCATCCCGGCATTGTTTTTCCATCGTTTCCTGCTACGCCGCGTCGAAGAACTGGTGGTCGGTATGGAGCAGGAAGCGATCAAGCTGGTCGAGGTCGTACAGGGTGACCGTGACGTCGATCTGGGTGAGGGCAAGGCGTGAAATTTCGACGCAAGGCGCGGGAAAACGTCGATATCGGCCTGGCACCGCTGATCGATGTAGTGTTTATCCTGCTGCTGTTCTTCGTGGTGACGACAACCTTCACCCGTGAAACTCAACTCCAGGTTGATCTGCCTGAAGCGGCCAGCGGTACGCCACCACAGCAAGCCGAGACAAAGCGGCTGGAAGTGGTCATCGATGTCGAAGGCAAATTCACCCTTAATGGCAAGACCTTGATCAAGCATGACCTGAGCACGCTCATGGCAGCACTCAGCAAGGAGTCGGAGGGCGACACCAATCTGCCGATGGTGATCAGCGCCGACGGTAAGACTCCACACCAGGCGGTCATCACGGCCATGGATGCGGCGGGCAAATTGGGCTTTGCACAGCTGCGCATCACTACCGTCGAGGCCCAGCCGGAACCCTGATGTCCTTTGCCGAACGTCTACAGCGAGCCTGGTATGAAGGGCACCCGGCGCTGGCCTTGCTCGCCCCGTTGGAGGCGCTCTATCGGTGGGTGGTCGTCGCCAAACGACAGAAATTTCTAAGTGGCTCGACCGACCGTTATCGGGCTCCGGTACCTGTGGTGGTGGTGGGCAATATCACCGTTGGTGGAACTGGCAAGACGCCCCTAATTCTCTGGCTCATCGAGCATTGTCGCCAGCGCGGCCTCAAGGTCGGCGTGGTCAGTCGGGGTTACGGCGCCACGCCACCGGCCCATCCGTGGCGGGTAATGTCCGAGCAGACAGCGGCTGAGGCGGGCGACGAGCCGCTACTGATCGCGCAACGGACAGGCGTGCCGGTGATGATCGATCCGGATCGCGCCCGTGCGGTTCGCGAGCTGCTTAAGCTCGAATCACTCGACCTGATTCTTTCCGACGATGGGTTGCAGCACTACCGGCTTGCGCGGGATCTTGAGCTGGTACTTATCGATGCCGCCCGCGGGCTCGGCAACCGCCGCTGCCTGCCGGCCGGCCCATTGCGTGAGCCTGTGGAGCGGCTGGAGTCGGTCGATGCGGTGCTTTTCAATGGAGCGCTGGCCGACAGTTCCTCCGGTTTCGCCTTCGCCTTGCAGCCATCACGTTTGGTCGAGTTGGTCAGTGGACAGAGCTGGCCGCTCGATCATTTCCCACCGGGCCAGCAGCTGCATGCGGTCGCCGGAATCGGCAATCCGCAGCGTTTCTTCACCACGCTCGAGGCGCTACACTGGCGACCGATTCCGCACCCCTTCGCCGATCACGCTCGCTATAGCCTGGAGCAGTTGAGTTTCTGCCCCGAGCTTCCCGTGGTGATGACGGAAAAGGATGCGGTCAAATGCCGGGCATTCGCGTTGCCGGGTTGGTGCTATCTGCAGGTGCAGGCCGAGCCGTCGGCGGCGTTTGTGACCTGGTTCGATGCCCAGCTGGACCGACTGCTGCCGGAACACCCCTAAGCCGCTCGACTTGCCTGGTGCGGTCGATCCAAGGACTGCGCATGGATACCAAACTGCTCGATATTCTCGCCTGCCCCCTCTGCAAGGGACCGCTGAAGCTGGCCGACGACAAGTCCGAACTGATCTGCAAGGCTGACGGCATGGCCTTTCCTGTGCGAGACGGGATCCCGGTGATGTTGGAGAGTGAAGCCCGCACCCTCGAAGTGGATGAGCGTCTGGACAAATGAGTAGCGCTTATACCGTTGTGATCCCGGCGCGTTACGCGTCCAGCCGCTTGCCTGGCAAACCGCTGCAAGACATCGCAGGCAAACCGATGATCCGCCACGTCTGGGAACAGGCTTGCAAGAGTGGTGCGCAACGGGTGGTGGTGGCGACCGATGATCCGCGCATTTTGAAAGCCTGCGAAAACTTTGGTGCGGACGCCGTGCTGACCCGGGTCGAGCACAACTCGGGGACGGATCGCCTTGCCGAAGTAGCGGAAAAGCTGGGCCTCGCGGCAGATGCGATAGTGGTCAATGTGCAAGGCGACGAGCCGTTGATTCCCCCTTCGGTGATCGATCAGGTCGCATTCAACCTGGCCGCGCATCCCGAAGCGGCAATCGCTACCCTTGCCGAGCCGATCAGTGATTCTCAGGCGCTGTTCAATCCGAACGTGGTCAAAGTGCTCAGCGATATCAATGGCTTGGCGCTGACGTTCAGCCGTGCACCACTGCCTTGGGCGCGGGACGAATTTGCACAGGACCGGAATGCTTTGCCGTCCGGCGTTCCATATCGCCGACATATCGGTATCTATGCTTACCGGGCCGGGTTCCTGGCTGACTTCGTAGCTTGGGGCCCCTGCTGGCTGGAGAATACTGAGTGTCTTGAGCAGCTGCGTGCCCTCTGGCACGGCCAGCGTATTCACGTAGCCGATGCGGTCGAGGCGCCTCCGGCAGGGGTCGACACCGCCGAGGATCTCGAGCGCGTCCGTAAGTTGCTAGGAGCCTGAAGGTGAAGGTTCTGTTCGTTTGCATGGGAAATATCTGCCGTTCCCCCACAGCTGAGGCCGTGTTTCGCAAGTGCGTACAGGACGCGCAGCTGGATGATCGGATCAGCATTGACTCGGCTGGAACCGGTGACTGGCATGTTGGTAAGGGGCCGGATCAGCGGTCCTGCCAGGCTGCCGCCAGAAGAGGCTACGATATCAGTGCGCTGAGAGCGCGGCAGGTGGTAGGGGATGACTTCCGGCGCTTCGATCTGATTCTGGCGATGGATCATGACAACTTGGAGCGATTGCAGGCGCTGCGGCCTGCTGATTCGCGCAGTGAACTCGACCTGTTCCTGCGCCGCTACAAGCTGGGCGAGGACGTAGTGCCCGATCCGTATTTTGGTGGCGACGAGGGCTTCGAGCGGGTGCTTGAGTTGGTGGAGAAAGCATCCGCGGCGCTGCTCGACGAAATCCGGGGGCGTCTGTGAGTCTTCTCATCGAACAGAATCGCTCGCTTAAACCATTCAATACCTTCGCCGTCGAGGCACGCGCGACGCGCTTTGCCGAGGCGCATGACGATCAAGAGGTCATCGAAGCCCTCGCAGAGGCTCGGCGTCTCGGCGTTCGACCGTGGGTGCTCGGCGGCGGCAGCAACTTGGTGCTGACCGGGGATGTGGATGCACTGGTGCTGCGTATGGCCAGCAGAGGCATTCGGATTATCGAGGATGACGGAGAGCGGGTGGTGATCGAGGCGGAGGCGGGAGAACCCTGGCATCCCTTCGTGCTGCGCAGTCTGGCGTGCGGCCTGTGCGGGCTGGAAAATCTCAGTCTGATTCCAGGCACCGTCGGCGCCGCGCCCATTCAGAATGTCGGAGCGTACGGCGTCGAGATCAAGGATGTCTTCGCGGGGCTGACAGCATTGGATCGGGAAACCGGGGAGCTCGTTGAGTTTAGTCTGCAGGCGTGCGAATTCGGTTATCGCGACAGCGTGTTCAAGCGCCAGCCCGAGCGCTACATCATTCTGCGGGTGCGCTTCGCGTTGCAGCGCACACCGAATCTCAAGCTCGAATACGGACCGCTTCGGCATTGGTTGCAACAGCATGCTATCGAGTCCCCGACGCCGACGGATGTAAGCCGTGCAATCTGTTCGATTCGCAGCGAGAAACTGCCCGATCCGAGAGTCTTGGGCAACGCCGGCAGCTTCTTCAAGAACCCCTTGGTGTTTCAGGCGGCAGCTGACACCTTGCGCGAGCGCTTTCCGGACCTCGTCGCGTTTGCGCAGGGGGATGGGCAGGTCAAGCTTGCGGCTGGTTGGCTGATCGAACGGGCCGGCTGGAAAGGTTATCGGGAAGGTGATGCTGGCGTGCATAAACTGCAGGCGCTAGTTCTCGTCAACTACGGTGAGGCCACCGGGCGGCAGATTCTGGAGCTTGCTCGGCGCATTCAGAGGGATATTGGCGAGCGTTTCGGTGTGCAGCTGGAAATAGAGCCGAACGTTATATAGCCGACTTGCTGAAGCCCGCTGCTTTCCGGTTGAGTTGACTGCCGAGGATTGAACGAAAAAAGGGATGCAGAAGCATCCCTTTGTCCTTGTTATCGGTAGCGACTCAGCGCTCCAGATACTGCAGCTTGTCTTTCACACCGTCCCATTCTTCGGCGTCAGGCAGCGAGTCCTTCTTCTCGGTGATGTTCGGCCAGACTTCGGCCAGATCGGCGTTCAGCTCAATGTACTCCTGCTGGTCTTCCGGCACCTCGTCTTCGGAGAAAATCGCCTGCGCTGGACACTCCGGCTCGCAGAGCGCGCAATCGATGCACTCGTCCGGGTGAATGACCAGGAAGTTCGGGCCTTCGTAGAAACAGTCCACCGGACAGACTTCTACGCAATCGGTGTACTTGCACTTGATGCAGTTGTCGGTGACGACGAAGGTCATTTCTATTATCTCCTCAGGCGTTTCGGGTGGCGTTGCAGTGATGCCCCCGGTTCGGCAGGCTCAGCGGCACCAGGCAAATGCCGCTCATGTCAAAAAATGCGCGCGATTCTAGCAGCTTTTTGCGGCCCGTCAGATTTGCGTTTTCAGCTTGTATAGCAGCTCCAGCGCCTGACGCGGGGTCAGGCCATCGGGCTGGACCTTGCCCAGCGCCTCGATGACCGGGTGCGGCAGGCTGGCGAACAGGTCGTTCTGCAGCGGCGGCGCGGGTTGGCCGGGCTCTATTTTCGGCATTTCGTGGGGCAGGCTGGTGGTTTCCAGGCGCGACAGATGGTCGCGGGCGCGCTGGATCACTTCGCCCGGCACGCCGGCCAGTTGTGCCACCGCCAGGCCGTAGCTCTGGCTGGCCGGGCCGGGCAATACATGGTGCAGGAAGACGATGCGCTCGTTGTGCTCGGTGGCCGACAGGTGCACGTTGGCCACCACCGGCTCGCTTTCCGGCAGCACGGTCAGCTCGAAATAGTGGGTGGCGAACAGCGTGAACGCACGCAGCTTGGCCAGGTGTTCGGCGGCGGCCCAGGCCAGCGACAGGCCGTCGAAGGTGCTGGTGCCACGGCCCACTTCATCCATCAGCACCAAGCTGCGGTCGCTGGCGTTATGCAGGATGTTGGCGGTTTCGCTCATCTCCACCATGAAAGTGGAGCGACCGCCGGCCAGGTCATCGGAAGAGCCGATACGGGTGAAGATGCGGTCCACCAGCGACAGCTCGCAAGCCTTGGCCGGGACGAAGCTGCCGATCTGTGCCAACAGCACGATCAAGGCGGTCTGGCGCATGTAGGTGGATTTACCACCCATGTTCGGCCCGGTAATCACCAGCATGCGGGTGTCGTCGTCGAGTCCCAGGTCATTGGCGACGAA
This sequence comes from Pseudomonas sp. CBC3, assembly GCF_037967085.1. Classification (NCBI taxonomy): domain Bacteria; kingdom Pseudomonadati; phylum Pseudomonadota; class Gammaproteobacteria; order Pseudomonadales; family Pseudomonadaceae; genus Pseudomonas; species Pseudomonas sp. CBC3. The sequence continues at coordinate 477,241 of NZ_JBANEO010000002.1, forward strand.
GGGCGTCTGCAGGACTTGTTCCACTACCGGATGGCGACCCTGTTCGATGCGCAGGCAGGGCTGCTCGACGAAGCGCGGACGATTCAGGTCCAGCGTCAGCGCGCGCTCGGCGAGGTTGCTCAGTACATCTAGTTCGGCCAGCGCGGCGGCGGAGTCCTGCAGCGGCGCCAGATGGCCGATCAGCAGTTCCAGCAATTCCTCGTAGAGCTGTTTTTCACGGGCCAGGGCACGGCTCTTGGCCGATAGCGCCTTGTCTTCGAATTCCTTGAGTTCCGGCGTGATGAAGCGCTCGGCGCCCTTGAGCGTCTGTCGGCGGATGTAATCGGCGGGCGCGGATTCGGCCTGCTTGCTCGGTAGTTCAATGAAATAGCCGTGCACGCGGTTGTAGCCGACCTTGAGGTTGGCCAAGCCCGTGCGTGCCTTCTCACGGGTTTCCAGGTCTATCAAGTACTGGCCGGCGTTTTCGGAGAGCGATTGCAGCTCGTCCAATTCAGCGTCGTAACCGGTCTTGAGCACGCCGCCGTCGCGGATCACTGCCGGCGGGTTGTCGATGACCGCCTTGGCCAGCAGCTCGGCCAGTTTCGGGTAGGTGCGGATGCTCGCGGCCAGTTCGATCAGGTGTGGTGCGACCAGCTCCTGCATGCCCGCTTGTAGTTGTGGCAGGGCGGCCAGAGCGTCGCGCAGCCTTGCCAGGTCGCGCGGCCGAGCGTTGCGCAGGCCGATGCGGGCAAGGATGCGTTCCAGGTCTCCGATGTCCTTGAGCTGCGGCTGGATCTGCTCGAAGCGGTAGTGCTCCAGCAGGCAGGTGATCGAGTCCTGGCGCGCTTCCAATACCTGGTGGTCGCGCAAGGGACGATTCAGCCAGCGGCTCAAAAGACGGCTGCCCATGGCGGTCTGGCAGCGATCGACCACCGATTGCAGGGTGTTGTCGCGACCACCGCCGAGGTTGATATCCAGCTCCAGATTGCGCCGGGTGGCACCGTCGAGCACCACGCTGTCGTCGAGACGCTCATGGCGCAGGCTGCGCAGATGGTGCAGGGCGGTACGCTGGGTTTCCTTGGCATAGGTCAGCAGGCAGCCCGCGGCACCGATGGCCAGGGTCAGCTTTTCGCAGCCGAAGCCTTTCAGGTCCTGGGTCGCGAACTGCTGGCAGAGGCCCTTGAAGGCGCTGTCGCGGTCGAAATCCCAGGGCGCGCGACGGCGCACGCCACGGCGTCTTTCCAACGGCAGGCCTGCGGGCCAGTCATCGGGGATCATCAGTTCGGCGGGGTTCAACCGCTCCACTTCGGCCAGCAGGGTTTCCCAGCCGCCGAATTCCTGCACCGTGAAGCGACCACTGGTGATGTCCAGCACCGAGAGTCCGAACAACCTCTCATCGCCGACGACAGCGGCCAGCAGATTGTCGCGATGTTCATCGAGCAGCGCCTCGTCGCTCACCGTGCCAGGGGTGATGATGCGCACCACCTGGCGTTCTACCGGTCCCTTGCTGGTGGCCGGATCGCCGATTTGCTCACAGATCACCACCGATTCGCCGAGCTTCACCAGCCGGCTGAGATAGCCTTCGGCGGAATGGAAAGGGATGCCGGCCATGGGGATGGCATTGCCAGCCGATTGGCCTCGGGCGGTGAGGGTGATATCCAGCAGCTTGGCGGCCTTCTTGGCGTCCTCGTAGAACAGCTCATAGAAATCCCCCATGCGGTAGAACATCAGCTGGTCCGGGTGCTCGCGCTTGAGCCTCCAGTATTGCTGCATCATCGGGGTATGTTTGGAAAGATCCTGAATATCTTTATTCATCAATGGTTTAGAGCTGTTCGAGTGTTTGCGTTGGGGCAGCATTGCGGCCAAGGCAGTTCGGGTTGCAGTCGCGCCGAATGGTTCGAAGTCGCGGCTCATCCGCTTGGCGGACGCAAGGTTATCACGGCCAGCAGCCTGGGCTAGCGCGCGGTCGGAAGCGAATGCCGACGGGAGACGTCGGGCTGATCCTAACTGGCGGTCTGCACGATCTATCGCTGTGCCGCTCGAATGACAGGAGGCCACAGGCGGCCTCGTTGGAGATGGATGATGCAAGACCAACGCGACCCTAATGATCCCGATTCGTCTGCGCAGCTGCCCGGTGACCCGGAAGGCGCCGGCATCGACGACGCACCCATGTCGGATCCGGACAACGGCGAGCTGACCGACGAGGACGTCGAGCTGTTCGAGGACGATCCAGACATTCCGACGGTCTGAAAAGCTTCCGCTTGAAGGTAATCAGCCCCGCTTCGGCGGGGCTGTTTTTATTATCCGGAACAGGTTTGGACTGCGTGCTGATTCCAGTTGGCCGACGAGAAGATCGGCTGTACGGCGCCTTTGGCTGAGGTAGGCTGTAGTCTTTTCGTTGCTCTGAGGACATCGCGATGAACCCGACCGAAGCACTCGCCGCCGAACTGGGTCGCGCGCTGCAGCTTGCCAGTGCACAGGTCACCACTGCCGAGTCCTGTACCGGCGGCGGCATCGCCGAAGCCATTACTCGCATCGCTGGCAGTTCGGCCTGGTTCGAGGCGGGTTTCGTCACTTACTCAAATGCGCAGAAGACACGACAGCTGGGCGTGCCAGCCGACTTGTTCGCCCAGGTCGGTGCAGTCAGTCGGGAGGTTGTAGAAGCGATGGTGCGTGGTGCGCTGCATGCCAGCGGAGCGCATTACGGCGTCGCCGTTAGCGGTATTGCGGGCCCAGGTGGTGGTTCGCCGGAGAAACCGGTTGGCACCGTGTGGCTGGCTTGGGCGGCAGGTGACCAGATCGTTGCCAAGCGCTTCCAGTTCGACGGCGACCGGCAGGCCATACGTGAGCAGAGCGTGGACGCCGCGCTCGTCGGATTGATCCGGCTCGCGGCGGGAGAAAAATCGGTTTAGGGCTAGGCGCTTTATTTTGCCTATGCTCTAATACTGTCTACTTATACAGTTGTCGTGGCCTCTGGCCCTCTTGATCAAGTGAGGATTGTAATGGACGAGAACAAGAAGCGCGCCTTGGCCGCCGCCTTGGGCCAGATCGAAAAGCAGTTCGGTAAAGGTGCGGTCATGCGTATGGGCGATCACGATCGCCAGGCTATTCCTTCTATCTCTACCGGCTCGCTGGGCCTGGATATCGCACTGGGCATTGGCGGTCTGCCGAAAGGCCGTATCGTCGAGATCTATGGTCCCGAGTCCTCAGGCAAGACCACCATGACGCTGTCGGTGATTGCCGAGGCGCAGAAGGCGGGTGCTACCTGCGCTTTCGTCGATGCCGAACATGCATTGGATCCCGATTACGCCGGCAAGCTCGGTGTCAACGTCGATGACTTGTTAGTCTCTCAGCCGGACACCGGCGAGCAGGCGCTGGAAATCACCGACATGTTGGTGCGCTCCAATGCCGTCGACGTGATCATCGTCGACTCGGTGGCGGCGCTGGTACCCAAGGCAGAAATCGAAGGTGAAATGGGCGATACCCACGTAGGTCTGCAGGCGCGTCTGATGTCTCAGGCGCTGCGCAAGATCACGGGCAACATCAAGAATGCTAACTGCCTGGTCATCTTCATCAACCAGATCCGCATGAAGATCGGTGTGATGTTCGGTAGCCCGGAAACGACCACTGGCGGTAACGCGCTGAAGTTTTATGCCTCGGTACGCCTGGATATCCGTCGTACCGGTGCAGTGAAGGAAGGCGACGAGGTGGTTGGCAGCGAAACGCGCGTCAAGGTCGTCAAGAACAAGGTGGCGCCGCCGTTCCGCCAGGCCGAGTTCCAAATCCTCTACGGCAAGGGCATCTACCGCAATGGCGAGGTCATTGATCTCGGTGTGCAGCAGGGCCTGGTTGAAAAGTCCGGTGCCTGGTATGCCTACAAGGGCAATAAGATCGGTCAGGGTAAGGCCAACGCCGCTAAATACCTGGAAGAAAATCCGGAAATTGGCCGCGAGATCGAGCAACAGATCCGCGACAAATTGCTGGTGGTCGCACCGAACACCAAGGCCAACCCGGTGGCTGAAAATCTGGCCGAAGCCGATATCTGATCTATATGCCGGTTGTGCTCGATAATCCCGCCGCCGTGCGGCGGGCAGCCATGGATCTTCTGGCCCGTCGCGAACATGGGCGCATCGAGCTCAGCCGCAAGCTGCGCACGCGCGGCGCGCTGCCCGAACTCATCGAGCCGGCGCTGGATCGATTGAGCGCGGAGGGGCTGCTCAGCGAAACACGCTATCTGGAAAGCTTCGTCCGCATGCGCGCAAACGCGGGGTACGGCCCCTTGCGTATCCGTGAGGAGCTGGCCCAGCGAGGGTTGGCCCGTGACGATATCGAGCAGGCGTTGCGTGACAGCGGCTTCGATTGGGGCGCGCAGTTACATGAGGTCTGGATGCGCAAATACGCCGGCGAGCTGCCGAGCGATCAGCGGGAACGCGCTCGACAGGGCCGATTCCTCAGTTACCGCGGTTACCCTCTGGATATGATAGGCCGGCTTTTGCAGCGCGGATCGCTCGATAGTTGAGGCGCGGCTGATTCTTTTCGCAGCATATGTCCGGGTCTGGGTGGTGGATAGACAAGCCTATCCGTGTTTCAGTCGTTCACTCATGCGAAACTGCCCAGTTCTGCCGCTCATTGATGAAGTCGGTCAGCTCGCGTAAGCGACCGTGATCGCGGCCATTGAATACAAAGCTCAGCCGCGGCAACTGTCGCAACTCCGGCTCATCCAGTTCCATCGCGCAACATGGCTGCTGTTCGAAGCAACCCTTCAAGCAAAGATCTGCGAATTCGGTGTTCAGAGCGTCCAGCGCAGCGCCGGTCAGCTGGTAGTTCAAGCGCATGACGAAGCGGTCTTTCCACCAGCGGCTCGAATGGAAGTTGCTGTAGAACTTGTCAATTTCCACGGCGGCGTCTTCGGCGTTATCAACCAGCCGCATCAGGCGCATATCGGTAGGCAGTATGTAGCGATTGCCTTCAAGTTGGCGGCGCATGAAGTCCAGCGCGTCCTTCCAGAAGGAGCCGCCGGGCTCGTCCAGCAGAACGACAGGGACCAATGGGCTTTTTCCCGTCTGTATCAGCGTCAGTATTTCCAATGTTTCGTCCAGCGTGCCGAAACCACCGGGGCACAGGACCAAGGCATCGGCTTCCTTGATGAAGAACAGCTTGCGCACGAAAAAGAAGTGGAAGGACAGCAAATGCTCAGTACCGTCCACCGTGGGGTTGGCGCGTTGCTCGAAGGGTAGGGTGATATTCAGCCCGAGGCTGTTGTCTGTACCGGCGCCCTCATGGGCAGCCGCCATGATGCCACCGCCGGCTCCAGTAATGACCATCAGGTCGTAGCGCGCCAGGGTTTCACCCAGTTCGCGTGCCAGCGCATACAGCGGATGCTCGACGGGCGTACGTGCCGAGCCGAACACCGTGACCTTGCGGCGCCGTTTGAACGGTTCGAGTCGGCTGAAGGCATGCTCCATTTCGCGCATGGTCTGCAGCATTATCTTGGCATCCCAACGGCTTCGATCCGCTTGCGCCATGCGCATGACGGTGATCAGCATTTCGCGGTAAAGGGGGAGGTTCGGGCTGTCTGCCGGTACAACCGAGGCTACCAAGTCATCAACCCTTTTCGACAGCTCGGCACCACTGGTCGCGAAATGTTGTGATAAGTCGTCGCTCGGTTCGAAAGGCATACTACGTCTCCCTTGCATTCCTGCAGCGTTGCTCTAGGCCGCCTTGCGCGAGGGGTTCGCGCGGTGTGCCTAAGCTTGCCAGTAATCTTTGGAACAGACCAAGATTGGGCGATGCTTTGTGCCTTTCTGATGTTAACGGTAGCCCATCGCGGAGATCGATATCAGCCGCGTGCTTGCTTGGTGCTGCGAACCGCCTTGTTCATCGAATAAAGACATAGCAGTAACAAGCAAGCGAGCACGATTTTTTTGCCAGGCGGCAGGGCAGCATGCAGCTGCCCTTTTTAAGGAGCTTTCAGCAGTTTAGGGGGCTTTAGCAATCGCTAGCACGGTACCTTTCGGTTGTGATCGGCTTCTTGTTTTCGTATTCGCTGAACTCGAAGCGCAACACCGCGCCCTGATCCATCAGCTGACGTAGGCCATCATTGCTGCAAACACTCGCAGCCAGCTGCGTGCGGACCTGCTCGGGATTGTCACGCATCTGCGCGGCATGGCGGGGCTGGACGCTCAAATGGTTGACCAGCTCATTGCCGTCGACGCTGTACCCTTCGTCGAGGAGGTCGGAGTTGATTGCCCGCGGTGTTCCGACGCTGCTTTCGCTCGCAACTTTCTCAAGTAACGGGCCGAGTGCCTGATCCTGTGCCATGGCGGCGTGAGCGAAGGGTAGGGCGAGGCAGAGCGTGAATAGAGGGGTCAGACGGTGCATGGTGATCTCCTGGTGACTGCCGTCGTTCGACCGGTCTCCGCCGGCACGGTTCAGCTGCTGCCATGGTTTCCGGCCAGGCTGCTAAACTGCCGCCCCGCCCAGACAGATCGAAACGCTCATGCCACATGCTGTAGCCCGTTTGCGCGAAGCGCGCCTGGCCCGTAGCGCCAAGCCTTTCGTCGCGCGTGGATCGCGTACGTCGCGCTGTCCGCGTTGTCGTGTCGCTAGTAGCCATTGCCTATGCGACTGGCTTCCGCAAGTGGCGGCGAACAGTGCAATGTGTCTGATCATGCATGACATCGAGCCTCTGAAACCGAGCAATACCGGCTGGCTGATCGCCGATATCGTCGCCGATACCTACGCCTTCACCTGGCAGCGGGTCGGGGTGGATCCAGCCCTGCTGGCGCTGCTCGCCGATCCCCGCTACCAGCCGATCGTGGTATTTCCCGGCGAATATGCCGAGCCCGAGCGGGTGGTTTCAGAAGTGGAAGTGGCCTCAGGCAAGCGCCCGCTGTTCATCCTGCTCGATGCGACCTGGACTGAAGCGCGCAAGATGTTTCGCAAGAGTCCTTACCTGAATGGCCTGCCCGTGTTGAGTCTGCAGGCCGAAGTGGTGTCACGCTATCGTTTGCGCCGCTCGACGCGTAGCGAACACCTTTGCACTGCCGAAGTTGCCGCTTTGTGCCTGGGCCTGGCGGGTGATGCTCAGGCCGCTTGTGCACTGGATGTCTGGCTCGATGCATTCACCGATCATTATCTGGGCGCCAAGTATCACCGTACGCCCGATCCGGATGACGCCACGCATCGAACACTGGCGGCGTTCGGGGAGCGCTGATCGGGTCGCTGCGATCAGTGCCTGGCTGTCTGTGGAGTTTCATTATCGATAGCCATAGACAGGGGCTTACGCGGCCAAAGCTGCGCGGCGAGCATGCCGACGAACATCAGCGCGCAACCGAGATAGCCGCGCATACTGAGGCTTTCATCGAGAAACACCGCACCGGCGATCGCGGCGAATACCGCTTCGAGCGACAGAATGATGGCCGCATGCGAGGCAATAGCGTGCTTCTGCGCCACTACTTGCAAGGTGTAGCCCACACCCACTGCAAATAGACCGCCATAGATCAACGCGGGGGCCGCCAGCCAGATGCTGTTCAGACTGGCTTCCTCGAAGACCGCCGCCAGCACCAGGCTGACCACCGCGCAGGTAACAAATTGCAGAAAGGCCAGGCGGATAGCGTCGTGGCGCCCGACGAAAAAACTCACCAGCAATACATGTACGCCCCAGACGAAAGCGCCGGCCAGTTGTATCCAGTCGCCGGAGGCGACCTGGAAGTTTTCGCCAATACTGAGCAGGGCCATGCCGATCACTGCCAGAATCGCACCTAACCAAGTGCCTGCCCCGGTTCGCTGGCCGATGATCAGCCCCAGCAGCGGTACGACGATGACGTACAGGCCGGTGATAAAGCCGGAATTGGTCACGCTGGTGAAGAGCAGGCCGACCTGTTGCAGGTTGATGCCCAGCGTTAGCGCAAGCCCCATGCAAAGGCCGCCCAACAGCAAGCTGCGCTGAAAGAAAGGCTCGTGCCGTGCCGCTCCACGGCCCTGATGCAGCAGCAGCGGCAAGAGAACGATGGCGCCCAGGGCGAAGCGTAGGCCGGTAAAAAGGAAGGGGCCGATGTTATCCATTCCGACCCGCTGTGCGACGAAAGCGCTGCCCCAGATCATGGCCGTTATGAGCATCAGGAAATCAGCGCGAAGGGCTTGGTTACGCATGTTTGAGTTCGTTTTGGGGAAACCTGCGAACTGTGCATCAAAGCGATGCGGTTGGCCACAGATTCATCGGCCCACTAGGCTGGGTCCCTGTTTAAATGCGGAACGGTGATCGAATTTCGAGTGGTGGCGCGATATCATCACCGCGGTCCATCAGGAACGCCTCGGGTTCTTCGACCTGAAGTCGGCATCCGGCTCAGGCCGGTGAAAGCGCCAATAAAAAAATCATAGGTCTGCCATGGCTGCTTACGAAATCCTTATCGCTGACGATCATCCCCTATTCCGCAGTGCGCTCCAGCAAGCCTTGACGCTTGGTCTGGGCGACGGCGTGCATTTGTCCGAAGCGGCGAGCATCGCCGAGCTGGAAGCTCAACTGACCCGGGCCGTAGATTGGGATCTGGTCCTGCTGGATCTGAATATGCCGGGCGCTTATGGCTTTTCAGGACTGGTGCTGCTCAGAGGGCAGTATCCTCAGCTGCCGGTAGTGATGATTTCCGCTCAGGAAGACGCGGCGGTTGTCGCCCGTTCTCGCGAATTCGGTGCCAGTGGCTTCATTCCTAAATCCAGCTCGCTGGAAACCATTCAGGAAGCGGTGCGAATGGTGCTGGACGGCGACGTCTGGTGGCCCAGCAATATTCAGGACGTCGCCCATGTTAGCCCCGAGGCCAAGGCGGCCAGTGAGGGTCTCGCCAGCCTCACGCCTCAGCAGTTCCGGGTATTGACCATGGTTTGTGACGGCCTGCTGAACAAGCAAATCGCCTATGAGCTGAGCGTGTCCGAGGCGACCATCAAAGCGCATGTCACAGCGATCTTCCGCAAGCTAGGCGTTCGTACCCGGACACAGGCGGCGTTGCTGTTGCAACAGATGGGTTCGATTCCGGGCAGCTGATACAGGGCTGGCTACGTCACGGTTCGCCGAAGAGAGGCAGGCCGTAACGGATCTATACCGAGACGATCTACGTATCAGGCGATCGATGGCAGGACGATCTCGTCACTGCGCTGCACTCCCGCAGTCAGTGCCCGGCATTGTTCGATGAACTCGCGCATCGCGGCAGTCTGGTATTTCAGCGAATGCCAGATGAAATAAAACTGCCTAGTCAGATCCAGCTCGCGTGTTTCCACCGCAACCAGACTGCCGCGCCGAAACGCATCGCGCAGTGCCAACCGTGATATGCAGCCGATCCCCAAACCTGATTCGACGGCGCGCTTGATCGCTTCGGTATGTTCCAGTTCGAGTCGGATATTCAGTTTGGCGGGATGATGGCGCATCGCGTGGTCGAATGTCCGCCGAGTGCCAGAACCCTGTTCACGAAGGATCCACGCCTCACGCGAAAGCTCTTCCATGCTTACTTCGGTGCGTCCCGCCAGGACATGTTGCGGTGCGCAGAAGACCACAAGCTCATCTTCTACCCAAGGCAACACCTCGATATCGGGGTGCTGGCAATCGCCTTCGATCAGACCCAGGTCAAGTTCATGTTGTGCGACCTGATGGACAATATGCGCCGTATTTTGCACATGCAGCTTCACTCGGCACTCGGGGTGACGCTGCATGAAACTGCCAATCAGCAAGGTGGCGAGATAGTTGCCAATCGTAAGGGTTGCGCCGACGTTGAGTGAGCCGAATCCGGTCTTGCCGGCCAGCAGGTCCTCGATGGCCTTGGCCTGATCCAGCAGGCTCACCGCTTGCGGCAGCAGTTGATGACCTAGTGAATTGAGCCACAAGCGCTTGCCGGCGCGGTCGAACAACTGGCAGCCCGATTGCCGCTCCAGTTCGGCCAACGAAGTACTAGTAGCCGATTGGGACAGCGCGAGGCTTTGCGCTGCGCGGGAAACGCTTTCCTGGCGGGCGATGGAGACAAATACCTGAAGCTGACGCAGCGTAAAATGCATATCTATATAACCGATAACATATATCGTTAATATTCACTTAGCGGATATTAACGATGCCGGTAAACTCTCGTAAATATCAAAGCGTGCTCTTCGCGAGCTAGAAGGGGAATCCGTAACATGAGTAACCTGAACGTCGAGCGAGTCCTCAGTGTTCATCATTGGAACGACACGCTGTTCAGTTTCAAAACCACCCGTAATCCGGGGCTGCGCTTTGAAAATGGCCAGTTCGTGATGATCGGTCTCGAAGTCGAGGGCCGACCATTGATGCGTGCCTACAGCATCGCCAGCCCGAATTATGAAGAGCATCTAGAGTTCTTCAGCATCAAGGTTCCGGATGGCCCCCTGACGTCGCGCCTGCAGCACCTCAAGGAAGGCGACTCGCTGATGATCAGCCGTAAGCCTACCGGTACGCTCGTCCTGGACGACCTGCTGCCAGGCAAGCATCTTTATTTGCTGAGCACGGGTACCGGTTTGGCGCCTTTCATGAGCGTGATTCAGGATCCGGAAACCTATGAGCGTTTCGAAAAGGTCGTGCTGATTCATGGCGTGCGCTACGTGAACGAAGTCGCTTATCGGGAATTCATTACCGAGCACCTGCCGCAGAACGAATTCTTCGGCGAAGCGCTGAAAGAAAAGCTGATCTACTATCCGACCGTGACGCGCGAGCCGTTCGAAAATCAGGGACGCCTGACCGACCTGATGCGCAGCGGCAAGTTGTTCACTGACATTGGTCTGCCGCCAATAAATCCCGAAGATGATCGCGCCATGATCTGCGGAAGTCCGAGCATGCTGACTGAAACCAGCGAGGTGCTGAACAGTTTCGGCCTCAAGGCTTCGCCGCGCATGGGCGACCCGGGGCATTATCTGATCGAGCGTGCTTTCGTCGAGAAGTAAGCTCAGTGAAATCGTGAAAGAAGGCCGGCTGGCGCGATGCGTTTGCCGGCCTTTTTCATATATAGGCAGCGCAGCACTTTTTGAATTTCTGGCCGCTGCGGCAAGGGCAGGGATCGTTGCGACCGGCTTTCAGTGGGACGGTCGGATCGATGAAATACCATTTCCCGTCGTGCTGAACGAAAGCCGAACGTTCATGCTGCGCATGCTGTCCCGCCGGATCGTGCCAGCGAGCGGTGAACGTCACCAACGCGTGTTCCGGTTGCCCACCAATGAGTTGGCTGTCTTCCACTTCCAGCCCGAGCCAGGTGCTTGTGGCGCTCCAGTCTCTCATCGATTGCACGTCTAGCGACTGCTGCTGCACGGGCAGCGTCGTGGCCTTGAGATAATCGACGAGCCCTAAGACGTAGGCGCTATAGCGTGAACGCATCAGCTGTTCCGCACTCGGCGCCGGCTGGCCGCCGTGGTATCGCCCGCAGCACTCGCTGAGCGAGTCGCCGCTGCCGCAAGGGCAATTGGCGTCATGTTGTGTGTCGCTGATCATCGATTCACCACCAATATTTACCGAACATCTGGGGATTGGCCCAAAACTTCGCATTCAGCCAATCCGGAACCTGCTTGTAAGCAAGCAGGTCGTAGGTGAAGAGGGTCAGGGTCTGGCGGTCACGTTCGAAGTGCGCGCTGATCTGCAGGGCGAGGGCAAAGAAGTCGGTGGCCTGCCAGTCGCATGCATTGAGGTCGATCAGAACCGCGATTCGGTTGGCGTTGAGATTGCGGATGCCACCGAGCAGTTGCAGACCTTCGTGCTTGGGCAAATGTTCGAGGCAATCGGCGACGATCGCCAGATCATAACGTTGGCTCGCCAGTTCCACGGGCAGCGGAGCGGTCGGGGCGTGGTCGATGTGGCTGTTCAGATGGCTGCGGCTGAACGCATCGACTGCTGGCATGGCGCTACGGCCAACCTGCAGGAGCCGCATCGGCACGTACTGCTCAAGCAGTGCGGCCAGTGCCTGTTGCGGCGATTGTAGTGAGCCGGATGCGATCAAGCCGGGATCCTCGAAGTTACGTACTGCACGCTGCAGATTGCGGTTCGTATGTTTTGCCAAGGTGTAAAGACTAGCGCGACGGCGTGCGCCGTCCTAGTCTCGTTATAACTGGAGCCGCTTTGCCATCCCGCATGGCGCTCTGGCCGATTCCAAACTAGGAGGTTTTACCGATGAGTAGCTTACGGACAGCAGTACCCGTGATTGTAATGACCACCTTCCTGGCCGGCTGTGCAGGGGTGCAAAAGCAGGATTGGCCTAGCTGTGCGGCGGTCGGCGGTGTCACCGGTGCTGCGTTGGGTGCGATAGAAAGCAGCACTTACGCTGGGTACGGTGCCTTGATCGGTGGCGGTGTGGCTGCGGCGTACTGCTGGGCCAACGGTACCGAACAGGAAACAGTCGCCGTGGTCGAGACCGTCGAGCCAACGCCGGTTGCCGAGCCTGAACCAGAGCCCATGGCCGAGCCCGTGCGTGTCGAGCTGGACGTCAAGTTCGACTTCGACCGTGCGCAAGTCAAGCAGGACAGCATGGCCGACATCAAGGATCTGGCTGACTTCATGAAGCAGTACGGTCAGACCTCGACCGTTGTCGAGGGGCATACCGACTCGGTTGGTACCGATGCGTACAACCAGCGTCTGTCCGAGCGCCGTGCTAACGCCGTGCGCGACGTGCTGGTCAATCAGCATGGCCTGGATGGTAGTCGAGTCGACGCAGTGGGTTATGGAGAGTCTCGTCCGGTCGCCGACAACTCGACCGATGAAGGGCGGGCCATCAACCGCCGTGTAGAAGCGGAAGTAGAAGCACGCCCTTGAGGCGCGGCTGAAATGAAAAAGCCGGGCACTGCGCCCGGCTTTTTCATGCCGTCGAGTCGATTCGTCTGGTTCAGAACAATGGACGAGCGCTGGCCAGCGCGATGACCAGCAGTCCCAGCAGCAGATTGATACCCACCAGCCGGCGGATTCTTCCGAGCGCCGCGCCACCCTCCGGCCAGTTTTGAGCGGCGATAGCGCGCTTGAGTTCAGGCAGCTGCAACAACTGGATACGCAGAAACAGCGCCAGCATCACCAGAAAAATGCCAGCCATGATGTGTACATAGCGGGGCGCCGCCGCCAGCCCGTCGAAGCGCATGTGCCACATGCCGATACCGCTGATCGGCAATACCAGTACCGTAATCCAGACCCATTTGAAGAAGCGGCGAAATAGTTCTGCCCATAACTTCAACCGCTCGGGAGCCTGCAGTTCGGAGACAGCGGCAGGGCGCACTATCATCCAGGCGAAAAACATACCGCCAACCCAGATCATGGCGGCCAGAACGTGGAGCGAATAGGGTAGGGCGAAGGCGGTCACGGTAAATCTCCGGTGGCGATTGAAGAAACGCGCGCTATCATAGCCACCTCTCCGAAATACTGAAAATATATACAGCTCACGCGCCCATGCTCAGCACCGAACTCAAGTCCCAGATCCAGGGCGCCTACTCGCGATTCCTCGAAGCCAAAGGCCTCAAGCCCCGCTACGGCCAGCGCCTGATGATCGCCGAAGTGGCGAAGGTTCTGGGCGCGATCAAGGTTGATGACGAGGGTCGCCGGGACGGTGAGCCTGCGGTCGTCGCGGTCGAGGCTGGAACGGGTACCGGCAAGACGGTTGCCTACAGTCTGGCGACCATTCCGACGGCGAAGGCAGCGGGCAAGCGTTTGGTGATCGCGACCGCTACCGTCGCGTTGCAGGAGCAAATCGTAAACAAGGATCTACCGGACCTGCTGCGCAACAGTGGTTTGAATTTCTCCTTCGCGCTCGCAAAGGGGCGGGGCCGTTACCTGTGTTTATCCAAGCTCGACGTCCTGCTTCAGGAAGGCCAGGCGCAGAGCGCTACCGCTCAGCTCTTCGAGGAAGAAGGCTTTCGCATCGACGTGGATGAGCGCAGCGAGAAGCTATTCGGCAGCATGATCGAGAAGCTGGCCGGCAATCGCTGGGACGGTGATCGCGACAGCTGGCCGGAAGAGCTGGCCGATCCGGACTGGGCGCGCTTGACCACAGACCACAGCCAGTGCACCGGTCGTCACTGCCCCAATTTCCAGCAGTGCGCGTTTTACAAGGCGCGGGAAGGCATGACCAAGGTCGACGTCATCGTTACAAACCACGACATGGTGCTTGCCGACTTGGCGTTGGGTGGCGGTGCGGTGCTGCCGGACCCGCGTGACACGCTTTATGTCTTCGATGAAGGTCATCATCTGCCAGACAAGGCCATCGGCCATTTCGCACACTTTACCCGTCTGCGCTCCACCGCCGACTGGCTCGCGCAGATCGAAAAGAACCTGACCAAATTGCTCGCCCAGCATCCGCTACCGGGTGATCTGGGTCGGTTGATCGAGGCGGTGCCGGAGATCGCCCGGGACCTGCGCAGTCAGCAGCAATTCATGTTCAGCGCCTGCGAGCAATTGGCGGATTTCAAGGCGGGCGAAGACATGGAAGGGCGCGAACGGCCGAGACACCGTTTCGTCGGGGGCGTGGTGCCAGAACACCTGATCGAACTGGGCATCGAGCTGAAAAAGGGCTTCGCCAAGCTTAACGATCTGTTCACGCGGTTGACCGAGCTGCTGAAGGAAGCGATGGATGGCGAGGCGGGTGTCGGCATCGCCAGTCATCAGGCCGAAGAATGGTACCCGTTATTCGGCAGCCTGTTGACCCGCGCTCAAGGCAACTGGGAGCTATGGACGGCATTTACTGTCGACGACCCGGAAGATAGCCCGCCAATGGCACGTTGGCTGACGCTGGCCGAAGGCGGCGCGCTATTCGATATCGAGGTCAACGCCAGCCCGATCCTGGCCGCCGAGACGCTGCGGCGTAATCTGTGGAATGTCTGCTACGGCGCGCTGGTGACCTCGGCAACCCTCACTGCACTGAACAGTTTCGATCGATACCGCATGCGTGCCGGTCTGCCGCGTTGCGCAGTGACTGCGGTGGTGCCGAGCCCGTTTCATCATGCCGATGCCGGCGTGCTGCGCGTTCCCAACCTCAACGCCGACCCTCGTGATGCGACCGCGCATACGGCCGCGATCGTGCGTGACCTGCCGGCGCAGGTAGAAGCCTCGCGCGGAACGCTGGTGCTGTTCTCGTCACGCAAGCAGATGCAGGACGTATTCGATGGGCTGGACCGTGACTGGCGCCGTCGGGTACTGATCCAAGGGAATTTGTCCAAGCAGGAAACGCTGAACAAGCACAAAGCGCGCGTAGATGACGGGGAGAAAAGTGTGCTGTTCGGGCTGGCGAGCTTTGCCGAAGGCGTCGATCTGCCGGGCGCCTATTGCGAGCACGTGGTGATCGCCAAGATCCCGTTTGCCGTTCCCGATGATCCGGTAGAAGCTGCACTTGCCGAATGGATCGAGGCGCGGGGCGGCAATCCCTTCATGGAAATTGCCGTGCCCGATGCGTCATTGCGACTGGTCCAGGCCTGTGGCCGATTGCTGCGAACCGAAGAGGACCGCGGCACGATTACTTTGCTTGACCGTCGGGTCGTCACTCAACGCTACGGCAAGGCCATCCTCAATGCATTGCCCCCGTTTCGAAGAGAAATCAGCTAACTCCTTTCGCGGCGATCCGGTACGCCGCATGGGGGCTTATTCAAACGGCTGATGGTTCGGTAATCGACGTCGAGTCTGTTTTCTTGCGTCGGCGCGGCTGGAACAATGCGCCGGATAGTTAATAACCAAGGGGCGCGAACGTGCAGGTTCAAGGATATTTCGATCTTCGTTTCGAGGCCGTCAAAGACGCGTTCAGCGATCTGTTCGAGCAGACCCAGCAGCGCGGAGCGGCGGTTTGTGTGAAGGTTGGCGGCGAAACCGTCGTGGATCTCTGGGCCGGCGTAGCCGACAATGCCGGTGAGCAAGTCTGGCAAAGCGACACCCTGGTCAATCTGTTTTCCTGCACCAAGACCTTTACTGCGGTCGCCGCCCTGCAACTGGTAGGCGAAGGCAAGCTGCAGCTGGACGAACCTATCGCACGTGTTTGGCCGGAGTTCGCCGCCAACGGCAAGCAGGCAATCACCTTGCGGCAGCTGCTCAGCCATCAGGCCGGGCTGCCTGCTATCCGACAGTCGCTGCCCCCAGAGGCGTTGTACGACTGGGAGGCGATGATCAAGGCTTTGGCGGCGGAGGCACCGTGGTGGACGCCAGGTGATGGTCATGGATATGCCGCGATTACCTACGGCTGGCTGCTCGGCGAGGTGATCCGCCGCGCCGACGGCCGTGAGCCGGGCGAAGCGATCGTCGCGCGTACTGCCCGACCTTTGGAGCTGGATTTTCATCTGGGACTGGCCGACGCCGAATTCGACCGGGTCGGTTACTTGACCAGGCAGAAGAACAATTTCGGCGATGCGGCTGCTCAGCGCATGCTCAAGGCGTTGACGGGCGATCCGCAGTCGCTGACCGCCCGCGCGTTCACCAACCCGCCATCGATCATGAACAGTGCCAACAAGCCGGAGTGGCGCCGAATGGTTCAGCCCGCCGCTAACGGACACGGCAATGCTCGGGCACTGGCCGGCTTTTATGACGGATTGCTGCGAGGTGAGCTGCTCGATTATGAGTTGTTGACCGAGATGACCCGCGAGCATTGCATCGGTGAAGACCGTACGCTGCTGAGTCGCACCCGTTTCGGCCTGGGTTGCTGGCTGGATCAGCCGGATGTGGAGAACGCAACGTTCGGCACGGGGGCCGGCGCCTTTGGCCATCCGGGTGCGGGTGGCTGCGTCGGTTTCGCCGACCCGCAACGCGACTTGGCGTTCGGCTATGTCACCAATACGCTAGGTCCCTATGTCTTGATGGACCCACGTGCGCAGACCTTGGCTCGTGCCGTGAACGCTTGTTTGGCTTGAACCGCTCGTCTGTTCGCCATGCCAGAGCTTTTCATAACAATGACCTGCGTCCACAATTTAAGACAAATCCTTGCTTAAGCTACGTGTAGATCCAACGCAACCTGTATTCGCCAACTCACCTCACGGAACCTGGCTCATGAACTTGCCGAAAAGCACCTTCCTCATTCTCTGCATGGTCATTGGTGGCTGTAGCTCCAACAGCGAGAAACCAAAAGAGACGGTCGTTGTGCCGGAGACTGTTATCGATCATGCCTGGCTGGATGGCTACGAGCCGCGGCTACGCGATGCATTGAAAGACAGTCGCTTCGAACTCGAGCGGCGTGAGGGTGTGCTGGTGGTCACTGCGCCGGTCGATGCATCGTTCAACCCCGACCGCCCTGGCATGTTGCTGCCTGTGACACTTGGCCCCCTTAGCCGCGTGGCGAAACTGGTCGAAGGTGACGAGAAAACCGCCGTCATCGTGCTTGGTCATGCTGATAGCACCGGATCGCTAGAAATCAATCGCGACATCAGCCGCCAGCGTGCCGGTGCCGTTGCGGCGATCTTTCGTCTCAGCGGCTTGAAGCACGACCGTCTGCGCATTCGAGGGCTGGGCTCGGATATGCCGCGCGCGTCCAATGAAAACGAGGAAGGCCGTGCTCTGAATCGTCGAGTCGAAATGGTGCTGGCACCTCAGCCGACGTTGCTGTCGCTGGTCGCCCAGTACAGCGAGGCGCCCACCAAAGAGACCCAGGTTGCGGTTGCAGAAGTGACCAAGGCCAAATAACCAAGCCGCTAAAGCGAGTTCTTGTTTGGCCTTGTTGTGTTGAATCAAGCGGGACCCAATAGCAAATCGATAAACTTTTAGCTTCGACTGTTTCCAGGATTCCGAGATGACCCAGACCTTGGCCGACATGCGGCGCGACTACACGCGCGAAGGGCTCAGCGAAGCGAATGCGCCGGACGAACCTTTTGCACTCTTTCGCCAGTGGTTCGCTGACGCGGTGCAGACGGAGCAGTTGCCAGTCGAGCCGAACGCCATGACGCTGGCTACGGTCGATGCCGAAGGTCGCCCGCATTGCCGTGTGCTCTTGCTCAAGGCGCTGGATGGTCGGGGTTTCACGTTCTTCACCAACTATGACAGTGCCAAGGCCGAGCAGCTGGCGGCTCGTCCGTTTGCTGCAATGACCTTCTTCTGGCCTAGCCTGGAACGTCAGGTGCGAATCGAGGGGCGGGTCGAGAAAGTCAGTGCTGCCGAGTCGGACGCCTATTACCAGGTGCGGCCGCTGGGGAGCCGCTTGGGGGCCTGGGCTTCACCGCAAAGTCGAGCGATTCGTGATCGGGCCGAGCTCGAGCGGCTGCTCGCCGAGACCGAGCAACGTTTTCTCGATCAGGCGCCTCATTGTCCTCCCCATTGGGGAGGTTACCGTTTGCTGCCGGAGCGGATGGAATTCTGGCAGGGGCGGCCCAGCCGTCTGCATGATCGTCTCAACTATCGGTGCGTCTCCAATAACTGGCAGCGCGAGCGTCTGGCGCCCTGACCGCTGTTACATTCGGAGCATGACTGCGACTATGGCGGAGGCCGGTATAACCGGCTCCACCATGAGTCATTCGGCATCGTAGCGCCCCATTTCTCGCTCCAGCCAAATCTGCAAATCCTTCCTTTTCACACGAGCACCCTTCGCTGCTGCGAGGCGCTGCAATGCCCACTCTCGCTTTTTTGGATCGTTTCCCGCCAGGGATAACGCCAGATCCCGGTCCGCCCAGCGCCTGAAGCGCACAAACAGCCAGGCATGAAAAACCAGTCCGGCGAGCGTGACAACGGTGATGATGAAATAATCCATTGGATCGTCTCGTGAAACAGCTTGAACAGCAGCTTACATGCGGGGCGGGATCGCCTCGGGTAAAGTAAGGTCTTAGTTCAGGAATGCTGAGTAAGGTCGAGACCGCTGCCAAGTGTCTGTTCGTCGCAGGCACTCAGGCGATGCGGTCGGGAATGCCAACCCGTTTCGAGGAGAGTACTTCATGCGCAACTCCATCTTTGTTGCTTCGTTTACCGCCATAGCGCTGACCATCGGCGGTTGTACATCGAACCTCACCGGGGATTCCTATTCCCGCGACGAAGCACGAACGGTTCAGACCGTCCGTTACGGAACTATCGAATCACTACGTCCAGTCAAGCTCGAGGGCACCAAAACGCCTATCGGTAGCGGTGCGGGTGCCGTGGTGGGCGGTATTGCCGGCAGTGGCGTCGGCGGTGGCCGTGGCAGTGCGGTTGCAGCGGTAATCGGCGCGGTGGCAGGCGGCATGCTCGGCGCCGCGGCGGAGGAGGGCATCACCCGTGCACAGGGGGTTGAAATCACGGTACGGGAGGACGATGGGAACATGCGCGCCTATGTACAGGAAGTTGAGCCCAACCAAGTCTTTCGTGTCGGTCAGCGCGTACGCATCATGACGGTCAATGGCACGAGTCGCATTGCACCTTGAAGTAGGCAATCTGCTGTGGCTGAACGATCGCTGTCGCCGCGCATCGTGATTTTGCTATAAGCATGCCGGCCTGAAGCTATGCGCGTTGCGTGGGCTTTTAGCGCCCAAGCTGAGCAGCGTCTGGCTCGGTGTTGGGCTGCGCCTTTTGTTTTTCGAAATACTTGAGTCCATGACGTTGCTTCGACCGGTATGGATAATCGGCCCACACCGCCATGTCTCTTCGGGCTTAGATCCGTGACAGGGAACATAACTGCCGCGCGCATGCGCGGCTTAAGGGGTTTTTGCTCATGGCGCTTGCGCTGATAATCGCTCTGCCATTTTTAGGGATTTGTCTACCGCTACTGCTCGAACGTTTTGGTAGATCCGCCTGTGCGTTTGGTGCTGGGTTGGCTCCGTTGGCGGCTCTGGTTCTTCTGTTATCCAAACGTGCCGCTGTCTTTGGTGGCGAAATAGACGTACAGATGATGCCCTGGCTGCCAGAACTCGGGTTGAACCTGAGCCTGAGGCTCGACGGACTCGGCTTTTTGTTTGCGTTGCTGATTCTAGGCATTGGTCTGCTGGTCATCCTTTATGCGCGTTATTACCTATCCAAGCATGAGCCGATGGGGCGCTTTTATGGATTTTTCCTGCTTTTCATGGGTGCGATGCTCGGCGTGGTGCTGGCTGAAAACCTGTTGCTGATGCTGATGTTCTGGGAGCTGACCAGCCTCTCGTCGTTTCTCCTGATCGGCTTCTGGAATCATCGGACCGAAGCCCGTCAGGGCGCGCGCATGGCGTTGGCGGTGACTGGCGGGGGCGGGTTGGCGCTGCTGGCGGGCATCCTGCTGATCGGACATATCGTCGGTAGCTATGAGCTGACCACTGTGTTGGCTTCGGGCGACCTGATTCGGGCGCATTCGCTATATCCGCTGACGCTGATCCTGGTGCTGCTTGGGGTTTTCACCAAATCCGCACAGTTTCCGTTTCACTTCTGGCTGCCGCAGGCGATGGCGGCACCGACGCCAGTTTCGGCCTTTCTGCATTCGGCAACTATGGTCAAGGCCGGGGTGTTTCTGCTGGCGCGGCTGTATCCGGCACTTTCGGATTCGGAGTGGTGGTTCTATCTGGTCAGCTTGACCGGGCTGGCAACACTGTTGATCGGCGCGGTCATGGCGCTGTTCCAGCACGACCTCAAGGGCCTGCTTGCCTACTCGACCATCAGCCACCTGGGGTTGATCACTTTGCTGTTCGGTCTGGATTCGCGGCTGGGTGCAGTGGCGGCGATCTTCCACATCATCAACCACGCCACCTTCAAGGCGTCGCTGTTCATGGCTGCCGGCATCATCGACCATGAAACCGGGACCCGCGACATGCGGCGCATCAACGGCATGCTGAAATACATGCCGCACACGGCGGCGCTGGCGATGATCGCCTCGCTGGCCATGGCCGGGGTGCCCTTGCTCAATGGATTCCTCAGCAAGGAAATGTTTTTCGCCGAAACCCTCGACCAGCACCTGCTGGGCAGCTTCTATTGGACGATCCCGGCACTGGCGACCCTAGCAAGTGCTTTTTCGGTGGCTTATTCGCTGCGCTTCGTACATGACGTCTTCTTCAACGGCGAGCCGATCGACCTGCCTAAATATCCTCCACACGAACCGGCTCGCTACATGAAGATTCCGGTGGAGATTCTGGTACTGCTCTGCCTGTTGGTTGGAATGTTGCCGGCCTACACCGTAGCGCCGCTGCTGGCGGCTGCGGTTGCCGGAAGCCTGAATGGCCCGGTTCCTGAATACAGTCTGTCGATCTGGCACGGTTTCAACCTGCCGTTGCTGATGAGCTTTGTCGCGCTGGCGGGTGGATTGCTCATTTATTCGCTACGCAAGTGGGCGTTCCGCTGGTACGAGGGGCTTCCCCGAGTGGATTCGCTGCAGGTCTTCACGCGAGTGATCAGCGATCTTGCCGGGAGCGCGCGCTGGTTAACCGAGCGCTTGGAAACTGGCTCATTGCAACGCTATCTGATGCTGGTTCTATTTAGTTCCCTGTTGCTGGTGGTGTATGCCCTGACGCCATTGAAAGCGTTGAGCGGTCCGGTTGCGCTCACTCCGCCGGACGCTATCACTGTTTTTGGGATGCTGGTCCTTTGCCTGGCGTCGCTGCTGACGGTATTTTTCCACCGCCGGCGTCTGGTGGCGTTGATGGTACTGAGCGTCGTCGGCCTGATGGTAGCGCTGGCGTTCGCCCGCTACTCGGCACCCGACCTGGCGCTGACACAGCTTTCGGTCGAAGTGGTGACCATTATCTTGTTGATCTTGGCGCTGTTCTTCATGCCTGACCGCACGCCCACAGAGTCGAGCAGCCTGCGCAGCTTCCGTGATCTGGTTCTGGCCGGCAGCTTCGGCACCATGATCGCCTTGCTCGCTTATGCAGTGTTGACGCGTCCTTACGACAGCATCGCATCGTTCTTCCTAGAGAATAGCGTTTCCGGCGGCGGTGGAACCAACGTGGTCAATGTCATACTGGTCGACTTCCGCGGCTTCGACACCTTTGGGGAGATAGCGGTGCTGGCCATCGCTGCGGTGGGCATCTATGGGTTGCTCTATGGGCTGCATCTGCCTCATCCGCTTCGGGATTACCGTGGACGTTTATGGAGTACCGATAGTCATCCGATGGTTCTGGATACGCTGTCACGTACGCTGCTCCCGATGGCCTTGCTGATTTCTGTTTTCATCTTCCTGCGTGGCCACAACCTGCCGGGGGGAGGCTTCATTGCCGGCCTGATCACCGCAGTCGCACTAATCCTGCAATACATTTCACACGGTGTTATCTGGGCACAACAGCGGCAGCCGTTCAGCTACCACGGCATCGCGGGACTGGGTGTCCTGATCGCCGGGCTGACCGGGCTGGGTAGTTGGTTGTTCGGACGGCCGTTCCTGACCTCGGCTTTCGGTCATTTCCATCTTCCGCTGATTGGTGAGTTCGAGCTGGCTACGGCCATGCTGTTCGACCTGGGCGTGTATCTGACGGTGGTAGGCGCGACTTTGTTGATTTTGTCCAACATCGGCCACGTCAGTCAGGATCAATCGTGCAAGGAGGTGCTCTGATGGAAGCTGTACTGGCGATAACGCTGGGAGTCATGATGGCAAGTGGTGTGTACCTGCTGCTTCGCGCGCGAATATTTCCTGTGGTGATGGGGCTGACGCTAATTTCTTACGCGGTGAACTTGTTCATTTTCTCCATGGGTAGGCTTGCCACGGGCGTGCCGGCCGTAATAGGCAGAAGCGCCGAGTACGGTGATCCGCTTCCGCAGGCTCTGGTGCTAACCGCCATTGTCATCGGCTTCGCCATGACTGCGTTCATTGTGGTGCTGTCACTGCGCGGCCTGGGTGAGTTGCGCACCGACCATGTGGATGGCAGGGAGCCGCGCGAATGAATCATGCGTTGATCCTCCCGATCTTGCTTCCGCTGTTCGTCGGTAGTTTGTTGCTGCTGACCCACAGGCAGGCGTTGCCCTTCAAACGTCTGGTGTCTTTGCTGGCGACTTGGCTGCTGGTGCCGCTGGCCCTATGGCTTCTGCTACAGGCAAACACTGGCACTCTGTTCGTTTACCAGCTGGGAGATTGGCTGCCGCCGTTCGGCATCATATTGCTGCTCGACCGCCTGAGCGCACTGATGTTGCTGGTGACGGCGGTGCTTGCCGGTTTTGTAGTGCTTTACGCGTCGCGCGGTGATGATGAGCGCGGGCCGAATTTCCATGCGTTGTTTCAGTTCCAACTGGCCGGGATCAACGGTGCGTTTCTGACCGGTGATCTGTTCAACCTTTTCGTGTTCTTTGAAATTCTGCTGATTTCATCCTATGCGCTGTTGTTGCACGGCAATGGTGCCAAGCGCGTACAGGCCGGTATTCACTATGTCGTGCTGAATCTGCTGGGCTCAGCACTGTTCCTGGTTGGCGTCAGCATGCTTTATGGGCTCACCGGGACGCTGAACATGGCCGATCTGGCCATCCGAGTCGGTGCGGCTGAATCTGCCGATGCACCGCTTCTCGCGGCGGCGGGTTATCTGCTACTGGTGGTGTTCGGCCTCAAGGGTGCAATCCTGCCACTGTACTTTTGGCTTCCGCGTGCTTATGCATCAGCGACGGCACCGGTTGCGGCCCTGTTTGCGATCATGACCAAGCTCGGTCTCTATGCAATTGTCCGAGTATTCACGCTCATTTACGGCAGCGAAGCGGGCATCCTGAATAACATGGTGCTCGACTGGCTATGGCCATTGTCAATGCTCACGCTCGCAGCCGGCGTGCTGGGCGCGCTGGCAGCCCGTAACCTGCAGATACTCCTGTCTTATCTGGTGGTGGTTTCGGTGGGCACCCTACTGGCAGGTGTTGCACTGGGCACTGAACAAGGGCTGAGCGCTGCGCTTTATTACCTGCTGCACAGCACATTGGTGACAGGTGGTCTGTTCTTACTGGCGGATGTGATTGCTCGTCAGCGGGGCGAGATGGCGTCGGATCTGGTTTCGGCGCCAGCATTGAGGCAGCCTCTTATGCTGGGTGCGCTGTTTTTTGCCGGCGCGATTTCAGTCGCGGGATTGCCACCGTTTTCCGGTTTTTTGGGCAAGGTGATGCTGCTGCAGGCGGTCTCTCCCGGTAGCGGTGCCTCGCTGCTCTGGTCGGTGGTGCTGATTGGTGGGTTGGGTATGGTGATAGCGCTGAGCCGCGCTGGAAGTCTGGTTTTCTGGAGATCGGGCGAGGCGGCAGTCGTGGCCGTGCCAGCCGATTCGCTGCGCATGCTCGCAACCTTCGGGCTGTTGCTGGGTAGTGTGCTGCTGGTTATTGCCGCGCAACCGATCCAGGCCTACGTCCAGGCCACAGCCGCCCAGCTGTTCGACCTTGGGCCTTATCTGGAGATTATTCAGGGAGCTGGTGCATGAAGAAGTCCCGCCTGTTGCCGAATCCTGCTCTTACATTGTTGCTGACCGCGCTATGGCTTTTGCTTAACAACACCTTAGGAGTGGGCCATATCCTGCTGGGCCTCTTCCTTGGCTGGGCGATTCCGCTGCTGATCTCTGGTTTTCTGATTGAGGTGCCGCCTGTACGCAAGCCCGTCAAGCTGTGCCTGTTCATGCTGAAAGTGTTCTATGACATCGTCATCGCCAATATGCATGTGGCCAAGCTGGTACTTGGGCCAAGAGAGAACTTGCGGCCCGCATTCATCGAGGTGCCGATGGTGATCGAGAACGACTTCGTGCTGGCAATGTTGACGAGCATTATCTCGCTGACGCCTGGCACGGTGTCAGCCGGCCTTAGTGAGGACCACAAAGTATTGATTCTGCATGCGCTGGACGTACCCGATATCGAGACGCTGGTCGCTGATGTGAAGAGCAGCTACGAGGCGCCGCTGCTGGAGATTTTTGAATGCTAGCCTATGTAATTCCGCTTTGTATGGGCCTGTTGGGTGTGGCGGCTTTGCTCAATGTCATTCGTCTGATCAAGGGGCCGGACATGCCTGATCGGGTACTGGCGCTGGATACGCTGTACATTAACGGCCTGGCGCTGATCGTGCTGTTCGGTATCTGGCTGGCTTCCGATCTGTTCTTCGAAGCCGCACTGCTGATTGCGGTGATGGGATTCGTCAGTACCGTCGCGGTGGGCAAGCATTTGCTGCATGGCGACATCATCGATTGAGGGAAAGCGCATGCCGTTCTGGATTGAGTTGCTGGTCAGCGCCTGCCTGATCATCGGAAGTATCTTTGCATTGATCGGTGCGATAGGCCTGTATCGTCTACCCGATTTCTATACGCGCCTGCATGGGCCGACCAAGGCTACGACGCTCGGCGTTGGCGGCATCGTCATCGCCTCGATGATTTTCTTCAGCAGCAGGAACGACGGCCTGAGCCTGCATGAATTGCTGATCACCATGTTTCTCTTCATCACCGCTCCGGTCAGCGCGCACATACTGGCGAAGGCTGCCATGCAGCAGAAGCTGAGCTGCACCGAGCGAACCCGTGGCAAGCCTTGGGACTGAAGGCGTTATGCATTGAGTCCGGCCTCTGCGTAGGGCCTCGCTCTTTGTCGCGTGCTTGAGCTTTCATTTACTCAAGCGGCACGTCAGATGACGATGCTGCTTGGGGAGGGCTGGTGCTCATTTTCCTGGGACAGCTGCTTGATCATCGCCTGTTGTAGCTGAACGCAAAGTTTCAGATCCGATAGTGGCTGATTGTCTGCGTTGGTGACGAAGAACACGTCCTCGACGCGCTCGCCGAGCGTGGCGATCTTGGCGTTTTGCACGGACAGATCGAAGTCCTGGAACAGCTGGCCGATACGTGCCAGCAGGCCGGGGCGGTCGGGCGCAATCACTTCGATAATAGTCTGCGGGCGTTGCATATCGTTATGGATGGTGACCTGCGGCGGAAATGCAAAATGCTTCAGCTGACGAGGTACGCGCTTCTTGATGATCGTCAGGTAATCGTCCGGATTGCGCAGCGCATCGATCAGGCCTTGGCGGATTTCTTCGGTGCGCTTCGGATCGTTGCCGATAGGTGTGCCATCGGCATCCAGCACGATGTAGGTGTCCAGGGTGAACTGGCTGCTTGAAGTGATGATGCGGGCGTCGTGAATGTTCAGATTCAATTGATCCATAGCCGCTACGGTCACCGCGAAGAAGTCGTGTTGATCCGGTGCGTAAATGAAAATCTGCGTGCCGCCTTCGAACTCGCGCTGAGTGGTTTCCTTGATTAAAACCAGCGGACCGCCGTCGCTTGGGTGCTCGATGATGGCTTCGGTATGCCAGGCGACATCCGTGGAGCTGTGGCGCATGAAGTAATCGTCGCCCAGCTGCGACCACAGCTGTTCTGCGTCGTCGGGATCGGTGCCGTTGCGCACCAGGTTGTCGAGTGCGGCGCGCTGGGTCTGGCGAATCTGCTCTTCGCGACCTAGTGGGTTTTCCAGGCCACGTTTGAGGGCTCGTTTGGTTTCGGTATATAGCTGGCGCAGCAGACTGGCGCGCCAGGAATTCCAGAGGGTCGGGTTGGTTGCGTTGATGTCCGCCACCGTCAACACGTACAGGTAATCGAGGTGGGTCTCATCGCCGACCAGCTGGGCGAAATCATTGATGACCTGCGGGTCTGATAGGTCCTTGCGCTGAGCGGTGGTGGACATGACCAGATGGTTTTCTACCAGCCAGACCACCAAGCGTGTATCCCAGGCGGGAAGCTTGTGGCGCTCACAGAATGCCTGGGCGTCCACTGCGCCAAGTTCCGAATGGTCGCCGCCGCGGCCTTTAGCAATATCGTGATAAAGCCCTGCGATGTAGATGAGTTCAGGCTTGGGCAGACGCTCGACCAGCTTGCTGGCCAGCGGGTACTTCTCCGCCACGCCGGGCTTGCTGAGCTTGCGCAGGTATTTGATCACGTTGAGCGTGTGGGCATCGACCGTATAGATATGGAACAGGTCATGTTGCATCTGCCCGACGATATGGCCGAACTCGGGCAGATAACGCCCCAGGATGCCGTAGCGGTTCATTCGACGCAGGTTGCGGTGGATGCCTTCCTTGCACTTGAACAGCTCGACGAACAGGCTGGTGTTGCGAATGTCGCTGCGGAACTCGTCATCGATGAGGTGACGATGGTCACGCAACAGACGAATGGTTTCGGCCCGAACACCTTGAATTTCAGGGTGCTGCGCCAGTAGTACGAAGATTTCGAGAATCGCGAAGGGCCTGCGTTGAAACACCGAGTCGTCAGTTACTTCGAGATAACCGTCGCGTACCAGAAAGCGGCTATTGAGCGGTACGGCATCACCGCTGTCGCCTTCCCAAAGAATAACTTCCGCAAAGTGCTGCCCCACCAGATCGCTGAGCTCGGAAATGCTCATGACCACGCGGTAGTACTTTTGCATGAAGCGTTCGATCGCCAGCTTGGCGTCGCTATCCTTATAGCCGAGGAGGGCGGCGAGGCTGCGCTGATGGTCGAATAGCAGGCGATCCTCCGCGCGGCCAGCCAGCATGTGCAGCCCGTAACGGACACGCCAGATGAACTCCTGGCCGGAAACCAGCAATGCGAATTCACCTTCGGTCAAGAACCCCTGGTCCACGATCGCATTCAGGTTCAGGCTGCCGAACTGCCGGCGTGCGATCCACAGGATCGTCTGAATATCGCGCAACCCGCCAGGTGAGCCTTTGACGTTCGGCTCCAGGTTGTACTCGGTGTTGTTGTATTTGGAGTGGCGTGCCGCCTGCTCGTTACGCTTGGCGAGAAAGAATTCCTTGCTCGGCCACATTTCCGACGGGCTGGTGACCTTCAGCATGTTTTGCCGTAGGTGCTCGGGGCCGGCGATGGTGCGGCTTTCCATGAGATTGGTTATAACCGTCAGGTCCGCACGTGCCTCTTCGGCGCACTCCCGGACCGAGCGCACGCTCTGGCCGACCTCGAGCCCGATATCCCAGAGCAGGGTCAGAAGGCCTTCGATGGAATCACGAAATTTCTCGTGACTGTTATCTTCGAGCAGGATCAGCAAATCGATATCGGAATAGGGGTGTAGCTCGCCGCGGCCATAGCCCCCAACGGCAACCAGTGCGATTTCGGCATCGCTGCTCCAGTCGAAGCGGCCCCAGGCGGCCCTGAGGATCTGGTCCACGAACCATGCACGGTCTTCGATCAGACGGCGGATATCACGGCCAGCCAGGAAGCGTGCATCAAGCACTTCTCGCGCATTGCGAATGGCCTTTTTGAAGGCGGCGATGGGGCTGGCCTTGAGTGCCAGTTCTGCTTGGAACTGGCTGCGGTCGAATAACTCCGGATCAACCTGAGGCATGCCGCCGCCCTCCGTCAAACATCAAATCGGTAAGCAATCATGGCGATGTGCGAGCTATGGTGTCATCGCTGCGCAGTGTGAAAATTTCATAGCCGTCAGCGGTGACCACGATCGTGTGTTCCCATTGAGCGGACAGCTTGCGGTCCTTGGTGATGGCTGTCCAACCATCGCCGAGCAGGCGGGTTTCCGAACGGCCTTGATTGATCATTGGCTCGATCGTGAAGGTCATGCCTTCCTTAAGTTCAAGACCGGTTCCCGCGCGGCCATAGTGAAGCACCTGGGGTTCCTCGTGAAAAACCTTGCCGATGCCATGACCACAGTATTCACGGACCACGGAGAATCCATTTTTCTCGGCGTGCTTTTGGATCACTTCGCCAATATCGCCTAGACGCGTGCCGGGACGGACGATCTCGATACCTTTATAGAGGCACTCTTGAGTCACCTTGCACAGGCGCTCGGCCCATTCCGGCGCTTTGCCGACGATGAACATCCTGCTGGTGTCGCCGTGGTAACCATCCTTGATGACCGTGATGTCGATATTGAGAATGTCGCCATCCTTCAAAGGCTTGTCGTTGGGAATCCCATGACAGACCACGTGGTTGATCGAAGTGCAGATCGACTTAGGGAAGCCCTTGTAGTTGAGCGGGGCAGGTACGGCCTGCTGCACGTTGACGATATGGTCGTGACAGAGGCGATCCAGCTCGTCGGTGGTGACGCCCGGCTTGACGTGCTCGCCGATCATCTCGAGCACCTCGGCGGCGAGCCGCCCAGCAATGCGCATCTTCTCGATATCTTCGGGCGTCTTGATGGTGACAGTCATGCAAACCTCATTGGCGCCGGGGAGCGCTGCGAAAAACGAAAGCGCAAATGATAAACCAAATGAATGAGAAGCTGATAAAAGCGCTGGAGGCTAGAGGGCTCAACGAACAGGGCGCTCGAGAATTCCGTCTAGCCTTCCAGACTGTCTTTGTGCTATAAAACGCGCCGCTCAACGGGGAGGCCCGTTGCGCTTAACCCCACACACGTGTCGACACGGTATCCTGGGTGCTCGCAAGAGTTGGATATCGGGGCGCGTGGAGGCCTAACCCGACTTATCCGAGGAAGTATCATGACTCAAGTCACCATGCGCGACATGCTGAAGGCCGGTGTGCACTTCGGCCACCAGACCCGTTACTGGAACCCGAAAATGAACAAGTTCATCTTCGGTGCGCGCAACAAGATCCATATCATCAACCTCGAAAAAACCCTGCCGATGTTCAACGACGCGCTGCAGTTCGTTGAAAAGCTGGCTGCGGGCAAGAACAAAATTCTGTTCGTCGGCACTAAGCGTTCAGCTGGCAAGATCGTTCGCGAAGAAGCCGCTCGTTGTGGCTCGCCGTATGTCGATCATCGCTGGTTGGGCGGCATGCTGACCAACTACAAGACCATCCGTGCGTCGATCAAGCGCCTGCGCGAGCTGGAAGCCCAGTCCCAGGACGGTACTTTCGACAAGCTGACCAAGAAAGAAGCCCTGATGCGTACCCGTGATCTGGAAAAGCTGGATCGTAGCCTGGGTGGTATCAAGGACATGGGCGGTCTGCCGGACGCGATGTTCGTCGTTGACGTCGATCACGAGCGCATTGCCATTTCCGAAGCCAACAAGCTGGGCATTCCGGTTATCGGTATCGTCGATACCAACAGCAGCCCGGAAGGCGTCGACTACATCATTCCTGGTAATGACGATGCCATCCGTGCCGTGCAACTGTATCTGGGCTCCATGGCAGATGCTGTGCTGCGTGGCCGTCAGAATGGCGCCGGTGGTGCTGACGAGTTCGTCGAAGAAGCCGCCCCCGAGGCCGCTCAAGGCTGAGCACGCGGTCGCATAGCTGATACCCGTTGAACAGAAAGGGGGCTATGCCCCCTTTTTGCCAATCACGAATTGATCGCCCGAGTTAGAGGGCATGATCGAAAATCGAATCGAGAGGATTTGCGAACATGGCAGAGATCACTGCAGCCCTGGTTAAAGAACTGCGCGAGCGCACTGGCCAAGGCATGATGGATTGCAAAAAGGCACTCACCGCTGCCGGCGGCGACATCGAGAAAGCCATCGACGACATGCGTGCCGCTGGTGCCATCAAGGCCGCCAAGAAGGCGGGCAACATCGCCGCTGAAGGTTCCATTGCGGTCAAAGTCGCCGATGACAACAAGCGTGCCGTAATTATCGAAGTTAACTCGCAGACCGACTTCCTGGCTCTGCAGGACGACTTTAAGAATTTCGTAAGCAACAGCGTCGAGAAGGCCTTCGCCGAGAAGATGGTCGATGCAGCTCCGCTGATTGCCGCTCAGGAAACTGATCGTGAGGCGCTGGTTGCCAAGTGCGGCGAGAACGTCAATATTCGCCGTCTGACCACTGTTGAAGCTGATCTGGTTGGTTCCTATCTGCATGGCCATCGCATCGGCGTTCTGGTAGCCCTGAAGGGTGGTAACGTCGAGTTGGCTAAAGAAATTGCCATGCACGTCGCGGCCAGCAACCCTCAGTTCCTGGATCCGTCGCAGGTTTCCGAAGAGGCCGTTGCGAAGGAAAAGGAAATTTTCCTGGCGCTGAACGAAGATAAGATCAAGGGCAAGCCCGCCGAAATCGTCGAGAAGATGGTTGCCGGTCGCATCAGCAAGTTCCTTGCTGAAGCCAGTCTGGTCGAGCAGGCCTTTGTCAAAGATCCTGACGTCAAGGTTGGCGAGCTGGCGAAGAAAGCCGGTGCAGAGATCGTTTCCTTCGTCCGTTACGAAGTGGGCGAAGGCATCGAGCGTGCTGAAGTCGACTTCGCTGCTGAAGTTGCGGCTCAGGTAGCTGCCACTAAGCAATAAGACGCTTCTGCTGTCCTCGAAGAGGCTGCCCGCTCACGCGCGCGGCCTCTTCGTCAGACTGGAGGGTGGAAATGTTTTCTGCCGCGCTATAGTCAGCGCTGGCACCAACCCGTCATTGCGCTGTCATAGCGCAGATAT
This sequence comes from Pseudomonas sp. CBC3, assembly GCF_037967085.1. Classification (NCBI taxonomy): domain Bacteria; kingdom Pseudomonadati; phylum Pseudomonadota; class Gammaproteobacteria; order Pseudomonadales; family Pseudomonadaceae; genus Pseudomonas; species Pseudomonas sp. CBC3. Next base: position 508,298 of record NZ_JBANEO010000002.1, read on the forward strand.
TTTCTGGCAGTAGAGCCAGCTTAGTCATACAAACGCCGCAGGAGAGACAACGCCAATGGCTCAGCAGATGAGTGCACGCAATCCTCGCTATAAACGCATTCTGCTCAAATTAAGCGGCGAAGCCCTGATGGGTTCGGAAGACTTCGGCATTGATCCCAAGGTGCTTGATCGCATGGCCTTGGAAGTCGGGCAATTGGTAGGCATCGGCGTAGAGGTGGGTCTGGTCATCGGCGGCGGCAACCTGTTCCGTGGCGCCGCCCTTTCGGCAGCCGGTATGGATCGGGTAACCGGCGATCACATGGGAATGCTGGCAACGGTGATGAACTCGTTGGCCATGCGCGACGCTCTGGAACGCTCGAACATTCCCGCCTTGGTCATGTCGTCGATTTCCATGGTCGGTGTGACCGATCATTACGATCGTCGCAAGGCGATGCGCCATCTCAAAAGCGGCGAGGTGGTGATCTTCTCGGCCGGCACCGGCAATCCTTTCTTCACCACTGATTCGGCCGCCTGTCTGCGCGCTATCGAGATCCATGCTGATGTCGTGCTCAAGGCTACCAAGGTTGACGGCGTTTACACCGCTGATCCTTTCAAGGATCCGAATGCCGAGAAATTCGAGCAACTGACTTATGATGACGTGCTCGACCGCAAGCTGGGCGTCATGGATCTGACTGCCATCTGCCTATGCCGCGACCACAATATGCCGCTGCGAGTGTTCAACATGAACAAGCCCGGTGCCCTGCTCAATATCGTGCTCGGCGGCGCTGAAGGAACACTGATCGAGGAACAGAACCAATGATCAACGAGATCAAGCAAGACGCCCAGGAGCGTATGACGAAGACCCTGGAATCTCTGGGGCATGCATTCGCCAAGATCCGTACCGGCCGTGCTCACCCGAGCATCCTCGATAGCGTGATGGTGTCTTACTACGGCAGCGATACCCCGTTGCGTCAGGTTGCAAACGTGGTTGCCGAAGATTCCCGTACCTTGGCCCTGACCGTTTTCGACAAGAGCATGATTCAGGCCGTTGAGAAGGCCATCATGACCTCTGACCTGGGATTGAATCCCGCTACTGCCGGTACCACTATTCGCGTTCCGATGCCTGCGCTCACCGAGGAGACTCGTAAGGGTTATACCAAGCAGGCGCGTGCCGAAGCCGAGAACGCTCGTGTTGCGGTGCGTAATATCCGTCGCGATGCCATCGCGCAGTTCAAGGATTTGCTGAAAGAAAAGGAAATCAGCGAAGACGAAGATCGGCGGGCTCAGGACGACGTTCAAAAACTGACCGACAAGTATGTTGCGGAAATCGACAAGGCACTTGAAAGCAAGGAAAGCGACCTGATGGCCGTTTGATGGGCGGTACAGGACTTCGTCCGTATTGCTCGCGTCGGAGCGCGCGATCCGTCCAGGATTCTAAGCGCGAGGGGGATGTGCCCCAGGAATTGCCTTCGTCAGTTCCTCCCACTGTTCGCAACGTGATTGAGCGCAGGTAGAGTCGTTTCATGGAAAAGGTCAGGCAGATTGCCGGGCGGAATGTACCCCGTCATGTCGCAGTCATCATGGATGGCAACAATCGCTGGGCCAAGCGCCGTCTCTTGCCGGGCGTGGCCGGGCACAAAGCGGGTGTCGATGCGGTGCGAGCCGTCATCGAAGTCTGTGCCGAGGCGGGTGTCGAGGTGCTGACGCTATTCGCCTTCTCCAGCGAGAACTGGCAACGGCCGGCTGATGAGGTTGGTGCGTTGATGGAGCTGTTTCTAACTGCGCTGCGCCGAGAGGCGCGCAAGCTCAATGAGAACGGCATCAGCCTGCGAGTCATCGGTGATCGCTCGCGCTTTCATCCTGAGTTGCAGACCGCAATGCTCGAGGCCGAAGAGATAACGGCTGGTGCCGGCCGTTTCGTTCTTCAGGTCGCAGCCAATTATGGCGGTCAGTGGGACATCCTGCAGGCGGCTCAACGGATGGCTCGTGAAGCACAGAGTGGTCGTCTAGATCCAGAGTCGGTTACTCCGGCGCTTTTCCAGAGCTATCTCGCTACCGGCGATATGCCCCTGCCGGATCTATGCATTCGCACCGGCGGCGAACGACGCATCAGCAATTTTCTGCTGTGGCAGCTGGCATACGCTGAGCTGTATTTCTCCGACCTGTTCTGGCCGGATTTCAAACACGATGCAATGCGCGCCGCTCTGGCCGATTTCGCCAAGCGGCAACGGCGTTTCGGTAAGACCGGCGATCAGGTCGAGACAGAGGTCCGTGCAGAATGTTGAAACAACGCATCATCACCGCCGCCATCCTGCTGCCAATTGCACTGATCGGCTTCTTTCTCCTCGACGGTCTCGCATTCGCGCTGTTCATTGGTGTGGTGGTGATATTGGGTAGCTGGGAATGGGCGCGTCTGGCGGGGTTTTCCGGTCAGTTTGCGAGAATCGGCTATGCGTTGGTCGTTGCCCTGCTGCTTGTTGCGCTGTACCGGTTGCCATCACTGACTCCTTGGTTACTCTCGATCAGCGTCGTCTGGTGGCTGATCGCAACGGCATTGGTGCTTGGATATCCAGGCAGCCAGCGCCACTGGGGAGGGCGCATTGGCAGTCTAGTGATCGGTTTGTTGATTTTGCTTCCGGCTTGGCAAGCCCTCGTCGTGCTCAAGCAATGGCCGCAAGGAAATTGGCTGATCGTAGCGGTGATGATGCTGGTTTGGGCGGCCGACATCGGTGCCTATTTTTCAGGCAAGACCTTTGGTCGTCGCAAATTGGCGCCTCAGGTTAGCCCGGGTAAGAGCTGGGAAGGCTTGATCGGCGGGCTGGTCACGAGCCTGCTGATCACGCTCGGTGTCGGCCTGTATCAGGGCTGGTCGCCACGGGCGCTGGTATTGGCGCTCCTCGGCGCTGCCCTGGTGGTTGTGATCTCCGTTGTGGGCGATCTGACCGAAAGCATGTTCAAACGTAGCTCCGGCATCAAAGACAGCAGCCAACTGCTGCCCGGACATGGTGGTGTGATGGATCGCATCGACAGTCTGACCGCGGCGGTACCGGTGTTTACCGTTTTGTTGTGGCTTGCTGGCTGGGGTGCTTGGTGAGTCGACCCTTGCAGGTAACGGTGCTGGGGGCGACCGGTTCGATCGGCTTGAGCACGCTGGACGTCATCTCTCGTCATCCGGAGCGCTACAGGGCGTTCGCATTGACTGCGTTCAGCCGTGTCGCTGAACTGCGCGAGCTGTGCCGCATACATCTTCCACGTTATGCCGTGGTGGCTGACAGCGACAAAAGGCGCGAGCTGCAGAGTCAGCTCGACAGCGACGGTGTAAAGACTCGCGTGCTGGTCGGCGAGGGCGGGCTGAGCGAGGTTGCGGCGCATCCCGAGGTTGATGTGGTGATGGCCGCTATTGTCGGTGCGGCTGGCTTGCGTCCCACGCTCGCAGCCGTGCAGGCCAGCAAGCGCGTGCTGTTGGCGAACAAGGAGGCGCTGGTAATGTCCGGCGCGCTGTTCATGCAGGCGCTTCGGGACAGTGAGGCCGTTTTGCTGCCAATCGACAGCGAACACAACGCTATCTTCCAATGCCTCCCGGGCAACTATTCGCAAGGGCTCAGCAGCGTCGGGGTGCGGCGGATACTGCTAACCGCGTCCGGAGGACCGTTCCGCCAGCTGCCGCTAGAACAGCTTTCAGCCGTGACCGCCGAGCAGGCATGTGCGCATCCGAACTGGTCCATGGGGCGCAAGATCTCCGTAGATTCGGCAAGCATGATGAACAAGGGGCTCGAGCTCATCGAGGCGTGCTGGCTGTTCGACGCACGTCCTGAGCAGGTCGAAGTGATCATTCACCCGCAAAGCGTCATTCATTCTATGGTCGACTATGTTGACGGCTCTGTGCTGGCGCAGCTCGGTAACCCCGACATGCGTACTCCCATAGCGCACGCGCTGGCCTGGCCGGAGCGAATCGACTCAGGTGTTTCGGCGCTGGACCTGTTGCAGACAGGAAGTCTGAATTTCGAAGCTCCAGATCTGCAGCGGTTCCCGTGCCTTCGCATTGCTCGGCAGGCTGCTCAGGACGGCGGAACGGCGCCGGCCATGCTCAATGCCGCGAACGAGGTGGCGGTGGACGCGTTCCTCGAGGGTCGCATTCGCTTCACTGAAATCGCGAGTATCATCGAGGCCGTACTCGACCAGGAAGCATCGGTTCCGGCTCGCTGCTTGGCAGATGTGCTTGCTGCCGATGCCCAGGCTCGCACATTGGCTTCGCGCTGGTTGCATAATCGAGATCGCTAGTGGCTGAACCCGTGCCAGCAGCGGCGATGCGCGGAATTGACTTCATCGGAGTCGGTAGCTAACCAGGCCTTTCGAGGCAGAGGAAAATATGAGCGCGCTGTACATGATCATCGGCACCCTCGTGGCGCTGGGTGTGCTGGTAACCTTTCACGAGTACGGGCATTTCTGGGTCGCACGTCGTTGCGGCGTCAAAGTTCTGCGTTTTTCGGTAGGCTTCGGTCGTCCACTGTTGCGTTGGCACGATCGCCAGGGTACCGAGTTCGTCATAGCGGCGATTCCGCTCGGCGGCTATGTGAAGATGCTCGATGAACGTGAAGGTGATGTCCCGCCCGCATTGCTGAATCAGACATTCAACCGCAAGTCAGTGAAACAACGCTTCGCCATCGTATCGGCCGGGCCGTTGGCGAACTTCCTCCTTGCGCTGGTGTTTTTCTGGGCGCTGGCAATGCTTGGAACCGAGCAGATTCGACCGGTAGTCGGTGCTGTTGAAGCGGGCAGCCTCGCCGACCGCGCCGGGCTGATGGCCGCGCATGAAATCGTAGAGGTCAACGGCAAAGCTACCTCGGGCTGGTCAGAGGTGAATCTTCAACTGATCAGGCGGCTGGGTGAAAGCGGCTCGCTCGAATTGCTTGTGCGCGATAGTAATAGCAGTCAGTCGCAGCGACTGCAGTTGGAGTTGAACGATTGGCTGAAAGGCGCCGAGGAACCGGACCCGATCGGTTCGCTGGGTATACGTCCCTGGCGTCCGGAAATCGCCCCGGTAGTCGCTCAGCTCGATCCGCAAGGACCTGCTCAAGCGGCCGGCATGCGTCTTGGCGATCGGCTGCTCAGCCTCGATGGTGAGGCGCTTAATGAATGGCAGGACGTTATCGATCGTGTCAAGCCGCTGTACGGTCAGGCTGTTCAGCTCGAAATCGAGCGTGATGGGCAGCGGTTGGAGTTGCCTCTAACGCTAGCCGAGCGGGGTGAAGACGGTAGCCGTCGTGGGTATCTTGGTGCAGGAGTCGCAGCCGGTGAGTGGCCGGCGGAAATGCTGCGAAACGTCAGTTACGGGCCGCTTGAGGCGGTGGTCGAAGGACTCCGGCGGACCTGGACGATGAGCGTTCTGACGCTCGATTCTTTGAAAAAAATGCTCTTCGGGGAGCTCTCGGTAAAAAACTTGAGCGGCCCGATAACCATTGCTAAAGTGGCGGGCGCTTCTGCACAGTCGGGCGTGGGCGACTTTCTGAACTTCCTCGCCTACCTGAGTATTAGCCTTGGGGTACTCAATCTATTGCCTATCCCGGTCCTGGATGGGGGGCATTTGCTCTTCTATCTGGTTGAGTGGGTCCGTGGACGTCCCTTGTCGGACAGGGTCCAGGGCTGGGGAGTACAGATCGGTATCAGCCTGGTTGTTGGGGTGATGCTACTTGCGCTGGTCAACGACCTTGGCCGCCTTTAATTGCCATATACCTTGATGTCGCCGCGCAAAGCGCAGGTTCAATTATCAGGTTTGAAAAGAAAGGACTTCATGAAACGTCTGCTGCTACCTGCGGTTATTTCCGCACTGATGATTGCCGAAGTTCACGCCGAGTCCTTCACCATCTCCGATATACGTGTCAATGGCCTGCAACGCGTTTCCGCAGGCAGTGTCTTTGGCGCGTTGCCGTTGAACGTCGGTCAGGCTGCCGATGACAGTCGTCTGGTAGACGCAACCCGCGCACTGTTCCGTACCGGCTTCTTCGAGGATATCCAGCTTGGTCGCGAAGGCGATGTGCTGGTAATCAATGTGGTCGAGCGACCATCGATTTCCGGTATCGAAATCGACGGCAACAAGGCCATCAAAACCGAGGATTTGCTTTCCGGTTTGCAGCAGTCTGGCCTCGCCGAGGGTGAGATCTTTCAGCGCGCGACGCTCGAAGGCGTACGCAACGAGTTGCAGCGCCAATACGTTGCGCAGGGCCGTTACTCGGCCACCATCGAGACCGAGGTCGTCCCGCAACCGCGTAATCGCGTCGCGCTGAAGATCAACATCAACGAAGGCTCGGTCGCTGCGATCAAACACATCAACGTCGTTGGCAATTCGGTCTTCCCCGATGAGGACCTTACCGATCTGTTCGAGTTGAAGACCAGCAATTGGCTGTCGTTCTTCCGTAACGACGACAAATACGCTCGGGAAAAGCTCTCCGGTGACCTTGAGCGCCTGCGTTCCTACTATCTGGATCGCGGCTATATCAATATGGATATCACCTCCACCCAGGTATCCATCACGCCTGACAAGAAAGACGTTTACGTCACTGTAAATATCGCCGAAGGCGATCGCTACACGGTTAGCGACGTAAAACTGAGCGGTGATCTCAAGGTTCCGCAGGAGGAATTACAGTCTCTGCTGTTGGCGAAAGAAGGCCAGGTTTTCTCACGAAAGGTGATGACCACCACCTCCGAATTGATCACGCGACGACTGGGGAATGAAGGTTATACCTTCGCCAACGTCAACGGCGTGCCGCAAGCCAACGATGAAGACAACACCGTATCGATTACTTTCGTCGTCGATCCAGGTAAGCGGGCTTACGTCAATCGCATCAATTTCCGTGGCAACACCAAAACTGAAGACGAAGTACTGCGTCGCGAAATGCGCCAGATGGAAGGCGGCTGGGCCTCGACCTACTTGATCGATCAGTCCAAGACCCGTCTGGAGCGCTTGGGATTCTTCAAGGAAGTAAACGTCGAAACCCCGCAGGTGCCTGGCACCGATGACCAGATCGATGTGAATTACAGTGTCGAAGAGCAGCCTTCCGGTTCGATCATGGCGAGCATTGGCTTCGCTCAGAATGCTGGTCTGATTCTGGGTGGTTCGATCAGCCAGAACAACTTCCTGGGTACCGGTAACCGGGTCAGCATCGGTTTGACCCGCAGCGAATACCAGTCGCGTTACAACTTCGGCTTCGTCGATCCCTACTGGACCGAAGACGGTGTCAGTCTTGGCTATAACGCCTTCTACCGGACCACCGACTACGACGAGCTGGACTATGACGTGTCCAGCTACTCGGTCGACAGTCTGGGCGGCGGGGTCAATATCGGTTATCCGATCAGCGAGACGTCGCGGTTGTCGTTTGGTCTGTCCGCGCAACAGGACACCATCGACAGTGGTCGCTACACCGTCGACGAGATTTTCGATTTCATGGAGGAGGAGGGTGACAGCTACCTCAACTTCAAGGCGTCCGTTGGCTGGTCCGAATCCACACTGAACCGCGGCGTACTGGCGACGCGCGGTCACTCGCAAAGTCTCTCGCTGGAAACCACCATTCCAGGCAGCGACCTGTCGTTCTACAAGATCGACTACAACGGTCAGCTTTTCGTGCCGTTGAGCGAGAGCTACACCATGCGTCTGCATACTCAACTAGGGTATGGCGATGCTTACGGCTCGACATCGCGTCTGCCGTTCTATGAGCACTACTATGCCGGCGGTTTCAACTCGGTTCGCGGTTTTGAAGACAGCAGTCTTGGGCCGCGTAGTACGCCGAGTGATGGCTCGAACCCAGGCACCATCAAAGATCCCGATCAGGATGAGCTGCCCTTTGGTGGTAACGTGCTGATTCAAGGGGGCATGGAAGTTCTATTCCCGATGCCCTTCGTGAAGGATCAGCGCTCGCTGCGTACTTCGGTGTTCTGGGACGTCGGTAACGTCTACGATACCAATTGCCCTTCGGAATCAGCCAAATGCAGCGATATCGATTTCGGCGATGTGGCCAGCTCGGTCGGCGTAGGACTGACCTGGATCACCGCGATGGGGCCCTTGAGTTTCAGCTTGGCGATGCCAGTCGTGAAGCCCGACGATGCAGATACCCAGGTTTTCCAGTTCTCGCTGGGTCAAACCTTTTAATCATCCGGAGCGTTGCTCCAGTGTTTCCTGAAGAGTGGTATATACCGTGCGTAAGTTGACTCAATTGCTCCTTGTGGCTGCTGCTCTAGCGGCGACGCCTGCATTCGCCGACATGAAGATTGCGGTGATGAACTACCAGATGGCGCTGCTCGAGTCGGACGCTGCCAAGCGTTACTCCGTCGATGCAGAAAAGAAGTTCGGTCCGCAGCTGGACAAGCTCAAAGGTTTGGAAAGCGATGCCAAGCGCATCCAGGACCGTCTAGGCAAGGATGGGGACAAAATGCAGCAGGCGGAGCGTGAGCGCCTCGAGCTGGAATTCAAACAGAAGGCGCGTGATTTCCAGTTTCTCTCCAAGGAACTGAACGAATCCAAAGCCGCTGCTGATCGCGACATGCTCAAGCAGCTCAAGCCGAAGCTGGATAAAGCTGTGGAAGAAGTCATCAAAAAGGGTGACTACGATTTGGTGCTCGAACGCGGTGCGGTGGTCGATGTCAAGCCGCAGTACGACATCACTCGCCAAGTCATCGAGCGCATGAATCAGCTGCGCTAATGAATACGGTCGTCTATACGCTCGGCGAACTCGCCGAGCAGCTGGGCGCCACGCTGCGTGGCGATGCGGCACAACCGGTGTCGGGCCTGGCTACACTGCAGGACGCCGGTCCGCAACAGCTGAGCTTTCTGGCCAACGCCCAGTACCGCAAGTTTCTCGAAAACTCTCGCGCCGGAGCCGTACTGCTTACGCCGAAGGACGCCGAGGATTACAGCGGCAACGCGCTGCTTATCGACAATCCCTATCTGGCGTATGCACGTGTCTCGCACCTGTTCGAGACACGGCCGAAGGCTGCCAGCGGCATTCACCCAAGCGCAATCATTGATCCAAGTGCACAGGTCGACCCCAGCGCCAGCATTGGCGCCCAGGTCGTAATCGAGGCGGATGCCTGGATCGGTGCGGATGTGGTGATTGGTGCTCAATCGTTCATCGGTGCTCGCAGTCGTGTGGGTGCCGGAGGGCGTCTGGCTTCGCGCGTCACCCTCTGCCACGACGTCCGTATCGGTGAGAGGGTCGTGATTCAGCCGGGTGCGGTGATCGGTGGCGAAGGTTTCGGTTTCGCCAACGAAAAGGGCAGTTGGGAAAAGATCGCTCAGCTCGGCGGCGTGCGCATTGGCGACGACGTCGAGATTGGTGCCAATACCACGATCGATCGAGGTGCGCTCTCTGACACGGTCATCGGGAATGGCGTAAAGCTGGATAACCAGATCATGATCGCGCACAACGTACAGATCGGCGAAAACACTGCCGTAGCAGGTTGTGCCGGGATTTCCGGAAGTACCAAAATCGGTCGTAACTGTATGCTCGCCGGGGGCGTCGGGCTCGTCGGGCATATCGAGGTTTGCGACAACGTGTTCATTACCGGCATGACCATGGTCACCCGGTCAATCACCGAGCCGGGAAGTTATTCTTCTGGGACGGCCATGCAACCCGCTGCGGACTGGCGTAAGAGTGCCGCCCGGATTCGTCATCTCGACGATATGGCTCGTCGCCTGCAGCAAGTGGAAAAACGCCTGGCTTCCGTGACCCCGCACGGGGATGCGGCTTCTGATGCCTGACCCTATCGGCTGATCGTCTCTGCTAGAGGCTTCCACCGCAGGTGCACGACCCTGACCGTGCTGGCTCCCATAATTCTTACGGGCATTATCTTCATATGATGGATATCAACGAGATTCGCGAATACCTTCCTCACCGTTACCCCTTTTTATTGGTTGATCGGGTGACGGAGCTGGATACGGACGCCAAGCGTGTTCGCGCATACAAGAACGTCTCCGTCAACGAACCGTTCTTCAACGGCCACTTTCCACAGCATCCCATCATGCCGGGCGTGCTGATTATCGAAGCCATGGCGCAGGCGGCCGGACTGCTTGGGTTCAAGATGATGGGCACCAAGCCTGCAGACGGTACGCTTTATTACTTCGTCGGCTCGGATAAGCTGCGCTTCCGCCAGCCGGTCGTGCCGGGCGATCAGCTGAGCCTTGAAGCGTCTTTCATCAGTGCCAAGCGCGGAATCTGGAAGTTCGATTGCCGCGCAAGTGTCGAAGGCAAGCTTGTCTGCTCCGCCGAAATCATTTGCGCGGAACAGAAGATATGAATTTGATCGACCCTCGCGCTATCGTCGATCCTTCGGCCAAGCTGGCGGACGACGTCCAGATCGGGCCATGGTCGATCATCGGCCCGGACGTCGAAATAGGCGAGGGGACGGTGATCGCGTCGCATGTGGTCATCAAGGGGCCGACCCGTATCGGCCGCCATAATCGTATTTTTCAATTTTCATCGATTGGCGAGGACACGCCCGACCTCAAGTACAAAGGCGAGCCGACGCGTCTGGTAATCGGTGACCACAACGTGATCCGCGAAGGCGTGACCATTCACCGCGGCACCGTGCAGGATCGAGGCGAAACCACCATCGCCGACCATAACCTCATCATGGCCTACGCACACATCGGTCATGACAGCGTGATCGCCAACCATTGCATCCTGGTGAACAACACCGCGCTGGCGGGACATGTGCACGTCGGTGATTGGGCGATTCTGTCTGGATACACCCTGGTGCATCAGTATTGCCATATCGGCGCGTACAGCTTTTCGGGTATGGGGACAGCCATTGGCAAGGACGTTCCAGCGTTCGTCACTGTATTCGGTAATCCCGCTGAGGCGCGTAGCATGAATTTCGAGGGCATGCGCCGCCGCGGTTTCAGCGCTGAGGCCATCACAGCCCTGCGCAACGCCTACAAGGTCGTCTACCGCAAGGGGCTTACGGTCGACGCTGCGTTGACCGCGCTCGCCGCCGATGCGCAGACGTTTCCCGAAGTGGCGCTGTTCCGTGATTCGGTGCAAGCCTCGAAACGTGGCATCACGCGCTGATATGTCCAGGCCGCTGACAGTCGCGCTGGTGGCCGGTGAGGCCTCTGGCGACATTCTTGGTTCGGGTCTGATGCAGGCGCTCAGAGCGCAGCACCCTGAGGTTGAGTTCATTGGCGTCGGCGGTCCTCTCATGGAGGCGCTGGGGCTCAAATCCTATTTCCCGCTGGAGCGCTTGGCGGTGATGGGATTGGTGGAGGTGCTCGGTCGGCTGCCAGAGCTTCTTGCACGCCGCAAGCGTTTGTTAAAAACGCTGCTCGAAATCCGCCCCGACGTGTTCATTGGTATAGACGCACCGGATTTCAACTTGGATCTGGCCCTCAAGCTGCGGCGCAACGGTATCAGGACTGTGCACTACGTCAGCCCCTCAGTCTGGGCGTGGCGGCAGAAACGTGTGATGAAGATCCGAGACGCCTGCGACCTGATGCTTACCCTTTTTCCGTTCGAGGCGAAGTTCTACGACGCGCACCAGGTCGCGGTGCGTTTCGTCGGTCATCCGTTGGCCGATACCATCCCGCTGGAACCCGATCGCGCCGTGGCACGAGCTGCGTTGAACCTCCCGCAGGAAGGAATGATCGTTGCGCTGATGCCGGGCAGCCGAGGTGGCGAAGTGGGTCGTCTTGGTGAGCTTTTCCTCGACGCCGCTGACCGACTGCGTTCGATGCGCCCTGGTATCCGCTTCGTCGTTCCCTGCGCCAGTCCTGAGCGTCGTGCACAGCTGGAACAAATGCTGGCTAGGCGTGACCTGCCGCTGACACTGCTCGATGGGCGGTCCCATGAGGCGCTGGCGGCGTGCAATGCGGTGCTGATTGCCTCTGGTACTGCGACGCTCGAGGCCTTGTTATTCAAGCGCCCGATGGTCGTGGCCTATAGCGTTGCGCCGTTGACCTTTCGCATTCTCAAACGCATGGTGAAAAGTCCGTACGTGTCATTACCCAATCTTCTTGCCCAGCGCCTGCTGGTGCCAGAGCTTCTGCAGGACGCCGCGACCCCGGATGCCATGGCGCAACTACTGTCGCCCCTGCTGGATAACGGCGATATACAAACCGAAGGCTTCGACGCCATCCATCGGACGCTGCGCTGCGATGCGTCGAGTCAGGCCGCCAGTGCGGTACTCGAACTGGCCGAGGCAAGCTGATGCAGATCGGTCTCGACTTCAACCTCGTCGAAGAGCTGGTGGCTGGCGTCGACGAGGTCGGCCGCGGCCCCCTGTGTGGACCTGTCGTGACGGCTGCGGTGATCCTCGATCCCGCGCGGCCGATCGAAGGGCTCAATGATTCGAAGAAACTCACCGAAGCAAGGCGTGAAGCGCTTTTCGACGAGATATGCGCGAAGGCGCTCGCCTGGTGCATCGCCCGCGCCGAGGTACACGAGATCGACCAGCTGAACATCCTGCACGCTACCATGCTGGCGATGCAGCGAGCGGTCGAGGGGCTGAGTGTCACGCCGCGGTTGGCCCTCATCGACGGCAATCGCTGTCCCCAGCTGGCGGTGCCCAGTGCCCCGGTGATTCAGGGCGACGCCCAGGTGCCTGCCATCGCAGCCGCTTCGATTCTGGCGAAAGTCAGCCGTGACCGGGAGATGTGTGCGCTGGATCTATGCTATCCGGGCTACGGCCTGTCGGCTCACAAGGGGTACCCGACGCCGCATCATCTGGAAGCACTGCAACGGCTCGGTCCGACCGTCATCCATCGGCGCTCGTTTGCACCGGTACGCAATCTGCTGGAGCAGGCCGCCCTCGCAGAGTCTTCCAGCGTCATGGTTGCCTTACCGGTCTGAGCCGGCGCGTTACGCGACTGGTGATCACCCGTCGCCTTCATCGTTCAGGCTTTCCGGTACAATTTGCGGCCTGTCGTTTCACCAGTCCAAGGTTCTTTCATGCCCGTCTCCTTCGTCCATCTCCGCCTGCACACCGAATATTCTCTGGTCGATGGTCTGGTGCGAGTCAAACCGCTGGTCAAGTCGGTTGCTGGCGCGGGCATGCCGGCGGTGGCCGTCACCGACCAGAGCAACATGTGCTCGCTGGTTAAGTTCTACAAAGCTGCTCAAGGAGCCGGGATCAAGCCGATCTGTGGCGCCGATATCTGGCTTGCCGGTCGCGACGAAGACGGCCCGCTCAGTCGGCTGACGTTGCTGGCGATGAACGGCAAAGGTTATCGGAACCTCACCGAGTTGGTATCTCGCGGCTGGACCGAGGGGCAGCGCAACGACCAAATCATCATCGAGCGTGACTGGGTAAAGGCCGCTGCCGAAGGATTGATCGCGCTCTCCGGCGCAAAGGAAGGGGAGATCGGTCACGCCCTACTTGCAGGTGAGGATGCGACGGCCGAGGCATTGCTGACCGAGTGGCAAGCGGTTTTCCCTCAGCGCTTCTATCTCGAGGTTCAGCGCACCAGTCGCGTCAATGATGAGGAGCATCTGCACGCGGCGGTCGCTCTGGCTCAGCGTTGTGACGTTCCGCTGGTGGCTACCAACGACGTGCGTTTTCTCAAACAGGAAGATTTCGAAGCCCACGAAACCCGTGTCTGTATCGGCGAGAGCCGGATCCTGGATGACTCACGGCGGCCGCGAAATTACTCCGATCAGCAGTACCTGAAAACACCCGAGGAAATGTGGGAACTGTTCAGTGATCTGCCCGAGGCGTTGGAAAACACGGTCGAGATCGCCAGGCGCTGCAACATCGAAGTACAGCTGGGCACCTACTTCCTGCCGGACTTCCCCGTGCCGGATGGCATGACCATGGACGAGTATTTCCGCAAGGTCTCGTTCGAAGGGCTCGAAGAACGTCTTGAAGTGCTGCTGCCCAAGGACACGCTTGACTACGAGACGAAGAAGCAGGTCTATGTAGACCGGCTGAATTTCGAACTCGACATCATCATCCAGATGGGCTTTCCGGGTTACTTCCTGATCGTTATGGACTTCATCCAGTGGGCCAAGAACAACGGCGTACCGGTGGGGCCCGGACGTGGCTCGGGCGCGGGTTCGCTGGTTGCCTACGTGCAGAAAATTACCGACCTCGACCCACTGGCCTACGATCTGCTGTTCGAACGCTTCCTCAACCCTGAGCGGATTTCCATGCCCGACTTCGACGTCGACTTCTGCATGGACGGCCGCGATCGGGTCATCGATTACGTGGCGGAAAAGTACGGCCGCAACGCGGTCAGCCAGATCATCACCTTTGGCACCATGGCCGCGAAGGCTGTGGTGCGAGACGTTGCGCGAGTCCAGGGCAAGTCCTATGGTCTGGCCGACCGACTGTCGAAGATGATTCCCTTCGAAGTCGGCATGACGCTGGAAAAAGCCTACGAGATGGAAGAGCCGCTCCGTGATTTTCTTGCCGTCGATGAGGACGCCCGGGAAATCTGGGACATGGCGCTCAAGCTCGAAGGCATTACCCGCGGTACCGGCAAGCACGCGGGCGGGGTGGTGATCGCGCCGACCAAACTCACGGATTTCGCGCCTATTGCTTGCGATGACGAGGGCGGCAGCCTGGTCACCCAGTTCGATAAGGATGACGTCGAACAAGCCGGGCTGGTCAAGTTCGACTTCCTCGGCCTGCGCACCCTGACCATCATCAAATGGGCCATGGAGACGATCAATCGCGAGCAGGCCAAGAAGGGCCTTGAGCCGCTGAACATCGACTTCATCCCGCTGGACGACAAACCCACCTTCTCGCTGCTGCAGAAGGCCGAGACCACCGCGGTGTTCCAGCTCGAATCACGCGGCATGAAGGAGCTGATCAAGAAACTCAAGCCGGACTGCCTGGAAGATCTGATCGCTCTGGTTGCGCTGTTCCGTCCGGGGCCGCTGCAGTCGGGCATGGTCGATGACTTCATCAACCGTAAGCACGGTCGTGCGGAGATTTCCTACCCGCACTCGGATTACCAGTACGAAGGCCTCAAGCCGGTGCTGGCGCCCACCTACGGCATCATCCTGTACCAGGAACAGGTGATGCAGATCGCCCAGGTGATGGGCGGCTACACGCTCGGCCAGGCTGACATGCTGCGCCGTGCCATGGGTAAGAAGAAACCCGAGGAGATGGCCAAGCAGCGCGGCGGCTTCATCGAGGGGTGTGCCAATAACGGCATTGACGCCGATCTGGCAGGCAACATTTTCGATCTGGTGGAGAAGTTTGCGGGCTACGGCTTCAACAAGTCGCACTCGGCTGCTTACGGTCTGGTTTCATACCAAACCGCCTGGCTCAAGGCGCATCATCCTTCGCCGTTCATGGCCGCGGTTCTGTCGGCGGATATGCACAACACCGATAAGGTGGTCACGCTGATCGAGGAATGTCGCAGCATGAAGCTGCGCATCGATGCGCCGGACGTGAACAACTCTGAGTTCAAGTTCACGGTCAGCGATGATGGACGGATCATCTACGGTCTTGGTGCGATCAAGGGTGTCGGCGAAGGTCCGGTAGAAGCGATTTGCGAATGCCGTAACGAGGGCGGTCCGTTCAAGGATCTGTTCGATTTCTGCAGTCGCGTCGACCTCAAGCGAATCAACAAGCGCACCCTGGAAGCGCTGATCCGAGGTGGCGCGCTGGATCGCCTCGGTCCTTATTTCTCAGATGAGCCCAAGGCATATCAAGCCAATATCGACCGCAACCGTGCGGTGCTCTTGTCGGCCATGGAGGAAGCTGTTCAGGCCGCCGAGCAGACGGCGCGTAGCGCGGAGAGTGGCCACATGGACCTGTTCGGCGGTCTGTTTGCCGAGCCTGAGGCAGATGTTTATGCCAACCATCGCAACGCGCGCGAACTGTCATTAAAGGAACGTCTGAAGGGCGAGAAAGATACGCTTGGGTTGTATTTGACCGGCCATCCGATTGATGAATACGAGGGCGAAGTTCGCCGCTTCGCCCGGCAGCGGATCGTCGATCTGCGCCCTGCACGTGGTGAGCAGACTATTGCCGGCTTGATCGTCAACCTGCGGGTAATGAAGAACAAGAAGGGCGACAAGATGGGCTTCATCACCCTCGATGATCGTTCGGGGCGGATCGAGGCCTCGCTGTTCGCCGAAGCTTTCAACAGCGCTCAGGCGCTGCTGCAGACTGACGCCCTGGTAGTAGTCGAGGGCGAGGTCAGTAATGATGATTTTTCCGGCGGTCTACGTCTGCGTGCCAAGCGAGTCATGAGTCTTGAGGAGGCACGTACCGGGCTCGCTGAGAGCTTGCGTGTCAAAGTCGCTGGCGATGCGCTGAAAGGCGACCGGGTGCGCTGGCTGGCCGATGTCTGCGGACGTCACCGCGGCGCCTGCCCAATCACAATGGAGTACACCGGGAGCGACGCGCGAGCGTTGTTGCAGTTCGGCGAGAGCTGGCGGATCGACCCAGCAGACAACTTGATTCAGGCATTGCGTGACCAGTTCGGGCGCGACAACGTCTTTTTGCAATACCGATAGCGGGACGTAACGGATCGGCGTGCCAATGCTGGCTGCCGGTCCGGATGACCGCCGATATGATCCGATCCTGAATCGGTCAAAATTGCGAACATTTTTTGTTCGACCTGAATGCGTCCGTCCCGTAAGGTAGGGCGCAAAAAACGGAACAGCTTCCCGGCCGCCTGGCCGTCGACGCATGACGGATGACTATGAACCCGAATTTTCTCGATTTCGAACAGCCGATCGCCGACCTGCAAGCCAAGATCGAAGAATTGCGCCTGGTTGGTAACGATAACTCGCTGAATATTGGCGATGAGATTGCCAGACTGCAGGATAAGAGCGAGTCGCTCACTGAGAGCATTTTCGGCAACCTCACCAGCTGGCAGATCGCTCGTCTGGCTCGTCATCCGCAGCGCCCCTACACCCTCGATTACGTCAAACATCTGTTCACCGAGTTCGAAGAACTGCACGGTGACCGGCATTTCTCCGATGACGCCGCGATTGTTGGCGGTACGGCTCGCCTGAACGGTGAGCCGGTGATGATCATTGGGCATCAGAAGGGCCGCGAAGTCCGCGAGAAAGTGCGCCGCAACTTCGGCATGCCGCGTCCTGAAGGCTACCGCAAGGCCTGCCGTTTGATGGAAATGGCCGAGCGTTTCAAGATGCCGATCCTCACCTTCATCGATACGCCGGGTGCTTATCCGGGCATCGATGCCGAAGAGCGCAATCAGAGCGAGGCGATCGCTTGGAATCTTCGCGTGATGTCCCGCTTGAAGACGCCGATCATCGCGACTGTCATTGGTGAAGGCGGTTCCGGTGGCGCGTTGGCCATTGGTGTCTGCGATCAGTTGAACATGCTTCAGTATTCCACCTATGCGGTCATCTCTCCGGAAGGCTGTGCCTCGATTCTCTGGCGTACCGCCGAAAAGGCGCCGGAAGCAGCCGAGGCCATGGGCGTTACCGCCGAGCGTTTGAAAGATCTGGGCATCGTCGACAAGGTCATCCCTGAGCCATTGGGTGGCGCGCATCGGAATCCTGCGGTTACGGCCGCATCGTTGCGTGACGAGCTGACTTCGCAGCTTGAAATGCTCAAGGGCCTCGATACCGACGCGCTGCTGGCCCGTCGCTATGACCGTCTGATGAGCTACGGTATCGCTTGAGCGTGACGGCATGACAAAAACGGCGGGCATAGGCCCGCCGTTTCTTTTTGCAGGTCAGGCGGCGCTGCTTCGCGCGTTTTCAGCCCATCCTTGGCGTTTCGCCTTTCCGAGCGTATGCGCATGGCACTTGAATCTCATCTTCTTTGCTTTCTGAAACCGTGGCTCAATGCGCCAGCATGGCGTGTTGCCTTTTCTGGAGGGCTGGATTCGACCGTGCTGCTCACTGCATTGGCCTATCTGCGGCGGCAGCACCGGTTGCCGCCGCTCAGTGCCATTCATGTTCATCATGGCTTGCAGGCGGTGGCCGATAGCTGGCCTGCACACTGCGCGAAGATCTGCGATGGCTTGGGTGTTCCGCTTGAAGTCGTGCCGGTGCAGGTAGCGGCAGGCGCGAGTATCGAGCGCGCCGCCCGAGTGGCTCGCTACAAAGCTTTCGCCGACAGACTTGGCGAGGATGAGGTGCTGCTCATGGCTCAGCACCAGGATGACCAAGCCGAAACACTGCTGTTTCGTATGCTGCGTGGCGCCGGCGTGCGCGGCCTTGGCGCGATGCGAGTGAGTCGCGAGCTAGGGCAGGGCAAGCTGGTGCGGCCGTTACTCGCGATCGATCGGGCCGATTTGGAATCCTACGCTCGCACGCAACAGTTGGAGTGGATCGAAGATCCCTCCAACGCAAGCCTTGTGCATTCGCGCAACTACCTTCGCCACCAGGTGATGCCGGTGCTGAAACAGCGCTGGCCGCGCGCGCCGTCCAGTATGGCTCGAACCGCGGGGCATCTGGCCGAAGCGCAGGCGCTGCTCGATGAGCTCGCCGAGATGGATCTACTGGCGGCTCGCGCGCCGGAAAGCTGGTCATGGCTGCCCCTGCCGAGCCTGGACTTATCGGTACTGCGCTCACTGAGTTCGGCTAGACAGCGCAATGCGCTACGCCACTGGCTGGCTGAGTTCACGCTGTTGCCGGATACCGACCACTGGGCCGGCTGGGAGGCGCTGCGCGATGCCGCTGTGGATGCTACGCCCCGCTGGCGTTTGGAGGGCGGCGAGCTTCATCGTGCCGGAAACCGGCTGTGGTGGCTTTCCGGGCCCTGGCTCGAAGCGGTCGAAGGTGCGTTTCCGTGGGAGCGAAGAGTCACCACGCTGGCATTGCCCGGTAACGGCGCGGTGAGCCTCGGAGGAGCGATGCAGGGCGCGTTCGAGATTCGTTATCGGCAAGGCGGCGAGAGCATGGCACTGTCCGGACGTGGCAGACGCGATCTGAAGCGCCTGCTCAACGAAGTCCAGGTGCCGGGATTCGTCCGCTCACGCCTGCCGCTGCTCTATCTCGATGGCGAGCTGGTTGCCGTTGCCAATCTGCCGCAATTCGATACCGCCCAGGTGTCACTCGTCTGGACGCCACCAGTGTGATGCGCGTTTGAGCTGATGGGGTCTTTCCAGTAGACTACGCTCCCGTCTCAATACAGCTTCTGCGGTTTCTTCGAATCCGTGGCAGTTGCGCTATTGCCGCTCGATGCGCAATGGCACCTTCGCTTTCCCCCGGCGGCGCCAGCCGCTTAACGCAGACTTCTAGGGTTTTTCATGACGCGCTACATCTTCGTCACGGGTGGTGTTGTTTCTTCATTGGGGAAAGGCATCGCCTCGGCTTCATTGGCGGCCATCCTGGAGGCGCGGGGCCTGAAGGTCACGATGCTCAAGCTGGACCCTTACATCAACGTCGATCCGGGCACCATGAGCCCGTTCCAGCACGGTGAAGTGTTCGTCACCCATGACGGCGCCGAGACCGACCTCGACCTAGGTCACTACGAACGCTTCATTCGTACCCGCATGACCCAGAACAACAACTTCACCACCGGCCGCGTCTACGAAGACGTGCTGCGCCGTGAGCGCCGTGGTGATTATCTGGGCGCGACCATTCAGGTCATTCCGCACATCACCGACGAAATCAAGCGTCGCGTCATCAAGGGCGCCGGCGATGCCGACGTGGCTTTGGTGGAAGTGGGCGGCACCGTGGGCGACATCGAGTCGCAACCCTTCCTCGAGGCGATTCGCCAGTTGCGTGTGGAAGTCGGCGCCAAGCGCGCCATGCTGATGCATCTGACGTTGGTGCCTTACATCGCCACTGCCGGCGAAACCAAGACCAAGCCGACCCAGCATTCGGTAAAAGAATTACGCTCCATCGGCCTGCAGCCGGATGTGCTGGTCTGCCGTTCGGAAGTGCCGATCGATCTGTCCTCGCGCCGCAAGATCGCCCTGTTCACCAACGTCGAAGAGCGCGCGGTGATCAGCCTGCCGGACGCCGACACCATCTACAAGATTCCCGGCATGCTGCATGCGCAGGGGCTGGATGATTTTGTCGTCGAGCGCTTCGGCCTAGAGTGCGGCGGCGCCGACCTCTCCGAGTGGGATCGTGTGGTCGATGCCAAGCTGAACCCGGAAAAAGAAGTCACCATCGCCATGGTCGGCAAGTACATGGAACTTCTGGACGCCTACAAATCTCTGATCGAGGCAATGAGCCACGCTGGCATCCAGAGCCGTACCAAAGTGAACCTGCGTTATATCGACTCCGAAGATATCGAAAACCAGGGCACCGGCCTGCTGGAAGGCATGGACGCGATTCTGGTGCCGGGCGGCTTCGGCTTGCGCGGCGTGGAAGGCAAGATCACTACAGTCAAATATGCCCGCGAGAACAAGATCCCCTATCTGGGCATCTGTCTCGGCATGCAGGTTGCGGTAATCGAATTCGCCCGGGACGTACTCGGCTGGACCGACGCCAACTCTACGGAATTCGACAAGGACAGCACCCACCCGGTGGTGGGCTTGATCACTGAGTGGGCTGATGCCACCGGCGCCGTGGAAACTCGCACCGATGCTTCCGACCTGGGCGGCACCATGCGCCTGGGCGCCCAGGAGTGCGGTCTCGAAGCCGGCTCGAACGTTTTTGCCTGCTATGGCGCGGAGCGCATCGTCGAGCGTCACCGCCATCGCTACGAAGTGAACGACAACCTGCTGCCGCAGTTGCAGGAGGCTGGCCTGAAGATCACCGGTCGCTCCGGCGACGGTGCGCTGGTGGAGGTTGTCGAGGCGCCAGACCATCCCTGGTTCGTGGCCTGCCAGTTCCACCCCGAATTCACCTCCACGCCCCGTGACGGTCATCCGCTGTTCAGCGGATTCGTCCAGGCAGCGCTGGATTACAAGGCGGGCAAGGCATGAGTCAGAAGACCATCCGCGTCGGCAACATCGAGATCGCCAACGACAAGCCGTTCGTGCTGTTCGGCGGCATGAACGTGCTGGAGTCCCGCGACCTGGCGCTGCAGATTTGCGAAGCCTATGTGAAGGTGACCGAGAAGCTCGGTATTCCGTACATCTTCAAGGCAAGCTTCGACAAGGCCAATCGCTCCTCGATCAACTCCTTCCGTGGTCCAGGCCTGGAAGAAGGCATGCGCATCTTCGAAGAGGTAAAGAAGACCTTCGGCGTGCCGGTGATCACCGATGTACACGAACCCCATCAGGCGCAGCCGGTGGCTGAGGTCTGCGACATCATCCAGCTGCCGGCTTTCCTGTCGCGGCAGACCGATCTGGTCGTCGCCATGGCCAAGACCGGTGCGGTGATCAACATCAAGAAGGCTCAGTTTCTCGCACCCCAGGAAATGAAGCACATCCTCGCCAAATGCGAGGAAGCCGGTAACGATCAATTGATTCTCTGCGAGCGTGGCTCGTCCTTCGGCTACAACAATCTGGTCGTCGACATGCTCGGCTTCGACATCATGAAGCGGATGCGGTATCCGGTGATTTTCGATGTCACTCATGCGTTGCAGATGCCTGGCGGCCGTGCCGATTCTGCCGGCGGTCGTCGCGCCCAGGTTACCGATCTGGCCAAGGCTGGACTCAGCCAGGGACTTGCCGGATTGTTCCTCGAAGCGCATCCCGATCCAGACAATGCCAAGTGCGATGGCCCGTGCGCCTTGCGCCTCGATAAGCTCGAACCTTTCCTCACCCAACTCAAACAGTTGGATGATCTGATCAAGAATTTTTCGCCAATCGAAACTGCTTGAAGCCTTGAAGCTATCTACGGAGTGTTAATAAAAATGGCAAAGATCGTCGACATCAAAGGGCGTGAAGTTCTCGACTCCCGTGGCAATCCCACCGTGGAAGCGGACGTTATCCTCGATAACGGCATCATCGGTAGCGCCTGTGCGCCGTCCGGTGCGTCCACTGGTTCGCGCGAAGCGCTGGAACTGCGTGATGGCGACAACAGCCGTTATATGGGCAAAGGCGTGCTGAAGGCTATCGGCAACATCAATGGTCCGATTCGCGATCTGCTGCTGGGCAAGGACCCTGTCGACCAGAAAGCCCTGGATCGCGCGATGATCGAGCTGGACGGCACCGACAACAAGGCCAAGCTGGGCGCCAACGCCATCCTCGCCGTGTCCCTGGCTGCCGCCAAGGCTGCTGCCCAGGATCAGGACCTGCCGCTCTACGCGCACATCGCCAACCTCAACGGCACGCCGGGCCAGTACTCCATGCCGGTGCCGATGATGAACATCATCAACGGCGGCGAGCATGCCGACAACAACGTCGACATCCAGGAATTCATGGTGCAGCCGGTCGGCGCCAAGACATTTGCCGATGCCCTGCGCATGGGTACTGAAATCTTCCATAACCTCAAGGCCGTGCTGAAAGCCCGCGGCCTGAGCACTTCCGTAGGTGACGAAGGTGGCTTCGCGCCGAACCTGGCGTCCAACGAAGATGCCCTGGCAGCTATCGCCGAAGCCGTCGAGAAAGCCGGCTACAAGCTGGGTACCGACGTGACCCTGGCGCTGGACTGCGCATCGAGTGAGTTCTACAAGGACGGCAAGTACGACCTGGCTGGCGAAGGCAAGGCATTCGACGCCGCAGGTTTCGCCGACTACCTGGCTGGTCTGTCCGAGCGCTATCCGATCATCTCCATCGAAGACGGCATGGATGAGTCCGACTGGGACGGCTGGAAGGTCCTGACCGACAAGATCGGCAGCAAGGTTCAGCTGGTCGGCGATGATCTGTTCGTGACCAACACCAAGATCCTCAAAGAAGGTATCGAGAAATGCATCGGTAACTCGATCCTGATCAAGTTCAACCAGATCGGCTCGCTGACCGAGACTCTCGAAGCCATCCAGATGGCCAAGGCCGCCGGCTACACCGCGGTGATCTCGCACCGTTCCGGCGAAACCGAAGACCACACCATCGCTGACCTGGCTGTTGGTACTGCCGCAGGTCAGATCAAGACTGGCTCGCTGTGCCGCTCGGACCGCGTGTCCAAGTACAACCAGCTGCTGCGTATCGAAGAGCAGCTCGGCGGAAAAGCGGCCTATAAGGGGCGTGCCGAGTTTCGCGGCTAATACTTCGCATGCTAGAAAGGGGCGGCGTTAGTCGCCCTTTTTTGTGGATAACGTTCAGCACTGATAAGGTCGTCGCCGAAATGAGGCGATGCGCCCGCCAGCAAAGGAAAGCCAGGCCATGTCGCTGACCGCTGCCTATATCTCGTCATCTGAAACCAACCGAAGCCGTTCCATGCCGTCCATGCGTAGCCCCTACTGGTTGTTCGTCGTTTTGATCCTGTTGTTGGGCGGTCTTCAGTACCGTCTGTGGGTGGGCGAGGGGAGCCTCGCTCAGGTCAGTGGACTGAACAAGCAGATCGCTGAACAGCAGGGCGAGAACCAGCGCCTACTAGAGCGCAATCGCATCCTCGAGGCTGAGGTGATGGAGCTCAAGCAAGGTATGGAAACTGTCGAAGAGCGTGCTCGACAGGAGCTTGGGATGGTCAAGGAAGGCGAGACGCTATTCCAGCTCACGGAGTAAGGACGGCCATGTTCCCGGAGTTCTGGGCCGTGATACCGGCCGCCGGTGTCGGCAGCCGCATGCGCGCCGATCGGCCTAAGCAATACCTGCCCTTGGCCGGCAAGAGCGTCATCGAACATACACTCAGCTGTTTTCTCGACCATCCCGGTTTGCTTGGGTTGGTCGTCAGCCTGGCCGCCGATGATCCGTACTGGGCGAATCTGGACTGCGCCAAGGACCCTCGCATTCAACGTGCTGACGGCGGCGCCGAGCGCGCCGACTCGGTACTGGCTGGGTTGCACCGTCTGTCCGAGCGGGGCGCAAGAGACGGCGATTGGGTGCTGGTGCATGATGCCGCTCGGCCCAATCTCTCGCGTCAGGATCTCGACAAACTGCTGGTCGAACTGGGCGACGATCCAGTCGGTGGGCTACTCGCCGTACCGGCCCGGGACACATTGAAACGAGCGGGTACCGACGGACGGGTCGTGGAAACCATCGATCGCAGCGTGATATGGCAGGCTTTCACACCGCAAATGTTTCGCCTCGGGGCGTTACGCGATGCGCTTGCCAATGTGCTCGAAGCTGGCGCAGCCGTTACTGATGAAGCGTCCGCGCTGGAATGGGCGGGATTCAGTCCGCGACTGGTAGAAGGGCGCTCGGATAATTTGAAGATCACGCGTCCGGAAGATCTGCAATGGCTGCAACAGCGCTGGCAATCGTGATTGCGCAGCGCTGTGCATCCTGAAGCGCGATTCTTTCGCAACTTCTTGGCAGATGGCTTACTAGTAGCGGTATATCGCCGCCGCGCCGCTCGCGGTTGGCATACGCTCGGTGGGTACCGAGATCACTTCGCCGCCTTGCTCCAGCGTCCAGATCGTCAACTCGTCGAGCAGATCGGGCGTGGTGGCGGACTCATCGTCGACCACCATCGCTTTGCCTTCCTGCTTGTCCGCCATCCCTGGTATCTGCCGATCAGCTTCGACCAGCAACGTCGCCACCCGCCCTTCCAGGGTCGCCTGGCCGATCTGTTCGAGCTGATCGGTGGCCAGGCCCTGACCGTGCGATTCGCCGTACTGGTTGATAAAGCCTTCGAGGCGTTTGATGTAACGCGGCTGCATGACCATCCAGCTTTTTTCCCGCAGCTCTTTCTGGCTGAGCAGCGAAACATCGCTCTCGATGCCCTCAGGTAGCAGTAGATCGTTGTGACTGTGCTTGCGGAAATGGGACTGATGCTCGGGGAGTGCGGCAAGAATCAACGGTAGGCGGGTCTTGCGGCTATGGTGTTCGAGGATGGCGCGATCCACCTCACGGAAGAAGCGCTCGCGATCCCGATCGATCTCGTCCTGCCGACCGGCTCCGCCGCTCTCGACCTGCATCGCATCGCCGCGTTCGCTGGCGCGGCCATAGCCTTGAGCGAACCCGGTCTGGCCCTTCTCGGTTAGTTCGCGCCCAAGCGCCTCTTCCACGGTTTTTGGTACACCCTCGGCAAGCGGAACTTCATCGACACCGTCACGGTTGCCTTCGAACAGGCGCACCGAATCCAGTGTTATCGCGAGGATCTGGTAGCGATCGGCGGATTGGGCGATGCGCAGCAGCGGCTTAAGGTGCATACGATCGTTGGCGACCGCCAGCTCCGGTACGTTGCGCTGGAGGCGGAACACCTCGAAATAGTCCTTGGCGCCGAACACAGCCAGTCCGTCGCGGTTGGAATTCCAGAAATCGACATCATCGGTCAGCGCATAAAACGGCTCGAGCAGCGATTTGGCCTGATCGCCTCGGCCTTGCTGTTTGAGAGAGTCTTCCAGCTGTCGCACTAGATGCTTGAAGCGGATCGGGTCTTGCTGGCGCTCGGGAAAGCTACGGTGGGTGGGCTGGTACAGCGACAGGCAGGGTGCCTCGCGCTTCGCCAGCAGCTGGGTCATGGTTTCACGATCGAGCAATCTGTTCATGCATGGCCTCTTTCGTAGTCGGGTGGTTCGGTCCCTCGGGCATTGATGGCCTGGTTCGGCAAGTGACGGGTCAGTGATGGTTGAGTTTGTCCAGGGCATGCGCCAGGGCATGGTTGAGCTTCTCCGCGGCGCCGTCGATGGCGAGCGTCATGGATTCCGCCTTATGGGTGGCCGAAATCGGCTCATGGCCTTTCACTCGGGCTTCCATCTGGCAACGCTTGTCCTGAGGGCCGCTTTTACCGCTGTTCTCATCGTTGAGATGAACTTCGACTCGGGTCAGCTGATCATCGAAACGCTCCAGTTCGCTCTCCACGGTTGCCTTCACGTGTTCCTCGAGGTTGCTGGTTACGCTGACGCTGTGATTGCTGTTCACCAGAATCTGCATGATGTCCTCCTGATTGAATCGCCGGGTAGCTCCAGGCAAACGCAAAGGGCACCGGCTACACAATATCGACGTGGCCTACGGAGGCGGGTTCCTCCCGAAATAGGCAGTCAGACGCGCGGCGCCTTAGCTCCTCAGCTGCGGCCGCTGCGATATTCAGAGCGACTGGCCAGGCCTTGCTTCAATGCCTGGATCAGCAGGCGCACCTTCGGTAGCGGATAGCGGCGCTGCGGGTAGACCGCCCAGACGGCGGTATTGGGTGGCTGATTGGCTTCCAGCAGCGACACCAGCTCACCTCGGCGCAGCGGCTCCTGCACGTAATAGTCCGGCAACTGGCAGAGGCCGAAGCCGCGCAGGGCGGCGTCCAGTACCGCCTGACCGCTGTTGCAGCGCCAGTTGCCGCTGGGCTTGAACGGCTGTTCGCGGCCGTCGACCTGCAGCATCCAGGTATCGCCCGTGCCCACCAGGCAGTTGTGTCGCGCCAGCTCGGAAAGCGTGTGCGGGCGTCCGTAGCGTTCGAGGTAGGCCGGTGCGGCGCACAGGTACATGGCGCGTGGCGCGATGCGGGTCGCCACCAGCCGCGACTCGCCGAGGCGGCCCAGGCGGATGGCCAGATCGAAGCCTTCCTGCACCATGTCCAGAGTGCGGTTGGACAGTTCGATCTCCACCCGCAACTGTGGATGCTGCGCCATGAACTCGTTTACCAGCGGCACGATGAAGCGCTCGCCGTAAGCCACGGCTGCGGTCATGCGCAACAGACCAGTGGGTGCCGCGTGCAGATCGCTGATGGCGTGGAAGGCTTCGTCGCGTTCTTCGATCAAGCGCTGGCAGCGCGCCAGGAAGGTGTGGCCGGCTTCGGTCAGCGAGACGCGACGCGTGGTGCGGTAGAGCAGGCGAGCCTGCAAGCGCTCTTCGAGGCGCGCCACCTGGCGGCTGACATGCGAAGACGACACCCGCAACTGCCCGGCGGCGCGCATGAAACTGCCGCACTCGGCGACGGCTACGAACTCGTCGAGACCTTCCCAGCGATTCATCTCAGGCTCCTGTTCGAAAGGCTTGATTAGCCCTATTCGGCAACAATGTTTTCGCGTTTGGCTCATTAACCCAGATTAAGAATGAAACTACACTCTGCTTCATTCACCAAGAGGAGTCCTTCATGACCATCAAATCACGCGCCGCCGTCGCCTTTGGCCCCAATCAGCCTCTGCAGATCGTCGAGGTGGACGTCGAGCCACCCAAGGCTGGCGAGGTGCTGGTACGCATCGTCGCCACCGGCGTTTGCCATACCGACGCTTACACCCTGTCCGGCGAGGATTCCGAAGGCGTCTTCCCCTGCATCCTCGGCCACGAGGGAGGTGGCATCGTCGAGGCCGTGGGCGAGGGCGTGACTTCGGTGGCGGTGGGTGACCACGTGATCCCGCTGTATACCGCCGAGTGCCGCCAGTGCAAGTTCTGCACCTCCGGCAAGACCAACCTCTGCAGCTCGGTACGCGCCACCCAGGGCAAGGGCCTGATGCCGGACGGCACCACCCGTTTCAGCTACCAGGGCCAGCCGATCTACCACTACATGGGCACCTCGACCTTTTCCGAGTACACGGTGCTGCCTGAAGTCTCGGTCGCGAAGATTCCCAAGGAAGCGCCGCTGGACAAGGTCTGCCTGCTGGGCTGCGGCGTCACTACCGGCATCGGTGCGGTGCTCAACACCGCTAAGGTGGAGGCGGGCGCCACGGTGGCCATCTTTGGTCTCGGTGGCATCGGCCTGGCGGCGATCATCGGCGCGAAGATGGCTGGCGCCAGCCGGATCATTGCCATCGACATCAACCCCTCCAAGTTCCCCATCGCTGAAGAGCTGGGCGCCACCGACTTCGTCAACCCGAAAGATCATGACAAGCCGATCCAGGAAGTCATCGTCGAGATGACCGATGGTGGTGTGGATTACTCCTTCGAGTGCGTTGGCAACGTGCAGCTGATGCGGGCTGCCCTGGAGTGTGCGCACAAGGGCTGGGGCGAGTCGGTGATCATCGGCGTCGCTGGCGCCGGTCAGGAAATCAGCACTCGCCCGTTCCAGCTGGTGACCGGCCGCGTCTGGCGTGGCAGTGCCTTCGGTGGCGTCAAGGGCCGCACCGAACTGCCGAGCTATGTGGAGAAGGCCCAGACTGGCGAGATTCCGCTGGATACCTTCATTACGCACAACATGGGGCTGGATGAGATTAATCAGGCCTTCGACCTGATGCATGAAGGCAAGAGCATTCGGACCGTCATCCACTATTGACCCGTAGGTGGACAACGCCGCCGGAAAACGGCGTATCCACCTTGAATGGTGGGAAACACTTCGCTGTTTTCCACCCTGAACGAGGCATATCCATGACCCTTGAAAACATTTCCTGCCAGAAGAGCTTCGGCGGTTGGCATAAGCGCTATCGACATCGCTCGACCAGTTTGAGCTGCGACATGGTTTTCGCTGTGTATCTGCCACCCCAGGCCGAGCAGGGCGAGAAGCTGCCGGTGCTGTATTGGTTGTCCGGCCTGACCTGTACCGACGAGAACTTCATGCAGAAGGCCGGCGCCCATCGATTGGCCGCCGAGCTTGGCTTGATCATCGTCGCGCCGGATACCAGCCCGCGTGGCCCGGATGTACCCGACGACCCCAATGCAGCCTATGATTTCGGCCTCGGTGCAGGGTTCTACCTCAACGCCACACAGGAGCCCTGGGCGCAGCATTACCGTATGTACGACTACGTGGTCGATGAGCTGCCGGCGCTGATCGAGGCGAATTTCCCGGTCTCCGACAAGCGCGGCATCAGTGGGCACTCCATGGGCGGCCACGGCGCGCTGGTCTGTGCGCTGAAGAATCCAGGGCGCTACCAATCGGTTTCGGCCTTCGCGCCCATCGTCAATCCGCTGAACTGCCCCTGGGGCGAGAAGGCGTTTTCCCGCTATCTGGGTGAAGACCGTTCGCGCTGGCGCGAATGGGATACCTGTGCGCTGCTGGCCGAAGCCGGTGAGAAGCTACCGCTGCTGGTGGATCAGGGCGACCGCGACGACTTCATGGAAAGCCAGCTCAAGCCCGAGGCGCTGGAGGCTGCGGCCAAAGCGGCAGGACATCCGCTGACGCTACGGATACAGCCGGGCTACGACCACAGCTACTACTTCATCGCCAGCTTCATTGATGATCATCTGCGACATCATGCCGAGGCGTTGAGATCCTGACAGGAGGGCGTTCCCCCGCGGGAGTGGGAACGATCAACACGAAAAAAGGCCCGACCGGAATAACCGGCCGGGCCTTTCCACCGCTGGGAGCTAGAGCGATGGATAATCGGTGTAGCCCTCTGCGCCCTGGGCGTAGAACAGCTCAGGCTTGGGCTCGTTGAGCGGCGCATCCTGGCGCAGGCGCTTGACCAGGTCCGGGTTGGCGATATAAGGAATGCCGAAGGCCACCGCGTCGGCTTTCCCGTCGCCCAGCCAGGCGTTGGCCTGTTCGCCAGTGAAACGCTCATTGGCGATGTAGTTGCCGCCGAAGATCTGCTTCAACTGCGGGCCGAGGCTGTCTTCGCCGGCTTTTTCACGCGTGCAGATGAATGCGATGCCGCGCTTGCCAAGCTCGCGAGCCACGTAGCCAAAGGTCTCGGCGCGGTTGGAGTCGCCCATATCGTGGGAGTCTGCGCGCGGTGCCAAGTGCATGCCGACGCGGCCGGCACCCCAAACGCTGATCGCGGCATCGGTGACTTCCAACATCAGGCGTGCGCGGTTTTCCAGCGAGCCGCCGTACTGGTCGGTACGCTGGTTGGTGCTGTCCTGCAGGAACTGGTCGAGCAGATAGCCATTGGCGCCGTGGATTTCCACGCCGTCGAAGCCCGCCTCCTTGGCATTCTCGGCGCCTTTGCGGTAGGCCTCGACGATGCCTGCTATTTCTTCGGTTTCCAGCGCGCGCGGGGTCTCGTAATCCTTCATCGGCCGTACCAGGCTCACATGCCCGGCCGGCTTGATGGCGCTAGGGGCGACCGGCAGCTGGCCGTCGAGGTAGAGCGGGTCGGAGATGCGGCCGACATGCCAGAGCTGCAGCACGATCTTGCCACCCTTGGCATGCACGGCATCGGTGATCTTCTTCCAGCCCTGCACCTGCTCGGCGGACCAGATGCCGGGCGTGTCCGGGTAACCGACGCCCATGGGCGTTACCGAGGTGGCTTCGCTGATGATCAGGCCAGCATCGGCGCGCTGGGCGTAGTATTCGACCATCAGCTCGCCCGGTACGCGGCCGGGCTCGGCGCGGCAGCGGGTCAGGGGCGCCATGATGACGCGGTTGGCCAGTTCCAGCTCGCCAATGCGGATCGGATCGAAAAGTGTGGGCATGGTGGTGTTGCTCCTTATATAGGGATTCAGAGTTCCTGGCCGATGCGGGCCAGAAAGTCCTGGATGACCGGCTCATTGCGTTGAAAGAAATGCCACTGGCCGACTTTGCGGCTGGTAATCAACCCGGCTCGCTGCAGGGTGGCCAAGTGGGCCGATACCGTCGATTGCGAAAGACCGGCCCGCTGGTCGATCTGTCCGGCGCAGACGCCGTTCTCCAGGGAGTGATGCTGCTCGGAAAAGTACCGTTGCGGCTCCTTCAGCCACTGCAGGATGTCCCGGCGCAGCGGGTGGGCGAGGGCCTTGATGATGTCATCGAAATTGTCGGGCATGTGTTCGTCTGGTTCGGTATATCGCGATGGAGCGAACTATATATCGTCGAATCACGATATGAGATCGTTTCGGTTGATGGTGACTATCGTGCTCGTTGATGCGGCGCCGGAGCCGATGAGCCAAGCCATGACGTCTCCTGTAGAATCCGCCGCTGATCTTTCAAGGGTGTTCTGACTATGCGTATTGGCCACGGCTATGACGTGCACCGCTTCGGCGAGGGCGACTTCATCACCCTCGGTGGTGTACGGATTCCTCACAGGTTCGGTCTGCTGGCGCATTCCGATGGTGACGTGCTGCTGCATGCGCTCAGCGATGCGCTGCTCGGTGCCGCCGCGCTGGGCGATATCGGCAAGCATTTCCCGGATACCGACCCGCAATTCAAGGGCGCCGACAGCCGTGTACTGCTGCGCCATGTCCTGGAACAGGTAAAGAGCAAGGGCTGGGAGGTCGGTAATGTCGACGCCACCATCATTGCCCAGGCACCGAAGATGGCGCCGCATATCGAGGCCATGCGCGGCCTGATCGCCGAGGACCTGCAGGTCGAGTTGGATCAGGTCAACGTCAAGGCCACCACTACCGAGAAGCTGGGTTTCGTCGGGCGGGAAGAGGGTATCGCCGTGCACGCCGTCGCTCTGCTGGTCCGCGCATGACCGAAGATCAGTTGCTCGGGTCGCAGGCGCACGGCGGGCCATGTGGCCGCGCGGTGCTCAAGGCCGTGGCCGAGGACTTTCAAGTCGATGAAGTGCTGGACATTCCGTTGTCCGGTGAAGGCGAGCACCTCTGGCTCTGGGTCGAGAAGCGCAACCTCAATACCGAGGAAGCGGCGCGCCGCATCTCCCGCGCCGCCGGAGTCCCGGTGCGCAATATCAGCTACGCCGGTCTGAAGGATCGCCAAGCGCTGACCCGCCAGTGGTTCAGCTTGCATCTGCCGGGCAAGGCCGATCCCAATTTGGATAGAGCTGAAGACGAAACGCTGAAGATTCTCAAGACCTGTCGTCACCAGCGCAAACTGCAGCGCGGCGCCCACTCGGCAAACGGCTTCACCCTGCGCCTGACCCAACTGCAGGCCGAACACGCTGAACTGGACGCGCGCCTAGAGCGAATCAAGACGCACGGCGTGCCCAATTATTTCGGCCTGCAACGCTTCGGCTTCGAAGGCAGCAACGTTCATGGCGCACGCGAATATGCCGAGCGACAGGAGCTTCCCGTGCAGCGTAACCTGCGCTCGCGGCTGCTCTCGGCGGGGCGCAGCTATTTGTTCAATCGGGTCTTGGCCGAGCGTGTCGCAAGCGGGACCTGGGATAAGGCGCAGGTGGGCGATCTACTGGCCTTTACCGACAGCCGAAGCTTTTTCCCAGCAGGCGAGGCCGAATGCAGCGACCCGCGTCTGACCATTCTAGATCTGCACCCCACCGGCCCCTTGTGGGGCGTCGGTGAGTCGCCCGCAGGCGGCGGGATACCTGCGCTGGAATCGAATGTCGCGGGGGCAGAACCGGCAATCGCCAAGTGGCTCGCAGAAGCTGGAATGAAGCATGAACGGCGCATTCTTCGCCTCCCCATTGGCGGCTTGTCGTGGCATTATCCCGAGCCTGACATTCTGCAACTTGAATTCGTCCTGCCGACCGGATGCTTCGCCACAGCTGTGGTGCGCGAGCTGGTCAGCCTGGCAGGGCAGACGGACATCTGATGCGTATTCTGATCGCCAACGACGACGGGGTGTATGCACCTGGGCTCGCCGCGCTTTATGACGCGCTGGCCGATTATGCCGAGTGCCGCGTAGTCGCCCCCATCCAGGACATGAGCGGCGCCAGCAGCGCGCTGACGCTGGATCGCCCGCTTCATCCTACGACCATGCCGAACGGTTTCATCGGTGTGAACGGCACACCTACCGATTGCGTTCACCTGGGCATGAACGGGCTGTTAGACGAAGCACCTGACATGGTGGTTTCCGGTATTAATCTGGGCGCCAATCTGGGGGACGACGTCCTGTACTCAGGCACCGTCGCTGCAGCAATCGAAGGCCGCTTCACTGGCAAACCGGCATTTGCGTTTTCGCTGATCTCGCGCGCTTCGGACAATCTGCCCACGGCTGCCTACATCGCTCGCAAGCTGGTCGAGAAACACGATCAGCTCGACCTGCCGCCACGTACTGTGCTCAGCATTAACGTACCCAATCTGCCGCTGGATCATATCCGCGGCATTCAGTTGACCCGCCTTGGTCACCGTAGCCGGGCCAAACCGCCGGTTAAGCAGGCCAACCCGCGCGGCAAGGATGGCTACTGGATCTCGGTTGCCGGCGACGTCGAAGATGGTGGGCCAGGGACCGATTTTCATGCAGTGATGCAGGGCTATGTGTCGATTACTCCTTTGCAGCTCGATCGGACGTTCCATGAGGCGTTCAAGGGGCTCGATAACTGGCTGGAGGACGTACTGTGAATCACCGTGGACAAGATGATCTGCTGCGCCACGGCACCGGTATGACTTCGCAGCGCACCCGCGATCGCCTGATTCAGCGGTTGTATGAGGAGGGCCTGTCCGATCCTCGCGTGCTTGAGGTCATTCGACGCACGCCGCGTCATCTGTTCGTCGACGAGGCGCTGTCGCATCGCGCTTACGAAGACACCGCGCTGCCAATCGGTCACAACCAGACCATCTCGCAACCGTTCATGGTCGCGCGCATGAGCGAGCTGCTGCTTGCGGACGGCCCGCTGGATAAGGTCTTGGAAATCGGTACCGGCTCCGGTTATCAGACCGCTGTGCTGGCACAACTGGTCGAGCGGGTGTTCTCGGTCGAGCGCATCCAGGCGCTGCAGGATCGTGCAAAAGAGCGTCTGGTCGAACTCAAATTGCGTAATGTGGTCTTTCGCTGGGGTGATGGTTGGGAAGGTTGGCCTGCATTGGCGCCTTATAACGGCATCATCGTTACCGCGGCGGCAGCCGACGTGCCACAAGCCTTGCTCGATCAACTGGCTCCCGGCGGGCGGCTGGTGATTCCGGTCGGGGTCGGCGAAGTCCAGCAACTGATGCTGATCATTCGAGAGGAAGACGGTTTTTCCCGCCATCTGCTGGATACCGTACGCTTCGTGCCGCTGCTCAATGGACCTGTAGTTTGATCTCAGCGGAAGGAAGCATGAAAAACACGTTGTTGTTGTACGCCAAGGGCATCGCGATGGGCGCGGCGGATGTGGTGCCGGGAGTTTCTGGCGGTACCATCGCTTTTATTACCGGCATCTATGACGAATTGCTGCGATCGATTGGCGCTATACCCGGCGCTGCGATGCTGTTGTTTCGTGGCCGCATTCGGGAAGCATGGGCGACGGCAAATGCGAATTTCCTTCTGGTTCTATTCGGCGGCATTCTTACCAGCGTGTTCAGCCTCGCGAAGCTGATCACCTATCTATTGGAAGCACACCCGATCCCGGTGTGGTCGTTCTTCTTCGGCCTGATCCTGGTTTCGGTGCATCTTGTCGGCAAAGAGATCCAGCGCTGGGATCTGTCGCGCATCGTCGGACTGATACTTGGCATCATCTTCGCCTACGTGATAACCGTGGCCGCTCCGGTACAGTGGAGCAGCAGTGGTTTGAGCTTGTTTTTCGCCGGTGCCATTGCGATCTGCGCGATGATCCTGCCGGGCATCTCCGGTAGCTTCATTCTTGTGCTGCTGGGACTGTATCCGGTCGTACTCGGCGCGGTGAAGGATCTAGATCTAGCTGTCATGGCGATTTTTGCGGCAGGTTGTCTGGTGGGCATTCTCAGTTTCGCCCGTGTGCTGAGCTGGATGCTCGTCCGTTGGCGCGACCTCACGCTGGCCTTCCTTACGGGCCTGATGCTGGGTTCGCTGAACAAGGTTTGGCCATGGAAGGAGACGCTGACCTGGCGCATTGACTCCCATGGCGAGCGTATCCCGATGCTGGAGCAGAACCTGCTACCTGGCGCCTATGGCGAGCTGACCGGACAGGACCCGCACCTTGCGCTGGCAATAGTACTGGCAGTAGCTGGTATCGTTCTCGTCCTTGGACTCGAATGGTTTGCCGGGCGGCGCCAGCCATCGGTGCAAACGGTCTGAACGGCCTTGTTAATCAAAAGGAGCGCGCCGTGAAGGCCACAGCCAGCATGCGGTGGATGAGCATTCCGCCTTTCCGTTGTGCGCTTGTCGCGCTGCTCGCGGGTGCATTACTTGCTGGCTGCGCCAGTCCTCCGTCGGGAGGCGTGCATGTCGTCGATCGCAATAGCCGCGACCGTGTCACTAGCGGTCACTATATTGTCCAGCGGGGTGACTCCCTTTGGTCGATCGCCTTTCGCTTCGGTTGGGATTGGCGCGAGCTGGCTCAAGTCAACAATATTCCCCCGCCGCACGTCATCCATCCGGGACAGACGATTCGCTTCACTCGGCATACTCAATCCCGGACGGTAGCCGCTCGTCCGACTCCTGTTCCCGTCCCGCCAGCAAGCACATCGCCATCCGTGGTGACTACGCCTGTGCCCATTCCGCCACCGCTGACGAGGCCCAGCGTACCGGCGGCCAAGCCTCCCGCTGCGACTACGCCGGTCAAGCCTGTAGCGCGCTCTGCAAGCGGTTGGGCTTGGCCTACGAACGGCGCTGTAATCGGTCGTTTTTCCTCAAACGGCAGTTTGAATAAAGGCATTGATATCGCTGGGGAATTAGGACAGCCTGTTTTAGCTGCTTCTGATGGGGCTGTTGTGTACGCCGGCAGTGGTTTACGGGGTTACGGCGAACTTGTGATCATCAAGCACAGCGATACCTATGTAAGTGCCTACGGCCACAACCGCAGGCTGCTGGTTCAGGAGGGTCAACAAGTCAAAGCTGGGCAGACCATTGCCGAGATGGGATCGACTGGAACCGACCGGGTGAAGCTGCATTTTGAGATTCGCCGTCAAGGCAAACCGGTAGATCCGTTGCAATACCTGCCAAAGCGCTGATTTGCTACTACCTGTTCCGGCACTAGGAGAGGCTTGAGCGTTACCAGGGAGTGCGTGCCGCCCGAGCCTGTTGTCGAACTCAGAACAGGAAAACAATAATGGCTCTCAAAAAAGAAGTGCCGGAGTTTGACGTAGACGATGCCGTTCTACTCATGGAACCGTCCGCGGACGCCGATCCAATCAGCGATATCTCCCGCGCCGGTTCAACGGGCACCCGATCCAAGACCGCGACCCTCAAGCAACACAAGTTCATCGACTACACCCGTGCGCTCGACGCCACACAGCTGTATCTCAACGAAATCGGATTTTCTCCCCTGCTGACTCCCGAGCAAGAGGTGCATTTCGCGCGTCTGGCTCAGAAGGGTGACCCGGCAGGGCGTAAGCGCATGATCGAAAGCAATCTGCGGCTGGTGGTGAAAATCGCCCGGCGCTACGTCAACCGTGGGCTGTCTTTGCTGGACCTGGTCGAAGAGGGCAACCTGGGGCTGATACGGGCTGTCGAGAAGTTCGACCCCGAGCGTGGCTTCCGATTTTCTACCTACGCCACCTGGTGGATCCGGCAGACCATCGAGCGGGCGATCATGAACCAGACCCGCACCATTCGGCTGCCGATCCACGTGGTCAAGGAGCTGAACGTTTACTTGCGTGCCGCGCGCGAGCTTACCCAGAAGCTCGACCACGAACCCAGCCCGGAGGAAATCGCCAACCTGCTCGAGAAGCCGGTTGCGGAGGTCAAGCGGATGCTGGGGCTGAATGAGCGAGTGACCTCCGTGGACGTGTCTCTCGGGCCGGACACCGACAAAACATTGCTCGATACCCTGACCGATGACCGGCCCAGCGATCCCTGCGATCTGCTGCTTGACGACGATCTGTCGGAAAGCATCGACCAATGGCTGTCCGACCTGACCGAGAAGCAGCGCGAGGTGGTCATCCGGCGCTTCGGTTTGCGTGGCCATGAAAGCTGCACGCTGGAAGAGGTCGGCCAGGAAATCGGGCTGACCCGCGAGCGGGTACGGCAGATTCAGGTCGAAGCGCTTAAGCGGTTACGCGAGATCTTCGAGCGTAACGGTTTGTCGAGCGAGTCCCTGTTCCACTAAGGAACGGCGCCCCTTACCGGCAACGTAAGGGGCGCTCACAGGCTTTCTGTTTTTCTACATGTCGGGCTAACCAACAGGATTAGTCCTGGTTCGTCGTATTTCCTCGAAAGCTGTTTGCTATGTACGCATTTACTTACACAGCGTGTAAGAAAAGAGTGAAAAGTTTTGCTGGCTATACTCCTTTTACTGAGCGCGATTCTTTAACTGCTTGATTTGAGAGGGGAAAAATAAAATCTCACATCCTTATCAAAAAGCCATTACGAATTTTTGGGAGTTGTAGTTGTCGTCTAAAACTTTAATATCGCACCCGTGCTTAAGGACAAGTGCAGGCCGGCAAGGATGTTGGTCAGGATTAACCGCTGGATGCGGTGCGTCAGGAAGACGAGCTGGGAATAAAGGAAGCAGGGAAGGAGGCGGGCGGGGATTAAACCCCGCCCCTTTTTTTGCCTGCGAATAGGTATTCGATCCCGCCGAACGACTGCACTGCTGGGTGGCCTAACGTTCTGATTCAAACTCAGAGGAGCTCACCATGAACGGCAAAGACTCGAATCAACCTACCCAGCCGGGATCAGATCAAGAAGACCACATCGAGCGCCGTCCAGACGAGGCCGATGAAGATAAGCTGGACGAGGCGCTAGAAGAAACCTTTCCGGCAAGTGATCCCATCTCTCCATAGCCTAGCGCCAGCACCAGATGATGGTGTGTCAACTTTCTTCCGCTGCTAGCCGCTGGAGCAGAGCGGGGAGTACCTGTTCGCGCAACAGCGGGGCGAGATGTTCCTGCTGCTGCGTACGAGGTACCAGCCAGTCCAGCGCTTCGATTTCTGCCTGTACCTGTACCTGGCCTTCAACACGGCCCACAAAAACGTCTGCTTCAACCCAATGATCTGGCTCGTTGGCTGCGCGCGACTGGAAATGTCCAAGCGTCTGCAGTTGCGATTCCTCGACCCGTAAACCCAGCTCCTCGTGAAGCTCGCGCCGCAACGCCTGCAACGGCGTTTCTCCCGCCTCGATCTTGCCGCCCGGCAACATGAACATCCGTGTACCGCGCTTGCGGACGACCAATATGTGACCGGCTTCGTTGAACAGGCAGGCTGTAGCGATCTTCAAAACGTTATGTGACATGGGAATTCTCGTTATCGTGCCATAGCGCCACGAGCTTCTTGTTTCGGTTGTAGCGCTGCAGACGGGATGCCAGCACTTCAGGCAGAACCGTGGCCTCGCTGAAGTTCAGTTGTCGGTAGAAGGCAGTTACCTTGGGCTCACAAAACAGCCAGACAGGTCCTTCATTTGCGGCCAGTGCCTGGGTTACCAACCGCGTCGCCAGGCCCTGGTTGCGCTGACTCGGGGCGACCAGCAATCCGGTCAACCAGTGACCACCGGCAATGCCGCTCAAGCAGAGACCGGCAACGATATCGGTGTGCCCGACGACCCAGCAATGCGCACCGGCCGGTACCCGCATGTGGCTGCGATGGGCTCGGTAGAACTTGTCGAGTAGCGGCTGACATTCGGCAGGTAATTGGCGCGGTTGGAGTTCGAACATGAGTGGTATCCGATGACGCAGCGCATGGTACCCGATGAGCGCCGTCAGCTGGCTAGCCGGCCCGTCCGATCCGTTTATCCGATGGCCGCAATTTTTCGCTGCAGTGCAGGCTCTGAAGAGAACTACTCCACAGGGCCATAACAATGATAGATCTCCTGATAGTGGTGGTTTTCATCCTGTACGGTCTGGGTTCGGGCCTCCGTGCGCGCGGAAAGGCTTCTCAGAGCCTCGATGAGTATTTTCTCGCCGGCAAGACGATCAAGGGTTGGAAGGCCGGCTTCTCCATGGGGGCGACTCAGTTCGCCGCCGATACGCCGCTGCTCGTTACCGGCCTCGTTGCGACGGCTGGCATCTTCGCGCTTTGGCGATTGTGGATTTACGGCCTTGCGTTTCTGCTCATGGCGTTCGTGTTCGCGGTTGGCTGGCGCAGGGCCGGCGTATTGACCGATGCCGAGCTGACCCGAGTGCGATACAGCGGCAAGGGTGTCACTCCGCTACGTTTGCTCAAGGCGATCTACTACGGCACGGTGATCAATTGCGTGGTGCTGGCGATGGTGCTGGTGGCTGCCATTCGTATCGCCGAGGTGTTCTTGCCATGGCACCTGTGGCTGCCCTCCGGAGTTTACGAGCCCATCGTGGATTTCATCGCCACTACAGGCATACAGCTCGGGGAAAGTATTACCGGGCTGGAGCCGGCGAGGATGAGCGCCAATAACCTGATATCGATTCTGCTGATTCTCGCGTTCACCGCGATGTATTCGATAACCGGGGGGCTACGCGCTGTCGTCCAGACCGATGTGGTGCAATTCAGCCTGGCGATGATCGGCACGCTGTTTTATGCCTGGTTCGTCGTCGACGCCGCCGGTGGGTTAGGCGGATTGACGGATCGCATCGTGGAGATCTACGGAGCCGAGCAGGCGAGCAGGATGTTGTCCTTCGCCCCTCCAGCCGATGCGGGTGAGGCGCTGATGCCGTTCCTGGTCATTATCGGTCTGCAGTGGTTCTTCCAGATGAACTCCGATGGTACTGGCTATCTTGCGCAGCGAAGCATGGCGTGCCCGACCGACCGCGACGCTCGAATCGCCGGTCTGGTCTTCGCCTGGCTACAGATCTTTCTGCGTAGCCTATTCTGGCTAGCGATCGCGGTTGGGCTGCTGGTGCTGTATCCGT
Organism: Pseudomonas sp. CBC3; assembly: GCF_037967085.1. NCBI lineage: Bacteria > Pseudomonadati > Pseudomonadota > Gammaproteobacteria > Pseudomonadales > Pseudomonadaceae > Pseudomonas > Pseudomonas sp. CBC3. Next base: position 547,445 of record NZ_JBANEO010000002.1, read on the forward strand.
TCACTCCAGCCGAAATGGCCGGCGATGGTTTCACGGCCGGGCGAGAAGCACTGTTCGTGCAAGGTATCGAAGATTTGTTACCGCCCGGTGTGCGCGGCCTGATGCTCGTCGGATTGCTGGCCGCGCTGGCTTCTACCGTCGATACACACCTCAACTGGGGCGCGTCTTATTGGAGCAACGACGTCTATGGCGGCGTATTCGCACCACATGTGCTCAAGCGCAAGCCAAGGGACCGCGAATTGGTGCTGGTGGCGCGGTTGTCCAACGTGCTGATTCTGGTGATCGCGATGATCATCATGGCCAATCTCGGTTCGATCCAGACCGCCTGGTTCATTTCGCTGCTGTTTGGCGCGGGGATGGGTTCGGTACTAGTGCTGCGTTGGCTCTGGGAGCGAATCAATCTGTACTCGGAGCTAACCGCCATGGCGGTATCGCTGATTACGGCGCCTTTGCTTCTCTATTACCTGGGCACCGATCCGGAGCGCGAATGGATACGTCTCGGGATCATGGCCTTGACCACTACATCCGCCGCGATCCTGGTTACCTTCATCACTCCGGCGACCGACGACGCCACGCTCAAACGCTTCTATCGCCGTGTTCGCCCCTTCGGCTTCTGGCGGCACGCAGCGATGCTCAACGGCATTGGGGCTGCGGTGTCGGTCAAGGCGTTGGGGACTCGGCTGTTCGCCGTGGTGGTAACCGCCGTTTCGCTTTTTACATTGCTGATCGGTGTTGGCCGCTTGATGTTCCCTCCACCACAGGGAAGCTCCCTCATCAGTTGGCTGTGTCTGGCGGTTGGGTTATTGCTGATACCGGTCTGGCTACGAATCGCCATGGGACGACAGTTCGATACGGACCCAGAAGATGAACCACTGCCGGAAGACGTGTCGGCACGAAAAAGTGGCTCGGCGTGATATTAACTATCCATTCTAAGTTCGGATTTCATGTCGGCTGACCGGTTGCATAGATTCGCTCCGTTTGTTGTTTGGCGAACTCAGCCCGGTCAGGCCTAACTAGCGAAGCGGCGATAAAAAAATAAATAATCAATTAAAATAACGGGTTGCTTGACATACCTAAAATAAAATGAACAGTGGTTGTGCCCTCTTGTCATTAAAATACGCATCGCGTGAGCGTTACTGCGTATTCCGCCATAGTAAGAACAAGAGGGTGTTGTCATGAAACGACTTTTCAAAACTTCTCTCCTGGTTGCCGCCATGCTTCCCGCTATCGCAGTTGCTGCTCCGGTGGCGGGTGATCGTGAAGTTACCTTGAGTGGTGCGGGAAGTAGCGATAAGGATTTCGACGATACAGTGTTCTCGGTACAGGGTAGTTGGGGTACTTATCTTGATGAGCGATCCATGTGGGGCATCCGGCAAACGGTAAATGCTCGCGACTCGGAAGATGAAAGCGTCCAGTTCGACGGCTCGACCCGCGTGTTTTATGACTACCACTTCGGTAGTGGAAACACTCGCCCATTCATTGGCCTGAGCGTGGGTGGGGTCTACGGCGAAGAAGTGGACGAGACCTTCATGGGTGGACCGGAACTCGGCATCAAATACTGGGTTCAGGACAAGACGTTCATCACTGCGATGGCTGAGTATCAGTTCCTGTTCAAGAGCGGAAGCGATGCGCGAGATCGTTATGACGATGGAGCGTTCTTCTATAGCGTCGGTATTGGTTACAACTACTGATGCATGCGAGTGCGATGCCCGACGGCATCGCACTTTTATCGATTCGTTTGTTTATTCTTTCGCTTCGCTTGATATAACCATTACCCGTTAGCCTTCAACCAGATTTCGCAAAAAGTTCTGCAAGGCCAACCCCGGTTCGTCATCTTCCGAAGTGATCATCTGAATTCCCCATTGGCTGAGAATCTCTTCCTGCACCGGGTTGGGTTTGTGCGAGAAGACATAGGATATCGGCCGGACGCCAAGGGTTTCGTGTTCGTTCCAGATCTTCGATAGTTTGTAGAACAATAATCGAATGTTGGTATCCGAAAGGCTATAGCCAATAAACAGAACGGCTTTGCTCAATGTGTCGGCGCGTAACTTGATATCCAGCGGCGTTTCGAATTGCAGGCGTTCGTAATAGCTCGTTTCGTCGAGCACGATCGAGTCATCGTCATCGAAGTCGCCGTGGAATTTGACGATCTGCCTGACGCCATCACGGGCCTTTACCAGGTCACTGGCATTGGCGATTTTGATGTAACCGACGCCATGAGCGTCATGGGCATTTTCCAGCCAGCGGTCGTAGTTGGTCGTGTAGATGGCTGGAAACCGGCCCTGAACGATCAGCCGGTGAATCTCCGAATCGCGGATCTCGATGCTCTTGTGCCACTCTCGGTCCATCCAGCTGCGCAGTGGCCCGATGTTGCCTTTCCTGATGCGGTAGTACTCGGCAAGCGAGAGGAAGTTTCCATAGGTATCGAAGACATCGGGGTCGTAATCGAGTTGCTGGGCAATTTCGTTGATCAGGTCGCGCCAGGGCGGTAATCCGATATTGGCCGACACGCCGGAGCCTACGAAAAGAATCAGGCGGTTATGCCGGTACGCCTCCAGAAGCTTCTGCATCGATACCTCTCAGACCCGGCGCAAGTGATTGATGAAGGCATCCAGTGCCCGCTTACGCATGGAAAGCTCGTTATGGACGCCGCCCAACTCGGCGAACGTGCAGGAATAACCGTCGGGAATGAACACGTTGTCCCACTCGAAGCCCTCTGCACCCGCCGGTTCGCGGGAAATCCTGCCGGTAACTTCTCCCTCGAAGAAATGCCGCTTGCGACCGTCGCAGTAGCCGATCAGCGAACGTGCCACCGCGGAAGGGTCGTCCAGATTGCCGATCAGTTCGGAGAAGCGCACAGCGTGCAAGCGATCCCAGAATGTCTGGGTCAGCCCGCCGGGAAAGCCGTTCAGGCTATTGATGAACAGGCCCGAGTGCTCGACGAAGACCGGTTTGCCAATCATTTTGAAGGCGTCCATCAGCTTGTCACTGACCAACTGATGCAGATCTTCGGTTTGCTGTTCCACGATGCGCACCGGGAAGCTGATGATCTCGATGCCGCTCTGCTCGAGGAATTCTCGTGCGTCGCGAATCTTCTGCTCGTTGACCGAGGCAAAGCGGATCTTCATCTAAATCACCCTGACTGCTGTTCGAAGCTGCGGATGCCGCATCCGAGCATCGTTATCCCACAGAGTTATGACGCAGCGATGTGCCCAGGGTTCGGCCTGTCGATCCGCGTCGGCTATGGGAGCGGCGAGTGCGGGTGCGCCGGACACGACTGTAGTCCGGCTTGCAGGATGCGTTCCGCCGGTACCCGCAACTGAACCAACAGGTAGTCGGCGAAGTCCGCTGAGTAGTCCTGCCTGGCAATGGCGAGCGCCATGCATTCGAGCCAGGCGTCCCGCTCAGCTTCGCCCACAGTCCAGCGTCTATGGAATTGCGGGATGCTGATGCTGCCGAATTTTTCGGCGTAACGGCGCGGCCCACCCAGCCAGCCACAGAGAAACGCCGCCAGACGTTCGCGCGCCTCGCTCAGATCCTGCGGATATAAACGACGTACGCAATGGGCGGCTTCGTGCTCGTCCATGATCCGGTAGAAGTCCGTGACCAACTGTTGGATGCCGGCTTCGCCGCCGGCTGCCTTGAAAGAGGCGTCGCCGACGCCGAACGGAGCGTTGGAGGTTGTACTCATCGACTGTCTCGCAAAGGAGTTGATTGTTTCCGGTGCCGGAATTGATCCAGCGCAATGGATATGTTCCTGGCGCTCGGGTGCATTGGGCGGTGGTCTATGCTGTTTTCAAATGTTCAATGGAGACCCGCCATGCGCAATATTCTTTTAGCTTTCGACGGTTCGGACAACGCTAAACGGGCGCTGCGATACATCGTCGACTTCGCCGCCGATGCGCCTAAACCGCTTCAGGTGCACGTCCTGAATGCGCAGCAGGAACCGGTCATCTATGGCGAATTCGTCACCGCAAGTACGGTTGAAGATCTGAACAAGAGCTTTCTCGAAAAATCTCGCCGTACTCTGGAGGAAGCCGCTACGGAGCTACAGGCCGCCGGCATACCGCACCAGACCCATGCCGTTCTAGGCGATGTCGCAGCGCAGGTGAATACGGCGGTGCAGCAATTTGGCTGCGACACCGTCGTCATGGGCACACGCGGCCTGGGCAGTTTCACCGGCATGTTGTTGGGCTCGGTTGCCAACCGTGTGGTCCATGAGGTTTCGGTGCCGGTCCTGCTGGTCAAGTAACCGGGACGTGTGAGCTGCGCCCGTTTCGTCGCGGCTCACGGCGAAACGGGAACAAATCCCCGAAGTCACTGAGTCAATCCGACTTGCCCTTGAGCAGGTCACCCAGGTTGGCGAAGGCCTTGAAGGTTTCCTTCGGGCCCAGATCGCTGCCTGGCCTGGCTTCGGCCTGATACTGATTGTCCGTATAGCGGGAATGCTCGTTGTCGTGGCAGTACAGGCAGAGAAGCTCCCAGTTGGAGCCATCCTCGGGGTTGTTGTCATGGTTGTGGTCCTTGTGGTGGACCGTCAACTCGCTCAGTCGCTTGCCGGAGAACTCCCGCGCACAGCGTCCACAGACCCAGGGGTACATTTTCAGCGCCTTCTCGCGGTAACCCTGTTCGCGCTGGGCATACGGCGTATTCGGTTTGTTCGTGCTCATGACCTTTGCCCTCCATTGAATCCAGAGTCAGCCCGCCAAGCCGACATAAACGTTCTGCACATCGTCATGGGCATCGATGGCCGCGAGGAAGGCTTCGACCTCTTCGAGTTCCGCGTCCGACAGGCTGGTGACTGGGTTCTTGGGTCGATAGCCGAGCTGTGCCGACTGTACGGTGAAGCCCTGTTCGGGCAGCGCACGGCAGACCACATCCATGTCGCTAGGGTCACTGATGAATAGCGTGGCCCCGTCTTCGGCGGCTTCGAAATCCTGCGCGCCGGCTTCGATGGCGGCCAGTTCCGGATCGGCATCAGCTGTGTCCGGCGCCGCTTCGATCAGGCCGCAGTGGTCGAAATCCCAAGCGACCGAGCCGGACGAACCGAGCTGACCCTTGCGGAACAGTACGCGGATTTCAGCGACGGTGCGGTTGACGTTGTCGGTCAGGCACTCGACGATCACCGGCACCTGATGCGGGGCGAAACCTTCATAGGTGGTGCGCTCGTAGTTGACGCTTTCACCGAGCAGGCCGGCGCCTTTCTTGATTGCGCGCTCCAGGGTTTCTCGCGGCATCGAGGCTTTCTTGGCCTGTTCCACCACCAGGCGCAAGCGGGGATTCATATCCGGATCGGCGCCGCTGCGGGCTGCGATCATGATCTCCTTCGACAGCTTGCCGAAGGTACGTCCCTTGGCGTTGGCTGCCGCTTCTTTATGCTTCGCTTTCCACTGTGCGCCCATGCTTGCTCTCGTGCGGGTTGATTCGTTTGGCTAGCGATTCTAGCCCTTGCGGCCGAAGCTGGCACGGAGTGCATGTCATCGATAAATGTCGGAAAGAGCCCCGTCGCGGGGCAGGTTTACCGCGCTGCGACTGTATTGCCGAATCCTTTGCTCGCTGTATGAGTGCACGATCGCTATGGAGGGCTTTAATAATTTTTTAATGTGAGAAGTGCGCTATGGCACCCAAAGACCTCCTGCTGGCCCTCGTGGTAATCGTTGTTTGGGGCATGAACTTCGTGGTGATCAAGGTCGGTCTGGACGATATTCCGCCGATGCTGCTGGGCGCGTTGCGTTTCCTGCTTGCCGCGTTCCCGGCGATTCTGTTCATCAAACGTCCGCAACTGCCGCTGCGCTGGCTGCTGGCCTATGGCGCGACTATCTCGCTTGGGCAGTTCGCTTTTTTGTTCTCGGCCATGAATGTCGGCATGCCGGCCGGGCTGGCCTCGTTGGTGCTGCAATCGCAGGCATTTTTCACGCTGTTCTTCGCCGCGCTGTTTCTTGGCGAGCGCCTGCGGGCGACCAATTTCATCGGCTTGTTGATCGCGGCGGGCGGGCTGCTGCTGATCGGCATGCAGGGCGATCGCAGCATGACCTTGGCCGGCTTCGTGCTGACCATCTGTGCGGCGTCGATGTGGGCGCTGGGCAATATCGTGACGCGCAAGGTGGGCAAAGTGAATCTGGTCGGATTGGTGGTGTGGGGCAGCCTGATTCCACCGATCCCATTCTTTGCGCTTTCATGGATGCTGGAAGGCCCGCAATTGATAGAAAGCGCGTTGCGCGGCATCGGCTGGAGTTCGGTTCTGGTGCTTCTCTATCTGGCGTTCGGCGCCACCATCCTCGGCTACAGCCTGTGGAGCCGGCTGTTGTCGCGCTACCCGGCTAACACCGTGGCGCCTTTCTCGCTGCTGGTACCGGTGGTGGGGCTGACCTCCGCAGCGCTGCTGCTCGATGAGCATCTTGGTGTGATGCAGGCGATCGGAGCGCTGCTGGTAATGCTGGGGCTGATGATCAACGTAGGCGGCGGCTGGCTGCTGGGCCGGGTGCGCATGGCGCTGGGCGGTTCGGCTGCCTGAAGAAACCGGATCGCGACTTCCATGCCCGATCCGGTTCTGCAGATCACATTAGACCTTGAAGCGGCCAATCAGCGTCTGCAACTCGCTGCCCAGTTGAGCCAGTTGCGCCGTGGACGCGGCCGTTTCCTGCGCCGCTTCGGCGGATTGGTCGGCCACATCGCGCACGTTGAGCACACTGCGATTGATCTCCTCGGCCACTGAACTTTGCTGCTCCGCAGCGGTGGCGATCTGCTGATTCATCGCCTGAATGATCGACACTGTCTCGGTGATCGCCTGCAGTTCCTCACCGACATCACGCGCCAGGCTGACCGTGTCCTTGGCGAGACTGCTACTGCTGTCCATCATCCCCGAGGCGGTACGCGCGCCTTTTTGCAGGTTGCTGATCAGCTCCTCGATCTGCGCGGTGGATTGCTGGGTGCGCTGTGCCAGGCCGCGGACTTCGTCGGCGACCACGGCGAAACCACGACCCGCCTCGCCTGCACGTGCCGCCTCGATTGCCGCGTTGAGTGCCAGCAGATTGGTTTGTTCGGCGATGCCGTTGATCACCGTCAGCACGGTGCTGATGCCATCGGTTTCCTGGTTCAGCTGGGTCATGGCTTCGGCGGAAAGCGTAACTTCCGCGGATAATCGATCGACTTGTGCCAGCGCCCGTTGCACCACGGCGTTGCCCTTGGTTGCCTGTTGGTCCGCGCGCTTGGCAGCGCCGGATGCTTCTTCGGCGTTGCGCGCCACTTCCTGTACCGTGGCGGTCATTTCATGCATGGCGGTGGCGACCTGATCGGTTTCCTGACGTTGGCTGTTCACGCCTGCGCTGGCCTGGGCGGTGACCGCCGACAGTTCTTCCGAGGCGGCCGCCAGCTGCGTGGTAATACCGCCAATATGGCCGATGAGCGATTGCAGGTTGCTGCGGGTTTTGCCCAGCCCATCGAGCAGCTGACCGAACTCGTCGTGGCGTTTATCCACATCCTGTCCGGTCATGTCGCCGGCGCCGATACGCTCGGCCATTCGCACCGCCTGATTCAGCGGCTGGGTAATCTGCCGAACGATCAAGGCGCTGATCAGCACACCTAGGGCAATAGCCAGCAACGTGATGCCAATGACTTGCACCTTCTTGGTCTGGGCTTCCTCGGCGCGTTTGCTGGTCTGGCTGGCGATGATGCCCTGAGCCTGTTCATAGAGCCTGGCGAAGATCGCCTCCATGTCCTGGTGCGCCTGTTGTTGCAGAGCGACGATGGGCGGTAACTTCTTGACCAGCTCGACGTATTCGTTCGCGCTGGCCTTGAGTATCTTCAGGCGTTCGGCCTGAGGCCCGATCAGCTCGCTTTCCAGGGATGTGATGGCCGCGTTGAGGCTATCGAACTGCTGATTGAGCGCCTGCAGGGCGGCCTCGGACTCTTCCATCAGGTAGCCACGCACCGTGTAGCGCAGCAGCCGGTTCTGCTTGGACAGTTCGCTGGTGAGCAGGGCGATGTTGGCGGTATCGCTGGCTGGATGCAGTACCGGGTTGCCCTGGACGCCGTTCCAGCGTCGCTCCAGGTCGCCGATCAGTTTGTCAGTGTTGTTTCCAGTTTCGACCCAGTTGGCGCGCGTTTGCGTTTTCTGCGCGTGGAGGGCTACCAGTCTTTCGAACGCATCCTGGTAACGGTGGGCTTCATTGGCGATGGTTTCCAGATATTCGAGGTCTTGTGGCTCGGAGAAGCTGGCCCTTTCTTGTTCGATGATCTGAACGATATTCGCCACCGAATCCTTGACGCGAGCGACGTGGCTGGGATCGCTGCGCCGCTCGAAGCGCACCTGCGCGTAGCGAATTTCGTTGGCTTCGTTGAGCAGGCTTTCAGCCGTCTGTGCCTTGTCGCTGCGGGAGATCAGCGCGTCCATGCTGAACACGCCAATAACGGCGACGCAGACGGTCAACAGCAGTACGGCTGCGAAACCCAGAGCCAGCTTGTAGCTGACCTTCAGATTTTTCATTGTTATTTCCTCAAGGCCGGATGCCACTGAAGTTAGTCGTGATATGACATCGGCAGAATCAGCCTTTACTTGAATATGTTGTCTGATGACTGCAGGGGTTTTTTCTGCTCACAACGCATCGCCTGCCGTTGAGGCGAGGCGATTGAGGTCTGGTTGAAGTGTTGGTGCCGGGCTGGCTGTGCTTCAGCCTTCGTTCAGGCGAGCCAGTTCACGGCGAACCATCGCCGCGTATTCTGGTGGGGTGAGTTGGTAGAGTTCCGAGGCGACCCAGGGCAGCCAGCGAGCTCCCAGTTCGGGTCGCTTGTCGAGCAGCCGCCGTGCTTCGGCGGTCGCCCGCTCGGCATGTTGGCGATGAAAATCCGCTCTGCTCATGATGCTTCGCTCCTGGCTGAGCGGGCGATTCTAGTCGAGCAGGGCTCGGCGGGGCAGCGGTCTTGGTAAAGCCGTCATGCCGCGCTAGGCTCGGCTTTCTTATTTATCGAGTGCGATCCATGCCAGTGCCCCTGAACTTCAAGGACAAGATCACCCGTCAACGGCCCTACGGCCAGTTGGAGCCGGGGATGCGCGCCTCGGAAGGCAATCTGCAGGCGGTCATCGATCAGCTGGAAAGCGACCGCGGCCGAATCATAAATTCGGCGGCGGTGCGCCGCCTACAGCAGAAAACGCAGGTGTTCCCGCTGGAGCGCAATGCGGCGGTGCGTAGCCGGCTGACGCATTCGTTGGAGGTCCAGCAGACCGGTCGTTTTATCGTCCGTACGCTATATAAGCAGCTTGGCAACAAGGCCAGCCTGTATGGCCTCGATGATCTGGAAGGGGCACTGGAAAGCTTGGTGGAAATGGCCTGCCTGATGCACGACATCGGTAATCCGCCCTTTGGACACTTCGGCGAGTTCGCCATCAGTGAGTGGTTTGCACGCCATCTCGAGACGCTTTTCGACTCGGCCGTACCGATGGAGCAGGGCGGTATCGAGCTGCGCGCACGCATGCTGCTCGATCTCAAACAGTTCGAAGGCAACGCTCAGGCGATTCGTTTGGTGGTGAGCCTGTTGCGGCTCAATCTGACCTATACCCAGACGGCCGGCCTGCTCAAGTACGTGCGGGCTGCCTACGCGCCCAAGCCTGACAAGGGCACGCCTGGCGCCTATCTGCACAAGAAGCCGGGTTTCTATCTATCCGAAGAGCCGTTCGTGGATGATTTGCGCACCGCGCTGGGTCTGCAATCCGGCACGCGCCATCCCGTCGCCTACATCATGGAAGCAGCGGACGACATCGCCTATTGCCTGGCCGATATCGAGGACTCGGTGGAGAAGGGCATCTTCACCATCGAACAGCTGGCAAATCTGCTGGTGGTCAAGTTCGCCGAGCACGGGTCGCCGGACGAGCCGATCGCGCCAGCTGGGCGCAGCTTCCGCAGCATGGTCGCCTATGCCGAGTCGAGGGCGCGGAGGGAACCGATCAACAAGGTTGGCGAGTTCTTCATCTGGTTGCGGGTGAACATGGTCCATCCGCTGGTGCAGCACGCGGCTCAGCAGTTCGTTGACAACATCGAATCCGTCTACCACGGCACGCTGGATCGAGCGCTGCTGGAAGATTCCAGTCTGGCCAACGCCATCGTGCAGACCTTCAAGGACGTTGCGATGGACCGCGTGTTCTGCCATCGGGAAGTGGAAACCCTGCAATTGCAGGGCTATCGGATTCTGCAGGGCTTGCTCGACGCCTATGCACCAATGCTGCGTGTCTCCCCGGAAACCTTCCAGGCCTTGACCGAGAGTGGCTGCCGCAGCGAACCACATCTGCAGATGCTGGCGCGGCGATTGCCAAGCCAACTGATAAAGGCCTACCACGAGGCCATGAAAGCCCACCCCATGGAATCGCCTGACCAGCCGTTGTGGGAATTCTATTACCGCTGCCGAATGCTGCAGGATTTCGTCAGTGGTATGACCGATCAGCTGGCGCAGGACGAATTTCGAACGCTTTCCGCGCTGTAGATCCTACGGCTGCTCCCGCTGCGTTGTGATTGTTCGAGCTGGGATGTTCGTGCCGGCTCAGCCCTCCGCAGACTGCGCGCAGCCATAGGCGCGGATGAACAGCGCGACGCAGTCCTGCACATGTTCGTCGGCCTCTTCCGAATCGGGCGCATCCGTGTAGCCGATCAGCAAGCGGAAGTGCGCAACGCCTTTTATCAACGAGCAGAAGTGTTCGGCGGCGCGCATGGGCTCGCTTGCCTGCAGCAGTCCGCGCTGGTTGGCCTGAATCAGCAGATGCTCCAGATCTACCAGCAAGCGCTGCGGTCCCGCATCGAAAAACATGCGTGACAGCGCGGAATTCTGCGTGGCCAAGGCGACCATGACACGGTGCAGTCCGATGGATTCCGGGCTGTTGACCAGCGCATGGAATGCGCGGCCCAGATCCAGCAGCACCTGCCGGATCGAACAACCGTCTTCGAGTAAGAACAGCGTGCGCGGCAAGCGCGTCTCGCAGGTGGTCTTTATCGCCTCGCCAAATAGCGCCTCCTTATCCTTGAAGTGGCTATACAGCGTGAGCTTCGAGACGCCCGCCTCGGCGGCGATGGCGTCCATGCTGCTGCCTTCATAGCCGTTGCTCAGAAACAACACCTGAGCGGCGGCGAGAATCGCTTCGCGCTTGGCTGGATCCTTCGGGCGGCCCGGGCCAGAGGGTACGGATTGGTTTTCTGTCATATGGTTTTTAATACTGGACTGGTGAGTTCGCTATTTTTACTATACCGCGCAGTACAAGTATTAGAACCCGCCTTGCGACAGAGAGAGAACCAAACGTGTTCCGACATGCCTTGCCTTTCCTTGGTGTCATTGGTCTCGCCTTGTTATCCGGTTGCGGCAATGGCGAGCCCGAGCAGCTCTCGGCAAGGCCGGTCATGGTGGTTCAACCGCAACCGGCCAGCGAGGCGGTTGAAAGCTATCCGGGCGAGGTGCATGCGCGTTACGAGCCTGAACTGTCGTTCCGAATCGGCGGAAAGGTGACCGAGCGTCTGGTCGAAGCCGGTGAACGGGTGCGCAAGGATCAGCCGTTGGCCAAGCTCGATCCGCGCGACGTGCAGTTGCAGTTGGAAGGTCTGCGCGCCCAGGTAGCCGCCGCCGAGGCCAACCTTCGCGTCGCGCGCGCCGAGCACGAGCGCTACAAGACGCTCATGGATCGCCAATTGGTCAGCCGCTCGCAGTTCGATTCTTCCGAAAACGCCTTTCGCTCGGCCCAGGCGCGTCTGCAGCAGGCGCGCGCTGAGTTCGACGTGGCGCGCAACCAGGTCGACTACGCCGTTCTGCGGGCGACCCGCGATGGAGTGATCGCGCAACGTCGGGTCGAGGTCGGCCAGGTGGTCGCGGCAGGGCAGACCGCGTTCGTGTTGGCCGCTGATGGCGAGCGTGAGGTGGCGATCCATTTGCCGGAGCAGGCGCTGGATCGTTATGCGGTGGGGCAGAAGGTCTCGGTGGAAATCTGGTCGCATCCCGGCAAGCAGTACCCCGGACACATTCGCGAGTTATCGCCGGCGGCCGATCAGCAATCGCGTACCTACTCGGCGCGCGTCGCGTTCGCCGATGCCGAGGTGCCGGCCGATCTGGGTCAGAGCGCCCTGGTGTCGATCCGCAACAACGGCGAGGTGCCGCTGGCCGTGCCGCTTTCGGCTGTCACGGCCGAGCAGGGCAAGGCCTATGTCTGGCGAGTGACGGAGGGCGCCACCTTGGAGCGAGTCGCTGTGCGCACCGGTGCCTTCGGCGAAACTCTGGTACCCATATTGGATGGCTTGCAAGCTGACGACTGGGTCGTGCTGGCCGGCGTTCAGATGCTGCACGAAGACCAGGAGGTAAGGGCAGTGGACCGCGACAACCGACCGGTCGTGCTGGCGGCGCAGGAGTAATCGCGATGCGCTTCAATCTCTCCGCCTGGGCGCTGGGTAACCGGCAGATCGTGATCTATCTGATGTTGTTGGTGGCCGTCGTCGGGGTACTTTCCTACAGCAAACTCGGCCAGAGTGAAGATCCGCCTTTCACCTTCAAGGCGATGGTGATCCAGACTCAATGGCCCGGCGCCACGGCCGAGGAAGTCTCCCGTCAGGTCACCGAGCGCATCGAGAAGAAGCTGATGGAGACGGGCGATTACGAACGAATCGTTTCCTTCTCGCGACCGGGCGAATCCAACGTGACCTTCATGGCGCGCGATTCGATGGGCTCCGGGGAGATTCCCGAACTCTGGTACCAGATTCGCAAGAAGATCGGCGATATCCGCCATACCTTCCCGGCCGGCGTGCAGGGCCCTTTCTTCAATGACGAGTTCGGCACCACCTTCGGCAACATCTATGCGCTGACCGGCAAGGGCTTCGACTATGCGGTGCTCAAGGATTATGCCGACCGCATCCAGCTGCAGCTGCAGCGCGTGACGAATGTCGGCAAGGTCGAGCTGATCGGCCTGCAGGACGAAAAGATCTGGATCGAGCTTTCCAACGTCAAGCTGGCCAACCTGGGAGTACCGCTGGAAGCCGTGCAACAGGCGCTCGAAGCGCAGAATACGGTGTTGTCGGCGGGCTTCGTCGAGACCCCGAGCGACCGCGTCCAACTACGCGTGACTGGCAGCTTCGAGACGGTCAAGGAAATTCGCGACTTCCCCATCCGCGTGGCTGGCAGCACCTTCCGTATCGGCGATGTCGCTGACGTCTATCGTGGCTTCAACGATCCGCCGGCGCCCCGTATGCGCTTCATGGGCGAGCCGGCGATCGGTCTGGCGGTGTCGATGAAGGACGGTGGCGACATCCTCATGCTGGGCGAGGCACTGCAGGGCGAATTCGCGCGATTGCAGCAGGAATTGCCGGCCGGCATGGAGCTGCGCAAGGTGTCCGACCAACCGGCGGCGGTGAAGACTGGTGTCGGCGAGTTCGTTCAGGTACTCATCGAGGCGCTGGTGATCGTGCTGCTGGTGAGCTTCTTCTCGCTCGGCGTGCGCACCGGTCTGGTGGTGGCGCTATCGATCCCGCTGGTCTTGGCGATGACCTTCGCGACCATGAATTACCTCGACATCGGTCTGCACAAGATATCGCTCGGCGCGCTGGTGTTGGCGCTCGGGCTGATGGTGGACGACGCGATCATTGCGGTAGAGATGATGGCAATCAAAATGGAGCAGGGCTTCGACCGGCTCAAGGCGGCGAGCTACGCCTGGACCAGCACGGCTTTTCCGATGCTGACCGGCACCCTGATCACCGCGGCGGGTTTCTTGCCGATTGCCACGGCGCAGTCGAGTACCGGTGAATACACCCGTTCAATCTTTCAAGTGGTGACTATCGCACTGGTTGCCTCGTGGATCGCCGCGGTGGTATTCGTCCCTCTATTGGGTGCGAAACTGCTGCCGGATCTGGCCAAGCGTCACGCGCAGAAACACGGCGGTAGCGACGAAGGGCACGATCCCTATTCGACGCCGTTCTACCAGCGGGTCAGGCGCCTCATCCAGTTCTGCGTGCGTCGGCGCAAAACGGTGATCGTGCTGACGCTGTTGCTCTTTGTCGGTGCGATCGGCCTGTTCCGCATCGTCCCGCAGCAGTTCTTTCCGGCGTCTGGGCGTCTGGAGCTTATGGTCGATCTCAAGCTGGCCGAAGGCGCTTCGCTCAAGGCCACTGAAGCCGAGGTGCACCGCCTCGAAGAAATGCTCAAGGATCGTGCAGGTATCGATAACTACGTGGCCTATGTCGGCAACGGGTCACCGCGTTTCTATCTACCGCTCGATCAGCAGCTGCCCGCTACGAGCTTCGCCCAGATCGTGGTGCTGGCCGAAAGCATTGAGGAACGCGAAGCCCTGCGCAGCTGGTTGATCGATCGCCTGCGCGAAGATTTCCCGACCCTGCGTGGGCGCGTCAGCCGGCTGGAAAATGGCCCGCCCGTGGGGTATCCGGTGCAGTTCCGAGTGACCGGCGAGCACATTGATGCGGTGCGCAAGTTGGCGCGTCAGGTCGCAGCCAAGGTGCGTGAGAACCCCCACGTGGCCAACGTCCACCTGGATTGGCAAGAGCCGAGCAAGGTGGTTTGGCTGAATGTCGACCAGGATCGCGCCCGCGCCCTTGGGGTGAGCACGGTCGAGCTATCGAGTTTCCTCAAGCGCACCTTCACCGGTACCACCGCCGGCCAGTTTCGCGAGGACAACGAGCTGATCGAGATTCTGCTGCGCGGCACCGAACGTGAGCGCGAGATGTTGTCGATGCTGCCCAGCCTGGCGATTCCTACCGCCAGCGGCCTCAGCGTGCCTTTGTCACAGGTCGCCACGCTGGAATATGGCTTCGAGGAAGGCGTGATCTGGCATCGCAATCGCCTGCCGACGGTGACGGTGCGTGCCGATATCTATGGCGAACAGCAGCCGGCTTCGTTGGTGCAGCAGATCGAACCGACGCTGAGCGAAATTCGCGATGCGCTCCCCAGCGGCTATCTGCTGGAAGTTGGTGGCACCGTAGAAGATTCCAGCCGTGGGCAAGCGTCGGTGAATGCCGGTATGCCGCTGTTTATCATCGTCGTGATCAGCCTGCTGATGATCCAGCTCAAGAGCTTCTCGCGCTCGGCCATGGTGTTTCTCACCGCGCCGTTGGGGCTGATCGGCGTTGCGCTGTTCCTGCTGTTGTTCGGCAAGCCGTTCGGCTTCGTCGCGATGCTCGGCACCATCGCGCTGTCGGGGATGATCATGCGCAACTCGGTGATTCTGGTGGACCAGATCGAGCAGGATATTGGCGCCGGGCAGGATCGCTTCAACGCCATCATCGATGCCACGGTGCGCCGCTTCCGGCCCATCGTGCTGACCGCGCTGGCATCGGTGCTGGCGATGATTCCGCTGTCGCGCAGCGTGTTCTTCGGGCCGATGGCCGTGGCGATCATGGGTGGCTTGATCGTTGCGACCGCACTGACGCTGATGTTCCTGCCGGCGCTTTACGCGGCCTGGTTCCGCGTGAAGGAAGAGCGTCCGGCATAAGGGCGCATCGCCGGCGTTTATTCAGACGCCGGCAGCCTGGAGCAACTGATCGGCCGCCGCCTTGGCCAGCAGCGCCTGATCAGCCGGCCCCTCGATGTGCGCCATGCTCAGCGCACCCTCGATCAGAAACTGCAGTTGTCGCGCGAGCTGTTCTGGCTGCGGTGCGTCGAGCGCTTCGAGCAGCTCGCGCACATGCGTCTGAAACTGAGCCTTATACGTCGCCGAGCGCTGATGAATCGGATGGTCGCGGTCCTGATATTCAGCCGCGGCGTTGATGAACAAGCAGCCACAGAACGCGCTCGGGCTGTGAATCATATTGTTCAACCCATCGAAAACGCCGAGCAGCGCCTTGCGTGGCGGCAGCGCGTCGCGCGCTTCGCGCAGGCGCTCGAGCATTGGCAGCTGACGGGCGTCGAGCACCGCGAGAATCAACTCTTCCTTCGATTTAAAGTGCTTGTACAGCGTCATCTTCGCCACGCCAGACTCGCTGAGAATCCGGTCAATGCCCGTGGCGTGGTAGCCCTCTGTGTAGAACAGCCGCTCGGCGGTGCTGAGCAATAGGTCGCGCTTGTTCGTTGCCATATTGATCTCCTCGGCCGGCCATTATGCGGGAGCGATTCTTTTCCCTCCAATCGTCATCCTCGTGAAAATCTGTGCTTGAAGTGTACAGACAGGTCTGTCTATTATCCAGTCGTGCCTCACCCAACCACGCGAAGGAGCGATACGATGAAACTGTACGATCTGACCCTGTCCGGTAATTGCTACAAAGCGCGACTGTTTCTCAGCCTGATCGGCCAGACGGCTGATCTGGTGCCGGTGGACCTGCTGCAAGGCGAGCACAAGCAGCCGGAGTTTCTCGCCTTCAATCCGCGTGGACAGGTGCCGGTTCTGGAGGACGGCGATATCCGTGTGATCGACTCCCAAGCCATCCTCGCTTATCTGGCACGGCGCTACGCCGAAGAAGTCTGGTATCCGCAGGATGCGCTGACCCAGGCGCGCATTGTCGGCTGGCTGAGTTTCGCGGCCAACGAGATGCATCATGGCCCGGCCACGGCTCGGGTAGGGCGCTTGTTCCGCCGTCCAATCGACGAACCCTTGACCACCAGCCGAGCGCTTGCCGCATTACAGCTGGTCGAGCAGCAGCTCACCGAACATGCCTGGCTGGCCGAAACCGCGGCGCCCACCATCGCCGATCTCGCGGTGTATCCCTATGCGGCGCTGGCTGGCGAAGGCGGTATCGATCTTGCTCCGTATCCGGCAATACGCGCCTGGTGCTCGCGCATCCGTGAGCTGCCGGGCTACATCGGCATGCCCGGCCTGGAGTAGGAGATACCGCGATGAGCAGTTCCTTTCACGTCGGCGAGCAATGGGTGCAGACCCGCGCTGGTGTTCGCGAAAAAGCTGAGCAGATAGGCAATCGCATGATCCGCCCGTTCATGTCTGAGCAGCATCGTGAATTTTTCGCCCAACTGCCGGCTTTGCTGGTGGCGGCAGTGGACAGCGAAGGGCAGCCTCACGCATCGGTACTCTGCGGCGCGCCGGGGTTTGCCTGGTCACCGCACGCGGCCTTGTTGTCTATCGAGGCCAGACCGCAGGTTGACGATCCGATCGCGCCGTTACTGCATCCGCGCGCTGCGGTCGGTTTGCTCGGACTCGAATGGCCGACGCGCAGACGCAACCGGATGAACGGACGAATCGTAGAAAGCGATGAGCGCGGCTTCAGCGTTGCGGTCGCCCAATCGTTCGGCAATTGCCCGAAGTACATCCAGGCGCGCAACTGGCAGGCGACCCCGCGCCTCCCGGGTTTAATGCTCGAAGGCGATAGCCTGGACCAGCAATGGCTGACGCTGGTGACGAAGGCGGACACGCTGTTCATCGCCAGCCAGAGCTCGGACCCACAGGGCGGTGGGGTGGATATCTCGCATCGTGGCGGACCGGCCGGCTTCATTGAAATCGGTGGGGACGGTCGTCTCTGGATGCCGGATTACAGTGGCAATCGGCTGTTCAACACGCTCGGCAATTTGCTTCGCGAGCCGCGTTGCGGACTGCTGATGATCGATTTCAGCAGCGGCGATCTGCTTCACCTGCAGGCGCATGCCGAGGTGGTCTGGCCTGAGCAATATGCGGCGTTGGGCGTCACACCGCCGCCCGGCGCCGAGCGAATGCTTGCACTGACTCCGGGACGCTGGATGCTACGCCGCTCGCGTTTGCCGTTGGCGTTCGCTTTACCCCAGTTCTCGCCATTTCTTCCCAAGGCAGGAGTGTGAGCCATGCGCAGCCTGAGGATTATCGGCCTGTCATTTATGCTGTTGGCCGGGACCGTGAACGCGGCCGAACTGCGCTTCAGCTTGGTTCGCACTGCGCAGACTACGTCCAGCGGTGAATTCGCCTGGCGTGACGGTGGCTGGGTAGCGCCGCCAGTGGTCAACCACATAGCCGTTCTGATCGAACATCAGGGCAGTCGGCTGTTATTCGGCACGGGCCTTGGCCGGCAGATCGATGCGCAGCTGAACAGCGCGGTTCCCTGGCGTGAAAAGCGCTACGGGGCCGTGCAGCCTGTGCGTGATCAGCTGGATCGTGACGGCATTACAGTGGATCGGGTTGTGCTGGGTTGCGCCCGTTGGGAGTACGCGTCAGGGCTGGCTGACTTCGCCGATTTGCCGGTGCTGGCCAATCCGGACAGCATCCATTACGCCAGTACCGCAACGCCGCCCGCAGTGATCCCAGCGCAGTACGCCCATGGGGTCGATTGGCGGCCGCTGCGCTTCGAACGGCGTTCTTTTTATGGATTCGAGGACAGCCTCGACCTGTTTGGCGACGGGCGGCTGATAGTGGTGAAACTGCCCGGACATGGCGCGCTAGGACTGTTTCTCCTGCTGGATGATGGGCAGCGCTACTTCTTTCAGGGCGATGCCGTCGGCAGTGAAGGCGCTCAGCCGCTACCTGCCGACGTCTTGCAGGTGCAGGATGCTCAGCTGCAAGCGCGACTCGGTTTTTATCCAACCTGGATCGAATAAGGGGCTCTGCCAAGGCCGTTCTTGAGCGGCTCCGTTCGTCTGCTTGAACACGTGAACGAAGCGCCAACAGCTAAGCTTAAGCCTGTGATTTTCCTAGGAAGCCAGGCCGGAACATATGGGCGCAGTATGGCGGAGCGATACCTCCCGGGCGGCTGGGGGCAAGCGCGCATCGAAGACCAGTAAAGCTGGTAGACCCCCCACCCACGGCAGCCGTCTGGCGCGCCGCATGACGCTGTTGCTGGGCATTTCGCTGCTGGCAGGCGGCGGCTATGCAGCCTGGCATGAGATGCACACCTCAAAGCTGCAGGCGCTCTGGCTGAGCCGTTATGCCGAGAACCTCGACTATCGGGTCGAGCCCGGCGCAAGCACCAGTATCCATTTTCCCGAGGCTGGGCCGTTCGACCGGCGTCTGGGCTACTCGGCCCTGCCGACCTTTCTCGAACGGCTGGCCGAACGCGGTTTCGATATCCAGCAGCAGGTGCGTTTTTCACCGGCTTTGCAACGCTACGCCAGCCACGGCTTCTTCGTGCCCTATCCAGAAAAGTCGCAGGCGGGGCTGACGATAGACGATTGCCGGGGTGAACCCCTGTACGCCAACAGCTACCCGCATCAGTACTACGAAACCTTCGAAGACGTGCCGCCCATCATCGCGATGAGCCTGCTGTTCATCGAGGATCGTGGGCTGCTCAATGCCGAGCGGCCGCACGCCAATCCAGCGGTGGACTGGCCGCGTTTCACCATGGCTGCCGTAAGTCAGGTCGAGAAGAAGCTCGGCCTGCCGGTGCAGGCTGCCGGCGGCAGTACGCTCGCGACCCAGGTGGAGAAATACCGCCACTCGCCCGAGGGCCGAACCGGAAGCGTCGAAGAGAAAATTCGGCAGATGATTTCGGCGAGCGTGCGCACCTACCGCGAAGGCCAACAGACCCTGACCACGCGCAAGCGTATCGTGCGCGACTACCTCAACAGCGTGCCGCTGTCGGCGGCGTACGGCCACGGCGAAGTGCATGGCATCGCCGATGGGCTGCGCCTCTGGTTCGGCGCGGATTTCGCCGAGGTTAACCGTGCGCTGGATTCACGCCGCAACGCCGATGTCAGTTATGAGGCGCAGGGTCTGGCGCTGCGCCAGGTGTTGTCGCTGCTGATCGCGCAGCGGCGTCCATCGTATTACCTGTTCGCCGGGCGCGACGAAATGGCGACGCTCACCGACAGCCACATCCGTCTGCTGGCCAACGGCGGCGTGATCGACACCCGGCTGCGCAACGCGGCGCTGCAGCAGAAGGTCAGCTTTCGCGACCTGCGCCGTGAACCGGGTATTCGTGAAGTCCCGACCAGCAAAGGCATCACCGCTGCGCGCATGCGCCTGAGCAGTCTGCTCGGCGTGTCGCTGTATGAACTGGATCGTCTCGATCTGGCCGCCACCACGCCGCTGCACGGGGAATTGCAGAAGCAGGTCAGCGATTATTTGCTGCGTCTGGCGGAGCCGGAGTTCGCGGGCGAGGTCGGGCTGTTCGGCGAGCGCATGCTGTCGCCGGAGCGCACGGCGGACGTGCGCTACAGCTTCACGCTGTTCGAGCGCGGTGAGCAGGGCTTTCGCGTGCGCGTACAGACCGACAACACCAACCAGCCGTTCGACATCAATGAAGGCAGCAAACTGGAGCTGGGCTCTACGGCCAAGCTGCGCGTGCTGACCACCTATCTCGAAGTGATCGCCGAATTGCACGATCGCTACGCGCAAAGCGAGATCAGCGAATTGCGCAAAGCCGAGGCAGTCGATCCGCTGACACGCTGGGCCGTGGGTTATCTGATCGAGAACGAGGACCGCAACCTGCCGGCAATGCTCGATGCGGCGCTGGAGCGGCGTTACTCGGCCAGTCCCGCCGAGCGTTTCTTCACCGGTGCGGGCATGCACCGGTTCGGCAATTTTCGTCGTGAGGATGACGGACGTTTGCCTACCATGCGCGAGGCGCTGCGAGAGTCGATCAACCTGCCGTTTGTACGCCTGATGCGTGATCTGGTGAGGTACAGCACCTACCAGACCTCCAACGGCGCTGAGCTGTTGAAAAGTGACGACAACCCCGAGCGGCGTGAATATTTGCGACGCTTCGCCGACCGCGAGGGCTCGGTGTTTCTTCAGCGCTTCTGGAAAAAGTACCGTGGCAAGACTGCAGACGAACGCATCGAAGTGCTGCTGGACGGCATGCGCCCGACGCCGCCCCGGCTCGCTGCGGTGCATCGCTACCTAATGCCGGAAGCCGATCACGCCGCCTTTGATCGCTTCCTCAAGCAGGCCCTGCCGGGCGTCGAACTTAACGACGAGAAACTCGATTCGCTGTACACCCGTTACGGCCCCGGTGCCTATAGCCTGCCGGATCAGGGTTACATCGCCCGGGTGCATCCGCTGGACCTGTGGTTGCTGGGCTATCTGATCAAGCACCCGGATGCGGGTATCTCCGAGGTGATTGCCGCCAGCACCGCCGAGCGCCAGGAAGTCTACGGCTGGCTGTTCCGCAGCCGGCACAAGAGTGCGCGCGACAGTCGTATCCGCATCATGTTGGAAGTGGAAGCCTTCACCGATATTCATCGCCGCTGGCAGCGCCTGGGTTATCCCTTCGATCATCTGGTGCCGTCGCTCGCCACCGCGCTGGGCAGCTCCGGCGACCGCCCGGCCGCGCTGGCGGAGTTGATGGGCATTATCGTCAATGACGGCGTGCGGCTGCCCAGCGCGCGTATCGACAGCCTTCATTTTGCCAGCGACACGCCGTATGAAACGCGCGTGGGCATCAGGCCGAATACGGGTGTCAGGGTGCTGCACAGCGAAGTGGCCGCGGCTTTACGCGAAGCGCTCGCCAATGTGGTCGAGGGTGGTACGGCGCGCCGGCTGCGCGGCAGCTTCCTGCAGAGTGACGGCGAACCGCTGCGTGTGGGCGGCAAGACCGGAACGGGCGACAACCGCATCCAGACCATTGGGGCCGGCGGGCGGCTGATCAGTTCGCTGGCATTGAACCGGACTGCCACCTTCGTTTTCTTTCTCGGCCCGAATCATTTCGGCACTTTGACCGCCTACGTTCCAGGGCGCGGCGCGGACAGTTTCCGCTTCACCTCGGCGCTGCCGGTGCAGGTGCTCAAAGGCATGGCGCCGATTCTCCAGCCCTATCTGCAGATCGGCGCACAGACGCAATGTCAGCCGCCGGCAGGGCCGATCAAGCCCACGCTGACCGCCAGCATGGTGTCCAGCTCCTGACCCGGCCGCAGCCACGTCACTCAGGAAGATTGCCGAGCGCTTTCCGCTCGGCGAGACTCGTTCGATCAGCGCGCCCGATGGCGGGCGCCAAACAGGGATGAGGGCCGAGCATGAAACTGCCGATCTACCAGGTCGACGCATTCACCGATGAGCTGTTCAAGGGCAACTCGGCTGCGGTGGTACCGCTGGAACAATGGCTGAGCGATGCGCAGATGCAGTCGATCGCCATCGAAAACAACTTGTCGGAAACCGCCTTTCTGGTCCGCGAGCCGGACGGTGCCTTTCACATTCGCTGGTTCTCGCCCATTACCGAGATCGACTTTTGCGGTCACGCAACGTTGGCCAGCGCCTTCGTGCTGCTCAGCCAGCGAATGGCGACGGCGCCGCTGACCTTCCGTGCGGCGGCGGTGGGCGACATCAGCGTCGCGCAGCTGGACGACGGCTTGCTGGAAATGAACTTCCCCAACCGCGAACCCGAGCGCGTAGATAACCCACCGGCGGAGTTGTTCAACGGCTTAGGCATCGTTCCGCAAGTCGTCCTGAAAAGCAGTCAGGCCTGGTTCGCCGTGTATGAGGACGAGGATCAGGTTCGCAACTTAACGCCCGATTTCGCCGCCCTCAAAACACTCGCGCCACTGGATGTGGTGATCACTGCGCGGGGGCGTGAGCAGGACTTCGTCTCGCGTTACTTCTGGCCGGCCAATGGCGGCGATGAGGATCCGGTGACGGGCTCGATCTATGCCGGCCTCGCGCCCTACTGGAGCGGGCGCCTGGGCAAATCGTCGCTGGTTGCGCTGCAGGCCTCGCGTCGTAGCGGGCTACTGTATTGCCGGGTGGAAGGGGAGCGCGTGTTCGTCGCCGGGCGAGCAGTGCAGTACCTGCAGGGAACGATCGAGGTTTAGCGTCGTGTGTGGCTTACTGCCCAGGTTTTGTTTTTAAAACGATTTGATCATCCGTCCGAGCAATTCCATGGCCTTTTCACTGCGCTCATCCCAGGGGTGGCCATGGTTCAACCGCGCGCAGTTTCGGAATCGTTGAGTGGCCGAGAAGATCGGGCCGGGGGCGAGACTGATGCCTTGGGCGAGCGCGAGCTGCAGCAGCTGCAGGGAATCGACCCGCTCCGGGAATTCGAACCACAGAAAGTAGCCGCCTCCGGGGCGCGTGACCCGCGTGGTCGCCGGGAAATGTCGGGCGGCAGAGGCGAGCATGGCGCCCTGTTGCATTTCCAGTGCGTGGCGCAGCTTACGCAAGTGACGATCGTAGCCGCCGTGCTGCAGATAATCCGCAATGGCCGCCTGGGCCGGGACCGAGGGCGAAATGGTGGTCATCAACTTGAGCCGGCTGATCTGCTCGGCGTACCGCCCGCCAGCGACCCAGCCGACTCGATAACCCGGCGCGAGGCTTTTGGAGAATGAGCCGCAGTGCATGACCAAACCCTCACGGTCATGGCTTTTGACAGGCTTGGGCGGTTCCTGGGTGAAATAGAGCTCGGCGTAGACGTCATCTTCGATCAGCGGCACCTGATGTTGCCGCAGCAGCTGGTAAAGCTGCAGTTTCTTCGCTTCACCCATGCTCGCGCCCAGCGGATTCTGCAGGCTGCTCATAAACCAGCACGCCTTGATCGGAAGCTTGGCGAGGCTGTCAGCGAGTGTGTCCAGATCGATGCCCTCGCGCGGATGCACCGGGATTTCAACGGCCTTGAGCTTGAGCCGCTCCAGCACCTGCAGCGTGGCGTAGAAGGCGGGCGCTTCGATGGCGACCAGATCACCTGGCTCGGTCACGACCTGCAGACATAGATTCAGCGCCTCCATGGCGCCGGTGGTGATCACCAGTTCGTCCATCGGCAGCATCACGCCGCTGACCATGTAGCGCAGGGCGAGCTGCCGGCGCAGGTTCGGATTGCCAGCCGTCATCTCGGCGATCACCGCGCTGGCCGGCATGTCGCGTACGCACTGAGCCATGGAGCGTGCCAGGCGTT
Organism: Pseudomonas sp. CBC3; assembly: GCF_037967085.1. NCBI lineage: Bacteria > Pseudomonadati > Pseudomonadota > Gammaproteobacteria > Pseudomonadales > Pseudomonadaceae > Pseudomonas > Pseudomonas sp. CBC3. Next base: position 571,138 of record NZ_JBANEO010000002.1, read on the forward strand.
GCAGCGGAAAGAGTTCCGGGCTGGGAAAGGCCGAGCCGAAGGGCACGGTGTTTGGGTCGCGTAGCGAGGCGAGTACCGAGAACACCAGCTCGCTGACCCCGACGTCGGTGGTTTCGGCCAGTCGCGGACCGATCTCGGGTTCGTGCAGCGGCCGCTTGGCGTGTTCGCGAACGAAGTAGCCCGAACGCGCCCGCGCCTGGATCAGACCGCGATCCTCGAGCAGGTAATAGGCCTGGAAAACCGTCGACGGGCTGACCCCATAAGTGCGGCTGGCGTGGCGCACCGACGGCACTCTTTCGCCCGGCCTTAGTACGCCGGTGCGGATCAGTTCGGCTATCTCGTCAGCGAATTTTTCGTAGCGCTTCATTTGTTTGGCTCACCTGCAATGCCGGGTGACGATACTGCACGGAGCGCGGACGGTGTATCTCGTGTTGCCGCGCGTCTCACCACGCACTCACGGATTGGCCGGTGCGACGAAGGTGCTGTGAGTACTGACGGCGCTGTGCGGATCGTCCAGGTCACGAACTTCGAACTGCAGCCTGTGGCTCATTGCTCCACGGTGGCTGGCATCAGTGAGCGCCACGCTGACCGGCAGATCGGCGATCTCGCCAGGCGCCAGGCTGATTTCGCGTCGGCCGTGCAGCTCGAATGGTCCCTCGCCGAGCGATATCGCGTACTGCCGGTGCTGCTGGGTCTTGTTGATGACCTTGAGGCTGTACATGTTTTCGATCTGACCCTGCGTATTTTCGCGATACAGGGTGCGGTCCTTAGTGACATCCAGCGACAGCATCGGCCGAACATCCAGCGCCCAGACGAAGGCGCCAATCATCATGAGAAGTGCGGCGGCATAGCCGATCAGGCGCGGGCGAAGCAGGCGCGTTCTGCCGCCCTGTAGCGCGCGTTCAGACGTGAAGCGAACCAGGCCGCGCGCATAGCCCATCCTGTCCATCACGTTGTCGCAGGCATCGACGCAGGCGCCGCAACTGATGCAGTCCAGTTGCAGGCCGTCGCGGATGTCGATGCCGGTGGGGCAGACCTGCACGCACAGGGTGCAGTCGATGCAGTCACCGAGGCCCTGCGCGCGCGGGTCGCTGTCCTTGCGTCGCGCGCCGCGGCTTTCGCCACGGGCCGCATCGTAGGAAACCAGCAGGGTGTCGGCATCGAACATTACCGCCTGGAAGCGCGAATAAGGGCACATGTGCAGGCAGACCTTTTCCCGCAGCCACCCCGCATTGAGGTAGGTCGCAGCGGTGAAAAAGAACAGCCAGAAGCCGGCGGACAACCCGAGCTCCAGGGTGAACAGATCACGGACCAATTCGCGTACCGGAGTGAAGTAGCCGACGAAGGCGAGCGCCGTCGCGAGACTGACCGCCAGCCAGATCGCGTGTTTGGCGGTGCGGCGTAGCAGCTTCGCGGCGGACCAGGGCGCGGCATCGAGTTTGATCCGCTGCCCGCGGTCGCCCTCGGTGACCTTTTCCGCCCACATGAAAATCCAGGTCCAGGTGCTCTGCGGACAGGCGGAGCCGCACCACACGCGGCCAGCCAGTACCGTGATGAAGAACAGGCCAAAGGCCGCGATGATCAGCAATGCCGACAGCAGGATGAAGTCCTGCGGCCAGAAGGTGGCCCCAAAGATATGGAATTGCTGTTTACCGAGATCCCAGAGCACCGCCTGGCGACCATCCCAATTCAGCCATTGGGTGCCGAAGTAGAGCAGCAGCAACAGACCGCCGCCCAGCAGGCGCAGATTACGGAACAGGCCGGAGAAGCTGCGGGTATGGATCGGCCCGCCAGTCTGTGCGGGGGTCAAGCGTATCGGTTTGCTCGGATCAACAGTGGCGATGATCGTGGCGGGGATTCGTTCGGTCATTTTCATGCGCCCCATCAGGTATTCAGGCAGGGCGAATGATCGAGTGGAGCAGAAGTGCATAACAGACTCAGACATCGAGCTTAAATACGGATCAGATAGCGGACGAATGAACGTTTGCGATGACCGAAACAGCGTGGAAGTTTGGCCGTGCCTGGACTTCTGCTCAATTTCAGTAATCTAACGAGACGACTAACTATCTAGGCCCTGCGACGCCGGGTCACAGGCGAATCAGGATGAAATCCATTGGCTAACTGATCCGCTTTTTTACCGTCTATCTGCACCTGTTTTGCCACCACCGCAGCGGGCGATAGTCCCAGGCTTGCATCGGTTGTGCGCGCATGCTGCTATCGATCCTTGGCTTAACCCCCTGCGTTCCGTTCTGCTGTCGACTCAAGGAATTCCAATGATCCTCAAAGGCCTGACCTGGCTAGTAGTGCTGCAATTGCTTGGCAGCGTCATCAATCTTCTGCTGCTTCCGGTATTGCCTGGGCCAATCATCGGCATGGTGCTGCTGTTCGGCCTGCTGTTGCTGCGCCGCGGCATCCCCGAACCACTCGAGAAAACCGCGGCGTTGCTGCTGCAATACCTGCCGCTGCTGCTGATCGTGCCGGCGGCCGGGATCATGACCAGTAGCGATGCCTTGCTGGCCGATCTGCCTGCCATCGCGGCCGGGCTGGTGCTTTCGTTGATGGTCACCGTTCCGTTTTGCGGCTGGCTGATGCAGTACCTCATTCGGCGGACGGAACGCCGCAAGGAGAATCAGCTATGAATCGTCTTGAATGGCGTGATGTCTGGGCGATGACACTGGACCACCCGCTGTTTTCCGTGGCGCTGACGCTGATCGCGTTCCAGCTCGCACTGGCACTCTACCGACGCAGCGGCTGGCTGGTGCTGCAGCCGGTGATGATAGGCATGCTGCTGGTGGTCGGAACGCTCTGCCTGTGCGGGATCGATTATGCGAGCTACCGCGAGGGCGCCTCGATGATCGCCGTGCTGGTCGGCCCCGCAACGGTGGCCTTGGCGGTACCGCTGTATCGTCATATCAAGCGCATCCAGCAGCTGTTCTGGCCGATCCTCATCACCTTGGTGAGCGGCGGCGTGCTGGGCGTCGTCCTGACGTTGGTGATCGCCAGCGCTTTGGGTGCGGATCTGTCCGTGCTGATGAGCCTGTCGCCCAAGGCTGCAACCATGCCAATCGCCATGCTGGTGGCTGAGCAGATTGGCGGCCTCGCTTCGCTGGCGGCGGTATTCGTGATGCTCACCGGCGTCATCGGTACGGCACTGGGGCCGTGGCTGTTGGGTTGGGCAGGTGTCGATCATCCGGCTGCCCGGGGTCTGAGTTACGGCATCAACGCCCACGCCATCGGTACAGCTCGCGCGTTGGAGGAAAGCGATGAGTGCGGCGCCTTCGCTGCGCTGGGCATGAGCCTGCTGGGCATTCTCATCGCGCTATTTCTGCCGCTGCTGATGGGTTGAATGATGCTGTTGCGCTTGAACGATGTGGGCCTAATCTTAAGGTCCTAACCTTCAGGAGTGGTCCCATGTTCGAGCAGTTCCAGCGTGACGAGTGCGAGGTCAATGGCGTACGGATCGCCTATCGCAAAGGCGGCTCCGGACCGCCCTTGCTGCTGCTCCACGGCTACCCGCAGACGCATGTCATGTGGCACGAAGTGGCCGATCAGCTTGCCGTACACTTCACCGTCGTGGCGGCCGATTTGCGCGGTTACGGTGATAGCAGCAAGCCCGAAGGCGGTCAGGATCACGTGGCCTACAGCAAGCGCGAGATGGCGCTTGATCAGGTGGAGTTGATGCGCACCTTGGGCTTCAAGCGTTTCGATATTCTTGCCCACGACCGCGGCGCGCGGGTCAGCCATCGTCTGGCGATGGATCATCCACAGACGGTTCGCCGGCTGATTCTGTTGGACATCGCACCGACCCTCGCGATGTACAGCCAGACCGATGAAACCTTCGCGCGCGCTTACTGGCACTGGTTCTTTCTGATCCGTCCGGCACCGTTGCCGGAAACGCTCATGGAGACTGCGCCCGAGCTGGTATTGAAGACCGCCGTGGCGACCCGCGCCGACCATCATCATCCGTTCACCGCTGCCGCCTACGCCGAATACCTGCGCTGCATGAAGCTGCCCGGCACCGTTCACGCATTCTGCGAGGATTATCGGGCCAGTGCCGGTATCGATCTGCAGCACGACCGGGAAGATCGTGCCGCTGACCGGCGTATCGAGGCGCCCCTGCTGGTGCTATGGGGCGCTAAAGGCGTCGTCGAGCGTTGCTTCGATCCGCTCAAAGAGTGGCGTGCCGTCGCAACGAGCGTGCAAGGCAAGGCGCTGCCGGCAGGTCATTACATCGCCGAAGAGGTTCCGCAACTGCTGTTGGACGAGGTTCTCGGATTCCTGTCGTAACATCAGGCGCCTGAAGTATCGGATAGATAGATAGGTTTTACCGAGAATATCCGCTATTCAGACGATCGATTGAATGGAAAATGGCGGCCATAGCGCTCGGCAAGGTGTCGAGCTGATTGACCCAGAGGCTGCCATCGATGATCGAAATCCGCCCGCGCGCCGAGCTTGGCGCCGCACACCATGGCTGGTTGCATGCCCGCCATCATTTTTCATTTGCCGACTATCACGACCCGCTGCGCATGCACTGGGGCCGCTTGCGGGTCTGGAATGACGACACCATCGCGCCGAACTCGGGCTTCCCGACCCATACGCACCGCGACATGGAAATCATCACCTACGTCCGCAAGGGCGCCATCAGCCACGAAGACAGCCTGGGTAATAGCGGTCGTACGGCTGCCGGTGATGTACAGGTCATGAGTGCCGGCACCGGCATCGCCCATAGCGAATACAACCTCGAAAGCGAGCCCACCGAGATTTTCCAGATTTGGATCTACCCGGACCAAACCGGGCTGCCTCCAAGCTGGGGTACGCGCCCGTTCCCTACAGCGGAGCGTTCGGGTGCATTTGTCACGCTGGCTAGCGGCATGGCTGATGACAGCGATGCGTTGCCGATCCGGGCCGACGCGCGTCTGGCCGCAGCTGCACTTTCACCAGGTCAGGTTGCCCAATACCGAATTGGTGATGGTCGCAAGGTCTATCTGGTGCCCGCCAGTGGGCGTATCGAGGTTGCTGGGCTCGTTGCAGCGACAGGGGATGGCGTGGCGGTGCGTGATGAGACGCTGCTCACCATCAAGGCGCTGGAACATAGCGAAGTGGTGCTGGTGGACGTTCGCTGAGCGATTCGGCGACAGCGTAGATAGAAACAGAGTCGAAACATAACCCAGAAAGAGGAAACGAAAATGGCGAAGATTCTCGTACTGTATCACTCGATGTATGGCCACATCGAAACCATGGCCAACGCGGTCGCCGAAGGTGCGCGTCGTGTTCAAGGCGCCGAAGTGACCATCAAGCGTGTGCCGGAAACCATGCCGCAAGATGTCTTCAAGAATGCAGGCGGCAAGACCGATCAGGCTGCAGACATCGCTACTCCGGCCGAGCTGCCCGATTACGACGCGATCATCTTCGGCACGCCGACCCGCTTCGGCAACATGTCCGGGCAGATGCGCAATTTCCTCGACCAGACCGGCGGCCTCTGGGCCAAGGGCGCGCTGCATGGCAAGGTCGCCAGCGTATTCACATCCACCGGTACCGGCGGCGGGCAGGAGATGACCATCACCTCCACCTGGACCACGCTGGCTCACCACGGAATGATCATCGTGCCGACCGGCTACGGCATCGGCGAGTTCTTCGACATTTCCGAGACCAACGGCGGCACGCCTTATGGCGCCTCGACCATCGCCGGCGGTGATGGCTCGCGTCAGCCGTCCACCAAGGAACTGACCATTGCGCGTTATCAGGGCGAGCTGGTCGCCAAGACCACGCTCAAGCTCAAGGGTTGATCTACTCGTAGGCAGCTCGTAGCTGCCTTTTCACAGCGGGCCGGATGGCATTGCCTGTCCGGCCCGCTTTCCGCTCCGATACAGATAGCTGCGTGTAGTCGATACGGTGATAATGCGCGCCGATGTGGCGTAGGGTGGGCCGGGCAGCGCTCCACTTCAGTATCGTAGGGTGGGCTTCAGCCCACCAGCAATCTACCCAGAGCCGTCCCACAGGTGCATCGACTGAGGGCGCGGCTTCAGCCGCGAAGCTCTCGCCGCACGTAACATATCTGGCAATCGAGGAGCCCTGATGCCCGCATTCGAAATCAAGCCGCTGAATCCCGAAACCTACCGCCAGCAAACCAGACGCAGCACGCTGGCCGTCGTGGCCACTTTCGTGCTCTTGGCGATGGGGCTGTCCGCCGCCGCAGTGGCGATATTCGGCGAGCCGGGCGGCGACAACCTGCGCCTGAACATCGCCGGTGTGGTGATCGGGCTCGGGTTGACGGTACTGCTGGTTCGCCTGGTCTATTGGCAGCAGCCGTGGATGGCATCGGCGGTCTACGGTTGGCGGCTCAAACGCAGCCTGATGAGCCTGACCAACGTCATGCATCACGTGAAAGCGGGCGTGGCGCTCGAAGATCCTACCGCGATGAAGCTGCTGCGCTTCTACCATCTGGGCCTTACCCAGATGCACCAGCTGGACGCCAACAGCGGCTCTCTTCTCGAAATGAGGGCGGAAATCGAACAGCACCGCTGCGCCATGGAAGCGCTGGGCCTGGATGTCGATCAGCAGCGCCTGGAACCGACCTGGATCGAGACTGTAAAAAAGATCGACGCCGCGAAATGAAGGCGGTAATAATCGCCGCCTCGTCCCGCATGAGCGTCAACGCGGGCTGAATACCTTTCGATTTCCTTCACCAGAGCCGTCCTGTCTCTGGTTTTTTGGTGCCGTTCATTTCCCTATGTCACTACACCGCGATCCATGGGTCCGCGTGAAGCGCGACACTGTGCCTCCAAGACCCTTATGCGGGAACCCCTCATGAAAAGGCTGTGTCTACTCGGCTTGCTCACTATCTTCACAGCTTGTCCGGTTCTGGCCGAAAGCAGGCTGGACGACAAGCCCGCGTTTATCGAGCAGTTGCTACAGCGGATGACGCTGCAGGAAAAGGTAGGCCAGCTGCGTCTGATCAGCATCGGCGCGGACATGCCCCGGGAGCGACTTGCCGAGGAGCTGGCTGCAGGCAATGTCGGCGGCACCTTCAATTCGGTCACCCGGCAGGACAACCGTCCCCTGCAGGATGCTGCGCTGCGCAGCCGCTTGCAGATTCCGATCTTCTTCGCCTACGACGTGGTGCACGGGCATCGCACTACTTTCCCCATCGGCCTCGGCCTGGCTTCGACCTGGGACATGCAGGCGGTCGCTACGGCGGGGCGTATTTCGGCCATCGAGGCCAGCGCCGACGGGCTCGACATGACCTTCGCACCCATGGTCGATATCGCCCGTGACCCACGATGGGGACGGACTTCGGAAGGCTTCGGCGAAGATCCTTATCTGGTGTCCGAGATTGCCCGCACCATGGTCGGCGCCTACCAGGGTGAGTCGCTGCGCAACGCCGACAGCCTGATGGCCAGCGTCAAGCATTTCGCGCTCTATGGTGCGGTCGAAGGCGGGCGCGATTACAACGTGGTGGACATGAGCCCGCTGCGCATGCACCAGGATTACCTGCCGCCATACCGTGCGGCCGTTGATGCCGGGGCCGGCGCGGTGATGGTGGCGCTGAACACCATCAACGGCGTACCGGCCAGCGCCAACCGCTGGTTGCTGCGCGACCTGTTGCGTGATGACTGGGGCTTTTCCGGCGTGACCATCAGCGACCATGGAGCGATCACCGAACTGCTCCGCCATGGTGTGGCCGCCGATGGGCGCGAGGCGGCGAAGCTGGCAATTGACGCCGGGCTCGACATGAGCATGGCGGACTCGCTCTACGGTGAGCATCTGGCCGAACTGGTGCAGGCGGGTGACGTGCCGATACAGGCCGTCGACCAGGCTGTGCGCGAAGTGCTGGGCGCAAAATACGATCTGGGCCTGTTCCACGACCCGTACCGGCGCATCGGCCAGGCCAGCGAAGATCCGCCCGAGGTCAATGCCGAAAGCCGCCTGCACCGCGAGGCCGCCCGCGAGGTGGCGCGCCAGTCGCTGGTACTGCTGGAAAACCGCAACAATGTCCTCCCACTCGACAAGGCGGCGCGCATCGCCTTGGTCGGGCCGCTGGCCGATTCGCATATCGACATGCTCGGCAGCTGGTCAGCGGCGGGTGTGGCAAAGCAGACGGTTACGCTGCGCCAAGGCCTCCAGGCTGCCCTCGGCGAGCGCGGACGGCTGATTTACGCCCGTGGCGCCAACATCACCGACGACCCGCGGATGGTCGAGTACCTGAACTTCCTCAACTGGGACAATCCCGAGGTCGTGCAGGACCGGCGCTCGGCCGAGGAGATGATCGCCGAGGCGGTCGCTGCAGCCGAGCAGGCGGACGTCATCGTCGCCGCGGTGGGCGAGTCGCGCGGCATGTCCCATGAATCATCCAGCCGCACCAGCCTGCAGCTGCCGAGTAGCCAGCAGGCTTTGCTGCGCGCCTTGAAACAGACCGGCAAGCCGTTGGTGCTGGTGCTGATGAATGGCCGCCCGCTGAATCTTTCCTGGGCGCAGGCCAACGCCGACGCGATGCTGGAAACCTGGTTCAGCGGCACCGAAGGCGGGCACGCCATCGCCGAGGTGCTGTTCGGCGACTACAACCCCTCGGGCAAGCTGCCGATCTCGTTTCCGCGCTCCGTGGGACAGATTCCCACCTATTACAACCATCCGCGTCTGGGCCGGCCCTTCGTCGAAGGCAAGCCGGGCAATTACACCTCGCAATATTTCGATGAGCCGAACGGCCCGCTGTACCCCTTCGGCTACGGACTGAGCTACACACAATTCAGCCTGTCGCCGCCGCGCCTGTCGACCGATGTGCTTTCACGTGGCGCAAGCCTAGACGTCAGCGTGACGCTGAAGAACATCGGCAAGCACGATGGCGCGACGGTCGTGCAGTTGTATATCCATGACCTGGCCGCCTCGGTAGTGCGCCCGGTCAAGGAGCTGAAGGGGTTTCGCAAGGTCTGGCTCAAGGCTGGCGAAGAGCAGCAGGTGCGTTTCAGGGTTGGCGAAGACCAGCTGAAGTTCGTCGATGCGCAACTGCGCCAGGTGGCTGAAGCGGGGATGTTCGAGGTGCAGGTAGGGCTCGATTCGCAGCGCGTACAGACGCAGCAGTTCGAGTTGCGTTGATTGCAATAGAGCCAATGTAACGGCCAAAAATGGCCTGACGAGCGACGCTGTTTTCGATCAGCGGGGAATCATTCGTGCGGGTAGTAGACCAAGGAACGCAAGCAGGCAAAGGTCTGTGCGCAATTCGTACTGTTCAGGAGGCACCGTGTTTACCATTTTGAATCAAGGATCGAAGGCTCGCACCAGAAGCCGGGTGCTGGGCAATCTGCTGGGCCTTTGCATGGCTTTTGTCGTCGGCAGCAGCTGGGCGTTCAGCCTCGATGATGTCGCTAGCAAGGCCGAGAAGCTGGCAGCGGCGCCCTACGTGCCGGCCAAGAGCAATCTGCCGGCGGTATTCCGTGAGATGGCCTTCGCCGATTATCAGCAGCTGCGCTTTCGTGAAGACAAGGGCTACTGGCGCGATGCCGAAACGCCTTTCGAGCTGTTCTTCTACCATCAGGGCATGCATTTCGACGTACCGGTGAAGATCAATGAGGTCACCGCGACCCGCGTTCGTGAAATCCGCTACGACCCGGAGATGTTCGAGTTCGGCAATGTAGACATCGACCCCGCTGCGCTGCAGAACCTCGGCTTCGCCGGCTTCAAGGTGCTCTATCCGCTGAACAAGAAGGACAAGCAGGACGAGCTGATGACGCTGCTTGGCGCCAGCTATTTCCGCGTGGTCGGCAAGGGGCAGGTCTACGGCCTGTCGGCACGTGGGCTGGCGATCGACACGGCGCTGCCGAGTGGCGAGGAATTTCCACGCTTCACCGAGTTCTGGGTCGAGCGGCCACAGGCCGACCGCGGCAGCCTGCTGATCTACGCCTTGCTGGATTCGCCGCGTGCCACCGGTGCCTATCGCATGGAAGTCACGCCGGGCAAGGACAGCATCGTGGATGTGCAGTCCAAGGTCTTCCTGCGTGCGCCGGTGGAAAAGCTCGGCATCGCACCGCTCACCAGCATGTACCTGTTCGGCGCCAATCAGCCCAGCGAGCAGCTCAACTACCGGCCACAGTTGCACGATTCTGAAGGCCTGGCGATCCATGCCGGCAACGGCGAGTGGATCTGGCGTCCGCTAAACAACCCCAAGCGCCTGGCCATCAGCAGCTACAACGTGGAGAACCCGAGAGGCTTCGGCTTGCTGCAGCGTACCCGCGATTTCGGTCGTTACGAAGATCTGGACGATCGCTACGAACTGCGGCCCAGCGGCTGGATCGAGCCGGTTGGCGACTGGGGCAAGGGCCACGTCGAACTGATCGAGATTCCCACGCCGGATGAAACCAACGACAACATCGTTGCCTTCTGGGTGCCGGAAAAGACGCCAGCGCCGGGCGAAGCGATCGAGATCGGATATCGCCTGCACTTCACTATGGACGAACCCGAGTTGCATGATCCCGAGCTCGCCTGGGTCAAGCAGACGCGCCTGTCGGCCGGCGATGTGAAGCAGTCCAACCTGATTCGCCAACCCGATGGCAGCACCGCATTGATCGTCGACTTCGTCGGGCCGAACCTGGCCGAGTTGCCGGCCGACGCGCCGGTCAGCACCCAGGTCAGCGTCGATGACAATGTCGAGCTGGTGGAGAACAACCTGCGCCATAACCCGGTCACCAAGGGCTGGCGGCTGACGCTGCGGCTGCGGGTCAAGGACCCGGCGCGTCCGGTGGAATTGCGCGCGGCGCTGGTGGATGGCGAGACCACGCTGTCCGAAACCTGGAGCTATCAGATACCCGTCCATGACTGAACACGCGCAACAATCGCTCGCCCAGCGTTATCTCGCCGAGCTTCCCCTCGATGCCGAGCAACGCCAGGCGCTGGGCGAGCAGGTGGATCGGCAAGGAGGCGAGCTGGCCGATGTGCATCGGGCATTGGCACAGGGCACGTCCGACGGGAATGAATCGCCGAGCGATCCGCTCGGCTCGGCTGCGGCGCGGCTGAAGCTTGCCTGGGGTGACCTTTTCGAGCGTGGCGGGGTGCTGACCGCGGATCATCAGGGCCGCACCTGCATCCAGTCGACGCCGCCGATCGTGCGCACGCGGATGGTGCCGGAGCCCTGGCATACCAGCGTGCTGCGCCTGAGCTGGTGGCGCCTGCTGTTCAAGAAGAACCGCACGGTGGAGCAGCCCGACGCGCCGCAGCCCATCGACAGGTCGGGCTGGCGCCGGGTTGCCGCTTACCGGCGTGCCGCGCTGCTGATCCTGATGCTGGCGCAGACGGCCATCGCCACCTGGCACATGAAGGCCGTGCTGCCATATCAAGGCTGGGCGCTGGTCGATCTGCAGGTGGTCTATCACCAACCGTTGCAGGAGTCGGCGCGGCAGATCCTACCTTACGTGGTGCAGACCAGCATCCTGTTGCTGTTCGCTCTGCTGTTCTGCTGGGTGTCGGTGGGCTTCTGGACGGCGTTGATGGGCTTCTTCCAATTGCTCAAGGGACGCGACCGCTACAACATTTCCGCCACCAGCACGGGCAACGAACCGATTCCGGCCGAGGCGCGCACGGCACTGGTAATGCCCATCGCCAACGAGGACGTGCCGCGGGTGTTCGCCGGACTGCGAGCGACCTACGAATCGCTGCTGGCCACGGGTGAGATCGAGCACTTCGACATCTTCGTGCTCAGCGACAGCAACGACCCCGACACCTGCGTGGCCGAGCAGAAGGCCTGGCTGGAGCTGTGCCGCGAGGTCGACGGTTTCGGCCATATCTTCTATCGCCGCCGTCGCCGCCGAGTGAAGCGCAAGAGCGGCAACATCGACGACTTCTGCCGGCGCTGGGGCAGCAGTTACCGCTACATGGTGGTGCTGGACGCCGACAGCGTGATGAGCGGCGGCTGCCTGACGTCGTTAGTGCGGCTGATGGAGGTCAACCCTGGCGCCGGCATCATCCAGACCGGGCCGAAAGCCTCCGGCATGGATACGCTCTACGCGCGCATGCAGCAGTTCGCCACGCGGGTCTATGGGCCGCTGTTCACCGCGGGGCTGAATTTCTGGCAGCTGGGCGAGTCGCACTACTGGGGCCATAACGCGATCATCCGGGTCAAACCCTTTATCGAGCACTGCGCGCTGGCGCCGTTGCCGGGCAAGGGTTCCTTCGCCGGCGACATCCTTTCCCACGACTTCGTCGAGGCGGCCCTGATGCGCCGCGCCGGCTGGGGCGTGTGGATCGCCTACGACCTGCCCGGCAGCTACGAAGAGTTGCCGCCGAACCTGCTCGACGAGCTCAAGCGCGACCGCCGCTGGTGCCACGGCAACCTGATGAACTTCCGGCTGTTCCTGGTCAAGGGCATGCACACGGTGCACCGTTTCGTGTTCCTCACCGGCGTGATGTCCTACCTGTCGGCGCCGCTGTGGTTCACCTTCCTGGCGCTGTCCACCGGGTTGTTGGCGATCCATACGCTGATGGTTCCGGAGTATTTCCTGCAGCCCAACCAGCTGTATCCGTTGTGGCCGCAGTGGCACCCGCGGGAGGCGATTGCGCTGTTCTCCGCGACGCTGACGCTGCTGTTCCTGCCCAAGATGCTCAGCGTGGTGCTGATCTGGATTCAGGGTTCGAAGGAATATGGCGGAGGAATCCGTCTGTTGCTGTCGATGATCCTTGAAACCCTGTTCTCGATGCTGCTGGCGCCGGTGCGCATGCTGTTCCACACCGTGTTCGTCACGGCGGCGTTCCTTGGTTGGTCGGTGCAGTGGAAGTCGCCGCAACGCGCCGACAACGCCACGCCCTGGGGCGAAGCGCTGCGCCGGCATGGTTCGCAGATGTTGCTGGGCGTGCTCTGGACGGCGCTGGTGGCCTGGCTCGATCCGGCATTCCTCTGGTGGCTGGCGCCTATCGTGGTGTCGCTGATCCTCTCGGCACCGGTCTCGGTGCTCACCAGCCGCACGGGACCCGGCTTGGCGGCGTTCCGGCGCAAACTGTTCCTGATTCCCGAGGAATTCAACCCGCCCGCGGAACTGGCCGCCACGGACCGCTACAACCAGCAGAACCAGACCAACGCGCTACAGCAGGGGTTCATCGCCGCCACGGTGGATCCCTCGTACAACGCGCTGGTCTGCGCCATGGCGCGCGCGCGGCACGCCAAGGTGGTGCCGGCCGCGGAAACCCTGCGCGAGCAGCGCCTGGGTGAAATTCTCGCCACCGGACCCAAGGGGGCTGCCGAAGCGACGCGCTGGCGACTGCTCAACGATCCCGAAGGCATGGCGCGCCTGCATGAGCGCGTCTGGCAGGATGAGCAGTATCGGGCCTGGCGTGAGGCGTATCACCGGCGGTAGTTGAGCGTGGGGTGCGCTTTGCGTACCGCCGAACTTCGGTTTATGCGGTGCGCGAAGCGCACCCTACAGTCAGGCGGGAGCGGTGCTTTTACGAGCCGTTCGCTTGGGGCCGCTGGCACTCTTGCGCGGCGCCGCCTTGCGCTTTTTCTTCCAGGGCGCGCCTTTGCCGGGCGGGTTCGCTGGGCCGCTGATGGTCAGGCGCAGCTCGCGGCAGCGTTCCACCTGCTTGCGCATCCACGCCGACTGCTTGGCTACGAATTCCTCCAGACTCATCTCGCCGCTCTGCACCATATCCAGCGCCTGTTCCCAGATCGCCGTGGTGCCGGGGTCGGCAATCGCCCGCGGTACGGCGTCGATCAGGCTGAAGGCCGCCGGGCTGGCCGACAGCGCTTTGCCTTGCTTGATCAGATAGCCGCGGTCCAGCAGCCCTTGAATGATGCCGGCCCGCGTCGCTTCGGTGCCGATGCCGGTGGTGTCCTTGAGCTTCTGCTTCAGGCGTGGGTCGTCCACCAGCTTGGCGACATTCTTCATCGCCTTGATCAGGTCGCCTTCGGTGAAGGGTTTGGGCGGCTGGGTCCAGAGGTCCTTGAGGTTTACACCCAGGACCTTGCAGTGCTGGCCCTCGCTCAATGTCGGCAGTGCCTGGGCTGGTGTTGGTTCACGACTCTTGGCCGGTGTCAGGGCTTCGGGCAACGCGCGCCGCCAGCCGGGTTCGACGATAACCTTGCCCACCGCCCGCAGCGCCTGACCGGCGCAGTCGAAATCCGCCTGGGTGCGGTCGTATTCGTGATTCGGCAGGAATTGCGCCAGGTAGCGGGCGCGAATCAGCGTATAGACCGAGCGTTGCTTGCCCATCAGGCGTGACAGATCGGTAGCGGCGGTGGGGATGATGCCGTGGTGGGCACTGACCTTGGCGTCGTTCCAGGCGCGCGAGCGGCGTTGCGGCTGCACATGTGTGAGCAATTCGGACAACGCCGGGTCGCTGCGGCCAAGGGCGGCGATGATCGCCGGCGCCTCGCTGTGCTGGCTCAGTGGCAGGTAGCCGCAATCGCTGCGCGGATAGGTGATCAGCTTGTGCGTCTCGTAGAGTGCCTGCGCGATATCCAGGGTTTCCTGGGCGCCGAGGCCGAGTTTCTTCGAGCAGACTTCCTGCAGGGTGCCGAGGTCGAAGGGCAGGGGAGGCGCTTCGCGCATGCGTTCGGTGCGCAGCTTCACTACCTGTGCCTGGGCTGCACCGCCGATGGCTGCCGCCGCTTGCCGGGCGTATTCCGGGTCGAGGCAACGCCCCTGTTCATCGCAGCGTTCTTCAGCAGCGCGCCATTGCGCAGTGAAGGGCATGCCGTCAGCCTGCAACGCAACCTCGATGGCCCAGTAAGGCACCGGCACGAAGTCGGCGATGCTGCGGTCGCGATCCACCACCAGGCGCAGCGTCGGCGTCTGCACCCGGCCCACCGGCAGCACGCCTTGGTAGCCGGACTGACGCCCGAGCAGGGTGAACAGCCGGCTCATGTTCATCCCGATCAGCCAGTCGGCGCGCGAGCGGCCCAGTGCCGAGTGGTAGAGGCTGAAGGTCTGGGAGCCGGGCTTGAGCGCGGCCAGCGCCTTGCGGATCGAGGCGTCGTCCAGCGCCGACAGCCAGAGCCGCTGGATGGGGCCGCGATAACGGCAGTGTTCCACCAGCTCGCGGGCGATCATCTCGCCTTCGCGGTCCGCGTCGGTGGCGATCACCAGTTCTTTGGCTTCACCCAGCAGACGCTTGACCGCCTTGAACTGGCTGGCAGTTTTCGGCTTGACCTGCATCTTCCAGCGCTCGGGAATGATCGGCAGATCGCCCAGCACCCAGCGCTTGTAGCGGGCGTCATAGGCATCCGGCGGGGCGGTTTCCAGCAGATGGCCGATGCACCAAGTCACCGTCAGGCCGGGGCCGAACCAGCAGCCGTCGCCACGTCGATTGGCGCCGAGGACCTTGGCGATGTCCTTGGCCTGGGAGGGTTTTTCGCAGAGAAACAGCCGCATCGCCGTCATCTATCCATTTCCACTATGGAGATAGCATGAGCAGCGGAGCGACTTCAGGCAATCTTTATCTGTATGGATGTACAGGTTTTGTCATCTGCGTCGATCTTCGACCGTGCTGGTTGCCATCTGCCGGGTTCCGACGCGAGGTGCTTTTAGCCCTGCTGATCGATCGCAACGTCTTCCTCATGCCGCTCCAGCGCCACCTGACGGATCGAAAGACGAATCTCGGCGGGCAGCACGCGTTTGGCCACGCCTTCGGCCAACTCGCCGAGTTTGTCGTGGTAAGCGAGTTTGCCGGCCGCGTCCAGTCGCAGCACGTCCTGCTCCTGAAGACTCTTGATGAAATGGCGAAACAGGCTCTTGTCGAAGAATTCCGGTGCGTTCAGGCCATGCAGGATCGACAGGCGCTGGGCCATCACCGTGCAGAGCGTTTCCAACTCTTCGGCGGTGAGGCTGTGTTGACCGCTGTTGAGCAGCAGGGAAATTGCCATATAGAAGCGCTGTAATGTCTGCACGATGACCCGCGCCAGTAGCGTCAGCAGCACGAACTGACGCGAACTCGGTGCCGGGCGCACATAGGTTTCGCCATCGAGCTTGAGCAGGCCCTGGTCGACGAAGGCCGCCAGCCAGTGGTCGACCACTGCCTCCAGCTCTTCCGGCTCCCAGCGTATGAACAGCTCCGCGCGCAGGTACGGATACAACGCCTGGGTAAAGCGCAGGATCTGCGCGCGGCTGATCCGCGAACTGCTCTGGAAGAAGCTCGCCAGTAGCGCCGGCAGGGCGAAGATGTGCATTACGTTGTTACGGTAATAGGTCATCAGGACGGCGTTCTGCTCGTCGAGATAGAGGATGTTGCCCAGCGCGTCCTTCTGTTCGGCAAGCAGGCCAAGGTCCTTCACATAGTCGATCAGTACCTCGCCATTGCCGTCCGGTAGCGTTGTATGAGGCGAATAGGGCACTGCGCGCAACAGGCGCTGATAGAGATCGAGGATGCGCGCCAACGAACGCTGATCCAGCGCCTGACGGCTGGTGGACAGCATCGCCAGCGCCACCAGATTGACCGGATTGACCGCCGCCGCTTCGTTGAGTCGCTGGGCGATGCGCTCGGCGAGGCGATTGGTCGTGCCGCTGAGCCATTCCGGGCGGTAATCCGGCGCCAGGTTTTGCTGGCGCCAGCCGGGCTGCTCCTTGTCCAGGAATGCGTTGAGCTTGAGCGGTTCGCCGAAATTTACCCAGACTTGGCCGAAGCGCTGCTTGAGCGCGCCGATGACCTTGAAGATATCGAAAATCGACTCCTTCTTCTTCTGCGCGCCGCGCAGTTCGCCCAGGTAGGTACGCCCCTCCAGCACGCGTTCGTAGCCGATGTACACCGGCACGAAGAGGATCGGCAGCCGCGGCGAACGCAGGTAACTGCGCAGGGTGATCGCCAGCATGCCGGTTTTTGGCTGCAGCATGCGCCCGGTGCGCGAGCGGCCGCCTTCGACGAAGTACTCCACCGGAAAGCCCCGGCTGAACAGCGTGTGCAAGTATTCGTTGAACACCGAGGTGTACAGCGGGTTGCCCTTGAACGAGCGGCGCATGAAGAAGGCGCCGCCGCGGCGCAGCAGCCCGCCGACCACCGGCATGTTGAGGTTGATGCCAGCCGCGATGTGCGGCGGCGTCAGCCCGTTGCGGAACAGCAGATAGGACAGCAGCAGATAGTCGATATGGCTGCGGTGGCACGGCACGTAGATCACCTCATGCCCGCGCACCGCCTCCTGCAGCGGCTCGATGTGATTGACCCGGATGCCGTCGTAAATCTTGTTCCAGAACCAGGACAGCACCACCTCGAGAAAGCGCACCGCCGTATAGGCATAGTCCGAGGCGATCTCGTTGCCGTAGCGCAGCGCTTTGGCCTCGGCCTTCTCCACGGAAATATTCTCGCGCTCGGCTTCGTCGCGGATCGCCTGACGCACCGCCGGCGCGTGTACCAGCCCTTTGACCAGATTGCGCCGGTGCGAAAGGTCTGGACCGATCACTGAGGTCTTCTGCTGCCGGAAGTGCACCCGTAGCATGCGATGAACCATGCGCAGCGTACATTCGTGACCCTTGTTCATCGCCACCAACTCGTCGAGCTGGATCGGCGTGGAGAACTGCACACGCGTCTTGCGCCCGAGTATCAGGATACTCAGCAGCTTGCGCAGTCGGCCGGTCACCGCCCAGCTGTCGGCGAACAGCAGCTTCCAGGGGCTGGTTTCGCGATCCGGGGACTGGCCCCAGAACACGCTCACCGGGACGATTTGCGCGTTATCCACGGCATTCTGCTCCAGTGCGCCGACCAGCCGCACCAGCGGTGCCGGAGGCGCGATCCGTGTGCGTCGACCGAACCAGCTCGCGGCGGGATTGAGAAAGATGAACGCCGTTGGCTCGATATGGCTACCCACAGCGACCTCCGCCACCGGACGTGGCAAACCGGCCTTGCCGCACTCTTGATCGAGCACCGCCAGATCGCTCAGCGAGGCGCGTTGCAACACATAGAACACCGGCCTGCTGCGGTCCAGCTTGAGGTTGAAGGCTGACTGGTTGATGGTTTCCGAGCGCACCCAGAAATACAGCACACGGCGCACGATGGAGAAGAGCAGACGACGGATAGGGGAGCGGGTCATACGAATATTCGGCTAAAAAGGGGCAGGGCCCTCGAAGGCGGCAAGTGTGCCGCAAGCGCAGGCAGTGGACAAAAAAATTGATGCTCGATGTGTGCGTAGGGTGGAAAACCGCGAAGCGTTTTCCAGCGCAGATATTCCTTCCTGCCGACTCGAACCGAGGTGCGCGAGCGAAGTATCAGGTGCCCTCGGACCGAGTCGACAGCTGCGCCTCGATGGCCGCCTTGTCGATGACGGAGCGGACCTCGAAGATCCGCCCGTCCTTGAACGCATAGAAGACGTTCTCCGCGAACGAAACCTTCCGCCCGTAGACGTTCAGCTCCAGAAACCGGGCTTTTGGCGAGCAGTCGAATTGCAGCCGGCTCGCGACATAAGGCGGCTCGGCAACCAGCAATTCGATGTTGAAGTGCAGATCGGGAATGCTGGCGTAGTCGTTCTCCAGCATTTGGCGATAACCGGCCAGGCCGATCCGCTTGCCGTTATGACTCACCTCGTCGTGCACGAAGTGTCCCAGGTTCGACCAATCCCTGGCATTTAGACAGGCGATGTACTGTCGATAGATGCTGGCCAGATCGGCTGGAGCCATTGCTTATCCTCCGTTGCGCGAGTCGTATTGTCGGTCTTGAAACACTAGTTCAGCTTCGCACGATGCGTGTTGGCTATACGAGCAGCGGCACGGCGTATGCCTTCAGCGCGTCCAACTGCGGGAGCCGGCACCGGCACCGACCAGCAACAGCAGTGACCACACCAGCAGGAACACCAGGCCTACCGCCATCAAGGGGCTGGGCGGTAGGAACAGCAGCAGGTACAGCGCCTGCCCGACTAGGCCACCCAGGTAGTGCGCCCAGAGCGGCTTCGGCACCGTGACGCCCGAGAGCAATCCTGCTGCCAGCAGCGCGCCGCTGTAGTACAGGCCTGCGTCCCAGGGTTCAGTCTGGCCGGTGATCAAGGGCGACAACGCCCAGATCGCCGCGCCTGCAAGCGCTGCGATCAGGAAGGGCAGGGCCCATGACCGGCTCATAGCGCCTCGCCTGATGCGCGCCTCGCGAACCAGGCATGGATCAACCCGGCCTGGTAGAAGGGAACGGGCGCACCGAAGCCGCCGGCCTCAATGATCGCAGCTATTCGCTCGGGAGGAAGAATCGCAACGTCCTTGGCATAGGCCGCACGCATCTGCTCGACGCCCGCGGCGGGGATATCCGCCGCCCGCATCATGTTCATCCAGGTATGGAGGAGGGCGTCGTACGCGGTCGAATCCACATCCGCTGCCAGATCGGAACTCGCCAATATCGCCCCCGGGCCAAGCCTCGTCGCGATGGCCCGGAAAAATGCGGTGCGAGCCTCCGGCTCCAGGATGAACTGGGAAACCAGGAAGCAGGTCGCCGCATCGAACGGCGCCTGCCCTGGCAGTGATTCCAGATAACCTTCGTGAAACTCGCAGCGCGATGCAAAGCCTCCCTTCATCGCCTTGTCGCGGCACACTTCCAGCATGGCAGCGGACGGCTCCACCGCCGTGAAGGTCCACTGCGGAAAGCGCTGTGCGAGATAGGCGATCTCCTCACCCGTACCCGCACCGATACACAGCAGCCGTGCATTGGTCGGAAGCTCGGCAAACACCGCTTCGAGGAGGAAGTGCAAGGCCTCGCGAATAGACGCCGTCTTGGCCCAGCGCTCGTCATAGCTCGAAGCCTGTTGATCGAATATCGCCTTGATCTCATCTCTGCGCATGGGGACTCCTTTTGCAGGCTCAGGTCGGGTACACGCCTCGGGGTATCAGATATCGCGCCGGCCTTTCAGCGCCAGCACCGCTACACCATAGCCCAGACCCGCGGCGGCCAACCCCCACAGGTATGAGACAGGAATGGCAATCGCTGCCCACATGCGTGCTTCCGGGTCCGCCGGATAAACAAAGGATGTGAACGCCACCAACACCGGCAAAACCAGGCCGGCGCCGGCAATGGCCACCAGTGCTTTAACACGGCGCCCACGCAAATAACCCGCCAGGAACAGTGTTGCGATAAGGCTTGCCACGAATGCCATCGATGATTCCTTAACGTGCGGAATGAGAAGCGGGCAGGTCACCTGCCGTTCGCTACCGTTTTCGAGGATTGCATATCCGCCGTAACAACTACCGTGTCGAATTTCCACTTCCCCGTTCGACTACAGGACAGGGCAACTGCAATCCAAAGGAGAACATCGTGAAAATCACCGTAGAGACTCACGTAAAGGCCGATCTCGGAAAAGTCTGGGATGCCTACAACAATCCCGAGGACATCAAGCAATGGAATGCGGCTCAGGATGACTGGCACACGACCAGGAGCACCGTCGATCTGCGCGAAAACGGCACGTTCATGTCGCGCATGGAAGCGAAGGACGGCAGCCTGGGGTTCGACTTCGAAGGCACCTACACCCGCGTCGTACCGAAGAAGCTCATCGAATACCGGATGGGCGATGGCCGTGAGGCCGAGATCGAGTTTGCCGAGCGCCCCGACGGCGTTCTCGTGACCGTCAGCTTCGACGCGGAGACCGAAAACCCACCCGAACTCCAGCGCCAGGGTTGGCAGGCCATTCTGGACAACTTCGGTCGGCATGTGGAGGGCAAGAGCTGAGACGGGTCGCCGAAAGGGGCGGCTTTTGCCCCCCCCAATGAGCGAAGCGAACGGTTGCGTCTGTTGTCGGATGCGCCTTTGATGGAACGCCGGGACGCGCATAACATCTGCGCATGCATAGCAAAGGAGTGAGGACCATGCTCGCAGCTTATGACCCTCATGCCCCCAAGCGGGCTGTTAACCTCGGCGTTAACGGTGACTTACTCCATAAAGCCAGAGACTTGAATATCAACCTCTCCGCGACATGGAACAGGCTCTGGTCGAGCCCTGAAGAAGAAACAGCGTGAGCAATGGCTGGCAGAGAACAGCAAAGCCATCGATGCCTATAACGAATACGTGGAAGCCCAGGGTGTGTTCAGCGATGAGCTGCGGAGCTTCTGATGCCTGAGTTTGCCGTTTACAAGAACACAAACTCAGCCACCAAAGCTGCCGTACCCTTCCTGCTCGATGTGCAAAGCGATTTGATCGCCGAGCTGGGTACGCGAGTTGTGGTGCCTCTCTACACGGCTCCTGCCATGAAAGGGAAAACCCTCACGACCCTCACGCCAACCTTTGAAATTGAAGGCAGGCAGTACATGATGGTAACTCCGCAACTGGCCGGTATCGCCAAGAAGCAACTTGGCACCCAAGTTGCGGAACTCTCCGCGCAACGCGATGAAATCATTGCTGCTCTTGATTTGCTTATCGCCGGAATTTGATAGGTGTATCTAACGCTTGATGAATTGTTAGACATTCTTAGTGCCGGCATCGAGCAATTTAACGATTCAGCGCGGAACCGTAAAAAAGTGCACTGCCAGTAGCGTCGATGCCAGATGACGCTGGGACTGAAATAGCCATGATGTTTAACGATTAAGAAGCGAGCAGAAGCATAGCTTTGCGAAAGTCTAGTGGGCGAAGCGAACGATGCAATCTCCGGTAGATCTCCCAACCGCTTTGTCCGTTGCATTCGCCGCGTCCATCTTCATATAGTTCCGCCGGCATTTTTGCAGGCCGGGTGCGTGGTGCATGCGTGGCGCCGGCCTTGATCCACGGATGAGAGGCCAATGATCGAGTTAAAGAGTCTGACCAAACGATTTGCCCAGCACACGGCGGTCGATGCGCTGTCGTTCAGCGTCCAGCCTGGTGAGGTGCTGGGTTTTCTCGGCCCTAATGGTGCCGGCAAGTCCACCACAATGAAGATGCTCACCGGTTTTCTCGCGCCGACGTCCGGCACCGCCAGCATCTTCGGTTGCGACATCCAGACCCAGACGCTGCAGGCCCAGCGGCAGATCGGTTATCTGCCGGAAGGCGCGCCTTGTTATGGCGACATGACGGTACGCGGCTTTCTCGAATTCATCGCTGAGGTGCGCGGCTATCGCGGCGCGGACAAGCGTGTACGGGTCGATACCGCGGCGGGGCAAGTGGAGTTAGAGGCGGTGCTCGGCCAGACGATCGAGACGCTGTCCAAGGGCTTCAAGCGGCGCGTCGGGCTGGCGCAGGCGATTCTGCACGATCCGCGCGTGCTGATCCTCGACGAGCCCACCGATGGCCTTGACCCGAACCAGAAGCATCAGGTGCGCGAGCTGATTCAGGGGCTGGCGCAGGACAAGATCGTGATCATTTCGACCCATATCCTTGAAGAGGTCACCGCGGTATGTACCCGGGCGGTGGTGATCGCCAGCGGTCGCTTGGTGGCCGATGGCACACCACTCGAGCTGGAGAGCCGTTCGAAATATCACCAGGCGGTGACGCTGGTCAGCGACGGTCCGCTGGATGAGATTGCATTGGCAGCCATGCCGGGCGTGGCGGGGGTCGAGCACAACGAGCCGGAACACAGCGTCACGGTGCTGGCCAAGCCGGGCGAGGTGATCTTCCCGCAGATCAATGCGTTGATCGGCCAGCAGGGTTGGCCGGTGAAGGAGCTGAACGTGGAGCGTGGTCGGCTGGACGAGGTGTTCCGTACATTGACCCGCGGGGAGGCGCTATGAGCCAGTTGCCGGTGATCTTCAAGCGCGAGCTGGGCAGCTATTTCGCCACGCCGCTCGCCTATGTGTTCATTCTGATTTTCCTGGTACTGTCCGGGGTGTTCACCTTTTATCTGGGTGGCTTCTACGAACGGGGCCAGGCGGATCTGGTGCCATTCTTCGGCTTCCATACCTGGCTGTACCTGTTCCTTATCCCCGCCATCGCGATGCGCTTATGGGCGGAGGAGCGTAAATCCGGCTCCATCGAACTGTTGATGACGCTACCGATCAGCCTGTTCGAGGCAGTCACCGGCAAGTTTCTCGCCGCCTGGGTGTTTGCCGGAATGGCGCTGCTGCTGACCTTTCCGATGGTCATCACCGTCAACTATCTCGGCGAGCCGGACAACGGCGCGATAGCCGCCGGCTATTTCGGCAGCTGGTTGCTGGCGGGTGCGTTCCTTGCGATAGGTTCGTGCATGTCGGCACTGGCGAAGAACCAGGTGATCGCCTTCATCCTGGCAGTCAGCGTGTGCTTTCTGTTCATCGTCAGCGGCTTGCCGATGGTGCTCGACGCTTTCGCCTGGGCACCGCAGTGGCTGGTGGATGCAGTGGCTTCGCTGAGTTTCCTGATTCGTTTCGACTCGCTCAGCAAGGGCGTGATCGATCTGCGTGATTTGCTGTATTTCGTGACGCTGATCATCGCCTGGCTGGCGGCTACTGCCGTGGTCGTCGATCTAAAAAAAGCGGCATAAGGGAGCCCACATGAAACGAGTGATTTATTCGGGTGCCGGACTGCTGCTGATCGCGCTGGCGTTCTTGGCGTTCAACATGTTCTCCGGTCTGCTGTTCACCGGTGCTCGACTGGACCTGACCGAGCAGAAGCTCTACACCATTTCCGAAGGCACCGAGACCATCCTCGATGAACTCAAGGAGCCCATCGAGCTTCATTTTTTCTATTCCGACCATGCGGTGAAAGACCTAGTAGCGCTGCGTAACTATGCCCGGCGTGTCGAGGAAATGCTGCGCGCCTACGAGCGCGAGGCGGGAGGCAAGATCAAGCTGCACGTGATCGACCCGCAGCCGTTCTCGGAAGAGGAAGATCGCGCCGCCGAGCTGGGCCTGCAGGCGGTGCCGTTGAACCAGAGTGGCGACACGATCTACTTCGGCCTGGCCGGGACCAACGCTGAAGGCCAGACGCAGGGCATTCCGTTCTTCCCGCTGGATCAGGAGGAGTTTCTGGAATACGAGATCAGCCGGCTGGTGCAAACGCTTGCGGCGCCGCAGATGCCCGTCGTGGGCGTGCTGTCCGGGTTACAGATCAATGGCGGTTTCGATATGCGCACCCAGCAGGCGACGCAGCCTTGGATGGTGCTGGAGAACATCCGCCAGGTGTTCCATATCGAGAGCCTCAAGCGCGACGTCGATATGATCCCGGCCAGCGTGTCGGTGCTGATGCTGGTGCACCCCAAGGAGCTACCGGAACAGACGCTCTACGCCATCGACCAGTTCGTCATGCGTGGCGGCAAACTGCTGGTGTTCGTCGACCCATACAGCGAAGCCGATCCTGGCATGGGCATCGGCCCGGGCGAGTTCGGCGAGAACAAGGCGTCCGATCTGGAGCCGCTGTTCGAAGCCTGGGGCGTGCGCATGGCTGCCGATCAGGTGGTGGCGGATGCGTCCTATGCGATGTCCGTCGGCGTTGGCGCCGAGCGTCGATCGGTCCGCCATCCCGGCTGGTTGAACCTACCTCAAGGCACCATGGATACCGAGGATGTCACCACCGCCTCGCTGGAAAGCCTGACGGTGGCCACGGCTGGTTTCCTCGAGCCGCTGGAGAGTGCAACGACCCGCTTCACGCCGCTGATCCAGAGCTCAAGCTATGCCATGCCGTTCGAGGCGGCGCGCTTCGCCACCCTGGACAATCCGGAAGTGCTACTGCGTGAGCTGCAGCCGACCGGCGAGCGCTACACCCTGGCTGCGCGCATTCAGGGGCCTGCGCAATCGGCCTACCCGGACGGGATCGAAGGGCGCATGGACGGCCTTAAGGAAGCGGCTCACATCAATGTCATCGCCGTGGCGGATACCGATCTGCTAGCCGACCGTATGTGGGTACAGGTACAGGATTTCTTTGGCCAGCGGCTGCCGCAGCCCTGGGCCGACAACGGCACCTTCGTGGTCAACGCGCTGGACAATCTCGCCGGTACCGATGCACTGATCAGTATTCGCTCACGTGGGCGCTTCGCCCGGCCCTTCGTCGTGGTCGAAGAGTTGCAACGCCAGGCGGAAAACCGTTTCCGCGAGACGGAAGACGTTCTGCAGCAGCGCCTGGCCGCGACGGAAGCGAAGCTGGCTGAGCTGCAGAGCCCGGACCCGGAACAGGCGCTGGAACTGACCACCGAACAAGAGGCGGCATTGCAGAACTTCATGCAGGAAAAGCTGGGTATCCGCAAGGAGTTACGCGAGGTGCGCTACCAGCTCAACGCTGACATCGAGGCGCTGGGCCGTACGCTGAAGTTCGTCAATATCGCGCTAATACCGCTGTTACTGACGCTGGGCGTGTTGCTGGCTTGGTTGTGGCGCAGGCGCAAGACCGGCTGATGGACGCTTTGAGCGGCTGCAAAGAACCGAAGCCGGGAGTTTCCTGTTTATACTCAGCCGGCGAGCGGCCTGGAAACGCACCTGTCATGTCTGTTCCGGTAGATTGTCGGGCGGACGGTTTGCTGCAAGTCGGGCCGGATCGTTCCATCCCCACGGTGGGGAATAACAAGAATCGAGTTGGAGAAAGTTAGGATGGCTGAGCGCGAGACCGGAACCGTTAAGTGGTTCAACGATGCCAAGGGTTATGGATTCATCCAGCGTGGTAGTGGTGCGGATGTGTTTGTTCACTATCAGGCGATTCGTGGCGAAGGCCACCGCTCTCTGGCCGAAGGTCAGCAGGTGGAATTCTCGGTTATCCAGGGCCAGAAGGGCCTGCAGGCCGAGGACGTGGCAGGGTTCTGATTCCTGCTGCGGCAATGAAGCGGCCCGTCGCTCGATGGGCCTACATTGATGACAAACCCCGCTATTCAGCGGGGTTTGTTTTCTATGACGTCTTTATAGTTCTGTAGGGTGGCTTCAGCCCACCACGCGGTGGCGACCATGGTCTGGTTCCGGCCGAATTAATTCGGCCCTACGGAGTCGCCAGTCTGGCTGCTTTTGTGGGAGGCCGGCCCTCCGGGCGAAGCTTTGACGTCTCTATAGTTCTGTAGGGTGGGCCGGGCGGCGCCCCGCTTCAGCCCACCTCGGCGGCGTCCATGGTCTGGTCGTCGGCCGAATGATCGGCCCCCTACGGATGTGCGCTTCCAACAGAACAAGCCACCAAGGACCCGTTCAGAGGCCCCATCAATCCGTACGCCAGACGATTTCCTCTTCGCCGCGTTCGCTGATGCTGATCCAGCGATCAGCATCTTCCATTGATTCTTCTTCCTGCCAGCCGCCGGGTGCGCAGCGAATTTCTACGCCCAGCGCCTGATATGCGGCACGCGCGCAGGCGACATCGTCTTCCCAGGGTGTTGCGTCGCTTTCGAGCAACAGGCTATGCCATTTACCGACCGCCTTCGGCAGCCAGGTGATCGGGACCTGTCCAGCGCGGCACTTGAACGTCTTACCTTTGGGTTGCCACGCAGAACAGGGCCCGACGGCCAGGTTGAGCCAGTCGGTGACGGCGTCCTGGCTGGCATCCCTGAGGTAGATCTCGATGTCCGGTTGGCGCATGGGCGGCTGCCTTGTTGGGTGATGTTTCAGTTGATTCTGTGGTCGGTCGGTATCTGTACTGGCCCGCTTGCGACGAGGCGTCTGCAAGACGGGTCCTAGCGCGCATGGCAACACTAGGCGTCGCGCTGAATCCAGTCGTAGCGTATCGCAACCCGTACACGCAGTGGCGCCTCGATCACCGTGGCGCGGCGTTCGGCGCTGGCGCGCCAGCCGTGCGGGGTCATCGCCAGTAGATCGGCACGGTCATCGGCACTGTCCAGCTGCAGTTCGAAGGTCAGCGTTTCGCTGTGGGCGAGGTGCATGCCTTCTGGGATCAGTGACAAGTGCTTTTCGTCATCATAGTCACGTACTTCGTCATACAGCAGACCGCGCAGTTCCCAAAGGTGCTCGCGGGTAGGGCCCATGCGCAGCAGGCCGCCGCCGGGTGCGAGCAGGCGCCGGGCTTCGGACCAGTCCAGCGGGCTGAATACGCTGGCGAGCAAGTCGCAGCTGGCGTCTGCCAACGGCACCCGCGCCATGCTCGCCACCAGCCATTCGAGCTGCGGTGCACGCTTGCAGGAACGCTTGACCGCCTCGCGGGAAATATCCAGTGCATAGCCTTCGGCATTCGGCAACGCCTGGGCGATCTGCGCGGTGTAATAGCCTTCGCCACAGCCTATATCCAACCAGCGACCAGGCGCACGTTCGGCCGCCAGCTGCGCCAAACGTGCAGCCAGCGGCGCATAGTGGCCGCCATCGAGAAAGCGCCTGCGCGCTTCGACCATGGCCTGGTTGTCGCCGGGGTCGCGGCTATTCTTGTGCTGCACCGGCAGCAGATTGAGATAACCCTGACGGGCACGATCGAAACGGTGATTGGCCGGGCAGGCGACGCCATTGTCGACTGCGATCAGCCCGGCGCGGCAGATGGGGCAGATCAGCATGCGAGCAGATTGACCAGCGTCTGGTAGTAGATATCGGTCAGCAGGTCGAGATCGCTGGCCAGGATATGTTCGTCCACTTGATGAATCGTTGCGTTGACCGGGCCAAGCTCGACCACTTGGGTTCCCAAGGTCGCGATGAATCGGCCATCCGACGTGCCGCCGCTGGTGGAAGGCGTCGTTTCGCGACCGGTCACGCTGCGGATCGCCGCTGCCACGCCGTCGAGCAGCTCGCCCGGCTCGGTGAGGAAGGGCTGGCCCGACAACGTCCAATCGACGCTCCAGTCCAGCCCGTGCTTGTCGAGGATTGCTGCGGTGCGTTGCTGCAAGTCTTCGACAGTGGATTCGGTGGAAAAGCGGAAGTTGAACACCGCTTCCAGCGTACCGGGGATGACGTTGGTCGCACCGGTACCGGAATTGAGATTGGAAATCTGAAAACTGGTCGGCGGGAAGAAGGCGTTGCCATCGTCCCAATGCTCGGCAGCCAGTTCGGCCAGCGCCGGCGCGGCCAGATGAATCGGATTCTTCGCCAGGTGCGGATAAGCCACGTGACCCTGCTGACCCCGTACGGTGAGGGTGCCGCCGAGCGAGCCGCGGCGGCCATTCTTCACTACATCACCCACCAACGTGGTGCTCGACGGTTCGCCGACGATGCACCAGTCCAGGCGTTGACCGCGTTCGCGCAGACGCTCGACGACCGCCTTGGTGCCGTGGTGCGCAGGGCCTTCTTCATCGCTGGTGATCAGGAACGCGATCTGACCTTTATGGTTGGGATGGTCGGCGGTGAAGCGCTCCACCGCGACGATCATCGACGCCAGACTGCCCTTCATGTCCGCCGCGCCGCGGCCGTGGAGCATGCCGCTCTCGTCGATGCGCGCCGTGAACGGTGGGTTCCGCCACGCCTGCACCGGCCCGGTGGGGACCACGTCGGTATGACCGGCGAAACACAGGACCGGCCCTTCGTTGCCGCGTATCGCCCAGAAGTTTTCGACGTCCTCGATGTGCATCGGCTCGATGGCGAACCCGCAGGCGGCAAGCCGCTCGCTCATCAATTGCTGGCAGCCTTCGTCCAGCGGGGTCACCGATGGACGATTGATCAGCTCGCACGCGAGTTCAAGAGTCGGGGAAAGGGCTGCGGCGGTCATTACGGCTCCGGTACGGCGAAAGGTGGCCATATTAAATTAAAAAGCAGGCGAGCAGAGCGCCAACGACGGAGCGAAAGCGGCGCCTCGCACCGTGCTTGTTGGCGCTTCCTGCTGCGATCTGAAGGGCGAACCGCATCGGCATCCGGACGTATCTGTTGGTGATCGGAGGTTAGGCTGGCGCCTTAATTGCTTTGCCCCGGCTGATGGGAAGAAGCGCTACGGTTAGAGGGCCGATCTTGGAATCAACCAGAAGCTCGAGCGCCTCGTTCACCATATGGCGGTCCTGCTGGTTTTCCAGTTTCGCGTCGGCTTCCTCGCGCAATGCGCATATCTCTTCGTGAAGAGCCTCTCGCTGCGTTTCGCTCGGGTTGCCGTGCAGGGCATTTTTCAGACACTGCAGCAGCGCGAACAGCACCTGTGGATCATGACCGCCGTAGACGCGTATAGGGCCTACGACGGTTTGTAGTAGGCGTCGCATGCCCACTTGCGGATAGAAGAGGCGTGGCTGGCCATCATCGAAACAGCCCACATCGTAAGGCCGCACGCCGCCGAGTTGCTTCAACAGTACGCCGATCAGGTTGGTTGCCCGCATTGCTGTACCGGGGTCGTTGATGGCCGGGCTTATTGCCTTGACTGCGATCTCGGAGATCTGCCGCATACCGTAGGAGACGTTTGCGCTGGCGAATTCGTTGTCATGAAAGTCGAAGCAATCCGACGCTTCACTCGCATCTTCGGCACTCAGCGGCCCGCTGAACTTGATCAGCGGATGGCCATCGATTAGAAAGAAGCCCGGCTCCACTTGAATCATGGCAATCAAACCGCGTTGGCGTAGCAATTTGCCCAGGCGCCTTTCGTTTACCTCGCGCAGGTAACCCGAGTGGGCTGCGGGTAGGCACCACCAATCGTCTGTATTGGGAATTTCGGCAACCTGGGCGATGCGCCGCTTGCGCTTGTCGAGATTCTTTAATGCGCCGTTGTAGAGCTGGCCGAGTATCCAGTCGACTTGAATCGATTGGGAAACTGAGCGGATGAACACGATGAACAAGGCCATGCAGGATATGCCGAACAGCACCGCCAGCAGCAGGCCAAGCACCGGAACGCTTTCTGGGTCGTTCGTGTTGATGCTGCTGATCAGCAGCAGGTAATAGACGATGCTGCCCAGGTAAACCCCGAGGATCACCTGATTCCGCCGATCGCTGACCAATCCAGGCAGCACGCGCGGTGACAGACGGGCCGCCGCGCCATTTAGCACGACCATCACCATCGAGAAACTAAAGACCGTGAGGGATACGATGCCGGTGCTCAGCGTGCCGAGTATCTCGCGACCGTTGTCGACGTCGACCAGGCCTGGCGGTAGTTCGTCGCGTAGCGTCGCAGCAGCGTGGGTCGATTCGAATGCCAATACCAGAACGGCTGCCACGACATAGAGTGCAGGGATAAGGACCGGATACAAAGCGATGCTTTCGTTGATGCGTGTAACGACACGAAAGAGCATGTTGGCTGGATCTGACATCCATCGAACCTCAGTGTTGGCGGGCGCTCGCCCCTCATTTCTACGACCGCGAAGAGCGGCGAAGTACGCCCTGGCCGAACCGTCTATGCTTTACGCAAGGGCGTTTTGCCACGGCTTGCGGCCAGCGGAACGCTTTGACCCCGCGTAGCTCGAACGTGAAGTCGTCCAGGCGCTTGGTTTGATGCGTATGGTTCGCCTGTGAGACAGGGTTATTCGAAACGATAACAAGACCGACGAGTGAGGTATTTACCCATGAGTGCTGAGTCCCTGTATCCCGTAAATCCTGACGTTGCGGCGCGGTCGCTGACCGACGAAGCCACTTACAAAGCCATGTATCAACAGTCGGTGGTCAACCCTGACGGCTTCTGGCGCGAGCAGGCGGAGCGGATTGACTGGATCAAACCGTTCACACGCGTCAAGCAGACATCCTTCGATGATCATCACGTCGACATCAAGTGGTTTGCCGATGGCACCTTGAACGTCTCGGCCAACTGTCTGGATCGCCATCTGGAAACGCGTGGCGATGAGGTCGCGATCATCTGGGAAGGTGATGATCCCTCGGAGCAGCGCAAGATCACCTACCGCGAGCTGCATCAGGAGGTCAGCAAGTTCGCCAACGCCCTGCGTGGGCAAGATGTGCACCGAGGGGACGTCGTCACCATCTATATGCCGATGATTCCAGAGGTTGCCGTGGCGATGCTGGCCTGTGCACGCATCGGCGCCATCCATTCGGTCGTGTTCGGCGGTTTTTCACCGGAGGCGCTGGCCGGACGAATCATCGACGGCAATTCCAAGGTCGTGATAACGGCCGACGAAGGACTGCGCGGCGGCAAGGCCATACCGCTGAAGGCTAACGTCGACGAGGCACTGACCAACCCGAAAACCCGCTGCGTGCAAAAGATCATCGTGGTGCGGCGTACCGGCGGCAATATCAAATGGCATCAGCATCGTGACATCTGGTACGAGGATTTGATGCGTGTCGCGGGTGAAGTCTGCGCGCCCAAGGAGATGGGTGCGGAGGAGCCGCTGTTCATTCTTTATACCTCCGGTTCAACCGGAAAACCCAAAGGCGTGATGCATACCACGGGCGGCTATCTGCTCTATGCCGCGCTGACCCACGAAAGGGTCTTCGACTATCGACCCGGCGAGATCTACTGGTGTACCGCCGACGTGGGCTGGATCACCGGACACAGCTACATCATTTACGGGCCGCTGGCCAATGGCGCGACCACCTTGATGTTCGAAGGTGTGCCTAACTATCCCGACGTGACGCGGATCGCGCAGGTCATCGACAAGCACAAGGTCAACATTCTCTATACCGCGCCCACGGCGATACGCTCGATGATGGCCGAAGGCAGCGCGGCGATGGAGGGTGCCGATGGTTCGAGTCTGCGGTTGCTCGGGACCGTGGGTGAGCCGATCAACCCGGAAGCCTGGCACTGGTATTACGAGACGGTGGGGCGGTCACGTTGCCCAATCGTCGATACTTGGTGGCAAACCGAGACTGGCGGCATTCTCATCAGCCCGCTGCCGGGTGCGACCGCACTGAAGCCAGGTTCTGCGACGCGACCTTTTTTCGGCATAGTACCGGGGCTGGTGGATAACCTCGGCAATCTGCTGGAAGGCGCCACCGATGGCAATCTGGTCATCCTCGATTCCTGGCCAGGGCAGATGCGCAGCATCTATCGTGACCATGACCGCTTCGTCGATACCTACTTCAAGACTTTCCGCGGCATGTATTTCACCGGAGACGGCGCGCGCCGCGACGAGGATGGTTATTACTGGATCACTGGCCGAGTGGATGACGTGCTGAACGTTTCCGGCCATCGCATGGGGACGGCCGAAATCGAAAGCGCCCTGGTGGCGCATCGCAAAGTGGCCGAAGCGGCTGCGGTGGGTGTGCCGCATCCGCTCAAGGGGCAGGGAATATATGTGTATGTGACGCTGGTGACAGGGGAGGAGCCTTCCGATCAGCTGCGTCAGGAATTGCAACAGTGGGTGCGCAAGGAAATCGGGCCAATCGCCGTGCCGGACGTGATTCAGTGGGCGCCGGGGCTGCCGAAGACGCGCTCGGGCAAGATCATGCGGCGCATTCTGCGCAAGATCGCCGCTGACGAATACGACGCCTTGGGCGATATCTCGACACTGGCTGACCCGGGCGTCGTGGAGCAGTTGATTGAAACCCACAAACAGATCCGTCTGCCTTGAAGCGAGCTGCGGCGGCGTCCACTCTGGCCGGACGCCGCCAGTCGTCAGCCGTTTGGCTGAGCGCTCTGAGCTTCCTGGTTGGCAGCGGGTTTTTCCTTGGGAATACCGGCTACGTTCACTTCCGGCAGGTTGCCGCCAGTGAATTCGACCTTGCGGACCGGGAAGGCGAACTGCACGCCCATCTCTCGAATGCCGTCGAGTAATTGCAGGTTGATCTCCTGCTGAGCGTCCATGTACGCGTTGTAGTCCGACACCTGCATGATATAGACGACCTCAAACGTGAGCTGGCTATTGTCGAAGGCAAGGAAGTGCGCCCGGTCGAATTTGGCGTTATCCAGGCTCTCGATGATCTGCTTAACCAGTGCTGAAACCTCGCGAACCTTGTCCGACGGCGTCTGATAGGCAATGCCGAACTTGAACACGATTCGCCGCGTGTTCATGCGTTTGTAGTTGTGCAGGACCTGCGTGAGCAGATCGGCGTTGGCGGTGACGATCTGCTCGCCGCTCAATGCTCGGATGCGCGTGGTCCTAAGGCCGATGTGCTCGATTGTCCCGGCGACATCGCCGAACACGACGAAATCGCCAATCTCGAAGGGTTTGTCCACGCCAATGGACAGAGATGCGAACACGTCGCTGAGCAGCGTCTGGACCGCCAGGGCGATGGCGATACCGCCGACGCCGAGGCTGGCGACCATCGCCGTAATGTCGACGCCGAGGTTAGCCAGGATCGAGAGCAGCATCATGGTCCAGATGACAATGCGGATCATGATGCCGATGATGGTGGTAGTGACCGGGTTTCGCGCCTTGCCGTCGCGGCTTAGGCTTTCCATCCACAGCCTGACGGCGGTGTCCATCCAGAGTGCGAGCTGGAAGGCGAGGGCGATGAACCAGCCATGCGACATCGCCGATTCCCAGCGATCCGGCAGTTCGACGATCTTGAGGCTGATCAGTAACGAGAGAGCAATCAGTAACAGATGGCTGGTGCGGCTGAGCATTTCCGCCGCAATGGCGACGAAGCCGCTTTTGGAGCGTTGGCTCATTGCCCGCAGGCGGCTGGTAATGATCCGCAGAATGGCCTGCAGGATTAGATAGCTGACAATTGTGACGCCAGCGATTATGGCAGTGTTGATCCATAGGGTTTCGTTAAACAGCACGTCCCAATTCATCAATCCGAGTCCTCCGGGCAGTTGCGGGCAGGCGCAAAAATAGCGGCTTCTTTTTCAGTAGCCGCTGCTACGCATTAGTTCCCGCTAAAGGCGAAGGGAGATGACGCTGACGGCGATGAGCAAAAGCGCGCGGCTCAGCGCGGTGGAACGACTGCTTGCAAGTCCTGATAGGCGCCAGCATTGATGACCTGGCGATAACCCATGTCCTGGAGGATATCCTGAGCGGCGGACGAGCGACGACCACTGCGGCAGTACAGAACGATCGGGGCGTCCTTGTCGGGGGCGACACTGGCGATGCGCTCGGAGAGATCCTGGGTCTCGATTCGCGTTGCTCCAGGCAAAGCGCCTTCGGCGTACTCCTGCGCGGTGCGAACGTCGATCAGGATACTGTCGGCGCGTTGCAACGCGGCCAGCGCGGCGGGCTGATCAATTTCGCCGCCAATCGCTGTGCCGGTCGCCATCATCAATAACAGGAACAGTCGGTGCATGGGTTCCTCTCGTGCCGCGCTTGGGCGATCAGCTGATCAGGCGGGTCAGGTTCGGCAGGATCAGGATGATCGCCGTAGCGATCAGGATCATGGTGGCCTGCCTGAACTTCTTGTGTTTGAACATGGTAGCGGCCTTTTTATTGATCTGGCGCGCGGGCTCCGGTTGTCCGGCTCACCCGTCGCGCGTCGTGCCGAAAAATTACGCGCCGATGAATTGCGGCGCGCTGTAATAGGTTTGTGGTAGCGGCATCGGTCT
The DNA here is from genome assembly GCF_037967085.1 of Pseudomonas sp. CBC3. Taxonomy (NCBI): domain Bacteria; kingdom Pseudomonadati; phylum Pseudomonadota; class Gammaproteobacteria; order Pseudomonadales; family Pseudomonadaceae; genus Pseudomonas; species Pseudomonas sp. CBC3. The sequence continues at coordinate 605,128 of NZ_JBANEO010000002.1, forward strand.
GATCCGCTGTCCGACAACGGCCTGATGATCACTCTCGAAGGCGTGGGCTTAATCTCAAGCAATTTACAGACCAGTAGACGTGAGTTTTCATTCAGGCGCGACCTGACGGGTTAGCTTTTGGGCTGATCATCCCTCGTGCGCAGCTGCGTGGTTTTTGTTGTCCATGAAATGAACACCATGAATGGAGACTAACCATGAACAGGCTTGGCGTGCCGGCAATGCTGTTCGCCCTGATCGTTTCAGGCGCGGCGAATGCCGAAGAAGAAAGCATGACCCTGCAGCAGGAACGTGACCAGATCGGCGCTGAGATGGAGCAAAATCGCCAACGGATCGGGGACGAGATCAACGCCATTCGCGAGCCTGGAGTATCCAGCGGCTCGGCGGCCGAGTCGGGCGCAGCGGGCTCTGCCAGTCCGAACAATTCGGTCGGCACACACGCAACTCAGCCCGGACAGGCCCCGAGTGGTGGCGCTCCTAACCCCGGGGTCACGCAGCCGGGTAATAGCGATAGTCCGATCACAACCACTGGTCCGGGAAGATCGACGGTGGAGTCTGGTAGGTCGACGACCACCGGTACGCCCGTTCAGCCCATCCGCAATCGTGGTGCCAATGGAAACGTCAGCCCCGAAAACGGCGCAGCCGCGGGTGGAATCGGAACATCAGGCGGTAACGGGACCAGAGGACCCGGTAGCAGCCCAGCGGGCTCCGCAGCCGGCGGAGCCAGTGGTAATTGACCGATCGGGTGATGGCCTCGTTGCGGTGCATTTCCAGGCGGGCATGGATCGTATGGCTGCGTGAGGCGAAATGTCCTCGGCACTTCTGATGGTATTGCGAACGGTAGAAACGACAAAGCCCCGATAATCGGGGCTTTGTATGTTTCGAGTCTGGCGGTGAGGGTGGGATTCGAACCCACGATACGATTTCTCGTATACACACTTTCCAGGCGTGCTCCTTCAACCGCTCGGACACCTCACCGGGTCTCGACGGGGCTTGATGTCCGTCGAGGCGCGCTAATGTAGCCGAAGAGAACGCGGATGGCAAAAAGTTTTTTAGATCTTTCATGTGGTTAACGCACCGTTAGAATGCGGGCGAAACGTAGGGTTGAAGTGAACCTATATTAAATTTTGAGGTTCTTAGCTCTAGTAATATCTCGGTGCTTTACGCAAGCGGAGTCGAGCGTCGCGAATATAAAGAGCCAGGACAGGCTTCGATGAAGTTATTCAAAAGCAAGCGCAAGCGGCCTGACGTGGCGGAAGTTGCTACGAAGCGGCGTCTGCACGTCAGTCATCTGGAGCTCGGCATGTATATATGCGAGCTGGATCGACCGTGGCGCCAGACCGACTTTCTATTCCAAGGATTCCCGCTGCTCAAACTGGAGCATATCCAGGCGGTGCGCGAACGCTGCGACTACGTTTTCGTCGATGACACCCGTCGGGTGCTGCTCGATCAGGGCCAGATGATGGTGCCTTCGGCGACGCCACTACGGGTGAAGCGCAAGATGTCGCGCATCCCGCTCTCGCTTGAAGTGCAGGAAGCGCGCGAAGCCTATCGAAGTAGCGCACTGGTGCTGGATCGGGTGCTTTTGGATGTCCAGCAGGGGCGAGTGATCGATACCAAGGCCTGCCAGGCGCTGGTCAAGCGGAACCTGGAGAGCATGCTGCGCAACGAGAGCGCCATGCTTTGGCTGACGCGTCTGAAGTCTAGGGACGTGTACACCAGCCTGCACTGCCTCTCCGTCTCCATTCTGGCGATGGGCTTCGGGACGCACCTTGGGTTGCCCGACGAGAAAATAGAGCTGTTGGGCGTCGCCGGGCTGCTGCACGACGTCGGGAAGATGAAGATCGATCCCGCCATTTTGAACAAGCCGGGGAAGCTGACCCAGGAAGAGTTCGAGCACATCAAGTTACACCCATCGTTCGGCTACGAGGCCTTGTGTGGCCAGAATGATATCCCCGCTGCCGCCGTCCACGCCGCGTACGGGCATCATGAGCGGCTGGATGGCAAAGGTTATCCGCAAGGGCTCGATCAGTATCAGATTCCATTCACCACGCGAGTGATTACCATCGTCGATGCCTTCGATGCGATCACCAGCCATCGCACCTATGACGATGCGCGCCCGATCCAGACTGCCTACGACGTGCTGCGCAGCAGTGCCGGCCAGCAATTCGACGAGAGTCTGGTGAATGAATTCATTCGTTGGCTCGGGGTGTTCCCGGTAGGGACGTTGGTCGAGCTGCATACTGGTGAAATCGCGCTGGTGCTGGAGAAGCATCAGCAGTTGCACCTGCGGCCCAAAGTTGTGGTCATGCGGGACGCAAACAAGATGCCTTGCGAGCCTCGTTATCTGGATCTTTCCCAGTTGACCGTCGATGCCGATGGCACGCCCTATCGGATCAGCGGCGGTATTGCCGATGGCTCCTACGATCTGTTCATCGCCGATCCGCAGTTGCAGACGCTCCTGCACCCCGAGTTGCTTGCCGTGCTCGAACTTGAGCCGGATACAGCCGAGAGCTAAGCCAGCCGCCTTTGAACCGCGAATTTTCTGCTGAACATTGAACGCTGCGACGCTCGTACTGCACTGATGACGCGGCCAATATGACTTGTCAGTCAGTCACGACGCTTTACCTTGCGGGTTGTGCTGGGTAACGTCTGCGCACTTCTAACAAGGAATATTCGTCATGAGTGATCTGGTTTCCTACGACCTCGAAGACGGCATTGCCACGCTGACTCTGAACAATGGCAAGGTCAATGCGCTGGCGCCGGCCGTATTCGACGCGCTCAACGCCGCATTCGATCGTGCAGAGCAAGACCGCGCGGTGCTGATTCTCACCGGCCAGCCGGGGATTCTGTCCGGCGGTTATGACCTCAAGGTGATGACTTCCGGGCCTGAAAGCGCCATTGCCCTTGTGGCCACCGGTTCGGCCTTCACGCGACGAATGCTTGCCCATCCCTTCCCGATTATCGTGGCATGCCCCGGACATGCCATTGCCAAGGGGGCGTTCCTGCTGCTTTCCGCCGACTACCGCATCGGTGTCGACGGCGCATTCAACATTGGTCTCAATGAAGTGCAGATCGGCATGACGATGCACCATTCGGGTATCGAACTGGCGCGGGATCGGCTGACCAAACCGGCGTTCCAGCGTTCGGTGATCAACGGCGAAATCTTCTCTCCGCAGGCGGCGCTCGAAGCCGGCTTCCTCGACAAGATCGTTCCTGCTGGTGAGCTAATGGACATCGCCAAAGCGACCGCGGCACAGCTGAAAAAAATCAACATGACGGCCCACAAGAACACCAAACTCAAGGTACGCAAGGCGCTGCTGGAAACCTTGGATCAGGCCATCGTACTGGACAAGCAACATTCAGTCGTCTCCTGAAGATAATTTTCGCCGGACCGTCCATTCCTGGCGGACCTGCGTTTAAACTGCGAGTGCAACGCCCCGCCATGGCGGGGCGTTTTCATTCCTATCGTATCGCCTCGCAGGAGAGCCCTGATGTCCGCCCCGCACACCCCGGTAGAACGCGCAGATTTCGACCAGGTCATCGTTCCCACTTTCGCACCCGCCGCCTTCATCCCCGTGCGTGGCCAGGGTTCGCGAGTATGGGATCAGCGCGGGCGAGAACTGATCGACTTTACCGGCGGCATCGCCGTGAACGTGCTTGGTCATGCCCATCCGGCACTGGTGGCTACGCTGACTGAGCAGGCCAGCAAGTTGTGGCACATCTCCAATATTTTCACTAACGAACCGGCGCTGCGGTTGGCCAAGAAGCTGGTCGCCGCGACCTTCGCCGATCGGGCGTTTTTCTGTAATTCCGGGGCCGAAGCGAACGAGGCGGCATTCAAGCTGGCGCGCCGCTATGCCTTCGATAATCACGGACCAGAGAAATGCGAAATCATCTCCGCAGTAAACAGCTTCCATGGTCGGACGCTGTTCACCGTGACGGTCGGTGGCCAGCCAAAATACTCCGACGGTTTCGGACCAAAGATTCAGGGCGTCAGCCACGTTCCTTACAACAATCTCGATGCGTTGGCCGCCGCTATTTCCGATAAAACCTGCGCCGTGGTGCTTGAGCCAATTCAGGGTGAAAGCGGCGTTCTGCCGGCCGATCAGGCTTATCTCGAAGGGGCCCGCAAGCTGTGTGACGAGCACAACGCATTGCTGATCTTCGATGAGGTTCAGACCGGCATGGGCCGTACCGGCGAGCTTTTCGCCTACATGAATTACGGGGTCACGCCGGATATCTTGACCAACGCCAAGAGCCTCGGTGGCGGTTTCCCGATCGGGTTGATGCTGACCACAAATGAAATCGCCGCACATTTCAGTGTTGGCACCCACGGCACCACCTATGGCGGCAATCCGCTCGCCTGCGCGGTGGCCGAAGCGGTGGTCGATATCGTCAACACCCCGGAGGTTTTGAACGGCGTCAAGGAGCGGCACGAGCGCTTCAAACGCGGGCTATTGGAGATTGGTCAGCGCTACGGACTGTTCGATCAGGTGCGCGGTATGGGCATGCTGATCGGCTGCGTGTTGAACGAGGCGTGGAAAGGCCGCGCAAGAGAGATCTTCGATGCCGCCGAAAGGGAAGCGTTGATGATTCTGCAAGCCGGTCCTGATGTCATCCGTCTGGCACCGAGCCTGATCATCGAGGAAGACGATATCGCTGAAGGTCTCGCTCGCTTCGAGCGGGCGGCGGCGAAATTGACCCAGGCCTGATCAAGGCCTGAATCCGGCTGGGCGGCTAACGTCCTGCCTTCTTTATCCATCGAGAGTTTTGACCATGAGCGATAGCCTGCAACTGATCCTGGAAGACGTAGACGGTACTCAGCTCGAAACGTCCTGCACCCGTTTTGCCGTGATGTGGCAAGGACGGGAGGTGTGGATTCAACAGGTCGGCAACAACCAGCTGATGATCGGCGTTGACGTGGAAGACGGTGACACTGAATACGCCAATCTGCTGCTGCGCCCGCTGGCTACTAATCTGGTCAGTCTCGAGCTCGAGATGGAGCCCGTCGAGTCGGCCGAAGACGATCATGTTCATGGGCCGGACTGCGGCCACGACCACTGACGGACCGCTTGCGCTCGGCAACTTGTCGAGCTGTGACGCGCTGGTCTGAGTCGGGCGACTGCAATCGGCTTCGGCTTGGCGCGCCCGCCCGAAGCGCGCCGGTTATTGCTCAGACGCCGGTTGGAGGATTGGCGAGTGAATCGTTGCCGGTGACCGTCGCGGTAGAGGTGGCTGCCTGAGCGTTGGCTTTCATTCGCGCCTGGTCCGCTTCGCTGCGCTCCAGCGGCATGCTCCGGTAGTTGCCTTCAGCCATTTTGGCTTGGTCGTTCACTTCGCAAAGCACGCGCTTGGCTTCGCAGTGTCCCGTCACGCCGCGTGCCAGGGCCATACCGCCCACCGCCAGCTGCAATAGCCCGCCCAGACCACCGCGGCCGATGCCCTTGCCGAGGAAGTAGAGCCCGCCTGCGATCGATGCCGCGCGCTCCCAGCCATGCACATTTTGCGATGCCTGGTTTGAGGATGTCCTGGTCATGGGTGATCGCTCCGAACAGTGGTGTGATAGGTGACCCCGGCGCGCCGGAGGCGTTCCGACCACAAGTCGGTAAACCTGCGGTCTACAGAACGGCACCATCAGCCCAGACTCACTGCAGATGTCTCGGGTCATGCAGTGTGAAAGCTTTGACGCCTTAGCGCTTCGCCATATTGAAAACCTTGAGTACGAAAGCGTATTCCAAGGCCACATCCTTCAACCCCTGATAACGACCGCTCATGCCGCCATGGCCGGCGCCGAGTTCGGTCTTCAACAGCAGCAGGTTGTCGTCGGTCTTGCTGGCGCGAAGTTTGGCTACCCATTTCGCCGCCTCCCAGTATTGGACCCGACTGTCGTTGTAGCCGGCGACCGCGAGGATTGCCGGATAGGCTTGCGCCTGGACATTCTCGTAGGGCGCGTAGGCCTTCATTCGCGCGTGCACGTCCGGCTCGTTGGGGTTGCCCCATTCGTCGTACTCGGTGACGGTCAGGGGCAGCTCTTCGTTAAGCATGGTATTGAGCACGTCGAGGAAGGGCACTTCGGCGATGGCGACACCGAAGAGTTCCGGACGCTGATTGAGCACCGCACCGATCAGCAGACCACCGGCACTGCCACCGCTGATGGCCAGGCGTTGCGGCGTGGTATAGCCATCGGCGATCAGTTTCTCCGCGCAGGCGATGAAGTCGCCGAAGGTGTTCGTTTTGTGCTCCAGCTTGCCGGCGCGGTACCAGGCTTCGCCAAGATCGCCGCCGCCGCGCACGTGGGCGATGGCGAAGATGAAACCACGGTCGAGCAGCGACAGCCGCGCATGGGAGAACCAGGGATCGAGGCTGTGGCCGTAAGCGCCGTAGCCATACAGATAAAGCGGTGCGGCTTTGCCGAACGTCTCACTGCGACCCACCAGGCTGATCGGTACTTGCGTGCCATCCGCTGCGGTTGCCCAGATGCGCCGGCTTTCGTAGGCATCGGCGTCGAAGGGGCCTTCCACCGGGGTTTCTTTCAGAACCTTCTGTTCGCCATTGGCAAGCTGCAGCTGACGAATCTGCGCGGGACGGTTGAGCGCTTCGTAGCGCAGACGGATCACCGGGCTGTCGAATTCCAGGGTGTTCTGCACGTGCAGGCTGTAAGCCGCGTCCGGCAGTTGCAGGCGATAGGGTGCATCGTTCTGCGGCCGTACCTCGATGATCGGCAGGCCGGCTTCGCGCAGGCTGAGAGTAAGGGCACTAGCATTCAGGCTGATCTCTTCGAGCATCACCGCGTCGTCTTGTGCGACCAGCTCTTGCCATTTTTCCCGTTGCGGCGCGCTTTCCGCCGCCTGATACAGCGCGAAGTTGATGCCGGTCTGGTTGCTGCGCACGAACCAGCGCCATTCGCCGTCAAGCTGGCCGTGGTCGGGGTAGTACTCGTGGTTCTCCTCGCGAGGGGCAAGGCAGGTCCAGCGGCCTTCCGGTTCATCGGCCGGCAGTACCCAGGCTTCGCTGGTGGTCTTGCTGTTGGACAGGATCACCAACTGGCGCTCAGAGCTGGTGCGGTAGCAATGCACGAAATAGCGGCCATCCGGGTCGTGGTAGACCTCGCTGCGGCCTTCTTCTCCCAGGCGATGGCGATAGATCTTGTGCGGGCGGTGGGTGTCGTCGAGTTCGCCGAAGAACAATGTCTGATGGTCGTTCGCCCAGGTCATGCTGCCGTCACAATTGTCGAAGGGCAGGGCGGTGACTTCGCCGCTCTCCAAATCCTTGACGAACAGCCGGTAGATTTCATCGCCCTGGGTGTCGAGGCTGTAGGCCAGCTTGCGCTGATCCTGGCTAACGCTGAAGGCGCCCAGCGAAAGAAAGCCTTCACCGGCCAGTTCGTTGGGGTCGAGCAGCAGTTGCTCGGCGTTTTCATCGACCGTGAGCGAACCGTCCGCTGGGCGCGGGCAACGGTAGTGACGCGGGTATTCATCCCCGGCCGTGGTGCGCTGGTAGTAAAGCCACGGACCCCATGGGGCGGGCAGCGAGAGATCGGTCTCGCGGATGCGGCTCTTAATTTCTTGGAACAGCACTTCGCGCAGCTCGGCCTGGTCTGCCAGCTGGCGCTCCAGGTAAGCGTTTTCAGCCTTCAGATAATCGAGCACCTCAGGTGCGCCACGGTTCTCCAGCCACTTGTAGGGATCTTGGCCGCTCTCGACGCGGGCGATGGGTACAGACATGCATAACTCCTGAAACGCGGCCGCGAGCGGCGCAGCTGAACGAGGTGAAGCAGGCGAGGAGTGTACTAGGTGCCTCGTCAGTGTGACGACGCCGCGCGGTTTGGGTTCATCGCGCCGACATATCCGCAGCGGCGGCATTTGAGGCCTTGGCTAGGCTTAACTGTTCGACTGGCAAGGGTGAGCGTCTTCGAGCGGATAGACAGCTGATTGACAACAGATCGCTTTTCCATGAAGGTGTGCTACCCAAATCAAACGGGCGTATGAATCGAGCGTTTGCCATGCAAATGCCGTCAGCCCGGTTTATCGTGTCGGTGGGTGTCGTTTCATCGAATTCGGTGACGGTCGTTCAGGCCGATGACGTGCGGCACGTAACGTTCAGCTTCCATTCCTGGAGATCAGTTGATGATTTACGAAGGTAAAGCCATCACGGTTAAGGCTCTTGAGAGCGGCATCGTCGAATTGAATTTCGACCTCAAGGGTGAGTCCGTCAACAAATTCAATCGCCTCACCCTCAACGACCTGCGTCAGGCTGTCGACGCCATCAAGGCCGACGCGTCGGTCAAGGGCGTCATCGTCACCAGCGGCAAGGACGTGTTCATCGTCGGCGCCGACATCACCGAATTCGTCGACAACTTCAAGCTCCCAGACGAGGAACTGGTCGCCGGCAACCTCGAAGCGAACAAGATCTTCAGTGATTTCGAAGACCTGGGCGTGCCTACCGTCGTCGCCATCAACGGCATCGCCCTGGGTGGCGGTTTCGAAATGTGCCTAGCGGCCGACTACCGCGTCATGTCCGCTACCGCCAAGGTCGGTCTGCCGGAAGTCAAACTGGGCATCTACCCGGGCTTCGGCGGCACCGTTCGCCTGCCACGTCTGATTGGCGTCGACAACGCCGTCGAGTGGATCGCCTCGGGCAAGGAAAACCGCGCCGAAGATGCGCTGAAAGTGCATGCCGTCGATGCCGTGGTCGCTCCGGAGAAGCTGCAGGAAGCGGCGCTGGATCTGATCAATCGCGCCATTTCCGGTGAGCTGGACTACAAGGCCAAGCGTCAACCGAAGCTGGACAAGCTCAAGCTCAATGCCATTGAGCAGATGATGGCCTTCGAAACCTCCAAGGGCTTCGTCGCGGGTCAAGCCGGTCCGAACTATCCGGCGCCGGTCGAAGCGATCAAGACCATTCAGAAAGCTGCCAACTTCGGTCGCGATAAGGCGATCGAAGTCGAGGCCGCCGGCTTCGTCAAACTGGCCAAGACCTCCGTGGCGCAGAGCCTGGTCGGCTTGTTCCTCAGCGACCAGGAGCTGAAGAAGAAGGCCAAGAACTACGACAGGCAGGCCCGTGAAGTGAAACTGGCTGCCGTGCTCGGTGCCGGCATCATGGGTGGCGGTATCGCCTATCAGTCGGCCATCAAGGGTACGCCGATCCTGATGAAGGATATCCGCGAGGAAGGCCTCCAGATGGGCCTGGACGAAGCGTCCAAGCTGCTCGGCAAGCGCGTCGAGAAGGGTCGCCTGACCCCAGCGAAGATGGCCGAAGCCCTCAATGCGATTCGCCCGACCACCTCCTATGGTGATTTCGGCAATGTCGACATCGTCGTCGAGGCCGTGGTCGAGAACCCAAAGATCAAGCAGTCGGTACTGGCTGAAGTCGAAAGCCTGGTGCGTGAAGATGCGATCATCGCCTCCAACACCTCGACCATTTCCATCAGCCTGCTGGCCCAGGCGCTCAAGCGTCCGGAAAACTTCTGTGGCATGCACTTCTTCAACCCGGTGCACATGATGCCGCTGGTGGAAGTTATTCGCGGCGAGAAGACCAGCGAAACCGCCATCGCCACCACGGTTGCCTACGCCAAGAAAATGGGTAAGAGCCCGGTCGTGGTCAACGATTGCCCGGGCTTCCTGGTCAACCGTGTGCTGTTCCCGTACTTCGGCGGCTTCGCCCGCGCCATCGCCCACGGTGTCGACTTCGCTCGCGCCGACAAAGTGATGGAGAAGTTCGGTTGGCCCATGGGCCCGGCCTACCTGATGGACGTCGTCGGCATGGACACCGGCCACCACGGTCGTGACGTCATGGCCGAAGGCTTCCCGGACCGCATGAAGGACGACAGCAAGACCGCCGTCGACGTCATGTACGAGGCCAACCGCCTGGGCCAGAAGAACGGCAAGGGCTTCTACGCCTATGAAGTGGACAAGAAGGGCAAGCCGAAGAAGGTTGTCGACCCGCAGTCCTACGAGCTGCTCAAGCCGATCGTCAGCGAGACCCGCGAGCTCTCCGATGAGGACATCATCAATTACATGATGATCCCGCTGTGCCTGGAAACCGTTCGCTGCCTGGAAGACAACATTGTCGAGACCGCCGCCGAAGCCGATATGGGCTTGATTTATGGCATCGGTTTCCCACCCTTCCGTGGTGGTGCACTGCGCTACATCGATTCGATCGGTGTCGCCGAATTCGTGGCGCTGGCGGACAAGTACGCCGATCTGGGCCCGCTGTACCACCCGACTGCGAAGCTGCGTGAAATGGCTGCCAACGGCCAGCGCTTCTACGGTTAATCGAGCGAGAGTGAAGATATGAGCCTTAATCCGAGAGACGTCGTCATTGTCGACTTCGGCCGTACCCCGATGGGTCGTTCCAAGGGCGGCATGCACCGCAACACCCGCGCCGAGACCATGTCCGCGCAACTGATCGAAGGCGTGCTCGCGCGCAATCCGAAAGTCGATCCGGCAGAAGTGGAAGATGTGATCTGGGGCTGCGTCAACCAGACCCTGGAACAGGGCTGGAACATCGCGCGCATGGCGTCGCTGATGACCCGCATTCCGCACACCAGTGCTGCGCAGACCGTCAGCCGCCTGTGCGGCTCGTCGATGAGTGCGCTACATACTGCCGCTCAGGCGATCATGACCGGCAATGGCGATGTGTTCGTCGTCGGTGGTGTCGAGCACATGGGCCACGTCAGCATGATGCACGGCGTCGACCCGAACCCGCAGCTGTCGCTGTATGCCGCTAAGGCGTCCGGCATGATGGGCCTGACCGCTGAGATGCTGGGCAAGATGCATGGCATCACCCGTGAGCAGCAGGATGCCTTCGGTGAGCGTTCGCACCGTCTGGCGCACAAGGCGACCGTCGAAGGCCTGTTCAAGGATGAAATCATCCCGATGCAGGGCCATGACGAGAACGGCTTCCTCAAGGTCTTCGACTACGACGAAACCATTCGCCCGGAAACCACCCTGGAAAGCCTGGCCACCCTCCGGCCTGCGTTCAATCCCAAGGGCGGCACCGTGACGGCGGGGACTTCCTCGCAGATCACCGATGGCGCGTCCTGCATGATCGTGATGTCCGCACAGCGCGCTCAGGATCTTGGCATCCAGCCGCTGGCCGTGATTCGCTCGATGGCGCTGGCTGGTGTCGATCCGGCGATCATGGGCTACGGTCCTGTACCGGCTACCCAGAAGGCGCTCAAGCGCGCTGGTCTGACCATGGACGACATCGATCACGTCGAGCTCAACGAAGCCTTTGCCGCTCAGGCGCTGCCCGTGCTGAAGGATCTGAAACTGCTCGACAAGATGGAGCAGAAGGTCAACCTGCATGGTGGCGCCATCGCCTTGGGTCACCCGTTCGGCTGTTCCGGTGCGCGTATCTCCGGCACTCTGCTGAACGTCATGAAGCAGAACGGCGGCACGTTGGGGGTCTCCACCATGTGTATCGGTCTGGGCCAAGGTATCACCACGGTGTTCGAACGCGTCTAAGCTGTTCGGTGACACGGAAACCGGGGCCTCGTGCCCCGGTTTTCATTTGATGGGTATGTGATTTTTTCAGAGGCAGTCCAGATGCAGGTCACACCAGGTCGTTATCGTCATTACAAAGGCCCCGAGTACCGGGTATATGCAGTTGCCAGGCATTCCGAAACCGAAGAACCAGTCGTCTTCTATCAGGCGCTCTACGGGGATTTCGGTCTTTGGGTGCGTCCGTTGTCGATGTTTACCGAGACGGTGGAGGTCGACGGCGAAACGCTCCCCCGTTTTGCATTGGTCGAAGCCGAGCCCAGCCGTTTTTGAGTGCCGTCAGGCCACTCTGGCTTAACCCTTATGCTTGACCTCGGCTCTATCGCCACTATATATAGCGGTGCTTTCAAACCGAGTGCTGGCGACTTCGCCGGGTTTCGGGCAGTACAAAACCCACCGGACAGCCAGGCCGCCAATGGATTCTGGCCGTGGGTACGAAAGATTTCCGGAGCAAATGACTGCTCTTTGCAGTCCCGTAAAAGGGCTGCTTCGCTTCTTTCAGGCAGGTCGAGCGTTCGTGACGCCCGGCTACTGTCGGTTCGATATTCTCAGTTCACCTCTCGATTCAGGAACTCTCGTCTCCATGGGTAAATCGCTGGTCATCGTGGAATCACCGGCCAAGGCCAAGACAATCAACAAGTATTTGGGCAACCAGTACGTGGTGAAGTCGAGTATCGGCCACATCCGCGACCTTCCTACCAGCGGTTCCGCGGCTCGCGAACCGGCCAAGCGTGGCAAGGCCGTCGCCGAGGCTCCTGCGCTGTCGCCGAAGGAAAAAGCCAAGCGTCAGCTGTTCACCCGTATGGGGATCGACCCTGAGCACGGCTGGAAAGCCAAGTACGAGATCCTGCCGGGCAAGGAAAAGGTGATCGAAGAGTTGCGTCGCCTGGCCAAGGAAGCCGACACCATCTATCTCGCGACCGACTTGGATAGAGAGGGGGAGGCCATCGCCTGGCACCTGCGTGAATCCATCGGCGGTGACGACAGCCGCTTCAAGCGCGTGGTGTTTAACGAGATCACCAAGAAGGCGATCCAGGAAGCCTTCTCCAAACCGGGCGAGCTGGATATCAACCGCGTCAACGCGCAGCAGGCACGACGCTTCCTCGACCGCGTAGTGGGCTACATGGTTTCGCCGCTGCTGTGGGCCAAGATCGCCCGCGGTCTGTCGGCCGGGCGCGTGCAGTCTGTTGCGGTGAAGCTAGTGGTCGAGCGCGAACGTGAGATCCGCGCCTTCGTTCCGGAAGAGTATTGGGAAGTTCACGCCGACCTGGCCACCGCCGACAAGGCCAAGGTTCGCTTCGAAGTGGCGCGCGAAAATGGCGAGGCGTTCAAACCGCTGAACGAAGCTCATGCCATGGCTGCGCTGGAGCAGTTGCGCGGGGCGAGCTACAACGTCACCAAGCGCGAAGACAAGCCGACCAGCAGCAAGCCGTCCGCGCCCTTCATCACATCGACCCTGCAGCAGGCGGCGAGCAATCGCCTCGGCTTCGGCGTGAAGAAAACCATGATGATGGCCCAGCGTTTGTACGAAGCCGGTTACATCACCTACATGCGTACCGACTCGACCAATCTCTCGGCCGATGCCGTCGGCATGGTGCGCGGCTTCATCCAGGACGAGTTCGGCGATAAGTACCTGCCGGAAAAGCCCAACGTTTATTCCAGCAAGGAAGGCGCCCAGGAAGCGCACGAAGCGATCCGCCCGTCCGATGTCAATCTGCGGCCGGCGCAGCTGTCCGGAATGGAACGTGATGCTGAGCGGCTCTACGATCTCATCTGGCGCCAGTTCGTCGCCTGCCAAATGCCGCCGGCGCAGTATCTGTCCACCAGCGTCGCGGTGACAGCCGGGAACTTCGAGCTGCGTGCCAAGGGCCGCATTCTCAAGTTCGACGGTTATACCAAGGTCATGCCACAGCAGAGCAAGAGCGGCGAAGACGATGTACTGCCGGAGATGAACAAGGGCGATGCCATGGTGCTGCTCCAGCTTGACCCGAGCCAGCATTTCACCAAGCCGCCGGCGCGCTTCTCGGAAGCAAGCCTGGTCAAAGAGATGGAAAAGCGTGGCATCGGTCGGCCGTCCACCTATGCGGCGATCATCTCGACCATTCAAGATCGCGGTTACGTGTCGCTGCACAACCGTCGCTTCTACTCCGAGAAGATGGGCGACATCGTCACCGAGCGCCTGTCTGAAAGCTTCAACAACCTGATGGATTACGGCTTCACCGCCGGCATGGAAGAGCACCTCGACGACGTCGCCCAGGGCGAGCGTGAATGGAAGCACGTGCTGGACGAATTCTACGGCGACTTCCGCAAGAAGCTGGATGTCGCCGAGGCCGGCGAAAATGGTATGCGTGCCAACCAGCCGACGCTGACCGACATTCCCTGCAAGGTCTGTGGCCGACCGATGATGATCCGCACGGCTTCCACGGGCGTGTTCCTCGGCTGCTCTGGTTACAGCCTACCGCCGAAAGAGCGCTGCAAGTCCACGGTCAATCTGATTCCGGGTGACGAGATCGCCGCCGACGATGAGGGCGAATCCGAATCTCTAGTATTGCTCGGCAAGCGCCGCTGCTCAATCTGTAGCACCGCCATGGACGCCTACCTGCTAGACGAGACGCACAAACTACACATCTGCGGCAACAACCCCGACTGCACCGGCTACGAGATCGAAGAAGGTCAGTACCGCATCAAGGGCTATGAAGGTCCGAGCCTGGAATGCGACAAGTGTGGCAGCGAAATGCAGCTCAAAACCGGTCGTTTCGGCAAGTTCTTCGGTTGTACCAACGCTGAGTGCAAGAACACGCGCAAACTACTCAGAAGTGGTGAGGCGGCGCCGCCGAAGATGGATGCGGTGAAGATGCCGGAACTCAAGTGCGAAAAGGTGGACGATACTTATGTTCTGCGTGACGGCGCATCCGGGTTGTTCCTTGCGGCCAGTCAGTTTCCAAAGAACCGCGAAACCCGTGCACCGCTGGTGTTGGAGCTGATTCCACACAAGGACGAGATCGACCCGAAGTATCACTTCCTGATGAGTGCGCCGCAGAAGGATCCGGAAGGCCGCCCAGCCGTTATCCGCTTCAGCCGTAAAACCAAGGAGCAGTATGTGCAGACCGAGGTGAGCGGCAAACCGACTGGCTGGAAGGCGTTCTACGATGGCAGCAAGTGGAAGATAGAAGACAAAACCACCAAATAGGCTGAAGCTGGAAAGAGAGCTCGAGGCTGGGCAGAACGGAAGCCGCATAGCCTCGATGGAAGCAGGCGGTGTGCCTGCAACTTTCTTGACGCTGATCTACGAGAGCGACCCGCCATGGCTCATGAGCTGTATACCCGAACCAATCAGAAGATCTATTTCGCCGGGCTCGCTCTCAAGAATTGGCGTCGGGCCGAAGAGCATGGCGCGCTGAACGCTCCCGGCGTAATCCAGGCAGAGCGAGAGGCCAGTCTTTTTCACCTGTACGGCGCGCTGCTAGGCCTTTGCCATGAGATTGCCGGTTATTACCGTCTGCCTGGAGCGAGCGCGCCGCGTGTCGAATTGCTGTTGGTGCGCCCGACGACCGATCCCTCTCCCAGTCCGGAACTTGCAGAGCTGAGCGAGTTGGCCGCGTACTCCGAAACCTGGCTTGCGCAATTGTTGCAGGCCCATACCGCGCTATTCGAGCCGCCACGCGCTCCTGCCAAACGCAAGACCGATCCAACCATGCCGTTGATCGAGGCGATCAGCGTGGACGAAGAAACCCCGGAATTGGCGCGTGCGGATGTGGAATCCTGGCGGAGCAATTTGAAGGATCTGGCCTTGCGCTTCCGCGAATCGCTCACCGAGTGGTGAACGGAAAGCCTTATGCGGCTTTCCGGGGCTGCGTCATGTGTTGTGCTTGACCCGCAGGACCAGAGCGATGCCGCCCAGGATTGCAACACCGGCAATCAAGAGTTGGACGGTTAGCGTTTCCCCGAGCAGCAAGCTGCCCGCAAGCGCAGTGATAAGCGGCACACTCAGCTGCACGCTGGCGCCCTGAATAGCCGTAAGGCCAGGTAACGCGGCATACCAGATCGCGTAGCCGACACCCGATGTCAGCCCGCCGGATAACAAGGCGTATATGACTCCTGCGCGGTCCCATTCGAGCCCATCCAAAGCCAGTAGGCAAAGCACGGCCATGAACGGCAGGCTGCGAATGAAATTCCCAGCGGTGGCGGCCAGCGGATCGGGCGCGCCTTTTCCAAGCAGCGAATAGGCTGCCCAGGCGACACCTGAAATTACCATCAGCAACGAAGCCGATAGCGGCGGCATGCTCGTGCCGGGTAGAAGGATTGTGACCAGTCCCCCTGCAGCCAGTACCAGTCCAGTGATCTGCAGGCGGGATAGCCGCTCTCCTGTGATGAGACCCCAGACAATCATGCTCAGCTGCACGGCACCGAACAGCAGCAATGCTCCAGCGCCAGCATCGAGGTGTAAATAGGCATACGAGAACGCTGCAGCATAGGCAAAGAGCGCGAGGGCGCCATACCAGCCGCCAGCTGCAGCCGAAGGGCCGTTACGTAGCCGTAGCAGTAGCCACAGCACCAGCGCCCCGGCCAGCAGGCGCAGCGCGGTAAAGCTTGTAGGGTCGATCTGGCTGTCACGTAATGCGGCACGGCAAAGCAGCGAATTGCCAGCAAAGGCGAGCATGGCCAATGCGGTCAACAGTAAGGTTCTTGTGCTCATCCTGAGTCCTTGAAGCGGCTAGGGCTGTCCTGACTGCTGTCCGGACGTCTATAAAGTCCCATCCTACTGTGTCGTTGATCGACGGCGCACCTGCTTTAAGCCCACCGCTCCCATGATGAGCACGGCACGGTTCTCACGTGGAGAAGCCAAGGGCAGCCGACAAGTCGGTCGGCTGTTACAATGCGCCGTTTCACGGGGAACAGACTCATGCCAACATCGTTTCTGGAAATCGTCGAGCTACCCGACGGTACCATCGTGCTGCGTCGTGCTGAGGATGAGGGTGTTCTGGTCACGCTGGATTTTTCCGACGATGCCAAGGTGTTCCTGCAAGGTCAGCATGTCGAAATCGCCAAGGCGATGTTCAATGTCGGCGTGCAAATGGCGGGACGAGTATCAGAAGGGGAGTTCGAGCGGGAGGAAGAGGGGCCGCGCGTACTACATTGAGAAGGCTGCCTGGTTGCCTATGCGGCTGGGCGGGTTTCGGCACTTCCTTATGCCGAGCAGCTGGGGTCAGTTTCCCAAGCGTATGTTCAAACTGCGCGCGCTACCTTGGTCCGCTGTCGCGCGGAGTTTCAGCCGACCATGTTTGTCGAGGCGCGGCAGCCAAGTGATGACCGTATGGCTGCAGCCTGACATGAGCGCTTTGCATGCCAGCTCAAGAGCACCTTGCGTCTCTCGGGCTTGCAACAACAGAATGCGGTCGCGGTTGAGTCCGGTATCTCGCAGCCAGCTTTGTGAAAGCGATGCGGGTGGCGCAATCAGTGTTAGCCAGCGCGTATCGGCAGCTTCGCTAAGATCTCGAAGGATGGATGCGAGCAGCAGGTGACAGTGATCACTACTACCGCTCAGGGTCATTTCGCTCAGGCTGTCATCGGTTTCTTTTGACTTGCTGCGGACGACTTCCTGAATTGGCATCAAGCGATGTGCAATCAGGCCTTCGAACAAGGACAGCTGCGGTGGTTTGCCTGTGGTGGGCTGGGGGTGGTACTGCATCAACCTCTCCTTGGCAGGCTGTTGAAACTGCCTGCATTGCCAATACTTCGTTAAAAACAGCCTCAGGCGCTCATTCAAACAGTCAGCTCGTAAGCGAGGCCGGTCCGCATCTTCGGCTGTTTTTCCGTAGGTCGTCGCGCCTCGTCTTGCCTACCTTTTTTAACGGTCTGTTAGCGGCGTATCACACCGACACTCAACCCTTCGATAATAAGCTCTTGTTCCTTGAGATCGATTTCGATTGGGGCAAATTCAGGGTTTTCGGCCAGTAGCCAAACCTTGTGGCCCTCACGCTTGAAACGTTTCACAGTGACCTCATCATCGATGCGGGCCACAACGACCTGACCGTTGCGCGCTTCTCGTGTGGTATGGACGGCCAACAGGTCTCCGTCAAAAATGCCGATGTCTCGCATGCTCATACCGTGCACGCGCAATAGGTAATCGGCTTTCGGGTGAAAGAATGTCGAATTGATTTGGCAGGACTCTTCTATATGTTGCTGAGCCAGAATGGGCGCGCCAGCGGCGACTCGCCCAATGATCGGCAAGCCGCTTTCCTCGGCTGCGGGTTCGAAGCCGGGAATACGTATCCCGCGCGATGCGCCAGGCGTCATCTCGATAGCGCCTTTTTTGTTCAGCGCTTTCAGATGCTCTTCGGCCGCATTGGGCGATTTGAATCCCAGCTCTTGAGCGATCTCCGCCCGCGTAGGTGGGTAGCCGTTGTCTTCCAGGCAGCGCTTGATGAACGAAAGAATTTCCGACTGGCGAGGGGTCAGCTTGATCATGAGCGTCTCTGTGCTTTTATACAGTGACTGGGATTATATACAGTGCCTGATGCTTGGCAATCGTTGTTTGGTGGGGAGCTGGAGGAGCGTGCCGCTAACTTTGGTTGAAAGCGAAAGCGTTCAGGCGCTTTGATGGTTGACTTGATGTGGGCTGAAACGTAAGTTTCAAACAAGTGTTTGTCGGAGGAGGGGGCATGGCGCAGTCTGAAACAGTGGAGCGTATTCTTGACGCAGCGGAACAGTTATTCGCTGAGAAAGGCTTCGCCGAGACTTCGCTTCGTCTTATCACCAGTAAGGCCGGGGTGAATCTGGCTGCGGTGAACTACCACTTCGGTTCGAAGAAGGCCCTGATCCAGGCGGTCTTCTCGCGTTTTCTCGGCCCGTTCTGTGTGAGTCTCGAGCGTGAGTTGGACAGGCGTGAAGCCCAGTCCGACAGAAAGGAAAGTCTCGAAGAGCTGCTGGAGATCCTCGTCGAGCAGGCGCTGGCGGTGACGCCGCGCAGTGGCGACGACCTGTCGATCTTCATGCGCCTGTTGGGCCTGTCCTTCAGCCAGAGCCAGGGCCACCTGCGGCGATACCTCGAAGATATGTATGGCAAGGTCTTCCGTCGCTACATGATGCGGGTGCATGAGGCTGCCCCTTCGATTCCGCCGATCGAACTGTTCTGGCGCGTACATTTCATGCTCGGCGCGGCGGCGTTCAGCATGTCGGGCATCAAGGCGCTGAGGGCGATAGCCGAGAACGACTTCGGTGCCAGAACGTCCATCGAGCAGGTCATGCGGATGATGGTTCCGTTTCTGGCGGCCGGTATGCGAGCTGATTCCGGCGTGGACGATCCCGACCTGGCGCAGGCTCACGCCATTGCCCGTCGCAATGCATTGGCAATGCCGGCCAAGAGTTGAGGTGCACGGTTTGGGAACGATCGGCTAAGCTTGCCGCCCATGTCTGATCTCGATTTACTCCATATCTCAATTGCCGACCAGCTGCTCTACGGATTTTCCGAAGGCAGGCTGCGCCTCAGGCTTCCCGTGTCGACCGCCCTTAATGGTGCGGGGGAACGCAACGGTTCCGGTTGTACGCCGCGTGGCCTTCACCGGGTGCGCGCGCGCATCGGCGAAGGATTGCCGGCCGACGCTGTTCTGCGTGGCCGCCGTTGGACTGGCGAGGTCTGGAGCCCGGAACTGCATGATTGCTACCCAGGACGCGATTGGATACTGACCCGCATTCTTTGGCTCAGCGGTTGCGAGCCCGGATACAACCGAATGGGCGCGGTCGATACCTTCCGTCGATACATCTATTTGCATGGCACGCCTGATTCAGAGCCCATGGGCGTACCGCTCTCTCACGGCTGCATCAGGCTGCGCAATGCCGACTTGCTCGATCTGTTCCCGCGGGTGCCGGCTGGTTGTGCCGTACAGATAGGCGAAGCGGCATGCCCCGATTGGTCGAGCGCAACGCTGAATTAAGGATCTGCTCAATATCATGCAAGGTTCATTGATGCTGGACATCGCCGGCACTTGGCTGACCGCCGAGGATCGCCAGTTGCTGCGTAAGCCGGAAGTAGGCGGGTTGATTCTGTTCGCGCGCAATATCGAAAACCCGCGTCAGGTGCAGGAACTCTGCCGTGCGATTCGGGCTGTACGGCCTGACATTTTGCTTGCGGTCGATCAGGAGGGCGGACGCGTTCAACGGCTGCGGCGTGATTTCATCCGCCTACCGGCGATGCGCGAATTCGCGTCGCGCGCCGATGCACCGCAATTTGCGGAAATCTGCGGTTGGGTGATGGCCACGGAAGTATTGGCGGTTGGACTGGATTTTAGCTTCGCGCCAGTGCTCGACCTCGATCATCAACGCAGCGCAGTGGTTGGTTCACGCGCTTTCGAGGGCGATCCGCAGCGCGCTACCGAGCTTGCGGGCGCGTTCATTAAGGGTATGCACAGCGCTGGAATGGCAGCCACAGGCAAGCATTTTCCGGGCCATGGGTGGGCCGAGGCTGATTCGCACGTGGCGATCCCGGTCGATGAGCGAGGGCTCGAGGCGCTTCGCCAGCGTGACCTGATCCCGTTCCGGCGGCTAGCTGGCGAACTGGATGCGGTAATGCCGGCCCATGTGATTTATCCACAGGTAGACGACAAACCGGCTGGTTTCTCTCAAAGGTGGCTCCAGGACATCCTGCGCAAAGAGCTGGGCTTCCAGGGCGTGATCTTCAGCGATGATCTGTCGATGGCCGGTGCGCATGTCGCGGGTGATGCGGCGAGTCGCATCGAGGCAGCGCTTGCGGCGGGCTGCGACATGGGGCTGGTGTGTAACGACAGGGGTGCAGCTGAACTGGCACTGTCGGCGCTGCAGCGTCGCGGCGCGCAACCGTCACCGATGCTGGCGAAGATGCGCAGTCGTGTTTCAGGCTCGCTGGAATACAAGCAGGATCCGCGTTGGCGCGCATCGATTGCCGCGCTCAAAGCAGCCGAATTGATCGTTTGACCAAGGAAACAAAGATGACAGTCCACGCCATTATTGGCGGCACCGGGCTCACCGAGCTG
This sequence comes from Pseudomonas sp. CBC3, assembly GCF_037967085.1. Taxonomy (NCBI): domain Bacteria; kingdom Pseudomonadati; phylum Pseudomonadota; class Gammaproteobacteria; order Pseudomonadales; family Pseudomonadaceae; genus Pseudomonas; species Pseudomonas sp. CBC3. The sequence goes on from NZ_JBANEO010000002.1 coordinate 625,640, forward strand.
CCGGGGCTCAGCCTGCATGAAGCTGTACCCATGGAAACGCCCTACGGCCCGCCATCAGCGGAAATTCTGCGCGGGAAATATGCTGGTCGAGAAATACTCTTTCTGGCGCGCCATGGTCATCCGCATCGCATCCCGCCGCATCAGGTGAACTATCGCGCCAACTTATGGGCGCTCAAGCGCGCCGGGGCGCAGGCGATCGTCGCGGTGAACGCCGTCGGCGGCATCCATTCGGCGATGGGGTCGGGCCACTTGTGTGTACCGCATCAGCTCATTGATTACACCTATGGGCGTGAGCACACCTTCTTCGAGGGCGACATCAAGCACGTCACTCACGTCGATTTCAGCTACCCCTACGACGAACCGCTGCGTCAACGTCTGATTGCCGGTCTGGCTGCCGAGGGCTACCTATTCAGCAGTCATGGCGTTTACGGCTGTACCCAGGGGCCGAGGCTGGAGACAGTGGCCGAAATTGCCAGAATGGAGCGCGATGGGTGCGATATCGTCGGCATGACCGGCATGCCCGAAGCGGTGCTCGCTCGCGAGCTTGAGCTGCCGTACGCCTGCCTGGCACTGGTGGTCAATCCGGCCGCCGGCAAAACCACCGGTGTGATCACTATGGCTGAAATCGAAGCGGCGCTGGCGGAAGGGATAGTCAAGACGCGGGCGGTGCTTGCACGAGCGCTTGGTTGATTGAACGCAGACGCAGCGGCGTTCTGGGGGGAGGCCGAAAGGTGAGCAGAGCGCGACGGGACCATGGCAGCGGCAGGAGTAGCAAAGACGTAGCAGGGACATGCTAATTTCGCCATACACCCATTGCAGCTGATCTGCCGCTTGCTACACTTGGCCGTCCTTTGGAGTACCGGAATGCTTTGCCACTCACTTATAAGAAGAATATCGAGAGCAGTGGTTTTGCTGGGTCTGCTGTCTGGCCTTGCGGGTTGTTCGACCTGGTTCAGCGGCGATTTCAAAGATCCTCGGGTTCAGCTTACCGATGTTGAGATCATCAAGGCGAGACTCCTTGAGCAGCAGTTCATGCTGCGTTTTCGCATCGACAATCCCAATGAGCAGAGCCTACCTGTACGTGGCCTGATCTATAGAGTTCATCTCAACGACATTGAGCTGGCGAGCGGCGAGTCCAGCGGCTGGACGACAGTTCCCGGTCATGGCTTCGACTACTACGAAGTGCCCATCCACACCAATCTCTGGCGGCATATGAAGTACATCGTGCGCTTGCTCGAGAAGCCGGATCGGCCGATCGCCTATCGTCTGGATGGTGAGCTGAAAACTGGTTTGATGCTCGGGCGACGCGTGCACATCTCCACCAATGGCGAGATAATCCCCGGCAACTTTATCCCGGAGTAGCGACACCTCATGAACCACGAAACCCACGTGCACGGTCCCGATTGCAATCACGACCACGATCACGACCATGCACCTCATGTTCACGGCCCGCACTGCAATCACAGCCATGATCCGGTACGCAATCCGCTGAAGGATGTCGGCCGCAACGACCCTTGCCCCTGCGGTAGCCAGAAAAAATTCAAGAAGTGCCACGGAGCCTGATCCGCTCATGACGCCCCTTGCCATTGTGCTGTTCGTTGCTGGCCTGTTGCTGATTGTGGCGCTGGCTGGATACGCTCTGCATCTGTGGCGCAGGGTCTGGCGCAGAGAGCAACAACTCGCGGCCCTGCAGGCGCAGCAGCAAGTGGCGCTTGCGGCTGATCTGCGCGTGCTCGCCGGCAGCCTGCTCGACGAGCAGGTGCCGCTGATCGAAGGCGCGATTCGGATCAAGGTTCTGCTGGACAATTACGATTCGAGCCTTGGGCAGGATCCGCGCTGCCAAGTATTTCAGACGCTCTTCGAGGCAACCGAACAGGTACCCACGCACGCCGCCTGGAAAGCCTTGGACAAAACCGAACGCCGCCGTCACGAAGCCAACTTCAGTGCGCTCGAACTGCAACACAAGGCAGCGGCTCGCCGGTCCGCTCGCTGGTTGCTCGACGACGTCTTGCCGAAAGCTCGGGAAGCCGCCTGAGCGCGACGGCATACGCATCGCATCCTCTATCCTGTCTATTCCTCATGCCCTGCCTGCAAGGAGCCATCATGTCTCTGCGTCTGCCGTTCGTTCTGTTTCGCCTGACTCTGGGCGCTGCATTGATCACTGGCGGCCTCAGCGGTTGTCAGGCCTACCTGGACAGTCGCTACAGCGACAGTCTTCCGCCCTCACATGGCGTCCAGGCAATTACCGGTCTGGACAAGAGCGTAAGTATTCGACGCAACACGCTGGGAATGCCGTTGATCGAGACGGCGACGTTCCACGATGCGTTGTTCGGCCTGGGTTATGTCCATGCCACAGATCGCTTGAGCCAGATGGTCAGCTTGCGTCTCATTGCTGAAGGGCGGCTTGCAGAGATGGCTGGGCCTGGTGTGCTGGATATCGATCGCTTCATGCGCGCTGTCGATCTTCGAAAAAGCGCTGCCTTGCTCTATCGCGATGCGTCGCCGCGAATGAAGCGTTTCTTCGAAGTCTATACGCGAGGCGTCAATGCATACCTGTTCCGCCATCGCGACAGGCTGCCGATGGATCTGGCCGCCGCCGACTACACCCCTGAATATTGGAAAGCTGAGGACTCGGTGCTGGTGTTCTGCCTGCTGAATTTCGGCCTGGCGGTGAATCTGCAGGAAGAAATCGCGTCGCTGGTCATGGCGCAGAAAGTCGGCAGCGACAAGCTCGCTTGGCTGATGCCCGTCTATCCTGACGAGCCGCTGCCATTCGAAGAGGCCCAGAAGCTTAAGGGACTCAAGTTGAGTGGAGACATACCGGGACTTGCTGCGCTCGATAACGCTGCTTCCCAGGTTGCCTCACTGAACATGCTGGGTGTCGCCGCTTCGAACAACTGGGCCGTATCCGGCAGCAACACCCGCAGCGGCAAACCGCTGATGGCCAATGACACGCACCTGCCGTTGTCGTTGCCCTCTTACTGGAATTTCGTGCAGATCCGTTCGCCTAGATTCCAGGCTGCGGGGGTGACGACCGCAGGCGTGCCCGCCGTGGTCGCGGGCTTCAACGGCAAGCTCGGTTGGGGCATGACGATGGTCATGGGAGATAACCAGGATCTGTTTCTGGAGCAGGTACGCCGTGAGGGTGGCCGCTTGCTTTATCTCGCCGATGGTAAATGGGTGCCTGCCCGAGAGCGCCACGAGACTTTTTTCGTCAAAGGTGGACGGCCGCAGCGCGAGACAGTTTACGAGACCCGTAATGGCCCATTGCTGAACAGCGTACTGGGCGAGCGCAAGCATCCGTTGCAACCTTTGCAGCTGAGTAGCGGTTACGGGCTTGCGCTGAAAACCACGCAGTTCGAAGGCGATCGGTCGCTGGATGCGTTTTTCGACCTGACTCGCGCGCAATCGGTGGATCAAGCGTTCGAGGCGGCTCGTGAAATCCGTGCCGCGGCACTCAATATCGTTTTTGCCGATGAGCAGAGCACCGGCTGGCAGGTGACCGGGCGCTATCCCAATCGTCGCGAAGGCCTGGGTCTGATGCCGTCACCAGGTTGGGAGGGCCGCTACGACTGGGATGGCTTCGCCGATCCCATGCTGCACCCCTATGATCAGGACCCGTCACAAGGCTGGCTGGCAACTGCCAATCAGCGCACCGTCGCCAAAGGCTACGGCATGCAGTTATCAAACTCCTGGTTTTACCCGGAACGTGGCGAGCGCATTGCCGAGCTGCTTGCTCAGGGCAAACAGGACAGCCGCAGTGCAATCGCCATGCAATACGACCAGACCACGACCTTTGCTGCCAAGCTGCAAACGATGCTGCAGGCGCCAGGAATGGTCGAGTCGCTGAAAACCGCCATCGATACGCTCGCCGCACCTGAGCGAGACAGGGCGCGCGAGGCGCTTACGAGCCTTCTGAGGTTCGATGGTAAGCTCGCCGCAAACTCCGCCGACGCCGCTCTGTATGCCGCCTTCCTGACGGAGTCGGCGCGACAGACCTTCCTCGACGAACTCGGGCCGGACACCAGTGCTGCATGGAAGGGACTGGTGGATATCGCCAACACATCCTACTCGGCGCAGGCGGACCACTTGCTCGGTCGCGACGACAGCCCGTTCTGGGATGACCTGAGCACGCCGCTAAAAGAGGACAAACCCGCCATTCTGGCGCGCTCCCTGGCAGCGGCAACCAAACGCATGGAAGCCGCCCAGGGGCTGGATCGCGGTGCCTGGCGCTGGGGTGGCTTGCACAGCTACACCTGGCAAACCGGGACCACACAGCTAGCGCCCTACATGTCGGCCAGTCAGCGTGCTGGGATCAACGCCATCGCCAACTATCTCGACCGCGGCCCGTTCGCGGCGGGAGGCGATCACAGCACCCTGAACGTTTCCGCTTATCGCTGGGGCGACAACTTCGATACCTGGCTGATCCCGGCCATGCGCATCATTGTCGATTTCGGACGCGATGAACCGATGATGGGACTTAACAGCTCCGGTCAGTCAGGTAATCCGGCCAGCCCGCACTATGCCGACGGTATCGATGCGTGGTTGAAAGGCGGATACATGAGCTTTCCGTTCAAGGCCGAGAATCTGGACAAGGTCTACGGTACTCAACGGCTATTGCTCACCCCGGCGCGTCAGTAGCGTCGGGGCAACCTAGTGCGGTACCCGGGCCACTTCCAGCACGGTGATGGACGCTGGATCAGGGTAGTGCCAGCGCACATCGATGTCCCACAGGCGCGTGCCGTAACGGCGTGCCGGTGAAGGCGTCTGATAGGCCGGTCTCGGGTCTTGAGCCAGACACTGTTCGATCAACTCCTGCAGCGGCTCGCCCAACCGCAGGGCTTCGCTACGGGCCTGTTGCAGACTCGTCTCGGTCCAGCGCACGGTTATCGGCTCCGGCGCATCGGCAGCCAAGCCGTTGTGAGCATTGGTGATTGCATCGGCATACGGCACGTAAGGTTTGATATCCAGCACCGGCGTGCCGTCCAGCAGATCGATTCCCGACAGCTGCAGGCGGCCAGGTGCGATCCCTTCCAGCCTGACCACCGATTGTCCAATCCCATTCGGGCGGTGCGTCGCGCGGGTCGCGAAGACACCTACCATACGGTTGCCACCTAGTCGCGGCGGACGTACCCGCAGGCGTGGCTCGGCTTCCAGCGTCTGATGGAAGAGAAATAGCAGCCAGACGTGACTGACCTGTTCGAGGCCTTCGATCGCATGGGCCTGGTCGAACGGCGGCAGCAACTCAAGAACGCCACGTGCCGCGGGTGCCAGTTGCGGCTGCCGAGGAATGGCGAACTTCTCCTTGAAGCAGGAGCGGATGAAACCAATGGGCGATACGGAATAGGACATGCGCGTGCTGTATGCGGTGAAGAAAGCGGCCATCTTACCTGCTGGCGCAGGGTGGTATGTTCAATGGCTGCGCAGCAGGCACCTCCGAAGGGAGGCTTGCCAAATAATCTTTCCATCCGCCCACAAAAAAGCCCCGGTATGAACCGAGGCTTTGAAGTTTGGCTCCGCGACCTGGACTCGACTGCGCAGCAGAACGCGCTTTAGCGCGGCCCCGAAGGGGTGAGGCTTGCCGAATAACCTGGGACATAGTCCCTGGTGAGAGTCCCGCAGCCACAAAAAAGCCCCGGTATGAACCGAGGCTTTGAAGTTTGGCTCCGCGACCTGGACTCGACTGCGCAGCAGAACGCGCTTTAGCGCGGCCCCGAAGGGGTGAGGCTTGTCGAATAACCTGGGACATAGTCCCTGGTGAGAGTCCCGCAGCCACAAAAAAGCCCCGGTATGAACCGAGGCTTTGAAGTTTGGCTCCGCGACCTGGACTCGAACCAGGGACCCAATGATTAACAGTCATTTGCTCTACCGACTGAGCTATCGCGGAACAGCGGTGCGTATCCTACTGTTTACAAAAGGGAAGTCAAGTCCTTGCCGATCAGATCACCTGCACGATGGCGTCGGTGACGTGGTCCAGGTTGTTGTGGTTAAGCGCGGCCGCGCAGATGCGTCCGGTGCCGATGGCGTAGACGCCAAACTCGACGCGCAGGCGCTCGACCTGAGCGGCGGTCAGCCCGGAATAGGAGAACATGCCGCGCTGCTTGGCGACGAAGCTGAAGTCCTGTTTGGCGCCTTTCTCGGCCAGCAGGCGGACCATGGTCAGGCGCATTTCGCGAATGCGGGTGCGCATCTCGCCCAGCTCGGCTTCCCACATGGCGCGCAGTTCCGCGTTGTTAAGCACGGCGGAAACCACGGTGGCGCCGTGAGTCGGCGGGTTGGAGTAGTTGGTGCGGATCACGCGCTTGATCTGCGACAGCACGCGGGTCGACTCTTCGCGGCTCTGGGTGACCATCGACAGCGCGCCGACGCGCTCGCCATACAGCGAGAAGGATTTGGAGAACGAGCTAGAGACGAAGAAGGTCATGCCGGATTCGGCGAATAGGCGCACCGCAGCGGCGTCTTCCTCGATGCCGTCACCGAAGCCCTGGTAGGCGATGTCGATGAAGGGTACGTGATCTTTGGCACGCAGGACTTCCAGTACCTGCTTCCAGTCTTCGGGCAGCAGGTCGACGCCGGTGGGGTTGTGGCAGCAGGCGTGCAGCACGACGATGGAGCGGGGCGGAAGATTCTTCAGGTCTTCGAGCATGGCTGCGCGGTCGACGCCATGAGTGGCGGCATCGTAATAGGCGTAGTTTTGTACGGCGAAACCGGCGGATTCGAACAGGGCGCGATGATTTTCCCAGCTGGGGTTGCTGATGGCGACCACGGCATCCGGCAGGATGCGCTTGAGGAAGTCGGCACCGATCTTCAGCGCGCCGGTGCCGCCTAGGGCTTGGCTGGTCACTACGCGGCCGTCGGCCACCAGCGCCGAATCCGCGCCGAATAGCAGTCCCTGAACCGCCATGTCATAGCTGGCGATCCCTTCGATGGGTAGGTAACCGCGCGGTGCGTTCAGCTCCAGGCGTGCCATTTCTGCAGCGGCAACTGCGCGCAACAGAGGAATGCGGCCTTCTTCGTTGTAATAAACGCCAACTCCCAAGTTGACCTTGTTCAGCCGCGTGTCGGCGTTGAAGGCTTCATTGAGGCCGAGAATCGGATCGCGCGGCGCCATTTCGACAGCAGAGAACAAACTCATGGTGGGGAGGCTCGAAGAGAAGAAGGTGAGTGATACAGCACCCTCGCTTCGCGCTGAGGGCGGTGCGCAAACGGGGCAGGAGTATAGCCGCACCGGTCCTCGGTCGCGAGATGCCGGGGCGGTTTTTCTGACAGAATTGGCGCCCTTCGACAGCGCAGGGTTCCGCCTGGCATCGCTTCCGGATGGCACCCAAAATGTCACAATCGGCGCTCCAGCCGGTCCGCAACTCCAGAGGTCGTTATGTCGCAATTTGAACTGGTCACCCGTTTCAAACCCGCCGGTGATCAGCCCGAAGCCATTCGGCAGATGATCGAAGGCATCGAGGCCGGGTTGTCGCACCAGACGCTGCTGGGCGTGACGGGCTCGGGCAAGACCTTCAGCATCGCCAACGTGATCGCTCACGTGCAGCGCCCGACGCTGGTGCTGGCGCCGAACAAAACACTGGCGGCGCAGCTTTACGGTGAGTTCAAGGCGTTCTTTCCGCGCAACGCGGTGGAGTATTTCGTCTCCTACTACGACTACTACCAGCCCGAGGCCTATGTACCGTCGTCTGACACCTTCATCGAGAAGGATGCCTCGATCAACGACCATATCGAGCAGATGCGCCTGTCGGCGACCAAGGCGCTGCTGGAACGCAAGGACGCCATCATCGTCACCACGGTGTCCTGCATCTACGGCCTGGGTGATCCCCAGTCGTACCTGAAGATGGTGCTGCATGTGGACCGCGGCGACCGGCTCGATCAGCGTGAGTTGTTGCGCCGTCTGACCGGTCTGCAATACACCCGCAACGATATGGATTTCGCCCGTGCGACCTTCCGTGTAAGGGGGGATGTGATCGACATCTTCCCCGCCGAATCCGATCTGGAGGCGGTGCGTATCGAGCTGTTCGATGACGAAGTGGAAAGCCTGTCGGCCTTCGACCCGCTGACCGGTGAAGTCATCCGCAAGCTGCCGCGCTTCACCTTCTACCCCAAGAGCCACTATGTGACGCCGCGCGAAACCTTGCTGGAAGCGGTGGAAAAGATAAAGGTCGAACTCAAGGACCGGCTGGACTATCTGCGCAGTCAGAACAAGCTGGTGGAGGCGCAGCGCCTGGAGCAGCGTACCCGCTTCGATCTGGAAATGATCATGGAGCTGGGTTACTGCAATGGCATCGAGAACTACTCACGCTACCTCTCTGGGCGCGACAGCGGCGAGGCGCCGCCAACGCTGTACGACTATTTGCCGGCCGATGCGCTGCTGGTGATCGACGAATCTCACGTCAGCGTGCCGCAGGTCGGCGCCATGTACAAAGGCGACCGCTCGCGCAAGGAAACCCTGGTGGAATACGGCTTCCGCCTGCCGTCGGCGCTAGATAACCGGCCCATGCGCTTCGACGAGTGGGAGGCAATCAGCCCGCAGACTATCTTCGTTTCGGCCACGCCGGGCCCTTACGAAGCTGAGCACGCCGGGCGTGTGGTCGAACAGGTGGTGAGGCCTACGGGGCTGGTCGATCCGCAAATCGAAATACGACCGGCGCTGACTCAGGTCGATGATCTGCTATCGGAGATCACCAAGTGCGTGGCCAAGGAAGAGCGCGTGCTGGTTACCACCCTGACCAAGCGCATGGCGGAGGATCTGACCGACTACCTCGGCGACCACGGCGTGCGGGTGCGCTATCTGCACTCGGACATCGATACCGTGGAGCGGGTCGAGATCATTCGTGATCTGCGTCTGGGCGTGTTCGACGTGCTGGTGGGCATCAACCTGCTGCGTGAGGGGCTGGACATGCCCGAGGTCTCGCTGGTGGCGATTCTTGATGCGGACAAAGAAGGCTTTCTGCGTTCCGAGCGTTCGCTGATCCAGACCATTGGCCGTGCGGCGCGCAACCTCAACGGTCGGGCGATTCTCTACGCTGACAACGTGACCGGCTCGATGCAGCGCGCCATTGATGAAACCGAGCGCCGGCGCAACAAGCAGATCGCTTTCAACGAGGCTCACGGCATCGTGCCGAAGGGTGTGTTCAAGGATGTGCGGGACATCCTTGAAGGGGCCACCGTGCCGGGCTCGCGCAGCAAGAAGCGCCGCGGCGAGGCCAAGGCGGCGGAGGAGGCGGCGCGTTACGAAAACGAGCTGCGTTCGCCTAGCGAGATCACCAAGCGCATCCGACAGCTGGAAGAAAAGATGCTTGCCTACGCACGCGACTTGGAGTTCGAGGCCGCCGCGCAGACGCGCGACGAGATACACAAGCTGCGCGAGCGGTTGTTGCAGGTGTAAGGGGGAAGAAGCTGGACGTTGCAGCGGTTGCAACACGTAGCCAAGTGGGTTGGATTAGCCGAGGGCGCAATCCGGCGTTCACGGATCAAGCTTCATGTGTGCAGGCGGATGTGGCCAATTCGCGGTAAACGATGGAGGCGCCTTCGGCGATTCCATCCTACGAACTGGAGCGTCTTACGGCGTGCCTGTTACCATTCATCCCTTCGATTTACGTTCGTTCGAGATCTTTCATGACCACCGTTCGCACCCGCATCGCGCCATCTCCCACTGGCGACCCGCACGTCGGCACTGCCTATATCGCGCTGTTCAACCTCTGCTTCGCCCGCCAGCATGGTGGTCAGTTCATTCTGCGTATCGAGGATACCGACCAGCTGCGCTCGACCCGTGAATCCGAACAGCAGATCTACGATGCCCTGCGCTGGTTGGGCATCGAATGGGACGAAGGCCCGGACGTCGGCGGCCCGCATGGCCCGTACCGGCAGAGCGAGCGTGGTGAGATCTACAAGAAGTACTCGAACGAACTGGTCGCCAAGGGCCATGCCTTCCCGTGCTTCTGCAGCGCCGAGCGCCTCGATCAGGTGCGTGCCGAGCAAATGGCCAACAAGGAAACCCCGCGCTACGACGGCCATTGCATGCACATTGCCCCGGCCGAGGCGCAGCAGCGCATCGCCAATGGCGAATCCCACGTGATACGCATGAAGGTACCGACCGAAGGCGTTTGCCAGGTGCAGGACATGCTACGCGGCACCGTCGAGATCGGCTGGGACCGCATGGACATGCAGGTGCTGATGAAGGCTGATGGCCTGCCAACCTATTTCCTCGCCAACGTGGTCGATGACCACCTGATGGGCATCACCCACGTGCTGCGTGGCGAAGAGTGGCTGCCGTCGGCACCCAAGCTGATCAAACTCTACGAATACTTCGGCTGGGAACAGCCGCAGCTGTGCTATATGCCGCTGCTGCGCAATCCGGACAAGAGCAAGTTGTCCAAGCGCAAGAACCCTACCTCGGTTACCTTCTACGAGCGCATGGGCTTCATGCCCGAGGCGATGCTCAACTACCTGGGCCGCATGGGCTGGTCGATGCCCGACGAGCGCGAGAAATTCACCCTGGCGGAAATGATCGAGCACTTCGACATCAACCGCGTGTCTCTGGGCGGACCGATCTTCGATGTGGAGAAACTGTCCTGGCTCAACGGTCAGTGGATCCGTGAGCTGAGCGTCGAGACCTTCGCCAGCCAAGTGCAGCAATGGGCGCTGAACCCCGAGTACCTGATGAAGATCGCACCGCACGTGCAGGGCAGGGTGGAGACCTTCAGCCAGATCGCGCCGCTGGCCGGTTTCTTCTTCTCTGGTGCGCTGAACCTCGATCCGTCGCTATTCGCTCACAAGAAGCTGGACGAAACCCAGGTGCGCCAAGTGTTGCAACTGACGCTGTGGAAGCTCGAAGCGCTGCGCCAGTGGGACAAGGAGTGCATCACTGATGTCATTCAGGCGGTGGCTGCGCACTTGGAGCTGAAACTACGCGACGTGATGCCGCTGATGTTCGCCTCGATCACCGGTCAGGCCAGTTCTGTGTCAGTGCTTGATGCTATGGAGATTCTCGGTCCTGATCTGACTCGCTTCCGTCTGCGCCAGGCGTTGGAGTTGCTCGGCGGGGCGTCGAAGAAAGAAGTGAAGGAGTGGGAGAAACTGTTGGCGGCGATTGTTTGAGCGGTTTAAACGCTTCTTGAACTAGCCGGCACCTGCGATAGGAAGCACAGGTTTCTGTGGGAGCGAGCTTGCTCGCGAAAAATTTGAGACGCGCCATCCGTCGGCGGTAAGTAATTGTTCTTCTATCGAAATTTCTTCACCGGCCAGTAAAAATTTCGTTGACACTGTGCAGGGCCGCCCCTAACATGCGCCCCGTCCTCGAGATGGGGCTATAGCTCAGCTGGGAGAGCGCTTGCATGGCATGCAAGAGGTCGACGGTTCGATCCCGTCTAGCTCCACCAATCTCGGGCAATGATTGCCACCGGCACGCCTAGCGGCGGGTCGCGTAAGAAGGTTTTGTCCCCTTCGTCTAGTGGCCTAGGACACCGCCCTTTCACGGCGGTAACAGGGGTTCGAGTCCCCTAGGGGACGCCATATTCCAGCAGCGTTGCGCAAGCATCGCGAGTCGGGAGACGTTAAATCCGGGGCTATAGCTCAGCTGGGAGAGCGCTTGCATGGCATGCAAGAGGTCGACGGTTCGATCCCGTCTAGCTCCACCAATTTCCACGCGTTTCGGCAGTCGCTGAATCGTTCGAAGGTTTCGTCCCCTTCGTCTAGTGGCCTAGGACACCGCCCTTTCACGGCGGTAACAGGGGTTCGAGTCCCCTAGGGGACGCCATTTTTATTGCCCGTTTTGGGCGCCAAAGGGTCATTTCTCACGAAGTGGCCCTTTTTGTTTGGGCGCGTTTAAAGTGGGTGCAAGATCCCATTCATCCGGTTGAAACGGCTCGCTGTGCTGAATGGTCCGTCATAGACGTTCTGCGCAGGCGTGACATCCAGCAGCGTCTAGCTTCCAATAGGAGTATTGCGTCTGACGGCGCACAGCACAGCGAGGAGGGATGCATGATTTGGGATCAAGCCGACGCGTTCATAATCGACATCGCAGTCGAGGCCGACCATATCGACGAGTTAGGCCATGCCAACAATGCGGTGTATGTCTCATGGTTGGAGCAGAGCGCCTGGCAGCACTCTCAGAGTCTGGGTCTGGGAGTGGAGGATTACCGCCGTCTGGATCGAGCAATGGCCGTGCTCAGGCATGAGATCGATTATCTGGCAGCGGCTTATCTGGGCGATCGCCTGCAGTTGGCAACCTGGATCGTCGATTCCGATCAGCGGTTGAAGATGAAGCGTAACTTCCAGTTGGTCAGGCCGGCAGATGGCACGACCCTGCTACGGGCTCAGACCACCTTCGTCTGCATTCAGATGTCGAGTGGCAAGCCCAAACGGATGCCGCTGGAGTTCGTGGAGGGGTACGGCCAGGCCCTGGTTCAGCCTTATCCCCTCGAACTCTAACGGGCCTCAAGTCAACGCTGTTCCGGTTTGCTCACATCGGCATCACGGCGTTCATCGGCGTCTTCGCGCCAATCGTCTTGTACTTCTTTTTTCATTTTTTCATCCAGGGTCGTACCGTCTTCATTGACATCGGCGGTGTTGGCGCGCTGATGGTTTTCGCTCATGGCGCTGCCGTGGGCGTCACCGGCGGCACCGTGTGTGCTGTCATGCATATCGTCCTGGTTAGCCATCGCGCCAGTGGCAATAAAGCTGGCAAAGACGGCGGCGGTAAGATGCGTGGTTTTCATGGGAGTCTCCGGTAGTGATTGGCCTACTCCCTAATTCCGACTCGATGCATCGAGGATTGTTCGCTCGCAGCGATTGAGCGCTCTGGTCGCGGGATGATGGATAATGGTGCCGCTCATTCTGGCCTCGTCGTGGTTCGATAGGTGTCGATCGCGTTTTTCAAGTGGACCGATTCAGTTCAAAGTCAAGGCAGGCCAGTTGGTTAACAAGCTGCGCAAAATCATCCACGTCGATTGCGATTGCTTCTACGCGGCCATCGAGATGCGTGACGATCCCAGTCTGGCGAACCGACCTATCGCTGTGGGCGGGCTGGCCGACCGGCGTGGCGTCATTGCCACTTGCAACTACGAAGCACGCGCCTACGGTGTACGCTCTGCGATGGCGTCTAGGCATGCACTGAAGCTCTGTCCAGACCTGCTGATCCTTCGGCCCCGTATGGACGCCTATAAGGAAGCCTCGCGCGAGATCCACGAGATCTTTCGTACCTATACCGATCTTATCGAGCCCCTGTCGCTCGACGAGGCCTTTCTGGACGTGAGCGACTGCGAACACTTCTCTGGTAGTGCGACACGTATCGCCCAGGATATTCGCCGCCGGGTATGGCAGCAGCTGCGCATCACGGTTTCGGCGGGCGTTGCGCCGAACAAGTTTCTCGCCAAGATCGCCAGTGATTGGAACAAGCCTGATGGGTTGTTCGTGATCACCCCGGATCAGGTCGAAGACTTCGTGCTGGCGCTACCGGTCGCCAAGTTGCATGGCGTCGGCCGCGTGACTGCCGAAAAGCTCAAGCGACTGGGCATCCACACCTGCGCGGATCTACGCACCTGGAAGCGCCTGGATCTGGTTCGTGATTTCGGTTCGTTCGGCGAGCGGCTCTGGGGGCTGGCGCACGGGGTCGATGAGCGCCTGGTTAAAGTTGAAAGACGGCGCCAGTCGGTCAGCGTTGAAAACACCTACGAGCGCGACCTGCCGGACCTCGCAGCCTGCCTGGAACGATTACCCGAACTGCTCGAAGCACTCGCCGGCCGGATGGCGCGGCTCGACAGTGGATACCGACCGGGCAAACCCTTCGTCAAACTCAAATTCCACGACTTCACCCAGACGACCTTCGAGCAGGCAGGCGCCGGCCTCGAGCTGGAGAACTACGCTGATCTCGTTGCCGGCGCCTATGCGCGTGGTAAGCGTCCAGTGCGGCTGATGGGCGTCGGGGTCCGTTTGATTGACCTACGCAACGACTTCATGCAGCTGAGTCTGTTCTAGCCTTCTGCCGCTGGTCGGCTCCGTCAATTCAACGGTTTTTGTGCGCCACACTTGGCATAAAAGAGGGGTTGCCCCGGCCTGCCTGTACCGAGGTCCCCGAAACTGGCTGAATGAAGCTATGCATCGCATATGCCAGTTTCGTTTTGGGTATCTGCAATCAACTGATTGGAGGCTGCGTTCGCCAAGGGCCGCGTTCTTGCTGGGTTTTGGGTGGCGATATCAAGCTAGTGCCATGGCTGCCTTCGCTCGTTTCGCGCAAATAGAGTGCAGCTGCACGCGATTCGCACTCTTGTGGCGCAGTCAGTTCTGTTCCGGCCAGACGCGGAGCGGGGCGCCTTCAGCTGGCCAGAAGCGCAGCTGATCGATTTTGGATACGTCCCAGCGCTCAACACGGGAAAGCAAATTCAAGAATTGCTGTTCCTGCTTCATGATGTGCTCGGCGCACATTTTGCGCGTGCTGCCTACTTCGCTGAAGCGGATCTGCTGACCGTCGAGCTGGTAGTTGGCGAACCAGTGATTGCAGCCGGCGTTGCCGTAGGCGCGGTCTTCGCTAAAGGTCAGCGAGACCGGGTTGCGGCCTACCACGGGGTCTTCGCCGATCCATTCGGCGATGTAAGTGACGTCATGCTGCAGGGTGAGCGGGTCGACTGAGCAACCGCTGACAGACAACACGGCAATGCCGGCCATGATGAACTTGTTCATTGTTTGGGCTCCCTGCATGCGGGGCACAGGTGTCGACCGCCGTCGTTCTTCCAGCCCAAATCGCTGATCCGCGCTTCGGCCGCCGGGGCGCGAGCGGCTTCGCCTTTGGCTGCGTCCACGGCGAATTCGAAATCCAGCTGTTTACCGCAAGCGTCGCAGTCGACCTGCCAGTTAATGATCGCGAGTTCACGAAACACCGGGCCGCTCGCCACGGCCATCCACTGGCCCGGCGGGTTGATCAGGTGCCGAACCTTGTCGACCGTCAGGCGCTGGAAGAGCTCCCGGCTGCCTTTGAGCGTGACGATGAGTACGTCGCCCGAGCGGATGTTGCCGCCGTTACCTGTGACCTGATAGCGGCCCGGTGCCAGGGCGCGGCATTCGGTCAGGGTGTGTGCGGGGTTGAGCAGGTTGTAACGGAAATCGTGTTCGGCCATGACTCGCGATCGACTGGAATGAGGGGGGCTTTTGCGGCGGGCCGTCATGCTAGCACGGTAGATGAGCAGAGGCTGCGCTGGACGAGGCAAAGTAATCGAGCAATCGGGTTTTCCGATGCGTTGCTGGACAATCGGTTTAGGGCGCGGCGAGCGGGGACTTCGGCAGCGGGTAGCCCGCCGTCACCCCAGCCCTCTCCCCGGAGGGGAGAGGGGGCGAACCGAGTGGTTGTTGTGGGTGTTTATCTTTTTTGAGGGCGTGGAGCCAGTGTTGCGCGGCCTGGGGGCCGTTTTCGGCGGCGAGGTTCGCCAGTCCCCTCACCTCAGCCCTCTCCCGGAGGGGAGAGGGAGCGGACCGAGTGGCTGCTAGGGCTGTTGTAGGCTGCGGTCACTTTGTTGCGTCATAAAGAATCCGACCATGACCACCGATGCCCAACCAGATTCAATCAGATAGTTACGGACGGGTATCGGCAAAAGTCTCGTCGAGAAAACGCTGCATGTCCTTCCAGGAGCGCTCATCGGCGGCCTTGTTGTACGCCACGTCGACACCTTTTTCCTGAAACTTGTCGGCTCCGGGGTTGGTGAAGCCGTGTTTGGCGCCGGGCAGGTTGACGAAGCGGTAGTCGGCGCCGGCTTTGACCATTTCTGCATTCAGTGCTGCTACGTCATCGACACTGACCATGCTGTCTTCGCTGCCGTGCTCGACCAGTACGCGAGCTTTGACGCTGCCTGGGACGGCACGGGTTTGCGTGGCCAGCGCGCCGTGGAAGCTGACGACGCCAGCGAGCGGTGCGCCCTGGCGTGCCATGTCCAGCACTACCTTGCCACCAAAGCAGTAGCCGACCGCGGCGAGATTGGCGGCGTCGGTTTGCTGTTGGTGCTTGAGCAGGTCCAGGCCGGCGTTGAAGCGGCCCTTGGCGGCGTCGGCATCGGCCAAGGCGGCCTGCATGAAACTCATGGCGTCCTTGGGATGCTCGGTGTTCTTGCCTTCACCGTACATGTCGATCGCCAGCGCGCTGTAGCCTAGCTCGGCCAAATCTCGAGCGCGGCTTTTGGCGTAGTCGTTGAGGCCCCACCATTCATGCACCACCACGACGCCCGGGCGCTTGCCTTCAATGGCGTCGTCATAAGCGTAATAGCCGATCATCTCGGTGCCGTCGGCGGCGGTATAGGGAATTTCCTGAGTCTGGATTTCGGCTTGAGCGAAGGCGCTGGCGGCCATCAGCGCGCCGAGCAGGCAATAGCGCATGAGAGAACTCCTTGTTATGGCAACGTCGATTGATAGCCGTCGTTCGACTCGCCTGCAACCCGGTCGTTCAGGTGTAGCGAAGGGCGTTAGATGTGGAGGAACAGAGCCGGCGCGACCCTGAGGGCCGCGCCGGATCGTGTTTACCAGCCCGGCACGCCGTGCATGTCCGGCAGCCGGTGGGCGATGCCCTTGTGGCAATCGATACAGGTGGCTTCGCCGTTGGCCAGGGCAGTGGAGTGGAACTGCGATGCGCGGGCGGACTGCCGTGTAAAGTCCATGTAGTCGAAATCGTGGCAGTTACGGCACTCCAGCGAGTCATTCGCTTTCAGACGACGCCATTCGCGTTCGGCCATTTCACGGCGCATGCCGAGAAATTTCTCCCGGGTGTTGATGGTGCCGAAGATCTTGCCCCAGACCTCCTTGGACGCCTGCATCTTGCGTGCGATCTTGTCCGTCCATTCATGGGGAACGTGGCAGTCCGGGCAGGTGGCGCGCACGCCCGAGCGGTTGGTGTAGTGAATGGTGTCCTTGATCTCCATGTACACGTTGTCTTCCATTTCGTGGCAGGAGATGCAGAACGCCTCGGTGTTGGTCACTTCCAGCGCTGTGTTGAATCCGCCCCAGAAGATGATGCCGGCGATGAACCCGCCAAGCGTCAGCGCGCCCAGGCTGTAATGCACGCTCGGGCGGCGCAGGACTGTCCAGTATTTCTTGAGAAACGACAGTATCGACTTCATCCAGGCGTCCTCACTGTTCGTTCTGTTGGTTTTCGCGATAGAGCAACTCGTCGATGTTCTCGAAGTCGTTCTGCACCAGCGGTTTCACATCGTGCTGCACCACATGGCACTGGGTGCAGAAATAGCGGCGAGGGGCGACGGTGCCTAACGTCTGGCTGTCGCGATCCGTGAAATGCGTGATGCTGATCATCGGCGCCTGAGTGCGTGCGCTGTTGGCGCGGCTGTGGCATGACAGGCATTTGTTGCTGTTGACGTCGACCTGGTAGCCACGAATCGTGTGCGGAATGGTCGGCGGCTGCTCGGGGTAGTTGCGCTCGCGCTTGAGGTCCTTGTTTTCCTCGTCCTTGAGTGGCGGCGGGGTGAATTCCTGGGTGATGGTGCCGCCTGGGCGCCGGCCGTCCGGCGCGGGGGCGTCCAGTGGGTAGTTCGGCTCGGCGGCGATGGCCAGGCCAAACACCGTGAGGAGCGTCAAAGGCAGTAAGCGAAATTTCATGGCGACTCTCCTCAGGCGATGCTGACCACTTCGATTTTCACGGCGCATTTCTTGTAGTCGGTTTGCTTGGAGATCGGGTCGGTTGCGTCGAGGGTGACCTTGTTGATCAGCTTGTTGGCATCGAAGAAGGGCACGAAGATCAATCCCTTCGGCGGCTTGTTGCGGCCCCGGGTTTCGACGCGAGCCTGCATCTCGCCGCGCCGACTGATGACCTTGACCACGCTGCCACGACGCGCCTTGAGGTCGCGTGCGTCATCGGGATGCATGTACACCAATGCATCGGGAACCGCCTGGTGCAGTTCATCGACGCGCTGAGTCATGCTGCCGGTGTGCCAGTGCTCCAGCACGCGGCCGGTGCTGAGCCAGAATGGATAATCCTCGTCAGGTATCTCCGCCGGGACCTCGTAGGGCAGGGCGAAGATGATCGCCTTCTTGTCTGGATAGCCATAGAACTGCACCCCGGTGCCTTTTTCGACGTAGGGGTCGTAGCCTTCCCGGTAACGCCAGCGGGTTTCTTCGCCGTTTACCACGGGCCAGCGCAGGCCCCGCTCTTGGTGATAGCGATCGAAGTCCGCCAGGTCATGGGCATGGCCGCGGCCGAACTCGGCGTATTCTTCGAACAGGCCCTTTTGTACGTAGAAGCCGTACTCCTCCGACTCCTTGTTGCGGTAGCCCTCTTCGATATCCGAAGTGGGGAAGCGATCGACCTTGCCGTTTTTGAACAGCACATCGAAAAGCGTCTTGCCTTTGAGGTCCGGAGCCTTGGCGAGCAGATCGGCCGGCCATACCTCATCGGTGGTGAAGCGTTTGGAAAACTCCATCAGCTGCCACAAGTCCGAGCGTGCTTCGCCCGGCGCGTTGACCAGTTGGTGCCAGAAATGAGTGCGGCGTTCGGCGTTGCCGTAGGCACCTTCCTTTTCCACCCACATGGCCGCCGGCAGGATGAGATCGGCCGCTTGGGCCGATACCGTCGGATAGACATCGGAAACAACGATGAAGGTTTCCGGATTGCGCCAGCCGGGCAGCGTTTCCTGCATCAGATTCGGGCCGGCCTGCATGTTGTTGGAGGCCTGGGTCCAGTAAACCTTGAGGCCGCCATCCTTCAGTTCACGGCTTTGTTGCACGGCATGGAAGCCGGGTTTCTCCTGGATGGTGCCTTCTGGCAGCTTCCAGATTTTTTCGGTGGTGGCGCGGTGCTTCGGATTGGTGACCACCATGTCCGCAGGCAGGCGATGAGAGAAGGTACCCACCTCCCGCGCGGTGCCGCACGCCGAGGGCTGGCCGGTGAGCGAGAAGGGACTGTTACCCGGCTCGCTGATCTTTCCGGTTAGCAGGTGGATGTTGTAGATCATGTTGTTCGCCCAGACGCCCCGGGTGTGCTGGTTGAAACCCATGGTCCAGAACGACATCACCTTGGTTTTCGGGTCGGCATACAGCTCGGCCAATGCTTTTAGGCGCTCGGCGGGGACGCCCGATTCGTGGGCGGCGTGCTCGAGGGTGTAGGGTTTGAGGAACTCGGCGTAGTCCTCGAAGCTGATATCGGTCCAGCTGGCCGCTACTGCGGCGTTCTCGGCCTTCAACTCACGTGGATCGGTGGGGCGCAGGCCGTAACCGATGTTGGTGGCGCCCTTGGCGAACCGGGTGTGGTTCTTGATGAAGTCCTGATTGACCGCGCCGCTCTGGATGATGTGGTTGGCGATGTAGTTGAGGATCACCAGATCGGTCTGCGGATTGAACACCATCGGGATGTCGGCCAGATCGAAGCTGCGGTGCTCGAAGGTCGACATCACCGCGACCTTGACGTGGGGCGCGCTGAGCCGGCGATCAGTGACCCGGGTCCAGAGTACCGGGTGCATCTCGGCCATGTTCGAACCCCAGAGCACGAAGGCATCGGCCGCTTCGATGTCGTCATAGCAGCCCATGGGCTCGTCCATGCCGAAGGTCCGCATGAAGCCTACCGCCGCCGACGCCATGCAGTGACGGGCATTGGGGTCGAGGTTGTTGGAACGGAAGCCCGCCTTCATCAATTTGTTGGCCGCGTAGCCTTCCCACACGGTCCACTGGCCGGAGCCGAACATGCCGATGGAGCTCGGTCCGCTCTCCCTGAGCGCCGCCTTGTACTTCTCCTCCATGACGTCGAAGGCCTGTTCCCAGCTGACCGGCTGGAATTCGCCCTGCTTGTCGTACTGGCCATCTTTCATGCGTAGTAACGGCTGCGTCAGACGATCGGAGCCATACATGATCTTGGACAGAAAGTAGCCCTTGACGCAGTTGATGCCGCGATTGACCTCGGCCTTCACGTCGCCATGGGTGGCCACGACACGATCCCCGGCAGTGGCGACCATCACACCGCAACCGGTGCCGCAGAAGCGGCAGGGCGCCTTGTTCCATTGAAGGTTGGTGACCTCCGGATTGGTGATCAGGTTGCTGGCGCTGGTGGCGATCGGCAGTCCCGCCACGCTGGCCGCTATGGCCGCAGCATTGGCCTTGGCAAATTGACGTCGTGTGAGGCTCATTCAGGCTCTCCTTCGGGTGAGAGGAGTTCGTGGTAAATCAGGGCGGCATTGAGAACGCCGGGTATTTGTTGGATATGGCTGATCGTGTCGAGGATCCGGCTTTCATGTTCGGCTTCGAGGACTACGACCAGTTTCCCCGCTGCACTCTCTTGATGCAGTTCGGTTCCGGGCAATAACACCAGGTTTCTTTTCACGGCTTCCAGCAGCTCGGCGCGGCAATGCACGAGCAAACTGGCGATATGCAGGGCGTTATTCATTGTTTTAGGTAAGGCTCCGCCTACATTGAAACTGCAAGCTAAAAGAGGACTGTTAAGGTCAGGTTAGTGCCGGTGGTCAACTCGGCGGGCCGGGTGGTCCGAAGACGACCAGCTGGCTTATCCAGACGATGAAGCCGTACCCAGCGACGATCACGACGCTTAGCAGGGGGAACAGGAAGACCAGCAGAAATACGAACAGTCGTGTTTCGTCTGGCTTGCTTATAACGGCGGGATCGGTGTCGTGCGGCACTGCGTTCACCTTTTCTTCGACTGTGTATGGAGTCTAGGAAGCGCCAATGGCTTATTCAAAGTCGCCCGTCGATAAACGACAGGCTAATAAGCGCTAATCACAGTTGTTTTGACCTGGCTCAACAATAAGGTTCGGTACGCGAAATGCGTTGCATCATCCGAGCGATATACGGCCGAAACTCAAAGTCTTGTTTCGTTGCGACTGCGACGAAACAAGTTTGAACATCTAGCGTTGATATATGACCGCTTGTGCCTTTATCTGGCCAGGGTGTGGCTGCGTGGCATCTGTATGGCTGTGTGGTAGGCTGCGCCGCTTTTTTCTGCTCGTTCCGTCGGTAACGGATGTAGGAATAAACGCATGCTTCCTGACTCGCTCGCTCATGATCATCTCAAGCGCGGGACCGCCGCTTATCGCCGCGCCACGCTGGCATTGTTCTGCGCCGGTTTCGCCACCTTCGCCATGCTTTATTGCGTGCAGCCTTTATTACCGCTGTTGGCGTCGCAGTTCTCCGTATCAGCTGCCGTCAGCAGCCTGGCGTTGTCATTGACGACCTTGACACTGGCGCTCTCCCTGTTGATCTCCGGAAGCCTGGCTGAAAGCTGGGGTCGCAAGCCGGTCATGGCGCTGGCACTGGCTTTGGCTTGCCTGCTTGGCCTCGCCTGCGTAGCGGTGGAATCCTGGACGCTGCTGCTCGTGCTGCGAGCGTTGCTGGGGCTGGCGCTCAGCGGATTGCCGGCCTTGGCGATGGCTTACGTCGGTGAGGAATTCGATCCCGAGTCGTTGCCCGCCGCGATGGGCTTGTACATCGGCGGGACCGCTCTAGGCGGCCTGCTGGGCAGATTGCTGTCGGGGCTGTTAAGCGACATCGGCGGTTGGCCATTGGCGCTGGGCGGGATAGCAGGATTAGGGCTGCTGGCGCTGGGATCGTTCATCTGGCTATTGCCAGCGTCGCGACATTTCAAGCCTCAGCCGTTATCGCTGCGCGCACTTCTGGACAACTTCGCTCGACATCTGGGCAACCCGATTCTGCGCAACCTGTTTCTGCAGGCGTTTCTGCTGATGGGCGGTTTCGTCGCGCTGTTCAACTACATCGGCTTCCGTCTGGCAGGGGCGCCGTTCGGCCTATCTTCGACGGTGATCGGCCTGCTATTCATTGTCTATCTAGCGGGAATCTTCAGTGCGGGTTGGGCAGGGCGACTGGTGCCGCGGTTGGGGGCCAAGACGGTCCTGCAATGCGGCGTCGGGCTAATGTTGCTGGGTGTCGGCTTGTGCGCAACGCCCTGGCTGGTCGCGATCATCGTCGGGCTGGCGCTGTTCACGCTCGGTTTTTTTGCCGCACATGCTGTCGCCAGCGGCCAGGTTGGCGTGCACGCCAATGGTGCCAAGGCGCAGGCATCGGCGCTGTATCTATGCGCCTATTATTTGGGCTCAAGCGTGGTGGGCTATGCGGCCGGTTACGTCTGGGAGCACGCCGGCTGGCTACCGCTGATGGCGGTACTCGCTGCGCTATTCGTGTTGGCCGCCTGGCGTGCCGGGCGTCTGTAGACGGTCACTCGACCCGTTGCTCGCCGCTGAATACCAGTGTGGCACGGCAGCTGCGACAGAAATAACGACGGCCTTTGCGGACCAGCGAATGGCGCTGCGGCGTGAACGGAAAATCCTGATCGGGACAGGCGCAGCGATAGATATAGCGGTTGACCTGGCGGCGGCTGACCTCATAACTGTGGCAGCGATCAGGGGTCAGTTCGTACACCCCGCGCATGATCAATTGCCACTCTTCGCCATGCGGGCGGATGCGACCACCAAACATCTGATGGGCGACCAAATGCGCGACTTCATGGGCCACGGTCTGCTTGAGGAAGTGATCGCGATTTTCCCGGTACAGCTGCGGATTGAAGCGCAACAGGTTGCTATCGAGGTGCGCAACGCCGGCCTTTTGCCCGCGCAATCTGAAGCTGACCTGCGGACGCGCGAAGCGTTTGTTGAAGAAGGCCTCGGCCTGCTGATAACAGGCCTCGACGCGGGCATGAAGCTGTTCGGGCATAGGGGCCTCCGAAGAAGCCCGGAATTATGCCGCAATGTGGCAGGGTGACAAACCGTTCAGAGACCGCCGGGCTCCTCCTGTGGACGGCTCTCTTGGGTGCCATAGCTCTGGTTCTGGTCCACGGTGCGCTCGTAGTTCGGCTCGAGCGAGAGCGTCCAGAACAGAATCATGCCGACCAGCACCGTCACCAGTACCAGTAACGCGACGCCCCAGATCGTGCTGGCGTATAGAAAGCTCTGCGAGCTGCGCTGGCGCATGAAAGCGGGCAGTCCGGTGAACAGCAAGTACGTGGAGTAGATCCCAGCGATCAGCAGTACGATCGCGGCGAACCAGCGGTTCGGGTAAAGCCCGGACACTCCAGCCAACAGAAAGGGTGTGATCACGTAGGCGATGAAGCCTATGCACTGGTTCAGGCTTGGCCGTACTTCAAAGGCCCGCGCCATCCAGCGCACTAAGAGGCCCATGATGACGGTGCCGACGACAATGGTGACGTACAGCAGCAGGCATAGCTGGAACGCACTGCCGAAGTCGAGCCTCACCCGTTCCGCATCCACCAGGCTCCAGCCGACGAGAGTGACCCCAATGAACAGGCATACGCTTGGAATCAGGGAAAGCAGGAGCAAGTGCATCAGGTAATGCAGACCGTGCGTATCTTCCTTCTGGCGAATGGCTTCCCAGGCACGATCCGGCCGGGTGAATAAGCTGATGAATTCTGGGGTCATGGAGCCTCCTGATACCGTGCTTGAGCCGCTGTCATGGATATAGACGTCACAGCGGCGCAGGGATTCAGCAGGTTTTCAGCTTCAATCTGTCGCGTCTGGGGTTTAGGCACGCAAAAGCTTCAAGCCCCGCAGTGCGGAGCTTGAAGCTCGGCTCGTCAGCGTATGTAAATCGGCCCGACGCCCATGCCCCACATGATCACCGAGAGCGCGATGATCGCCACCAGCACGACCAGCCCAACGGCCAATACCGAACTGGAGAACAGGAAGCCCTCGTCAGACGGGATATTCATGAACGTCGGCAAACCGACATAGAGCAGGTAAGTCGTGTAGCAGATCGCTGCCGTGCCGACGATCATCCCCAGCCATATGTGAGGGTAGAGCGCGGCCAGGCCACCAACGAACAAAGGCGTTGCGGTGTAGGCGGCGAACACGATGCATTGCACCAGGCTCGGGCTGGCATCGTAGGTGCGTGACATCCAGTGAATGAAGCCGCCCATCACCGCAACGCCCGCGAGCATTGCCAGGTAGGACAGAAGGGTAAGCTGAAATGCACTGCTTTCGGTGAGTCTTACGGCGTCCCCACCGCCAATGCTCCAACCGAACTGAGTGGTACCGATGAAAGCGGAAATGGCTGGTATCGCCGCCAGAACCAACACTTCTCCGAGATGCAAATGTCCGACTTCGCGTTCTTCTCCGGTGATCTCCTGCCATTCCTGACCTGGGTGAGCGAATAATCCCCAAACGTGATTGATCATGCCAGCGTCTCCTCGGTTTTGGAGGGTCGCTTCGCCTGGCGTGCCGTCAGTTGGACGGGCGTGCGACCTTAAGTCGCAGTATAGGAATTTGACGGTACGGCGCACCCGGCTGGTTAGAGCGTTTAGAAGCTATGGCCTTAGCGGTAATAGCGTTGCAGTATTTCCATCGCCAGATTGATTGACTGGATGCGCTTGGTGCTGCCTCCACGATCCGGATGATGGATGCTCACCAACTGGCGATAGCGCCGCTTGATTGCATGCAGCGTCAGCGAGGCACCTTCCTGATCCAGCTCGAACAACTCGAGCGCCGCCTGCTTCTGCTCTGGATCCCAAGCTTCGCTCCGCTCATCGAGGTGGTCGCCGCGCATCCGCGACCAGAAACTCGCCAGCAGGCGTTCCACTTCTCCCTCGTCGGTGTCGCGCAGGTTGGTCATGTCCAGGTAGTACTCGCGCAGCGGGTCGTTCTCGACGACACCGGCGATCCCTGGCATGTAAGGCTGAAGCTGGACACACAACGGTGAAATCTGAAGATTGTGGCGGTTCTCGCCCCAAAGCTGGTCGCGCAGACGGTACAGCGCGTTGAAAACGAGGAAATGCGTACGGAACAGCACTAGCTTGTCGAGTAGCGGCAGGTTGGGAATGTGCGTGCTGTGACGGGCCTTTAGCTGTTGGATCAGCTGGTATTCGCTGCAGCCCTCCGGCTGTTCGCATAGCAGCACGAAAATCTGCTCGGCCAGGTCCATCTCGGATTCGAAGTCGTCGGTCATGCAGGTAAGCCTAGCAGCCAGCGGTGCGAATCGTTGGATGGATGGGGTGGGGCGCGCCGCACTTTGCGCGTAAAATGCGCGCCTTTTCGCATTCCACCGGACTCCTCACATGGGCAACCTTTCGGTCAACCAGAACAAACTGCAAAAACGCCTGCGCCGTCTCGCCGGCGAGGCCGTTACCGATTTCAACATGATCGAAGATGGCGACAAGGTCATGGTCTGCCTGTCCGGTGGAAAGGACAGCTACACCATGCTCGACGTGCTGCTTTACCTGCAGAAGGTCGCGCCGATCCGCTTCGAAATCGTCGCGGTGAACATGGACCAGAAGCAACCGGGCTTTCCCGAGCACGTGCTGCCCGAGTACCTGAAGTCCATCGGCGTCGAGTATCACATCGTCGAGAAGGACACCTACTCAGTGGTCAAGGAAAAGATCCCTGAAGGCAAGACCACCTGCTCGCTGTGCTCACGCCTGCGCCGCGGCACGCTCTACACTTTCGCCGACGAAATTGGCGCCACCAAGATGGCGCTCGGTCATCACCGCGACGACATCCTGGAAACCTTCTTCCTCAACATGTTCTACGGCGGCACGCTCAAAGCCATGCCACCCAAGCTGCTATCCGATGACGGCCGCAACGTGGTGATTCGCCCGCTGGCTTATTGCAGCGAGGCCGATATCGAAGCCTACTCGCAGATGAAGGAATTCCCGATCATCCCGTGCAACCTCTGCGGCTCGCAGGAAAACCTGCAGCGCCAGGTGGTCAAGGAAATGCTGCAAGATTGGGAGCGCAAGTCGCCGGGCCGCGTCGAGATCATGTTCCGCGCCTTGCAGAACGTGGTGCCGTCGCAACTGGCCGATCGCAACCTGTTCGACTTCACCAGCCTGCGCATCGACGACAGCGCGACGCCACGCTTTCTCGACGTGATGAGTCTATAGGGCGGAGCGGTTTCGCAGGGTGAGCCGGGCAGCGCCCGGCTTCAGTTTCGTAGGGTGGGCTTCAGCCCACGGGGCGTTTCATGCCCCTGGTGGTGGCTTGAGGCCCATTGCGGCATTCGAATGGTGGGCTGAAGTCCACCCTACCGGTGTAAGCGTCAGCTACGAGCTTGCAGTTATGTAGGGTGGGCCGGGCGGCGCTCCGCTTCCGCCCACCAAAGCGCAGGAGAGCTGAAAAGGAAGCCACCCAACGAGCTTGCGGCAAGCAGCTCGCAGCAGTAAGGTAGACGCCATTCAGGAGTTTGATATGTCCCTCAGCCTCGCTTCCATTTCCCTCGTAGACGCCGGTGCCGCACGCGCCGAGCAGCTGCGTGGCCAAGCGTTCGCGGCTGATGGTTATTACTTTGGGTATTGGTTTAGCCACAGGCGCGCCTGATACCCCACAGGCGCCCTAGCAAAGCAGGGTCGCCACCAGACAGTTTTCGAACCCCCGGTCGGCCACCCGATCGGGGGTTTTGTTTTTTTCGGCCTGGAAAGGCCACACGCATCGAGGACAGCACCATGTACAGCTACCGCAACGATTACCGCACCTACCGCTATGACTGGCGATTTAGCCGCTTCACCGCCGCCGCTCCGACACCCATAGACCGAACACTTCGCTAGCGCCGACGCGGCATAGAAGCCGCGCCGGCCAAAGGACCGTCAGATCATGAATGCACCGCTTTCCGCTCAGCTCGCCAGCTCCAACCCTGCCTCCAGCCCAGCCAGACGCAGCGCTCATCCACTGCCCAGCCCCGCCGTACTGCGTCAGCGCCTGCCGCTCAGTGCAGCGCTCGCCGAACGTATCCATACCGACCGCAACGCCATTAGCGCCGTGCTCGATGGCAGCGACCCGCGCCTGCTCGTCGTGGTTGGACCTTGCTCGTTGCACGACGCCGAATCTGCTCGTGAATACGCCGAACGCCTCGCTGGACTGGCGGCACAGGTCGACGACCAGTTGCTGTTGGTGATGCGTGCCTACGTCGAGAAGCCGCGAACCACCGTCGGCTGGAAAGGCCTGGTCTACGACCCTCATCTCGATGGCAGCGGCGACATGGCTGAAGGCCTGCGTTTGTCGCGGCGCCTGATGTTGGACATTCTCGAGACTGGCCTGCCGATCGCTACCGAGCTGCTGCAGCCGCTGGCCGCAGGTTACTTCGACGATCTGCTTGGCTGGGCGGCCATCGGTGCACGTACCAGCGAATCGCAGATTCATCGCGAGCTGGTGAGTGGGCTCGATCTGCCGGTGGGCTTCAAGAACGGCACCGACGGCAGCCTGGGCATCGCCTGTGATGCCATGCGCTCGGCCGCCCATGTGCATCAGCATTTCGGTATCGATGATCTCGGGCATCCGGCGCTGCTACAGACCAGCGGGAATCCCGATACCCATCTGGTGCTGCGTGGCGGACACGCTGGCCCGAACTACGACGAAAAAAGTGTCTCCGTGGCTCGTGAGACGCTGCTGCGCCAGGGCATAGCGCCGCGGATCATGGTCGATT
Source organism: Pseudomonas sp. CBC3 (assembly GCF_037967085.1). NCBI lineage: Bacteria > Pseudomonadati > Pseudomonadota > Gammaproteobacteria > Pseudomonadales > Pseudomonadaceae > Pseudomonas > Pseudomonas sp. CBC3. The sequence goes on from NZ_JBANEO010000002.1 coordinate 653,012, forward strand.
GCAGTCATGCCAACAGTGGCAAGAAACCGTTGCGCCAGCCGGCGGTGCTGGATGCGGTTATCGACCAGCGTCTGGCTGGCGAGGCGAGCCTGCGTGGCGTGATGCTCGAAAGCCATCTGTTTGATGGCTGCCAGCCGTTGTCCAGCGAGCTGCGCTATGGCGTTTCGATCACCGATGGCTGTCTGGGCTGGACGGAAACCGAGCGGCTACTGCGCGAGGCTGCCGAGCGACTACGGGGTTGATGATGGATTACGCCGTCTGATCGTCGGATTACGCCTTCGACTAATTCAACCTACGAAAGCTGCATCGTGCAGCTGTTAGACGGAATCGCCGAATGCGCTTCCGTCGTTTACTGCGAATTTTGGCTGCAGGCAAATCCAGTGCGATGGCTTCAGCCAAACCAGCAGGCTTCGGCTGCTTTTACTCGAAGCTCGTGGCTTGCAGCTTGCGGCTGCTATCGGCAACCTGTGTCGCTGCTGTTTTTCGGATCGTAATAAACCATGCATGACTACAAATGGCTGCACGAATACTGTCTCAATCGTTTCGGCTCAGCCGCCGCGCTGGAAAGCCGGCTGCCCTGGCCGAGCAGCCCCGATGAGCTGCGTGCCATTCCTGACGATCGCTACCTGTCGCTGATCAGCCTGCGAATCTTTCGCGCCGGCCTCAAGCACAGCCTGGTGGATGCCAAGTGGCCGGCCTTCGAAGAGGTGTTCTTCCGCTTCGATCCGGAGAAGCTGGTGCTCATGGGCGGCGAGCACATCGAGCGACTGATGCAGGACGCTCGAATCATTCGTCACCTCGGCAAGCTCAAGAGCGTGCCGCGCAATGCCCAGTTCGTCCTCGACGTGGCGAAGGAGCACGGCAGCTTCGGCAATCTCATCGCCGATTGGCCAGTGACCGATATTGTCAGCCTCTGGCGTTATCTGGCCAAGCACGGCACCCAGCTTGGCGGCTTGTCCGCGCCGCGCCTGTTGCGCATGGCCGGCAAGGACACCTTCATTCCCAGTAATGATGTAGTGGCTGCGCTCAAGGCGCAGAAGGTGGTCGATAAAGTGCCGAGTAGCCAGCGCGACCAGGCGGCGGTGCAGGCCGTGTTCAACCAGTGGCATGACCAGAGCGGCCGGCCCATGTGTCAGCTGTCGGCTATGCTGGCGTTTACCGTCAACCACTGAATCGCTGCATTGGCATAGAGGTCAGCAAGAATTCATCAGTTTGCCACGCGTGCCAGCTCAGGTTGATAGAGGAGGCTGGAAGTGAACGGGGCCATGCAGCAAGTCGCCGACGCGTTACGACAAGCCGAGCGCATTCTGATCATCACCGGCGCCGGGCTGTCTGCCGATTCCGGTTTGCCCACCTACCGTGGCGTGGGCGGGCTTTACAACGATCGCACAGAAGATGGCTTGCCGATCGAAACAGCGCTGTCCGGCCCGATGCTCCGGCTCGATCCGGCGCTGTGCTGGAAATACCTGGCTGAAATCGGTCGCGCCTGCATCTCGGCGAAACCCAACGCCGGCCATGCCGCTATCGCTGAACTGCAGCGGCGCAAGCCCAACTGCTGGGTGCTGACCCAGAACATCGACGGCTATCACCGCGAGGCGGGCAGCCCGCCGCAGCGCCTGATTGAGATCCACGGGACGCTCGGCCATCTCTATTGCATGAGTTGTGGGGAGCCGAGCGAGGAATTGACGGAACATCTGGCCCGGCCACTACCGCCTCTTTGTGCGTGTGGCGGTGTGCTGCGGCCGCCAGTCGTGTTGTTCGACGAAATGCTGCCGGAGTCGGCCTTGGCACGGCTGCATGAAGAGTCAGCGAAGGGCTTCGATGCGGTGGTTGCAGTGGGCACTTCGGCCAGCTTCGCGTATATCGTCGAGCCGCTTTTGCGGGCACGCCATAGCGGCGGTTTCACGGCGCAGATCGACCCGGCTGCCAGCGAACTGTCGCTGATGGTGGATGTACATGTCGCGGCGGGCGCCTCAGACGTTTTGCCACAGTTAGTTCGTCACATTTTTCCCAATTGAATTTGATCATCGCGGCTTGGGCAGGCATAGTCACGCCACTTTAGATTTCCCCGATATGCCTGTCCTATGCGCCAACGTTTCGCATCCCTGTTGCTTTTTGCCCTGATCACGCTGCTGACGGCCTGCGCCGTCCAGCCTGAACAGAGCGACAGCACACTGACGCTGGAAGGCTTCGAGTTCGACTTCTCCAACGCGGTATCCGAGTCGGACATCAGCGCCAAGTCGGACGAGCCCACCGAGCAGCAACTCCGAGAGCTTGCCGACGACGAGAGTTACAAGCTACCGGCGCTTGCCGACAGCGTGCTCGAGCGCGGTTTCACACTGGTCGGTACTCCTTATCGCTACGGCGGCAGCTCGACCAGGACGGGTTTCGATTGTAGCGGCTTCGTCGGCTTCGTCTTTCGCAAGGAAGCTGGCCTCGAGCTGCCGCGTTCCACACGCGAGATGATCAAGGTCGACGCACCGAAGGTTGCGCGCAGCGAATTGGAACCGGGCGATCTAGTCTTCTTCAACGATCGCGGCCGTGGCCGGGTCAGTCATGCCGGCATCTACATCGGCGATGACCAGTTCATTCATTCATCCAGCAGCCGCAGTGGTGGCGTACGGGTGGACAGCCTGAACGACAAGTACTGGCGGGCCAGCTTTATGCAAGCCAAGCGCGTACTGGCGCTTGCCAGCGATTCGACCGCCGTTCCCGTTCATCACTGAATACCGGACCGGGCAGCGTCAGAGTTGCATCCTCATGCATATGCCGGCAGAGTGATGGCTCTTGTGCCTGGACTGCTCTGTCATGCCCCTTCCGGCTCGTCTCGCGATCGTTCTGTTAACCGCGCTGTTGCTAAGCGCCTGTGCCAATCGGTCGTCAATTGAACCGGTGACGATGACTCCAATGTCAGCACCGCCTTTGTCGGGTGCTGCGGAGGATGTCCTGTTCACCGCCTTGGGGCTGGTCGGCACGCCTTATCGCTATGGCGGCAACACACCTGACAGCGGCTTCGATTGCAGCGGCCTGATCGGCTATGTATTTCGCGGCGCCGCAGGCCTTTCGTTGCCGCGTACTACTCGGGAAATGAGCACGATTGGCGGCGCCGCAATCAGGCGTGATGCCTTGCAAGCTGGTGATCTGCTGTTCTTCGCCACCAACGGCGGTCGCGGTGTCAGCCATGCGGCCATCTACGTCGGCGAAGGACGTTTCGTCCACGCGCCGTCCAGTGGCGGGACGGTGCGGCTGGATAGCCTTTCCAACAGCTACTGGCAGAAGACTTACCTCAGCGCCAAGCGCATCCTCGATAGCGAGCAGATCGCCCGCAATCCCTGAGCCTCGATATGCCTCATCGTGCCCGGCGGCTGTGTCGTGCACATCGGGTTCGACAGCCAAGAGGAGCTGAGTATGCCGCCCATTCTTCGCCTGCCAGACCCTCCCGAGGTGTGCGAGCTGTGCAAGCGCGAGGTGCCGCTGACCCGCCATCACCTGATTCCCAAAGCGTTACACGGCAAAACCTACATACGTAAACGTTTCGCTCGCGAAGAGCGCATCATCGCCACGCTGTGGGTATGTCGGCCTTGTCATAATCAGATTCACCGTCTGTTCAGCGAGAAGGAACTGGCGCTCACCTACAACAGCCGAGAGGCGTTACTTGCCGATCCGCAATTGCGCACCTTCGTCGATTGGCTGGCCACCAAACCGGCCGGATTCGTTCCACGGCACTGACCTCTCTCATCTCTGACCGGCGCGCAGCGGCGCTACCAGTGCAGATTGAAGTGCGAGCCCAGCACGAAGCGATCATCCAGCAGGTCCCAGCGTTCAACGCAGGCTTTCTTGTCGGCACCGGGGTGAAGCTTCAGGCGGTTGAACGAGTTCGGCGAAGTGCCGCGTACCCGTGACGAAAGCGTGGTGCCGGCCTGGACCATCCAGATCTCCCGTGACAAGCCGGGGTACTGCTTGGAAAGGGGCAAGACGTAGGGCAGGTGGATATGCCCGCCCATCACCAGGTCCAGCCCGTGATCGGCCCAGCGGTGCAACGCGTCGTCGGCGTTGTGTTGCAGGTTGCTCAGATCGCTCAATTTCATCGCCCCGAAAGGCTGATGCGCGACCACGATGCGCAGTTTGTTCTGATCGGTCTGCTTCAATCGCCGCGTCACGGCCTGTACCTGCTCCTCGGTCACCAGACCATCCTTGTGCCGCCGCGGGTGCGTGGTGTTGAGGCCGATGATCAGCGCTTCGTCGTTCTCGAAGGTGGGCTCGAGGTCATCGCCGAAATGCCGACGATAGTTGCGGTAGGGCATCAGGAAACGAGTGAAAACGTTATACAGCGGAATGTCGTGATTGCCCGGAATCACCAGTTTTTCGGCGATGCCATGACCGTGCAGGCGCTGGACGAATGCCTGCGCTGCGGCGAACTGCCCAGCTCTGGCGCGCTGGGTGATGTCGCCCGAGAAGATCAGCAGATCGGCGCGATGCTCGCGCACGTGGTCTTCCATGGCTTGCACCACCGCAGGTTGCTCGGTGCCGAAATGGGTGTCGGAAATCTGCACGATGGTCGTCATGTGGCTGGCGTCTTCTCGTTGGGGATGCCGAATTGATGGACACGTTATCGCATTCGAAGCCGTTAACGGTCCGGCGTTCCGGTAAAAAATCCGGATCGCACCCGAAGCGCCTGCGACATTGCTTTCAGTTGCGCTGCGCAGGGCCTTGGACTAACCTCCGCGTCGCTTCAGGTGCCACTGGTTTAATGCCAGTGGTGAAACAGGGAAGCCGGTCCAGTCGCAATGACGATTCCGGCGCTGCCCCCGCAACGGTAGGCGAGACAGGACACCGCTCACAGCCACTGTGCTACAGGCATGGGAAGGCGACGGTTTCCGGATGCAAGGCATCCGCTCGCAAGCCCGGAGACCGGCCTGTCGCATTCCACGGCAGTGCGGCGGGCGCTGATCGGGGTGCGGCTGCCTGCACCTGCACCTCTTTCACTTTCTCCGTCTGCCTTTATCGACTGTATGTCGTGCGGCGGGCACGACGGAGAATCTCCATTCAATGCGCAATTCCCTTCCCCTGGCTGTGGTGCTACTGGGCCTTCCTTCCTGTGTCCTGGCCAATCACGGCGATACCTTGCTGCTGGGCCAGCAGGTGATTACCGCCAGCCGGACCGGCCATTCGCCGGTCTCCATTGCTTCCAGCAGCCTCATCACCCGTGACGAGATCGAACGCCAGCAAGCTGGCAGCGTGCCGGAGCTGCTGCAGCGCCTGGCCGGGGTTAGCGTCACCAGCAACGGCGGGCGTGGCAAGAGCACCTCGGTATCCATTCGCGGTACCAGCGACAAGCACGTACTGGTGCTGATTGACGGCGTCCGGGTCGGTTCGGCCACCTCCGGCAGCGCCGCGCTGCAAAGCATCCCGGTGGAGCAGATCGAGCGAATCGAGATCGTACGCGGGCCGCGCTCCAGCCTGTACGGTTCAGAGGCCATGGGCGGGGTGATCCAGATCTTCACCCGTCGTGGTGGCGCCGATGGCTTCAAGCCCTATTTCTCGGTGGGTGCCGGTTCGCGTTCGAGCTACACCGGCTCGGCTGGCCTGGCCGGCAGCCACGGCAACGGTTGGTTCAACCTCGGCGTGGCCAGCGAGTCCACCGACGGCATCAATGCCCGTGCCTATCGCGGCACTGCACCCAAAGCCTTCGAGCCGGATGCGGACGGCTACCGCGAACTGTCTGCGCAGCTGCGCGCCGGTTATCGCTTCGACAACGGGCTGGAGCTGGACGGCAGCTGGCTGCAGAGCGAAAACCACAGCGATTTCGACACGCGCTCGACCAGCGGCGCCACCGGTCGTGACGCCTATAGCGACGGCTCTCTGCAGGCGCTCAGCGGCCGTGCACGTTTCTCGCCGCTGGCTTTCTGGGATATCACCCTGCAGGCCGGGCACAGCGAGGACCTGAGCGACAACTTTCAGGATGACCGCTTCTATTCGCGTTTCGATACCCGCCGCGACAGCCTGAGCTGGCAGAACGACCTGCGTTTCGGCGAGGCGCAGGTGCTGAGCCTCGGCATGGACTACCAGGCCGATCGCATCGACAGCAGCGACAACTATGCCGAAGACAGCCGCTACAACAAGGGCTACTTCGTCCAGTATCAGGCCGCCTTCGGTCGTCACGGCGTGCAGGCCGGCCTGCGCCGCGACGACGATGAATTCTTCGGCTCGCATGACACCGGCAGCCTGGGCTACAGCTTCGACCTGAGCGAGGCACTGACCCTGACCGCAGCCTACGGCACCGCCTACCGCGCGCCCACCTTCAATGATCTGTACTACCCGGCCAGCGCCTTTACCGCCGGCAACCCGGACGTCAAGCCGGAGGAATCGGAAAGCTACGAAATCGGCATCCGCGGCACCCACGGCTGGGGCGAGTGGAGTGTCAGCGGCTATGAAAACCAGATCGAGGACCTGATCGTCTGGGCAGGGACTAGCCCCATGCGCCCGGAAAACGTCGACGTGGCGCGCATTCGTGGCATCGAGACCACCGTTGCCACCGTGCTGGCCGGCTGGGATGTGAACGCCAATCTAACCTTCATGGACCCGCAGGACCGCAGCAAGGCGAACCACGGCCACATGCTGCAACGCCGCGCCAAGCGCCAGTTCAACCTGGATCTGGATCGCCAGTTCGGCGCCATCGGGCTGGGCGCGTCGCTGTATGCGGCAAGCGAGCGCTTCGACAAGGCGAGTAATTCCGAGGAGTCGCGCATGCCCGGTTACGCCCTGGTGGATCTGCGCAGCGAATACCGCTTCGACGAGGCCTGGCGCCTGCAGGTCAAGCTGGCGAACCTGTTCGACCGCGAATACGAAACTACCCAGACCTACGAACAGCCTGGCCGCGCGGTGTACTTCACCGTCCGCTACCAGGCCCTCTGACCGGCAATCCAAAGGAGAACACCATGCACGTCCTGTCCACACGCGCCCAGTTGGCAATAGGCGCCGCGCTGATCCTGCTGATGGCCATGACCCGTGGCCAACACTTCGCCAGCGTCGAGAACCTGCCCAGCGCCAGCTGGTCGATCTTCTTCCTGGCCGGCTTCTACCTGCGTCCGCGTGGGATGTTCGTGCTGCTGTTCGCCGTGGCGTCCGTGCTGGATTTCGGCTCCCTGGCCAGCGGCACCATCAGCGACTGGTGCTTGTCGCCGGCCTACTGGGCACTGGTGCCGGCCTACGGCAGCCTGTGGCTGGCAGGGCGGCTGCTCGCCGGCTGGCAGCGTGACGATCTGCGCAGCTTGGCCGTGCTGGCGTTGACGCTGCTGGTCGCGGGTTTCGTCGCCTACTTGATCTCCGGCGGGGCGTTCTACTTCTTCTCCGGCCGCTATCCGGAGCCGACGCTGGCCGGCTTCCTGCCGCGCATCGCCCAGTACGTGCCGCGTCACCTGGGCAACCTGGTGTTCTACGTCGGCACGGCGCTGGTGCTGCATGTCGGTATCGTTTCGGCGCTACGCCTGATGCGTGCGCGGGAGGTGCATTGATGGACGACCGCGACGCACGACACAAGGCGCGCATGCAGCGCAAGAAAGCGGTGGTCGACGCGAAGATCGCCGAGGCCCAGGACGAGTACGGCCTGCTGCTGGTGCACACCGGCAACGGCAAGGGCAAGAGCAGCTCGGCCTTCGGCATGGTCGCCCGTGCGCTGGGGCATGGCATCAAAGTCGGCGTGGTGCAGTTCATCAAGGGCGCAGCCAGTACCGGCGAGGAAAATTTCTTCCGGCGATTCCCCGAGGACGTGCGCTATCACGTGATGGGCGAGGGTTTCACCTGGGAAACCCAGGATCGTCAGCGCGACATCGCCAAGGCTCGCGAAGCCTGGAGCGTCGCGGCCGAGCTGCTGGCTGATCCGGAGATTGGGCTGGTGGTGCTGGACGAGCTGAACATCGCGCTCAAGTACGGCTATCTGGAACTCGACCCGGTGCTCGCCGATATCGAGTCGCGCCCCATGTTGCAGCATGTGGTAGTGACCGGTCGCGGTGCGCCGCCCGGGCTGATCGAGGCGGCCGATACGGTGACTGAAATGAGCCTGATCAAACATGCCTTCAAGGCTGGGGTTAAGGCGCAGAAGGGTGTCGAATTCTGATGCCTGCATGCAAGGCGTTCACGATGACGTTTGTTTCATCCACCCGCGTTGTCGGTGGATGGATGAAACGTCATCCCTACGGTGATCGGAGGCCGCGATGAATAGCCGAAGCTGCCCCGCACTGCTGATCGCCGCGCCCGCGTCAGGCCAAGGCAAGACCACCGTCACGGCCGGCCTTGCACGCTTGCATGCACGGCTGGGCAAACGCGTGCGGGTGTTCAAGTGCGGTCCGGACTTTCTCGATCCGATGGTGCTGGCGCGTGCCAGCGGTCATCCGGTCTATCAGCTCGATCTGTGGATGGTCGGCGAAGCCGAGAGCCGACGGCTGCTGTGGGAAGCGGCGGGCGAGGCCGACCTGATTCTGATCGAAGGGGTGATGGGGCTGTTCGACGGCACCCCATCGGCTGCCGATCTGGCCCGGCACTTCGGTATTCCGGTATTGGCGGTCATTGATGGTTCGGCCATGGCGCAGACGTTCGGCGCGCTGGCGCACGGCCTGGCCAGCTATCAGCCGGACCTGCCATTTGCCGGCGTGCTCGCTAATCGGGTGGGCAGCAGCCGGCATGGCGAGATTCTGCGGGACTGCTTGCCGGAGCAGATCGGCTGGTTCGGCGCCTTGCCGCGCAGCGAGTCGGTGGGCTTGCCGAGCCGCCACCTCGGCCTGGTGCAGGCTCAGGAGCTGGCGGATCTGGATGCCCGGCTCGATGCGGCTGCCGATGCGCTGGCGTTGAGTGCAGATAGCGAGTTGCCGGCGCCGATCAGTTTCCCACCGCCGGGATCACTGGTGTTGCCGCCGCTATTGCAGGGTGTGCGTATCGGCGTTGCGCGCGATGCCGCCTTCGCCTTCGTCTATCAGGCCAATCTCGATCTGCTAGAGGCGCTTGGCGCCGAGCTGCTGTTTTTTTCACCGTTGCATTTTTCTAAGCTGCCCGCAGTGGACGGCCTGTACCTGCCGGGTGGCTATCCCGAGTTGCATCTGTCCACATTGGCTCGCAATCGCGCCATGGGCGAGGCGATCCAGGCGCATCACGCAGCGGGCAAACCGATCCTCGCCGAATGCGGCGGCATGCTCTATCTGCTCGATGGGCTAACCGACCAGGCCGGTCAGCGCGAGGAGATGCTCGGCTTGCTCTCAGGGGAGGCTCGGATGCAGAAGCGCCTGACCGCGCTGGCGCTGCAAGAGGTCGAGCTGCCAGAAGGGCGCCTGCGCGGCCACACCTTTCATCATTCGTCGCTCGAAACGGCCATGCAGCCCATCGCGCGGGGCGAATGTCCGAACTACAAGCGCACCGCCGAAGCGGTCTATCGGCAGGGTCGGCTGACGGCTTCTTATATCCACTTCTATATGCCGTCTGATCCCCACGCGGCGGCGGCGCTGTTCAAGACATGAGCGATCACGCGTTCACCGAGGAACAGCGCGCCGGCGTCTACCGCGCCATCGCCGAACGACGCGACATGCGCCATTTCAGCGGCGGCGAGATAGCGCCGGAGCTGCTCGCACGACTGCTAGAAGCCGCGCATCAGGCGCCCAGCGTTGGTCTGATGCAGCCCTGGCGGTTCATCCGCATTCGTCGCGCCGAGTTGCGTTCGGCCATCGCCGAACTGGTCGAACGGGAGCGTGTGCTGACCGCTGAAGCGCTGGGCGAGCGTGGCCGTGAATTCATGCAATTGAAGGTCGAGGGCATCAAGGATTGCGCCGAACTGCTGGTCGTCGCGCTGATGGACGGGCGCGAAACCCACGTATTCGGCCGTCGCACCCTGCCGCAGATGGACCTGGCTTCGGCGGCCTGCGCCATCCAGAACCTCTGGCTCGCCGCGCGAGCGGAAGGGTTGGGAATGGGCTGGGTGTCGTTGTTCGACCCTCAGGCACTGGCCGACCTATTACAGATGCCCACCGGTGCCGAGCCGGTGGCGGTGATCTGCCTTGGCCCGGTCGATGCGTTCTATCCGGCGCCGATGCTGGCATTGCAGGGCTGGGCGCAACCTCGGCCGTTGCAGGAATTGCTGTTCGAGGACGGCTGGGAGAAACCGTTATGAGCGTCGCGTTGAGCTGCCTCGCCGGGGTCGGCCTGGATGCGTTGCTGGGCGAGCCTCGTCGCAGCCATCCGCTGGTGATCTTCGGCCGGCTGGCTAATCGATTGGAACAGCACTTCAATGGTCCGGGCGGTCGCGGCTGGCGCAGCCATGGCGTCACCGCCTGGTGCCTTGCGGTATTGCCGCTAACCGTCATTGCCTGGTTGTTGAGCCTGTTGCCAGGCATCGGCTGGCTGATCGAAATCCTAATGTTGTATCTCGCGCTCGGCCTGCGCAGCCTGGGCGAGCATCTGATGCCGGTGGCGCTCGCGCTGCGCAGTGGTGACCTGCCCGAGGCGCGGCGACGTGTGGGCTTCATCGTCAGCCGCGACACCGGTGAACTGGACGAGCAGGGCGTGGCCCGCGCGGCGACCGAATCGGCGTTGGAGAATGGCAGCGATGCGGTCTTCGCTGCGCTGTTCTGGTTCGCGATTGCCGGTGCGCCTGGCGTCGTGTTGTACCGTCTGAGCAATACGCTGGATGCCATGTGGGGCTATCGAACCGAACGCTTCGAACGTTTCGGCTGGGCCGCCGCGCGCATTGATGATGCACTCAATTTCATCCCCGCCCGGCTGGTCGCACTGACCTACGCCGTGCTGGGCCAAACGCGCAAAGCCTGGCGCTGCTGGCGACGTCAGGCGCCCTTGTGGGACAGCCCCAACGCAGGGCCGGTGATGGCGGCTGGCGCCGGTGCGCTGGGTGTGTCGTTGGGCGGGCCGGCGAGCTATCAGGATGTGCTGCATCAGCGTCCAGTCCTGGGCGAGGGCGAAGCGCCCGGCGCGCGCGATATCGAGTGCGCGTTGGACATGGTCTGGGCTGGCGTCGGGCTCTGGTTGTTGGCATTGCTGCTGGGAGGCTGGCTGCGTGCTTGAACATGGCGGACGGCTGCGGGCGGCGGCGCGCGATTTCGCTATCCCTCTGGCGGACTGGCTCGATCTGTCCACCGGTATTGCGCCTTATAGCTTCGAGCTGCCGCCCGTTCCGGCGGATGCCTGGCGTCGTCTGCCAGAAGACGAGGATGAACTGGAAGCCGTCGCGCGTGACTATTACGGAGCCGAGTCGCTGCTACCGGTTGCAGGCTCGCAAGCCGCAATCCAGATGCTGCCGCGCCTGCGTCGGAATTCGCAGGTCGGCATCGTTTCGCCTTGTTATGGCGAGCACGCCGAGGCGTGGCGCCGCGAAGGGCATCGCATCAGTGAGTTCAGCGAAGGGGCCGTACCGCGGGCGCTCGATCAGCTCGACGTTCTGGTGTTGGTCAATCCGAACAATCCCACCGGGCGCCTGTCACCGCCCGAACAACTACTCGACTGGCATGCGCGGCTGGCGGCGCGCGGCGGCTGGTTGGTGGTCGACGAGGCGTTCATGGACCCGACGCCCGAGCTCAGCCTGGCGTCCTACGGTCACCTGCCGGGGCTGATCGTGTTGCGCTCGTTCGGTAAATTCTTCGCCATGGCCGGCGCGCGGCTTGGCTTCGTCCTGGCTGAAGCCGAGCTGTTGCGCGGGTTGGGCAATGCGCTAGGCCCCTGGCCGATCGCCGGTCCGTCGCGATTCATCGGCACGGTATTGCTAGCCGATCGCCAGGGACAACGCCGTCAACGCGAGCGGCTCCTGGCCGACAGTGCGCGGCTGGCGGGGCTGCTGACAATCGGCGGCCTGCCGCCCACGGGTGGTTGCGGCCTGTTTCAGTGGGTCGTAACCGAAGAGGCGGGTGTGCTGTACGAATTTCTTGCCTGTCAGGGCATTCTCCTTCGCCGCTTTCACTATCCGCCGAGCCTGCGTTTCGGTCTGCCGGCGGACGAGCTGGGCTGGTCTCGTTTGGCCCGCGCACTGGCTTGCTATCAGGAGATTCGCGCATGAGCACGCTGATGGTTCAGGGCACCACATCCGATGCCGGCAAGAGCACTTTGGTGACCGCGCTGTGTCGTTGGCTTCGCCGACAAGGCGTGTCCGTAGCGCCGTTCAAGCCACAGAACATGGCACTCAACAGCGCTGTCACTGCCGAAGGCGGGGAGATCGGACGCGCCCAGGCGGTCCAGGCTCAGGCCGCCGGGTTGGCGCCGCACACCGATATGAACCCGGTGTTGCTCAAGCCCAACAGCGATATCGGCGCGCAGGTGATCATTCACGGTCGCGCCGTCACGAACATGGACGCCGTGGCGTACCACGACTACAAGCGTGTCGCGATGGACGCAGTGCTTGCATCGCATCGCCGCCTCAGTGCTGAGTATCAGGTGGTGATGGTCGAAGGCGCCGGCTCGCCTGCGGAGATCAACCTGCGCGCCAACGACATCGCCAACATGGGCTTCGCCGAGGCGGTGAATTGCCCGGTCATTCTCATTGCCGATATCGACAAGGGTGGCGTATTTGCCCATCTGGTCGGCACGCTGGAACTGCTCAGTCAAAGCGAGCAGGCGCGGGTAAAGGGATTTGTGATCAACCGCTTTCGCGGCGATATCGCGCTCCTGCAACCAGGCTTGGACTGGCTGGAACAGCGCACCGGCAAACCAGTGCTGGGCGTATTGCCTTATCTGATGGATTTCCATATGGAAGCCGAAGATGCAATCGACGTGCGCCAGTCCGCCAAAGCGGAGCAGACCCTGATGGTGGTGGTGCCGGTGCTGCCGCGTATCAGCAATCACACCGACTTCGACCCGCTGCGCCTGCATCCCCAGGTCGATCTGCGTTTCGTCGGCCCCGGCCAGGCGATTCCGGGTGCGGACCTGATCATCCTGCCGGGCTCCAAGAGCGTCCGCGCCGATCTTGCCTGGCTGCGCGAGAACGGCTGGGAAGCTGCGATCGGTCGCCATCTGCGCTACGGCGGCAAGGTGCTTGGAATTTGTGGCGGGTTGCAGATGCTCGGTGAAAGCATCGCCGATCCCCTTGGGCTCGAAGGCGCGGCGGGGCAGAGTAATGGGCTCGGGTTGCTGGCGTTGTCGACCGAACTGGCCGCTGAGAAACAATTGCGCAACGTGCGCGGGCGATTATGTCTGGATGACGCCGCCATCAGCGGTTACGAGATTCACGCGGGGATCAGCAGCGGCCCGGCACTCGAGCGATCCGCCGTGCAACTCGATGACGGTCGGATGGATGGAGCTATCAGCGAGGACGGCCAGGTACTCGGCACCTACCTGCATGGTTTGTTCGAATCCGCCACGGCCTGCGAAGCGCTATTGCGCTGGGCCGGTTTGGAAGATGCGCAGCGGGTGGATTATCACGCGCTGCGCGAAAGCGACATCGAGCGGCTCGCCGACTTGGTCGAGGCGCATCTGGATACCCGTTTCTTGCGTGAGCTATGCGGTGTTTAACGGTCATGACCACATTCGGCGGGCCGTCCTACGTTCGATCCGAAAGAAACCGAAATGCCTGAATTAATTCTCGGCGGTGCCCGATCAGGCAAGAGCCGGCTGGCCGAGCGTCTGGCCAGCGAATCTGGCTTGGCGGTCACCTACATCGCCACCAGCCAGCCGCTGGATGGCGAGATGAGCGAGCGCATCGCCCAGCACCGCGCGCGACGGCCATCGAACTGGGTACTGGTGGAGGAGCCGCTGGCGCTGGCCGCGGTGCTACGTGAGCACGCCGGCGCTGATCGATGCCTGCTGGTGGACTGCCTGACGCTATGGCTGACCAATCTGCTGATGCTGGAGGATCCGTCGCGCCTGGCCGAAGAGCGCGACGCGCTGCTCGAATGTCTGGCGGAGCTGCCAGGACGCGTGCTGCTGGTCAGTAACGAAACCGGGCTGGGCGTGGTGCCTCTGGGTGAGCTGAGCCGGCGGTATGTGGATGAGGCCGGCTGGTTGCACCAAGCGCTGGCCGAACGCTGCGAGCGTGTGGTGTTTACCGTCGCGGGCCTGCCCATGATTTTGAAAGGACATCATCTGAATGGAGAGCTGCTGTGACCGAACACTGGTGGCAAGCGCCTTGCCACGCTCTGGATGAACGCGCGCGCCAAGCAGCGCTGGCGCGCGATGCGCAACTGACCAAGCCGGGTGGTGCATTGGGTCGTATCGACGCCTTGGTGCCGCAGTTGGCTGCATTGCGAGGGTGCGAGCGTCCGAGCCTGGACCCGGTCTGGATCAGTATTTTCGCGGGCGATCATGGTGTCGCCGCAGAAGGCATCTCTGCGTTTCCGCAGTCGGTGACAGGGCAGATGCTCGCTAACTTCGTCAACGGCGGCGCTGCGATCAACGTGCTGGCTCGTCAGCTCTGCGCGAAGCTGGAAGTGGTCGACCTAGGGACCGCCACCCAGGTCGGGCCATTACCCGGCGTGCGCCATCTGTCACTGGGTGCGGGCACGGCAAACTTCGCCGAGGCGCCGGCGATGAGCATGGAAGTCTGTCTACAGGCGATGCAGGCCGGGCGCGACAGCGCAATGCGTGCAAACGGGGAACAGTCTGCACTGTTCATTGGCGGGGAAATGGGCATCGGCAATACCACCACTGCAGCCGCGCTGGCTTGCGCACTGTTGGAGTGTGATCCCCACAACCTGGCTGGGCCTGGGACGGGCCTGAATGCGGCCGGCGTGGCGCACAAATGCGCCGTGATCAAGCGCGCATTGGTGCTGCATGCCGGTTGTCACGACACCTTGGGCTGGATGCAGCGCCTTGGTGGCTTCGAACTGGCGGCGTTGACCGGCGCCTATCTGGCCTGCGCTCAGCAGGGCATCGTGGTGCTGGTGGATGGCTTTATCTGCGGCGTCGCGGCGCTTTGCGCGGTGCGTCTGAATCCCGCCTGTCGCGACTGGCTGCTGTTCGCCCATCGCTCGGCCGAGCCCGGCCACCTGGCGGTGCTGGAAGCGCTCGACGCCCGGCCCTTGCTCGACCTCGGCCTGCGACTGGGCGAGGGCAGCGGCGCCGCGCTGGCCGTGCCTCTGCTGCGGCTCGCGTGCGTGCTGCACGAGCAAATGGCGACCTTCGCCGAAGCGGCCGTTGCGGAGCGGGGCGCATGAACCTTCATCTCGACATGCTGCGCCACGGCGAGACGGTTTCCGGCGGCGGCTTTCGCGGGCGACTGGACGACGCGCTTACCGAAGCCGGCTGGCAACAGATGCGCCACGCGGTCACCACTGCTGGGCCTTGGGATCGGATCATCAGCTCTCCTTTACGTCGCTGCGCAGCCTTCGCCGTGGAATGGGCCGAGCAGCGTAAGTTGCCGCTGGAATTCGAACCCGACCTGCGCGAACTTGATTTCGGCGACTGGGAAGGTCGTACAGCTGCCGAGCTGATGGCCGATCAAAGCGATGCCTTGGGTCGCTTCTGGAGCGATCCCTACGGCTTCACGCCGCCCGGCGGCGAGCGGTTGATCGAGTTCGAGGCGCGTGTGCTGACGGTGATCGAACGAATCACCGACCGTTTCGCCGGCGAGCGCATCCTGCTGATCACCCATGCCGGCGTGATGCGCCTGTTGTTGGCCGAGGCGCGTGGCTTGCCGCGCGGGCAATTGCTGCAGGTCGAGGTAAGCCATGGCGGAATGTGCGGGCTGAAAACCGGCTTCGCCGACGCCACGCTCTGGCTGGAAGAAGCATGCAGCCCTTTCTGATCGCGCTGCAGTTCCTCACCAGCCTGCCGGTGCGGTTGAGCGGCATGCCCGCGCCTCAGGTGGCTGGCCGATCGCTGCTTCATTACCCGCTGGTGGGATTGCTGCTGGGATCGATTCTCTGGCTTGGCAGTCTCGCAATCGAAGGGACAGCCGTGCCGCTGCAGGCGGCCTTGTTGCTGGCCGTCTGGGTGGCGCTCACCGGCGCGCTGCACCTCGATGGCCTGGCCGACAGTGCCGATGCCTGGCTCGGCGGTTTCGGCGATCGGGAGCGCACCCTCGCGATCATGAAAGACCCGCGCAGCGGTCCGATTGCCGTGGTGGTTCTGGTATTGCTGTTGCTGCTCAAGTTCGTCGCGCTCTGGACACTGCTTGCCGCGGGCGAACGGATGGCTCTGCTGCTGGCACCGTTGCTCGGCCGCGGCGCATTGCTCGGATTATTCCTGACGACATCCTACGTGCGTTCCGGTGGCCTCGGTCATGCACTGGCCGAGCACCTTCCGCGCGCGTCCGTTCGTATCGTTCTGCTTGCGCTCGTGGCTTTTTGTCTGGCGTTAGGCACGAGCGGTTGGCTGGCGCTGATGGTGAGCCTCGCCATCGGCGTGCTGGCGCGTCGGGCCATGTGCCGGCGCATCGGCGGCACCACCGGCGACACGGCCGGTGCGCTGTTGGAGCTGGTGGAGTGCGGCGTACTGGTCGCGCTGGCGCTAAGGGTTTGAGCCTCAGCCAAGCAGGGCGACGGCTTTGATTTGCGTCCATAACGCTTTGCCTTCCACGACGCCAAGCTGATCCGCCGAACGGCGGGTAATGCGCGCCAGTAATGGCGTGCCTTGGGCATCCAGACGCACCAGAACGTGCGCGGGCGTATCGGCGGTGGCTACCTGTTCGACGCGTGCCGGCAGCAGGTTGCTGATACTGGTGCCCTCGGCGCGCTCCAGCGTCAGGCTTACGTCACGCGCGTGGACACGAAAGCGCAGGCGCTGGCCGATTGCTTCATCACGCTGCCCCACCAGTACGTCGCCGCCGGTAAACACCAGGCGTGTGAGGTGATAGGTCGGGTCATGTTCTGCAACCTGCGCCTCGATGACTACGCCTGCGTCTTCGCTGAAGGCGGTCGGCAAATCGAGGCGGGCAAGGGTTTCCTGCAGCCCGCCCTGAGCAATCGCGCGCCCATTTTCCAGCAGCACCACATGATCGGCGAGTCGCGCCACTTCGTCCGGTGAGTGGCTGACATAAAGGACGGGAATTTCCAGCTCGTCATGCAGCCGCTCCAGATACGGCAGGATTTCCTGCTTGCGTTTGAAGTCGAGCGCCGCCAGCGGTTCGTCCATCAGCAACAGTCGCGGGCTGGTCAGCAGAGCGCGGGCGATGCCGACACGCTGCCGCTCACCGCCCGACAGGCGTTCGGGCATGCGGTCGAGCAGGTGACCAATGCCGAGCAATTCCACTGCCTGCTCCCAGATCACGCGGCGCTCGCTTCGCGCGACACGCTTCATGCCGAATTCCAGGTTGCGCTTCACCGAAAGATGGGCGAATAGGTTGGCCTCCTGAAACACATAGCCGATAGCGCGCTGGTGCGGCGGTACGAAGCAGCCGCTGGCCGAGTCTTGCCAGCGCTCGCCGTTGATATCGATCAGCCCGGTTGCGTTGCGCTCGAGGCCTGCGATGCAACGCAGGCAACTGGTCTTGCCGGAACCTGATGGACCGAACAGCGCGGTCACGCCGCGTCCGGGTAGCTTCAGATCCACGTCCAGCCGGAAGCCGGGATGGTCCATCCGCAGCTGCGCCCGGATGCCGCTTGGCGCTTCGTTCATCCACGCCATCCCTGTTTGAGGCGGCTGCTGTAAAGCACCAGCAAGACCAGAAAGGAAAACACCAGCATGCCGCCTGCCAGCCAGTGCGCTTGCGCATATTCCATAGCCTCGACGTGATCGTAGATCTGCACGGACAGCACGCGGGTCTTCTCGGGAATGTTGCCGCCGATCATCAGCACTACGCCAAATTCCCCGACGGTATGTGCGAAGCCGAGGATGCTAGCTGTGACGAATCCAGGGCGAGCGAGCGGAAGAACGACGGTAAAGAAGGTATCCAGCGGCCCGGCACGCAAGGTTGCGGCGGCTTCCAATGGGCGTTCGCCGATGGCCTCGAAGGCGTTCTGCAGCGGTTGCACGACGAAAGGCATGGAATAGAACACCGAGCCCACCACAAGACCCGCAAAGGTAAACGGTAGAGTGCCGAGCCCCAGACTTTGAGTCAGTTGCCCGACCGGACCGTTGGGGCCCATGGCGACCAGCAGGTAGAAGCCCAGCACGCTCGGGGGCAGCACCAGCGGCAAAGCGACCACGGCACCGATCGGCCCCTTGAGGCGCGAATGAGTACGCGCCAGCCACCAGGCGATCGGCGTGCCGATCACCAGCAACAACAGCGTGGTAATGCCGGCAAGCTTGAGTGTCAGCAGGACGGCTGCCAAGCCTGCGTCGTCCAGCAGCATCATGGCGGCGTCATTCCAGGCTGTAGCCGTATGCCTCGATTACCTCGGCGGCTTTTGCGCTTTTGAGGTATTCGAGCAGAGCCTGCGCGGCGGGGTTGTCGCGGCCCTTGTTCAGCAGAAGGGCATCCTGGCGAATAGGTGGATGAAATGACGCCGGTACGATCCAGCCGGAACCTTGGCTGATCGCACCCTCATCCACGACCTGAGAAAGGGCGACGAAGCCGAGTTCGGCATTGCCGCTGGCCACGAACTGATGCGCCTGGGCGATGTTTTCGCCTTGCACCAGCCGGCCACGCGTTGATTCGGTCAGACCGAGCTTCTCTAGCGTGGCCATGGCTGCGGCGCCATACGGTGCGGTTTTTGGATTGGCGATGGAAAGATGGCGATAGGGTTGCCGAGTCAGAGTGGTTTGGTCATCGACGTAATCGCTGCGTGCCGACCACAGCACCAGTGTGCCGATGGCGTAAGGGAAGCGGCTGCCGGTTACGCCCAGGCCTTCGCTTTCCAGCTTGGCCGGAACCTCTTCATCAGCGGCCAGCAGCACGTCGAACGGCGCACCGTTGCGAATCTGCGCATAAAACTTTCCGGTCGAACCGAAGGCGAGTAGGGCCTTGTGTCCTGTGTCCTGTTCGAAGTGTTCGGCGATGGCCTGCATCGGCTTCGTGAAATTCGACGCCACCGCGACCTGCACCTCGGCGGCGTGGCTGGCAAAGGGCAACAGTGCGGTCATAAACAGGGCGGCAATTTTGCAAAGACGCTTCATCCGTTTCTCCTTAATCCACGGCGATGATGACGTGTGACGCCTTGACCAGAGCCGTACAAGATTGTCCGAGTACCAGGCCCAGCTCTTCGGCGCTCTCGTTGGTAACGACCGCGCCCAGCGTGCGGTTGCCGGGCAGCAGCAACTTGACCTCGCAATTCACCGCGCCGGGCGTCAGGCTGCTGATGGTGCCGGTCAGGCGGTTACGGGCGCTGATTTTTACCGCCGGATCGGGTGACAGCAGCACGAAGCTGGCTTTGATCAACGCCATCGCGGTCTTGTCGGGTGTCAGGTGAAGTTCGTCGATGCTGTCGTTGGTCAGGGTTGCGGTAATTGTCTGGCCTTCACCAATATCGAGACTGACGCTGCCGTTTACCGCGCCTTTTTCGACGTGAACGATGCGACCGCGAAACTGGTTGCGTGCGCTGGTTTTCATGGCGATTGCCCGGAGCAGTTTGTCGATGTCGTCGAAGCCTTCGATGCCCTGTGCCACCTGGGCAAGAAAGCGTTCATATTCCTGCTGCATGCGCTGCCAGACGTGCAGCATCTCGCGACCGAAGTCGGTCAGCTGGGTACCGCCGCCCTTTGCCCCGCCGACTGCCCGAACCACCAGGGGGCGTTCCGACAGGTTGTTCATCGCATCCACAGCATCCCAGGCGGCCTTGTAGCTGAGGTTGATGGCCTTGGCCGCGCGGCTGATCGAGCCGGTCGCCTCGATCTGTGCCAGCAGTTCGATGCGTTTGCCGCCGAGATAACCCTTTTCGCCGCGGTTGAACCAAAGTTGTCCGTCGATGCGCAATGGTCCGAGATGCTGTGGATCGTTCATGTTTGGCCCTTGTGAATGCCGGGCATTCTGACAATCGTTATATAGATTTGTATATAGCGAAGGCGAAGCTGTTTGGAATTTGCTGCGTTGGCTGAAAAAAGGCAGGCGTTGCCGGTTGGATGGCTCAGGCGTAGCGTGTGGCGATCCTGCTCGGAGATTTGCCATGAGAATTCAACTGATCGTTGCGTCCCTCGCTCTGATGCTGCTGGCCAGTAATGCCACGGCGGATCAGTGCCCGGCCTTGCTGCAGCATGAACTGCCGAAACTGCGTTCGAAGGAAACCATCGACCTGTGCCAGCAGTTCCAAGGCAAGGCGCTGGTGGTCGTTAACACCGCCAGCTTCTGTGGCTTCGCACCACAATTCAAAGGCCTCGAAGCACTTTATCAACGATACAAGGAGGATGGTTTGGCGGTGCTTGGCGTGCCGTCCGATGATTTCTTTCAGGAGTCGGACGATGCCGCTGAGACGGCTGAAGTCTGCTACGTCAATTACGGCGTGACCTTCCCGATGGCGCAAACGCAACCGGTGCGGGGTGGCGATGCGACGCCGCTGTTCAAGGAGCTAGCCGAGCAGGCCGGAGGCGCGCCGCGCTGGAACTTCTATAAGTACGTGGTGGATCGCAACGGCAAGGTGGTCGACTACTTTTCCAGCAAGGTCGAGCCGGACGATCCTGAGCTGATCGCTGCGGTGGAAAAGGCGTTGGGCAAGTAGCGCGGGGGAAAGAAGCCCCGGCCGAGCGGCCGGGGCGGAGGTGCATCAGAAGCGGTAGCTCAAAGCAGCACCGAAGCCGTGGGCGCTGTTTTCGTAGGTGGCGTTGTAAAGCCCTTTAGTTGGGCTCTGACTGCGAACCGTGGTGTCTTCTTCCCAAAGGTAGGAGTAAGCCAAGTCGACAGTGACATCGTCGGTCGGATTCCAGGCCAGGCCGAAGCTTACGGCGGTGCGATCACCGGACGGAATGCGAGGCGAACGATGAGTGTTGTTGGTCGGGCTCTGGTCGAATGCCAGACCGGTACGCAGTGTCCACTCCTTGTTCAGCTTGTAAGCAGCGCCGAGAGCATAGGACCAAGTGTCATGCCAGTCCTGCTCTTCTACGATAGGCGCAAGGCTTGGCTGCAAAAGTGCAGGGATACCTTCGTTTTCGATAATGATCGATTCGAAGCGGCTCCAGCGCGTCCACATGGCGCCTGCATAAAGGGTCCACTGGTCATCTAGATCGTGTGTAATCGACATGTCGACGGACTCGGGAGTGTCGAGGTCCAGCGAAGCATCGTATTTTCCTGAGGCTTGCAGGCCTATCGCTTCGAACTGATCGAATCCGGCACCTGACAGGCGAGTATCGCCTTCAAGCTTGTACTTGACTTTGGAGCGGTAGGTGATGCCAGCGCGAGTCTGTGGTGTGAACTCGTAGAGCAGGCCAGCATTGAAGCCCAGCGCAGTGTCATCACCTTTGACCTTGACGCGGCCGTCATTGGTGCCGGGGGTAAAGCGGCTCAGGGAGGCACTCTCCAGCTGACCATCGATGCGGTTGATGGTTGGGCCGAAGCCGATCGACAGTTTTTCGTTGAAACGATAGCTAACGGTTGGTTGCACCGTAATTACGCGGACTTCGCTGTAATCACCGAAGTAACGGCCTTGAAAGCCGCTTTCGTAATCGCTCACCAGACCGAAGGGAACATAGACGCCTACGCCAACCGCCCATTTGTCGTCGATAGGTTTGACGTAATAGCCCATCGGCACTGCTGTGAACGGGACCATATCGCCATCGTTGCTACCGCTTGCAGGGAAGCTACTAGTGTTCTTGATATCCGTCTTGGCATGAATCGCCGCCAGACCAAAGCTCACTTCTTCGCGCTTGAGGCGCGACATGCCGGCAGGGTTGCCGAACAGGGTGGTGGCGTCATCGGCAGAAGAGGAGCGACCGGCAAACGAGGTGCCCATGCCGCTGACGCTCTGCTCGTTAAGGGCGAAACCGGCAGCCATGGCCTGAGTGGAAAGGGCGCCCACGGCTACTGCGATCGCGGTCTTCAACCAAGTTGTTTTCATTGTTGTACTCCAGAGAAAAAAGCGGCTCGGACCCTATCAAGCTTCTCTGATTCGTCGCAAACGAAAGAGTGCAATTTTTCGTAAAGCGCGATGATCGGCGGCGATAAGGGTGAATATTCAATAAAACCCGCCGGGCAGATTATGACTGGTCGGCCGCTCAAGTTGCGTCAGGCGACTGGCCGCTGCGGATCGGTGATCCACTCGCTCCAAGAGCCTGGATAAAGTTTAGCCAGCGGATAGCCGGCGAGGCACAGGGCGAACAGGTTATGGCACGCCGTTACGCCAGAACCGCAATAGGCCACCAGGGCATCTGTCGATCGATTGGCGAGCTGCTGGCTGAAACGCGCGCGCAGCTGGTCGGCCGAGAGGAAGTGCCCGTCAGCATCGAGATTCTCGGTGAATGGCACACAGGCGGCGCCTGGAATGTGTCCGGCAACGGGATCGATCGGTTCGACTTCGCCGAGGAAACGGGGCAGAGCGCGGGCATCGATCAGGGTCAGGTTCGGCGTTTCAAGCTCGCCCGAAAGCGCCGCTGCGTCGATGGTCAGGTTGTCATCGGGTTGTCCGTGGAATTCGCCTGTCGTCGGCGATGGCGCATTTTGCTCCACTGGCAGACCGGCATCGCACCAGGCTCGGTAGCCGCCGTCGAGCAGGTATACGCCGTCACGCTTACCCAGCCATGCCAGCAGCCACCAGGCCCGAGCGGCGAAGGCGCCGGGGCCGTCGTCATAGAGCACGATTTCGCTGTCGTTGTTCAAGCCCAGCGCCCGGAACGTCGCGATCAAATCCTCAGGGTGCGGTAGCGGATGCCGGCCGGTTACGCCCGGTACGATTTTTCCGGACAGATCGCGTTCGAGATCGGCATGGCGGGCGCCGGGAATATGCGCATCGGCGTAGCTGCGTCCGCCGTAATCCAGATCATCCAATGCGTAGCGGCAATCGAGGATACGCAGTGCAGGTTCATGCAGGCGCGCGGCCAGTTGGTCGGCGCTGATCAGTTGGGCAAGCGGCATGGCGGGGCTCCGTTCTGAGATTCGCGAAACGTTAGCACGCGATGGATGAGCAGGGCGCGGCGTGACCTCAGCGATATATACTGCGCGCCTTTCGACCAGGCGTCCGGCCGCGAGCCGAATAACAAGGAGGGCCTAGTGGCCATCGAAACTCAATGGGTGCTGGATGACGCGCATCTGGCCCGTCTGTGTGGCGAGTGGCGCCAGCTGCCTTACGTGGCGGTAGATACCGAGTTCATGCGGGTCGATACCTTTTACCCGATTGCGGCGCTTTTGCAGGTTGGCGACGGGCGTTGCGCCTACCTGATCGACCCGCTGCGGATCAGCGATTGGAGTGCATTTGCCGGGCTGCTGGAAGACCCGGCCGTGGTGAAGGTCCTGCATGCCTGCAGTGAAGACCTGGAAGTGTTTTGGCGCCTGACCAACAGTTTGCCGAACCCGCTGTTCGATACGCAGCTCGCCGCCGGCTACCTGAATATCGGTTTCTCCATGGGTTATTCGCGCCTGGTGCAGAGCGTGTTGAACATCGAGCTGCCCAAGGGCGAAACGCGCTCCGACTGGCTCCAGCGGCCACTGAGTGAGATGCAGATTCGCTACGCCGCCGAAGATGCGCAGCATCTGGCCGAGCTGTACGAGGCGCTGCAGCCGAGGCTGTCCGAGGAAAAACGCGCCTGGGTGCTTGAAGACGGTTCCGAGCTGGTTGCCAATCTGCAGCGCGAAACGGACCCTGATGAAGCCTATCGCGACGTCAAGCAGGCCTGGCGTCTCAAACCGCGACAGCTCGCGGTGTTGCGTGTACTGACCGCTTGGCGAGAGCGTGAGGCGCGAGCGCGCAATCAGCCGCGCAATCGGGTGTTGCGTGAGCACAGCTTGTGGCCGCTGGCACGTACCCAGCCGGCCGATCTTGTAAGTCTCGCGCGTATCGACGATATGCATCCGCGCACCGTGCGTCAGGATGGCGAAACCTTGCTGGAGCTCATCCGCGTCGGCGCCGCCGCGCCTGAGCAGGATTGGCCGGGGCCGCTGCCGGAGCCGCTGCCTCTGGAGGTATCGGGGCTGTTGAAAAAGCTTCGTGCGGTGGGTCAGCGCGAAGCCCAGGCGCTTGATATCGCCCCTGAACTAATGCTGCGCAAGAAGGTGCTCGAAGCCTTGTTGAAGAGCGGCTATCCGGATGGTCCCTATGAATTGCCTGATTCGTTGCGCGGTTGGCGTCGTGAACGCATGGGCCAAGCCCTTCTCGATGTGCTGGAAGTGAAGTCATGAAACGCATCTGTTCTATATATAGAAGCCCCCGCAAGAACGAAATGTACCTGTACGTCGAGCGTAGCGAGGCGCTGGCGCGTGTGCCGGAAGCCTTGCTGGCTGCCTTCGGCCCGCCGCAGCATGCGTTCGATATCGTCCTGACCCCCGAGCGCAAGCTGGCCCGGGAAGATATTGCAACGGTGCTCGATAACCTGGAAAAACAGGGTTACCACCTGCAGATGCCGCCGCCGGAAGAGGAATACATCGAGCACCTGCCCGAAGAGTTGCTGCGCCGCAACGATCCCGTTTAAGCCGGCACGCGTGCCCGAGCTTGGCCAGTCGCATCGCAATGGCTAGACTCGCGCCTTTATTCGAGATGGCAAATTCCATGGCGGCAAAAGTCGAACCCTTCTGGAAGCGCAAAACCCTCGCCGAGCTGGATTCGGTCGAATGGGAGTCGCTGTGCGACGGCTGCGGGTTGTGCTGCCTGCAGAAGCTCGAGGACGAGGAGGACGGCAGCGTCTACTACACCCGCATCGCCTGCAAATTGCTCGATCTGAAAACCTGCCGCTGCACGAACTACCCCAACCGACGCGCCAGTGTGCCCGATTGCATTCAGCTGACCGCAGCGGATGCCGCGCAATTCAAGTGGCTGCCACCGACCTGCGGTTATCGACTGGTAGCCGAGGGTAAGGATCTCCCGCTCTGGCATCATCTGGTTTGCGGCGACCCGGATGCAGTGCATGCCGAACGGATTTCTCAGTCCGGGCGGATGATCGCCGAGGGCTCCGTCGCCGAGGACGACTGGGAAGATCACTTGATTTTCCGAGCCGGTTGAATCTCCGTCTGGGCGCGTCGTCATAGCACTGAACTCAACCTGGAGTCGCTCGATGTCCCTTCGCCTGTTACCGCTGCTTGCCGTTCTGTTGTTGTCTTTCATCACGACTGCGCACGCCGCCAAGAGCGTCGATGTCGACTTCAACGTCAAGTTCGTCCCAGAGCAGGATATTGCTGAAGTCGAACTGCTTGTAGAAGACGGCAGCGTTATCCAATACATCGATTTCAATTTGGGTGACGAAGGGCTGTACAGCGGCTTCGTGACCGATCCGGAGGGCAGCTGGCAGGAAGAGAACGGCCGCGGCGTCTGGCGGCCGGTCGCTGGCAAGGCGCGGCTGAGCTATCGGGTCAAGGTCAGTCACCAGCGCAAGAACGGGCGCTTCGATGCGCGAATGACGGACGACTGGGCGTTGCTGCGCGGTGACGATCTGGTGCCTGCCGGTCGCATGGATCATCAGGACGGCGTCAAGTTGATTTCCCGACTGCGGATCGAGCTTCCGAAGGAGTGGAAGAGCGTCGAGACGGGCTGGCCCCGCATCGGCAAGAACCGTTTTCGCATCGACAATCGCGAGCGCCTGTTCGATCGTCCTACCGGCTGGATTCTTGCCGGCAAGCTCGGTAGTCGTCGGGCCAAGCTCGGCGAAACCGACGTAACAGTGGCTGGCCCGGTGGGCGAGGGATTGCGGCGGATGGATATCCTCACGCTGCTCACGTTCGTCTGGCCCGAAGTGCAGAACGTGTTCCCGCGTGATCCGAAGAAACTGCTGATCGTCGGCGCTGGAGACCCGATGTGGCGGGGCGGCTTGTCCGGCCCGAACTCCCTGTTCATGCACGCCGATCGGCCGCTGGTTAGCGAAAATGGCACCAGCTCACTGGTGCATGAACTTGTTCACGTATTTAGCCGTATCACCGATTCCGACCGCAGTGACTGGATTAGCGAAGGGCTGGCCGAGTACTACGCCATCGAACTGATGCGCAGGGCCGGCGGCATGAGCGAGGATCGATACCAGCGGGTGCGTGAACACCTGACTAAATGGAGTCGCAAGGTCACCAGTCTGCGAACCGAACATTCCAGCGGTCCCGTCACGGCCAGGGCGGTGTTGCTGTTGCAGGAGCTCGACCGAGAGATCCGACAGCGCACCAAGAACCGACACTCGCTGGACGATGTCGCGCGCGGTCTGATGCGCCTCGACAAGGCCACCACCGAAGATTTCATCGATATCACCGAAACCATGCTGGGCGGCGCCTCGGCCGTGTTGGACACCCGTCTGTTGCGTTGAAAGACGTGAGGTTGGGGCGCGCCTGGGCAGATGACCCGAAACCAAGGAATTGCCATGAGCCTGATCGATTTACGCAGCGATACGGTCACACAACCTACGACCGGTATGCGCGAGGCCATGCTGAGAGCGCCCACCGGCGATGACGTCTACGGCGAAGATCCTACCATTCGACTGTTGGAACGAACCCTAGCGACGCAGCTGGGCATGCAAGCAGGATTGTTCGTACCCAGCGGCACCATGAGTAATTTGCTGGCGCTGATGTCGCACTGCGAGCGCGGTGATGAATATGTCACCGGCCAGTTGGCGCACACCTATAAGTACGAGGCGGGTGGCGCCGCAGTGCTCGGTTCCATCCAGCCCCAACCGATCGAAATGGAAGCTGACGGCTCGCTGGATTTGGAGCGAGTCGGAGCGGTGATCAAGCCGGACGATTTCCATTTCGCCCGGACTCGCCTGCTGGCGCTGGAAAACACCATGCAAGGTAAGGTGCTGCCGCTCGAATACCTGGCCAAGGCCAGAGCATTCACCCGCGAGCGAGGATTGGCGCTGCACCTCGACGGTGCCAGGCTGTTCAACGCTGTTGTCAAGTTGGGGTGTACGGCGCACGACATCAGCCGTTACTTCGACTCGGTATCGGTGTGCCTGTCGAAAGGGTTGGGTGCTCCGGTCGGCTCGGTGCTTTGCGGTGACGAGGCGTTCATTGCGAAGGCGCGGCGGCTGCGAAAGATGGTTGGCGGTGGTATGCGTCAGGCTGGTGTGCTGGCGGCGGCCGGACTCTATGCGCTGGAGCATCAGGTGCAGCGTTTGGAGCAGGACCACCGGCACGCGCTCGCTATTGCCGAAGGGCTGCAAGCGTTGGGTTACGCGGTCGAGCCGGTACAGACGAATATGGTTTATGTACAGATGGGCGATCGCGCGGCGGCGCTGAAGGCGTTTTGTGCGGAGCGCGGCGTCATCCTCACCGCTGCGCCACGGCTGCGGATGGTGACGCATCTGGATGTGCGGCCCGAGCATATCGAGCCGATCGTCGAGAGCTTCGCTGCTTTCGTCAGAGCATAGGTCCGAATTGCTGTCGAATAGCTTGATTCAATCTCACTTATCCTCTATGCGCGAGGCGTTGGCCCGATATAATGCGGCCCTTTGCCGGCTATCCGTTTGGATAGTTGCGAACCGGCCCCCGGTGCCGCCTCGCCGTGTCGTTTTGCAGCCGTTCGGCCGCTGTCTTCTGGAAGAAATCTATGAAAAGCGCAGAAATCCGTGAAGCCTTCCTCCGCTTCTTCGAAGAGAAGGGCCACACTCGCGTGGCCTCCAGTTCGCTGATTCCGGCGAACGATCCGACCCTGTTGTTCACCAACGCCGGCATGAACCAGTTCAAGGACTGCTTCCTCGGTCTGGAGAAGCGTGCCTATACCCGCGCCACCACCAGCCAGAAATGCGTCCGTGCCGGCGGCAAGCACAACGACCTGGAGAACGTCGGTTACACCGCGCGTCATCACACTTTCTTCGAGATGCTGGGCAACTTCAGTTTCGGCGACTATTTCAAGCGCGATGCCATCACCTACGCCTGGGAATTCCTGACCTCGCCCAAGTGGCTGAATCTGCCATCCGAGAAGCTCTGGGTCACCGTCTACGCCACCGATGACGAGGCCTACGATATCTGGACCAAGGAAGTCGGCGTACCGGCCGAACGCATGGTGCGCATCGGCGACAACAAGGGCGCGCCCTATGCGTCGGACAACTTCTGGGCGATGGGCGACACCGGCCCCTGCGGCCCCTGCACCGAGATATTCTTCGACCACGGCGAGCATATCTGGGGCGGCCCGCCCGGTTCGCCCGAGGAAGACGGCGACCGCTACATCGAAATCTGGAACAACGTGTTCATGCAGTTCAACCGCACCGCCGACGGTGTGATGCACCCGCTGCCGGCCCCGAGCGTGGATACCGGCATGGGGCTGGAGCGCATCAGCGCGGTATTGCAGCACGTCAATTCCAACTACGAGATTGACCTGTTCCAGAGCCTGCTGAATGCGGCTGCCGGGGCGATCGGCTGCAGCAATGAAGGACAGGCTTCGCTGAAGGTTGTCGCCGACCATATCCGCTCTTGCGGTTTCCTCATCGCCGATGGCGTGACACCGTCCAACGAAGGTCGCGGCTACGTGCTGCGCCGCATCGTTCGTCGCGCCTGTCGCCATGGCAACAAGCTGGGCGCCAAGGGTAGCTTTTTCTACAAGATCGTCGCGGTGCTGGTCGCCGAAATGGGCGAGGCCTTCCCCGAGCTGAAACAGCAGCAGGCGCACATCGAGCGCGTGCTGAAAACCGAAGAAGAGCAGTTCGCCAAAACGCTGGAACAGGGCTTGAAAATTCTCGAACAGGACCTGGTCGAGCTGAAGGGCAACGTCATCCCCGGCGAGGTGATCTTCAAGCTTTACGACACCTACGGTTTCCCGGTGGATCTCACCGGCGACATCGCCCGCGAACGCGAGTTGACACTGGACGAGGAAGGCTTCGAGCGCGAGATGGAAGCTCAGCGCGAGCGCGCGCGGTCGGCCAGCGCCTTTGGCATGGACTACAACAGCTTGGTCAAGGTCGAGGGCGAAACGCGTTTTACCGGTTATCTCGGCACCTCTGGCAGCGGTAAGGTGTTGGCGTTGTTCAAAGAAGGCATGGCCGTACAGAGCCTGTCGGCAGGTGAGGAGGGCGTTGTCGTTCTCGATGAGACGCCGTTCTATGCCGAGTCAGGTGGGCAAATCGGTGACTGCGGTTACCTGTCCGCTGAAGGGCTGCGCTTCGATGTGCGCGATACCAGCAAGGCTGGCGGTGCATTTCTACACCACGGCATTCTCGATAGCGGCAACCTTCAGGTGGGCGGGACTGTCGATGCCACCGTCGACGCATCGGTTCGTCAGGCCACGGCGCTGAACCATTCGGCAACGCACCTGTTGCACGCGGCGCTGCGGCAGATTCTGGGCGAGCACGTCAGTCAGAAGGGCTCGTTGGTCGATAGTCAGCGTCTACGCTTCGACTTCAGCCATTTCGAGGCGATCAAGCCTGAGCAGCTCAAGGCGCTTGAAGACAAGGTGAACGCGGAGATTCGCTGCAACTCGGTCGTTGAAATCGAGGAAACCGACATCGAGACCGCGAAGGGCAAAGGGGCGATGGCCCTGTTCGGCGAAAAGTACGGCGATCAGGTGCGAGTATTGACCATGGGCGGAGGCTTCTCGGTCGAACTCTGTGGCGGCACTCACGTCAAGCGCACTGGCGACATCGGGCTGTTCAAGATCATCAGCGAAGGCGGTGTGGCAGCCGGCGTGCGCCGCATCGAGGCGGTCACTGGCGAGCAGGCGCTGGCTTATCTGAACGGCGCGGAAGACCAGCTGAAAGAAGCCGCCGCGCTGGTCAAAGGCAGTCGTGAAAATCTGCTGGATAAGCTGGGCACGATGCTGGAGCGCAATCGTCAACTGGAAAAAGAGCTTGAACAGCTCAAAGCCAAGGCGGCTAGCGCCACCGGCAATGATCTTGCTGGATCCGCTGTCGATGTGAAGGGTGTGAAGACCTTGGCCGTCCGTGTCGATGGCCTGGATGGCAAGGCGTTGCTGGCATTGGTTGATCAGTTGAAGAACAAGCTCGGCAGCGGCGTGATTCTGCTCGGCGGCGTGCAGGACGAAAAGGTCGTGCTGGTGGCTGGCGTGACCCCGGATCTCGCCGGCCGTTTGAAGGCAGGCGATCTGATGAAGCAGGCGGCTGCGGCTGTCGGCGGCAAGGGTGGCGGACGCCCGGACATGGCGCAAGGTGGCGGCAGCGATGCGGGGCGACTCGACGAGGCGCTGGCACTCGCGCACGCATTCGTAGAGCAAGGTTTGTAACCAGAGCGATGATAGTGCCGCTCTGTCCTTGGTCGAGGCGCTGAGGCGTAACGGACAACGCATCGCAAGCGGGCAGGCCGCTGCCCGCACGCAATAAGCGATGCTTTGAGCAGGCAGGTTATTTAATGAGCGCCCGTGACGGGCTTAGGCGGCGATGAAATGGCTTTGATCGTACAGAAGTTTGGAGGTACCTCGGTGGGCTCCGTCGAGCGCATCGAACAGGTGGCGGCGAAGGTCAAGAAATTCCGCGACAACGGCGACGACATCGTCGTGGTGGTCTCGGCCATGAGCGGTGAAACCAATCGCCTGATCGATTTGGCCAAACAGATCACTGAGCAGCCCGTGGCTCGCGAGCTGGATGTCATGGTTTCGACCGGTGAGCAGGTCACCATCGCCCTGCTGGCGATGGCGTTGATCAAGATTGGCGTACCGGCTGTGTCCTACACCGGCAGCCAGGTTCGTATCCTTACCGATAGTGCGCATACCAAGGCGCGTATTCTCCAGATCGACTCCCAAAACATTCAAAAGGAACTCAAGGCCGGCCGCGTGGTGGTCGTTGCAGGCTTCCAAGGCGTGGATGAAAGCGGAAACATCACCACTCTGGGGCGTGGCGGTTCGGATACGACCGGTGTCGCGCTCGCGGCTGCGTTGAAGGCGGACGAGTGCCAGATTTACACCGACGTCGACGGTGTCTACACGACCGATCCGCGCGTGGTCGCCAAGGCTCAGCGCCTGAACAAGATCACCTTTGAAGAAATGCTCGAGATGGCGAGTCTCGGCTCCAAAGTGCTGCAGATTCGCGCCGTGGAGTTTGCCGGAAAATACAGCGTGCCGTTGCGCGTGCTGCATAGCTTTCAGGAGGGTCCGGGAACCCTCATTACACTTGATGAAGAGGAATCCATGGAACAGCCCATCATCTCCGGCATCGCGTTCAACCGTGACGAAGCCAAGCTGACCATTCGTGGTGTGCCGGATACGCCCGGGATAGCCTTCAAGATTCTCGGCCCGATCAGCTCGGCGAACGTCGAGGTCGATATGATCGTGCAGAACGTCGCGCACGATAACACCACGGACTTTACCTTCACTGTCCACCGGAACGACTACCATAACGCGCAGCAGGTGCTCGAGGGCATTGCGCGGGACATGGGTGCACGGGAAGTCATCGGCGATGTCGATATCGCCAAGGTGTCGATAGTCGGCGTCGGTATGCGCTCGCATGCGGGCGTCGCCAGCCGGATGTTCGAGGCGCTGGCGAAGGAAAATATCAACATCCAGATGATTTCCACTTCGGAGATCAAGGTTTCGGTTGTGATCGAGGAGAAGTACCTGGAGCTGGCGGTGCGGGCGCTACATACCGCATTCGAGCTGGACGCTCCAACCGCTAAAGGTGATTGATTCGACGGAATTGCGTTAATTCGCACCTTCTGTCGATTTTGAATGAGCCGAAAGGAACTTTAGAGACGTTTTTGCTGGTCAATAGCTGGTGAAAGGCTCTAGGGTCGATGTCTCACGGAACATTATCCGTTTTTATCTTTGCAGACTGTTTACTGAATTGAATCCGTTTTTAAGGAGAAAGGAATGCTGATTCTGACTCGCCGGGTCGGAGAGACCCTGATGGTGGGTGACGATGTGACTGTCACTGTGCTGGGTGTTAAGGGAAATCAAGTGCGCATTGGAGTGAATGCACCCAAAGAGGTAGCGGTGCATCGCGAGGAGATTTACCAACGGATCCAGAAAGAGAAAGATCAAGAACCAAGCCATTAATATTTATGTGATTTTTGGCTTTGCAAGCGGGGTAAAGATGGGTATCATGCGCCCCGTGTTGCGGAGAGGTGGCCGAGTGGCCGAAGGCGCTCCCCTGCTAAGGGAGTACATCTCAAAAGGGTGTCGGGGGTTCGAATCCCCCCCTCTCCGCCATTTTGCATAGTTAGATAGTGAGTCGATTTAGCTGTTTGGTTTGATGGGATTCATTGAATTAAAGAGCTTGACCAACAAATTCGCGAATCTATAATGCGCACCCTTAGTGCACTCATAGCTCAGCTGGATAGAGTACTCGGCTACGAACCGAGCGGTCGGAGGTTCGAATCCTCCTGAGTGCACCATATTAAACGAGTTGCGGAAATGCGATTCGTTGTTGTAGCCAGCGGTGATCTGGTTTATCAAGCGCTTATGCACTCATAGCTCAGCTGGATAGAGTACTCGGCTACGAACCGAGCGGTCGGAGGTTCGAATCCTCCTGAGTGCACCAACCCAAAAGGGCCTGCAGCGATGCAGGCCCTTTTTTATTGTTCAGGGTTTACCTCGAACGCAGCCGTGCTCGTCGAAGCTGACGGTCCGCGTCCGTCCCTTGTCGCTACTGTAGCGATACTGCATTTGCCCGTTGCGATTGGTTACGGTGTCAGGCGTGCCGAAGGTGCTTTCGATGTCGGCGCGGGTCATGCCTGGAAGGATCTGCTGGCTTATGAGTGCATTGCGTCTCGCGCTGCCTGTCACGCGGTTTCCGCAACCGTCGTCCTGTTTGCCTACAACGGTGAGCTGCCTGGTTTCTTCCCTGGCGGCCTTGGGTGCTTTCCTTGGTTTGGCTAGGGGAACAGCCTTGCCAGAGCTTGGTGTGGGATTTAGCGCTTCTTGAATTTGAGCGGCCTGATTCGTAGGGCAACCCTGTCGGGTAAAGGTGAGGTTGCCTGCATCATCGACGCAGCGATAGATGCGTGCTCCGAGCGTCGGGGTCGTGATGAGAAATAGGGCGCAGCAGCTTGCAGTGAGCAGTTTGTTCATTGTTCGTCCTCCTTGACGATTGGTTGGGCAGCCTAACTAATAATTTGTGGTGCTGCGGTCGTGTCTTCTCGCAACGTGAATGCGTCGACACTGAAAGCCGGCGCAAGCGGTTGTATTGTCTGCAGTTGCGAATCTGGCGTGGTGGGCGCGGTGGTATCATTGCGCGGTTCGCCCCTGTTGGGGCTTCTGGATCCTTCTCATGGATTTGCCCAGTAGTCACATAAATCTTTTTCTTGCCAATCACGTTCCGAATGATTGATCCCTTGGTGCGTTCCGACCGCTGGGGATGGAGTGCGCCATGACTGAAGTAGAAGCAAAAAAGCCGCAGGAAAGTCTCCAGGATCGTCTGGCGCAGGTCATCGACTTGCTTCATCGGCATAAGATCGTTGAAGACTTGGCGCACCGTCAGGAAGGGCAGCACCAAGACATCATTGAGAATCTGGTGCACCGCCAGAACCTCGTCGAGCTGCAGCGCAAACTGGAAGCGCTACACCCCGCAGACATCGCTTACATTCTTGAGGCGTTGCCGCTCGATGAGCGTCTGACGGTCTGGCAGCTGGTCAAGTCGGACCGCGATGGCGACATTCTTCTCGAAGTTTCCGATGCCGTTCGCGAGACACTGATCGCCGACATGGATGATCACGAACTGCTGGCGGCCGCCAAGGAAATGGATGCCGACGAGCTGGCGGATCTGGCTGCCGAGCTGCCCCGTGACGTTGTGCATGAGCTGATGGAAACCCTCGATGCGCAGCAGCGTGAGCGTGTCCGCTCGGCGCTGTCTTACGAGGAGGATCAGGTCGGCGCATTGATGGACTTCGAGATGGTCACGATTCGTGAGGATGTGAGTCTTGAAGTGGTCCTTCGCTATCTGCGGCGGTTGAAGGAGCTACCGGGGCATACCGACAAGCTGTTCGTAGTCGACTATGACGGCGTGCTCAAGGGGGTTCTGCCCATCAAGCGCTTGCTGGTCAACGATCCGGAGCGAGACGTTTCCGAGGTGATGGCCAGCGATCCGGTGACCTTTCACCCGGACGAGGATGCCTACGAGGCAGCTCAAGCGTTCGAGCGTTACGACCTTGTTTCCACGCCTGTGGTGGACAAGAGTGGCAAGCTGATCGGGCGCCTGACCATTGATGAAATGGTCGACCTGATTCGCGAAGAGAGCGAAAGCGAAGTTCTGAACATGGCGGGTCTGCGCGAAGAAGAAGATATTTTCGCGTCGGTCTGGAAGTCGCTGCGCAACCGTTGGGCTTGGTTGGCGGTAAATTTGATCACGGCCTTTATTGCGTCACGCGTGATCGGTCTGTTCGACGGCTCGATCGAAAAGCTGGTCGCATTGGCTGCGTTGATGCCCATTGTCGCCGGTATCGGTGGTAACTCCGGCAATCAAACCATCACCATGATCGTTCGGGCGATGGCGCTGGATCAGATGGGTACGGGCAATAGTGCTCGCTTGCTGCGTAAGGAAGCAGGTGTTGGCATGCTGAATGGTCTGATATGGGGTGGAGTCATAGGCATGGTGGTCTATTGGCTCTATGGCAGCTGGTCGCTGGGGGTGGTGATGACCGCAGCGATGACCCTCAATCTCCTGTTGGCAGCCTTGATGGGGGTGCTCATTCCAGTAACGCTAGCCCGCATGGGGCGGGATCCTGCGCTAGGCGCCAGCGTGATGATCACTGCCGTGACCGATAGCGGTGGTTTTTTTATCTTTCTCGGTCTGGCGACTGTTTTCCTGCTCTGACTCCTTCCCATCTACAGCGGCTTGGCGTTTGCTTTGCTGTCGTTTTTCGGGCTACTGTTCGGAGGTTTCGCCTTGGCGAAGGTTCTAGAACACGATGCGAATAACAGGCGGCCCGAGCCGCTGATTGGACAGGAAATACTGATGACCCCTAGCGAACTCCTGCTTGAAGGCGTCGAACTTATGCTATTCGGCCTAGGTTCTGTCTTCATCTTCCTTGTCTTATTGATTGCATGCATCCGACTGATGGCGTTTGTAATCGCTCGCTTCGATAGTACGCCAGCAGCTCAGGCAGTTTCCGTCAAGCCTGCCACTTCGGGCGCAGCAGCTGAGCCGGACGCGGACATTCTTGCTGCCATCCAGGCCGCTATCCATCAGCACCGTGCCCGTCGCGGTTGATCAGAACAGGGAGTTCCCTTCATGAATTCTGCAAAACGACCGCTCGGCATTACCGATGTGGTGCTACGTGATGCCCATCAATCCATTCTCGCCACTCGGGTACGTCTCGAGGACATGCTGCCGATTGCCGCCAAGCTCGATCAGGTCGGGTTCTGGTCGGTCGAATCCTGGGGCGGTGCGACCTTCGATGCCTGCATTCGCTATCTCGGTGAAG
The DNA here is from genome assembly GCF_037967085.1 of Pseudomonas sp. CBC3. NCBI lineage: Bacteria > Pseudomonadati > Pseudomonadota > Gammaproteobacteria > Pseudomonadales > Pseudomonadaceae > Pseudomonas > Pseudomonas sp. CBC3. Next base: position 688,215 of record NZ_JBANEO010000002.1, read on the forward strand.
ACCCTTGGGAACGCATCCGTGAACTGAAAAGCGCGATGCCCAAGACCCGTCAGCAAATGCTGCTGCGCGGTCAGAACCTGCTGGGCTATCGGCATTACGCCGATGACGTGGTGGAAAAATTCGTCGAGCGGGCTGCGGTCAACGGCGTCGACGTATTCCGCGTATTCGACGCGATGAACGATCCACGCAATCTGGAAACCGCGCTGCGGGCCGTCAAGCAGCAGGGCAAACATGCCCAGGGCACCATTTCCTACACCACCAGCCCGGTGCATACCCTGGAAATGTGGGTCGATTTGGCCAAGCAGATCGAAGACATGGGCGCCGATTCGGTGGCGATCAAGGATATGGCTGGCATCCTCGCGCCTTATACCGCCTATGAGCTGGTCTCGCGTCTGAAAGCAAGCCTGTCCATTCCAATCCATATGCAGTGCCACGCCACGGCGGGCCTTTCTACTGCAGCGATTCTCAAAGCCGTCGAGGCGGGTATCGATAACGTTGATACCGCCATTTCTTCGCTGTCGATGACCTATGGCCATTCGCCGACCGAGTCGGTGGTGGCGATTTTCCAGGGCACCGACCGGGACACGGGCCTTGATCTCGACCTGCTGGAGGAAGTCGCTGCGTATTTTCGCGAGGTACGTAAGAAGTACGCGAAATTCGAAGGCACGCTCAAGGGCGTCGATTCGCGCATCCTCTTGGCGCAGGTGCCGGGCGGCATGCTGACCAACATGGAGGGCCAGCTGAAGGAGCAAGGTGCTCTCGACAAGTTCGATCAAGTACTGGCCGAGATCCCTCGGGTTCGTGAGGACCTCGGTTTCATTCCGTTGGTGACGCCGACTTCGCAGATCGTCGGTACGCAAGCGGTGATCAACGTACTCACCGGCGAGCGCTACAAGTCCATCACCAAGGAAACTGCCGGGATCCTCAAGGGTGAATACGGCTCCGCGCCAGCCCCCTTCAATACCGAACTGCAACAGCGTGTGCTCGACGGTGCGGGCGTCATTACCTGCCGTCCCGCCGATCTGCTGCAACCGGAAATGGACAAGTTGACGGCCGAGCTGAAAGCGCTGGCGCAAGAGAAAGGCATCAGGCTGGCCAAGGACGAAATCGATGACGTCCTGACCTACGCACTGTTTCCACAAATCGGCCTCAAGTTTCTCGAGAATCGTGGCAACGCCGCCGCCTTCGAGCCGGTGCCGACCGGTAATGACAAGGCACCGCGCGAACCGGGCGTACCCGAGGTCTACACCGTCGAGGTCAACGGCAAGTCGTTTGTGGTACAGGTCAATGAAGGTGGCGACATAGAAGGTCTCAAACTGATCGGTGAGGCGGCGGACGCAGCGCCTGGAGCCGCTACCGTACCGGCCGCTGGTACAGGTGAGCCGCAGCCTGCTCCGCTGGCGGGCAATATCTTCAAGGTGCTCGTACAGCCCGGTCAGTCAGTTCAGGAGGGTGATCTGGTCATCATCCTCGAAGCCATGAAGATGGAAACTGAAATCCGCGCATTCAAGGCCGGCACCGTTTCAGGTGTGAACGTCAAGGTCGGCGATGCGGTGTCGGTGGGCGACAGCCTGCTGACCATCGCTTAAGGAGTGCGGCATGGATAAATTGCTCAAGCTGTGGCAGAGCACCGGCTTGTATCATCTGGAGCCCGGTCAGTTGCTGATGATCGTGGTGTGCCTGGCATTGATCTATCTGGCGATTCGCAAGGGTTTCGAGCCCTTGCTGCTGATCCCGATCGGGTTCGGTGGTCTGCTTGCCAACATTCCGGTCGCCAACATGGCCGAGGGTGCGGGCATCTTGCATCTGTTCTACGAAGTTGGCTTGCCGACCAGCGTGTTCCCGCTGCTGATCTTCATGGGTGTCGGGGCGATGACGGATTTTGGACCGATGCTGGCCAATCCCAAGACCTTGTTGCTCGGTGCGGCGGCGCAGTTTGGTATCTTCGCCACCTTACTCGGCGCATTGGCGCTGGCAGCGGCGGGGATTCCGGGTATGGAGTTCACCCTGCGTGAAGCGGCTTCGATCGCGATCATCGGTGGTGCCGATGGCCCAACCTCGATCTTCGTGACGGCGAAGCTCGCGCCGCATCTGCTGGGGCCGATTGCTGTGGCAGCCTACTCGTACATGGCGCTGGTCCCGTTGATTCAGCCACCCATCATGCGAGCACTGACGACCAAAGAAGAGCGCGCCATCGTCATGAAGCAGCTGCGTCATGTCGGCCAGGCGGAAAAGATAGTCTTCCCGCTCATGCTGGCCTTGATGGTCGGTTTGCTACTGCCCGATGCGGCGCCGCTGGTAGGCATGTTCGCCTTCGGCAATCTGTTGCGTGAGTGTGGGGTGGTCGATCGCCTGGCTGATACCTCGCGTAATGCGCTGATCAACATCGTCACCATTGCGCTAGGATTGACCGTCGGTTCCAAGCTGTCTGCCGACGCCTTCCTGCAGCTGAAAACGCTTGGAATCCTCTTGCTTGGGATGGTCGCGTTTTGTGGTGGTACCGCCGCTGGGGTGCTGATGGCCAGAGTGATGAATATGTTCAGTTCGAACAAGATCAATCCGCTGATCGGCTCGGCAGGCGTATCGGCGGTACCCATGGCGGCGCGGGTGTCGAACAAGGTCGGACTAGAGGCCAATCCGCAGAACTTCCTGCTCATGCACGCCATGGGCCCGAACGTGGCAGGGGTAATCGGCTCGGCTGTTGCTGCCGGTGTGCTGCTTAGTTTTGTGGGTTAGCTAGTTGTTTTTCAGGCTCCTCGCAGGACGCCTGCCGTCGGTAACAATGAATGCTTGTACCTCGAGAAGGTGCAGGCATTTTTGTTTCAAGTTAACGCGGTGCGAGGTCACGTACTTAGCGAACCGATGCATGAGGCGATGCTTGGTCGTCAACCAGCCAAGCTTTTCCCTGTTTTGCTCGCGCGTTGTATTAGCGCGTGTGCCCTGCTAACCGTTTCCTCGATCCAGGCCTTAGATCAAGCAAATAACGCTCAGATGGTGCGCCGCAAACGACAACGCCCCGACTGTGTCGAGGCGTTTGTAAGTCCGCAGGCTATCGGCGATGGTTAGTCTTCTTTTGCAGCTTCGGTGTCTTGCGCGATCAGAGCGATCAGGGCGTTCTGCTGGCGATGGGCAAGCTGACGAAAACGCTGGAGCAATTCACGCTCATGAAGTGTCAGTTCCGGGCTGTCCAGCCGCATGCTCAAATCGTCGTCGAGTGCGCCTTCTTGCAGAAGGCTTTGCTCCAGGCGAGCAATGATCTCAGAGTTCATGCTGCGATGATGATTGCGCGCAACCTCGGCGATACGCTCCCGCATTCCGTCTGGTAGCCGAACCACGAATTTGTCAGCCGTACGGCTGGAGTAAACTGCCTGCTTCATAGGGCGCATATTAAACCGGTTAGTCAGGGTGGAGATGGTGGCTTATTGCCGTTCTAGTCCCGGTCTGACAACCAAACAGCACTCGCTGTTCCGCGACCTGAAAAAAAAAGATGCTAGGCGGCTTTATGGCGCCAATTATACGACGACAAATATCAGAGTAAAGACATGATGATGGCGAAACGCCGTTACTGTGATCAGCTACTGATCTTTGTCTGTTAATCGCGTCCTAGCGTAGTACTGGATCGAATTTAATCCGCCGACCGATCAGAAGTGAGATCACGAAGAGAACGCAAAAAAATACCGTGCCTCCTTCTACGACCGGCTCCCACATGTCGGGAAGGGCAGTACCAATGCTCAGTGCGCCACAGATGATGCTGAGCAGAAGGAAAATGCAGCCATAAATAGACATCCGTTATCTCCTTGATGAAACAAAACGCAGGGGTCTTAGAAGACCCACCGTTGCGGTTGCGTGGGCGTGCTCATTGCTTGGCTGCTAATGGTTTGCGCTGGCATTGTCAGCCTATGAACCGACGGGGTAGCGGGTTGCTCCAATGTGCCAGTTGGAGCGTGTTCTGGTTCCTGCGCTGTTGCCTGCAATTGCATCACAGCGACCACGGCCAGGATGGCTGAACTGAATAAATAAGCTGGGCGTAGCATTGGCGGCTCCTTCGCAAATGGTTCGCATGGCTTAAGCATTCGGTGTGCCATCTTTTTAAGGAAAAAATTCCTTATTTTTCATATGCTTACGACAGCTTATTTTATGTCCATGATGCGTTTTGCATGATGCATATAAAAAGCGCAATGCAAAATGCAATATAAGGTGGGTCATGGTTCCAGCGCATTTGTTATACGGCTGACTGACGGGTCTGGCTCTGTTGCCAAGCGCATGACAAACGAGCCGAGGCCCGCTAACATGCTGCGCCTAACGCGTCCCAGTAGCTCAATTGGATAGAGCATCCCCCTCCTAAGGGGAAGGTTGTGAGTTCGAACCTCGCCTGGGACGCCAGCTTTGCTTCCATTAGGTCACGGCATCCCGCCGCCGTCTGGCCTATCGATAGCCGCGGCGGGATAATTCATGACCAATCAGAGTGACGTGGGTTGAACGGCTTGCCGGGAGCCGCTCTAACCATTTGCTCGTCTTTTCGTAACGGGGTATCTATCTCAGCTGAAGCGGCCGCTCGGCTGGTCGCGTCGTGCTTCGCGTTGTAGCTGGTAGACGAATCGTTCGATCTGGCGTTGCGTCAGGCCACTGATGCGATAGAAGCGCATTCCACAAAAAGTGACATCGAGCTTTTCATCGAAAACGACATGCCGTAGTTCGGCCGCCGTTGTGATGGTGCCAAAGGGAAGCCTTGCGGAGAGGTGTTCGTACACTCGTCCCGTCTGTAGGCCACTCTGAAGGTTGCCTTGGAAGCTCAGCTTGCAGCCAGTCGCCGACATGTCTAGCACTTTACCTTCAACAGGCTTGATAGTTTTGTCGCTGAGTTCGGCAACGATAGGTTGGCCAGCCAACGAGGCACGGTACGCGTTGCGTCGTTGATGGTAGAGGACTTGATCGGGTAGGGGTGTCCAGTAGCAGCGGACATCTTCCAGTTCGCCTGGATGCACCGGGTGATCATTGCTCCAGGCAATGCGCACGCCTTCGTAATAGCCTTCAACCTGAAAGGCTTCGCCGGACGCCATCAAGCGTTCGCCGTCGTTAGGTATCAACTCGTCGAGCGCGATCCAGCCCTTCTCACGGTTCATTTCGACCATATAGGTCTGATAGCGCTGGTTACGGTCAACGAATCGGACCAGTAGCGGGATGTGGTTATCCAGCAGTTGCTTCAGAGTCGCGTGGATCTCGGTTGTTGTCTTGAGGATCTGTGGGGGCTGCGGGCCTCCGTCCTCTGCAAACGGATTGGACACTTAGCATTGCTCTCCGGCATGTAACGACGTCCGCCGCATAATAGCATTTTGCCTTTATTTGGCGGCGGTCAGGCCTGGCTGAGCGGGCGATGATTTACCGTTCTGGCGGTGGCGCCTCGGCGGTCGTAGAGATCGGGCGTCTGGTTGCTACCCTGCAGCACATGCAGCATGGCGCCTACTGCGCTCTTATTAGCGCGAATAAGCTTGCCGTTGCGGTCGTTGGAATTTCTGCAGGTTTCTAAAACGCTCTCGAGTTGCTCCGCATGGGCAAGAATGTCGTCGCCTATCGCCGAGTTCGCAACAAAGGCCGCCAAGCCTTTTTTATCAGCGCTAAGCTGCGCCCTGGCAAGGGTCTGGCTGCGAAAGGCGCCATGCTGACCCAGCAGCGCCAGGAGTGTCTGCTTTTGTGTGAGCAGCTGCTCCAGGCCTGCGAGGTTGCGCTCGGCAAGTGCCTGGTACTCGGCATCGATGAGCTCAAGAAGCTTTCGGGCGGTGCCGATATCGTCAACCAGCTGTTGAAGCAATTCGGTATCTTGCATAGTGGTCTCTAATGCGCTGACGCCTGGCTACCTTTTACTGGGTTCAACGCTGGCTTTCGAACGCTAGCAGTTTCGATGCCACCCGCTGAGGATCCACCTGATAGCTGCCATCGGCTATCGCCTGCTTGATCTGAGCGACACGCTCCTGATCGACAGAGGGTTGCTGGCTCAACTTCTCAGCGGTTTGCTGCAGACGTTGTGCTTCCGGGCTCAACTGAACGCTCTCGCCGGATACAGCCGTACTACTGGTGTTCTTTACCGCGTCGGCAGCAGGCTGCGGAACCGTTGACCGCTCAGTGTTCTGCACATTGCTGCTTCGCCCACTGCTCGGTGGGCTGACGGCACCGTTGGGCCGGTTGAAATCGATAGCCATGATCGAAACCTCGAATAAGTCAGGACGCTTGCCTGCTTTTCGGCAAAGCCATGGGAAACTTTAGCTTTATTTTCCCGGAGTGGCTGCGGCAGCGTCCGTCACATCGCGACTTCCACCTGACCGGGACCAACGACGCGGGCCTTGATAACGCGGCCAGATCGCTGATTTTTGACCCTGATCTGACTGCCAAGTGCGCCATCGGATAAAGCTTCGCCTGGCATTCTTACATTTATCGACGAATTTTTCGCGGTGATTACGACCTGATCGCCTTTGCGTATGATCTCTGCGAGCGAAACAGCGTTAGGGGTAAGCACCTGATCGGGAAGGGCGCTGCGGGTGAGTTTGTTACCCAGAACCTGATCGTAGGCCGTCAGGTAACCCTGGGTCAGCAGGCTGACGTCCCGCTCGGCTAGAGTCACGTCGGCTTGCTCCAAGATGCTTTCGCGCGTCAGCGGTCGCCGGGCAACTATTACTTCGCGGAACAAATGGACCTGCGCGGGGACGAAAACGGACCAGGGCGCCGAGCCTTCGCAGCTGACCCGTACGGTTGTGCGGCCAACAGGTTGCGCAGGGCTTTCCAATTTCGTAGTCAACGGGCGATCGCAATGCGCCAGGCGCAGGCGAGGGTCGAGTCTGTTGACCTCGACCTGATGGCGGGCCTGGATTTGGCTACGCTGCAAATAGTCGGTCACCTCACGCTCAAGAAATCCGCGTGCTGCGTCGATAAGCTGTTCAGGCCTTGTTGCCGAGTCAGCAAACTGGCTCAGCCCGCATAGCGCCGAAAACAGGATCGCGCGACAAAGCGCAATGCAAGGACGCCGGAAAAAAGTCATCTGTTCGTTCATGTCATGGCAGAAGCAAAGGGCGTGCCGGTAAGTCTGCCGGATATTCTGAACACCATTTCGCAAAGCAAGAGGAACTGGCATGGCCGGTGTATTGGATTCGGTTAACCAGCGTACCCAGCTGGTGGGGCAGAATCGTCTGGAGTTGCTGCTGTTCAGGCTGGATGACAAGCAGCTCTATGGCATTAACGTGTTCAAGGTTAAAGAGGTCCTGCAGTGTCCTCGGCTCACCATCATGCCTCGGTCCAGTCCGGTTGTGCGTGGCGTGGCGAATATACGTGGCAGCACGCTTTCGATTCTCGATCTTTCCTTGGCTACCGGAAAACCTGCATTGCAGGACCTCTCCAATAGCTTCGCCATCATCGTTGAATACAACAACAAGGTGCTCGGGTTTCTGGTGCGATCGGTGGAGCGGATCGTCAATATGAACTGGGAAGCCATCCTGCCGCCGCCCAAAGGCGTTGGGCCTGATCACTATCTGACAGCTGTCACCCATGTGGATGGCCAGATGGTCGAAATCATCGATGTGGAAAAAGTGCTAGCCGAGGTGGCTCCCGTTTCAGAGGTGCTATCGGTTGGTATCGCGGACGAGGAAACCACCAGCAAGGCGTCATCCAGCCGGGTTCTGATCGTCGATGATTCCTCGGTTGCGCGGAAACAGATAATTCGTTGTCTACAGAATCTGGGAATCGAGGTGGTTGCACACAACGATGGCCGCCAGGCGTTGACCTACCTGCGAAAGTTGATAGCAGACGGCAAGAAGCCATCCGAGGAATTCGTCATGATGATTTCAGACATCGAAATGCCTGAGATGGACGGCTATACGTTGACCACCGAGGTTCGTCATGATCCGGCCATGCGGGATTTGCATATTCTGCTGCATACTTCGCTTTCCGGTGTGTTCAACCAGAGCATGGTCAAGCGAGTCGGTGCGGACGATTTTCTCGCCAAATTTCAGGCGGACGAACTGGCCAACCGGGTGATAGAGCGAATCCGAACTACGGATAAGAATTGAGGCATGTCCTCTTCAATACGACTGGTGGGCCTTATCAGTGTCAGGTGATCCGGATTTCGATCAGTTTCGAGTGTTCCTAGAGAAGACGTGCGGCATTCTGCTGGGCAGCAACAAGCAGTACCTCGTAACCAGCCGGCTGAACAAGCTGATGGAGCAGCAGGGGCTCAAGAGCCTTGGCGATCTGGTCAGGAAAATTCAGGCCCAGCCACGCAGCGGTCTGCGTGAGCAGGTCGTGGATGCGATGACGACCAACGAAACGCTCTGGTTTCGCGATACCTATCCATTCGAAGTGCTCAAGAGCCGGACCTTGCCGGAGCTCCTGAAAACCGCGCCGGGTCAACGCCTGCGTATATGGTCGGCTGCCTGTTCCTCGGGGCAGGAACCTTATTCGTTGTCGATGACTGTCGACGAATATGAGCGCAGCAACCCCAGCCAACTTAAGTTGGCAGTTCAGATCGTCGCTACCGAGCTGTCTGGCACCATGCTTGCTGCAAGCAAGGCTGCGGAGTACGACAGTCTGGCTATCGCGCGGGGATTGTCGAGCGAGCGCTTACAGCGTTATTTCGACGTCAAGACACCAGGCCGTTGGGTTGTCAAACCAGCGATTCGAAACCGCGTCGAGTTCCGTGTTCAGAATCTGCTCGATAGCTATGCGGTGCTGGGGAAGTTCGACGTGGTGTTCTGCCGTAACGTGCTCATCTACTTTTCTGCGGATGTGAAGAAAGACATTCTTCGGCGTATTCACGCCACGCTGAAGCCGGGCGGATATTTGTTTCTCGGGGCATCCGAGGCGCTGAACGGGCTTCCTGAGTTGTACCAGATGATCCAATGCAGTCCAGGCATCATCTATAAGGCTAAGTAGGAACGGTCGATCCTGCAGCGTCGCAGCGAGGCGGCGGCAGAAATCTGTCGGTCATGAGTGAAGAGGCGGCAAAAACATGGAAAAGCTTTGCCGCTTTTGACGCATCGCTCCTGATGCGTTGCTATAAATCCCTTCTAAATCAGTTAATTATCGAAATGGCATGGCCTTTGCTGTTGGTTTGCTAAGCAGACTGTATCCGGCAGAGGGCCAGATCATGAGCATCAGTTTCGATAAAGCTCTGGGTATCCACGAAAAAGCACTTGGCTTTCGCGCTCAGCGTGCCGAGGTGCTTGCCAACAATATTGCCAACGCCGACACGCCTAATTATAAGGCCCGTGATCTGGAGTTCGGCAGCGTTCTGGCTGCCCAGCAGAGCAAAAACCAGGGCGAGTTCGGCGTCGCTGTCACCAGTAGCAAGCACATCGCGGCGCAAGGGTTTGAGATTGCCGATCCAGGCCTTCGATTTCGCACGCCGATGCATGCTTCGCTGGATCAGAACACTGTCGATGCACAGGTCGAGCAAGCCGCTTACGCCGAAAACGCCGTCGACTTCCAGGCAAGCTTCACCTTTCTCAACAGTAAATTCAGGGGGCTCATGAGCGCCCTGCGCGGCGAATAACAGGAGCGAAGCCCATGTCCCTTAGCAGCGTATTCAATATCGCCGGCAGCGGCATGAGTGCTCAAAGCACTCGCCTCAACACCATCTCCAGCAACATCGCCAACGCTGAGACCGTTTCGTCCAGCGTCGATCAAACTTACCGCGCCCGCCATCCGGTCTTCGCGACCATGTTGCAGCAGGCCAACGGTACGCCAAGCGGATCCTTGTTCGCCGAGCAGGATCAAGCTGGTGCCGGTGTTCAGGTGCTCGGCGTGGTGGAAGACCAGAGCGAGCTGCAAGCCCGTTACGAGCCCAACCATCCGGCTGCGAATGAAGAAGGCTACGTCTATTACCCGAACGTCAACGTCGTGGAGGAAATGGCGGACATGATTTCTGCCAGCCGGTCGTTCCAGACCAACGCCGAGTTGATGAATACGGCCAAGACCATGCTGCAGAAAGTTCTGACCCTAGGCCAGTAACCCTTACGAGAGATAGCCATGAGCACGACAGGCGGCGTCAGCGGTACCGGTTCGGTACTCGACCAATACCAGATCAAAGATCGCGAAGTAAAAAGCAACGATCTTGGCAAGAACGAGTTTCTTGAGCTGCTGGTAACTCAGCTGAACAACCAGAACCCTCTGGAACCTCAGGAAAACGGCGAGTTCATTGCACAGTTGGCCCAGTTCAGTACGGTCGAAGGTGTGGAGAAGCTGAACTCAAGCATGGAAACCATGCTATCGGGCTATCAGTCATCCCAGGCGCTACAGGCGTCGTCGCTGGTTGGCCGCAAGGTGATCGTGCCCACCGACAAGGCCGTCGTCGATACCAGCGAAACCTTCAAGGCCAGCCTGGTATTGCCGACGACCAGCAGCAACGTGTCGGTCAACGTTTATGACAGTGCCGGCACGGTGGTCAACCGGATCAACATGGGCCAGCAGGAAGCCGGAAACGTTTCGTTCATGTGGGACGGCAAGGATTCGAGCGGCAATACCTTGCCGCCTGGAACCTACCGATTCGAAGCACAAGCCACCTATCAAGGCGAGACCAAGGGTTTGTACACCTTGCTCCCAGCCAACGTAGACAGCGTCACGCTCGGACAGAACGGCGGGGAGCTGATGCTCAACCTGGCCGGTGTTGGCAGCATTGGGCTGTCTCAAGTCCAGGTCATTGGTCAGTAACTGCCGGCACACCCGGTAACAGGAGCAATTCATGTCGTTCAATATCGGCCTTAGCGGCATGCGTGCCGCCAGCAAAGACCTCAACGTTACAGGTAACAACATCGCTAACGCCGGAACTGCTGGCTTCAAGCAGTCACGTGCAGAGTTTGCGGATGTGTATGCCTCGTCCGTACTCGGAACTGGTAAGAATCCCCAGGGCAGCGGCGTGTTGCTTGCGAACGTGTCGCAGCAATTCAACCAGGGCAACATCAACTACACGCAGAATGCGCTGGACCTGGCGATCAATGGCAACGGGTTCTTTCAGGTCAGCAATAACGGTGCGCTGAGCTATACCCGCGCCGGTTATTTCGGAACGGATAAAGAGGGCAATCTGGTCGATAACTTCGGCTACAACCTTCAGGGTTACTCGGTCGACGGTAATGGCAATATCCAGACAGGGCGTGTGAGCGACCTGAAGATCCAGACGGCCAGCCAGGAGCCTAAGGCGACGACGACAATCGCCCAAGGTTTCAACCTGAATTCGACCAATACCCAGCCGGTCAATACGCCATTCAATCCGGCAGATCCGCTGACCTATAACTCGTCGACCTCGACCAACATCTATGACGAGCAAGGCAATGCTCATGTCATGACGCAGTACTTCGTTAAATCGCCCACGTCTAACTCCTGGCAAATGAACGTACTGATTGATGGGCGTAACCCAGCAATGCCTATCGCCACACCGGGCGATCCGTCTGCCGTCCCGCCAGTAGCTGCTTGGAGCGGCACCGAGCCAGCTTCAGTAACGCTTGAGTTCAGCCCTTCTGGCAGTTTGATCACCCCGGCTGACGGCAGCATGGCGCTTAACGGCTGGCAGCCTGCCATCCAGAACAGTGACGGTACTTGGTCACTGAACAATGCGGCGCCTGCGGGCGGATTGAACATGACGTTGGATATGCGTGGCTCCACCCAGTACGCCAGCGCGTTTGCGGTTAATAGCGTAAGTCAGGACGGCTATACCACGGGCGAGCTTGCCGGCCTTGAGATTGGGGAAACAGGTGAGATCTTTGCTCGCTATACCAACGGCCAATCCAAAGTGCAGGGCCAGATCATCCTGGCCAACTTCGCCAACGTTCAGGGTTTGACCCCAGTAGGCAAAACCCAGTGGGTACAGTCGTTCGAATCCGGCGAACCAGTGCGCAACCCGCCAGGCAGCGGCACGTTGGGCTCGTTGCAGGCCGGCGCCTTGGAGGATTCCAACGTCGAGCTGTCGGACCAGTTGGTCAACCTGATCGTGGCGCAGCGCAACTACCAGGCGAACGCCAAGACAATCGAAACCGAAAGCGCGATCACCCAGACGATCATCAACTTGCGTTGACGAGTCGCAGCGGCAGTCGCTGCATGGCGGAATTCTGCCGCTCCGTCTAACAAAAGGCCCTTCGGGGCCTTTTCTTTTCTCTAAATCTCTGCAAATCAGTAGCTTAAGCGCCTTTTGGTGGTTGGCATGCGCATTGCTTTCGAGAAGGTATGGAACGGTCAAGCGTCAATTCACGCGTCTCGGAGGTTCGATGGACAAGATGCTCTATGTAGCCATGACGGGTGCGAGCCAAAACGCTCGTGCTCAGCAGGCTCATGCCAACAACCTGGCAAATATCTCGACTACCGGCTTCCGTCGTGACTTTGAGCAAGCGCGTTCAATGCAGGTGTTCGGCGACAGTTTTCCGGCACGCGTCTATGCCATGACCGAGCGTCCAGGCACGGATTTCAGTGCCGGCACGTTGCAGGAAACGGGTCGAGATCTGGACGTGGCGGTCGAGGGCGAGGGCTGGATCGCGGTGCAAGCGCCCGACGGCAGCGAGGCCTATGCCCGTACCGGCAGCCTGAATATCGACACGCTCGGCATGCTGCGCACCGGCGACGGTTTGCCGGTGCTCGGCAATGCCGGGCCGATTGCCGTGCCGCCGGAAGAGAAAGTGGAGATCGGCGCCGACGGGTCCATCAGCATTCGTGCGCTCGGAGAAGATCCGAATGTGGTGGTGACGGTCGACCGTCTCAAGCTCGTCAACCCCGATCCGAAGCAGTTGGAAAAGGGCACCGATGGTTTGATTCGGATGAAGGACGGCCAGCCCGTCGAGGCTGACGCCGCGGTTCGCGTGACGTCCGGTTTTCTCGAGGCGAGCAACGTCAACGCGGTGGCGGAGATGACATCGATGCTGGCGCTGTCCCGGCAGTTCGAGCTTCACGTGAAAATGATGCGTACCGCCGAAGAAGACAGTGCCGCTGCGGCCCGAGTCTTGCAACTCAGCTAGTAAACAACGCGCTGCGCCCGAATACCGGCGCACGAGGAGAAGAATATGCTTCCAGCACTGTGGGTGAGTAAGACGGGTTTGTCCGCCCAGGACATGAACCTGACGACCATTTCCAACAACCTGGCCAACGTTTCCACCACGGGCTTCAAGAAAGACCGCGCCGAATTCCAGGATCTGCTGTATCAGATCCGGCGGCAGCCAGGTGGCCAGTCGACCCAGGACAGCGAGCTTCCGTCCGGCCTGCAGCTGGGTACCGGTGTTCGCATCGTCGGCACGCAGAAGCAGTTCACTGCCGGCAGCCTGCAGACTACCGAGCAGCCGCTCGACATGGCGATCAATGGCCGCGGCTTCTTCCAGGTGCTGCTGCCCGACGGCACCGTGTCCTACTCGCGTGACGGTAGCTTCCATCTGAACGCCGACGGCCAGATCGTGACCTCCAACGGCTATGCGCTGGAGCCGGCGATTGTCGTACCGCCGGAAACCCAGACCTTCACGGTCGGCGAGGACGGCACCGTCTCGGTTACCACACTCGGCAACCCGGCGCCGCAAATCATCGGCAACCTGCAGACCGCCGACTTCGTCAACCCGGCAGGCCTGCAGGCCATGGGTAGCAACCTGTTCCTGGAAACCGCCGCAAGCGGTGCGCCGCAGGTCAGCACGCCCGGCCTGAACGGACTGGGCACGGTGCTGCAGAACACTCTGGAAAACTCCAACGTCAGTGTCGTCGAGGAGCTGGTGAACATGATCACCACTCAGCGCGCCTACGAGATGAACTCGAAAGTCATCTCCACGGCCGATCAGATGCTGTCCTTCGTTACCCAGCAGCTGTAACAGCTGTCAGCCGCTGGATTGAGGTGAATATGCGCCGCTTGTTGATTGTTCTTCCGCTGATGTCCGCTGTGGTTCTGACCGGTTGCGTGGCGCCAGCCCCGAAGCCCAATGACCCGTACTACGCGCCGGTCCTGCCGCGTACGCCGCTGCCGGCTGCGCAAAACAACGGCGCCATCTATCAGGCGGGTTTCGAAACCAATCTGTACGACGATCGGAAGGCCCATCGGGTCGGTGACATCATCACCATCACGCTCAACGAGCGGACCCAGGCGAGCAAGAATGCCAATTCCCAGATATCCAAGGAGAGCAGCGCCAATATCGGGCTCGGCTCGTTGTTTGGCGGCGCCGTATCGATGGCCAACCCGTTGACCGGCAACGCCATGAACCTGGGCGCCGAGTACGACGCGGCGCGTGATACTTCCGGCTCCGGCCAGGCAGGGCAGAGCAACAGCCTGTCCGGCTCGATCACCGTCACGGTGTCCGACGTGCTGCCAAACGGCATCCTGGCGATTCGCGGTGAGAAGTGGATGACACTCAACACGGGCGATGAGCTGGTGCGCATTGCCGGCCTGGTGCGCGCGGACGACATCGCCACCGACAACACCGTGCCGTCGACCCGTATCGCCGATGCCCGCATCACCTATTCCGGCACCGGCGCCTTCGCCGATGCCAGTCAGCCCGGTTGGCTGGATCGTTTCTTCATCAGCCCGTTGTGGCCGTTCTAAGCAGGTGCAGGCAATGAAACTGTTCAGCTCATTCGTAGTTGCCTTGCTGTGCCTGGTAGCCGTTCCGGCCCAAGCCGAGCGGCTCAAGGACATCGCCACCATTCAAGGTGTTCGTAGCAACCAGTTGATCGGATACGGCCTGGTGGTCGGCCTCAATGGCAGTGGCGACCAGACCACCCAGACGCCGTTCACGGTGCAGACGTTCAACAACATGATGGCGCAGTTCGGCATCAAGGTGCCGGCAGGTGGCAACGTTCAGCTGAAGAACGTCGCGGCCGTGTCCATTCATGCCGATCTGCCGCCCTTCGCCAAACCGGGCCAGACCATCGATATCACCGTTTCGTCGATCGGTAACGCCAAGAGCCTGCGCGGCGGCAGCCTGTTGATGGCGCCACTCAAGGGTATCGACGGCAACGTCTACGCCATTGCCCAGGGCAACTTGGTGGTGGGTGGTTTTGATGCCGGCGGCGCGGACGGTTCGCGCATTACCGTGAACATTCCATCCGCAGGCCGCATTCCGAACGGCGCGACGGTCGAGCGGCCGGTGCCGAGCGCGTTCAATCAGGGCAACACCCTAACGATGAACCTCAATCGCCCAGATTTCACCACCGCCAAGAACATCGTCGATCACATCAACGAACTGCTCGGCCCGGGCGTGGCCCAGGCGCTCGATGGCGGCTCGATCAGCATCACCGCACCTCTGGACCCGAGCCAGCGCGTCGACTATCTATCGATCCTGGAAAACCTCGAAGTCGACGTTGGCCAGGCGGTGGCCAAGGTAATCATCAACTCGCGCACCGGCACCATCGTGATCGGCCAGAACGTTCGTGTGCAGCCGGCGGCAGTTACCCATGGCAGCCTGACCGTGACCATCTCCGAAGACCCGCAAGTCAGCCAGCCGAACCCGCTGTCGGACGGCCAGACGGTGGTGGTGCCCAACTCCAACGTCAAGGCGGAGCAGGAGGCCAAGCCGATGTTCAAGTTCGGTCCGGGGACCACGCTTGATGAGATCGTGCGAGCGGTGAATCAGGTGGGCGCCGCGCCCAGCGACCTGATGGCTATCCTCGAAGCGCTCAAGCAAGCAGGCGCTTTGCAAGCCGACCTGATCGTGATCTGAGGACCGGGACATGGAAAATCGACTGGGGCTTGGCCGGCGCACACCTGATAGCGGCAGCTATTCCGACCTGAATCGGCTGAATCAGCTCAAGGTTGGCAAGGACCGTGACGGCGCGGAGAACGTGCGCAAGGTTGCGCAGGAGTTCGAGTCCCTGTTCATGAACGAGATGCTCAAGTCGATGCGTTCGGCCACCGAGGTGATGTCCAAGGACAATCCATTCAACAGCCAGGCCAGCAAGCAGTATCAGGATATGCACGACCAGCAGCTGTCGGTCACGCTTTCCAAGGAAGGCGGCGGTATTGGCCTGGCTGACGTGCTGATCCGTCAGCTGAGCAAGCAGCAGGAGCCCAGCGAGAAGCCGAATCCTTTTGCGCAGGTTGCACAGACCGAAGGCGCGAAAGCGTCGATCAGCCCCAGCGCCGCCGTTGCGCCGGCCAGAAATGACTCGCAGCTGCTGAATCAACGCCGCCTGGCGCTGCCGGGCAAGCTTGCCGAGCGCCCGTCGGCAGAGACCGCACCTGTCGAGGTTGCAAAGAACGGAGCCGACGCCCAACAGGCCGGCAAGCCGCAGCCGTTGGTGAATCTCGACTGGCAGCCCGCGACGGCGTTCGCAGCACCTCAAGACGCGCCGTTGATCGTCAATGGCGTCGAGGCGACGGCACCTAGCGCGCCGAGCAAGACGCGTTTCAACTCACCGGCCGAATTCATCGCGACCATGCTGCCCATGGCGGAGAAAGCCGCCAAGCGACTCGGCGTAGAGCCGCGCTTCCTGGTGGCGCAGGCTGCGCTGGAAACCGGCTGGGGCAAGTCGATGATTCGTCAGAAAGATGGCAGCAACAGCCACAACCTGTTCGGCATCAAAGCCACGGGTTGGCAAGGTGAGTCGGCGAAGGTCACCACAACCGAGTACATCAATGGCAAGGCGACCAAGCAAGTCGCGGGGTTCCGGGCTTACGACTCGTTCGAACAGAGCTTCAACGATTACGTTCGGCTGCTCGAAAACAACGACCGCTACCAGCCGGCTATTCAGGTTGCTAGCACCACCGGTAACTCGGAGCGCTTCGTCAACGAATTACAGCGGGCCGGTTACGCGACCGACCCGCAATATGCGAACAAGATCAATCAGATCGCTCGCAAAGTGCAGACCTACCAGACGATCGCTGACGCGAGTTCAGCGCCCGCCGTGCGGACTAGAGGCTAATCATGGCTGACCTACTGAATATTGGCCTGTCGGGCTTGAGTGCGAGCAAGAGCCAGCTGTCGATCACCGGCCACAACATCAGCAACGTCAATACTCCCGGCTATAGCCGCCAGGATGCATCCCAGGCAACTCGGACCCCTCAATTCAGCGGGGCGGGTTATGTCGGCTCGGGCACTACGCTGGTGGAAATCCGCAGGACGTACAGCGAGTTCCTGACCAGCCAGCTGCGCAGCAGCACCTCGCTGAGCAGCGATGTGGAGGCCTACAAAAGCCAGATCGACCAGCTCGATTCTCTGCTGGCAGGCAGCACGACCGGCATCACGCCCTCGCTGCAGAAGTTTTTCTCGGCACTGCAAACGGCAGCGGAAGACCCCGCCAACATTCCGGCACGTCAGTTGGTACTGGCGGAGGCTGAGGGGCTGGCGCGCCGATTCAATACCGTTTCCGACCGGCTGACCGAGCAGAACAACTTCACCAACAAGCAGATGGCTGCGGTCACCGATCAGATCAATCGTCTGGCCGGCAGCATCGGTAGCTTGAACCAAGCCATCGCGACAGCTTCGGCCAACGGCAAACAACCCAATGACCTTCTCGACGCACGCGACGAGGCGGTGCGTCAGTTATCGACCTACATCGGCGTCACCGTAACGCCGCAGGACGACAATAGCTTCAATATCTCGGTCGGTACTGGTCAGCCCCTAGTCGTCGGAAGCGCCGTCAGCCGGCTGGAAATCGTGCCGGGGCAGGGCGATCCCAACCGTCACGAGATCCAGTTTGTCAGCGGCGGCTCGCGCCAGGGGATTACGTCGCAGATTACCGGCGGCGAGCTGGGTGGGCTGATTCGCTATCGCCAGGAAGTCCTGGACCCCACGCTCAATTCGCTGGGGCAGCTGGCGTTGGCTGTGAGTGATCAGGTCAATACCCAGCTGGGACAGGGGCTGGATTTGAAGGGCAACGTTGGCGTCGGCCTGTTCAAAGATATCAATGCGGCCGATCTGGTCGATAAGCGCAGTTATCCGACGGGGATAAATGTCGAGATCACTAACACCTCGTCGCTTGCTGCTAGTGACTACGAGATAGAAATCGGCGCGGGCGACAGTTATCGAATTCGTCCGGTGGGTGGGCGCTGGATCGAGGGTCAAACGTTCGGTACCGAAGTGCCTGGATTGGGTTTTAACTTACATCGGATCGATTCGTCGCTCGGCGAGGGTGACAAGGTATTGATCATGCCGACTCGGCGCGGCGCCTCTGAAATCGGCGCAGTGCTCGATCAGGCTGATCAGCTCGCCTTCGCTGCGGCAGTGCGTGCGGAAAGCAGTTTGCAAAACGGCGGTACCGGAGCGATTGGCCAGCCGGACATGGTTTCCGCGCCTTCGCCTATCGACCCTGCCGAACTGAAAACAGCGTTCGGCAGTGGGTTGAATCTAGCTGCAACCGTCAACGCAGACGGCACCTTCACGTTGTCCGCCGCTACAGGCAACTGGTCATACGTGGATGAAAATGGCAATTCTCTTGTCGATGGCAGCGGCAATCCAGCGACTCCGACGCTTCAATCCGGTAATAGCAACACCGTTCGGCTGGCTTATACGGCAGCATCGGGAGAGGTTTATCAGTTTGATTTCACTATCAACGGACGACCACAGGCGAATGACAGTTTCTCGCTCAACTTCAACCAGAGCGGCGTATCGGACAACCGCAACGCATTAAAGCTGGTGGATCTGCAGACAAAGCAGACGATCGGGGTCGATGGCTCTGTTGTCGGGTCGGGCTCCAGCTTCACCGATGGCTACGGCGAGCTGGTAGAGCGGGTCGGCACGCTGACCGCTCAGGCTCGCATGGACAGCGAAGCGACGGGTGCGATCCTCAAGCAGGCGACCGACAACCGGGACTCGCTCTCGGCCGTGAACCTCGACGAGGAAGCCGCCAACCTAATCAAGTTCGAGCAGTACTACAACGCCTCGGCCCAGATCATTCAAGTTGCGCGCACCATGTTCGATACATTGATCAGCACCTTCAGGTAACAGGCCCGCCCATGCGCATCTCGACCTTGCAAGCATTCAATAACGGCGTGACCGGCATCCAGCGAAACTACGCCAACGCTACGCGCACCCAGGAGCAGATCAGCACCGGCAACCGCATCCTTACGCCTGCGGACGATCCGGTTGCCTCGGTACGCCTGCTGCAGCTGGAGCAACAGCAGAACGTGCTTGGCCAGTACAACTCCAATCTGACGGCTGCGAAGAACAGCCTGACTCAGGAAGAAGTGACGCTGAACTCGGTCAATACCGTGCTGCAGCGTGTCCGCGAGCTGGCGGTTCAGGCCGGTAACGGTGCGCTAGACCCGCAGGACCGCAAAGCCATCGCTGCCGAGCTGGGTGAGCGCGAGGATGAGCTGCTGTCGCTGATGAATACGCGCAATGCGCGCGGTGAGTATTTGTTCTCAGGATTTCAGGGCAAGACGCAGCCCTTTGTCAGGGGCACGGATGGTAGCTACAGCTATCAGGGTGACGAGGGGCAGCGGAAGTTGCAGATTGCCAGTTCGTTGAGTGTTCCGATCAGCGATAACGGCAAGTCCATTTTCGAGAACGTAACCAACGCTGGACGTCTTGGCGCTGCGGTATCTGACCAGGCGGCTTCGACGTTGAATGTTTCAGACGCGCTGGTTAGTGATGAGGTCGCTTTTGCCGGCATTGGAGGGTTGGAAATCACGTTCAGCGCGAGTCCGAACGAGCGGAACTATAGCGTGGCCGACGCCAGCGGGAACGTCCTTAGCACTGGTAGTTTGGACAGTGACGGAGAAAAGGAAAACAAGCTGGTAGTTGGCGGAGTGACTCTTTATATCTCAGGCGAGCCGACTGCCGGCGAGGTAATTACGATTCCCGAAAGTGAGAGTCCTAAACAAGGAGTTCTCGATACGATTGCTAACCTCCGCAAGGCTCTGGAAGATCCAGCGACCGGCAACACCGGCGTCCGCGACGCGGTCGCAGTCGCCTTGACCAACCTCGACCACGGCATGGTCAGTGTCGACGCGGCGCGCGGCAATATTGGCGCACGGTTAAATACCATCGACACCACCCTGACCGACAACGAAGACGTCGCGCTGGTCAACAAAGGCGTCCAGGCGGAACTGCGCGAACTGGACTACGCCGAGGCGTTGTCGCGGCTGTCGATGCAAACGGTCATTCTAGAAGCGGCCCAGCAGAGCTACGTGAAAATTTCCGGGCTTAGCCTGTTCAATGTGATGCGTTAAGCGCGGCCTGGCGGGCGTGGTTCACAGAACCAGCGCGCCGATTTGACTTGGCATTGTTGCAGCATAAAGTGTCCCGGCGGCGCATGGAGTACCGCGCCGGTCGAAAACCAACACTCAAAGGGACGTGAATCATGACCAAGTCTTTTCTCTCCGCAGCACTCTTCGCATTGCTTGCCAGCGTTTCCATTGGCGGCCATGCAGCTCAGACTGAACCTGTTGCAGCAGCAGAAGTAGCCGTAGCTCAAACGGCAACAATCAATCTCAATTCGGCCGATGCCGAAACCCTGACCCGCGAACTCAAAGGCATCGGTGCAACAAAGGCCAAGGCCATCATCGCGTACCGTGAAGCCCATGGCCCGTTCGGCTCGGTCGATGAGTTGCTGGAAGTCAAAGGGATTGGTGCCGCTACCCTGGAAAAGAACCGCGCCAAGTTGAGCCTGAACTGATCAGGTGAGCTCATTTCTAAGCCGGTGTGTTCCGCTGGCTTCAGTACGCTGACAAAGCCCTGGCCTGTGCCAGGGCTTTTGTTTACGGGCTATCGTTCCTGCCCGATCCTGCCCGATCAGCGCGAAGGGCAGTCGCTGCGCTCACATAATATGCCTAGCCGTTTCGCTGCCTATTAGCCGCCGCCATCGTTCGTGTCGGAACCTGTCAGAAGCCTGCTGAACTCGTCGAGGGGCAGCGGACGGCTGAACAGATAACCCTGATACAGGTGACAGCCCTGCAGTTGCAGCAAGTCTAGCTGCGCCTGCTGCTCGACCCCTTCGGCGATCACCTCAAGCCCGAGACTTCTAGCCATCGCGACGATAGCGCGGATGATCTCGGCGTCGTTGGGCGCATCCAGCGCGTCTCGTACAAATGACTGATCTATCTTGAGCAAATCCACCGGCAATCGTTTCAGATAGGTGAGCGATGAATAGCCAGTGCCGAAATCGTCCATGGCGAAGCTGACGCCGTGTCGGCAAAGGCGGCGCATCTTGGCAATGGTGTCGTCCAGGTTCTGGATCACAATACCTTCGGTGATCTCAAGCTTGATCATCCTATGCGGAACCCCGGTGGCCTTCAGCGCATTGAGGGTGCGTTCGACGAACTCGTTCTGACGGAACTGACGCGGGCTGATGTTGACGCAAAGGCTGAAGGTGTCGGGGTGCACCAGTCCCGCGGCCAACAGCGAAGCGCCGATGCGGCTGGCTTGTGTGATGATCCAGTCGCCGACTTCGACGATCAGGCCGTTTTCTTCCAGCACATCAATGAACTGAGCGGGCGAGCGCGGGCCGTGCTCCGGGTGATTCCAGCGCAACAGAACTTCAGCGCCGATCACCGAACCCGAGCGTGCATCCACTTGGGGTTGCAGCTGTAACTCGAATTCGTTGCGCTGCAGCGCCAACCGTAGCTCGCTCTCCAGCTGCAGGCGTGCGCTTGCGGCTTGCTGCATCGTCGTGCGAAACAATTGGATGGCGTTGCGCCCGGCTGCTTTGGCCCCGTAGAGCGCAATGTCGGCTCGCTTCAGGAGATCGGCGGGTGTGTCGCCATGGTCAGGCAGAAGGGCGATACCGATGCTTGGGGTGACGTGCAACCGGTTGCCTTCGAATGTCATGGGCTCGGCGAGCAGGGTCCGTAGCTTTTCGGCAATCTGACGAACATGGCGCGTCACCTCCGAGCGCCTGCCGCTCAAACCTGTCAGCAGAACGACGAACTCATCGCCCCCGAGGCGCGCGACGGTATCTTCCTGGCGGGTGCTGGCTTCGAGGCGAGCCGTAATCATCTTCAGGACAGCATCGCCGACCGGATGCCCAAGCGAATCGTTGATGTGCTTGAAATGATCCAGGTCTAAAAACAGCAGGGCGCCTCGCAGGTCATGGCGCTTGTGCAGCGCAATCTGCTGTACCAGACGATCCATCAGCAGCGCCCGGTTGGGAAGGTTGGTCAGTGGGTCGTGATACGCCAGGTGATGGATCTGCGCATGTGCAGCCTTCAGCTGACTGATGTCTCGCGCCGATATCAACAGGCAGTCGGTGTCGTTGAGTTCGATCGGTTCGACTGACACCTCGATGTGTTTAGGGTTGCTGTGACGATCCTGGCCGACCATTTCCCAGTTGGCGACGCGGCCGTCACGCTCCAGCTGTTCGAGAATGTCCTTGCGCTGCGAGTCCGACCAGATGCCCAGTTCGGTGGATGTACGGCCAATGGCTTCTTCCGGGCGGTAGCCGGAGAGACGGTGAAAACCTTCGTTGACCTCTATGAAGCGTCCGGTGGCGCGTTCGCTGATGATGATGGCGTCGGGGCTTGAATGGAATGCCCTGGCGAACTTGGCCTCGCTGGCTTTCAAGGCTGCTTCGGCCTGCTGGCGCTCAGTGATGTCGCGGAAAGTCGTCACGATGCACAGCCTTCGGTCGATTCGAATGAAGCGGCTGGAGACCACGCATGTGATGTACTGTCCAGCCCTGGTGCGAAATTGCGCTTCGGCGTCGTCCAGGCGTTGGTCACGAGTCAGCCGTTGATAGAGCGACTGCCGCTGTTTCTCGTCGCGCCAGAAATGTATGTCCGGAGCCGAACGCCCAACGATATCGCTGCCTTCCCAGCCGAATACAGCGCTGAAGCTGGGATTGACATCAATGAAGGTGCCGTCGCGGATACGGGAAAGGGAAATGGGGTCGGGACTGCCTTGGAACAAGGCGGAAAATCTGGCTTCGGACGCGGCCAGGTGCTGTTCGCGCAGGACCCGCTCCGTGGCGTCGATAATGATTCCGGCCATCCGCAACGGCACGCCGTGCTCGTCACGGTACAGCTTGGCAGTGGTTTCCAGATGCCGGACGGTACCGTTCGGATGTACTGCCTGATAGGTCGTCTGATAGCTTTGGCGCCGCCCGGCCAGCAGATCGCTGTAAGCCTCGCGCATGGTCTGTCGGTCATTGGCTGCGACGCTGCGAAAAAACTCCCGGAACGAACCATCGAACGGACCGTCGATGATGCCCTGCAATTCAGAAGCGCGGCTCGAAGCATAGAGCCGGTCGCTTGGGATGTGCCATTCCCAGTTGCCCAGCTCTGCTGAGGCCAGCGCCAGTTCCAGGCGCTCCTGGCTGTCTTCGAAGGCCTGGGCCTGAGTGTGCTGAGCGGTAATGTCGCGGACGATGCCCACCAGCATCGATGAGCTGGTGCCGTTGTCCTGCAGCTGCCCATCGATCTCCATCCAGTGCACGCTTGAGTCTGGCCAGCGCACCCGGTGACGAACACTGAAGCGCGACCTGTCGCCCGACAGTACGGAGCGGGCGACGGTTGTGAGATGAAGCCGATCTTCGGCAGCGATCAGATTCAGATACTCGTCCTGAGTAATCTGAGTGAGCGGTTCACTGAGACCAAACAGCCGCCCTGTGCCGAGCGACCAGTGGACGATGCCGCGCTGCAAGTCCCACGACCAAACGCCAAGTCCTGCGGCGTCGAGTACCGATAATAGGCGGGTCGCATCCCGCCAGGGCATTGCCGCTTCGCTGGCGCCGACACCGATCAGGGATTCAGGCGGTCGCATGAATGGTTTCCGCCGGGCAGGTAGGAAGGTGACGGATCGGCCGATAACCGGTGCTGCTCATGATTCTGGTGCTCTTGTTGTTATGTCCCGAACTTATCTGTAGCAGATGGCAAGGTGCAAGTGCGTCAGCCTGCATCCAGCAAAGACATGAAGGCCTTGGCTGCGTTCGACAGGGTGCGCTCGGTATGGGTTATGTAGCCGAGCTCCCTCGTTAGTTGAACCCCAGGCAGCGGCAGACGCACCACCTGTTCATCGAGCATGGTGCGGGGCAGCACGCTCCAGGCGATGCCAATGGAGACCATCATTTTGATCGTCTCCATATAATTGGTGCTCATCGTAATGTTTGGTCTGAGATTCTCGCGCTCGAACAGCCGTTGAGCGATATGGTGGGTGAAGGTGTTGCCACCTGGAAACACGGCGGGGTAGCCGGCCACGTCGGCCAAGGTTATCTGCTGTTTTTGTGCCAGCGGATGCTCCGGTGCGACGACGAAATCCAACGGATCGTCCCATACCTTGCTGGCGCGGATCGGCGCAGTCGTGTGTGGCGCCAGGGTAATCACGGCCAGTTCGGCACGACCATGAAGAACCTCTTCGTAGGCAACTTCTGAATCCAGGAAGCGGATGTCCAGGTTCACGTTGGGATAGGCACGTGTGAAGCTCCTCAGCAACGGCGGCAGGCGATGCAGGCCGATGTGATGACTGGTCGCCAGACACAGGCGACCGCTGACTTCACCGTTGAGATTAGCCAATGCGCGGCGGGTGTCGTCCAGCACATTGAGGATTCGGTAGGCACGGGGCAACAGAGCTCGGCCGGCTTCGGTGAGCCCAATCTCCCGTCCCAGACGATCGAACAGGCGCACATCGAGCTGCGACTCCAGCGCGGCAAGACGCTTGCTCACCGCCGGTTGAGTCAGGTGCAGGCGCTCTCCTGCCAAAGAGAAGCTGCCGGTTTCAGCAATGGCGATGAAGGCGTTGAGGCTGGCTAGATCCATGTATTTTTCCAAGGCGTTAAATGACCGTAGTGGGCCGCCCGGCCCACTCGACTTAATGTTCGTGAGATTCCTGCGAGGAATGCGTTAGATAAAAAATATGAATTTGAGTAATTAAACGCAACCCCCTAGCATCTCCCCATAAGCGAAAGGGCTATTTGCCCGCAGAACTGATGAGGAAGAGTCCGATGGCCGGCAAAACGCTCTACGACAAACTCTGGGAAATGCATGAGGTCAAGCGTCGCGACGATGGCTCGTCGCTGATCTATATCGACCGTCACATTCTCCATGAAGTGACTTCGCCGCAGGCGTTCGAAGGGTTGCGTCTGGCCGGGCGCAAGCCGTGGCGTATCGACGCCAACATCGCCACCCCGGACCACAATGTGCCGACCACCAAGGGCGAGCGCCAGGGCGGCTTGGAAGCCATCGCCGACGAGGTCTCGCGCATTCAGGTGCAGACTCTGGACGAGAACTGCGATGACTTCGGCATTCTCGAATTCAAGATGAACGATATCCGCCAGGGCATCGTGCATGTCATCGGCCCGGAGCAGGGCGCGACCCTGCCGGGCATGACCGTGGTCTGCGGCGATTCGCATACGTCCACCCATGGCGCCTTCGGTGCGCTGGCCCACGGCATCGGCACTTCCGAGGTCGAGCATGTGCTCGCCACGCAGTGCCTGGTGGCCAAGAAGATGAAGAGCATGCAGGTGCGCGTTGAAGGCAAGCTGCCGTTCGGCGTCACCGCCAAGGACATCGTGCTCGCCGTGATCGGCAAGATCGGTACCGCTGGCGGCAACGGCCACGCGCTGGAATTCGCCGGTAGCGCCATCCGCGAATTGTCCATGGAAGGCCGCATGACCCTCTGCAACATGTCCATCGAAGCTGGCGCTCGCGTGGGCATGGTGGCCTGTGACGAGAAAACCGTCGCCTATGTCGAGGGTCGCCCTTATGCGCCGAAAGGCGCGGACTGGGACAAGGCAGTCGAGGTCTGGAAAGATCTGGTATCTGACGAGGATGCGGTGTTCGACACTGTCGTTGAGCTGAAAGCCGAGGACATTAAGCCGCAGGTGAGCTGGGGCACGTCGCCGGAAATGGTCCTGGCGGTCGACCAACAGGTTCCGGACCCGGCGGTAGAATCCGATCCGGTCAAGCGCGACTCCATCGAGCGCGCGCTGAAATATATGGGCCTGCGCGCCAACCAGCCGATCACCGATATCCAGCTGGATCGCGTGTTCATCGGCTCCTGCACCAACTCGCGCATCGAAGACCTGCGCGCTGCTGCCGAAGTGGCCAAGGGGCGCAAGGTCGCCGCGACCGTCAAGCAGGCGATGGTGGTGCCGGGTTCGGGCCTGGTCAAGCAACAGGCGGAATCGGAAGGGCTGGATAAGATTTTCCTCGAAGCCGGTTTCGAGTGGCGCGAGCCGGGTTGCTCGATGTGTCTGGCGATGAACCCGGATAAGCTGGGCAGCGGCGAGCATTGCGCGTCCACGTCCAACCGCAACTTCGAGGGGCGCCAGGGGGCTGGTGGCCGCACTCATCTGGTCAGCCCGGCCATGGCCGCGGCAGCCGCTGTGACCGGCCGTTTCATCGACGTGCGCGAACTGCTCCAGGCCTGAGGAGGCGAAACATGAAAGCATTCACCCAACACACCGGCCTGGTCTGTCCGCTCGATCGTGCCAACGTCGATACCGATCAGATCATTCCCAAGCAGTTCCTGAAGTCGATCAAGCGCACCGGTTTCGGTCCGAATTTGTTCGATGAGTGGCGCTATCTGGATGTTGGCCAGCCGAACCAGGATTGTTCACAGCGTCCGGTCAATCACGATTTCGTGCTGAACTTCCCGCGCTATCGGGGCGCCAGCGTGCTGCTTGTACGTGAGAATTTCGGCTGCGGCTCCTCTCGCGAACATGCGCCCTGGGCGCTTGAAGAGTACGGCTTCCGCACCATCATCGCGCCGAGTTTTGCCGACATCTTCTACAACAACAGCTTCAAGAACGGTCTGCTGCCGATCATCCTGACCGAATCCGAGATGGACGAACTGTTCGAACAGGCCGAGGCCAACGAGGGCTACCAACTCACCGTTGACCTGGCCGAGCAGACCGTCACGCGCCCGGATGGCAGGCAGTACGGCTTCGAGGTCGACGCCTTCCGCAAGCATTGCCTGCTCAACGGCCTGGACGACATCGGCCTGACTTTGCAGGATGCCGACGCGATCAAGGTATTCGAAGCCAGGCATCAGCAGAGCCAGCCCTGGCTGTTCGGCGCGATCAAATAACAGCAGCGGCAAGCCGCAAGAATAAAAGTAGGGTGGGCTTCAGCCCACCATGAGCGCTTATCTGAAGGAATGGAAATGTCGAAAAAGATTCTGGTATTGCCCGGCGATGGTATCGGCCCGGAAATCATGGCCGAGGCGGTCAAGGTGCTGCAGTTGGCGAACGATAAGTTTCAGCTGGGTTTCGAGTTGAGTTATGACGAGCTGGGTGGCGCTGCCATTGATAAGTACGGCGTACCGCTGGCCGATGAAACCCTGGGGCGCGCGCGTGCCGCCGACGCCATTCTGCTCGGCGCCGTCGGCGGTCCCAAGTGGGACAAGATTGAGCCGGCCATCCGCCCGGAGCGCGGGCTGCTGAAAATCCGTTCGCAGCTGGGCCTGTTCGGCAACCTGCGTCCGGCGCTGCTGTATCCGCAACTGGCTGAAGCGTCCAGCCTCAAGCCGGAGATCGTTGCTGGTCTGGATATCCTTATCGTGCGCGAGCTGACCGGCGGCATCTATTTCGGCCAACCGCGCGAAAGCAAAGTGTTGGAGAACGGCGAGCGCATGGCCTACGACACGTTGCCTTACAGCGAGAGCGAAATTCGCCGTATTGCCAAGGTCGGTTTCGACATGGCCATGGTCCGCAACAAGAAGCTCTGCTCGGTGGACAAGGCTAACGTGCTGGCCTCCAGCCAGTTGTGGCGGGTCGTGGTCGAGGAGGTCGCCAAGGACTACCCCGAGGTCGAACTGTCGCACATGTACGTCGACAACGCGGCCATGCAACTGGTCCGCGCGCCCAAGCAGTTCGACGTGATCGTTACGGACAACATGTTTGGCGACATTCTGTCGGATGAGGCTTCCATGCTCACCGGCTCCATCGGCATGCTGCCGTCGGCGTCGCTGGATGCCAGCAACAAGGGTATGTACGAGCCTTGCCATGGCTCGGCGCCGGACATCGCCGGCAAGGGCATCGCCAACCCGCTGGCGACCATCCTTTCTGTATCGATGATGCTGCGCTACAGCTTTAATCAGGTGGTGGCGGCCGATGCCATCGAGCGAGCGGTCAGCGACGTGCTCGACCAAGGCTTGCGCACCGGCGACATATGGTCCGAGAGCTGTAGCAAGGTCGGCACCCAGGCGATGGGCGATGCGGTAGTCGCGGCGCTCGCGAAGTTGTAATCTCTTGGCCCGCCTTCAAGCGGGTGGGCCACTTTATATATAGGTGTAGTTGCGATGAAACGTGTAGGTCTGATCGGTTGGCGCGGCATGGTCGGTTCCGTGCTCATGCAGCGGATGCTGGAAGAGCGGGACTTCGACCTGATCGAGCCGGTGTTCTTTACCACTTCCAATGTAGGCGGTCAGGGGCCTTCGATCGGCAAGGACATCGCGCCGCTCAAGGATGCCTACAGCATCGATGAGCTGAAAAGCCTCGACGTGATCCTGACCTGTCAGGGTGGCGACTACACCAACGAAGTATTCCCCAAGCTGCGTGAAGCCGGCTGGAATGGGTACTGGATCGACGCTGCGTCCGCCCTGCGCATGCAGGATGATGCGGTCATCGTGCTGGACCCGGTCAACCGCAAGGTGATCGACCAGCAGCTCGATGCCGGCACTCGCAACTATATTGGTGGCAACTGCACTGTCAGCCTGATGCTGATGGGGCTCGGCGGCCTGTTCGAGAACGGTCTGGTCGAGTGGATGAGCGCCATGACCTACCAGGCGGCATCCGGCGCCGGTGCGCAGAACATGCGCGAACTGATCAAGCAGATGGGCACCATCAATGCTGCGGTTGCCGATGAACTTGCCGATCCGGCCAGCGCTATTCTGGAGATCGACCGCAAGGTCGCAGAGTGCCAGCGTTCCGAATCCTTCCCGGTAGATAACTTCGGCGTGCCGCTGGCGGGCAGCCTGATCCCGTACATCGACAAGGAGCTGCCCAACGGGCAGAGCCGTGAAGAGTGGAAGGCGCAGGCTGAAACCAACAAGATCCTCGGTCGCTTCAAGAGTCCGATTCCGGTCGATGGCATCTGCGTGCGCGTCGGCGCCATGCGCTGCCATAGCCAGGCGCTGACCATCAAGCTGAACAAGGATGTGCCGATCTCGGACATCGAGGGCATGATTAGCCAACACAACCCCTGGGTGAAGCTGGTTCCGAATCATCGGGACGCCAGCATACAGGAGCTCAGTCCGACCTCGGTGACCGGCACGTTGAACGTACCTGTCGGTCGTTTACGCAAGCTGAACATGGGTTCCCATTACCTGGGCGCCTTCACCGTGGGTGACCAGCTTCTCTGGGGCGCCGCGGAACCCTTGCGGCGGATGTTGCGCATCCTTCTGGAGCGCTAAACCGCAAGGAAGGAAACACCCGAAGCGCCTCGGCACAGCCGCGGCGCTTTTTTTATCCGGTCGAAGCTGTCTAGCTGAGCGCTCTGCAGCGAAGGCTCTGCATGGCGCGTTCGTCGGATCTAGGCTTAACCTCGCAGCGGGACGATCTGCTTCGGCTACAGTGACGCCCTTCGGAACGGCTCACCATGTGTGGGTATCGACGCGGTTAAGGACTGTGTTTTTCGTTTCCATATTTAGGTGGCGGGCCGATAGATATTGCTTAATAACTACACGGCCAGGGTTTCGCATTGTTTCGTTGAGCGTCTTGTTCGCAATGAAGTACAAGGGTTACCGGTTCGCGAGCAGGCTGCAGCTTCGTCGAAGCAGGAGAACGCGAATTGTGGATTGTGTCTGATAACGTGGCAAAAGGCGTGGCGGGCAATGCCGTGCGGTCTGGTGAGTTATTGATAAAACACTATCTGTAAAAGATACTTACCGGCAATTCGAATAACTATTCTAGCTAGCTGCGCTGTTTAGGCTTATCGCTGACGGGGGGCCGCCATCTGGCGGGCACGGGCAGCGTCTATAAGACCCTTCTCGAAGATCCGAGAAAAGTTAAAAAACAAGGGATTACATAATGGTTCGGGTTCGCAATCTGGTGCTGGCAATCGCGGCTGCTACCGCGCTGACTTCCGAAATGGCGTACGCGCTGGGGCTGGGAGAGGTCACGCTGAAGTCGGCACTGAATCAACCGCTGGTGGCTGAAATCGAATTGTTGGATGCGAAAACACTGGCGCCGGGTGAAGTGGTCCCGGTTCTGGCATCTGCGGAAGATTTCAATCGGGCGGGTGTTGACCGCCAGTATTTCCTGACGGACCTGACCTTTACCCCGGTTTTGCGCCCTGATGGCAAGAGCGTTATCCGGGTTTCATCGACCAAGCCGGTTCGCGAACCTTACTTGAACTTCCTCATTGAGGTGCTCTGGCCCAACGGTCGGCTGCTGCGCGAATACACGCTCCTGCTGGACCCGCCGCTTTATTCGCCGGAAATTGCTGCTTCCGTTGCCCCTCAGTTGCCTATTGCAGCGCCAATCGTTCGGTCCGAGACGGCGCCGCGAGTCGCAACGCGGCCTGCACCAGCGCCTGCCGGCGCTTCCGCGCTGCAAGGTGAGCAATACAAAGTCACCCCCAATGACACGCTGTGGGAAGTTGCCGAGCGCGCCCGCCAAGGGGGCACCGTTCATCAGGCCATGCTGGCCATTCAAGACCTGAACCCTGACGCTTTCATCGCTGGCAACATCAACCGAATGAAGAATGGTCAGGTGCTTCGCCTACCGAATGCCGAGCAAATCGGTAGCCGGTCACAAGCCGAGGCGATTCAGCAAGTCGCGCAACAGAACGCAAGTTGGCGTCAGGCTGCCGTCTCTGGCGCAGCAGGCACACGCCAGCTAGATGCGACCCAGCGTGATTCAGTGGGAGCGGCACCATCGCGTAGCGAGCAGGGCGATAATCTGCGCTTGGTCGCACCGGAAGCCGGCGAAGCCACAGCCGGCAGTGATACTGGAAGCGGAGCCGATGCTCAGGCCTTGCGTGACAAGCTCGCGGTTTCCGAGGAAAGTCTTGATTCCAGTCGTCGCGAAAATCTGGATCTCAAGGACCGTCTCAACGATCTTCAGGGTCAACTCGACAAGCTGCAGCGCCTGATGCAGCTCAAGGACGACCAGTTAGCCAAACTACAGGCTCAACTGGCAGCGGGGGTCGAGCCGGGAGGCGATGCGACATCCGCACTGCCTTCGACTGGTGAAATTGATTCAAACGCTAACGTCGCGCCGGAAACGTCCGAAGCGGTAACAGAAACCAATGCCGAGCCCGAAGTTGCTGGTGCTGAGGTCGTAGCCCCAGCAGCGACCCAGGGAGAAGCAGCGGTAGATGCGGAGCCGGCTGCACAGGCGCCGGTCACACCGGCTCCGGCAGCATCGGCCCCAGCGGTACAAGAGCCTGAAGCTGATAGCTACGTCGACGAGCTGTTGGCCAATCCCATTCTCCTCGGCGCCTTGGGTGGCGGAGCCCTTTTGCTATTGCTGGTCGGGCTGATGGCGTTGTCACGCCGCAACGCTTTGAAGGAAGCTGAACTGCAGGAAAGCCTGCTTGCCGATAGTTCACCTGACACGTTCTACATGGCGCAGCAGGATCTCGATTCGTCCGCTGTGGAGTCGACCGTTAAAGACAGCGGCGAACATTCGGCTGACTCGCTCGCTGCCGCTACCAACGACCCTTTGGCCGAGGCCGATATCTACATCGCTTACGGACGTTTTAATCAGGCTGCCGACCTGCTGCAGAATGCATTGAACGATGAGCCGCAGCGCAGTGACCTGCGATTGAAGCTGATGGAAGTCTATGCCGAACTTGGTGATCGGGATGGTTTCGCTCGGCAAGAGGCGGAGCTCCGCGAAATCGGCGGCTCGTTGGACGCAATTGAACAAACGAAGCTCCGTTATCCGGCAATGGCTTCAGCAGCTGGCTTCGCTGCGGCAACCGCCGCGACAAGCACCAATGACTTCGAGAGCTTCAGCCTGGATGATCTCCAACTTGACGAACCGGCTTCGGCAACGACTGCTGAGCAGATGTCGGATGACGCCTTTGACCTGAGTCTGGACGATCTTGAGCTTGATGATGACCTGACTGAAACAGCCGTAGCCCCGTCTGGCGAGGCCTCAGGGGAGCTTGACGAGCTCAATTTCGATGACCTCAATCTTGACGCCGCTGCGCAGGAGCAGGCCGCTGACGATTTCGAATTTGACCTGGACAAATCGTCCGAAGCGGATATGCAATCCCTTGAAGCCGAACTTGCCGGTTTCTCGCTCGATCTTGACGATCAGCCGAAAGCTTCTACTGCCGATGACGATGTGCTGTTAGACCTCGACGAAGAACTGTCGAAGCCAGTAACGGGCGAGCCTGCTGCCGAGGAGTTTGATTTCCAGCTCGCCGATCAAGTCCAGTCTGCGGACATGCCGGATGAATTCGATCTGTCGGTCTCTGACGAGACCAGCGGCGGAGCGGTATCCGAAACGTCTATCTCCGAGTTCGACGAGGCCGAAACTGAGTCTGAAGCCTTGTCGCGAGACATGGGCGAGCCGCTCGACCTATCGGAGCCGGAGGCCGCGCTTGAGGCCGAGTCAACCTCGGAGGGGCTTGACGATGATTTCGATTTCTTCGCTGACACCGATGAAACCACCACCAAGCTGGACCTTGCCCGCGCCTATATCGATATGGGTGATGCCGAAGGCGCTCGCGATATCCTCGATGAGGTCATGAACGAGGGCAGCGATACCCAGCAGCAAGAGGCGCGAGAGATGCTCGCCAAACTAGCCTGACCATGATCGAAGCAGTACCTGAAGCGGCAGCCCTAACGGCTGCCGCTGGCGTTTTCAGAATTGCCCTTGGTGTGGAATACAAGGGCTCCCGTTATCGTGGGTTTCAACGGCAACGCGATGGCGTGCCGTCAATTCAGCTCTCGCTGGAAAATGCCTTGAGTAAGGTGGCCGGCGGGCACCCGATAACGCTGAGTTGTGCCGGACGTACCGATGCGCTCGTTCATGCCTGCGCCCAGGTGGTGCATTTCGATACTCCAGTGACGCGCTCCATGCACGCCTGGGTAATGGGCGCGAACATGAATCTGCCAGGTGATATCAGTGTGACCTGGGCCAAAGAAATGCCCAAGAGCTTCGACGCGCGCTTCAGTGCCATGGCGCGTCGTTATCGCTACGTCATCTACAACGACCAGATTCGCCCGGCTCATCTTGCCGAAGAGGTGACTTGGAACCACCGGCCATTGGATATCACGCGTATGCGCGAAGCGGCCAAAGCATTCGTCGGAACCCACGACTTCAGTGCTTTCAGAGCGCGCCAGTGCCAGGCGAAATCACCGATCAAAACCATTCACCATCTGGAGCTGCTCGAGTATGGCAGGCTGATTGTGATCGACGTGCATGCCAATGCCTTTCTGCACCACATGGTGCGTAACTTTGCCGGTGTGTTGATGACCATCGGGGCGGGCGAGCGCCCGGTCGAATGGGCGAGGGAAGTGCTGGAGTCGCGTGTAAGGCGAACGGGTGGTGTTACCGCGCATCCCTACGGCTTGTATCTCGTTCAGGTAGATTACCCCGGGCAGTTCGAATTGCCTGAGCGCTATCTTGGGCCACATTTCCTGTCAGGCCTGCCGGATGTGCGAATCATCTGACCTGATGCCAGCGGCCGGACAAGTGACGAGTCATCCTTCGGAAATGGACGATAAAGTGATGCGGGTTGCAGCCTGTAGCGCTTTTGTTACCATCCGAGGTCTTTTATCGCAGGTGCCTGCCGTTGCCTATCGTTCGTAGCAAGATATGTGGAATCACCCGGGTTGAGGACGCGCTCGTCGCTGCCGAAGCCGGTGCGGATGCGATTGGCCTGGTGTTCTATGCGAAGAGCCCGCGCGCGGTAAATATCCAGCAGGCGCGGGTCATCATTGCCGCTCTGCCGCCTTTCGTCACCACCGTAGGCTTGTTCGTCAACGCATCGCGTTGCGAGATCAATGAAACGCTGGATGCCGTATCGCTGGATGTACTGCAATTTCATGGTGACGAAACGCCGGCAGACTGCGAAGGCTTTCATCGGCCGTGGTACAAAGCGCTCAGAGTCAAGGCGGGTGAGGATGTCCGGGTGCAGGCCGCACGCTACGCTGGGGCTAGCGCAATTCTGCTCGATACCTTTGTTGCCGGTGTTCCTGGCGGGACGGGCGAGGCGTTCGATTGGTCCCTGATCCCTGCAAATCTGCCCAAACCACTGATATTGGCTGGCGGGCTGACTTCGCAAAATGTTCGTCAGGCGCTGGCCGAGGTGCGTCCGTTCGCCGTCGACGTGAGTGGGGGAGTAGAGCTGAGCAAGGGCGTCAAAGATGCGCAGAAAGTGCGGGACTTCGTTCGGTCAGTAAGATCTTCGATGTGACGAGCGCGGGGGCATTGCCGTCCAGTTACCATTCGCTGGTTTGGCGAACCTCGCCACTGTTACCGATCTGGTGCCAGACGGCGATCAGACTTCAGCGATAGCGATTCCTTGGCTATCGCCTACGCGACGCAGTGAGCTCCGAATGGAGACCGGTCGCAACGATGAATTTTTTCGGTGCGTGCAGTCGTTACGCGCGGGACAGACAAGCTGTGGAGAATAAAAGCATGAGCAACTGGCTAGTAGACAAGCTGATCCCTTCGATCATGCGCTCGGAATCGCAGAAGAGTTCAGTACCCGAGGGCCTGTGGCACAAATGTCCGTCCTGCGAGGCGGTGCTATATCGCCCGGAGCTGGAAAAAACGCTGGATGTCTGCCCGAAATGCCAGCATCACATGCGCATCGACGCACGTACGCGTCTGGATATTTTTCTCGACAAGGAGGAGCGCGAAGAGATCGGCGCCGACCTCGAGCCTGTCGACCGACTGAAGTTTCGCGACAGCAAGAAGTACAAGGATCGCCTGTCCGCGGCGCAGAAACAGACCGGCGAAAAGGATGCACTGGTCGCCATGCGGGGTACCTTGATGAACATGCCGGTCGTGGCCTGCGCGTTCGAGTTCTCCTTCATGGGCGGTTCCATGGGCGCGATCGTTGGGGAGCGCTTCGTTCAGGCGGCCAACGCCGCGCTTGAGCAGCGTTGTCCTCTGATCTGCTTCGCAGCTTCCGGCGGTGCTCGTATGCAGGAAGCGCTGATCTCGCTCATGCAGATGGCCAAGACCTCCGCAGTGCTGGCCCGCATGCGTGAAGAAGGATTGCCGTTCATTTCCGTACTTACCGATCCGGTTTATGGTGGTGTATCGGCAAGTTTGGCCATGCTGGGCGATGTCATCGTCGCCGAGCCCAAGGCCCTGATCGGTTTTGCTGGGCCCCGAGTGATCGAGCAGACAGTGCGTGAAAAGCTGCCTGAAGGTTTTCAGCGCAGTGAGTTCCTGCTTGATCATGGTGCCATCGACCTGATCGTTCCGCGATCCGATCTGCGTAATCGCTTGTCGCGCCTTCTCGCTCAGCTGCAACATCTGCCGACCCCGGCGGAGCCTGCGTTGGTAACGGCCAGCGCATGAATCGGCGGAGCCTGCAGAACTGGCTCGATTATCTTGAGCAGCTGCACCCCACCACTATCGATATGGGCCTTGATCGTTGCCGTGAGGTGGCGACAAAGCTTGGTCTCAAGCGCCCGGCTCCGCAGGTGGTTACCGTTACCGGCACCAATGGTAAGGGATCGACCTGCGCTTTCATCGCCCAGATGCTCACAGGGCAGGGCAAGAAAGTGGGCGTCTACAGCTCGCCTCATCTATTGCGTTACAACGAGCGCGTTCGTCTCAATGGGACGGATGCCAGTGATGAGGCGTTGTGTGAAGCCTTCGAGGCGGTCGAGCAAGCACGAGGTTCAGTATCACTGACCTATTTCGAAATGGGCACGCTCGCCGCTTTCTGGCTTTTCGAACGTGAGGCGCTGGACGCCGTGGTGTTGGAAGTCGGGCTTGGCGGCCGTCTCGACGCGGTGAATCTGATCGATGCGGACGTGGCGGTCGTCACCAATATCGGACTGGACCATGCCGAATGGCTCGGTGATACGCGCGAAAGCGTGGCGTTTGAAAAAGCCGGGATATTCCGCCCCGCAAAGCCTGCCGTATGTGGTGATCCCGCTCCGCCAGACTCCATGCTGAAAAACGCGACTGAGGCGACTGTGCCGTTGCTGGTCCGTGGACGTGATTTCGATCTGGCGATGGAGGCGACCCGTTGGCACTGGCGTGGCCGAGACGGGGCGGGTAATCCCTTGGAATTGCGGAATCTGCCGATGCTGGCGTTGCCAATGGAAAATGCAGCTGTGGCGTTGCAAACGTTTGCATTGCTGCAGTCGTCCTGGCAGCCGGAGCGGCTGGTTGAGGCTCTGCTGAACACTCGTGTCACCGGGCGTCTGGACCGACGGACGATCCGTTGGCAAGGACGTGACTTGTCGATACTGCTCGATGTCGGGCACAACCCGCACGCGGCTGGATATCTGGCCAGACACCTGCAGCGGCAACCGAAGCCTGGCCGTCGGCTGGCGGTATTCGGTCTGCTGGCCGACAAGGATCTGGTTGGCGTGATCGATGCATTGCTGCCTGTGGTCGATGTCTGGGCGGTTGCGCCACTGGCTACGCCTCGCTCGCGCTCGGCAGCTGAGCTGAGTGCGGCATTGCTGGAACACAATGCAAGCGTCACTATCTATCCGGGGATATCCCAGGCGCTCGAAGGTCAGTGCGATCTGGCTGTCGATGGCGACGAGATATTGCTGTTCGGGTCTTTTTACTGTGTGGCCGATGCGCTGAGCTGGATCGATCGGCACGCAACCAGTGGGGAATATGGTCTTGGTAGATAAGGGATTGTTGCAGCGTATCGTTGGCGCCTTGGTGCTTCTGGCACTGGCGGTAATATTCGTTCCGATGCTGTTCAACCGCGAAGATGCCGGCCGGCAGATAGTCGTGGATGCGCCGGAAATGCCCGAAGCGCCTGCTGCGCCTGTGATAGAGGCGCAGCCTGTGGAGGTGCCTGAGCCCGAGGTCGAGCCTTTCCCGGAAGAGTTCGAAATCATCGAGGAGAATGCAGCTTCCCAGCCCGCGACGCCTATCAATCCGGCTCCAACCCCTGTCGAGTCAGCGCCCGCGCCAGCAGCACCTGAGTCGGCAACCGCC
The DNA here is from genome assembly GCF_037967085.1 of Pseudomonas sp. CBC3. NCBI lineage: Bacteria > Pseudomonadati > Pseudomonadota > Gammaproteobacteria > Pseudomonadales > Pseudomonadaceae > Pseudomonas > Pseudomonas sp. CBC3. The sequence continues at coordinate 725,130 of NZ_JBANEO010000002.1, forward strand.
GAGACGCCGCCGACCGCTCCAGAAGAGAAGCGATTGGACACGGCTAATTTGCCGATCAGCTGGTCGGTGCAGTTGGCCAGCCTGTCGAGTCGCGAGAATGCCGACAAGCTGCAGAAGACACTGCGTTCTCAGGGGTATAACGCTTATATACGTACCGCAGACGGGATGAACCGGGTCTTCGTCGGGCCGCTTGTCGAGCGAGCGGAAGCCAACCGCCTTCGTGATCAACTACAACGCCAGCAAAAGCTGAACGGGTTCGTAGTCCGTTTCAAGCCTGAACAGGGTTAAGCAAGGGGGCAGGCTTGTCGCTGGTCGTCCCGCCGCTCCGCGGGTAAGCATGATTGCCTGCTTACCCCTTCGCGGGCGCTCTGCTAAAATGCGCCGCCTTTCTCCTTAGCAGGAAACCCTGTGACGCTCACCTGGGTCGATTGGGCGTTTATCGCCGTTGTGGTCATCTCCAGCCTGATCAGCTTGAAACGCGGCTTCGTTAAGGAAGCGCTTTCGCTGCTCACCTGGATCATTGCTGGCGTGGTTGCCTGGATGTTCGGTGGTGCGCTGTCCCATCATCTTGCCGAGTTCATCAGTACCCCTTCTTTTCAGGTCATCGCGGCATGCGCGATTCTGTTCATCGTGACGCTACTGGTCGGCGCGCTGGTCAATTTCCTCATCGGGGAGCTGGTTCGGGTAACCGGCTTGTCAGGCACGGATCGCTTTCTCGGAATGGTATTCGGTGCGGCTCGTGGCGGGCTTTTGATCGTTGTGCTCGTTGGTCTGCTCAGCCTCGCGCCTGTACACCAGGATCCGTGGTGGCGTGAGTCGACACTGCTGCCCCATTTTCTATTGGTTGCCGACTGGTCGAAAAATCTGATTCTCGGGTTTGGAAGCCAATGGGTAGCCGGCTCGCTCGATGCGTCCGGCTGAGACGAGCATTTTCAACGGGTGTGTTGGGCCTTCAGGTCTGTGTCATGTCCGGGTCAGCCTGTATTAACTGAGAGGTTCCTTGCATGTGTGGCATTGTCGGCATCGTCGGTAAGTCGAACGTCAATCAGGCGTTATATGACGCACTTACCGTACTACAACATCGTGGGCAGGATGCGGCCGGAATCGTAACCAGTGACGGCGGCAAGCTGTTTCTGCGCAAGGACAACGGGTTGGTCCGCGACGTCTTTCAGCAGCGTCACATGCAGCGTCTGGTCGGTAACATGGGAATCGGTCACGTACGTTATCCCACTGCGGGCAGCTCCAGCTCGGCGGAGGCACAGCCGTTCTATGTGAACTCCCCGTATGGCATTACGTTGGCGCACAACGGCAACCTGACCAACGTCGATCAGCTGACCAAGGAAATCTACGAATCCGACCTACGCCACGTGAACACCAACTCCGATTCGGAGGTGCTGCTCAACGTGTTCGCCCACGAGCTGGCGGTGCGGGGCAAGCTGCAGCCCACCGAAGAGGACGTTTTCGCCGCCGTGGCCAAGGTCCATGAGCGTTGTGTCGGCGGCTACGCGGTAGTGGCCATGGTGACGGGTTACGGCATCGTCGGTTTCCGCGATCCGAATGCCATTCGCCCGATCGTGTTCGGGCAGCGGCACACCGAGCATGGTGTCGAGTACATGATCGCCTCCGAAAGCGTCGCACTGGATGTGCTGGGCTTCTCGTTGATCCGGGATCTCGCTCCAGGCGAAGCGGTTTACATCACATCGGACGGCAAGCTGCATACCCGTCAGTGCGCGCCGAACCCCCATTACGCGCCTTGCATCTTCGAGCACGTCTACCTGGCGCGTTCGGATTCCCTGATGGATGGCGTGTCGGTATACAAGGCCCGTCTGCGGATGGGCGAAAAGCTGGCCGACAAGATTCTTCGCGAACGTCCGGATCACGATATCGACGTGGTCATCCCGATTCCTGACACTAGCCGTACTGCGGCGCTTGAGCTGGCTAACCGGCTGGGTGTGAAGTTTCGAGAAGGCTTCGTCAAGAACCGCTACATCGGCCGGACCTTCATCATGCCGGGGCAGGCCGCGCGCAAGAAATCGGTGCGGCAGAAGCTCAATGCCATCGATCTCGAATTCCGTGGCAAGAACGTCATGCTGGTGGATGACTCCATCGTCCGCGGCACGACCTGCAAGCAGATCATCCAGATGGCCCGCGAAGCAGGGGCGAAGAATGTCTATTTCTGCTCCGCCGCACCGGCCGTTCGCTACCCGAACGTCTACGGCATCGACATGCCCAGCGCCCACGAACTTATCGCGCATAATCGCAGTACCGAGGAAGTTGCAGAGCTGATCGGCGCCGACTGGCTGGTTTATCAGGATCTGGATGATCTGATCGATGCGGTCGGTGGCGGCAAGGTGAAGATTGAGAATTTCGATTGTGCGGTATTCGATGGCAAATACGTGACCGGCGATATCGATGAGGTCTACCTGCACAAAATCGAGCAGGCACGTAACGACTTGAGCAAAAGCAAGAGCATCACGGGCAGCGCTATCATCGATCTCCATAACAACTGATCGACAATTCGGCGGCTTGCCGCCTCCGTTCAGGGTGGACAACTTATGACAACTGACTGGGACGCAGGCCGGCTGGACAGTGATCTGTCCGGAGTGGGCATGGATACTCTGGCTGTTCGTGCGGGCCAGCACCGCTCGCCCGAAGGTGAGCATGGCGAGCCGCTGTTCTTCACATCCAGCTACGTGTTCCGGAGTGCCGCCGACGCCGCCGCACGTTTTGCCGGTGAAGTGCCGGGAAATGTCTATTCGCGCTATACCAACCCCACCGTGCGTGCGTTCGAAGAGCGTATCGCCGCTATGGAAGGTGCCGAGCAAGCCGTGGCGACCGCATCTGGGATGGCTGCGATCCTGGCAACGGTGATGAGCCTGTGCTCCGCTGGCGATCATGTGCTGGTTTCGCGCAGCGTCTTCGGTGCGACGGTTTCGTTGTTCGAGAAATATCTGAAACGCTTCGGGCTTGAAGTCGACTACGTTCCGCTCACGGAAGTTGACGTTTGGGAGCCCGCATTCAAACCCAATACGCGACTGGTATTCGTCGAGTCACCTTCGAACCCGCTTGCCGAGCTGGTCGATATCGAGGCGTTGGCCGAACTCTGCCATGCCAAGGGCGCCATGCTGGCGGTGGATAACTGCTTTTGCACACCGGTGCTGCAGCAACCATTGGCGCTCGGCGCTGACATCGTTATTCATTCCGCCACCAAGTACATCGACGGCCAGGGGCGCTGTCTGGGCGGCGTGGTGGCCGGCCGAGCCGAGCAGATGAAAGAAGTGGTGGGCTTTCTGCGCACGGCGGGTCCGACGTTGAGCCCGTTCAATGCCTGGGTGTTTCTCAAGGGGCTGGAGACCCTGCGGCTGCGTATGCAGGCGCACTGCGCAAACGCGCAGGCGCTCGCTGAGTGGCTCGAGCAGCAACCGGGAGTCGAAAAGGTTTACTACGCTGGCCTGACCAGCCACCCGCAGCACGAGCTGGCCAAGCGTCAACAGAAGGACTTTGGGGCTGTGCTGAGCTTCGAGGTTGCGGGCGGCAAGGAGGCTGCGTGGCGCTTTATCGACGCGACCCGGCTCATCTCCATCACCGCCAATCTGGGCGACAGCAAGACCACCATCACTCATCCAGGGTCGACCACTCACGGTCGGCTTTCGCCGGAAGATCGTGCAACCGCTGGCATCCGTGACAGTCTGATCCGTGTGGCCGTGGGCCTGGAAGATGTGGCTGACTTGAAAGCCGATCTCGCCCGAGGGCTGGCTGCGCTGTGATGCTGAATTGGGGACGAAGGATCGTCCTCAATCCGGATTGCACGGTATCTCAGTTGTCCCCAGCGTCGAAGCTCACTACGAAACCGTCCAGGCGCTGTTCCTCGGAGAGCTGGTCGCGGACCCGACTGGCTTCCTGGCGCTGCTCCATTGGCCCGACGAATATGCGATGTGTCCGGCCTGTCGTTCTTATATAGGTATCGAATCCTTCAGCACCCAGCTTTCCCCGTAGCGCTTCGGCGCTATCGCGGTTCTGCAGGCTGGCTACCTGGACGGCCCAGCCAGAGCGAATCGATGACTGTTCCCTTTGCGGCATGGGAGCGGAGACTGCCGGGGCTCGTTGTGTTGCCGGCGCTTTGGGAATCGCACGGCGCTGCTCCGGTTCGTTGGAGCGAAGATCGATGGCCGGTGCTGGCTGACCTTGGCCGTCAAACAGCCGCTCTGGCGTGGCAGGGAGGATGCTCGGGCTGTCCGAGCCGGTTTCGATGACCCGGATATCGCTGTATTTCTTGCCGGACAGCGCTGCCAGCCCAGCGCGATCTCGGATAACGGTCGGGCGCAGAAACACCATCAGATTGCGCTTGATGTGAGTTTCCTGAGTAGAACGAAACAGCGCGCCTAGAAACGGGATATCTCCGAGGAGCGGGACCTTCGAGTCGGTGCGGGTAACGTCGTCCTGAATGAGGCCTCCCAGTACGATCACCTGGCCGTCTTCCGCGAGAATGGTGCTCTTGATCGAACGCTTGTTCGTCACCAAGTCGACCGCTTGCGCCGAAAGCGATGCCGATGGCGCGATCGTGGAAATCTCCTGTTCGATTTCCAGGCGCAGCGTGGCTCCGTCGTTGATGTGCGGCACCACCTTCAGTGTCACACCCACGTCCTGGCGTTCGATGGTGGTAAACGGATTGTTTGCGCCGGACGAGTCCGTCGTGTAACTGCCGGTCTGAAAGGGCACGTTCTGTCCCACGAGAATTTCGGCCTCCTGATTGTCCAGCGTCAGCAGACTGGGCGTCGACAGGAGGTTGCTCTTGCTGTTGGCAGACAACGCAGTGATCAATGCGCCGAAGCTGCGCGTGCCGACCCCAATAATCGCGCCATCAGGAAGGTTGCTTGGTATCTCGTCCTCGTTGATCGAATTGAGCACACTGCCGATGGATATGCCGGTATTGCCGAAGCTGACGCCGCCGGCACCGCCCGTGCCTCCGCGCGCATCGACCGCCCACTGGACGCCGAGTGCGTCGGTGATATCGCCGGAAACTTCAACGATGGCAGCCTCGACCATAACCTGCGCACGTGGAATATCTAGCTGACGCACGATCGACTCCAGGGTGCCGATCAGTTCGGGTTCGGCGAGCATGACCAGGGCGTTGAGGCTTTCATCGGCGCGAATCAGGATGTTCTGCGAACGGCCGCCCTGAACCTCGCCATCCACTGGTGTTGCGAGACCTTCGGAAATATCGCCGAGGGTCTCGGCCAAGGACTTGGCATCGTTATGGCGCAGGCGGATGACGCGTGTATTGGCCGATCGGGTGCTTGGCGTGTCGAGTGTCCTCGCCAGATTGGCAAGTTTCTGCCGCGCCTGTTCCGGCCCGGTAAAGATCAGTCGATTGGTGCGTGAATCGGCAATGATCTGTGCGCCTGCGGTATCCCGGGCTTCGCCCCGTGCCAGCGTGTTGCGCAGCACTTCGGCAATGTCCACGGCCCAGCCATACTGCAGATTGACCACGCTGTGGTCGTCGGTTTGGGCGCGGTCGAGTTGACGGACCAGATCTTCGATGCGGGCGATGTTTGCACTGCGATCACTGATGATCAGTGCATTGGCCGAACCGACCGCGGCGAGATGGCCATATTGCGGGACCAGCGGGCGAATCAGTGGGATCAATTCGGTGGCAGAAGTGTGCTGGACCTGGATGACACGGGTTTCCAGTAGATCGCCGCCGGCCGGTCCTCCGCCTGCCTCCGATTTTGCTTCGGCGTTCGGCACGATTCGCGTGACTTCGCCCTGGGTGAGCACGCTGAATCCGTGAGTCGCCATGACCGACAGGAACAGCTGGTAGACCTCTGCTAGCGAGAGCGTCGTCGATGACACGACACTGACCTGTCCCTTGACCCGTGGGTCGACGATGAAGGTCTGCCCCGTCAGTTGGCTGATCTGATCGACGAAGGCGCGAATGTCGGCATCCTTGAGGTTGATCGTCCAGCCGTCCTGTTGGGTTTCGCTCGGCTCGATTCCGGGGTCGACCGCCAGCAAGGGCAGGGGAGCGGCGAGTACGCCAACGGCGATCAATGCAATCAACGGGCGAGAGGAAAAAGGCAGCATCAGTCAGTCGTCTTCCGTGGGCTGTTCATCGGTGGGCATGGTTTCTGGTGGGCTGGTGGCCCCTTCCATCTGTTGGCGGAGCGCTTCCATTTGCTGTTGCAGCATTTTCGCTTGCGGGTCGACGTACTCCGTCTCCGCAGGGTCGCTGTAGTCCGGCAGGTTGTCGGGAACCGCCGTAGCGGAGCGAACGCTCGGGAAATACAGGCTTTCGACGCGGCCGCCTCTCAGTATTTCGACGCTGTCAGGGTGAACGCTGTGCAGGCTGACATCCGGTTCCAGTTCCTCTTCGACCCGATATAGCTGTGGTGGAAAGCCGCTCAGCTGGATTATTGCCGTGGAACGGGCCGGATCGGCGTGTACGAAGCTGCCTAGCAAGGTCAGATCGGAATTTGATGTCCCGGCTGTGTAGCCCTGGCTGGACGATACGGGGGTGCCGAATAGGCTTTCCATGCGTTGAAGATCCGGCGCGACGCCCGCTGGCTGGCTGCTCTGCGCAGCAGCCGCCGAGGGCGCCTGGGTAAGTTGCAGCCATTCCCTGATCTGACCAGCCAGATAGAGACCGAAGAGCACGACGATAGCCGCGCTGATGATCAGCGGCGCGTGTTGGCGAACATTCTGCAGGGCGGCGGTGGAAGCCAAGCCAGGCACTCCGTGAAACTGAATAAGGGTGAACGCTGTTTGGGTAGAGGTTGGTGGGTACCGTCGATGTCCGGCATGCCTGGAGTCTAGACCAGACCATGACAACTGAAGCACCTAAAATAGCCAGTGCAAATGACTGTTTTTCAGGCAAAAGGTGCCCGGCAACGTGCGATTCCTGGCAGTGATTGCAAATGGCCGGATTTTTTCTGAAAAAAACGCTGCGCACAGTTGACTTGGTTCGGGTGGATGCGTAAATTGCGCGCCTCGCAAGGCGATCAACCGGTTGGTTACTCGGTTGGCCACTGCTTAACAGCAAGCCTTACGATTCGGACGAAAGTCCGGCCGACGCGCAGCGGTAGTTCAGTCGGTTAGAATACCGGCCTGTCACGCCGGGGGTCGCGGGTTCGAGTCCCGTCCGCTGCGCCATATTTACTTCCAGGCCCTAGCCGCTGGGAAGTCTCGCAAAAAGCGACCTTCGGGTCGCTTTTTTCGTTTCTGCCTCGCCGTTATTTAGCGCATCCATTCGAGAGTGTCCTGGCTGATTTTCGCTGGCTCCTTTGAGCACGCCGCTCTGCCGTGCGGATAAGCGATTGTTTACCGCGCTCAGCTTTCTTCGTTACGCATCCGCGCTCTGCATATCGGGACGTCGCCTGATCGCACCGTGCAGCGATGGTACTTACATCTGTCCTCCTTGCTCTGCACTGTCATGGCGCGTTCTGCTCGGTCTAGCGACGTGGTTGCCGAGCGATCGAGCGCACCCTTGCGGTTTCTTGCTGTCAGTAATGCGTGACGACATCCATCTGCCATGGGCACGCGGCTAACTGACGAGGGGCCTTGAATGTTCGGTTTAGAAGCTCTCGAGCTTGCGCGGATCCAATTCGCTTTCACCATTTCCTTTCACATCATCTTTCCGGCGATCACGATCGGGCTGGCCAGTTTTCTCGCCGTGCTGGAAGGGCTATGGCTCAAGACCAAACGTGGTGTATATCGCGACCTCTACCACTTCTGGCTGAAGATATTCGCCGTCAACTTCGGCATGGGCGTGGTCTCCGGTATCGTCATGGCCTACCAGTTCGGCACCAACTGGAGCGCGTTCTCGGAGTTCGCCGGCAGCGTGACCGGGCCATTGCTGGCCTATGAGGTTTTGACCGCGTTTTTCCTTGAGGCCGGGTTCCTCGGCGTCATGCTATTTGGCTGGAACCGCGTCGGACCGGGGCTGCACTTCTTTTCCACGATCATGGTGGCGGTCGGCACGCTGATCTCGACCTTCTGGATCCTGGCCTCTAACAGCTGGATGCATACGCCCCAGGGCCACGAGATCATCAATGGCATTGTGGTGCCGGTGGACTGGTTCGCCATCGTCTTCAACCCGTCGTTTCCGTATCGGCTGACACACATGGCGATCGCGGCGTTTCTTGCCACGGCGTTCATGGTCGGTGCTTCGGCGGCCTGGCACCTGCTGCGTGGACGAGACAATCCGGCGGTTCGCAAGATGTTTTCCATGGCCATGTGGATGGCGCTGATCGTTGCCCCAATTCAAGCTGTGGTCGGCGATTTTCATGGTCTGAATACGCTCGAGCATCAACCCGCAAAAATCGCTGCGATGGAAGGGCACTGGGATAACTCCTCTGGCGAGCCAACCCCTCTGCTGCTGTTTGGCTGGCCGGACATGGAGCGTGAAGAGACGCGCTTCAAGGTGGAAATTCCGTACCTCGGCAGCCTCATTCTCAAGCACAGCCTGACCGAGCCCATTCCGGCCCTCAAAGATTTCCCTCCAGAAGACCGGCCCAACTCGACGATCGTGTTTTGGACGTTCCGGATAATGGTCGCGCTGGGTTTTCTGATGATCCTCACCGGCGTATGGAGTCTTTTGCTGCGGCGCAGCGGCAAGTTGTATGAATCGCGTGCGTTTCTGCGGCTGGCATTGTGGATGGGACCTTCGGGACTCATCGCAATCCTCGCCGGTTGGTTCACGACGGAAATTGGCCGTCAGCCGTGGGTTATTTACGGCGTGATGCGCACCGCCGATGCAGTCTCGAATCATGGTGCCGAACAGCTGGGCCTGACGCTGGCGCTGTTCGTGCTCATCTACTTCGCAGTGTTCGGCATCGGTTTCGTCTACGTGCTGCGGTTGATTGCGAAAGGGCCGGTCATCAACGAAGGCAGCGAGAAGGGCGCAGGTGGGCCCGGTGAAAAAAGAACGCCGATGCGGCCGATTTCCGCCGCCGACGAGGCGATTCCCCATGAGCACGGCGATCAACTGGGCGAGAGGAACTGAATATGGGTGTCGATCTATCGCTGATCTGGGCTGTGATAATCATTTTCGGGATCATGATGTACGTCGTAATGGACGGCTTCGACCTGGGTATCGGAATTCTTTTCCCGTTCCTTGCCGACAGTTCCGAGCGTGACGTGGCGATGAACACCGTGGCGCCGATCTGGGATGGCAACGAGACCTGGCTGGTGCTGGGCGGTGCCGGACTGTTCGCCGCTTTCCCGCTGGCTTACTCAGTCGTGCTGTCCGCTCTGTATCTGCCGATCATTTTCATGCTGATGGGGCTGATTTTTCGCGGTGTCGCCTTCGAGTTTCGTTTCAAGGCGAGCGCTGCGCGCCAACATATCTGGGACAAAGCCTTCATTGGTGGCTCGCTCGCCGCGACCTTCTTCCAAGGCGTCGCGCTGGGCGCCTTCATCCACGGCTTTCCGGTGGCCGATCGGGCCTATGTCGGTGGCCCGCTGGATTGGTTGACGCCGTTCTCGGTGTTCTGCGGGCTGGCCTTGATCGTCGCTTATGCCTTGTTGGGTTGCACCTGGTTGATCATGAAAACCGCCGGTGATCTGCAGCGGCGCATGCACGATATAGGTGTGCCGCTGGTCTGGGCGCTGCTGGCGGTGACCGGCGTCGTGAGCTTGTGGACACCGCTGACGCATCCGGACATCGCCGAGCGCTGGTTCAGCATGCCGAACCTGTTTCTCTTCATGCCGGTGCCAATCCTGGTACTGCTGTGCACATACGGCCTGCTGCGTTCGATCGCACGCTACGCCCATTACTCGCCGTTCCTGTTCACACTGGCGCTGATCTTTCTTGGCTACAGCGGCCTGGGCATCAGCCTCTGGCCGAACATCATTCCGCCGTCGGTAAGCATTTGGGAAGCTGCCGCGCCGCCGCAGAGCCAGGGTTTTACGCTGGTTGGGGCGCTGTTGATCATTCCGCTGATCCTGATGTACACGGCTTGGAGTTACTACGTGTTCAGGGGAAAGGTCAGTGCCGAAGATGGCTATCACTGAGTTGGTCGCGTCATGAAGGATCCTATGCAAAAGGAGCGTGAAAGCAGCGCATCATCAGAGGCCAAGCCGTTATGGAAGCGCATGACCTGGCTCGTGCTGATCTGGTCCGCAAGCGTATTGGTGCTTGGGGTAGTCGCCTGGTTGCTGCGTCAGTTCATGACGGCCGCCGGCCTGACGACTCCATGAACGTCGCGCCAAGTGCGATGCTGTGCGGCGTTTAGGCGCGTTGTGGTGGCGGTGAGCTTGGGCTATTCAGATATTCCAACATCGGTGCGCAGCGGGTCATGTTTTGGTCATGTACTCGCGTTAGCGTGCTGGTACGGATTTATCGATTAGAGACCCAATACGAGGAGCGCTCCTATGGATGACTACCAGGACGAAATACTCGAATGGCACGCCGCCGAGCAGGATGGTCCCGAGCCGGCCGAAGACGCTTTCGAGCTTTAGTTGATCAGTCGGCACGCCGCTGCTGGCGCCGGTATTCGCCAGGCGTTTGCCCGCTCCAGCGCTTGAATGCGCGCTGAAACGCCTCCGCCGAGGAAAAGCCCAGAAGCCAGGCGATCTCGCCGAACGCCAATTCGGTGTCGCGAATATAGGTCATGGCCAGGTCGCGGCGCGTATCGTTGAGAATGGCTCGATAGCTGGTGCCTTCTTCATCCAGTTTGCGACGCAGCGTCCAGGATGGCAGCTGCAGTCGATTGGCAATTTGCTGAAGGTCCGGCTCGCCGCCTTTGAGCATCGGCCCCAGAAGTTGCGTGACCCGCTCCCGCAGGCTGCGTGTACGGGTCCGCTGTTCCAGTTCCGCTTCGCAAAGTTCCAGTAGCTGGCGCCAAGTACCCGGGCAGTACTCCGGGTTGCGCAGCGCCAGTGTGGCTTTATCCAGCCGGAGCTGATTGTGCTCGGCAGCGAACTCAACGGGTTTCGTAAAGATCGGCTCGTAACGCGCGGCATAGTCGGGGCGTTCGAACTCGATATGAATCGCGACCGGGGTTATTGGACTCGCGGCGACCGTGGCCAGTTGTGTGATCCAGCTGGCCAATACGGTATCGACGACGAACTGGTTGTAGCTGTTGTAAGGGCTGATCGAATAGAACCGCAGCCAGGCCCCTTCGGCGTCTTCATGAAAGGCCGACGCGCCACGGTAGTTGGATGCGTACAGCGGCTCGTAGCGAATCAGGGTGCGTGCCGCTTCGCGAACGGTTGGCGCCTGGGCGGAGGTTATTCCGACCAGACCCAGATGACCGGCCTTGCGCAGTCGCCCCATTTCCAGGCCCAGGCTCGGGTCGCCAGTCAGCTGGATAGCCGTGTGGCCGAGGCGCATATAACGCGGGATGGACAGGCGTGCGTGTGGCTCGGACAGGCGCGCCAGATCCAGACCGTAAGCATCCAGCAGCGGCTGCGGATCGATCTGTTTTTCCTGCAGGGCACTGCTCAGGCTGTGTACGAAGCCAACCGAGAGGTCACCGAGGCGCACCCGCTGGCGATTCACGAGCGCTCCGGCAGCCACAGATTGTTCAGTTGCACTGGCGCGTTGTAATGCTGCGGTGCGGGTCGACGGGGCGAGCCGACCAGATTCCAGGGCAGCCCGAACGTGCGTACTTCCATGCGGGGCAGCGACGTTTGCGGCAAGGGAGCGGTTGCGCAACTGGCGTGCGGATTATCGCGCATGCCGGGGAGGGCGAGCAGTTCAGCATCGGTAGGTGGCTGGCGGATATAGCCGTCGCAGCCGATCAGCACAGCCAGGCGCCCGGCAGGCGTGGGCATCGTAGACGATGGCAGGTCTGGTGCCTGGCTGTAGCGGCGTTCATAGCGGCTTAAGGCCATTTTGTATTGCAGCGGACCAATGGGCTGGCCGTCCGCGGCGAAGCTGAGACTGACTTGCCGCAACGGACCATCGCCGATCCGTAGACTGCCATCCTCGAGGCGCGGCTCGGGCAGCACTATGGAGCCGGCGACCAGCGTGACGCCGTAGACGCGCGCGAGATTGCCGAAGATGAGTTGATAGTCGGCGGCCATTTGCCGCCCTTTGATCTTCAGCACGGCCTCGGTGCGGTGGTGGCCGCCCTCGTTGGCAAACAGCGCGCGCACGTAGTCCCAAGGATTGCTCAATGCCGTCCACTGCATGGCATCGCGTAGCGTACGTGCCTGTTGCACTTCGGGCTTTTCGCCCAGGGCGAACAGGCCGGTGCCGACGTGCTCCGGCAGCACGACGATCGTGCGCGGGTTCAGCAGGCCGGCGTCACGCGCCTGATCGAGGTAGGTGGTGAACTTCAGCTGCAACCGCTCCCTGCTTTGATAATCGGCGGGCATCAGCCGCGTTTCGATCCCGAGCAGATTACCGGCGGACCCCGGTTGGCCCTGGCTATTGATCGGCAGCGTGCGCAGATCGGATAGCAATGGGCCGCTGCGCCGGTCACCGGTCCAGTCCAGATAGATGATGAGTGCGGCAAGGGCGAGGGCGGTCAGACCGAGCAATTTGCTGTAGGTACGCATGGAAGGCGCTGCTGAAGGCATATGCGGAAAGACTAGGTATATCGTTCACGATTGCCAAGTGTTTTGCGCACCAGGGTCAGGCAGTTGTGAGTTTCGATCATTGAGCGCTTCGTGGCGCCTGTTTATCTTCGATCCATAGCGACCACGACCCCATGAGGCGTGGCGATTTTACCGTTGACTACAGCGCACCACTCTCGCGCCGCTTGATCGAGGAACGACCATGACCGCTTTCCCGCACCTGCTTGCCCCGTTGGATCTGGGCTTCACCACGCTGCGCAACCGTACGCTGATGGGTTCGATGCACACCGGTCTCGAGGAAATGCCCAACGGGTTCGAGCGCATGGCGGCATTTTTTGCTGAGCGCGCGCGCGGTGGTGTCGGCCTGATCGTCACTGGCGGCGTGGGGCCCAACGAAGAAGGTTCGGTACGCGCAGGCGCGGCCAAGTTGTCGACCGTCGCCGAAGCCGAAGAGCACAAGGTCGTCACTCAAGCCGTTCACGAAGCGGGCGGCAAGATCTGCATGCAGATCCTCCATGCCGGTCGTTACGCCTATAGCCCGCAACTGGTGGCGCCTAGCGCCATCCAGGCGCCGATCAACCCCTTCACGCCGCGCGAGCTGGACGAAGAGGGAATCGAAAAGCAAATCCGTGACTTCGTCAATTGCGCGAGCCTGGCCCAGCAGGCCGGCTACGATGGCGTGGAGATCATGGGTTCGGAAGGCTACTTCATCAACCAGTTCCTGGTGGCCCATACCAACCACCGTACGGACCGCTGGGGTGGCAGCTACGAAAACCGCATGCGCCTGCCGGTGGAAATCGTGCGGCGCGTGAGGGAGGCGGTAGGGCCTGAATTCATCATCATCTATCGCCTGTCTATGCTCGATCTGATGGAAGGCGGCAGCGCCTGGGGAGAAGTCGTGACGTTGGCCAAAGCCATCGAGCGGGCCGGCGCGACACTGATCAACACCGGCATCGGTTGGCACGAGGCGCGCATTCCCACCATCGCCACCAAAGTGCCGCGTGCAGCGTTCACTAAGGTAACGGCGAAGTTGCGCGGCGAGGTGAGCATTCCGCTGGTGACCACCAACCGCATCAATACCCCCGAGGTTGCTGAACAGGTGCTGGCCGAGGGCGACGCCGACATGGTTTCGATGGCGCGCCCGTTCCTGGCCGATCCGGATTTCGTCAACAAGGCGGCCGCCGATCGCAGCGATACCATCAACACCTGTATCGGTTGCAACCAAGCCTGTCTCGACCATACGTTCAGCGGCAAATTGACCACCTGTCTGGTCAACCCGCGGGCCTGCTACGAGACCGAGTTGAACTACATTCCCACCGCAGCGGTGAACAAGATCGCCGTGGTCGGCGCGGGTCCGGCTGGTCTGGCGGCGGCCACCGTCGCCGCCGAGCGTGGCCATCAGGTAAGCCTGTTCGATTCGGGTAGCGAAATCGGCGGCCAGTTCAACGTGGCCAAACGCGTCCCGGGCAAGGAAGAGTTCTACGAAACCCTGCGCTATTTCGACAGCAAACTGAAAAGCACCGGTGTCGACGTCCGCCTGAATACCCGCATCGGTGCGGCCGATCTGCTGGCCGGCGGTTACGACGAGATCATCCTCGCCACCGGCATCGCGCCACGTACGCCAGAGATTCCGGGCATCGAGCATCCGATGGTGATCGGTTACCTCGATGCGATCCTGCAGCGCAAGCCGGTGGGGCAGCGCGTTGCCGTCATCGGCGCTGGCGGTATTGGCTTCGATGTTTCGGAGTTCATCACCCATCAGGGGCAGTCGACCAGCCTGGATCGCGAGGCGTTCTGGAAAGAGTGGGGGATCGACCTTGGGCTCGAAGCGCGCGGCGGCGTCGCCGGCATCCAGCCGGTACCGCACGCACCGGCGCGTCAGGTCTATTTGCTGCAGCGCAAGAAATCCAAGGTCGGAAATGGGCTGGGCAAGACCACCGGTTGGATTCATCGCACCGGCTTGAAGAACAAGCAGGTGCAGATGATCAGTTCTGTGGAATATCTCAAGGTCGACGACCAGGGCCTGCATATCAGCGTCGCCGGAGGCGAACTGCAAATCCTGCCGGTGGATACTGTGATCGTGTGCGCCGGGCAGGATCCGTTGCGTGAGCTACAGGCTGAGCTCGAAGCGGCGGGCGCCAAGGTGCATCTGATCGGTGGTGCGGATGTCGCCGCCGAGCTGGATGCCAAACGCGCGATCAACCAGGGCTCGCGCCTTGCTGCCGAGATCTGATAAACCCAACCCCGCTTCGAGCGGGGGTTTTTATACAATAAAAAAGGAGCCCCACATGACTGCTTCTCTCCCGCTGCAACCGGCCGCTGCCGCTACGCTGCAGCGCTGGCATCGCATGATCGAAGCCGCCGATCTCAGCCGCCTGCCGGAGTTGCTGCATCCGCACGCCGTGTTTCGCTCACCGATGGCCTACAAGCCCTATGAGAGTGCGGCAGCGGTCAGTCTGATCCTCAATACCGTGGTGAAGGTCTTCGAGGATTTCGCTTATCACAGCGAGTTGGCCAGTGCGGACGGCTTGAGCGTCGTGTTGGAATTCAGCGCGCGTGTCGGCGATCGACAGCTCAAGGGCATCGACATGATTCGCTTCGACGAGTCCGGCCTGATCACTGATTTCGAAGTCATGGTGCGCCCAATGAGCGGCCTGGCGGCCCTTGGTGAAGAAATGGGCCGGCGTCTGGCGCTTCAACTTGCGGCGATGAAGTCCTGACGGGTTTCTCCAACTCAGTCACAGTTTTTCTCCTGCGCAACTCAGGAGTTGTGGGCACCGGACTCGCTGCCAACCCAATCACATCGCCCGTTTCGATTTTTCTCCTACACTTGCGCCCGACAATAGAGAAGCGGCGTGATGCGACCGCCTCATGGAAACATTCGCTAGCTGATCAAGCCATTGAGGGTGCGAGCATGCAGATCAAACCGCAGACGGTCGAAGCCGTACTGTTCTTCAATGATGGCGGCGTCTGTAAGGAAATGCTCTATCCGGAATTCGAGGCCATGCTCGATGGCGTGGTGAGCATGCCGGAGTTCGCCGATCAGCAGATGCGTGTCGCCTACGTTTTGATCAATACCCGGTTGCAGATCCGTGCGGCGGTGTTCTTTTACCTGGATTTCAACGAAGACGGCTCGGCGGACAGCGGCTGGAACATTCCACTGCGCAATCTGGCCGAGCGCACCGGACGTGGGCCTGACCTAGGCGCGGGCCCCATTCGCCTGGCATGCCGCAGCCAATGTCCGGTGTCCTGGTATCAGATGCATCTCTGGGACCCGGAACTGACCCAGAGCCGGAATCATCTCGTCATGCTGCGTGACCGAATCAGGCGCAACCAGCTCGGCCTGCTGGTCGAAGAAGAAATACCTCAGGTGGTACCGGCCGAACGCCTACAGATGGTCGCCGAGGACGCCTGGTATGCGGCTGATTCGGCCAAGCAAGCGGCCACCGAGCGAGCCGAAAAGCGCGAGCAGGAGCAGCGCCTCAAGGCGGCGCAGCTGATCAAGCAGCAGCGTCTGCGCATCGCCAATCTCGAGCAGCAGCGCGAGGCCGATATCACCCGACTACGCGATTTGGCTGCACAGCAGCAGGCCAGGCTACTGGAAGAGGCTGCCCAGTTACGCCAGGAGCTCCTGGACAAGGAGCAGCTCGTCGAACAGCTTCGCTCGCAGCTCGCCGAGCAGGCGGAGGGTTTCCAAAAAAACCGTGAAGAAATGAGCCAGCAGCTGCGTGCGCTGGAGCACAACAGCCGCGCCGAAGCGCAAGCCTCGCAGGCGCAGTTCAATGAGGAGTTGAGGCGGCAGATCGCAGCAGCGGTCGCCGAATACAAAGAGCAAGTGTCCATCCGTGATGTGGAGCTGGCCTACCGCAACGAACTGGACTCCCAGCTGCAGCAGGAGATCGAGCAACTCCAAAAGCAGCGTGATGCACTCATCGAGCAAAGCGGTGAGCAAGTGCTCAAGCGTCTTTCAGGACTCGGCGTGACGTTCATGGCTTATCACCCCGGTGCGGGCCACCTGACCATTCCGCTGCATGACATGGCGCGCTATCAGCAAAACCCTCTCGCCTATGCCGCAGCCAAATGTGCCGTTTCCGAAGAGCAGTACGGCCAGTGGGTACAGCATTATCAACAGCCGACCTGCGTCGCTACCTTGTCCAGTGGAGAGCGCTGCAATATGCCGCTGGACAAAGTGGAAGCCCCTAGCCGTTTTTTCATTGGCGAGTCCAACTGCTGTGCCAGACATAGAGCTCAGGACCGGCTGCGCACGGGTAGCTGACGATTTGCCGGCATTCCCATCATCATTTCCAGAGTTACGGCCCGCGCCATTGCAGCTCATCATCTTGCCTTGGCTGCGACGAGCACAGGTGCAGGTCGCCGTGTTGCGCCTGGATCTGGTCGATCCCGAGCTGTCTGGAAACAAGTGGTTCAAGCTCGCTCACCATTTGCAGGCCGCGCGGGCGACCGGTGCACCAGGACTCATCAGCCTTGGTGGCTCCCATTCGAATCATCTACATGCGCTGGCGGCGGCTGCCAAACGCAGCGGGTTAGCCAGTGTCGGCCTGCTGCGCGGGCAACCACAGCGGACGGCGACCATCGACGATCTGCAGAGCTTCGACATGCAACTGCATTGGCTGGGCTACGGCGGCTACCGTGAGCGGCACCAGCCGGGATTCTTCGATGCCTGGTGCGAACGTTATCCCGGCTTTTACTGCGTGCCGGAAGGCGGTGGCGGCCTCGCTGGCGCGCGGGGTTGCGCACCGCTGGTGACACGCGTACGAGAGCAACTGGACGCGATTGGCTGGGACGATCACGACGGCTGGTGGCTGGCCGTTGGAACTGGTACGACCCTGGCAGGACTGGTGATCGGCGAGGCCGAGCAGAACGAGCGCCGCGTCTACGGTGCGCTGGCAGGGCCGCCGTCTCATGGTGTTGCGCAGGAAGTCGGCAGGCTGCTCGGCGAGGCTGAAGTCTCCAGCTCAAACTATCAGCTGATCGATGCGAGTCGCGGCGGTTTCGGTCGGTTCGACGAGGCGCTTGCGCGCTTCATGGTGGAAACCGAGCGTACCACCGGGTTGCCGTTGGAACCGGTTTATACGGCTAAGGCGATGATGGCATTGCGCCTTTATATTGAGCGCGGCTATTTTACGCCCGGCACGCGGCTCATCTTCTTGCATACCGGTGGCTTGCAGGGCCGGCGAGCTGCGCAGGCGCAGCTGGACGAGCTGCTGCGCTGACTTTCCCGTCTTCTGGAACCATGGATGAACAAGCCGCTGCGTCCCGATCAGTTAGGTAGTCTGATTCCGCTCAACGCGCTCTCGCCTCGTCGACTTCAGACGCTTCGCGCGCAGTTGATTCCGCGACTGCTGCTCGCCGATGAGCTGTTGTTCGATGACGAGACAGGCGCCGGTTCCTGCTACTTCCTGCTCACCGGCGCCTTGTCCATGCATGGGCCGGACGGCAAGCAATGGCGGATGGCCGCTGGCTCGCCGGAAAGCTGCCACGCATTCGGCCCCGGACCCCGGCTGAGCCAGGTGCGGGCGCTGGAAGACTGCAGGGTATTGACGATCGATGGCGCCCAGCTGGATCGTTTGCTGTCTTGGCATCAGACCCATGCCGATCTGCTCCTGGAGCTGTCCACGGCTGGCGAACTGACTGACTGGCTCGAAGCGCTGCTGGACAATCCGCTGTTCGCCAAGGTGCCGCCGGAAAACGTGCGAAAGATGCTTGGCAGGCTCGAGTCGATCGAGCTACCTGCCGGTTACGTACTGCTGCGTGAAGGTGATGCCGGCGACTGCTGTTACTTCCTCAAGAGCGGTCGAGCCGAGGTCATATCCGGCCTTGGCGGTGTAGAGCAGGTCGTGGCGGAACTGGACGTCGGCGCCTGCTTCGGCGAAGAAGCTTTGCTCACCGAATGCCCTCGCAACGCCACCGTGACGCTGCTTGAGAATTCTCAGGTGCTGCGCCTGGCGCGGCGGGATTTCATCGCCCTGTTGAAGGCGCCGGTGGTAGCCGAGCTTGACCTTGCCGAGGCGAACGAACTGATCGCGAAGGGTGCTCAATGGCTGGATGTCCGGCTGCTGGAGGAATACCAGCGCGGCCATGCGCTGCAGGCACTGCATATGCCGCTGCATCTGTTGCGTCTCAAGACACGCCTGCTGGCTCAGGATCGGATCTATCTGTGCTACTGCGACAGCGGCAAGCGCAGCGCCAGCGCGGTCTTTCTGCTGACCCAACTGGGTTTTACCGCTTATCCGCTGTGTGACGGTCTCGATGGGCTGTCCGCCGAGCAACACGCGACGTTGATCTGTGAGCAGGGCAGCGGCTATCTAGCTCGTTCCGGCGGTCGCACTGAACGCAGCGGCTGAGCCGAAACCACTGACGAACGATCAAGACACCGCGGCGATAGCCCAGCCTGCAAGGCCGCCCACCAGCACGACCAGCCAGGGCGGTAGCTTCCAGACCATCAAGGCGACCAGCGCGACTAGCGCCAGAGCGAAGTCGACGGGGCTGAATATGGCGCTGGTCCAGACCGGATCATAAAGCGCCGCCAGTAGCAGGCCGACCACCGCGGCGTTCACTCCACCCAGCGCTGCCTGTACGCGAAGGTTGGCGCGTACCCTGTCCCAGAACGGCATGACGCCGACCACCAGCAGAAATGAAGGGATGAATATCGCCACAAGGCATACGGCTGCGTTTATCAGGCCGGCGCTGCCAGTACCGATGGACCCGCCGAGAAATGCAGAAAAAGTGAACAGCGGCCCCGGCACCGCCTGGGCGGCGCCGTAGCCGGCAAGGAATATGTCGTTGCTGACCCAGCCATTGGGTACGACTTCGGCCTGCAACAACGGAAGCACCACGTGCCCCCCACCGAAGACCAGCGCGCCGGCGCGGTAGAAGGTGTCGAACAATGCCAACAACTGACTGCTGGAAGCGGCGGCCAGCGGGGGTAAGGCCATCAGCAGCGCGAAGAACGACAACAGGAAGAGGCCGGCAACCGAGCGACCCTGACGGCCCTGATGAGGTGCGAGAGAACCTTTCGATGTAGGGCGAAACAGCATCAGCCCGGCCAGACCTGCCAGCACGATAACGCTAAGCTGCGCCCAGGCATTATGCATAGCCAGTACCGCGCACGCGGCGAGCAGCGCGATGGTGATACGCGTTCGATCGGTGCACAGGTTGCAGGCCATGCCCCAAACCGCCTGGGCCACCACAGCAACCGCAACGATCTTCAGGCCATGCAGAAGCCCATCCGGAACGGCTTCGCCCCAACTGCTGATGCCGAACGCGAAGAGCATCAGCGCGATCGCCGACGGCAAGGTGAACCCGGCCCAGGCGGCCAGCGAGCCGCGATAACCACCGCGTAGCAAACCGATGGCAATGCCGACCTGGCTGCTCGCCGGCCCTGGCAGGAATTGGCAGAGTGCTACCAGATCGGCATATCCCGCCTCATCCAGCCAGCGGCGGCGGTTGACGAACTCTTCGCGGAAATAGCCGAGATGAGCCACCGGACCTCCAAAGGAGGTCAGCCCCAGACGCAGAAACACCAGAAAGATGGTCGAGGTGCTTGAATGCTGCAGAGGGATTGAATCGGGTTGGACTGAGGACATCAATGGGCCGTTCTGTTACTGAGGGGCAGTCTGATGGGCGCTGTAGTGTGTCGCATGTGGATGACGATTTGATGAAGAGTGCATCACCCAGGCCAGCTATCGGATACCACGAAAAGGCGTTCGCGCTCGACCCAGTGCCCATCTGCGTCGGGCTCCATTCGAGCCAGCAGGCGTGCCTGGCTGCGATTGGCATCGACAATCCATTGCTGAACGTCTTCGGCTTGCCAGAGTTGGCTGTCTTCCAATTGCGCCGGGGCCAGCCAGGTTTGACGGGGCAGCGGTTGCCAGTGCGCATCGCTATCGGTGACAGCCGAATGCAGCCAGTCGCGCAGCCGCAACCATGACCCGCCGAGATGCATCGGGTTGGCTCCAGCGGGCGGTTCACACCCGTCCTTCCAGGGTTGGAACAGGTAGCCACCGAGCCACAAGGCGCTTTTGATCTGGCGGCAAGTCAGCTCGGTCAGTAGTGCCTGTGCCTGTTGGCTGGACGAGAGTCGCAGCTGGTGCTCGCAGAGGCGCTGCAACTTGATATCCAACCGATCATGGCTGCCGGGACCCAGCCAGTGGTCGTGTCGGCGGCGATCGCCGGTCTGCAGGCCCAAGTAGAATTTCACCGCGAGTTCAAGGTGATGCACGCCTTCGGCATCGCGCAGGATCAGATCCAGCTCGCCCAGCGTCTGGCCGCCCTGGCGGATCGGCAGATTCGCCACCAGCAGTTCGACATCCGGCGCCTGAGCCAGCGCGAATTGCCAGAGGCGTTCGTAATACAGGCCCAGCCGGCGAATGCTGTGTTGTGCCAGCCACGCCTGGAGTACCGCCGGCTGTCTGTCGAGCAATAGCAACCAGTCGCTCAGCGCAGCGGGGTCATTGCTCCAGCGACTCGCCGAAAGCGGGTGGCGCTGGGGTGATGGGGCATCGATCAAAAGCGGCGGCGAGAGCACTACCCAGGCGAGATCCCGCACCTGTGGGTGCCGCAAGTTAGACATTAATTCGTCAAGACAGGGGAGGGTCATGCAGCAAGCATAGCCGGGATGGTTTGCTGCGCCTCTGGCCTTTCGCCCATAATCCTCGCGCCGCACCGCAACGGGGTCCGCCAGCGCGCTGTTGAACTCAAACGCGCCCGCGCGACACCAATCTAGAGCCTGTTAGGCTCTGCCCGGCCCGCTACCGCTCGATGCGTACCGGCCTGTTACCCGCCACGCTATCAGGGAGCTTCAATGGACCAGTTCCGCAACATCGGCATCATCGGCCGCCTGGGCAGTTCCCAGGTGCTGGACACCATTCGCCGACTGAAGAAATTCCTCGTGGAGCGCCACCTGCACGTCATTCTCGAAGAAAACATCGCCGAGGTGTTGCCGGGGCATGGCATGCAGACCTCGTCGCGGCAACGGCTGGGCGACTCTTGTGATCTGGTGATTGTCGTCGGCGGTGACGGCAGCTTGCTTGGCGCGGCGCGAGCGCTGGCCAAGCATCGTGTCCCGGTGCTTGGAATCAACCGTGGCAGCCTTGGCTTCCTCACCGATATTCGCCCCGACGAACTGGAAGAGAAGGTCGCTGAAGTGCTGAGTGGGCAATACACCCTGGAAAATCGCTTTCTGCTCGAAGCTCAGGTCAGGCGCTTCGAGGAGTCCATCGGAGAAGGCGACGCGCTCAACGACGTGGTGCTGCATCCAGGCAAGTCGACCCGAATGATCGAGTTCGAGCTGTACATCGATGGCCAGTTCGTCTGCAGCCAGAAGGCCGATGGCCTGATCATCGCCACGCCCACCGGCTCCACGGCCTACTCGCTGTCTGCTGGCGGGCCGATCATGCACCCGCGGCTGGATGCAATCGTCGTCGTGCCAATGTATCCACATACCCTGTCTAGCCGGCCGATCGTGGTGGATGGCAACAGCGAGCTGAAGATCGTGGTATCGCCGAACATGCAGATATATCCGCAGGTCTCCTGTGACGGCCAGAACCATTTCACTTGCGCGCCGGGCGATACCGTCACGGTGCGCAAGAAGCCGCAGAAGCTGCACCTGATCCATCCGCTGGACCACAATTATTACGAGGTCTGCCGCACCAAGCTTGGCTGGGGCAGCCGCCTCGGTGGAGGGGAATAGTGATCGTCGATCCGGAGCGCAGCTACGACCTCATCGGGGACGTGCATGGTTGCGCTCGTACCCTGGAGCGGCTGCTCGATCAGCTCGGCTATCGCCGGCATGGGGATGTGTGGCGGCATCCGCGCCGACAGGTGATCTTTCTCGGCGACATCATCGACCGCGGCCCACGCATTCGTGAGGCGTTGCATTTGGTGCATGCGATGGTCGAGGCGGAACAGGCCTACTGCATCATGGGCAACCACGAATTCAACGCACTGGGCTGGTACACCCCGGCACCGCCGGAAAGCGGCAAGACCTTCGTCCGCGAACATACCCCGCGCTACGAGACGCTGCTGCAGGAGACCTTCCAGCAGTTCGAGCACTATCCGGATGAATGGCGGGCGTTTCGCGAGTGGTTCATGGAGCTGCCTCTGTTTCTTCAGAGCGAGCGTTTCCGCGTGGTTCACGCCTGCTGGGATAACGCCGTCATCGATCAGCTTCGTCAGCGTTTGAGCCACGGCTGTGTCGATCCAGAATTCTTGCGCGATGCCGCGTTCAGTGACGGATTCGCGGCCAAGGCACTGGACCGTCTACTGCGTGGCACCGACATGCCGCTGCCCCAGGGCCTGACGCTGACCAGCGCCGAGGGATTCACTCGCAGCTTCTTCCGCACCAAGTTCTGGGAAGAGAACCCCAGGACCTACGGCGATATTGTGTTCCAGCCCGACGGCCTGCCGGAAAAGGCGGCGCGCCTGCCGCTTAGCGAAAGCCAGAAGAACCGCTTGTTCCTGTACGGGCCTGACGATCCGCTGCTGTTCGTCGGGCATTACTGGCGTAGCGGCGAGCCCGCGCCCATACGCCATAACCTGGCTTGCCTGGATTACAGTGCGGTGAAATACGGCAAGCTGGTCGCCTACCGGCTCGACCAGGAAACCCGACTCGACCCGGCGAAATTCGTCTGGGTGAATGTGGAGCGCTAGATGGTGGTTGTCGAGGCGTTGCGCCTGCCCTTATCCGAAGACCTGAGTGGTTTCGTCGCGCTGCTGCGGCGCCTGCAGGTGCCTTGTCGCGTCTCCGAAGAGTCGGGTGAGCAGGTACTGCGCGTGCCGGCTGAAACCGCTGAGCAAGTCCGTGAACTCTATCAGCGTTACCCGCAAGGCGACGGCGCGGTCGTCGCCGAGCAACCGCCACGCCGCGGTGGGGGATTCGTCGCCAGTCTGCGCCGCAGTCCGCTGACCGCCGCGGTGTTGCTGCTGACGCTGATCGCGGCGGCGATCACCATGCTCGGCGAGAATTTCGAGACCATTCGCTGGTTCAGCTTCAGCGACTTTCGTATCGACGGCGAGTACGCCTATTTCGCGACGCTCGAACAGACCCTCGCAGAAGGGCAGTGGTGGCGGCTGGTGACGCCGATCTTCGTGCACTTCGGCTTCCTGCATCTGGCGATGAATTCCATGTGGTACTGGGAGCTGGGGCGGCGCATCGAATATCGCCAGGGCGCGCTGATGCTGTTCGGGTTCACGCTGCTGTTCGGCGCCGTGTCCAACCTGGCGCAATACCTGTTCGGCGGGCCGAGCATCTTTGGCGGGTTGTCCGGCGTTTTGTACGGACTGCTCGGCCACTGCTGGCTGTTCCAGAAGCTGTCGCCGGACGAAGCCTACCGACTGCCGCCCGGTGTGGTGGTGCTGATGCTGATCTGGCTGGTGGTATGCCTGACCGGGGTGATCGAAGTGGTGAGCTTCGGTGCATTGGCGATCGCTAACGCGGCCCACGTCGGCGGGCTGGTCGCTGGGTGCCTGACCGGTATCCTTGGTGGGCTGCTGGCGCGCCGCAGGGCCGCGGGCCAAGGCAACTGAAAGGCTGATCGTTTTTCCCTAAAGCAGCGGCGCTCGGTAGAATGCGCGCTTGTTTCCCCGGGAGCCGGCCATGTCGTCCTTTATCGAAGCCATCGAAAACATCACCCCCGAAATCTACGAAAACCTGAAAACTGCCGTCGAGCTGGGCAAGTGGAGCGACGGTCGCAAGCTGACGCCCGAGCAGAAGGAAACCTGCCTCGGCGCGATGATCGCCTGGGAAATCCAGAACCTGCCGGAAGAAGAGCGCACCGGTTATATGGGCGGTGATGAATGCGCCTCCAAGAGCAAGAGCAAGGCGCCGATCGACACCAGTCTGTTCGCACCTGCTTCCGGGACCCGTCACTGATGTTGGAGCTAGGACGCGGCGCCCTGAGCAAGATGTCAATTCAGCTGGGTGCCCAAGCGCAATATTCCTTCCGTCTGAACGACGAACTGGTGCCCGTCAATCCGCTGATCGGCAAGACCCTGCGGCTGGAGTACCTCGGCGCCATCAATTGCACGCATTGCGGACGCAAGACCAACAAGAGTTTCAGCCAAGGCTATTGCTATCCCTGCTTCAAGAAGCTCCCGCAGTGCGACATCTGCATCATGAGTCCGGAAAAATGCCACCACGATTTCGGCACTTGCCGCGATCCGCAGTGGGGCATGGACTTCTGCATGACCGACCACGTGGTCTATCTGGCCAACTCGTCAGGTATCAAAGTAGGTATCACTCGCGCCACGCAGTTGCCGACCCGTTGGCTCGACCAGGGCGCGAGCCAGGCGCTGCCGATCATGCGTGTCGCTACTCGCCAGCAGTCGGGCATGGTCGAAGACCTGTTGCGCAGCCAGGTGGCTGATCGCACCAATTGGCGCGCGCTGCTCAAGGGGGATGCCGAGCCCATCGACCTGATCGAGATTCGCGAGCAAATATTCGATGCCTGCGCCGAAGGCCTGCGGGGCCTGCAGCAGCGCTATGGGTTACAGGCAATCCAGCCAGTGGCGGACGCCGAGGTATTGGAGATCCGTTACCCGGTCGATGCCTACCCGACCAAGATCGTCAGTCTAGACTTGGAAAAGACGCCCGTTGTTGAAGGCACCCTGCGCGGCATCAAGGGTCAATACCTGATCCTGGACACCGGCGTGATCAACATCCGCAAGTTCACCGCTTATCAAATAGCCGCAAGCTGCACGCCATAAATTCAAGCTTGACCCGCGAAGGCTTGATTCCGGGCGTCGGAGGCAGCCACGGCACATTTACCTGCAGCTTCAAGCTTGCGGCTTGTAGCTGCCTCGAAGAGGCTTTTATCGATGCGCACCGAACAACCGAAAGTCATTCATCTCAAGGATTATCAGGCGCCCGAGTACCTGATCGATGAAACACACCTGACCTTCGAACTGTACGAAGACCGCACCCTGGTGCATGCGCAACTGGTGATGCGCCGCAATCCTGAAGCGGGCGCCGGCCTGCCGCCGTTGCAGTTGCACGGCCAGGATCTCGAGCTGATATCGCTGTCGCTGAACGACCGCCAGCTGGGCCTGGGCGATTACGAAGTCGCCGGCGAAAGCCTGACCCTGCAGCCCGATAGCGCCGCGTTCACCCTCGACAGCAGCGTGGTCATCCATCCGGAGAGCAACACTGCGCTGGAAGGCCTCTACAAGTCCGGCAGCATGTTCTGCACCCAGTGCGAGGCCGAGGGCTTTCGCAAGATCACCTACTACCTCGACCGCCCGGATGTGATGAGCAAGTTCACCACGACGGTGAGCGCCGAGAAGCATGCCTATCCAATCCTGCTGTCCAACGGCAACCCGATCGCCAGCGGCGAAGAGGACGACGGCCGCCACTGGACGACCTGGGAAGATCCGTTCAAGAAGCCGGCTTATTTGTTCGCACTGGTGGCCGGTGATCTGTGGTGCGTCGAGGACAGCTTCACCACCATGAGCGGCCGCGACGTGGCGCTGCGTATTTACGTCGAGCCGGAGAATATCGACAAATGCCAGCACGCCATGGACAGCCTGAAGAAATCGATGAAGTGGGATGAAGAGGCCTACGGTCGCGAGTACGATCTGGACATCTTCATGATCGTCGCGGTCAACGACTTCAACATGGGTGCGATGGAGAACAAGGGCCTAAACATCTTCAACTCCAGCGCCGTGCTGGCTCGAGCGGAAACCGCCACCGACGCCGCACATC
The DNA here is from genome assembly GCF_037967085.1 of Pseudomonas sp. CBC3. NCBI lineage: Bacteria > Pseudomonadati > Pseudomonadota > Gammaproteobacteria > Pseudomonadales > Pseudomonadaceae > Pseudomonas > Pseudomonas sp. CBC3. The sequence goes on from NZ_JBANEO010000002.1 coordinate 751,372, forward strand.
AGCGGGTCGAGGCGATCGTTGCCCACGAATACTTTCATAATTGGACCGGCAACCGTGTGACCTGCCGCGACTGGTTCCAGCTGTCGCTCAAGGAAGGTTTCACTGTCTTTCGCGATGCGCAGTTCTCCTCCGACATGAATTCGGAAACAGTCAAGCGCGTCGAGGACGTGTCCTACCTGCGTACCCATCAGTTCGCTGAAGATGCCGGGCCGATGGCCCACTCGGTTCGCCCCGAGTCATTCATCGAGATCTCCAACTTCTACACCCTGACCGTGTACGAGAAGGGTGCCGAGGTGGTGCGCATGATCCAGACGCTGCTGGGCGAGGAGAGCTTCCGCAAGGGCAGCGATCTCTACTTCGAGCGCCATGACGGCCAGGCCGTGACCGTCGATGATTTCGTCAAGGCCATGGAAGACGCCAACGGTGCCGACCTGACCCAGTTCAAGCGCTGGTACAGCCAGGCCGGCACGCCGCGCCTCGCCGTCAGCGAGCAATACGATGCTGCCGCGAAGACCTATAGCCTGACCTTCCGCCAAAGCTGCCCGCCGACGCCGGGCCAGAGCGAGAAGCTGGCATTCGTGATCCCTGTTTCGCTGGGCCTGCTGGACGGCCAGGGCAACGAGATTGCGCTGCGCCTGCAAGGCGAGGATGCCGCCGTCGGGACCACTCGCGTGCTGGCAGTCGATCAGGCCGAACAGACGTTCACCTTCGTCGACGTTCCCGAGCAGCCGTTGCCCTCGTTGCTGCGCGGTTTCTCCGCGCCGGTGAAGCTTGAGTTTCCGTACAGCCGCGATCAGCTGATGTTCCTGATGCAGCACGATTCCGACGGTTTCAACCGCTGGGAGGCCGGTCAGCAGTTGTCGGTGCAGGTGCTGCAGGAAATGATCGCGCAGCATCAGCGCGGCGAAGCGTTGCAACTGGACCAGCGTCTGGTCAAGGCGTTGCGCAGCCTGCTGGAAGACGAAAGCCTCGATCCAGCGATGGTTGCCGAAATGCTTTCGCTGCCGAGCGAGGCCTACCTCACCGAAATCAGCGAAGTGGCGGATGTCGATGCCATTCACGCGGCGCGCGACTTTGCTCGCCAGGGTATCGCTACAGCGTTGTTCGACCTGTTCTGGAAGCGCTACCAGGCCAACCGCGAGCTGTCCCGGCAGACGCCTTATATTGCCGAAGCCAGCCACTTCGCCCGTCGTGCTCTACAGAACATCGCCTTGTCGTATCTGATGCTCAGCGGCAAGCCCGAAGTGGTGGCCGCCTGCGTCGAGCAGTTCGAGGAGGCCGACAACATGACCGAGCGCCTGGCTGCGCTGGCCGTGCTGGTCAACTCGGGCTTCGCAGCCGAGCGTGACAAGGCGCTCGAAGCCTTTGCCGAAAACTTCAAGGACAACCCGCTGGTAATGGATCAGTGGTTCAGCGTGCAGGCTGGCAACACCCAGCCGGGCGGCCTGGAGCGTGTCCAGCACCTGATGCAACACCCGTCCTTCACGCTGAAGAACCCGAACAAGGTTCGTGCGTTGATCGGCGCCTTCGCCAATCAGAACCTGATCAACTTCCATCGCGCCGATGGTGCCGGTTATCGGTTCCTGGCCGATCAGATCATCGTATTGAATGGTCTCAACCCGCAGATCGCCTCGCGCCTGCTGGCACCGCTGACTCGCTGGCGCAAGTACGACGCCGGTCGGCAGGGCCTGATGAAGGGCGAGCTGGAACGGATTCTGGCCTCGGGCGAGCTGTCCAGCGATGTCTACGAGGTGGTCAGCAAGAGCCTCGCCTGACACGCTGCAGCGCCTGCAAGGTGATATGAACCACCCTGAATCCCGTGCGATGTCACGGGATTCGTTCTTTCGGGGGTACTCATCGGAGATCGGATCGTTTCCGTGAAACGGAATGTAAAGCGGCGGTGAAATGCCGTGCCATAAAGCCTGCTAATCAAGCAACATCAATCAGCCTGGCTTAACAAAACATAACGTCCAGGCAATTGCCGCCGCTTTCGAAAGCCCTATAGCATGGCTCCGCCTGGTACTTAACGCAGGTCTTACCTTAATAAGAATAAAGGGGGTATGTATGAGTGAGCCCGTCATGTGGCGCACCCGGTTCGGCCGTGCGGAAAAAACATCCCGCAAGTCGAATTTCAAGTATTCGCCGCTTGCAAGAACGCTCTCGCTCTGCAGTGTTCTATCCATCCTGTTTCTCGCCACCGCTCCCGCTCATGCGCAAAGCGCTGAGCCAGCGACCCGCTATGCGATCGAATCGGAGAAGGCCGCATCGGCTCTTCTGCTCGATATCACTTATGCGGGTAAGCGCTTGGTCGCGGCTGGTGATCGCGGGCATATCCTCTTTTCCGATGACGCCGGCGCTACGTGGTCTCAGGCCAAGGTTCCGACCCGTCAGATGCTCACGGCTGTTTATTTCGTCGATGACAAACATGGCTGGGCGGTCGGCCACGACGCGTTGATCCTGGCGACCAGCGATGGCGGTGAAACCTGGACGCAGCAATACGAAAATCGCGAAGGCGAAGTGCCTTTACTTGACGTCTGGTTCGAAAATTCGGAGCACGGCTTCGCCACGGGTGCTTATGGCGTGCTGCTGGAAACCACTGACGGCGGCCAGAATTGGGAAGATGTTGCTGATCGCCTCGACAACGAGGACGGCGCCCACTTGAACGCCATCACCCACATTCAGGACGCGGGTCTGTTCGTCGTTGGCGAAATGGGCGGAATGTTCCGTTCCAGCGACATGGGTGAGACCTGGGAGCGCGTCGAGTCGCCCTATCAGGGATCCTTGTTCGGCGTCGTGAGCGGCGGCGAACCCGGAGTGGTCGTGGCGTTCGGTCTGCGCGGTCATCTGTTCCGTTCCGCCGACTTCGGTGATAGCTGGCAAGCAATCGATCTGCTCGACGGAAGCGATGCCCTCGAGTCGGGGCTAGCGGACGGCAATCTGCTGCCGGATGGTCGTATCGTCGTGGTCGGCCACGGCGGCACCGTGCTTAGTAGCGAGGATCAAGGACGGAGCTTCAAGCTGTTCAGTCGCCCGGATCGACGCTCACTGTCAGGCGTCGTCTCCAACCCGGACGGCAAACTGGTCCTCGTCGGGCAGAGCGGCGTCAGGGTCGTTTCGCCGACCGGCGCCAACTTGCCCGCACAACAACAATAAGCCGGAGCCAACATGACCAAGCATCAGCAGAAGCCGGCGTCCTTTCTAGAACGCCTGATTTTCAACAATCGACCGGCAGTGATCCTTGTCTGCCTGTTGATCAGCGTATTCCTGTTCTACCAGGCTGCTCAGGTCCGTCCTTCGACCAGTTTCGAAAAGATGATTCCGCTGGGGCATCCCTACATTCAAAACATGCTCCAGCATCGTGATGATCTGGCCAACCTGGGCAACACGGTGCGTATCTCCGTGGCGGCGAAGGATGGCGACATCTTCTCCAAGGAGTACATGGAGACGCTGCGTCAGATCCATGACGAAGTGTTCTACATCCAGGGTGTCGACCGCTCGAACATGAAGTCGCTGTGGAGCCCGAGCGTTCGCTGGACCGAGGTGACGGAGCAGGGCTTCGCCGGCGGTGAAGTCATTCCGCAGACCTATGACGGCTCGCCTGAAAGCCTCGACGATTTGCGCAACAACATCCTCAAGTCCGGTCAGATCGGGCGTCTGGTGGCCAACGACTTCAAGTCCAGCATCATCGACGTGCCGCTGATGGAGTCCTACTCGGATCCTGATGACCGTAGCAAGCAGATCACCCTCGACTACCAGAAGTTTTCCCACGAGCTCGAAGAGAAGATTCGCGACAAGTACGAAGCGCAGAACCCGAATGTGGACATCCACATCATCGGTTTCGCCAAGAAGGTGGGCGATCTGATCGATGGGCTGGTCGGTGTCGCGTTGTTCTTCTTCGTTGCTATCGGCATCACGCTAGCGCTGCTACTGTGGTTCACCCGCTGCTTCAAGAGCACCATCGCGGTGGTAGTGACTACGCTGATCGCCGTGGCCTGGCAGCTCGGCTTGCTGCACACGCTGGGCTTCGGGCTCGATCCCTATTCGATGCTGGTGCCGTTCCTGGTGTTCGCCATCGGTATTTCCCACGGTGTTCAGAAGATCAACGGCATCGCCATGGCTTCGGGCGAAACCGATGATCCGCTGGCGGCTGCACGCATGGCGTTCCGTCAGTTGTTCATCCCCGGCATGGTCGCACTGGCGTCTGATGCCGTTGGTTTCGTGACGCTGCTGCTGATCGATATCGGTGTGATTCGCGAGTTGGCGATTGGCGCTTCGCTGGGCGTGGCGGTGATCATCCTGACCAACCTGATCCTGCTGCCGGTGGCGATTTCCTATATGGGTATCAGCCAGCGTGCGGTCAAGCAGGCTCGCGAGGAAGCGGCGCGCAACCACCCGTTCTGGCGGTTGCTGTCGAATTTCGCCAACCCGGTGGTCGCGCCGATTTCCATCGTCATTGCCTTGCTCGCCGTGGGCGGGGGGCTCTGGTACGGCCAGAACCTGAAGATCGGCGATCTCGACCAGGGCGCACCGGAACTGCACCCGGATTCGCGCTACAACCTGGACAATGACTTCGTCATCCGCAACTACTCGACCAGCTCCGACGTGCTGGTGGTAATGGTCAAGACGGCGCCTGAAGGCTGCGCCCATTACGACACGCTCGCCGCCATGGACGAGCTGATGTGGAAGATGGAGAACACAGAGGGCGTGCAGTCGGCGGTGTCGATGGTCACGGTCGCGCGGCAGAGCATCAAGGGCATGAACGAGGGCAGCCTGAAATGGGAAACCCTGTCGCGTAACCAGTTCGTCCTGAATAGCTCCATCGCTCGTGCCGAGGGCATGTACAACGGTGATTGCTCGTTGGCGCCGGTACTGGTGTTCCTCAACGACCACAAGGCTGAAACGCTGGAGCACGTCGTAGCCGCGGCGCGTGAGTTCGCCGAGGAGAACAACCGTGAAGGGTTGGAGTTTGTTCTCGCTGCCGGTAACGCCGGTATCGAAGCGGCTACCAACGAAGTCATCGCAGCCTCCGAAACCACCATGCTGATCGCGGTTTACGCGGCGGTGAGCTTCATGTGCCTGTTGACGTTCCGCTCCGTTGCCGCGACGCTCTGCGTGATTCTGCCGCTGGTGCTGACCTCGATCCTCGGCAATGCGCTGATGGCTTTCATGGGCATTGGCGTAAAGGTAGCAACACTGCCAGTGATCGCCTTGGGCGTGGGTATCGGTGTGGATTACGGCATCTACATCTATAGCCGGCTGGAGACGTATCTGCGTCAAGGCATGACGTTGCAGGAAGCCTACTATCAGACCTTGAAATCCACTGGCAAGGCGGTGATCTTCACCGGCGTCTGCCTGGCGATCGGCGTGTTCACCTGGGTGTTCTCAGCGATCAAGTTCCAGGCGGACATGGGCCTGATGCTCACCTTCATGTTCCTCTGGAACATGGTCGGCGCGATCTGGCTGCTGCCAGCCCTGGCGCGCTTCCTGATCAAACCGGAAAAGCTGCAGCAGAAGGTGTGATGCTTCGGCAGTAAGCAAAACCGCGGCCCTTGGGTCGCGGTTTTTTTTGCGGAAGTGCTCGGTTCCGTGATGCGAAGCGTCTGGGTGCGCCCCACTAGAAGCGTAGAAACGGTTACGAAAAACCAGCGCTGTATGCAACATGAGAACCACATCGCTAGATGCGGTCTGCTTGGCAGCTAGCAGATGCATGAGTTGCGCGAGCGTCTGTCGGACTGATCGACATCACAAAGGAGTTGAGAGAGATAGCTTACTATCCGCAGAAAGCAGAACGCCCCGAGCTGGGGCGTTCTGCTTCTAGATCGAGCGTGTCAGAGCGCAGCGAACCCCGCCTGCTGCACCAGCTCCAGCAACGGCTGCGGATAAACTCCAAGGAAGAACGCAAGCAGGGCAATCGCCAGCAACATGATGCCGCCCGCGCGCTGGCCCCAATTAATCGGCGCGTCGTGGCGGCGAATGCCTGGTTCGACTAGGTACAGCGTCACCATCACCCGCAGGTAATAGAACAGGCCCACAGCGCTGCCGATGATCAGCGCGCCCAGCAACCACCACAGTTGGGATTCGACACCGGAGGCGATCACGTAGAACTTGCCGATGAAGCCTGCCGTCAGCGGAATGCCAGCCAGCGACAGCATCATCACGGTGAGCACGGCGGTGAGGTAGGGGCGCCGCCAGAATAGCCCGCGGTATTCATAGAGCGCATCGGCATCGCGCCCGTTGTAGGGGCTCGACATCAGGGTGATCACGCCGAAGGCGCCCAGGGTGGTCAGCACATAGGTCACCAGGTACACGCCGATGGCTTCCACCGCGAGCCCCTTGCTGGCGATCAGCGCCACCAGCAGGTAGCCGAAATGGGCGATGGACGAATAACCCAGCAGCCGCTTGAGGTTGCTCTGGTTCAATGCCAGCAGGTTGCCGATCAGGATCGAGGCGATGGCGATCAGGCTCAGCGCGTCGTTCAGCCAGCCACCGCTTGTGGCCGGCGACAGCTGATACAGGCGCAGCAGCACGGCGAACACCGCCACCTTGCTGACGGTGGCCAGGAAGGTCGCCACCGGAGCCGGCGCGCCTTCGTAGACGTCCGGCGTCCACAGGTGGAAGGGAGCCAGCGAGAGCTTGAAGCCGAGGCCGATCAACATCATGCCGATGCCGGCCTGCACCAGTGGCGACGAGCCTTGCGCAGCCAGGCTGGCGCCGATACCGGCAAAGCTTAGGCTGCCCGACTCAGCGTAGAGCAGCGCCATGCCGAACAGCAGGAAGGCGCTGGCGGCGGCGGAAAGCACCACATACTTGATGCCGGCTTCCAGCGAGCGCTTGTTGAAGAACGCGTAGGCGACCAGCCCGTAAACCGGTACCGAGAGCAGCTCCAGGCCGATGAAGAACCCGGCCAGGTGCTGCGCGCTGACCAGCACCAGCCCGCCTGCTGCCGACAGGGTCATCAACAGATAGAGCTCTTCTCGATTACCCGGAAAACCCTCGGAGCCGGCTTTCTCGCCCAGGTAGGCGTGGGCCAGGGTCACGCAGGCCAGTGTCGCGACCAGTACCACGGCGCTGTAGAAGTAGGCGAAGGCGTCCAGCCGCAGCAGTGGCGTCACATCCAATGGGGCGACCCGCAGTGCAGGCACAATGGATAACAGGGCGAGCGTCAGGCCTATCGAGGTGACGATGAAACTGAGCCCGTGATTGCGTCGCCAGGCGATGGCCAGCATCACCGCGATAGCGGTGGCGCCAGTGATCAGCAAAGGCAGCAGGGCGATGAAGTGTTGCTGTGTGAATTCCATGGCGAGACTACCGGGCCGAAGCTGTTGGGGTGAAAGCGGTATCGATCCATTGCTGCACACCGTTCATGGTGGCGAGCGAGGTGTCGAACACCGGCTGCGGATAGACGCCGAGCAGCACCAGCAGTACGGCCAGCAACAGCACCATTCCTATCTCGCGTGCGTCCAGGCCGCGTAGTAGCCCTTCGGCCTTGGTCGGGCCAAAATAGGCGCGGTGGATCATCGCCAGCGAGTAAATGGACGACAGCACCAGACCGAAGGTGGCGATCACCACGACCCATGGCGAATTGGCGAAGGCGCCGAACAGCACCACGAACTCACCGATGAAGTTGCCGGTGCCGGGCAGGCCCAGCGAGGCGGCGGCGAAGAACAGACTCAGCGGCGGCAGCCATGGCAGGCGCGACCATAGGCCGCCCATTTCGCGCATGTCACGCGTGTGCAGGCGTTCATAGAGCTGGCCGCTGAGGATGAACAACGCTGCAGCCGAGAGACCGTGAGCGATCATCAGCACCACCGCGCCTTGCAGGGCGAGCTCGCTGCCCGAATAGATGCCGATCAGCACGAAGCCCATGTGCGAGACGCTGGAATAGGCGATCAGACGCTTGATATCGGTCTGCGCGAACGACAGCACTGCACCGTAGAAGATGCCGAGCAGGCCGAGGCCCATGGCGATGGGCGCGAAGTCCATCGAGGCGTCGGGAAACAGCGGCAGAGCGAAGCGGATCATGCCGTAGGCGGCGGTCTTCAGCAGAATCCCCGCCAGGTCGACAGAGCCGGCGGTAGGCGCCTGGGCGTGGGCATCGGGAAGCCAGGAATGCAGCGGCACGATGGGGAATTTCACCGCGAAGGCGATGAAGAAGCCCAGCATCAGCAGGTACTCGACGCCCGGCGCCAGGTCGGCCTGGAGCAGCAGCTCGTAGTCGAAGGTCAGCACCCCGGTGTTGTAGAAGTTGGCCAGCACCAAGCCGAGAATGGCCACCAGCATGATCAGGCCGCTGGCCTGGGTGTAGATGAAGAACTTGGTCGCCGCGTTGATCCGCGAGCGCTTGCCTTCCGAGCTGTGACCCCAGAGCGCGATGAGGAAGTACATCGGCACCAGCATCATTTCCCAGAAGAAGAAGAACAGGAACAGGTCCAGGGCGAGGAACACCCCGACCACGCCGCCGAGAATCCACATCAGGTTGAGGTGGAAGAAACCGACATGGCGCTGGATTTCCTTCCAGGAGCAGAGCACCGAGAGCACGCCGAGCAGGCCGGTGAGCATGATCATCAACAACGACAGGCCATCGAGCGCCAAGTGCAGGTTGATGCCGAAGCGCTCGATCCAGACGTGCTTGAATTCCACGGCCCAGTTGGCCTCGGCGCCAGGCGCGGGGGCGAGCTGGTAATTGCCGTCCGCCCACAGCCAGAGGCCAAGCGCGAGCAGCAGCGTCATGGTGAGCAGGGCGATCCAGCGCGGCATGCTCTTGTCGAAACGTTCGACGAACCAGCAGAGCAGGCCGCCGATGAAGGGAATCAGGATTAGCCAGGGCAGAATCACGATTTCGAGTCCTTGCGCAAATTCAGAGCAGAACGATGCCGAGCAACAGCACGGCTCCGCCAACGATGGACAGGGCGTACCAGCGCAACTGGCCGGTTTCGCTGCGGCTCAGCAGCACATGGCTGCCCCGCGCCGTGCGCGGTACCAATCCGATGGTGGCGTCGATGGGGTCGCGCGCCAGCAGGCGGGTGAGCCAGAGGTAGGGCTGCACGAAAAGCTTGTCGTAAAGCCAGTCGAAGCCCCAGGCGGCGTACCACCAGGCCGACAGGAAACGCCCCGGTGCGCTTTGCGCGATGGCGCTGACCAGGCCGCGCTTGCCGAGGAACAGCAGCGCCGCGAGCAGAATGCCGGCCAGGGCGATGGCGCCGGAGGCGATCTCCAGGCTGTGCTTGGCCTCGCCACCGGCATGGCCGACGCTCTGTGGCAGCACGCCAGACAACGGCGGCGAGATCATCGCGCCGAGGAAGGTGGACAGCACGATCAGCACCACCAGCGGCAGGCCGTGGGCAATACCGCGCCCGGCGTGCGCCTCGGTCTTCGCCTCGCCGTGGAAGGCGATGAAGATCAGGCGGAAGGTGTACAGGGAGGTCAGGAAGGCCCCGAGCAGACCTGCGTAGAGCAGGCCGCTGTGGCCGCTGGCGAAGGCTTCCCAGAGGATTTCATCCTTGGAGTAGAAGCCGGCGGTGATCAGCGGCAGCGCCGCCAATGCCGCGCCGCCGACGATGAAGCTGGCGTAGGCCAGTGGCAGCTTCTTCCACAGCCCACCCATCCTGAAGATGTTCTGCTCGTGATGGCAGGCGTTGATCACCGAGCCGGATGCGAGGAAAAGCAGCGCCTTGAAGAAGGCATGGGTCATCAGGTGGAAGATCGCCGCGTCCCAAGCACCGACGCCCAGGGCGAGGAACATGTAGCCGATCTGGCTCATGGTCGAGTAAGCGAGGATGCGTTTGATGTCGGTCTGCACCAGTGCGGCGAAGCCGGCCAGCACCAGGGTGACGCCACCAACGATACTCACCAGCTCAAGCACGTCCGGCGCCAGAAGGAACAGGCCATGGGTGCGGGCGATCAGGTAGACGCCGGCGGTGACCATGGTCGCCGCGTGGATCAGTGCCGAAACTGGCGTCGGGCCGGCCATGGCGTCTGCCAGCCAGGTCTGCAGCGGTAGCTGGGCAGACTTGCCCACCGCACCGCCCAGCAGCGCCAGGGTCGCCAGGGTGATCCACAGGTCGCCTTCGGCGAACTTCTGCGGCGCGAGCGTCAGCAGTTCCTGAATGTTCAGCGTGCCGAGCTGGACGAACAGGATGAACAGGCCGAAGGCCATCAGCACGTCGCCGACGCGGGTGACGATGAAGGCCTTGAGCGCCGCGTTGCCGTTCTTGCGCTCCTTGAAGTAGAAGCCGATCAGCAGGTAGGAGCACAGCCCCACGCCTTCCCAGCCGAAGTACAGCAGCAGCAGGTTGTCGCCCAGCACCAGCAGCAACATGCTGAAAATGAACAGGTTGGTGTAGGCGAAGAAGCGCGAATAACCCTCTTCACCGCGCATGTACCAGCTGGCGAACAGGTGGATCAGGAAGCCCACGCCGGTGACCACGCCGAGCATGGTCAACGACAGCCCGTCCAGGTGCAGGCCGAAGGCGACGCTGAAGCCGACTACGTCCAGCCACTGCCACAGGTGCTGGCTGAATACGCCGCCCTCCGGTGGCGAGGTGTTGAACTGCCAGATGCACAACGCCGCAATCAGCGCCGACAGGCCGATCGAACCGACACCGATCACGGCGGCCAGGTTCTCGGAGATACGCCCGCGCGAGAACGCCAGCAGGAAGTAGCCGAGCAGCGGGAAAACGAAGGTCAGGAATAGTAGGTTCATCCGCGCATCTCGCTTGCAGCGTCGACATCGAGGGTGTTGAAGCGGCGATACAGCTGCAGCAGGATCGCCAGGCCGATGGCGGCCTCGGCGGCGGCCAGGGTGATCACCAGGATGAACATGATTTGCCCATCCGGCTGTTCCCAGCGACTACCGGCCACGACGAAGGCAAGGCCTGCGGCGTTCATCATCACTTCCAGGCTCATCAGCATGAACAGGATGTTGCGCCGCACCATCAGGCCGACCAGCCCCAGGCAGAACAGCACGGCGGCGATGGCCAGGCCGTGCTCCATTGGAATCGAATGCATGGCTTACTCCTTCGCCTCGTGGCGGCCCAGGTGGAAGGCGGCGACCAGCGCTGCCAGTAGCAGCATGGAAGCCAGCTCGACGGCCAGCAGGTAAGGCCCGAACAGGGCGATGCCGACTTCCTTGGGACCGACGGTGGTCAGGCCGGCCGGTGCGTATTCCGGCGCCGAGAACAAGGCCCAGAGCAGCTGCGCCAGTAGGATCGCCGCCAGCAGCGACGGGCCGATCCACACGCGCGGCGCCATCCAGGCGCGCTCCTGGCCGGCGGTATTGCGACCCAGGTTGAGCATCATCACCACGAACACGAAGAGCACCATGATGGCGCCGGCATAGACGATGATTTCCAGCGCGCCGGCAAAGGGCGCACCGAGGGCGAAGAAGCACATCGACACGGCCAGCAGCGAGGTGATCAGGTAGAGCAGGGCGTGCACCGGATTGCTGCCGGTGATCACGTGTAGCGTGGCGACCACGGCCACGCCGGCGGAAAAGTAGAAGGCGAATTCCATCAACGCATCCTCGACCGATGGGTGTCCGGCGCGAAGCCGGCATGCGGGAAACCTGCGAATAGACAGCGCGTCATGGCAACAACCCCTTGACGTTGATCGGCTCCGCCTCGTTCTGCGCGGCGCCCTTCGGTTTGCCGGCAATGGCCAGGCCCGAGACGCGGTAGAAGTTGTAGTCGTGATACTTGCCCGTGCCGGAAATCAGCAGGTCTTCCTTCTCGTACACCAGGTCCTGGCGCTTGTATTCGCCCATCTCGAAATCCGGGGTGAGCTGGATCGCGTTGGTTGGGCAGGCTTCTTCGCAAAGGCCGCAGAAGATGCAGCGCGAGAAGTTGATGCGGAAGAACTCCGGATACCAGCGGCCTTCATCGGTTTCGGCCTTCTGCAGCGAGATGCAGCCCACCGGGCAGGCCACCGCGCAGAGGTTGCAGGCCACGCAGCGCTCTTCGCCGTCGGGATCGCGGGTCAGGACGATGCGACCGCGATAGCGCGGCGGCAGGTAGACCTGCTCTTCGGGGTACTGCAGGGTGTCGCGCTTGCGAAAGCCGTGGCTGAAGACCATCACCAGGCTGCGCAGTTGGGTGTAGGTGCCGTGCAGCACCGCGCCAATGTACTTGAACATCGAATTCTCTCCTTACTGGGCCGCGGCCAGCACGAGCGCGCCGGTCACCAGCAGGTTGATCAGGGTCAGCGGCAGGCAGAATTTCCAGCCGAAGGCCATCACCTGGTCGTAGCGCGGGCGCGGCAGCGAGGCGCGCAACAGCACGAACAGCATGATGAAGAAAGCGGTCTTGATCGCGAACCAGAAGAACGACAGCCAGGGCAGGGTGTCGAGGAATGGCCCATGCCAGCCGCCGAAGAACAGCGTGGTCAGCAGCGCCGAGATGGTCACGATGCCGATGTATTCGCCGACGAAGAACATGCCCCATTTCATCCCGGCGTACTCGACGTGGTAACCGTCGGCCAGCTCCTGCTCGGCCTCCGGCTGGTCGAAGGGGTGGCGGTGGGTGACCGCGACGCCAGCAACAAAGAAGGTACAGAAGCCCAGGAACTGCGGAATGATGAACCACAGGTTCTGCTGCTGGTATTCGACAATGTCGCGCATGTTGAACGAACCGACCTGGGCGACGATGCCCATCAGCGACAGCCCGAGGAACACCTCGTAGGACACCGTCTGCGCCGAGGCGCGCAGGGCGCCGAGCAGGGCGAACTTGTTGTTGCTCGCCCAGCCTGCGAACAGCACCGCGTACACCGTGAGGCCGGCCATGGCGAAGAAGAACAGCAGGCCGATGTTCAGGTCCGCTACGCCCCAGGTCGGGGTGACCGGCACGATGACGAAGGCCAGCAGCAGCGAGCTCATCGCCACCACCGGCGCCAGGGTGAAGATCAGCCGGTCGGAGAACGGTGGATTCCAATCCTCCTTGAAGAACATCTTCAGCATGTCGGCGGCGATCTGGAACATGCCGAACGGCCCGACCCGGTTGGGGCCGTAGCGATCCTGCCACCAGCCCAGCAGGCGGCGTTCGACGAAGCTCAGCAGAGCACCGCACACCACCACCGCCAGCATGATCACCAGCGCCTTGACCACGGCGATGATCACGTCGATCACTTCGGGAGTCAGCCAGCTCATCGCGACGCCTCCAGTTCAGTGGCCAGGCAGGTGCCGTTCAGTACCGGAATGCCTTCGAGGCCGACCGGCAGACCGACCAGACCGAGGCCCAGCGATTCATCGATGCGCACCGGCAGTTGCAGGTGCGCATCGGCGACCCGCAGGCTGAGCAGTTCGCCTTCGGCCACGCCGAGGCGCTCGGCTTCGGCTTCGGCCAGGGCGACATAGGGCTGCGGGATACGGCTCTGGATAGGTGCGGCAAGCGCTGTGGTTTCCTCGCTGCCGAACAGATGATGCAGCGGCACCACCTGCCAGCTGCCAAGCGCGGGGGCGAAAGCGGCGGGGGCGGATCTCCAGGCCAGATCCTGGCGGACGTCGTCGAGCAGGCGCACACCGGGGTCGCCGGCACGCAGATGACCGCCGACCTCGTCCTGGAACTTGTTCCAGGCCTGTGGCGAGTTCCATCCCGGTGACCAGGCGAAGGGAATCTGCTGGCGATCCTCTTTGCTGCCGGAATAACCTTCCATGGAATAGGCGAACGGCGAGTCCTGGTCCTGCGGCTGACGCGGCTCGTGCACGCTGATGTTGGCGCGCATGGCGGTGCGTCCGCTGTAGCGCAGCGGCTCGCGTGCCATTTTCAGGCCCTTGATGCGGAACGAGGAAAGCGGTGCGGCGGCCAGAATGCCCTGCAGCTGCGGGTTGGCCGCGGCGCAATCGGCGGTGGCCTGATCCAGATTGGTCCAGTCCACTGCCTTGCCTTGCAGCGTGCACTGCAGCGCGTGCATCCAGCGCCAGCCTTCGCGCACCAGGATCTTGCCGTCGTAGTAGCTGGGCTCGAAGACCTGGAAGAAGCGCTGCGCGCGGCCTTCCTGACTGACCAGGGTGCCATCGGCTTCGGCGAAGCTGGCGGCGGACAGCACCAGATGGGCCTTGGCCGTGGTGGCGGTCTGCTGGTGATCGGCGACGATGACGGCCTTGGCAGCGGCCAATGCCTTGTCCACCTTGGCCTGATCGGCGCGGCGGTAGAGGTCGTTTTCCAGCACGATCACGGCCTCGGCCTCGCCGGCGATCAGCGCATCCAGCGCGGCATCCACGGATTCGCCACCGAGTAGCGTCACGCCGAGGCTGTTGGCTTCCGGCACGACGAGGCTGATCGAAGCGTTCTTCTCGCGATTTTTCAGCGCCTGGGCAATGTTGCCGGCGGCTTCGATCAGGCTCTTCTCGCCCAGTGAGGCGCCGCTGATCAGCAGCGGGCGCTTGGCGGCGAGCAGGGCGTCGGCGATCCGCTGCACCAGCTCGCGAGCTTCGGCTTCCAGGCCGTCAACGGCCGGCGCGCTGGGGTCGATGGCGTGCGCCACGGCGAAACCGAGACGGGCCAGATCGGCCGGCGCGGCGTGCACGCTCTGTTCGGCGATGTCGTCGAGACGGGTTTCGCTGACGCTGGCGATGAACACCGGATGCAGGGCGCCTTGTGCAACGTTCTGCACGGCGGCGATGTGCCAGTCCTGAATCTTCATCGAGGTGGCGATCTCGGTGGCCTTGCCCTTGGCGGCCTGGCGCACGGCCAGCGCCATGCGCGCGGCCGTCTGGGTCAGGTCTTCGCCGAGGATGAACACCGCATCGTGGCTTTCGATGTCTCGCATCGTCGGCACCGGCAGCGGGCCGTTCTGCAGCAGTTGGCGGATCAGCCGGATATTTTTCAGCTCGGCGGCGGCGATGCCGCTGTAGAAGTTTTCCGCACCGACCAGCGCACGCAGGGCGTGGTTGCTTTCCAGGCTGGCGCGTGGCGAGCCGATGCCAATCACCCGCCTGCCGCGCAGCAGCTCGGCGGCGCTATCCAGGGCGGCGTCGATGCCGAGCCTGTCCGCGCCCAGCAGCGGCTGGCGTGGGCGATCGCTGCGGTTGACGTAGCCGTAGCCGAAGCGCCCACGGTCGCAGAGGAAGTAGTGGTTCACCTCGCCGTTGAAACGGTTCTCGATGCGGCGGATTTCGCCATAGCGCTCGCCGGGGCTGATGTTGCAGCCGGAAGCGCAGCCGTGGCAGATGCTCGGTGCGAACTGCATGTCCCACTTGCGGCTGTAGCGCTCGGAGTGGGTCTTGTCGGTGAACACGCCGGTGGGGCAGACCTCGGTGAGGTTGCCGGAGAACTCGCTTTCCAGCACGCCGTCTTCGACTCGGCCGAAATAGACGTTGTCGTGTGCGCCAAACACGCCGAGGTCAGTGCCGCCAGCGTAGTCCTTGTAGTAGCGCGTGCAGCGGTAACAGGCGATGCAGCGGTTCATCTCATGGGCGATGAACGGGCCGAGTTCCTGGTTCTGGTGGGTGCGCTTGGTGAAGCGATAACGGCGCTGGTTGTGGCCGGTCATCACCGTCATGTCTTGCAGGTGGCAGTGACCGCCTTCCTCGCACACCGGGCAGTCGTGCGGGTGGTTGATCATCAGCCATTCGACCACGCTGGCGCGGAAGGCCTTGGCTTCCTCGTCGTCAATGGAGATCCAGCTGTTGTCGGTGGCGGGCGTCATGCAGGACATGACCAGGCGACCGCGGGTGTCGTTCTCGTCGCTGTACTGCTTTACCGCGCACTGGCGGCAGGCACCGACGCTACCCAGCGCCGGGTGCCAGCAGAAATAGGGAACGTCGAGGCCGAGGGACAGACAGGCCTGCAGCAGGTTGTCCGCCCCATCGACTTCGTAGTCTTTGCCGTCTACGTGGATAGTGGCCATTTCTAGGTCTTCTCATCCCGCTTGCGCGGGTCTGGCTAATAGGAAACTTTTTGTCCGCTGAAGGTTGAGGATCAGGGCTGGATGAGGCCGTACGGCTCTTTCATCCAGCGTTCAGCCTTCAGCGTCTTTCAATTCTTCATGCCGGCTGTGGAGGCGCGGTTGCCGCCTGGGCGACACCCGCCTCGAATTCGTCCCGGAAATACTTGATCGCGGCGCCCAGCGGCTCCACCGCGCCGGGTGCATGGGCGCAGAAGGTCTTGCCCGGGCCGAGGAAGTCCACCAGCCGCAGCAGGATGTCCAGGTCCTGGCGCGTGCCCTGGCCGCGCTCCAGTGCGCGCAGGGTCTTCACGCTCCAAGGCAGACCGTCACGGCACGGTGTGCACCAGCCGCAGGATTCGCGGGCGAAGAACTCTTCCATGTTGCGCAGCAGCGAGACCATGCTGACGGTGTGGTCGACGGCCAGCGCCAGGCCGGTGCCCATGCGGGTACCGACCTTGCCGATACCGCCGGCGTACATCTGCGCCTCGAGGTGCTCGGGCAGCAGGAAACCGGTGCCGGCACCGCCGGGCTGCCAGCATTTGAGGGTGTAGCCATCCTTCATGCCGCCGGCGTAATCCTCGAAGAGTTCGCGCGCGGTGATGCCGAAGGGCAGTTCCCAGATGCCAGGGTTCTTCACCTTGCCGGAGAAGCCCATCAGCTTGCTGCCATGATCTTCGCTGCCGGGACGCGCCAGTGACTTGTACCAGTCCACGCCGTTGCCGATGATCGCCGGCACGTTGCACAGGGTTTCGACGTTGTTGACGCAGGTCGGCTTGCCCCAGACGCCGACGGCAGCCGGAAAGGGCGGCTTGGCGCGCGGGTTGGCGCGGCGTCCTTCCAGCGAGTTGATCAGCGCGGTTTCCTCGCCGCAGATGTAGCGACCGGCGCCGGTGTGCACGAACAGTTCGAAATCGAAGCCGCTGTCGAGGATGTTCTTGCCCAACAGGCCGGCGGCCTTGGCTTCGTCGATGGCGCGGTTGAGGTTGCGCGCTGCATCGACGTATTCGCCGCGCAGGAAGATGTAGCCGCGATAGGCCTTGAGCGCGCGGGCGCTGATGATCATGCCTTCCACCAGCAGGTGCGGCAGCTGTTCCATCAGCAGGCGGTCCTTCCAGGTGTTGGGCTCCATCTCGTCCGCGTTGCACAGCAGGTAGCGGATGTTCAGCGATTCGTCGGCGGGCATCAGGCCCCACTTCACGCCCGTGGGGAAGCCCGCACCGCCACGGCCCTTGAGGCCGGATTCCTTCACCGTCTGCACGATGTCGGCCTGGGCCATTTCGGCCAGCGCCTTGCGCAGCGCGACGTAGCCGTTCTTCTGGCGATATTCGTCGAGCCAGACCGGCTGGCCGTCGTCGCGCAGGCGCCAGGTCAGCGGATGGGTTTCTTCGCTACGGGCGATGCGGTTGGCCGGACCGAAGGATGCCAATTGCTTCATGACGCTCATTGATAGGCCTCCAGCAACTGGGCGACGCCGCCGGGCTGAACGTCACCGAAGGTGTCGTCGTCGATCATCAGGGCCGGGGCCTTGTCGCAGTTGCCCAGGCAGCACACCGGAATCAGAGTGAAGCGGCCATCGGTGGAAGTCTGGCCGGGTTCGATGCCGATTTCGTTACGGATGCTGTCCAGTACGCTTTCATGGCCGCCGATGTAGCAGGTCATGCTGTCGCAGACGCGGATAATGTGGCGGCCCACCGGCACGCGGAAGATCTGGCTATAGAAGGTGGCCACGCCTTCGACATCGCTGGCCGGGATGCCGAGCACTTCGCCGATGGCATCGCAGGCGCCGTCCGGCACCCAGCCGCGCTGCTGCTGGACGATCTTCAGCGCCTCGATGCTGGCCGCACGCGGGTCTTCGTAATGGTGCATCTCATGCTCGATGGCCGAGCGTTCGGTTTCGCTGAGGACGAAACGGTCAGTCTTGATAACAGTGCTCATATCAGCGGTCCACGTCGGCCATAACGAAATCGATACTGCCCAGATAGGCGATCAGGTCCGGAATCATGCTGCCGCGGATCACCGAGGGGATCTGCTGCAGATGCGGGAAGCTGGGCGTCCGAATGCGCGTGCGGTAGCTCATGGTGCTGCCGTCGCTTGTCAGGTAATAGCTGTTGATGCCCTTGGTCGCTTCGATCATCTGGAAGCTCTCGTTGGCCGGCATCACCGGACCCCAGGAGACCTGCAGGAAGTGCGTGATCAGCGTTTCGATGTGCTCCAGCGTGCGCTCTTTCGGCGGCGGCGTGGTCAGCGGGTGGTCGGCTTTGTAGGGGCCTTCGGGCATGTGCTTGAGGCACTGCTCGATGATCTTCAGGCTCTCGCGCATCTCGCCCATCTTCACCATGCAGCGGTCATAGGCGTCGCCATTGACCGCCAGCGGCACTTCGAAATCGAAATGCTGATAGCCGGAGTAGGGGCGTGCCTTGCGAATGTCGAAGTCGCAGCCGGTGGCGCGCAGGCCGGCGCCGGTGGTGCCCCATTCCAGCGCTTCCTTGGTGTTGTAGGCGGCGACGCCCTTGGTGCGGCCGATGAGAATGCTGTTCTTCAGTGCGGCCTTTTCGTACTCATTGAGACGCTTGGGCATCCAATCGAGGAATTCGCGCACCAGCGTGTCCCAGCCGCGTGGCAGGTCGTGAGCGACGCCGCCGATGCGGTACCAGGCCGGGTGCATGCGGAAACCGGTGATGGCCTCGATGACCTTGTAGGCGCGCTGGCGGTCGGTGAAGGTGAAGAACACCGGCGTCATGGCGCCGACGTCTTGGATGTAGGTGCCGAGATAGAGCAGGTGGTTCTGGATGCGGAAGAACTCGGCCATCATCACGCGGATGAAGTCGACGCGCGACGGCACGGTGATCCCGGCTAGTTTCTCCACCGCCAGCACGTAAGGCAGGTTGTTCATCACCCCGCCGAGGTAGTCGATGCGGTCGGTGTAGGGGATGAAGCTGTGCCAGCTCTGGCGCTCGGCCATCTTCTCGGCGCCGCGATGGTGGTAGCCGATCTCCGGTACGCAATCGAGGATTTCCTCGCCATCGAGCTGCAGGATGATGCGGAAGGCACCGTGGGCCGAGGGGTGGTTCGGGCCGAGGTTGAGGAACATGTAGTCCTCGTGCTCGCTGTGGCGCTGCATGCCCCAGTCTTCGGGCTTGAAGCGCAGGGCTTCCTGCTCCAGATCCTGCTTGGCCGCGTTCAGGCTGTAGGGGTCGAACTCGGTGGCGCGCGCCGGGTAGTCCTTGCGCAGCGGGTGGCCTTCCCAGGTCGGCGGCATCAGCATGCGGGTGAGGAAGGGATGGCCTTCGAAGGTGATGCCGAACATGTCCCAGATCTCGCGCTCGTACCAGTTGGCGTTGGGCCAGACGGAGACGGCGGTGGGCAGGTTGAGATCGCCCTCCTTGAGCGCGACCTTGATCATCACATCGCTGTTTCGCTCAAGCGACATCAGGTGATAGAACACGCTGAAATCGGCGGTTGGCAGGCCACGGCGATTGGTGCGCAGGCGCTCATCGGTGGCGCTCAGGTCGTAGAGCATCACATAGGGCTTGCTGACCTGGCGCAGGAAGCCCAGCACCTCCATGAGCTTTTCGCGTGGCACCCAGAGTACTGGCATGCCGGTCAGGCTAGGTTGCAGCGTGAAGGTCTCGGCGCCGAAGCGCGCGTTCAGTTCGACGACGATATCCTGGTCGTCAGCCTTGTAGGGCGGGATGTACAGAGCATTGCCTGCAGTCATGATCTCGGTCGCTTTCGGTCAACGTTTGGGTGTGCGGAGGCCTTCCGGTCGGGAAAGCCGGAATTCACACGTCGTCGGGGCTGCGCAGGTTGGTGACCTGGATACGCTGTTCGCGTCGCTGTTCTTTCTGCGACGGCATCTCGGCGCGATAGACGCCTTGATCACCGACGACCCAGGAAAGCGGGCGACGCTCCTTGCCGATGGATTCCTGCAGCAGTTGCAAACCTTGCAGGAACGCCTCGGGGCGGGGCGGGCAGCCGGGTATGTACACGTCCACGGGGAGGAACTTGTCGACCCCCTGAACGACCGAGTAAATGTCGTACATACCACCGGAATTGGCGCACGAGCCCATGGAAATGACCCATTTGGGTTCGAGCATCTGTTCGTAAAGGCGCTGGATGACGGGTGCCATCTTGATGAAGCAGGTACCGGCAATGACCATGAAATCGGCCTGACGCGGCGAGGCGCGGATCACCTCGGCGCCGAAGCGGGCGATGTCATGAGGCGCGGTGAAGGCAGTGGTCATCTCCACATAGCAGCACGACAGGCCGAAGTTGTACGGCCAGAGGGAATTCTTGCGCCCCCAGTTGACCGCGCCACTCAGCACGTCTTCCAGCTTGCCCATGTAGATGTTGCGATGAACCTGGTCTTCTAATGGATCGGCAACAGTCTCCTGCTGGCCGATCGGATAACGGTCATTGACCGCATCCGGATCGATCCGGGTAAGTTTGTATTGCATGTGAAGAGCCTCATTGTTTTAGCTTCGCCTGTCGCTCGCGACGGCTGGATGGCGCCCAATCGAGCGCACCCACCCGCCAAAGGTAGACAAGACCCGCCAACAGAATTGCTATGAATACGGTAGCTTCAATGAGGCCCGCCCAGCCGCTTTCGCGCACCGAGACAGCCCAGGCAAAGAGATAAAGGGCTTCAACGTCGAAGATCACGAAGAGCATCGCGACCAGATAGAACTTTGCGGAGAAACGCAGCCGTGCGTTGCCCGTGGGCAGAATGCCGGACTCGAAAGGTTCGTTCTTGGCGCGGCCCCAGGCTTTGCTGCCGAGCAGGCTGGATACGCCGAGCATGAATGCGCATAGCGCGATAACGCCGAGAACAAATACAGCGAAGCCCCAGTTATGGGACAGGGATACATCAGGCATGCCGGGCCCCTTAACGGAACGGCTTATGTATGTCCAGCTTGCGACAGCGACCAAGCGTCGCAACCCCTAATGGCCGGGCATTCTATGCCTACCTAAAGTTTAAGTACATGTTTCTACATGAAACATATTGAAGTATTTCCCGTATTTCATTGATGGCTTCGATTGTTGTATTTCGCGAGACGGCGTCGAGCCGGGCGTTACGTAGGTGAATAGCCGGCTGTCGCAAAACTTGGATTAGTCGGCAGTTCATCCTGGTCGGTCAGGCTACACGGTTACCGGACATGGTCTGCGCGTGCGCGGCGACCTGGCCGATCACCAGGATCGCCGGACTTTTCAGCTGAAAGGCCAGGGCATCGCGGCACATGTCTGCCAGGCTGGAGCGGCATTCACGTTGCTGCGTAAGGGAGGCGTTTTCGATCATCGCGACGGCGGTCCACGCCGGCAGACCGCCTTCGATCAGGCCGGCCTGTACCTGATGCAGGCTGCTGACGCCCATGTAGACGACCAGTGTCGTGCCGGTTTTCGCCAGCGCGTGCCATTCGGGACTGCTGCCATCCAGCGTATGTGCTGTAACCAACGTAACGCCACGGGCGACGCCGCGATGGGTCAGCGAGATACCGCACTGGGTTGCGCCGGCAAGGCCTGCGGTTATGCCATTGACGATCTCCACTTCGACGCCACGCTCCGCAAGCCATTCCGCTTCTTCACCGCCACGTCCGAAAATGCACGGATCGCCGCCTTTCAGGCGCACCACACACTTGCCCTGGCGTGCGTAGCGCAACATCAATCTATGGATGAAGGCCTGCGGCGTCGAGCGGCAGCCGCCGCGCTTGCCCACCGGGATCACCCGCGCGTTCGGGCAGTGTTCGAGCACGGCGGGATTGACCAAGTCGTCGATCAGTACTACCTGCGCCTCGCCCATGGCCCGCACGGCCTTGAGCGTCAACAGTTCCGGATCACCGGGACCTGCTCCCACCAGCCATACTTTTGCGCTCATGTGTCTACCTCTCATGCTGCTTCGATCATGCTGACGATGCGCTATGCATCGCTTGTTCCGTCATCGATGTCGTTCAGGCCATCGTTGGCTGTTTCATCAGCAGTCGCCTGATTTCCGGTACGCAGGAACCACAGCTGGTCCCACAGCCCAGTTCACGCTTCAAACCATCCAGATCCAGGCCCCGCTCCATTCCCGCACAGACCGCGTCATGGCTGATGTTCATGCAGTTGCACAGAATCTTGCTGACGCGTATATCACTGCCAGGCGGCGTGCTTAGCGGGGCCAGTAACCAGCGGCGCAGCGCCGGATCGGCCTTGCCGTCGTGCCAGAGCTGCTTCAGCCAGTGGCGTGCGGCGGTTTCGCCGGACAGGCTGATGGCGACGATGCGGCCGTCTTCGATGCGCACCCGTTTGCCAACCCTGCGGCGCGGGTCGTCGTAGATCAGTACCGGACCTTCATCCAGTCGCAGCAAATGATTGAGCTGCGCCAGTAACGCTGTGCTCGGCGCCTCGCTACCAGCGGCGCGGATCACCAACGCTGCCTGGTCCCGCCCGGCAAGGCTGAAACTGGCGTAGGCGAACCCTTCGAACAATGGGCGCAGCGCCTCGAAACGTTGCTGCACCGAGCCTTCGACGAGGGCGAAGAACTGCCAGGGCAGCTCGATCTTCTCTACCTCGACACCGGCATGCTTGAGTTCGGGTTGCTTCGAAATCGGGTCGAATGCCGGCAACGTGAGCCGGTTGACGCCCAACCCCTTGAGGAAGCGATCACCCCAATGCATGGGCATGAAGACCTGGCCAGGGCGCAGGCTGTCGTCCTCGCGTACCGGCAACAGCAGCTCGCCACGGCGGCTGCGGACCTTGACCAGTTGGCCATCGAGCAGTAGGCGGCTACGCATGTCCTCGGCGCTCATGCTCAGCAGCGCTTCTTCGACATAGCCGAACAGGCGCGCGGCGGTGCCGGTGCGGCTCATGCCATGCCAGTGATCGCGAAGCCGACCTGTGTTCAGCGTCAGCGGGAATTGGGTTTCGCGTTTCTCCTTCGGCGCCTGATAGTGCTCAGCGATAAAGCGTGCGCGGCCGTTATCGGTCGGAAACACGCTGTCGCCGTAGAGCCGCGGCGTGCCTCGCTGGCTGCCGGCAGGGAAGGGCCATTGCTGTGGGCCGAGCTGGTCAATCACCGCGTGACTGAGACCGGACAGGTCCAGGTCACGGCCCTGGGTGAGCAATTTGTATTCCTCGAACAGCGCGGCGGCGGTGTCGAACGCGAACAGGCTGGCTTGACCGGGGCGCATCAGGATTTCCAGCCGGCGAGCAAAATCACAGGTGATCGACCAATCGGTGCGCGCCTCGCCCGGTGCGGGAATGGCGCGTCGCACATGGCTGACGCGGCGCTCGGAGTTGGTTACGGTGCCGTCCTTTTCGCCCCAGCTGGCGGCGGGCAGCAGCAGGTCGGCGTAGCGGCAGGTCTCGGTGGTGAAAAAAGCTTCCTGGACGACCACGAAAGGGCACGCCGCCAGCGCTTGATGAATGCTCTGCTGATCAGGCATCGACTGCGCGGGATTGGTGCAGGCGATCCACAGCGCCTTGACCTTGCCGCTGCGTACGGCATCGAACAGTTCGATGGCAGACAGGCCCGGCGCTTCAGGCAGCGCAGGGATGTTCCAGTAATTAGCGACTTCGGCACGATGCCCCGCGTTGCCCGATTCACGATGGCCTGGCAACAGGTTGGACAGGCTGCCGGTTTCGCGTCCGCCCATGGCGTTGGGCTGGCCAGTCAGCGAGAAGGGCCCGGCGCCGGATTTGCCAATCTGGCCGGTAGCCAGGTGCAAATTGATCAGCGCGCTGTTCTTGGCGCTGCCGGATGTCGACTGGTTCACGCCCATGCACCAGAGCGACAGAAAGCTAGGCGCGCTACCAATCAAACGAGCACAAATCTGCAGATCTTCGGTGCTGATGCCGCACAGGTCCGCGACCCTGGCCGGACTGTATTCACGCACCATGTCCCCGAGTTCGTCGAAGCCATCGGTGTGGGCCTCGATAAAGTTCCGGTCGACCCAGCCCTCGCACAGGAGTAGGTGCAGAATGCCGTGGAACAGCGCGACATCGCTGCCGGGCAGGATCGCCAGGTGCAGGTCGGCCAGGTCGCAGGTGTCGGTGCGGCGCGGGTCGACCACGATGACTTTCATTTCTGGTCGCTTCGCCTTGGCTTCTTCCAGGCGGCGAAACAGCACCGGGTGGGCATAGGCCATGTTGCTACCGACGATCAGCAAACAGTCGCTTTGTTCGATGTCTTCGTAGCTGCAGGGCGGGGCGTCGGCGCCGAGGCTGCGTTTGTAACCGACCACGGCGGACGACATGCACAGGCGCGAGTTGGAGTCGATATTGTTGGTGCCGACCAGCGCGCGGGCGAGCTTGTTGAACGCATAGTAATCCTCGGTCAGCAACTGACCGGAGATGTAGAAGGCGACGCTGTCCGGGCCGTGTTTGGCAATCGTCTCGGCGAATACATGAGCGGCATGGTCGAGCGCGCTGTCCCAGCCGGTGCGGGCACGGGCCAGGCCCTTGCTCAGGCGCAGCTCGGGGTAGAGCGCGCGGGCGTCGAGATCACCGGTCAGGTGCAAGGTCGATCCCTTGCTGCACAGCTTGCCGAAGTTGGCTGGATGATTCGGGTCGCCAGCGACATCGAGGATGCGCTCGCCGTCGTGTTCGATCAGCACGCCGCAGCCGACGCCGCAGTAGCAGCAGGTGGAGGCGGTGGTTTGGCGCATGGCGTTCTCTCCTGACTCGGTGGGACAGTGCGCCGTCAGGCGCATTCGGTTGCGCTATCCGTTGAAAGCCGAACGGCGCCGGATTCGCTACCGTTGCGCCGGGCATCAGCCCCAACGCCCGAGTCGGGGCCGAACATCAAGCAATCCCGAATATCACTGACGTTCTGACTCTCGCGTACCTGGCGTAAATACCAGCCGGCATCGGAGGTGTCGCCGTACAGGCAGGCGCCGACGAGGACGTCGTCCTTGATCACCAGTTTCTTGTAGACGCCGCCGATGGGGTCGGAGAGTGTGATGGTCTCGGTGCCTTCACCGCCGATGAAATCACCGGCGGAGAACAGGTCGATTCCGGTGACCTTCAGCTTGGTCGACGTCACCGAGCCCGGGTAACGGGAGAAGCCCAGCATCGCCAGGTGATTGGCGCAGACCTGGGCCTGTTCGAACAAGGGTGCGACCAGCCCATAGGCGGTGCCCCGATGGCTGGCGCATTCGCCGACGGCATAGATGCGAGGGTCGTAGGTCTGCAGGGTGTCGCTGACGAGAATGCCGCGGTTGCAGGGGATTCCGGCCTGCTCCGCCAGCGCGCTATTGGGGCGGATGCCGGCGGCCATGACCACCAGATCGGCGTCGATCAGCTCGCCGTCGGTGAAGCGTACGGCCTGGACCCGGCCCTGATCGTTGCCGATCAGTTCGGCGGTCTGCTTGTTCATCCTGAAGGTCAGGCCGCGGGCTTGCAGCGCGTTCTGCAGCAAGGTGCCGGCGCTCTGGTCGAGCTGGCGCTCCATTGGCCATTCGCCGAGGTGCACTACGGTCACCTGCATGCCGCGCAGCTTCAGGCCGTTGGCCGCTTCCAGCCCAAGCAACCCGCCACCGATCACCACAGCGTGTTTATGGTTCCTGGCGGCGTCCAGCATCGCCTGGGTGTCGGCGATATCGCGATAGCCGATCACCCCGTCCAGCCGGTTACCGGGAATCGGCAGGATTAACGGTGTCGAACCGGTGGCGATGAGCAGGCGGTCATACTCGGCTTCGCTGCCGTCTTCGGCTATGACCCGACGCCTGATCCGGTCGATCTGAATCACCTTGCGGTTGAGTAACAGGCGGATGCCGTTCTTCGCATACCAGTCGAGGTCGTTGAGCACGATCTCCTCGAAGGTCTGCTCGCCGGCCAATACGGGCGAAAGCAGGATACGGTTGTAATTGGGATGGGGCTCGGCACCGAATACCGTGATGTCGTAGAGATCGGGGGCGAGCTTGAGCAGTTCCTCCAGGGTACGAACCCCGGCCATGCCATTGCCGATCATTACGAGTCTGAGTTTTTTCATACCGTTCTCCGCGCGGGCTGGGCGTCAACGAAAAAGGCGCCCCCACCAGTTACCCGGTGAGGACGCCTTTGTCCTTGTTCCGTATTCGGAGCCCGGCCCTCCACGTTGAAGACCCGGCTTGATGTTGCTCCTGACAATGCAGGGGCTGTGCCAATCCTGTGTTCGCTTGTTTTCCGGCGCTTCGCGTCAGCGACGGGGAATGCTGAGGCGGTGTTTTTGCACCGCTATGATGCGCGCCGTGCAGCACTGGTGCAGCCAAACTGCCTAGCACGCGGAAAATTCGCCGTTGACAGCACCCGTGCCGCTTTTTATTGTTTCGCCTCATGCGCCGATTTAGTCAGCTACTTGCGGGGCGCCTGGAGCCGAAGGCTTCGAAATACCGCTAAAGCGCTGGTTCGGTGTCGCCTCCCACCGCTGCCCAGCGGAATCCTCGAGGCGGGATATCTTTCATGAATGCATCGCAACGCACCTGTCTACGTTTGGCCCCCATCACCAGCGGGCTGGTCCGCAGCAATCCGAAAATTCTCCTTGGCGGTAATCATCAACCGTCGCTGTTGCGCTATCTGGACGGTTGGCCAAAGCGCTGGGGAAAGCCACGCGCTTTTCTCGTTCAGTTCACAGGTGCTGATGAATCGCTGGCGCATTTCGCCACGAACAGTTTCGATCTGGCAGTCATTCAGTCCCCGAGCGGCGAACGGCTTGAGGAGTGCGTGCGCGAGCTGACGCGTATCGCGCGCCAAGGCCTGATCGTTCGGCGGTGAGCCGCCAATCGCTTAGTCGCCTTTGGCCAGCCACACCAGCAGCACCAGATTCAGCAGCAGAGAGAACAGGGCGAGGCCGCGCCAGACCTTCAATGGCTCTCGCTCGAGCAATGGCCGCGTCGGCGCGTTGCTTGCCAGGCGCTCGCCCTGTTCCAGTACCAGCAGCCACTCTTCCGCTGTTTCGAAGCGCTGCGTGGGCTCGGCCGCAACTGCGCGTCTGAGCATTTCATCCAGCCACTGGGGTAAGTCAGGTCGATAGCGGCTGGCCGATACCGGCGTACCGAAACGGGGACGCTGGAAAGCCTCGATCTCACCGTAGGGATAGCGCCCGGTGAGCAGGTAGTAGAGCGTGACGCCTGCTGCGTAGAGGTCCTGTTCCCGGCTCGGCTCCACGCCACTGAAGGCTTCGGGTGCGATAAAACTCGGCGTACCTGGCAGCTTGTGCGGCGAATCCTGCGAGAGGCCCGGACAATAGGCCAGACCGAAATCCAGCAGGCGCAGCTCGTCCGCGTCGTCCAGGTGGAGATTTTCCGGTTTGATGTCGCGGTGCAGGATGTTGCGTCGATGCAACATGCCCAGTGCGCGGATCAGGCGCGGCGCCAACTGCAGCCAGTCGACCAGCAACATCGGGCCTTGCTGCTTGAAGCGCTGGGCGAGCGTCTGGCCGCTGTATTCGCGCTGCACGTAGTAAAGGTGTTGACGTTGGGGCAGGTCGTGGAGCTCGGGGAAATGACGACCGGCGACTCGGCGCAGAAACCATTCCTCTTGCAGCAGGGCTGGTCCGGCTTCGGGTTCGTCAGCCCGGCTCGGCGGCAAGGTCTTGAGCAGCCAGGGCTGACCCTGTTGATCGCGCACCCGGTAGACCAGCGACTGGCGCGACTCGGCCAGCAACGCCTCGACGGTCCAGCCTTCGAATGTCTGGCCGAGCCGCAATCTGGGTGGCAACGGCCAATCGGCCAGCTGAGCGAGCGAATCGGCAAGCGCCGCTTCCGGGAGTTCGTCGACCCGCAGCAGCAGGACGCTGGCGTTGTCTTGGCTGCCGCTCTGGTGCGCGAGATCGACCAGCGTTCTGGTTGCGCTGGATAGATCTGGCTCGGCGCTAAGAACGTTCCGGATATCATCCTCGGCGATGCTGGCCCAGACGCCGTCGCTGAGCAGCGCGAAGGATTCGCCGAGCCGTAGTTCGCCGTCGAGGTAATCCACCACCAGATGCTGATCCAGGCCCATGGCACGCTTGAGCACGTGCTGCATGTTCGGCTGGTCCCACACATGGTCTTCGCTCAGCCCCTGTAGCTGGCCGTCATACCAGCGATAAGCCCGGCAGTCGCCAACATGGGCGAGGGTGAAGCGACGGCCACGCAGCACCAGTGCGGTCAATGTCGTCAGCAACGGCTGCCCGCCACCGTTGGCTTGCAGCCAGCGATTGTGGGCAACCAGTACTCGATCGAGCGACTGCGCGACGGTCCAGGTTTCCGGTGTGGCGTAGTAATCGGTCGCCAATGCCTGCAGAGTTGTCCGCGCCGCCAGGCCGCCGTCCGCGCACTGGCTGACACCGTCGGCGATAGCGAACAGCGCACCCTTGCTTGCCGCAAGGCCTAGCGTCGGCGTGACGATACGCAGTGCGTCCTGATTTTCTGCACGCGGGCCGGTTGCGGTGGCTTCGCCGAAGGAGAGTTGAAGGCGCATAAGTCGATCCGAATCGATCAGGTTTAGCTCGAAGCTCGAAGCTAGAAGTTAAATGCAACGCTTCCAGCTTCCAGCTGCTTCTTTTATACCCTTGCCACTGTCATTGCCGCCGACCCCCAGGTGGTTCTCCAACGACGCTTGACACCATAGAGGCCGAACCAGGCCAGCGCACCCAGGCTGGCGAACAGCCAGAGGCCCAGCTGATAGTCGCCTGTGGCCTGCTTGACGGCGCCCAGGCCGGCTGTGAGCAGGAAGCCCCCTATGCCGCCGGCCATGCCGACTAGCCCGGTCATCACGCCGATTTCCTTGTTGAAGCGCTGCGGCACCAACTGGAACACCGCGCCGTTGCCGGCACCGAGGCTGAGCATGGCGACGACGAACAACGCCAATGCGGCCGTCGAGCTCGGCAGATTGAACCCAACGATGAACAGGCAGATGGCCGTCACGGTATACATCACCAGCAGCGAGCGGATGCCGCCGATACGGTCGGCCAGCGCGCCACCCAGCGGCCGCAACAAGCTCCCAGCGAACACGCAGGCAGCGGTGTAGTAGCCGGCCTTGACCGGGTCGAACGCGTACTGGTCGTGAAAGTAGCCGGGCAGGGTGCTGGCCAGTCCGAGGAAGCCGCCGAACGTCACGCTGTAGAAGAACATGAACCACCAGCTATCGCGGTCACCCAACGCCTTCATGTAGTCGGCGAAGGACTTCGGCGCGGGACGGTTCGGTGCGTTCTTGGCGACGCTGGCGAAGATGATCAGGGTCAGTACCAGCGGGATCAGCGCCAGGCCGAACACGTTGCTCCAGCCGAACATCGTTGCCAGCACAGGTGCAAACAATGCTGCAAGGACGGTCCCGGAGTTGCCGGCACCGGCGATACCCATGGCCTTGCCCTGATGCTGCGGCGGATACCACTGTGACGCTAACGGCAGCGCGACGGCGAACGAGGCACCTGCCATGCCGAGGAACAGCCCGAGCAGCAGCGCTTGCTCATAGCTGTGGACGCCGTGGAGCCAGGCCACGAACAGCGCGGCGATCACCACGATCTGGCCGAACAGCCCAGCTGCCTTCGGTGAGGTGCGGTCGGCCAGCATACCCAGCACCAGACGCAGAACGGCGCCGGAGAGAATGGGTGTAGCCACCATGAAGGCACGCTGCTGCGTGGTCAGCCCGAGATCAGCAGCGATCTGCACGCCCATCGGGCCGAGCACGTACCAGACCATGAAACTCAGATCGAAATAGAGAAAGGCGGAGAAGAGCGTCGGCGTATGGCCGGCTTTCCAGAAACTCGTATTCATTGAATACCTCACTAGACGGTGTAACCGCCGCGCCGAAATAGGCGGCGGCCATGCGGTGACTGCCCAGCCGATCCGGCTGCGCGCTCGAAGCTGTTGCGAATGGCTGGGTCGTTGCCATCGCGCCCCGATCCCTGGAGCAAACGAAAAAGCGCCGCGAAACCGCCGTCAGTCTCGACGGGGCAACGCGACGCCTTTGTCATGTCTGTGAGTAACCGCCTTTGGCTACCTGATGTGCACTAAGCATTGGTTGTGCCAAGAGTCGAAGCCTGACGTTTAGCGGCTTCGCGCGCAGGTCAGGGCTTCGCTGCCGAGCGAAATGGGCGCACCTCAGGTGTGTCGTGCTTCGAAGTGGGGCGTTTTCAGCCGATGCGGTTAGCCTTGGGGAACTTCGCGTCGAACTCGCTGGGCATCGGCACGACGCGCTTGTTCAGATAGTCATAGAAAACGAAACCGGATTTGGCCATGGCGATCAGGGTGCCGTCGGCGGGCCGGGTAATGCGGAAGATGATGTCGCCACCATAGCGGTTGAAATCCATCACGCCGACTTCGAACAGCAGCACGTCACGCGCATGGGCTTCGGCTTTGTAGGTAGTGGCGAGGTCGGTGACGATGATGCCGCTGCCGTCCTTGCGAGATTCAGCGATGCCGTAGGCAAACAGAAAGCGCGCGCGGGCTTCGGAAATCATCGAGATCATCGAATCGTTGGCCAGATGGTTGGCGGCGTTGATGTCGGTGATGCGTACGGTCAGTTGCGTGGTGAAGCAGAACTGGTCTTCGGGAAACTGCAAGGTCAGGCGGGCCATGGTGTGCTCGGTCGAGGAGGAATGGCGCGCATTCTAGGGCATCACGGGGCGGCTGGAAGGCATGTCCTGCAAGCCTGCAGCCTTGTAGCGGATGCTTTGAGGGTGCGCTCCGCGCATCAGCACTTGGTGCCCTGCGGTGCGCGGAGCGCACCCTACGGGCCCGGTAACATGGGGGAGGAATTGCACGCATCCAGGCCATCATCGGACAGCTGGAGGGCACGTTCTGCGGTGACGGCCCGCAAGTCTTCGGCCTTGTAGCGGATGCTTTGTAGGGTGCGCTCCGCGCACCCTACGGCCCGGTAACTTCACTGGCCAAGCAATTCGTTCATCGCGATGATCTGTTCGGCCACCTGAATCAGCTTCTGCTGGCGGCTCATGGCCTGGCGGCGCATCAGGGTGTAGGCGTCTTCCTCGTTGCAGTCGCGCATCTTCATCAGCATGCCTTTGGCCAGTTCGATGCGCTTGCGTTCGATCAGCTGCTGATCGCGCGCCTGCAGTTGCGCGCGAATCGCCTGATCGCTTTCGAAGCGGGCCATGGCCACGTCGAGGATGGGTTTCAGACGCTGGGCCTGGATGCCTTCGACGATATAGGCGCTGACACCAGCGCGAATCGCCTGGCGCATGGCATCGCGGTTGTCGTCGTCGGTGAACATCACGATGGGCCGCGGCTGATCGCGGCTGACCATCACCACTTGCTCCATCACGTCTCGGCCTGGTGAGTCGGTGTCGATCAGCACTACGTCGGGGCGAATCGCTTCGACCCGTTCGGGCATATCAATGGTCAGGCCGGATTCCTCGATCACCTCGAAGCCGGCTTCCATCAGCGCGGCGCGCAGGCGACCGACCTTGCGGGGCGTATCGTCGATCAGAAGGACGCGAAGCATGGCTTTCTCCCCTAGCTCGGCTCAGAGAGCACGGCGGTATCCGTTAGAGCATGCAAGGCGAAGCTGCGCGCATAAGCCGCCGGATCGTTGCCGTTCCAGCGACTGCCATCCATCAGCACGGCGCTGCGCATGACCGAGTCCGGCACGGGAATGTTCAATGCCGTCGCCGCATCGCGGTAGAGGCTGGTTTGCTGCACCTTCTGCGCAACGGCCAGATAGTCCTGATCTTCACGCAACAGGCCCCAGCGGCGCAGTTGGGTCATGAACCAGAGGCCGTCGGAATGGTAGGGCATGTTCACCTCGCCATTGCCGAAGAAGCGCAACGGGTGGCTGTCCTGCCAGGCGCGCCCCAGGCCATCTTCATACTGGCCGAGGAAACGCGGCTCGATGGCTGCCACCGGTGCATCGACGTAGCCGCTGCCGGCGATCAACTGCGCGGTGCTGCGTCGATTCTCCTGGCTCTCGTCGATGAAACGGCTGGCTTCGAGAATTGCCATGACCAGCGCGCGGGCAGTGTTGGGATATTGCTCGACGAAGGCGCGCGTGCAGCCCAGCACCTTTTCCGGATGGTCGGGCCAGATCGATTGGCTGGTGGCCAGGGTGAAGCCCAGGTCTTCCCGGATTGCCTGGGCGCCCCAGGGTTCGCCAGCGCAGAAGCCATCGATGCGACCTGCTTGCAGGTGCGCCACCATTTGCGAAGGCGGCACCACCAGCGTATGTACGTCGTTCAGTGGATGGATGCCTTGGGCGGCCAGCCAGTAGTACAGCCAGAGGGCATGCGTGCCGGTGGGAAAGGTCTGCGCCAGAACGAGTTTTGCACCGCTCTGGCGCACGCTGCGGTTGAGCGCTTCGGGATCGGTCACGCCAGACGTCTTGAGCGTGCTGGACAAGTTGATGCTCTGGCCGTTCTGCGCTAGCCCCATGAGCACCGCCATGTCTATCGGCGCGCTGCCGCCGATACCCAGATGCACGGCATAGATCAGGCCGTACAGACCATGGGCGGCGTCCAGCTCACCTTCGATCAGCTTGTCGCGAATATTCGACCAGGACGTTTGCCGTTGCAGATTGAGGGTCAAGCCGTAGGGTTGAGCAAAGCCTTGCGTGGCGGCAACGATCAGCGATGCGGCATCGGTCAGGGCCATGAAGCCGAGATTGACGACGTGCTTTTCCGGTGCATCGCTGCCCGTGACCCAGGCCAATGGATCGGGCCGTGGCGGCGTGTTGGGATGAGTCATACGGACGGGCCTTCGACATGCTGGACGCGCGGATCGCCGCCGGAGGCGGCTAATGCGCTGAGAGATCATGTGCCTGACGAAGCAAGCCACATGCCAAAGGGAATGACGACCTGCCCGCTCGCGGTTCAAGCGGCGGGTCACACGTTAACTGCTGCTCTGCGAGCTTTAGCGTGGATACAGCGGTGGCAAGGCGCCGGCTTCCGCCTCGGTGATGGTCGGTTGAGCAGTCGGCAGATTCTGGATGGCCTGCCATAGCGCCTCGCCTTGCCAGCGCTGGCCGGTCTCGCTGTAGAGCGCGCCGTTCAAGCCATCCAGTGCATCGGACAGCGGAACGAAGCGTGCAGCCATGTCCGCCAGCGTCTCGGGTTGCTGACGTGCCCAGGCGTCGAGCGCGTGGCGGGTCGCCTGGGTGTCGTTAGCCAGACAGGCGCGCTTGAGGTCGTCGAGCAGGCTGCGCGGTGTCGGACCGCTCTGTACCGTGCGAATCACCGCTGGCTGGCTGCGTGCCCGCAGCCACAGGCCGAAGCCGAGCAGGGTGGTCAGGGCCAGCACTGCACTGCTCAGCTGCCACGGCCATAGCCGTGTTTCGGTCTGCGCCTGAGGCGTGTCTGGATGCTCGATCGGTGCATGTTGAAATTCAGGGTTTTCTGATACCTGAAGCATCCGCTCGGGCAAGGTGCTGCGTTCCAGTCGATCTTCCACGGTGTTCCACCAGACCAGCTCTACGCTTGGCAGTACATATTCCCCGGCGCCTGTCGCAACGAGCGCCTCGCGCTGCTCACGGCTGCCGCTGACGCCCTTGTCGGTGACCTCGTCGTTCAGGCTTGGCTGGTCGGGATAACGCCGCAGTCCAGCCACCGGCGGCGATTCGAGCGGTGGCAACTGAGTGCTGGACAGGCCTTCGGCCTTCAGCATCAGGCTGCGCGTCAAGGCCTCGCCCAGCTGTGCGTCCTGCGGTTGCGGACTCCAGGCTTCGACCAGGGTCAGATTGGTCGCCGGAAGCCAGGGCGCATCGGCGGGATATTCGGCCGGCTTGGCTTTGACCTCCAGAGGAATCTCAGGAGATTTGACCTGGGTGGATTTGCCGAAGCGAGAGCCGTAAAAGGCACCGTTCGACGCCACGGTGGTCGCACTGAACAGCTGCGCGGGAATGCTCAACGTGCCGCTTTTCTGCGGGAACAGCGCATAGCGAATCTCGATGACGCCGTGACGAATACCGTTGATGTCTTTTTCGTAAGTACGCGGCTCGCCAAGCCGCTCGACCAGCGCATCGCTCATCTGCAAGGGCGACAGCGTGCTGTCGTCGTAGAGCGACACGGAATGGTAAATGCGCAGGGTCAGCACGACTTGCGCCTGGACGTAGACGCTGTCCTGGTCGAGGCTGGAGTCGATGAATATTGGCGCAAGCGTGTCGCTGCCTTCGTTCCCAGGCTCGCTCACATGCAGCGTGATGGGTTCGCTGCGCCAGTCGCCCAGCTGCAATGGCGGAATCACCACGTAGCCGGTCTGTAGCGGCTGAAGTGTGATCAGCCACTGCGTGATGGTGCGTGCCTCGCCATTGGCACCGGACAGCTGGTTGACCTGGCGGCTGTCGAAGACTTTGAACAGGCCATCGAGCGGCTGCAGGTTCGGTCTGCCGAAGGCCGTGATATCCCCCGTCTCAAGTGTCAACTCGACGGTTTCATCCAGGCTCAGCTGGGTGCGATCGACCCGAGCGACCAGCGCAGCGGCGCTCGCCTGGCAGCCGAGCAGGAGCAAAAACACCAGTGTCATCAGCCGCGTCATCTAATCGTTTCCTGGCGCTTGCGTTGTTCGTAGAGGAATTTGCGGCGCAGCAACTCGCCGGGGTTGTCGGGAATCTTG
The DNA here is from genome assembly GCF_037967085.1 of Pseudomonas sp. CBC3. Taxonomy (NCBI): domain Bacteria; kingdom Pseudomonadati; phylum Pseudomonadota; class Gammaproteobacteria; order Pseudomonadales; family Pseudomonadaceae; genus Pseudomonas; species Pseudomonas sp. CBC3. The sequence continues at coordinate 785,745 of NZ_JBANEO010000002.1, forward strand.
CGCAGCCATTGGTCCATCGCCTGATCCTGCTCGGGATCGAGCGAGCCGTCCTGGGACTGAGCAAGTAACTCATCCGTCTCGTTCTGCTCTATCGGTTCCGGCGTCGCGGTGGGTGTGGTGTTTGCGGTTTCGCCGTCATCGCTGGCTTCATCCGCGTCGACCTGCTCGGTGGCTTCGGGTCGACTGGCCGCCGAGCCGCTGGTCGAAGGCTTTTGCTCGGCATCGGGCGACGCATCCTGGACATGCTGGTCGTCAGGTGCTTTCTCCTGCTGCGCCTGTTGCTGGCGCTGGCGCAGGATTTCTTCGACGGTGGATTTGTTGCGGTGGGCGTGTTCCAGCGCCGGGTCGAGCGCCAATGCTTGATCATAGGCTTCGATCGCCGCTTCCAGCTCGTCGTTGCGCGCCAGTGCGTTACCCCGGTTGTAATGGTCCGCGGCAGTATCGCCCTTACCGAACTGCTCGGCGGCACCGGAAAAATCGTCGGCCAGGTAAAGAGCGTAGCCTCGCCATTGCGGGTTTTCGAAGCGCTCTGCGGCTTCGGCGGGACGTTCGGATTCGAGCAGGCGCATGCCTTGCTGATCCGGGCGCAACCACAGGTCCTGCATGCTCAATGCGTTGGCCGGTTGCGGCATGAAGAGGATCAACGGCAGGCAGAACAACCAGCCGCGGCGACCGGCACAGGCGGCCAGCAACAGCAACGGCAGCAGCAGCCAATGCCCTTGATCAAGCCAGGCGCTGAGGCGAGTGGTGTCGTCTCGGGTCACGATCTCGCCGGTGCGCGCCAGTAATCCCAGCGCATGCAAGTCGCTTTCATCGAGCCGCGCCTGCTGATAGCGCCCGCCGATTTCGCTGGCGAAGCGGCGTAAACCATTGTCATCGAGCCTTGGAATCAGAATGGCGCCGTTGTCATCCTTCATAAAACTGCCGTCTTCGCGGGCGATCGGCGCGCCTTGCTCGGTGCCGATGCCCAGTATCAGCAGTTGTACGGAACTGTCCTCCAATAGCGTGGCGATCGCGGAGCGCTCCCGTTCATCCAGCTGGCTACCGATCAGCAACAACCGGCCACGTTCATGGCCACCCTGAACGAGCAAGTCGAGGCCATGGGCAACGGCCAGATCCGCTCGGTGACCCGCCTCAGGCATCAGCTCGGGCTGGAGGGCATCCAGCAGATTCTGGGTCGTGGCGATATCGTTGGTCAGCGGCACCAGCGTGTGGGCGCTGCCGGCGAACGCCACCACTGCGGTCTGTGCATCCTGGCGGGTCTGCAACAGATCGAGGATCTCGTGTTTGGCTTGTTCTAGACGGGTGGGCCGAACGTCGGCGGCGAGCATGGCAGGCGTGGTGTCGAGCAGCACCACCAGCGGATCGGCACGCGACAGGCTCGGCTGCTCGGCCTGCTGCCAACTCGGTCCGAGCAGCGCCAGACAGGCAAGCAGCCAGGCCGCGCCGAGCACCAGCCAGGGGCGTCGGCTGTTGCGCAGCCTGCCGCGGGTCAGCAAGGCGGCATGGAATGCTTCGGGCAACAGGCGTTGCCAGCGGCCGATCTGCCGCTGGCGATGCCAGAGCCGCCACAGCAGCCAGATCGGCAACGGCAGGATCAGTAACCAGAAGGGTCGAAGTAGCTGCGGCAAAAACTCCATCACGGCCGCTCTCCACGCCAGAACAGGCGTTGCAGTGAGGAATGCCAGAGACTGTTGGCCACCAGCAGCAGGCTGATCAGCAAAGCGGCGGACAATGGCCAGACATAGAGCGCATCGGCGACGCGTGCCTGGGTTGGTTGTTGCGCGGCGGGTTCGAGCTGATCGAGTGCCGCGCCGACGGCTGCCAATTCACTGCTCGAACGCGCGCGGAAGTATTCGCCACCGGTTTGTTCAGCGATTGCCCGCAGCGTCGGTTCGTCCAGTTCGGCGCCGACATTGAAGCCGAAACGCTGCAGCACGCCGCCGCTTTCCGCGTCGGCGCCGATGCCAATGGTATGCACCTTGATGCCTTGCGCTGCAGCCAGGCGAGCAGCCAGTAGCGGCTCGATCTCGCCGCCGTTGTTGGCGCCGTCAGTAATCAGTACCAGTACCCGGCTGTCCGCTGGACGTTCACGCAGCCGTTTGACCGCCAGACCTATGGCATCACCAATCGCCGTGTTGCCGCCGGCGATGCCGATCGCCGCCTCGTCGAGCCAGGTGCGCACGGTTTGCCGGTCGAAGGTCAGCGGAGCCTGCAAATAGGCCTGGCTGCCGAACAGGATCAGCCCGACGCGGTCGCCGCGCCGCTCGATGATGAAGTCCCCGAGCAGGTGCTTGACCAATTCGAGCCGGCTGATTTCCTCGCCCTGCCATTGCATGTCGGGGTAGTCCATCGATCCGGAAACATCCACCGCCAGTAGCAGGTCGCGGCCACTGGTGGGCAGCGGTAACGGCTCGCCGAGCCATTGCGGCCTGGCAGCGGCGAACAGCAGCAGCAACCAGACCAGCAGATACGGAAGTTGCTGGCGCCACGCCGGCAGCGTGACCATGGCGCGGCGACCGGCCAGTGCCTCCAGGTCGTCGAGAAAGCTGACCTTCAAGGCCGCATCGCCACTGTCGGCGGCGGGCAACAGCCAGCGCAGTACCCAGGGCAGCGGCAGCAGCAGGAAGACCCACGGCCATGCCAGATCAAACATGTTTGCGAATCCAGATTTGCACAGCCTGCTCCAGTCCCTGGATAGCCTTGTCGTCCAGTCGGCATTCGGCGCGATAGACGCCTTCAACCAACACCATCCAGCGCGTCAGGCCAGCCGCCGGGCAGCGATTGTCGAGAAACGCCAGCCAGGCCCGCCCGCTGAGCGTATGCGGGTGGGCGTCCGGATAACGGGTTCGGCAGAGGCGCTTGAGCAGCGCGTTGAGCTGCTGCAGCCAATGGTTGGCCGGCTGGCCTCCGTAGGGTTTGTTCAGCTGTGCAAGTTCGTCGAGGGCGATCTGTCGTTGAGGTTCGAGTGGCGGCTCGGCTTCGGTCGTGTCGTCTCGCTTCCAACGCTGCCAGGGGCGTAGGCGTACGAGCAGAACGAGGCTGAGCAGCAATGCGGCGAGAAACCACCAGCCGGGCGCGGGTGGCCAGGCGCTTATCGGAGCAGGAGCCATAAGGGGTTCGAGTTGATCGAGCGAACTCATCGGGGCGCCCCCGGATGCTGCACGCTGAGGTGTTCACGCAGCTGTTCGATCAACTCGCGATGGGCGTCGAGCGGCATCAACGGCAATCGCAGGCGATCTGCCAGGCGGCGCCACCGAGCGGTGCGAGCTTCGCCCTGGCTTCGGTAGGCCTGGCGTATGGCGGCGTCGTGGCTGTCCAGCTCCAGCCGTGCGCCGGACTGGGCGAAGCGCAGCAGACCGGCAGCGGGCAGGGCATGGTCGAGCGGATCGAACACCGGAATCAGCAACAGGTCGACATGGCGGGCCAGCAAGGTCAGCTGTTGTTCGGCGGCATCGCTCAGGGTGCGCTCATCGCAGACGATCACCGCCAGGCTGCCGGGACGCAGCACTTCGCGGGCGCGCCTGAGTGCCATGCCGAACGCGTCGGCATCGCAATTCTGGTCGGTATTCAGGTTGGCGTTGGCGCGGGCCAGACGATCGAGCAGCTGCAGCAGGCTCTGCTTGCTGCGCCGAGGCTTTACCTCGTGCTGCTCGCCACAGCCAAAAACCAAGCCGCCGACGCGGTCGTTGTGACTCAGCGCGGCCCAGCCGACCAGGCTGGCAGCCTGGGCGGCGAGTACCGATTTGAAGGCCAGACCGCTGCCGAAGAACAACCGGGGGCTCTGTTCCACAAGGATGTAAATGGGCCGTTCGCGCTCCTCGTGGAACAGCTTGGTATGGGGCTCCTGGGTGCGAGCCGTTACCCGCCAGTCGATGGTGCGCACATCGTCGCCCGCCTGATAGATGCGCACCTGGTCGAAATCCACGCCGCGCCCGCGGAGCTTGGAGTGATGCAGGCCGACCAGCGAGCTGCGTCGATGCGGGCTGGAGAACAGCGGGACTTCCCTGACGCGGTGACGCATGTCGATCAACTCGGCCAGGCTCACGCGAATGCCCGCGCCCTGGAAGGGCGTCGCGTCGCTGCCAGGCGATGGCGAGGGTTGCATCAGGCCACCGCGACCACGTCGAGGATGCGTTGCAGCACTCGATCCTGATCGATGCCGGCGGCTTCCGCTTCGAACGAGAGGATCAGCCGGTGGCGCAGCACATCGAACAGCATGGCCTGGATGTCTTCCGGACTGACGAAATCGCGGCCCGCCAGCCAAGCGTGGGCGCGGGCGCAGCGGTCCAGCGAGATCGAGCCGCGCGGGCTGGCGCCATAAGCGATCCAGCCGGCCAGTTCGGCATCGAATTTGGCGGGCGTGCGGGTCGCCATGACCAGCTGCACCAGGTATTCCTCCACCGCATCGGCCATGTACAGGCCGAGGATTTCCTTGCGCGCAGCGAAGATGGCTTGCTGCGAGACGCGGTGTTCCGGAGGAGTTTCGCCGTTAATGGCCTCGCCACGAGCCTGCTGAAGGATGCGGCGCTCCACCGAGGCATCGGGAAAGCCCAGCTTCACGTGCATCAGAAAGCGGTCGAGCTGCGCTTCCGGCAGTGGGTACGTGCCCTCCTGCTCGATGGGGTTCTGCGTGGCCATTACTAGAAACAGCGGTGACAGGTCGTAGGTGCTGCGGCCAACGCTGACTTGGCGCTCGGCCATGGCTTCGAGCAGCGCCGACTGGACCTTTGCCGGGGCGCGATTGATTTCGTCGGCCAGCACCAGATTGTGAAAGATCGGGCCTTGCTGAAAAACGAAGCTGCCGGTTTCCGGGCGGTAGATTTCCGTGCCGGTGATGTCGGCCGGAAGCAGGTCCGGGGTGAACTGAATGCGATGGAATTCGGCCTCCAGGCCACCGGCCAGCTCCTTGATCGCGCGGGTCTTGGCCAGGCCCGGAGCGCCTTCGACGAGCAGATGCCCGTCGGCCAGCAAAGCGATCAGCAACCGCTCGATCAGCCGTTCCTGGCCGAGGATCTGGGTTGAAAGGAACTGTCGCAAGGCGACTATTGCTTCACGGTGGACCATCGCTGAGCTCTTCTGCTGGGAATGTCGGGGCGGGGGCGCTCGACGTCGCGACTTTAATTCATTTGCCGGGGAGCGAGCTATGCGCGGCTCGGCAACTTCGTCGCCTCAGGAGGTACCAACGCATTGGAGACTGCCTGGCAGAGCCATGGCTCGCCAGATCGGGCAGGCTGATATTGATGCAATCCTTGTCTGCTGAACTACCGTTGAACTTGAACGTTGCGTTGCCAGTCTGGTGCCGCGACTGCCTTAACTGAATCTCAAGCCAGAATGGAGCGAACCAATGGCGTTCTTTACCGCTGCCAGCAAAGCCGACTTTCAGCAACAACTGCAAGTGGCCCTGGCGCAGCATGTCGACGAGAGACTCCTGCCACAAGTAGGACTTTTCGCCGAGCAGTTCTTCGGAATTGTCGCCCTGCCCGAACTCACCCAGCGACGCATGACCGATCTCGTCGGTTCGACACTTGCCAGTTGGCGTCTGTTGGAGCGTTTCGATCCGGCCAGTCCAGAGGTTCATGTCTTCAATCCTGACTACGAGAAGCACGGTTGGCAGTCGACCCATAGTGTGGTCGAGGTGCTGCATCCGGATATGCCGTTCCTGGTGGACTCGGTACGGATGGAGCTGACCCGCCGTGGTTATGCGATTCATACGCTGCAGAACAGCGTGCTGCAGGTTCGCCGGAACGCCGATGGCAGTCTGATCGAGCTGCTGCCTAAAGGGCGCTCTGCCGAGGACAGCAAGGCCGAGTCGTTGATTTTCGTCGAGATAGACCGCTGCGCCAGCGCCGCTGCCTTGCGCGAACTGGAACAGTCGCTGCATGCGGTGCTCGCCGACGTGCGTATTACCGTGAACGACTTTCCGCCCATGAAGGCCAAGGCCGAGGAACATTACGCCCGACTGAGCGCATTGCCGCAGCACGTCGGCGACGGGCAACTGGCGGAGATCATGGATTTCATGCGCTGGCTCGCCGATGACCACTTCACCTTTCTCGGCTATGAAGAATTCACCGTGGTGGACCAGGGCGAAGGCGGACGCATCGTGTATGACGAGTCGTCACTGTTGGGTTTGTCACGCACGCTGCGCATCGGGTTGGAGGAAAGCGATCAGCTGATCATGTCGCCGGCCCTGGCCTATTTACGCGAGCCGCTGCTGCTGTCGTTCGCCAAGGCTGCGACGCCGAGCCGAGTGCATCGCCCGGCCTATCCCGATTTCGTTTCCATCCGCGAGTTCGACGAGCAGGGGCGGGTAGTCAAGGAATGTCGTTTCCTCGGGCTGTTCACCTCCTCGGTCTACACCCAGAGCGTGCGGCGGATTCCCTATATCCGCAGCAAGGTCGCGCAGGTGGTTGAGCGCTCTCACTTCGACGATTCGGCGCATCTGGCCAAGGAGCTGATCCAGGTGCTCGAAGTGCTGCCGCGCGATGAGCTGTTCCAGATGACGCTCGACCAGCTGTTCGACACCGCGATCGCCATCGTGCAGATCCAGGAGCGGAACAAGCTGCGGCTGTTCCTGCGCACCGACCCTTATGGGCGTTTCTGCTACTGCCTGGCCTACGTCCCGCGTGACAGCTATTCGACCGAAACGCGGTTGCGCATCCAGCAGGTGCTGATGGATCGGCTAGAAGCCAGCGGCTGCGAGTTCTCCACGTACTTTTCCGAATCCGTGCTGATTCGCGTGCAGTTTCTGCTGCGTGTGGATCCGAGCAAGCAGGTGCAGTTCGATGCGGCTCAACTGGAGCGGGAAGTCGTACAGGCCTGTCGCACCTGGCAGGACGATTATTCCAGCGTGGTAATCGAGCGCTTCGGCGAGGGGCAGGGCACCGGCATCCTCGCTGATTTCCCTAGGGGTTTCCCGGCCGGCTACCGCGAACGCTTCGCTCCGCATTCGGCGGCGGTGGACATGCAGCACGTGCTGAGCCTGAGCGAAGAGCGGCCGCTGGTGATGAGCTTCTATCAGCCGATTACCGCAGCCGAGAATCGCCTGCATTGCAAGCTCTACCACCTGAACACGCCGCTGCCGCTGTCGGACATGTTGCCCATCCTGGAAAACCTTGGCCTGCGGGTGCTTGGCGAGTTCCCCTTCCATCTGCGGCACAAGGGTGGGCGCGAATACTGGATTCACGATTTCGCCTTTACCTACGCCGAAGGTCTGGAAATCGACCTTATGGAGATCAACGAGCCGCTGCAGGATGCCTTCATCGCCATCCACAACGGCCAGGCTGAAAACGATGCCTTCAACCGACTGGTGCTGACAGCCGGCCTGACCTGGCGTGAGGTGGCGCTACTGCGCGCCTATGGGCGCTATCTCAAGCAGATCCGCATGGGCTTCGATCTGGGTTACATCGCCAGCGCACTGCTCAATCACACCGACATCGCCCGTGAGCTGGTGCGCCTGTTCAAGATGCGCTTCTATCTGGCGCGCAAGCTCGGCGAAGAGGATCTGGCCGACAAGCAGGCACGCCTGGAACAGGCCATTGTCACCGCGCTGGATGATGTCGCGGTCCTGAACGAAGACCGCATCCTGCGGCGCTACCTGGCCCTGATCAAGGCGACGCTGCGGACCAACTTCTACCAGACCGATGCCAGCGGGAAATTGAAAAGCTATTTCAGTTTCAAGCTCGATCCCCGCTCGATTCCAGAGATGCCGCGGCCGGCGCCGAAATTCGAGATCTTCGTCTACTCGCCTCGGGTCGAAGGCGTGCATCTGCGTGGCGGCAAGGTGGCGCGTGGTGGGCTGCGCTGGTCGGATCGTGAAGAGGATTACCGCACCGAGGTGCTGGGCCTGGTGAAGGCGCAGCAGGTGAAAAACGCGATCATCGTGCCGGGCGGCGCAAAGGGGGGCTTCGTTCCGCGCCGGCTGCCGACAAGTGGCTCGCGCGACGAGGTGTTGGCCGAAGGAATCGCCTGCTACCGAATTTTCATCAGCGGCTTGCTGGATATCACGGACAACCTCAAGGACGGCAACGTCGTCCCGCCGGTCAACGTGTTGCGTTATGACGAAGACGATCCCTATCTGGTGGTGGCGGCCGACAAGGGCACCGCGACTTTTTCCGACATAGCCAACGGCATCGCCGCCGACTATGACTTCTGGCTGGGCGATGCCTTCGCCTCCGGCGGCTCGGCGGGTTACGACCACAAGAAAATGGGGATCACCGCCAGGGGCGCCTGGGTGTCGGTGCAGCGACATTTCCGCGAACGCGGCATCGATGTTCAGCGCGACCCGGTCAGCGTGATCGGCATCGGCGACATGGCCGGTGATGTTTTCGGCAACGGCTTGCTGATGTCCGAAACCCTGCAAATGGTCGCAGCGTTCAACCACCTGCACATCTTCATCGACCCCGATCCTGATGCGGCGCGCAGCTTCATCGAACGCAAGCGTCTGTTCGATCTGCCGCGCTCGTCTTGGGCCGATTACGATATCTCGCTGATTTCAGCGGGCGGCGGCGTCTTTTCGCGGTCGGCCAAGCGCATCGCGATCACTCCGCAGATGAAAGCGCGTTTCGATATCGCCGCGGATCAGCTCACACCCGCCGAATTGATCCATGCATTGCTCAAGGCGCCGGTTGATCTGCTCTGGAACGGTGGTATCGGTACCTACATCAAGAGCAGCATGGAGAGCCACACCGATGTCGGCGATAAGGCCAACGACGTGCTGCGCGTCAACGGTAACGAAGTGCGGGCCAAAGTGATTGGCGAAGGCGGCAACCTGGGTGTCACGCAACTGGGGCGGGTCGAATATGGCCTGCACGGTGGTGCCTCGAACACCGACTTCATCGACAACGCCGGTGGGGTCAACTGCTCCGACCATGAGGTCAATATCAAAATCCTGCTCAATGAGATCGTCAGCGCCGGCGACATGACCGGCAAGCAGCGCGATCAGCTGCTGTTCGAGATGACCGATGCGGTGGCCGAGCTGGTGTTGCATGACAACTACAAGCAGACCCAGGCGCTGTCGCAAGCGCAGCACCGTGCCCGTGAAGGTGGCAGTGAGTACAAGCGGTTGATTACCGGCCTTGAAGCCGATGGGTTGCTGGATCGCGCGCTGGAGTTCCTACCGAGCGACGAGGCCCTGGCCGAGCGCGCGAACCAGGGCAAGGGCCTGACGCGTGCCGAGCTGTCGGTGCTCATTTCGTACAGCAAGATCGATCTGAAGGAAGCGCTGCTGCAGTCACGCGTGCCGGACGATGCCTATCTGGCGAGAGAGATGGAAAGCGCGTTCCCGCAGCTGCTGAGCGAGCGTTATCGTCAGCCGATGCTGCAGCATCGCCTCAAGCGCGAGATTGTCAGCACGCAGATCGCCAACGACCTGATCAACAACATGGGCATCACATTCGTGCAGCGCCTCAGAGAGGCCACCGGCCTGAGCGCCGCGAACGTCGCTGGCGCCTATGTGATCGTGCGCGACATCTTCCATCTGCCGCACTGGTTCCGCCAGATCGAAGCGCTGGATTACAAGGTGCCGGCCGAGCTGCAGCTCAATCTGATGAATGAACTCATGCGTCTGGGCCGCCGTGCGACCCGCTGGTTCCTGCGCAACCGTCGCAACGAGCTGGACGCGGCGCGTGACATCGCTCATTTCGGGCCGCGTGTGGCGGCGCTTGGCCTGAAGCTCGACGCGCTGCTCCAAGGCGGTACGCGTGAGTTGTGGCAGGGCCGTTACGAGCGTTACACCGAGGCAGGCGTCCCTGAGCTGCTGGCGCGGATGGTGGCTGGCACCAACCACCTGTACACCTTGTTGCCAATCCTCGAAGCCGCCGACAAGACCGGTCAGCCGCCGGCTGATGTCGCCGCGGCCTATTTTGCCGTCGGCGGCGCGCTGGAGTTGCCCTGGTATCTGCAGCAGATCACCGCGCTTCCGGTCGAGAACAACTGGCAGGCGCTGGCGCGGGAAAGTTTCCGCGATGATCTCGATGCTCAGCAGCGTGCGATCACGGTGTCGGTGCTGCAGATGAGTGACGCACCGGAAGATCTGGATGCTCGGGTTCAGCTCTGGCTGGAGCAGCGTGAGTATCAAGTCCAGCGCTGGCGGCGGATGCTGGTCGAGTTGCAGGGCGCCAGCAGTGTCGACTACGCAATGTACGCCGTCGCCGGTCGCGAGTTGCAGGACCTGGCGCTGAACAGCACGCAACCGTAGTAACGGTCAGCTGCCGGACTGCCCGGTAGCTGGCGCTCGTTAAAACGCCGGTGCATGTCGTGTGCACCGGCGTTTCGCGTTGTGCAATTGGCCTCGAGGTTACGCAGCGGCCCGTCCATGGAATGGCCGCCGTGATTATAAGGGCGACGTTTAGTCCGCTTTGTACGGGTTAGTTGCCGAGGCGGAAACGGGTTATCTGTGGCAGGTGGTGCAGATAACGCACCATGTCTGGCGCTCCGGCCAGCTTCAGTCCTTCGCCGAGCGCATTGGCGGCCGGCCGTCGCTTGTCTAGCAGGAGTAATTCGGTGTTGTTGGCGTTGCGCAGGAGCGTCAAGCGGGCGTATGGGATCTTCGCTTCCAGCAATAGCCCCATGAATTCACGATCATTCCAGGCCTGCGCTGGCATGGTGACGGCGTGATATTCGTTATCCAGTGCATGCAGCCCGCCCGCGTCGAGCCGGTAGTCGGTCAGCTCGCAAGGCAGGCTCACTTCCAGACCACGCAGTCGCGCATAGGCGATGGCGCAGGCGAAGGCTTCGGCATGGTGCTCGCCCGTCCAATAAATGCGCTCGCCCAGCCAACTGGCCTGACGAAGCTCGATCGGAGCCCGAGCTAGAAAATCGGGCAGGGCGGTGGTGATGGTCCGAACGAAATCCTTGTAGCTGATCACGCGGAGTTGACGGCAAGCTGGTGTGGCAGCCAGGGCTTCGAACGTCGGATAGGTCATTCCGTCGGCGCTTTGGCCACCGAGCCCGTCGATCTGCCGCAGGTCGATTGCCCGATGGCTGCTCTGCTCCTGACGCACGAGTCGCATCAGAGCCGCGCGAGCTCGGGCCTTGTCTTCCTGTATCGGGCCGGACAGGGCGCTTCTCGGGAGATCGACGAATCGCTGCAGGCACGGTCCGTCGTTCCAGAAGATGCTCGGTGCCGGTTCGCAGAGCGGGGCGAACGGCAATCGGATCTGGCTGGCGTGCTCAAGAATCTGGCGCGGCGATTTGCCGGTCAGCCCAAGGCGCTGGGCAAATCTGGAGATTCGGGAAGTCACGGGTGGCATCGGCTCTGGCAAGCTCATCATTGTGGATGAACGCATGGGGCAACGGTCGAAGTGTGGCAGAGCGGGCGAGGCCGTGCACCGTGTTTGCCGAGCTTTTGCTCGAAGATGAGATATTCGGGTACCGGCGATGTATCTTCCGCAGGGCGCCAATATGGCAAAATCGCTGAGCTGATCAATGAGGAGCCTCCATGCCAAGCCTCGTGCTGGATATCGCGCTGCCCGCCGAAAAACTGTTGGCGGTCTACCAGGGGCGCGCCAATCGCATCCTGATCAAGAGCCGGGAAGGAAGAAATGTCAGCTTACCGGCCCATCATCTGCGACCCTTTCTGACAAGTGCGGGCGTGTTTGGTTCATTCGAGATGGAATTTGCTCCAGAGGGCCAGCTGATTCGCTTGCGCCGCCTCGATTAACGCTCGCTCGAATAAGGGCGATGCGGGTGGTCGAACTGCGTTTCGCCCCGCTGACGAATCCTCCTGCCTGCTATACTCCCGCGCCACACTTTCCAGGATCTAGGCTGCGTATGTATAACCTGGCTCGCCAGCTGTTGTTCAAGTTCACCCCCGAGACGTCCCATGAATTATCGCTCGATCTTATCGGTGCAGGCGGTCGTCTGGGGCTCAACGCGCTATTGAACAAGACGCCGGCCGCGTTGCCGGTGCGCGTGATGGGCCTGGATTTTTCCAATCCGGTGGGGCTGGCGGCCGGACTGGATAAAAATGGCGAAGCGATCTGCGGAATGTCCCAGCTGGGATTCGGCTTCGTCGAAGTGGGTACCGTGACGCCGAGGCCGCAGCCGGGCAACCCGAAGCCGCGTATCTTCCGCCTGCCTGAGGCCGAAGCCATCATCAATCGCATGGGGTTCAACAACCATGGGGTCGATGCGCTGCTGGACCGGGTCGATGCAGCGCGATTCAAAGGCATTTTGGGTATCAACATCGGCAAGAATTTCGATACACCGGTCGAGCGTGCCCAGGACGACTACCTGATGTGCCTGGACAAGGTTTATCACCAGGCAAGCTATGTCACCGTCAACGTCAGTTCCCCCAACACGCCGGGACTGCGCAGTCTGCAATTCGGTGATTCGCTCAAACAATTGCTCGACGCGCTTCGCCAACGCCGCGAAGACTTGGAAATACTGCATGGCAAGCGTGTGCCGCTGGCCATCAAGATCGCGCCGGACATGAGCGACGAAGAAACCGTGCTGGTGGCCGAAGCGGTTTTTCAGGCTGGGATGGACGCGATCATCGCGACCAACACCACGCTGAGCCGTGAAGGCGTCGCGGGGCTTGCCCATGCCGACGAAGCCGGTGGGCTTTCGGGGGCTCCGGTGCGCGAGAAAAGCACCCATACCGTAAAGGTGTTGGCTGAAACCCTGGCTGGTCGTCTACCGATCATTGCGGTCGGCGGGATCACGGAAGGCCGGCACGCGGCGGAAAAGATCGAAGCCGGAGCGAGCCTCGTTCAGCTGTATTCGGGCTTCATCTACAAGGGGCCAGCATTGATACGCGAGGCGGTGGATGCCATCGCCGCGTTGCAATCAAGAAAGGAAGTGAATCGCTGATTGGTTGCCCGGAGGGGCTCCCTGAGGGAGCCCCGGGCTTCAAGCCCGCCGCCCGGGTGGGGCGTGCCAGTTGAGGTCGGTGTGATCGTGTCAGCCGACCGCGTGGAGTTCGTTCAGTCGATGAAGACCGGCGGCGCCGGTCAGACCATCCCAGTTGTCGCCGCGACCCTCCCGCCAGCCGTTAATCCAGGCTTGGCGTACTTCGGGATGAGAAAAAGGACAGAGGTCGCGAGATTTACCGTGTATGCCATGCTGATAACCGCGTAGAAATGCTCGTTCCATCGGATCACGCTTGAGTCTTCTCATTGGGTATTGCCCTCAGTGGTTGACTGGTGTTCCTGTTGACCTCATGGCGAGGTCGGCAGATAGACTGCCAGCGAAGTCCGCTGCCGGCGTGGCGGACATCTGCCGGACATCGTTGCGATGCCGGGCTGAGTCGAGTTCTAACCTAATGGCTCCGAGGCGGGAATGATCGTTTTGTCATAAGCAGGTAACCAAACAGTAGCGCTGCCCATAAGGCAGGCAAGACGCAGCTTTCCGGCGCCCCGTTGCGTCTGATTCGCAGTAAGCCAGTCCTGACTGCACCCCTATCGAACGAGATCCGGAACGGGAATCCCCACCGGTCGCCTACATTCTCTGGACCATGCCATGACCGATCGCTACGAACTCATCCTCACATGCCCAAAAGGGCTGGAAGGCCTGCTGCTTGAAGAAGCCACCGAGCTCGGACTCGAAGAGGCGCGTGAGCAGACCGCTGCGATCCGCGGGTTCGCTGGCATGGAGATAGCGTATCGGCTATGTCTCTGGTCGCGGCTGGCTAACAGGGTGCTGCTGGTGATCGATCGTTTCGCCACAGAAAACGCCGAAACGCTGTATGACGGCGTTCATCGGATCGATTGGTCAGAGCACCTGGAAGCGAGCGGCAGCTTGGCGGTCGAGTTCAGTGGCCACGGATCGGGGATCGACAACACTCACTTCGGCGCATTGAAGGTCAAGGACGCGATTGTCGATCGCCTTCGCACGGCCACTGGCGAGCGCCCTAGCGTCGACAAGTTGAATCCGGACCTGCGCATACATGTACGTCTGGATCGCGGTCAGGCGGTTCTTTCCCTGGATCTTTCCGGGCACAGCCTGCATCAGCGTGGTTATCGTCTGCAGCAGGGTGCCGCGCCATTGAAGGAAAATCTGGCCGCCGCGGTACTGATCCGCGCTGGCTGGCCACGCATCGCCGCAGCGGGCGGGGCGCTGACGGACCCCATGTGCGGCGTCGGTACTTTCCTCATCGAGGGCGCCATGATGGCGGCGGACATCGCGCCGAACCTGCGTCGCGAGCGTTGGGGATTCAGCGCCTGGCTTGGCCACGTTCCGGCCATCTGGAACCGCCTGCATGCCGAAGCGCAGGCGCGGGCCGAGGCGGGTATGGCCCGGCAACCGTTGTGGATACGTGGCTACGAGGCGGACCCGCGGCTAATCCAGCCGGCGCGTAACAATATCGAGCGCGCCGGGCTGGCTAACTGGATCCGTGTGTATCAAGGCGATGTGGCGACCTTCGAGCCCCGGCCCGATCAGAATCAGAAAGGCCTGGTGATCTGCAATCCGCCCTACGGCGAGCGTCTGGGCGATGAGGCGAGCCTGGTCTATCTCTACCAGAATCTTGGCGAGCGGCTGCGACAGGCCTGCCTCGGTTGGGAGGCTGCGGTCCTGACGTCGGCGCCCGATCTCGGCAAGCGCATGGGCATTCGCAGCCACAAGCAATACGCCTTCTGGAACGGTGCGTTGCCGTGCAAGCTATTGCTGATCAAGGTCGAGCTGGATCAGTTCGTCACTGGTCAGCGCAAAGCGTCCACTGAAAACAAGCCTGAGCAGGAGCCCGCCATGGAACTGGCGCGCCTCAGCGAGGGTGGCCAGATGTTCGCCAACCGCTTGCAGAAAAATCTGCGCCAGCTTGGCAAGTGGGCACGTAAGGAGGGCATCCAGTGCTATCGGCTATATGACGCCGACATGCCCGAATACGCCCTAGCCATCGATCTGTACGGGGACTGGGTGCATGTGCAGGAATATGCGCCGCCGCGCTCGATCGATCCGGAGAAAGCCCAGGCGCGCCTATACGATGCACTAAGTGCGATCCCGCAGGCACTGGGCGTTTCTCGCGAGCGCGTGGTGGTCAAGCGGCGCGAGCGTCAGAGCGGGACGCGGCAGTACGAACGCCAGGCCAGCCAAGGAGAGTTTTTGGAGGTCAGCGAGGGTGACGTCAAGTTGCTGGTCAATCTCACGGATTATCTCGATACCGGACTGTTCCTCGATCATCGTGCGATGCGCTTGCGCATCGCACGCGAAGCGGCCGGCAAGCGCTTCCTCAATCTGTATTGCTACACAGCGACAGCCACGGTACATGCGGCCAAGGGCGGTGCGCGCAGCACGACCAGCGTCGATCTGTCGAAAACCTATCTGGACTGGGCGCGGCGCAATCTGGCGCTCAACGGCCTGTCCGATCGGCAGCGTCTGGAGCAGGGCGATGTGATGGCTTGGCTGGAAGAGGATCGTGGCGAGTACGACCTGATCTTCATCGACCCGCCGACCTTCTCGAACTCCAAGCGTATGGAAGGCGTTTTTGACGTCCAGCGCGACCATATCGCTTTGCTCGACTTGGCCATGGCGCGGCTGGCAGCAGGCGGCACGCTGTATTTCTCCAACAACTTCCGCAAGTTCGTGCTCGACGCAGGTATCGCCGAGCGCTACGCCGTCGAAGAGATCACCAGTGCCACGTTGGACGATGACTTCCGTCGCAACAGCAAGATTCACCGTGCCTGGAAGCTCCAGGCGCGTTGAAGCTTTCGCAGAAGGTAATCGGCTCGCCGTTTCAGTCGAGCCCGTGCCGGCGGTGCCAGCCGCCGGCACGCCGAGTTAACGTTGCGCAGTGCTTTCGTTGCCTGGGCGGTTGTAGAGACTGACCAGTACCTGGTCCAACACTGAAGACGCGCCCCAGGGCCGGGGGTGATTGAGAATCGCGACGACTGCCCAGGTGTTGCCATCGTTGTCGCGGCTATAACCGGCGATTGCTCGCACGTTGTTCAACGTGCCGGTCTTGATATGTGCTTTGCCGGCGACGCCAGTATTACGCAGACGCTTGCGCATGGTGCCGTCAATCGCTGCGAGTGGCATCGAGGAAATGAATTCCGCGGCGTAGGGGCTCTGCCATGCAGCCTGGAGCAAGCTCGCCAGTTCCCGTGCGCTGACGCGTTCGGCACGCGACAGGCCTGAGCCGTTCTCGATGACCAGGTGCGGTGAAATCAGTCCCTTCTTCGCCAGCCACTGACGGATCACACGCTGCGCGGCCATGGAATCATCCGCGTCCGTTTCGTTGCGAAATTCGGCACCCAGGCTCAAAAACAACTGCCGCGCCATGGTGTTGTTACTGTATTTGTTGATGTCGCGAATGATCTCGACCAGATCCGGCGAGTAAGCACGGGCGATCATTCGCGCGTCGTCGGGTACCGGGGCGACGCGATCCTCACCGAGGATGCTGCCACCGAGTTCCTTCCAGATCGCACGCACGGCGCCTGCGGCGTAGCGTTGATGATCGAGTAGCGCCAGATAGGTTTGGCCGCTGCAGCCGGCCGGAAGCTTGCCGGTAACGACGACCGTAACGCCTTCGGCATCTTCGATCGGGTTGTAGCGAATATCGGGCCAGCCTGGGCACTTGGCCTTCGGCAGAGCCTGAATGCGATTGTCGATACGAACCGAGGCGATCGGTGGCTCGACGACGACGTTCACGTTGCCGGCATCGTTACGGGCGATGAAGCGAAGCGCCTTGAGATTGACCAACAGCGAGTCCGGTGCGACCAGGAAGGGCTTGTTCTTGTCATTGCCGTCGTCATCGAAGATCGGCAGGGCTGGCTGAACGAAGTGGCTGCGATCCAACACCAAATCCCCGGTCACGGTCTGCACGCCGTTGACGCGCAGGTCTCGTAGCAAGAGCCAGAGCTTCTCCATGTTGAGCTTGGGATCGCCGCCGCCCTTGAGATAAAGATTGCCATTGAGCGTGCCGTTCTCAATTGGGCCATCGGCATGGAATTCCGTTTTCCATTGATGATTGGGACCCAGCAACTCCAGTGCGGCATAGGTCGTGACCAGTTTCATGGTCGAGGCGGGGTTTACCGATACATCGGCATTCACGAACGTCGGGGTCGCGTTGGTGTTGAGCGGCAGCATGACGACAGACAGCGCGCTGCTCTCGATCTTGTTTGCCTTGAGTGCCTGCGCGACGCGCGGCGGTAGGGTCTGATTGATGGCTTCGGCATATACCGGGAATGCCAGCGGTAGCGTCAGTGCGGCGGCGGCGACACGGCCTAGAAATCTGCCGATTGCGCTGCCCCTATTGGCTGGGGCAGTTCTTGCGAGAATCAATGACATGGAGGTTCCCTACTACGTTCAGGGAAAATGGCGGGCCATTATGCCCGTGACCGAGAAGTGACGTACTTCTCATCCGACAAGCGTAGACGGCGATGTCGAGAGTCTGCAAAAAGACGATGAGCAGTGCGGCCTGATGCAATCGCACAAGCGCGGCGTTGCTGTTAGAGTGCGCGCCGTCATCTCGTTAGAAAAAAGGACCGATTCAATGGCTACCAATCGCTCGCGTCGTTTGCGCAAGAAACTCTGTGTCGACGAATTCCAGGAACTGGGTTTTGAAGTGACTCTGACCTACGGTGAGGGTCTTGATGCCAAGGCGGTGGACGATTTCCTCGAAGCCTTTCTGACCGAGGCCATCGAAGCCAATGGTCTGGGCTATATCGGTGGTGAGGATTACGGTTTCGTTTGCCTGGCCAGCCGTGGCTCGGTCAACGAAGAGCAGCGCGGTCAGGTCGAGGCGTGGCTCAAAGGGCGCAACGAGTTGTCCGAATTTAACGTAAGCCCGCTGATGGACGTCTGGTACCCGGAAAACGAGATCAACGCTAAGGCATGATCGAGTCGTTCTTGTCCTGATCGGTTGTGGCCGTTTGCCCGCGTTTGCGCAATGCAATCCGGGCAAACAGCCTACGCAGCAAATACACCAGCAACGTAACGGCTAACGCTACGCCCACGCCAATCACAGCGTTGATCAGGCGCAGTTGTGGTAATTCCCAGTCTTGCGCCAGGGTTTCGGCCAATAACAGGAAACTCAGGGTCGTCTGCAAGACGAAAAGCCCATAGTGATGTGCCTGGAACGCCCGGCTGAGCATGACCAGCGGCAGCATGATCATGACCATCATCGGCGGATCGGCCAGGCTGTGGCCCATGTAGATCAACACCGCCGCTGCACAAAGTATGCCGACCCCGGCCTGCAAAGCCCGAGCGAGGCTGCGTTGCAGATCCATCTGCAGCGTGGTGAAAACCGCCAGCGTCAGCCAGTAGCCTCGTGGAAGATCCGCAATGTTGACAATCAGACCGCCTGCGGCAGCTGCGATCATGTAGGTGAGTGCATGCAGTCGCCACTGGCGAATCGGCGTGCGCAGCGCTCGTCGGCGCAGCACTTTCATCAAGCTGAGCAGCCGCGGCATGTATGGCCACATGCGCAGGCCATGCATGCCGCGTAAGCCGAAGGCGAGCAGGGTCACCCAGAGACCGCCCAGCGCGAACAGAGCGGCAATCGCTTGAGGGTTGTTGAAATCGCCGATGCCGTACTGGCCCTGGCCAAGACAGAGACAGATGGCCAAGCCTATCCCGAGCTTGCCGGCCTCGCTGCCGTAACGTTGCAGCCATGCCAACAACAGACCGTAAAAGGCGAACAGGCCGAGGCTGATCAGTGGATGAGTCGCCGACCAGAACCCGAGGCCGGCGCTGCCGGCGCCAAGGGCTATCAGCAACAGCATTCGCAACATTCCGAGACGGTGTAGCGGATTCGCCTTGGCTGCCTGGAAGGCCCCGACCGTGGCCCAGAGAAAACCCGGATGGCCGCTGAACAGGCCGAGCAGGAGCGGCAACGCGCAGCCCAGGCCCGCCACGGCCGCCGCTCCCCAGGCGGGGCGGCCAGGCTGCCATCCGACGATCTTCCACAACGGTATTTTCATCTGGCTCACGTCGGGCTCGAGCGTCCAGTCATTTCGCCGGCCATCTCGGTCGCGTAGCTGTCGGTCATGCCGGCGATAAAGTCGATCATCCGAACGAATGACTGATACAGCGGCCAGTCGGGGTCTGGAGCATTGCTGCCAAGCAGATCCAATATGCGGCGATTCTTGAACGACGGCGTACGCCCGCCGTGTTGCTCCAGCGCCGCGCCACAGAAGGCGTTGAGCAGTATCTCGAGCGTCGTGTAGGCGCCGATCTCATGCAGCGTCTTGCGTTTGTCCTGAAAGATTTTCTGCCGCGCCAAGGCTTTGGCCTGTACCACGCATCGCTTGGCGGGGCCGTGCATATGCTCGACCAGATCCCCGGTGAGTTGGCCTGCCAGTAGTGCCTGTTGCTGTTCGACAAAGGCGCGTGCAGCTGCGTTGGTGAGGTGTTCGATAGCCTTGCCTCTAAGAATCGCCAGCTTGCGCCTGCGCGAATCGCCGGGGCCCAATTGCCGGTAGGTTTCCGGCAGATCTTCGCCCACCAGATCCAGCAGCAGCGCCTCGACCTCGGGATAGTCGAGCAGGTCCATTTCGAGCCCGTCTTCCAGATCGATAAGGCCGTAGCAGATGTCGTCCGCCGCTTCCATAAGATAGACCAGCGGATGGCGCGCCCATCGCTGTTCATCCAGCTTCGGTAGGCCGAGCTTCGACGCAATCTGTTCGAGCAGCGGCAGCTCGCTCTGATAGCAACCGAATTTGTGTTTCTTGTAGCCGAGCGCCTCGGCATGGCGCGATGTCCAGGGGTACTTGAGGTAAGTGCCGAGCGTTGCGTAGGTCAGCCGCGTGCCACCATCGAACTGATGGTATTCGAGCTGTGTAAGCACCCTAAAGCCCTGTGCGTTGCCCTCGAAGTTGAGAAAGTCGGCTCGCTCGGCGTCGCTCATGTCATCGAGCCAGCCCCGCCCCGCGGCCTGCTGGAACCAATGTCGAATGGCATCTTCGCCAGAATGTCCGAACGGCGGGTTGCCAATATCATGCGCGAGACACGCCGACTGAATGACCATGCCGAGATCCGCCGGACTGCACCATTCCGGCAGGTCTTCGCGCAGAACTTCACCCACGCGCATGCCGAGTGAACGCCCAACGCAGCTAACCTCTAGCGAATGGGTTAGGCGGGTGTGGATGTGGTCGTTACTTGAGACCGGATGCACCTGGGTCTTGCGACCAAGCCTGCGGAACGCGCCGGAGAAGATGATCCTGTCGTGATCCTTGTGGAATGGACTTCGACCAAGTTCTTCATTGCTGTGGACGGATTTCCCGAGCCGTTCACGATTGAGCAGGGTGTTCCAGTCCAAAGAGCAACTCCTTGTGATGCCGTCAGTGGGGACCAATAGGCCAAGCGGCGCCATTCCGTCAGCGAGAGCGCATCATGCCGGGAAAATGTTCGCGCACAGGCAGCAGCCTACCGTATTTCGTCACCGCTAGGCGCTGCCACACCACTAATGCCGCAGCTTGCGAATCACCGGATACAGAAGGAGACCCAGTCGCGCAAGTTTGCCAACTTTCCCCAGGCGACGTCCGAAGAGCGTCATGGCCAAGGTTGCGGCAACCATCAGGGGTGCTTTTGGTATGTGCTGATCGGCTCCGGTAGCTCTATTCGCCACCATCCCCTTGATTCGCTGGAATGGGTGAGCCAAGGGCTGAGAGTGGTAGAGGATTTGTTGCCGGTTCATTTCCATGCGCAACCGGATCAAATCCTTGCGCATGGTCAGATCGCTGGAATTACTGAGAGGCAGGCTCATGGCAGTAGACGCTCCCGATTGCGGGCCAATTCTTCGACCGTCGCCTGGAAGGGCGAAGCGCTCGCCTTGGCGAGGCGGATTGCACGGCTGATACATACCGCTAGTACAACCGCGTATGTCGCACAGAGAATCAGAATCGCCGCGATAGGGTTGCTATCCCAGAAGGCGATCACGATCGCCGCCGAAAGCCCTACCAGGATCAGCAAACCGAGTATCAGACTGATGCTGGCCAGCAGAAACAGTTTGAAGACCCGTACCCGCTCTTCCTGTAGCTCTATTCCGACAAGCTCCAGATGCCCCTGGATGAGGCCGGCAAGCGCGTTGCCCATCTTTTTGATGGAGGGGGCAGGGGCCTCATCGGAATACTTGGTTTCCATTGGATCGGTTCCCCACATCAGCGGCGGGTAATCAGGCCGAAGAGAAAGCCGACCCCAGCCGCGATGCCCAGCGACTGCCAGGGGTGGGTGTGGACATATTCCTCGGTGCACTGAATAGCCGCCTGGCCTTGCTCACGAAGCGAGCCTTCCTGCTCCTTGAGCATCTGCCGGGCGCGGGTCAGGTTCGCGTTGATCTTGCCGCGCAACTCTTCGGTCTGGGTGCCTGCGGTGTCCTGCGTATGTTTCAGCAGACGCTCCGTATCGCCGATCAACGTATGAAACTCATCGATGAGCGCAGCCTGAGCGGCTTGAAGGTTGCGGCGATGTGCGGATTTATCGAACAGGGGTGCGGAGGTTCCCATGGTTGCGTCGGGAATCGGGGTGTTGTCATTGGTGCCGAAAGTCGATTCGGTAGACATCTGCAGCTCCTCTTTTAATCGCGCAGGGACGACAGGTCCCGGTGCCTAGAGTTTTCGAGCATGGTGTCGGCGCAAGGTTCCCGTTTCGGTTAGTCAATTCGCGTTGTGATCGAATTAAGGCCCGCTTGCCAGTTTCAGATTGGCTTCGCAGTAGTGTGGGATGTCAGAAAAAAGAAAACCCGCCGAAGCGGGTTTTCTATCTACTGCATTTGCATGCGGTAGCCGCTATTACATCAGCGGGATGGTGTAGCTGACGATCAGACGGTTTTCGTCGATATCGTTAGCAGTACCATTGCTGCGGAAAGTAGCGTTGCGCCATTTCAAGTTAAGGTTCTTCAGCGCGCCTTCCTGGAAGGTGTAACCGATGTCGGTGTCGCGCTCCCATTCTTTGCCTTCCGATACGCCGGCGCGCTCGAAATTATCGCCAGTAACGTAGCGGGTCATGAACGTCAGGCCAGGAATGCCGATAGAGGCGAAGTTGAAGTCATAGCGAGCCTGCCAAGACTTCTCGTCGGCCTGAGCGAAGTCACCGATCTGTACGAAGTTAACCAAGTAGGGGTCAATATTGCCGCCGACATAGGCGAAGCCTGTGTCACCGGACATTTTCTGATAACCCAGACCGAAGCTATGGCCGCTGAGCGAGTAGGTGACCATAGCGCCGAAGGCTTTGTTGTCGACGTTAGTGTTGCCGTCGTCCGTAGAGCGCTGGTAGCGCAGGTCGGTCTTCAGCGACTGGCCTTCGGCGATCGGCAGCACATGAACAAGGTTCAGTGCGTGCTGCTTGTAGAACTCTTCCAAGTTGCTGTAGTAGTAGGAAGCGCTCAGGTCCTTGGTCACTTTGTAAGTGCCGCCGAGATAAACGAACTCGTCGGATTCTACATCGGTAGTACCAGTAATGCTTTTACCGGACGTATTGACGACCATGTCTTCATAGTTGGTCGAGTTCCGGTCATTGATTTGGTCAACGTAACCCAGGTCCAGAGTCAGGCCATCGATTTCGTTGGAAACCAGCTGGGCGCCACGCATCGCGGCCGGCAGCAGACGGCTATCGCTGGTGGCAATAGCAGGGTTCTTCAGCTGCAGAGTACCGACTTTCAGAACACTCTTGGATACTTTGGCCTTTGCAGTCAGACCCAGTTGGGAATAATCATCCGGTGCGCCGGAGTCGCCGACCGGCAGAAGACCTGTTCCTGTACGACGATCGACGCCGCTTCCGCCCGAATCTAGTTTTACGCCAAGCAGGCCGAGCGCATCGACACCAAAGCCTACGGTACCTTCGGTGTAACCCGACTCAACACGGAGCAGGAAGCCTTGCGCCCATTCGTCTTGCTTGGATTGAGTAGGGTTTGTTGCCGAAGTCCTATCTTGGCGATAGTCACGGTTGTAATAGAAGTTACGCAGTTCCAGGCTGGCCTTGGTGTCTTCGATGAAGGCGGCTTGAGCCATGGTAGGGATAGCCAGTGTTGCTCCCAGAGTGGCGAGTGCCACGCCCCGGGCGATTGGGGTCTTGAGCATTTCTTATTTCTCCTCGTTGGATGATGCTCTGAAGTCGCTCTTTACGGCGCTGTGCAATAAAGCACTACATAGGTATTTCAGCCTTTAGACCTTAGTCTTTGAGGCGAGAGTGCGAAAGTGCCGGTTGAACTGATCGGTAGTTGCTTTACGTTGATTTGATGCAAGCATCAATCGCTACCGATACGCACGAACACTATTCGGCCCTACAGCTCTGTGGCCGCTTGGGTTCGCGCATCCTAGCCGTTTGCCGGCCTCGCGTCGATTCCCTAAACCAAACCATCGTTTGACTGGGGTAGAGATCACACTTTCTCGTTCGTTACGCCAAGGAATGAGGTCGGCTAGCGGCAGTCGGATCAGGGCGAGGCTGCTAGAATTGCGTGCAGCCAGTTTCAATGAGCGCACTTATGTACCTTCCTGAATGCCAACTATTTGGAACGTTGGGCTGCCATCTATGTGAGCAGGCCGAGGCAGTAGTGTTGCCGTTGGTGGAGCGTGGTCTGCTGGTGGAATTGATGGATATAGCGGACAGGCCTGAATGGGTCGACGACTATGGGCTGCGTATACCCGTGCTCCGGCGAGTCGATACGGGGGCTGAGTTGGATTGGCCATTTGAAACCGAACAGGTCGTCTGGTTTCTGCGTCAATAAGCCGTTGCGCCTGGGCAATTGCAGCGATAGATGGCTTGGTTAGGGCGCTGGGTTAGATAGTTGTTACCGAAACGGCAGGACGCCATGTTGGCGAATCCTGGCTGCTCGAATCGAGATAACGAAATGAAATCTGGAAAACAAAAAACCGGCCATTAGCCGGTTTTGTAATCAGACTGTTTCCAATATCGGGATTTGGTCGGAGCGACTGGATTCGAACCAGCGACCTTCTCGTCCCGAACGAGACGCGCTACCAAGCTGCGCTACGCTCCGAAGATGGCGCGCATTTTACATAAAAACTTTTGCTTCACAAGAGGTTAGAACGGGCTTTTTGGTGGTGCCCGGCAAGCAGCCTGGCACCAGAAGGGTGGTCGTCAGAGTTCCTTGACAGTACGAACCTGATCCTTGTTGACTCTGCCCGGCTTGCCGTCGATGCTTTCGTATTCATAGAAGCCAGCTTCATCGTCGTACTGGGGATGGTCCAGTGTTTGGATCTCGCGGCCATCGTTCAGGGTGATGACGCTGGGGTTCGAGCAGCCCGCTAGCAGGGTCAGTCCGACCAACAATGCCAAGGCGGGTCCGGTTGCTGCGCGCATAGTGCTTCTCCTCTTGGTTAGTTGCGTTTGTGACGGCGTTCGAGGGCGCTAAGTTCAATCTGGGGGCTTTTGCTCCGAAAGCAGTTCGGGTGAGTTCAGATTGGCAAGCCGAGGATCATTCTCATTAAGATCGAGAGCGCGGGATTGTAGGCTCAGCAGTATCTTGCGATTGCTTCGCTCGCCGGCCCGCCAGGCCTCCTCGATTGCAGAAGCAAGCCTGATCGGGATGACGCAAAACAGCGGTTCCCATTGCTCACCTCGCCGAACCATCACGGGAACGTTTGGTTCCGCTCGAGCCGCTGCATGCAGGCCTGCGAGCAGTGAGTCATCGATCAGCGGTGCGTCGCATGGCACTACCAAGAGCCAGCGATGACGAGCCGCCGCGAGGCCGGCGCGTATACCAGCAAGTGGTCCGGGAAAGTCCGGCTCGTCGTCGCTAACCACTCGATCCGCGAAGGCTGCGTATCGCTGGTGGTTGCGGTTGCAGGAAACAAGCAGATCATCCGTCAATGCCCGTACGATCCGATGCTGCCAGGCTATGAGCGGCTCGCCATGCCACTCGACCAAACCTTTGTCCTGGCCTCCCATCCGCTGCCCGCGACCACCCGCTAGCAGCAGGATTGAGCAATCGGCAAGCATGCTTTGTTGCATCAAGGGCTCCATTAAAAGCTTGTGATATAACACCCGGCATTCAGACCAACAACCGGAATGCCGCCATGAGCCACCTTGCCGATCAATCATTTGTTCCGCTGAATATCGCTGTCCTGACGGTCAGTGACACTCGCTCGCTGGAAACCGATACCTCAGGGCAGTTACTCGTCGACCGTCTGCAGGCTGCTGGTCATCGGCTCGCTTCGCGTGTGCTGCTCAAGGATGATCTGTATCGGATCCGAGCGCAGGTCGCGAGCTGGATCGCCGAAGATATGGTGCAGGTCGTATTGATCACTGGTGGCACTGGCTTTACAGGTCGCGACAGTACGCCGGAGGCGGTTGGATGCCTACTGGACAAGCAGGTCGATGGCTTTGGCGAGCTGTTTCGCCAGATATCGGTAGGCGATATCGGCAGTTCGACTGTCCAGTCGCGCGCATTGGCTGGATTATCGAATTCGACCCTTGTCTGCTGCCTGCCGGGATCGACCAATGCTTGCAGAACCGCCTGGGACGGCATTCTCGCCGAGCAACTCGATGCGCGTCATCGTCCGTGCAACTTCGTGCCGCATCTCAAGCAGGCCGAGCCATGCGAGAGCCGCTCATGACATTGACCGACTCGCCAGCGCTGATGCCTGTAGAACAGGCGCTCGACGCTTTGCTCAGGCAAGCGGAAAGCACTGCAATCAAGGACGTCGAGAGCGTTTCGATCGAGGATGCGGTTGGACGAATACTGGCCGAGCCACTGGTTGCGCAACTGGATTTGCCACCCTGGCCGAACAGCGCAATGGATGGTTACGCCATCCGCGAAAGCGATCTTCGAGGGCAGCCGCTTCGGGTCAGTCAGAAGATCTTCGCCGGTAGCCAGCCTGAGCCTTTGGAGGCCGGCAGCTGTGCGCGGATTTTCACCGGCGCGCCGATGCCGGACGGCGCTGATAGCGTGGAAATGCAGGAAAACGTCGAGCTGCTCGACGATGGCCGAGTGCGCTTCCTTGAGCCGGTGAGGCGAGGGCAACACGTTCGTCCCCAGGGTGGCGAGGCGCGAACGGGAGATGAGGTACTAGCAGCCGGCGCTCGGCTGGGGCCTATCGAGCTGGGGCTCGCTGCGTCATTAGGCGTGTCGCGGCTGAGCGTAAGCCGAAAGCTCAAGGTTGCGCTGCTGTCCACGGGTGACGAGCTGGTCGAGCCGGGTGAAACGCTGCAGCCGGGACAGATCTACAACAGCAATCGCATGCTGTTGCGTCGTTGGCTGCAACGCCTGGGATGCGAGGTTATAGACGCCGGGATCGTGCCGGATGATTTGGTAAGGGTTCGCCAGTGCCTGGCGGATCTGCATGAGGTCGATCTGATTCTCTCTACCGGAGGCGTTTCGGTTGGTGAGGCTGATTTTCTCGGGCAGGTGCTTCGAGAAGAGGGCGAACTGTCGCTCTGGAAGCTGGCCATCAAGCCTGGCAAACCCTTGACTTGCGGAAGTTATCAAGGTGTTGCCGTCATTGGCTTGCCAGGCAATCCTGCCTCCACGCTGGTCACCTTTGGTCTGTTGGCGCGCCCTTATCTGTTGCGCCGAATGGGTGTGTTACAAGTCGAACCGCTGAGCTTTCAGGTTCCTGCGAACTTCGATTGGCCCAGGCCTGGCAAGCGCCGGGAATATCTGCGAGCGCGTCTCGAATCGGGCAAGGCAGTGCTGTATTCCAACCAGAGCTCGTCGATTCTGCGTAGTGCAGCCTGGGCGGATGGATTGGTCGAGGTGCGGGAGCACAGGCAACTGAAAGATGGCGATTTGGTGCCCTTTATCTCATTCGCCGAATTGCTCTGCTGAGTTCAACGCTCGCGCTTGATTCAGGCGCCGAAGTTGTGCCGCATTCCGTCGGGAATAGCAGCGGCTCGGCGCCTACATCAAACGGATTGCATTTTCCCTTGTCTACCTTTCCCATCTGCGCCAGGTCTGGCTGCGATGTGTCTGGTATTACCGATAACAAGGAGAATGTGATGCAGGAGAGAAATGCCTGGGTCGATTACGCCAAAGCCATTGGGATCATTCTGGTTGTCTACGGACATGTCGCGCGCGGGGTGTTCAACGCTGGGCTGCCGATGAATGAAGATAACTATCTTCTCGTCGATAGCATCATTTACAGCTTCCACATGCCGCTGTTTTTCTTTCTATCCGGTTTGTTTTTTTACGATTCGCTGATCAAGCGTGGAAAGGCGGGATTGATAGTCAACAAGGTGGACACTATCGTCTATCCCTTCATCGTATGGTCGCTACTGCAGGGCCTGCTTGAGGTAGTGCTGTCGAACTACACCAACGGCGACGTGACGTTAGGGCAGGTGTTCTCGCTGCTTTGGTCGCCCCGTGCGCAGTTCTGGTTCCTCTACGCGCTGTTCCTGGTCTTCGTGGTGTGTTCCTTTATCTACGCCAAGGTCGATCGCCGTTATTTCCTTCCTGTATTTCTGGCCTTCGGCGCGCTTTATGTCTTCAAACAGGATTTGGCGATGGGGAACATTGGCCGATTCATCTTCGGCAATGCGGTTTTCTTCGCGCTAGGCGTGTGGTTCAACGAAATAAAGGCGTTTTTCCTGGCCCGTTATGTTTCGCTCACCTTGCTGTTCGGCGCGTTATTCCTTGCTGGCCAATATTTGTTTCACATCACCTTCGGCTTGAATTGGGAAATAGGCGGCTTGCCGGTACTTGTATTGGCGACCGTTTCTATCTTCTTCGTGATCGCGCTGTCGATGTGTCTGGGCCAGGTCCGCATCGACTGGCTGCTGTTCATCGGGGCTTCTTCGATGACTATTTATCTGGCGCATATTCTGGCCGGAAGTGGAATTCGAGTCATCCTGAGCAGCTTTATGGGTATTGATTCGATCCCAGTGCATTTGGTGGTTGGCACTCTGGTCGGGCTACTTGGGCCGTTGCTGGCTCAGATCATCATCAAACGATATGACCTTTATTTCCTGTTGACCCCGCCCAAGCCTCTGTCAGCGACCGGCCTGCGGACACGCAGGGCAGTGGCTCAGTAGCGGTACGCTATACCAGCGCAGTTGCCATGCCGATCATGGCACCTGCGCAGCCATACACCGTGGCTATGGTCGGATCAGCCGCAGCTAACTCGCTGCACTGTTAGTGCCTCGTCTGTCGTAAGCGTTAAACGATGCGCGTTGTATTCCAGCGTGACGATGTCCCCGGGGCGAATGATGCGAGCGACCGAGGCCCCGCTTTCGCGACGGGCCCGATCGAGCAGTTCCGGACTCGCCTGTTCTCCAACAAGCTTCTCCACGACGGATGTATCGCATCGGTCGGCTGAGCCGTGAGGCGAATGTGCAGGCTCGGGTGATGATGATTGGCAACCGGCCAGAATGGTGCAGCACAGCGTCAGCGTTATCGAACAGGTAGTTTTCATGCTTTTTCCTTGTTTTGGGAGCATCACGTCGTTTGGCACGATGTGTGTAAATCCGTGGTAGGTAAGTCGAACGTTTCTGTCTGCGAAACCATAACGCTCAAAGGGAACTGGCGGAACAGAGGCGCCGTCTTACTCCTGACGGCCCGAGCACACTACGCTGGGCTAACGAATAAGGAGTTCCGCCATGTTCAACTCGTCCGTGATGAAGCGTGTCGCCACACTCTTGGCCGCGTTGCATTTCATGCTGTTTGCACAGATTCCGCTGGCCCAGGCAACCATGATCGGCACCCCGGAGGTTATCGCCGAGCAACAACAGCAGGTGGATCGCCAGCAATTGCTGACGATGCTTGAAGATGAAGACGTTCAGAAAAAGCTGGTGTCGATGGGCGTCGAGCGGGATCAGGTCGAGCAGCGAATCAACAGTCTGACACCGGCGGAACTCGCACAATTCAATCAACAACTGGATCAGGCGCCTGCCGGTGCCGGAGTGGTTGGGGTCATCGTTCTGTTTCTGGTGATCTTCATCATCACGGACATGCTGTGCGCCACCAATATCTTCAACTTCATCAACTGTATCAATCGTTGATCCGGCAGCTAATCTTGCTGTTGGTGGTAGTCCTTCTCGGGGCGTGCGCGCGGGCGCCGGTCATTCCGATCGGTTCCGTAGGGCTCCCCGAGCGGGTTGAGTTGGATGAGGTTCCTTTCTTTCCGCAGGAAGACTATCAATGCGGGCCGGCAGCACTTGCCACAATGCTTACCCAGCGTGGCGTTGCTACCGCGCCGGAAGATCTCGTTCCGAGGGTCTATCTTCCGCAGCGTAAAGGCAGCCTGCAGGTCGAAATGGTAGCCGCTGCCCGAGCGCATGACTTGCTGGTTTATCCGTTGGAGCCTCGGCTGGAGGCGGTGTTGGCCGAAGTGGCGGCGGGGAACCCCGTTCTGGTGCTGCAGAACCTTGCGTTTGATCGCTGGCCTCAGTGGCACTTTGCGGTCGTGGTGGGATACGACCTTGCGGCTCAGACTGTGGTACTGCGTTCCGGGACCACTCGACGCTGGACCGGCAGCTTTCATCAGTTCGAACGAAGCTGGGCCAAAGGTAAACGTTGGGCGGTAGTGACCGTGGCACCTGATCAGCTGCCTCGCACTGCCACGGAAACGGTTTGGCTGAGGGCGTCGAACGATCTTGAGCAAACGGATCATGACGATGCGGCTATGATCGCTTACGAGACCGCAGCCGAGCATTGGAACAGCGGGTTGGCCTGGTTTGCGCTGGCCAATGCTCGATATGCGCAGGGTGACAAACGTGCCGCCGAGCGAGCGCTGCGGACTAGTGTTCAGCGCGACGATTCCTTTGCTGCTGGCTGGTTCAACCTCTCGCAGGTATTGGCGGAGCAGGGATGCCCCGTGCAGTCATCCGCCGCTCGTGCATGCGCCGCACGACTCATGCCCGACGACGAGCGATTTAAGGCGGAGTTGCCTCAAAGGCGCGGCGAAGCGGCTGCCTGTCAGGAACCTCCGCCTTGTCCGGTGTTGTGATCGGTCAAAAGCCAATTCTGTCTCGCAGGCTGTAGTAGAGCGCGCCGAGCGCACTGAGCGGTGCGCTGAAAGTTTGTCCACCGGGGAACGGGTAGTGAGGCAGGCTGGCAAGGGCATCGAAGCGTTCAGCCTGTCCCCGTAAGACCTCGGCGATTACCTTTCCCGCCACATGGGTATAGGTGACGCCGTGGCCGCTGCACCCTTGGGAATAATAGAGGTTGTCATCGAGCCGGCCGACTTGGGGTAAGCGGGACAGCGTCAGCAGAAAGTTGCCAGTCCAGGCATAGTCCGTCTTGATGTTTTGCAATTGAGGGAACGTCTTGAGCATCTTGGGTCGGATGACCGAATCGACATCGGCTGGATCACGCGCGCCGTAAACCACTCCGCCACCGTAGATCAGGCGTTTGTCAGCGGAGAGGCGGAAGTAATCGAGCAAGTAATTGCAGTCCTCGACACAGTAATCCTGAGGCAGCAGGCTCGCCGCTAGGTCAGGGGCCAGGGGTTCGGTGGCGATGACTTGCGTACCGCAGGGCATGGATTTCGCCGCCAGCTCGGGAACCAGCGCTCCAAGATAAGCATTTCCGGCGATCACTACGAACTTCGCCGTCACCTGCCCGTTTGGGGTATGCACACGTGGGGTGCTTCCTCGTTCGATACGGATTGCCGGGCTCTGCTCATAGACAACGCCACCGAGCGACTCGATCGCCGCCGCTTCGCCCAGGGCGAGGTTGAGTGGGTGAATATGGCCGCCGCCGTGATCGAGCATGCCGCCGATATAACGATCGCAGGACACGACATTTCGAATGCCGTCGTGATCGAGCATCTCCAGCTGATCGTAACCGTAGCGTTCCCAGAGCGACTTTTGTGCTTCCAAATGACGCATCTGCTTGAGATTGAACGCCGCGAACACGCCTCCGTTTTTCAGGTCGCAATCGATGCCATAACGTGCGACTCGCTCGCGAATGATTCGCCCGCCTTCGAATGCCATCGCTCCGATCAGGCGCGCTTCGTCGCTCCCGGCGCTGCGTTCGACCGCGTCGATATCACGACTGTAGCTATTGACGATCTGACCGCCATTGCGCCCGGATGCGCCGAAGCCGACTTTCGCTGCCTCCAGAACGACGACCCGAAAGCCTTGCTCCAGCAGGAATAGTGCGCTTGACAGTCCTGTATAGCCTGCGCCGATGACGCAAACATCAGTTTCGATACTGCTGTTCAGGGCATCGCGCGCGTTTGCTGGATTCGCCGAAGCTGCGTAATACGATGACGGGTACGGGGTGTGCGACATTCTGAGTGTCCTGTTCCGAATATTTGACGAGGATGCTAGCGCTGCCGGAACCGCGATGCCATATCAAAGAGCGGAGGGCGTCCCTGGTTTCTAAAAATATCAGTGGTTTAGCTAAAAAGCGCTTGACTCCCTCCGGCGGATCTCTAGAATGCGCGTCCATCGGAGGCACATAGCTCAGTTGGTTAGAGCACCACCTTGACATGGTGGGGGTCGTTGGTTCGAATCCAATTGTGCCTACCAAATTCCGAGAAAGGGTCGCGCCAGCGACCCTTTTTTTATGCCTTGCTTGTCAGTGCGGCGGCTTTCTGAAAGCATCCGTGCTCCCGTACTTCCAGTGACTTCGGTCCGCCTCGATCAGCCTTAGGGCTCCTGCCACCGTGCGGCAGGTTATCCGGCGGGCCGCTTTCCTGGCTCATCCCAACCCATGTGGCCTTTGGTAGGGGTCACCACTAGGAGAGGAGGCGCCATGCCCATCGTTACTCTTCCTGACGGCAGTCAGCGTTCATTCGATCATCCGGTTTCCGTTGCTGAAGTGGCGCAGTCCATTGGTGCGGGCCTGGCCAAGGCAACCGTAGCCGGCAAGGTCGACGGCAGGCTTGTCGATGCTTGTGATTTGATCAAGCAGGACGCTTCCCTGCAGATCATTACGCCAAAGGACGAGGAGGGGCTGGAGATCATTCGCCACTCCTGTGCGCACTTGGTCGGGCATGCGGTCAAGCAGCTCTATCCGACCGCTAAGATGGTCATCGGACCGGTGATTGCGGAAGGGTTCTATTACGACATCGCCTATGAGCGCCCCTTCACACCGGACGATATGGCCGCAATCGAGCAGCGCATGAAGCAGCTGATCGATACTGAGTACGACGTGATCAAGAAGGTCACACCCCGCGCGGAAGTCATCGAGGTGTTTCAGGCGCGCGGTGAAGATTACAAGCTGCGTCTGGTTGAAGACATGCCAGACGAGCAGGCGATGGGGCTGTACTACCACGAAGAATACGTCGACATGTGCCGCGGGCCGCACGTGCCTAACACGCGCTTCCTCAAGTCCTTCAAGCTGACCAAGCTGTCGGGTGCTTACTGGCGTGGCGATGCGAAGAACGAGCAGTTGCAGCGTATCTACGGCACCGCCTGGGCTGACAAGAAGCAGCTGGCGGCATACATCCAGCGTATCGAGGAAGCCGAGAAGCGCGATCACCGCAAGATCGGCAAGCGTCTGGATCTGTTTCATACCCAAGAAGAAGCGCCGGGCATGGTGTTCTGGCATCCGAATGGCTGGACGCTGTATCAGGTGCTCGAGCAATACATGCGTGTCGTGCAGCGTGAAAATGGCTATCAGGAGATTCGCACGCCTCAGGTCGTCGATCGCAGTTTGTGGGAGAAGTCCGGACACTGGGCCAACTACGCCGAGAACATGTTCACCACCGAATCGGAGAGCCGCGACTACGCGATCAAGCCGATGAACTGCCCGTGCCACGTGCAGGTGTACAACCAGGGCTTGAAGAGCTACCGCGAGCTGCCGCTGCGCCTGGCCGAATTCGGCGCCTGTCACCGTAACGAGCCGTCGGGGGCGCTGCATGGCATAATGCGGGTGCGCGGCTTCACCCAGGACGATGCGCATATCTTCTGTACCGAAGAGCAGATGCAGTCGGAGTCGGCGGCCTTTATCAAACTGACCCAAGCGGTCTATGCGGATTTCGGCTTTGACAATATCGAACTGAAGCTGTCGACTCGTCCAGAAAAGCGTGTCGGCTCCGATGAGCTCTGGGATCGCGCCGAAGCGGCGTTGGCGGCGGCGCTCGACAGTGCTGGTCTCCCGTACGATCTGCAGCCGGGCGAAGGTGCCTTTTATGGGCCGAAGATCGAGTTTTCGCTAAAGGATTGTCTGGGGCGTGTGTGGCAGTGCGGCACCCTGCAGCTGGACTTCAATCTGCCGATCCGCCTGGGCGCCGAATACGTCAGCGAGAACAACGATCGCCAGCATCCGGTCATGCTACACCGTGCCATTCTCGGCTCGTTCGAGCGGTTTATCGGCATTCTCATCGAGCACTACGAGGGCGCTTTCCCCGCCTGGCTGGCTCCGACGCAAGCTGTGGTGATGAATATCACCGACAAGCAGGCCGATTTCGCTCTGGAAGTGGAGAAAACACTCAACCAAAGCGGCTTCCGTGCCAAGTCCGACTTGAGAAACGAAAAGATCGGCTTTAAAATCCGCGAGCATACCTTGCTCAAGGTTCCCTATCTCTTGGTTATCGGAGATCGGGAAGTAGAGACACGAGCCGTTGCTGTGCGCACCCGTGAAGGCGTCGATCTGGGCTCCATGCCCCTGAATGACTTCGCCCAGTTGCTGGCACAAGCGGTTTCCCGGCGTGGTCGCCAAGAATTGGAGTAATGACTATTAAGCGTGAAATGAGACAGGATAAACGAGCTGCACCCAAGGCCCCGATCAACGAGAATATCTCGGCTCGTGAGGTCCGTTTGATTGGTGCTGATGGCGAGCAGGTTGGCATCGTCTCGATTGATGAAGCGCTTCGTATAGCTGAAGAAGCCAAATTGGATCTGGTGGAAATTTCCGCCGATGCGGTTCCTCCCGTATGCCGGATCATGGATTACGGCAAGCACCTCTTTGAAAAGAAGAAGCAGGTCGCTGCAGCGAAGAAGAACCAGAAGCAGATCCAGGTTAAAGAAGTAAAGTTTCGTCCAGGGACGGAAGAGGGCGACTACCAGGTTAAGCTACGCAACCTGGTGCGTTTCCTGAGTGACGGGGACAGGGCCAAGGTATCGTTGAGATTCCGTGGTCGTGAGATGGCTCATCAGGAGCTGGGGATGGAATTGTTGAAGCGGGTCGAAGCTGATCTTGCTGAATACGGTTCGGTCGAACAGCATCCAAAGATGGAAGGACGCCAGCTGATCATGGTCATCGCTCCCAAGAAGAAAAAGTAACCACCAGGGCACTGGCAGGCCTTGCGGTTATTTGAAATCACCCACACTGTGGAGTACCGAACATGCCAAAGATGAAGACTAAAAGTGGCGCTGCGAAGCGCTTCAAGAAGACGGCAAATGGCTACAAGCACAAGCACGCTTTCAAGAGCCACATCCTGACCAAAATGTCTACCAAGCGTAAGCGTCAGCTACGTGGTACATCTCTGATGCACCCGTCTGATAACGCAAAAGTAGAGCGCATGCTGCGCGTTCGTTAATTCGGTCAAGACTCAGAGGAATAACTCATGGCTCGTGTTAAGCGTGGCGTCGTCGCTCGTCGCCGTCACAAGAAAATTCTGAAACTCGCTAAAGGCTATTACGGCGCTCGCTCGCGCGTGTTCCGTGTTGCCAAACAGGCGGTGATCAAGGCTGGCCAGTATGCCTACCGTGACCGCCGTCAGCGGAAGCGTCAGTTCCGCGCTCTTTGGATCGCTCGTATCAACGCTGGTGCTCGTGTAAACGGTCTGTCTTACAGCCGTTTGATCGCTGGCTTGAAGAAAGCGGCCATCGAGATCGACCGCAAGGTTCTGGCCGAGCTGGCAGTGAACGAAAAAGCAGCGTTTGCTGCAATTGTCGAAAAAGCTAAAGCTTCTCTGGCCTAAGCCCATCGATAATCGGATCTTCGGATTCGTAGTGTCACCGATAGGGGAAGAGCCTTGTGCTCTTCCCCTATTTCGTATCTGAAGGGGCACTTGCAAAAGTGCACGTCGCGTAACGCCTGAGTGCTGATCGCTTGGTGCGGTTCTGCAAGAACCTCTGGAGGTTGTACATGGAAAACCTGGATGCACTGGTCTCGCAAGCGCTTGAGGCGGTGCAACATAGTCAAGACATCAATGCCCTGGAGCAGATCCGGGTCCAGTACTTGGGTAAGAAGGGTGAGCTGACGCTGCTCATGCAGACCTTGGGCAAGCTGTCTGCAGAAGAGCGGCCAAAGGCCGGTGCCCTGATCAACGCAGCGAAGGGTCGTATTCAAGAAGGGTTGCATACCAAGAAGGCAGACCTCGAACATACTGCGCTGAGCGCCAAATTGGCTGCCGAGCGTGTCGACGTCACCCTTCCTGGGCGCGGTGAGATTTCCGGCGGGTTACATCCGCTGACTCGCACCCTTGAGCGGATGGAGCAAATCTTCAGCCGCATTGGCTACAGCGTTGCCGAAGGGCCCGAGGTTGAAGACGATTATCACAACTTCGAAGCCCTCAACATCCCCGGCCACCATCCGGCGCGGGCGATGCACGATACCTTCTATTTCAACGCTAACATGCTGCTCCGTACCCATACCTCATCGGTTCAAGTGCGTACCATGGAGGCCCAGCAACCGCCGATTCGCATTATTTGTCCTGGGCGCGTTTATCGTTGCGACTCGGATCAGACTCATTCGCCAATGTTTCATCAGGTAGAAGGTCTGCTCATTGACGAAGGGGTTAGCTTCGCAGACCTAAAGGGCACCATCGAACAGTTTTTGCGTGCGTTCTTCGAGGCCGATCTGGAGGTCCGTTTCCGGCCCTCGTTTTTTCCCTTCACCGAGCCTTCGGCTGAGGTGGATATTCGTCGTGTGGTTAAGAAAGGTGACCAAGAGTCGCAAGATTGGCTCGAAGTGCTTGGCTGCGGCATGGTGCATCCCAATGTCTTGCGGATGTCCGGCATTGATCCAGAGAAATACCAAGGCTTTGCCTTTGGTATGGGTGTAGAGCGACTGGCTATGTTGCGTTATGGGGTTAACGACCTGCGTATCTTTTTCGATAACGATTTGCGCTTTCTCGAACAGTTTCGATAACCGCCGATCGTCCGAGTAGGTTTAGGAGAGCAGGATGAAATTCAGTGAACAATGGCTGCGCATTTTGGTAAACCCTGGTGTTTCGCGCAACGAGCTGGTCGCGCGCTTATCTATGGTCGGCCTCGAAGTGGATGCTGTGACCCCGGTTGCCGGCGAATTCAGCGGCGTGGTGGTGGGAGAAGTGCTTAGTACCGAACAGCACCCTGACGCCGACAAGCTGCGCGTATGTCAGGTCAGCAATGGCAGCGAAACCTTTCAGGTGGTCTGCGGTGCCCCAAATGTGCGCCCCGGTCTGAAAATCCCCTTCGCCATGATCGGCGCTAAGTTGCCGGGCGATTTTAAGATCAAGAAGGCCAAGCTCCGTGGCGTCGAATCCAATGGCATGCTGTGTTCGGAAACCGAACTGCAGATCGGTGTCGATGACAGCGGGCTGATGGAGCTGGCTGCGGATGCGTCGGTGGGTAGTGATCTGCGTGAATACCTCGGCCTCGATGATGCGAGCATCGAAATCGGTCTGACGCCGAATCGAGGGGATTGCCTATCCATCGCCGGGCTTGCGCGTGAAGTGGGTGCGATTTACGCGGCGTCGGTTTCGCCAGTCGATATTGCTCCTGTGGATGCAGCTCATGACGAGGTGCGCCCGGTCGAGGTGCTGGCTCCGAAAGCCTGCCCTCGCTATCTTGGTCGTGTCATTCGCAATGTCGATCTGGCGCGGTCGACTCCGCTGTGGATGGTCGAGCGGCTGCGTCGTTCCGATATCCGCAGCATCGATGCTGTCGTGGACGTAACGAACTACGTGATGCTCGAACTGGGCCAGCCGTTGCACGCATTCGATCTTGCCGAAATCAATGGTGGCATCAGGGTTCGGATGGCTGAAGAGCAGGAAAAGATCGTCTTGCTCGACGGACAGGAAGTAACACTGCGTGCCGATACGCTGGTTATCGCCGATCACCAGCGTGCCCTCGCGATTGCAGGTGTAATGGGTGGTGAGCACAGCGGTGTAAGCGCCTCAACGCAGGATCTGTTCCTTGAAAGTGCCTTCTTCGACACTATTGCACTTGCGGGCAAAGCACGCTCTTACGGTTTGCATACAGATGCATCGCATCGTTACGAACGCGGTGTCGATTCACAGCTTGCGCAGGCAGCTATGGAGCGCGCCACGACATTGCTGCTCCAAATAGTTGGAGGCAGCGCCGGCCCAGTGACCGAAGTCGCAAGCGAAGCCGATCTGCCAAAAGTCGCTCCGATCCAGCTGCGGGCGCAGCGTATTGAGCAAATGCTCGGTCTGGAGATGGCGGGAGAGCAGGTCGTCTCGCTGCTGTCCGCTCTCGGCCTGGGCGTCGTGGAACAGTCACCGGGCTGCTGGGAAGTGAGCGTGCCCAGTCATCGTTTCGATATCAGCCTTGAAGTAGATCTCATCGAAGAGCTGGGGCGCCTATATGGTTACGATCGTCTTCCGGTGCGTTATCCGCAGGCGCGACTGGCCCCAGAGGCCCGTCCCGAAGCCCGTGCGGAATTGCCAGCGTTGCGCCGTCTATTGGTTGCGCGTGGCTACCAGGAAGCGATTACCTACAGCTTCATAGACCCGAAGTTGTTCGAGCTTTTCAGTCCTGGTGTCGAACCGCTGCGGCTAGCCAATCCGATCTCTTCGGACATGGCTGCCATGCGCGAGACGCTTTGGCCGGGTTTGATCAAGGCTTTGCAGTACAACCTCAATCGTCAGCAAACTCGGGTGCGTTTGTTCGAAAGCGGCCTGCGTTTCGTCGGCCAACTCGGCCAGCTGAAACAGGAGCCGATGCTGGCAGGTGTAATTACCGGAAGCCGTCTGCCGGTGGGCTGGAGCAACGAACGGGCTGCGGCCGATTTCTATGACATGAAAGCCGATGTCGAAGCTCTGCTCGGACATGCCGGGGATGCCTCTGCGTATGATTTCGTTCCGGCTGAGCATCCTGCTTTGCATCCGGGGCAGACTGCTCGGATTGAACGAGGCGGACGCCCGGTTGGCTACATCGGCGGCCTTCATCCAGAGCTGGCCGCCACTCTGGGTATCGATCAGCCCGTCTACCTTTTCGAATTGTTGGTTGCTGAGGTCAGCGAAGGATGTTTGCCGAGTTTCAACGAGCTCTCCCGTTTCCCCGAGGTGCGACGTGATCTTGCAGTTCTGGTGGCGCAAGACGTATCGGCTGACGACCTGTTGCGGTGCATCCGTAGTGCCGCGGGCGAGAACCTGACAGACCTCAAGCTATTTGATGTGTATCAGGGTAAAGGTATTGATCCCCTTAGCAAAAGTGTGGCAGTCGGCTTGACCTGGCAACACCCTTCGCGCACTCTAAACGACGACGAGGTGAGTGGTGCGCTGCAGCAAATCCTCTCCTCCCTGGAAGAAAGGTTCAATGCCACGTTAAGGAAATAGCGTATGGGGGCTCTGACGAAAGCTGAAATGGCGGAACGTCTATATGAAGAGCTAGGCTTGAATAAGCGCGAGGCCAAGGAGTTGGTCGAGCTGTTTTTCGAGGAAATCCGTCAGGCGCTCGAGCATAACGAACAGGTAAAGTTGTCCGGTTTCGGCAACTTTGACTTGCGCGATAAGCGACAGCGCCCTGGGCGTAATCCGAAAACCGGCGAGGAAATCCCAATCACGGCGCGTCGTGTCGTGACATTCCGGCCAGGCCAAAAATTAAAAGCCAGAGTCGAAGCGTATGCTGGAACCAAGTCATAACGACGAATTGCCGACGATACCTGGCAAGCGCTACTTCACTATCGGTGAGGTAAGTGAGCTTTGTGCGGTAAAACCACACGTGCTGCGCTATTGGGAGCAGGAGTTCCCCCAGCTGAACCCGGTGAAGCGGCGTGGTAACCGGCGCTATTACCAGCGTCAGGACGTCTTGTTGATCCGGCAGATTCGGTCGCTGCTATACGAACAGGGATTCACTATCGGTGGGGCTCGTCAGCGAATGTCTGGTGATGAGGCCCGAGACGACACCACTCAGTACAAACAACTGATCCGGCAAGTGATTACCGAACTTGAGGATGTGCTTCAACTCCTTAAGAATTAAGTGCTCCTGCACAAAAAACTTTCACATATTCAGATGCTTAATGTATAGTTCGATCCGCTTTCAGCAGTGCTGATGGCAACAGTCGGGGCGTAGCGCAGCCTGGTAGCGCACTTGCATGGGGTGCAAGGGGTCGAGTGTTCGAATCACTCCGTCCCGACCATATACTTCAATAACTTAGCCACCTTCGGGTGGCTTTGTTGTTTTTGTCTTAGTAATTTTCCGAGTAAACCGGCTTTTTTCCTATCCTGCCTCCTCTTATCGAGCGGGTGCGCATGAGTCGGTGGCAGAGACATTATTGGCGGCCGCAACCAGCTGGACCAGTAGTGACTGGCCCAGCAGAACCCTTCTTTCTTTCCCCAGTACACATTTTCCTTTCACGTAAAGAACAGGCATAGCGTTGCGGCGCTCGTCGGGATTGCCGTAGGGACGTCCGGGCGTGACACCTCTCCGTCTTGCCCCGATTGTCTACCAGCATCCGCATAACGAACGGTTCCGACATCTGTCTGCAGCGAGCGACACCCTGTGCCCACCTTCTTCTAAGCTGACTATCAGCCAGCGCCTGCCAAGCAGCCGGCGCTCGTTCTCATCACAATAAGAAGGAATGGTCACTATGCATCCCCTCCACCTATCCAAACTGACCCTTTGTGTGGCGGTTGTTGTCACCAGTCATGCCGCTCTCGGAGCTAGCCTCGAAGGCGGTGCGGTCGCGGCTCCTGACGAGTACAGCGCTAAGGTCGCCGCGCAAGTATTAAGGGGCGGGGGCAACGCGGTGGATGCAGCGGTGGCGACAGCCTTCACGCTTGCCGTTACCTATCCCGAGGCCGGTAATATCGGCGGTGGTGGATTCATGACGTTGTACATGAACGGCAATCCCTATTTCCTGGATTACCGTGAAGTCGCGCCCAAGGCAGCGAGCAAGACCATGTACCTCGATGACAAGGGAGAGGTGATCGAGAATCTCAGTTTGGTCGGCGCCAAGGCAGCGGGCGTTCCGGGGACCGTATTGGGTATGTGGGAGGCGCATCGACGTTTTGGCAAACTGCCTTGGAGCGAGTTAATAACACCTGCAGTTGGCTATGCGCGGGCAGGCTTCAAGGTGGCCGACCAGCAGTTCCAGTACCGTGAGGACGCCATCGGGCTTTTCAACGACAAGACCAATTTCGAAGACTACTTCGGCACCATGAGTCCAGGAGCTAACTTCCGCCAGCCAGAGCTGGCCGAGACGCTGGAGCGCATCGCCGACCGAGGCGCCGACGATTTCTACAAAGGCAAGACGGCCGGGCTACTGGTCGCCCAGATGCAGCGCGACGGCGGGCTTATTACCAAAGAGGATTTGGCCGACTACCGCATCAAGTGGCGCGAGCCGATGCGCGTTGACTGGCAGGGCAACAGTCTCTACACCGCGCCGCTGCCCAGCTCAGGCGGCATTGCGCTGGCTCAGCTGATAGGCATCAAGGAACGGCGTGCTGAAGATTTCAAGGCGGTTGAGCTGAACTCGGCGCGCTACATCCATTTGTTGGCGGAAATCGAGAAGAGGGTCTTTGCCGACCGTGCCGACTATCTTGGCGATCCAGACTTTTCCGACGTGCCGGTAGCTCAACTGATCGCTCCTGACTATCTGGAGCAGCGCGCGGCCGAGATCAACCCTTCGGCCATCTCTGCGACCGAAAAGGTGCGTCCTGGCTTGGAACCACGGCAAACCACACACTTCTCGATCGTCGATGCCGATGGGAATGCGGTCAGCAATACCTACACGCTGAACTGGGACTTCGGCAGCGGGGTCGTGGTCCAGGGGGCTGGGTTTCTGCTCAACGATGAGATGGATGATTTCAGCGCAAAGCCGGGCGTTGCAAATGCCTTCGGCGTGGTTGGCAGTGATGCCAACGCCATCGAGCCGGGCAAGCGCATGCTTTCTTCTATGAGCCCGAGCATCGTCATGCGCGATGGAAAGGTAAGCCTGGTGCTCGGTACGCCCGGCGGCTCGCGGATATTCACGTCCATCTTCCAAGTGCTGAACAACGTCTATGACTTCGGCCTCCCCCTGGAGAAAGCCGTGGCCGCACAGCGCGTACATCATCAGTTACTGCCCAAGGACACTATCTATTACGACGCCTACGCACCGTTAGCGGGCGAGGTTGCGGACGAGCTGAAGGCCATGGGCTACATACTTGAAGATCAGGGCTGGTCTATGGGTGATATCCAGGCGATACGGGTGGATGGAAAAACGCTGCAAACCGCGTCGGACCCTCGTGGTCGAGGCGTTGGGATAGTCGTTAGACCCTGATGGTTGAGTGTTGAGTCGAGCCTTGTGGCTTCGTTTCGCAATCCGGCAATCGGCCCCCTTGTGCTGGGGGGCTACCGGCTCGATACAGTCAGAACAGTTCCACGAAGCCAGGTGCCGTATTAGTCGACGTGCGGACTGCACGAACATGGTTGGGTTATTTCAAACGTAAGAGCCATCAAACTCAATCGGAGATAGCCCATGAGCATTGATCCACTCGACAGGCCCCATGATCAGCAGCCGGTCCCAGGGCAAAGTCAGAACCCGAGTCACTCCCCCGAGCCGGATTTCATTACTGATAATCCAGACGTGCAAAGAGGCCCTGGCAATCGTGGAAATCCGGCTGAACGGCCGATTGGTGTGTCGGATTCAGATACCCCTAGCGGTAGCGAGCCAAACATTTATGACCCGAACGAGCCTGGTCTCGGTAACCCGCTTCCCTGATTGGGATCGTGAAGCGAACCCGGCCTTGGGAATACGCCGGGTGCGATAATCGGCGGGGTCGAGGTGGCCGGGGTTAGATCAAGGCTGGCGGAACGTATTTGCTGATTTTGGCCTAGCGACTCAATCGTTGAGGCTTCTGCTCGGCTACGGTCTTGATGTGCACTTCCATCGCCGCGTGTCACTGAAAATCTCGACTACGTACATCCAACCCTGTCAGTAACGCTGTGAGGTCGTTTAAGCGTCCGGCAATGACATGGCGTACTCCGTTAGCCGACTCCAGGTGACCATCGATTCGCAGCATCTGCGACTGGATCAATACGCGCCGTTGGCGCTCTGCCAGGTTGCGCCAGACGACGACGTTGATCATGCCGAACTCGTCTTCCAGCGTGACGAAGATGATTCCGCTGGCGGTTTGTGGGCGTTGGCGACCGATGACCAGGCCGGCAACGCTGATAGGGCGGCCAGGCTCGATGGTGACCAGCTCTTGAGAGCTGCGACAGCGCTTTGCTCTCAATTGATCACGTAGCAGCGCCAGTGGGTGTGGACCCAGCGTGGTGCCGAGCGTGGCGTAATCGGTCAGCAGATCTTCACCGACCGTGGGTAACGGCAAGGGGGGCGGAACTTCATTTTGTGGAGGTCGACCAGCGAATAAGGGCAATTGTGGCTCGTACCCTGCCACCGCCCAGCGGGCCCGGTGGCGATGGCCTGCGAGGTCTCGCAGAGCGCCAGAGTCGGCCAGGTGCTCCCGAGCACGGATATCCAGCCCGGCACGCGTGCATAGATCATGGGTGTCAGCAAATGGCCGAGCCTGACGGGACGCCTCGATGCGTCGTGCATCCGCTTCGCGAAAACCGCGTACCAAGCGCAAGCCCAGGCGGATAGCCGGTTGCTCGCTGCCGCTCGGCTCCAGGCTGCAATCCCAATCGCTGTGGCGGACATCCACGGGCCGGATCTCCACCTTGTGCCGGCGAGCATCCTGAAGAATCTGGTCGGGGTTGTAGAACCCCATGGGCCAACTGTTGATCAGCGCACAGGCATAGGCAGCCGGTTCGTGGCATTTCAGCCAGCTGCTGGCGTAGGCGAGCAGGGCGAAGCTGGCGGCATGGGATTCGGGAAAGCCGTAGCTGCCGAATCCTTTTATTTGCTCGAAGATACGGGCGATGAATTCAGCTTTGTAGCCACGGGCAAGCATGCGTTCGGTCAGCCGTATGCGATGCGGCTCCAGGCTGCCATGTCGCTTCCAGGCCGCCATGGCACGGCGAAGATTGTCGGCCTCGTCAGGGGTGTATTCGGCTGCAACCATCGCCAGATCCATCACCTGTTCCTGGAAAAGCGGCACGCCGAGGGTGCGTTCGAAAACCGGCTTCAGTTCTTCGGAAGGATAATCTTCGGGTTCCTCACCATTGCGCCGACGTAGGTAGGGGTGAACCATGTCGCCCTGAATCGGCCCCGGCCGCACGATGGCGACCTGGATCACCAGATCGTAAAAGGTTCTGGGGCGCAGCCGCGGCAACATCGCCATCTGTGCCCGCGATTCGATCTGGAACACACCGACGGTATCGGCGCGACTGATCATGTCATAGGTTGCCCGGTCTTCCTGGGGCAGGGTGGCTATGGTCCAGCGCGTGCCGCGATAATGTTCGATCAGATTGAAGCAGCGGCGTAGGGCGCTGAGCATGCCGAGGGCGAGTACATCGACTTTGAGCAGTCCGACCAGGTCGAGATCGTCCTTGTCCCACTGGATCACGGTGCGTTCGGCCATGCTGGCGTTTTCGACCGGTACCAGTGTTTCCAGCGAATGTTCGGAGATGA
Organism: Pseudomonas sp. CBC3; assembly: GCF_037967085.1. NCBI lineage: Bacteria > Pseudomonadati > Pseudomonadota > Gammaproteobacteria > Pseudomonadales > Pseudomonadaceae > Pseudomonas > Pseudomonas sp. CBC3. The sequence goes on from NZ_JBANEO010000002.1 coordinate 829,156, forward strand.
CGAAGCCGCCTGGATGTTGGGACAGGTGACGGGGAAAGCCAATCAATTCGCCCGTCAGCACCAATACCCGGCGCAGCACTGGACTGTCGGGATCGAAACCGGCTTCGCGCAGGCGCTCGTGGTCGGGTACCCGGTCGCTCCAGCGTCCGCAGCAATCGGCCAGTGCATTGATTTGATCCGGCGGCAGACTGAGCGCCTTGGCCACGTCACGCAGGGCACCTGTGGCGTGGTAAGTGCTGGCCACGGCGGTCAGCGCTGCGCGATCACGACCGTAGCGGCGGAATACGTACTGGATGACTTCCTCTCGACGATCATGCTCGAAGTCGACGTCGATATCCGGCGGCTCCTTGCGTTCGCGCGAGAGGAAGCGCTCGAACAGCAGCCTGGTGTGCGCTGGATCGAGTTCGGTGATGCCGAGCACGAAGCACACCGTGGAATTGGCCGCCGAGCCGCGGCCCTGGCAGAGAATTTTGTGGTTGCGGGCGAAGCGAACGAGGTCGTGTACCGTGAGGAAGTAATTCTCGTACTCTAGTTCAGCGATCAGTTGCAGCTCATGTTCGATCTGTGCGCGGGCTTTCGTCGTTGCCCCGTCCGGCCAGCGCTGGCGGATGCCGTCCTCGACCAGCTTGCGCAGCCAGGAGGTGGCGTTATGGTCGGTGGGCACCAATTCGTGGGGATATTGGTAGCGCAATTGGTCAAGCGTGAACTGGCACCGCTCGGCAATGCGCAGCGTCTCGGCGAGCAGCTTGGGTGGATAGAGTTGGGCCAGGTCTTCGCGTTGACGCAGGTGCCGTTCGCCGTTGGGAAACACATAGCGCCCGGCTTCGGATACCGGCAAGTGATGACGAATCGCGGTCATGCAGTCCTGCAGGGCGCGACGGCCGCGGGCGTGCATATGTACATCGCCGCACGCCACAGCAGGGATGTTCAGGCGCGCCGCCAAGGCTTGCCATTGCTCCAGGCGCAGCCTGTCGTCTGGCCCACGGTGCAGTTCGATACCCAGCCAGAGGCGCGCGCTAAAGCGTTCGTGCAACCAAAGACCTTCGGCGTCGGCGTCAGCTTGTTGAGGGAGCCAGATAGCCAGCAGTCCATCTACCGGCTCACTCAAATCTTCAGGCAGCAGCTGATAGCGACCTTTCTCCGCGCGGCGTCGGGCGCGGGTGATCAGCCGGCATAGTGCCTGGTAGCCGGTCAGGTTCTCCGCCAGCAAAACCAGCTTCGGTCCGCCCTCGATCTGAACCTCGCTGCCGATGATCAATGGCAGGCCAACCTCCTTCGAGGCTTGCCAGGCGCGCACGATGCCGGCCAGGGTGCATTCGTCGGTGATGGCCAAGGCCCGGTAACCAAGGCGGACGGCGCGCTCGAACAATTCACGGGCACTGGAGGCGCCCCGTTGAAAGCTGAAATTGGACAGGCAGTGCAATTCGGCATAGTCGGCTGTCATGCGAACCAACCGTGCAACGACAGCGGCCCCCCGTCCGTGATCGAACGAAAGGCCCAGCCACGCTGGCCTGAGCGGGTTTCCACCAGGTAATAGTCGCGGCGCATGTCACCGCCGTCCCACCAGCCGGACTCGATTCGCTCGGGGCCAGCAAGAATACGCAATGAGGCTTCGTGCAACGGCTTCGATTCGGCCAGCAGCCAGCCGGGGCGTGGAGCGGTGCTGAATGGAGGTTCGTTACGGTCGGCGTGCTGCGGCCGCCAGGCGCACTCGGGGCGATGGTCGTAACGAGCGCCGAGTTCCTGCACGGCATCGTCACCCAGCCGGGCGCGCAGACGTTCGCGCAGTTGCTCCCAGGGCAACGATTGCTGTGGCCGTTCTTCGAACAGTTCGCGGTGCGCTGGGGTGAAGGCGGGTAGCTCGCGTGCTGTCAGGCGGATCGCCAATACCGGGGCCGATAATTGCAAGTTTTCCAGGCGCCCACGGGTGAGTTCGAACAGCATGGCCGGATCACGCTCGGCGCTGAGCAGGCCGACCGGTACTTGGCTGTCTGTCAGGTTGCGGTGTTCCAGGTGCAAAGCGAAGCGCTGCACGCCACTGTCGCGTCCGGCCAGGTAGGCGGCGAGATCGGCTGTCAGGCGTCGCAGCGGGAATAGCAATGCCTGATGCGACTCGACTTCGAAGTTCAGTTCAAGCCGGGCATCGAACACATCTGGCGGTCGATAAAAGTCCAGCGCCAGTGGTTGATGGCCGAGTAGGGTGTCGATGTGCTTCAGCGCGCCGGTTGAAAATCGCTGTGTCAAACCATCGCGTGGCATTTCAATCACCTGCTTAAGGGTCCGAAGCCCCATGCGCACAAGGGCGGTTGCCACTTCACGGGGCACTCCGATGCGCTCTACCGGCAATGCAGCGAGCACGCCAGGCAGCGTTTCGGTATCCATCACCGCCAGACCGTCATGCGCGTTGGCCAGGACTCGCGCGGCGGCAGGGTTTGGCGCCAGGGTAATGCGATGCTGAAAACCCAGCGTGTTCAATTCTTCGCGCAGGCGTGCCTCCAAGCGAGGCCAGGGGCCGAACAGGCCGAGACTGGATTGCACTTCCAAAAGCAGGCAACGCGAATAGTGCAGGCTGACCTGCGAGCTAAAGCCATAGGCCCAGGCGGCGAGAAATTGCTGCCAACGCTCGATCGACGCCAGGTCATATTCAGCCGTGGCGAAGGCGTGAGTCAGCGCCTGGGCAGCGATCAACGATTGTCCTGGCTTGAGGCCCAGAGCCCGTGCAGCGGGGTTGACTGCCTGCAGCACGCGGCGTTGTGGTGTGCCGCTCAAGAGCGCCAGCGGCGATTCAGCATCGTCTCGGCCTCGCAGCACGCCGTCCATGGCCAGTTGAGGCAGCAATATGCAGACCCAAAGCATGAGGACCTCAGCCCAACGCCGCAGCGGGAATGGGGAGCGTTCTGGGCAGGCCACCTCGGCACTTGAGGACGCGCAGTTGCGCCGGTCGGTTTTCGACAGCCAGGCGCAGCGCTGCTGGGGACGGATTGACCTCTTCGCGTAGCGGACGATAAGCGAAGGCCAATGTCTGGCCTGTTTCGGCCGCGACCTGCAGGCGGCGCAGAGCGCGATCGTCAACCTGTTGCGGCCAGCACAACACCGCACCGCAACTGCCCGAGCGCAGGCATTGTTCGGTAGCCCACAAGGCGTCACGGCCCCGTGCGTTGATAATGAACAGCTGACGCAGATCTATGCCGGCAGTCAGCCAGGCCTGGGGATAAGGCACATGGGGCGGAGCCACCAGCACTACGCGCTCGCCGGCGGCGGTGAGGCGCGCCAGGGTGGGCCAAAGCAGGCGTAACTCGCCGATTCCGGTAGTGGCGAAGAGAATCTCGCTCAATGCCGATTCAGGCCAGCCGCCGCCGGGTAATACGTCATCCAGCGCAGCATGCCCGGTTGGCTGGGCGTTAGGTGTAAGGACTTTGGTCTGGCCGCGCCAGAGCCGGCGCGTATCGATCAGGTGGTTGAGGGCGACCACGGACGTCATGGCAGTGAATAATCCTAATACTGTATATCGGTACAGTATTCTGGCTGTCGACTACAGGTCAAGGTGAAACGATGAAGAACGCTTTTTCAAACTAAAACTGAAATCCAGAACGTAGCCGCCGCCATCCGCCTAATGCCGCTGATCACTGTATCCGCTCCGTATCGAGTGCGGCAGATGAGCTTTGCTTGTGCTGAAAAAATCAGTCGATTAGGATTCGCGCCCGGGTATGAGTGCGAGGTCGAATGACGCTGCATATTCATGCCGAATGTTGAAGCCCGGCTCGAGGATGACCGGGCTTTTTCATGCGCCGGCTCGTAGCCATGAGCGGGCCGGTTCTATCCCTGGTGATCCGGGGTGCTAGTCAAGAACAGAGAGGATTGCCATGCGCGAACGCTTGTTGGCCGCAGAAAAGGTGAAGGCTATCGAGTGGCGGGACGGGCAGTTGCGTTTGCTCGATCAGTGCAAGCTGCCGCTGGAAGAGCTATGGCACACCTATGATTCTGCTGCGGCTGTCGCCAAGGCTATCCGTGAGATGGTCGTGCGCGGCGCGCCAGCGATTGGGATCAGCGCGGCGTATGGACTGGTTCTGGGACTCAGGGCGCGGCTTGCCGAGGGAGGTGACTGGCGCGCGGCGTTGGAAGCAGACTTTGAGGTGCTTGCCGGCTCACGCCCGACCGCCGTCAATCTGTTCTGGGCATTGAATCAGATGCGCGAACGGCTCGATCGTTTGAAGCCGGGCGAAGATCCGCTGATCGCAGCCGAGGCCCAGGCGACCTCCATTCACGACAGTGACCGCGAAGCCAATCTCACCATGGCGCAGTTCGGCGTCGACCTGATCCGCAAGCACCAAGGCAATCCGCAGAACCTGCTCACCCACTGCAATACCGGTGCGCTCGCCACTGGTGGTTTCGGCACCGCCCTCGGCGTGATCCGTGCTGCGCATCTGGAAGGGCTTGTCGAGCGCATTTATGCCGATGAAACCCGCCCCTGGCTGCAGGGCTCCCGGCTGACTGCATGGGAGCTGGCGGGCGAAGGCGTGCCGGTGACGTTGAATGCCGATTCGGCTGCCGCACACCTGATGAAAACGCGCGGCATCACCTGGGTGATCGTCGGAGCCGACCGGATCACCGCCAATGGCGACGTCGCCAATAAGATCGGTACCTATCAGCTCGCAGTACTCGCCATGCATCACGGGGTGCGGTTCATGGTCGTGGCGCCCAGTTCGACCATCGACATGGAGCTGGAATCTGGTGACGACATTCCTATCGAGGAACGTGCCGGAAGCGAGTTACTGGAAGTGAACGGCCAACGGTTGGCGGCGGAGGTCGATGCCTTCAACCCGGTATTCGATGTGACCCCGGCGGATCTCATCGATGCCATCGTGACCGAGAAGGGTGTGGTCGAGCGACCAAGCGCGGCTAAACTCGCGGCCCTGATGAGCCGCAAGCGGTTGCATTAAGGCGCAAGATGACTAAAGCGGCTGGAGGCTAGGGCGGCAGTAATTGAATTTTGTTGGCCTCGGCGAGCGCTTCTTCGTTACGCCTCCGGCCTCCAGCGACCTCCCGCCTTGTGATACTATCCCGCGCTTAATCGCAGGACCCTGCTGACTATAAGGAACCAGGCTTCCATGGGCGAACTGGCCAAAGAAATCCTCCCGGTCAATATCGAAGACGAACTCAAACAGTCCTACCTCGACTACGCCATGAGTGTAATCGTCGGCCGTGCGCTGCCGGATGCGCGCGACGGACTGAAACCCGTGCATCGCCGTGTGCTTTTTGCCATGAGCGAGCTGGGTAACGACTGGAACAAGCCGTACAAGAAATCCGCCCGTGTGGTCGGTGACGTGATCGGTAAATACCACCCTCACGGCGACTCGGCGGTTTATGACACCATCGTGCGGATGGCGCAGCCATTCTCGCTGCGCTACCTGCTAGTCGATGGCCAGGGCAACTTCGGTTCGGTCGATGGCGACAGCGCGGCGGCCATGCGATACACCGAAGTGCGCATGGCCAAGCTGGCTCACGAGCTGCTGGCCGATCTGCACAAAGAAACCGTGGACTGGGTGCCGAACTACGACGGCACCGAGCAGATTCCAGCGGTCATGCCGACCAAGATCCCGAACCTGTTGGTCAACGGTTCCAGCGGTATCGCGGTGGGAATGGCAACCAACATTCCGCCCCACAACCTGGGCGAAGTCATCGATGGCTGTCTGGCACTGATCGCCAATCCGGATATCACCATCGATGAGCTGATGACCCATATCCCCGGTCCGGATTTTCCGACCGCAGGCATCATCAATGGCCGTGCTGGTGTCATCGAGGCTTATCGCACCGGCCGCGGTCGCATCTATATGCGTGCCCGCTCGACCATCGAAGACATCGACAAGGTGGGCGGTCGTCAGCAGATCGTCATTACCGAGCTGCCTTATCAGCTGAACAAGGCGCGTCTGATCGAGAAGATCGCCGAGCTGGTAAAGGAGAAGAAGCTCGAAGGCATCACTGAGCTGCGCGACGAGTCTGACAAGGACGGTATGCGCGTAGTGATCGAGCTGCGCCGCGGCGAAGTGCCGGAAGTTATTCTCAATAATCTTTATGCCCAGACGCAGCTGCAGAGCGTGTTCGGCATCAACGTGGTGGCGCTGGTCGACGGTCAGCCGCGCACCTTGAATCTCAAGGAGCTGCTGGAAGCCTTCGTTCGCCACCGCCGTGAAGTGGTGACGCGCCGCACGGTATTCGAGCTGCGCAAGGCGCGCGAACGCGGCCATATCCTCGAAGGTCAGGCGGTCGCGCTGTCCAATATCGACCCGGTCATCGCGCTGATCAAAGCCTCGCCGACGCCGGCCGAAGCCAAGGACGCGCTGATCGCCACCGCCTGGGAATCCAGTGCGGTGGAAGCCATGGTCGAGCGCGCCGGAGCCGATGCCTGCCGCCCGGAAGACCTCGATCCGCAATACGGGCTGCGCGATGGCCGTTACTACCTGTCGCCGGAACAGGCGCAGGCCATCCTCGATCTGCGTCTGCATCGCCTGACGGGGCTCGAGCATGAGAAGCTGCTCAGCGAGTACCAGGAAATCCTGGCCCAGATCGGCGAGCTGATTCGGATCCTGACCAGTCCCGAGCGCCTGATGGAAGTCATCTGCGAGGAGCTGGAAGGCGTCAAGGCCGAATTCGGCGACGCCCGCCGCACCGAGATCCTCGAAGCGCGCCTGGACCTGACACTGGCCGACCTGATCACCGAAGAAGAACGCGTCGTCACGATTTCCCATGGCGGCTACGCCAAGTCGCAGCCTTTGGCGGCCTACCAGGCACAGCGCCGTGGCGGTCGCGGCAAGGCGGCGACCGGCGTCAAGGAAGAGGATTACGTCGAGCATCTGCTGGTCGCCAACAGCCACACCACGCTGCTGCTGTTCTCCAGCAAGGGCAAGGTGTACTGGCTCAAGACCTACGAAATTCCCGAAGCCTCACGCACCTCGCGCGGTCGTCCACTGGTGAACCTGCTACCGCTTTCCGAAGGCGAGCACATCACCGCGATGCTGCAGGTCGATATCGAGGCAGCGCGTCAGCAGCAGCTGAACGGTGATGACGATATCGAAGACGCTGAAATCATCAGCGAAAGCGATGAAGTGGAAGAGTCGCTCGACGGTGAGGACGCCGACGAGTCGGTGGACGAGCCGACCGGTACCTACATCTTCATGGCGACCGCCAAGGGCACCGTTAAAAAGACTCCGCTTTCGCAATTCAGTCGTCCACGCAGCGTCGGCCTGATCGCGCTCGGTCTGGAGGAGGGCGACACGCTGATCGCCGCTGCGGTTACAGATGGTGCACGCGAAGTCATGCTGTTCTCCGATGGTGGCAAGGTGATCCGCTTCAAGGAGAAACACGTTCGTACCATGGGCCGTACCGCCCGCGGCGTTCGTGGCATGCGCCTGCCGGAAGGCCAGCGTCTGATTTCCATGCTGATTCCCGAGTCCGATGCGCAGATCCTCACCGCGAGCCTCAATGGCTACGGTAAGCGCACGGTGATCGATGAGTTCCCGCGTCGCGGTCGTGGTGGTCAGGGGGTCATCGCCATGGTGACCAATGAGCGCAACGGTCCGCTGGTCGGTGCCGTTCAGGTGCAGCAGGGCGAGGAAATCATGCTGATTTCCGATCAGGGCACACTGGTGCGTACGCGTGTCGATGAGGTTTCATCACTGGGGCGCAATACCCAGGGTGTAACGCTGATCAAGCTGGGCAAGAACGAGCATCTGGTTGGTCTCGAAAGGGTTCAGGAACCATCCGAAGAGGATGTTCTGGAAGATATCGAGGCGGTTCTCGATGACGAGGCGCTGGATAAGGAAATGCCTGTCGTCAGCACCGAGCCTAGCGAGGACGAGCTGCTTGGCGGGGGTGGGGACGTTCCGCCGGATGTAGTGCCCACCGACGACGAAAACTGATTCGACAGATTGCGGCGCCCAAGGGCGCCGCGCGTGTTCGATCGGCAACCCGCTACGGGTGAAGAAATTGCAAGCGCTTGACCTGAGCGCCTCGGCGACGGGCGGAGCGAGCATGGTATCGACCGTTTTTGAGAGAACGAAGATGAGCAAACGCGCCTTTAATTTCTGTGCCGGTCCGGCCGCGCTTCCTGAAGCTGTGCTGCAGCGCGCCCAGGCTGAACTCCTTGACTGGCAGGGCCGAGGCCTGTCGGTGATGGAAATGAGCCACCGCAGCGACGAATACACGGCCATCGCCGAGAAGGCTGAGCAGGATCTGCGCGATTTGCTGAACATTCCCACCAACTACAAAGTGTTGTTTCTGCAGGGTGGCGCCAGCCAGCAATTCGCCGAAATCCCGTTGAATCTGTTACCGGACGATGGCGTCGCCGATTACATCGATACGGGTATCTGGTCGCGCAAGAGTATCGAAGAGGCCAAGCGCTTCGGTCATATCAATATCGCTGCCAGCGCCAAACCCTACGACTACTTCGCGATTCCGGGGCAGAACGAGTGGGCGCTCAGCAACAACGCGGCCTATCTGCATTACGCCAGTAACGAAACCATCGGCGGACTGCAGTTCGACTGGACGCCTGAACTGGGTGACACGCCGTTGGTGGTCGACATGTCTTCGGACATTCTGTCGCGCCCCATCGATGTGTCGAAATTCGGTCTGATTTACGCCGGGGCGCAGAAAAACATTGGCCCGTCGGGTCTGGTGGTAGTGATTGTGCGTGAGGATCTGCTCGGTCGCGCGCGTTCCAGTTGCCCGACCATGCTCGATTACAAGATCGCAGCCGACAACGGTTCCATGTACAACACGCCGGCAACGTTTTCCTGGTATCTCTCCGGCCTGGTGTTCGAGTGGCTGAAGGAACAGGGCGGTGTCGAAGCGATGGAGCAGCGCAATCGCGCCAAGAAAGACCTGCTTTACGGCGTGATCGACTCCAGCGACTTCTATTCCAACCCGATTGCCAGCAACGCTCGCTCGTGGATGAACGTGCCGTTCAGGCTGGCCGATGAAAAACTCGACAAGGCCTTTCTGGCAGGGGCCGATGCGCGCGGCCTGCTCAACTTGAAAGGTCATCGCTCGGTCGGCGGTATGCGTGCCTCTATCTACAATGCGGTCGGGCTGGACGCCGTGGAGGCGCTCGTCGCCTACATGCGCAAATTCGAGAAGGAGCACGGCTGATGAGTGATGCCGACCGGCTGAAGGCGCTACGCGTTCGCATCGACAGTCTCGACGAGCGGATTCTCGAGCTGATCAGCGAGCGCGCCCGTTGCGCCCAGGACGTGGCCCGTGTCAAAACGGCTTCGCTGGCCGAAGGCGAGGAAGCGGTGTTCTATCGTCCCGAGCGCGAAGCCTGGGTGCTCAAGCACATCATGGAGCTGAACAAAGGCCCGCTGGACAACGAGGAGATGGCGCGCCTGTTTCGCGAAATCATGTCCTCATGCCTGGCACTGGAGCAGCCGCTGCGGGTCGCCTATCTCGGCCCTGAAGGTACCTTCTCGCAGGCGGCGGCGCTCAAGCATTTTGGTCACTCGGTGGTTAGTAAGCCGATGGCGGCCATCGACGAAGTTTTCCGAGAAGTGGTTGCCGGTGCGGTGAACTTCGGCGTGGTGCCGGTGGAAAACTCCACCGAAGGCGCCGTCAACCATACGCTGGATAGCTTCCTCGAGCATGACATCGTCATCTGCGGCGAGGTCGAGCTGCGTATTCACCATCACTTGCTGGTGGGTGAGACGACCAAGACCGACCGCATCACCCGCATCTATTCCCATGCGCAGTCGCTGGCGCAATGTCGCAAATGGCTGGATGCCCATTATCCGAACGTCGAACGCGTAGCAGTTTCCAGTAATGCTGATGCGGCCAAGCGCGTGAAGAGCGAGTGGAACTCCGCAGCGATCGCCGGTGACATGGCCGCTCAGCTTTACGGCCTGAGCAAGATTGCCGAAAAGATCGAAGACCGTCCGGACAACTCCACGCGCTTCCTGATCATCGGTAGCCAGGAAGTACCGCCTACCGGTGACGACAAAACCTCAATCATCGTTTCCATGCGCAACAAACCTGGCGCGCTACATGAACTGTTGATGCCATTCCATTCCAACGGCATTGATCTTACGCGGATCGAAACCCGCCCTTCGCGCAGCGGTAAATGGACCTATGTATTTTTCATCGACTGCATCGGCCACCACCAGGACCCGCTGATCAAGGACGTTCTGGAGAAGATCGGTCGTGAAGCGGTGGCGTTGAAGGTGTTGGGGTCGTATCCCAAGGCGGTACTTTAATAAGCAGCTGGAAGCCGGAAGCTGGAAGCTGGAACTTTGGGCAATGCGGATTGCTTCAAGCTTCAAGCTTCAAGTTTCAAGTTTTCAGCTTCAGCGGAGCTGAATATGTCCTGTGATTTCCTCGCCCTGGCGCAGCCAGGCGTGCAGAAGCTGTCGCCCTACGTGCCCGGTAAGCCCGTTGACGAGTTGGCTCGGGAGCTCGATCTCGATCCGCAGACCATCGTCAAGCTGGCCAGCAACGAAAATCCACTGGGCCCCAGTCCGAAAGTCATCGCTGCGATCAGAGCGCAGCTCGACGAGTTGACCCGCTATCCCGACGGCAACGGTTTTGTGCTCAAGCAGAAATTGGCCGAGCGATACGGCGTCGATACCTCCCAGGTCACCCTCGGCAACGGCTCCAACGATATTCTCGAGTTGTTCGCTCGGGCCTATCTCGCGCCTGGGCTCAATGCGGTATTCAGTGAGCACGCCTTTGCGGTCTACCCGATTGCTACCCAGGCCGTCGGCGCGCAGGCGAGGGCTGTCCCAGCCAAGCACTGGGGGCACGATCTCGACGCCATGCAGGCGGCTATCGATGAGAATACCCGTGTAGTGTTCATCGCCAACCCCAATAACCCGACTGGCACCTGGTTCGATGCCGACGCGCTCGGCAGCTTCCTCGCCAGTGTTCCGTCGCACGTTCTGGTTGTGCTGGATGAGGCTTATATCGAATACGCAGAGGGTGGCGAGCTGCCGGATGGATTGACCTTTCTGGCTTCGCATCCCAACTTGCTGGTGTCCCGCACCTTCTCCAAGGCCTACGGCCTGGCTGCGTTGCGTGTGGGGTATGCAATCTGTTCGGCGCGGATTGCCGATGTGCTGAATCGTGTTCGCCAGCCATTCAACGTCAACAGCCTCGCCCTTGCCGCCGCCTGCGCCGCGCTTGACGATGCCGAATATCTGTCTCAAAGCAGGGCGTGTAATAGCGCTGGTATGCAGCAGCTCGAGATGGGCTTCAAACAGCTGAGGCTGGACTGGATACCGTCCAGGGGGAACTTCATCGCGGTTGATTTTGGCCGTGACGCCTCGCCGATCAACCAGGCGTTGCTGCGCGATGGCGTTATCGTTCGACCTATGGCTGGCTATGGAATGCCAACTTTTCTTCGTGTGTCGATCGGAACCGAAGCCGAGAATGCACGGTTTCTCGACGCCCTGCGCAAGGCTCTCGGGCGTTGAGCCGCGACACTGGATCGACGAGCGCTGACGTCCCTCAGGTACGCCGGCTGGCCGTGATCGGTCTCGGCCTGATTGGTGGCTCGTTCGCTAAAGGGCTGCGTGAGCGTGGGCTGTGTAATGAGGTGGTCGGCTTCGATCTCGATGCCCGTTCTCGCGAGCTTGCCGTCGAACTCGGCGTGGTGGATCGCTGCGCAGATAGCCTTGCAGACGCTTGCCACGGCGCGGACGTGATTCAGTTGGCCGTCCCGATCCTCGCGATGGAACGGCTGCTGGCGGAGCTTGCGACGCTGGATCTCGGAAACGCGGTGCTCACCGATGTAGGCAGCGGCAAGGGCAACGTGGTGCGTTGTGCTCGTGAGCGGTTCGGGCGGATGCCGCCTCGTTTCGTGCCGGGCCATCCAATAGCGGGTTCGGAACAGAGCGGCATTACCGCTGCCGAAAGCACGCTTTTCCGTTGCCACAAGGTGATCCTCACGCCGTTGGAGGACACCGATCCGGCCGCGCTGACGCTTGTCGACGGCTTGTGGCGCGCATTGGGTGCTGATGTTGAGCATATGGCTGTTCAGCATCATGACGAAGTGCTTGCAGCGACCAGCCACCTGCCTCACCTGTTGGCGTTTGGTCTGGTGGACTCACTGGCCAAACGCAACGAGAATCTGGAGATTTTCCGTTATGCGGCAGGCGGGTTTCGTGATTTCACCCGTATAGCCGGTAGTGATCCGGTCATGTGGCACGACATCTTTCTCGCCAATCGCGAGGCCGTGCTGCATACCCTCGATGATTTTCGTGCCGACCTCGATGCGCTACGCGCCGCGGTCGATGAAGGAGACGGGCATACGTTGTTGGGCGTGTTCACGCGCGCCAGGGCTGCCCGGGAACATTTCAGCAAAATACTGGCTCGCAGAGCCTATGTGGACGTTATGCATTCCAAAGATCTGATCTTCCTCGCCAATTCTGGCGGCAGCCTTAGCGGCACACTTCGAGTACCAGGCGACAAATCCATTTCCCACCGGTCGATCATGCTCGGCTCGCTTGCCGATGGAATCACCGAAGTGGAAGGGTTTCTCGAGGGCGAGGATGCCCTGGCAACCATTCAGGCATTCCGCGACATGGGTGTGGTGATCGAGGGGCCGAATCAGGGACGCGTGACCGTCCATGGCGTCGGCCTGCATGGCTTGAAGGCTCCGCCAGGCCCGATCTATCTCGGTAATTCCGGGACCTCGATGCGTCTGCTGTCCGGCTTGTTGGCTGCGCAGCCGTTCGACACCACGCTGACCGGTGATGCTTCTCTGTCCAAGCGCCCAATGAATCGCGTCGCAAAGCCCCTGCGTGATATGGGTGCAGTGATCGAGACGGCCGCCGAGGGGCGCCCGCCGTTGACCATTCGTGGCGGGCAGAAGCTTTCCGGGATGCATTACGAAATGCCGATGGCCAGTGCTCAGGTCAAGTCCTGCTTGTTGCTGGCAGGACTGTATGCTGCAGGGAGGACGTCCGTGACCGAGCCGGCGCCCACCCGTGACCATACCGAGCGGATGCTCCAGGGCTTCGGTTATCCGGTTATGGTGGAGGGCAGCACCGCTGCTGTCGAATCTGGCCACAAACTGCACGCCACGCAGATCGAAGTGCCTGCGGATATTTCTTCCGCCGCCTTCTTCATGGTCGCTGCCAGTATTGCAGAAGGTTCGGACATCACCCTCGAACACGTTGGGATAAACCCGACGCGTACCGGCGTCATCGACATTCTCAAGCTGATGGGTGCCGATATCGAATTGACCAACCAGCGTGAAGTAGGCGGCGAGCCGGTTGCGGATATACGGGTGCGTGCCGTTCAGCTCAAGGGTATCGAGATACCGGAGAACCTCGTCCCGCTCGCCATCGATGAGTTCCCGGTGCTGTTTGTCGCAGCGGCTTGTGCCGAGGGCCGGACGACCTTGCGTGGTGCCGAAGAGTTGCGAGTCAAGGAGTCCGACCGCATTCAGGTGATGGCCGATGGTCTGCAAGCGCTCGGCGTGCAGGCTACACCGACCCCGGATGGGATTATCATCGAAGGCGGCGCTGCCTTCGGTGGTGGCGAGGTCTGGGCGCACGGCGATCATCGAATTGCGATGTCTTTCAGTGTCGCTGCGCTTCGTGCCGGTGCTGCGATACGCATCCACGATTGCGCTAACGTCGCCACTTCGTTCCCGAACTTCCTGGCGCTGGCCGAACGGGCCGGAATGCGGGTGACTGTGGAGGCTGATTCATGATCAGACAGGTTCCGGTCATAACCATTGACGGCCCTAGCGGGTCCGGCAAGGGCACGGTGGCGGCGCTGCTGGCTGCAAAGCTGGGATGGAATTTTCTTGATTCCGGGGCACTTTATCGCCTGCTTGCCTTCGCAGCCCGCAACCACGGGGTCGATTTGACCAATGAAGAAGCGCTGAAGCTGCTCGCGGCTCATCTTGACGTCCAGTTCGGAGCTGGGGACGGCCATGGTATGCAGATCATTCTCGAAGGGGAGGACGTCACCAGCGCGATTCGCAACGAGCAGGTCGGTGCGGGTGCGTCCCAAGTGGCCGCACTACCGGTCGTTCGAGATGCACTCTTACAGCGTCAAAAGGCCTTTCGTGAGCCGCCCGGGCTCGTCGCGGATGGGCGAGACATGGGGACCGTGGTCTTTCCGGACGCTCCGCTGAAGATTTTTCTCACCGCCAGTGCCGAGGAAAGGGCACGTCGGCGCTTCCTGCAGTTGAAGGCCAAGGGTGATGATGTTAATCTCGCGAGTCTTCTCGATGAGATACGGGTGCGCGATGAGCGTGATACCCAACGTGAAGTGGCTCCGCTGAAGCCGGCAGACGATGCGGTACAGCTGGACTCTACCGATCTTTCCGTCGAGCAGGTGCTAGGACAGATTCTGAGCGAAGTCGCCAAACGCGATTTCGCCTGAAGAGCGACCGCCGAGGTGCGGTCCGACGGTTCTCGTTTCGAGAGCTGTTAACAAGGAGGCATGTGGGAGACCAGATCCAGTCCCGCAGGCCTTTTTTTATATGAATGAACCCACGTTATCTGGGGCGTGGAGATAGGGCGGATCCTCGCCCGAAAACAGCAGGAATAAACATGAGCGAAAGCTTTGCAGAACTTTTTGAAGAAAGCCTGAAATCCCTCGACATGCAGCCGGGCGCCATCATCACCGGCATCGTGGTCGACATCGATGGTGACTGGGTCACTGTCCATGCCGGTCTGAAGTCCGAGGGCGTCATCCCGGTCGAGCAGTTCTACAACGAGCAGGGCGAGCTGACCATCAGCGTGGGTGACGAAGTTCACGTGGCGCTGGACGCGGTTGAAGATGGCTTCGGTGAAACCAAGCTGTCCCGCGAGAAAGCTAAGCGTGCCGAGTGCTGGATTGTTCTGGAAGCGGCTTTCGCAGCTGAGGAAGTGGTCAAGGGCGTTATTAACGGTAAGGTTAAGGGCGGCTTCACGGTCGACGTTAACGGCATCCGTGCGTTCCTGCCAGGTTCCCTGGTTGACGTTCGTCCAGTGCGTGATACCACTCACCTGGAAGGCAAGGAACTCGAGTTCAAGGTCATCAAGCTGGACCAGAAGCGCAACAACGTTGTCGTTTCCCGTCGTAGCGTCCTGGAAGCCGAGAACAGCGCCGAGCGTGAAGCTCTGCTGGAATCGCTGCAGGAAGGCCAGCAGGTCAAGGGTATCGTCAAGAACCTCACCGACTACGGCGCGTTCGTGGACCTGGGTGGCGTCGACGGCCTGCTGCACATCACAGATATGGCCTGGAAGCGCATCAAGCATCCTTCCGAGATCGTCAACGTTGGCGACGAGATCGACGTCAAGGTGCTGAAGTTCGACCGCGAGCGCAACCGCGTCTCCCTGGGTCTGAAGCAGCTGGGTGAAGACCCATGGGTTGCCATCAAGGCCCGTTACCCGGAAAACACCCGCGTCATGGCCAAGGTCACCAACCTCACCGACTACGGCTGCTTCGCCGAGCTGGAAGAGGGCGTGGAAGGCCTGGTACACGTTTCCGAAATGGACTGGACCAACAAGAACATCCACCCGTCGAAGGTTGTACAGGTCGGCGACGAAGTGGAAGTCATGGTTCTGGACATCGACGAAGAGCGTCGTCGTATTTCCTTGGGTATCAAGCAGTGCAAGTCGAACCCATGGGAAGACTTCTCTGGCCAGTTCAACAAGGGCGACCGCATCTCCGGCACCATCAAGTCGATCACCGATTTCGGTATCTTCATTGGTCTGGACGGCGGTATCGACGGTCTGGTTCACCTGTCCGACATTTCCTGGAACGAAGCTGGCGAAGAAGCCGTGCGTCGCTTCAAGAAGGGCGACGAGCTGGACACCGTCATCCTGTCGGTCGATCCGGAGCGTGAGCGCATCTCCCTGGGCATCAAGCAGCTGGAGGACGATCCGTTCTCCAACTACGCTGCCGTCAACGACAAGGGCAGCATCGTTCGTGGCACCGTGAAAGAAGTTGACGCCAAAGGCGCCATCATCGATCTGGGCAACGATATCGAAGCGACCCTGAAGGCGTCCGAAATCAGCCGTGATCGCGTTGAAGATGCGCGCAACGTGCTGAAGGAAGGCGATGAAGTCGAAGCCAAGATCATCAGCATCGACCGCAAGAGCCGCGTCATCAGCTTGTCCATCAAGTCGAAAGACGTCGAGGACGAGAAAGACGCGATGAAGGAACTGCGTACCAAGCAGGACGTAGAGCCAGCCGCTGGTCCGACCACCATTGGTGATCTGATCCGCGCGCAGATGGAAAACCAGAACTAAGTTCTGCAATCCATAAAAAAGGGCGACCTCGGTCGCCCTTTTTTGTGCTTCGAATAAGCTGGAGATCGCGTCAAAACCTTCAGGCGCATCTGTGCGCCCAAGGCTGCTTAATGTCGATTGGTGCCGGTCGCCAGCGTCTGGTTCACTGCAAGCCAGCCGGATACGGCGTCATCGCCCGCCTGCTTGAACGCTCGTTCGAGTAGCCGTACCTGCTCTCGTCTAAGTAGCTGTTCCAGCTTGGCGCCTTCCGCTGTGAAGCGCAGTATGCGCTTGCGCTTGTCGTCCTCCGCGGTTCTGCTTTCCACCAAATGCATCTCGATGAGCTGCCGTAGCGGGATATTCAGTGCCTGTTTGCTCACGCCGAGGTAGCCGAGCAGCTCCTTGACGCTGAGGTCGGGATAGCTTGCGATGAAGAAAAGAATGCGGTGATGGACCCGAGAAAGTCCGCGGCGCGCGAGCATTTCGTCCGGCTTGGCTGTGAAGGCCTGATAGCCAAGGAAGAAACTTTCCATGATCTGGCGCTGGATTGTGCTTTTTTTTAGGTCAGCCATATTGACGTATTCGGGGGCGTAAGCGTAATTTCGGTCAAGTAGTTTGACTTAATTTTCCCCTTAATGCATCTGGTGCCCCATGGTCTTTTCCGAACGCGTCGACCGCCTGAAAAGCTCGCTGATCCGTGAAATTCTCGCCGCTGCGCAGCGTCCCGAGGTGATGTCCTTTGCCGGTGGGTTGCCGGCCGAATCGATGCTGCCGAAGGTGGAATGGGCGCAGATGCCGGCGACCATGGGGCAGTACGGTATGAGCGAGGGAGAGCCGGCGCTGCGCGAGGCCATTGCCGCCGAAGCGCGTTCACTCGGTGTCGACTGTTCGGCCAGCCAGGTCCTCATCGTCAGCGGCTCCCAACAGACGCTGGATCTGGCATCGAAGCTGTTCATCGATCGAGGTACCGAAGTGTTGCTGGAGGCGCCGACCTATCTGGCGGCGTTGCAGGCTTTCCAACTATTCGGTGCGGACTGCCTGGCGGTACCGCAGGAAGCTGACGGGCCGCACCTCGCTGCGCTACGCCAACGGCTGGAGCAACACAAACCGGCTTTCGCCTACCTCATTCCAACCTTTCAGAACCCTTCAGCGGTGCGCTACAGCGAAGAAAAACGCGACGCTGTCGCGGCGCTGCTCGATGAATTCAACGTCACTCTGATCGAGGACGAGCCTTATCGAGAGCTGGTTTTCGACGAAGGTAGCGCCAAACCCATCGTCAGCCGCATGCACAGGGCAAGCTGGATCTACACCGGTACGGTCTCCAAAACGCTGCTGCCGGGGCTACGGGTCGGCTATCTGATCGCGACTCCGGATCTGTTTCCGTATCTGCTTCGGCTGAAGCAGTCAGCCGACCTACATACCAATCGCATCGGCCAGTGGCAGGCGTTGCAATGGCTGGGAAGCGAGCAATATCAGTCGCACCTGGTCGAGCTACGACGTTTTTATCGCCTACGCCGTGATGCGATGCAGGCTGCGCTGGAGGCTCATTTTGGCGATCTTGCCGACTGGCAGCTCCCGCGGGGTGGGCTGTTCTTCTGGTTGCAGCTGAAGCGTCCGGTAGATACGCGAACCCTGCTCGATTCGGCGTTGGCGCAGGACGTGGTATTCATGCCCGGCGAGCCGTTCTTCGTCGACCCGGAGCAGAATCCAGGATACCTGCGGCTTAACTTCAGCCACGTCGCGCCGGAGCGGCTGGCTGAGGGCGTTCGCCGGCTGGCGAGCGTAATTCGGAGTGCCGAAATGGTCGATGCGGCGTAGTTTCATTTAGCGGTGCTTGCGCTGCCGCATGGAGAAGAGATATGGCGTACAAGGTTTATGGCGACTATCGGTCTGGCAATTGCTACAAGGTGAAGCTGATGTTGCATCTGCTCGGGCGGGATTACGAGTGGATACCGGTAGATATCCTTCGTGGCGAAAGCCGTGAGGGGTGGTTTCTGAAAAAGAATCCTAACGGCAAGATTCCCGTGCTCGAATTGGAAGACGGTTCCTGTCTGTGGGAGTCGAATGCGATTCTCAATTTTCTCGCGGAGGGAACCGAGTTCCTGCCCAAGGATGCGCGCTTGCGCACCCAAGTGCTGCAGTGGCAGTTCTTCGAGCAATACAGTCACGAGCCGTTCATTGCCGTGGCACGATTCATCAAGGTATATCTGGGTTTGCCTGATGATCGTCTCGATGAATATGCTGCCAAGCAACTGGACGGCTACCACGCGCTGGACGTCATGGAGCAACAGCTACTGCGCACGCCGTACCTTGTTAGCGATCACTACTCAATTGCGGACATCGCGCTGTATGCCTATACGCACGTAGCGGAAGAGGGCGGATTCAAACTGGAGAAATACCCAGCAATCTGCGCGTGGCTACAGCGGGTTGCCAGCCATCCGCGGCACGTCGGGATGTTCGACTAAGGAAGACGAGAAAGAGGCTGGAGGCTTGAGGCTTGGCGAGAAAGCAGCTGCGCGCTGCAAGTCTCAAGCAGCAAAGAAAGCATGAAGCCAGCCCAGCCTCATTTCTCCTATCTGACCAACCCGAGAAATTCGCTGCGGGTGGCGGCGTTTTCCCGGAACTGTCCGAGCATGACCGAGGTGACCATTGAGGAGTTCTGCTTCTCGACGCCGCGCATCATCATGCACATGTGCTGGGCTTCAATAACAACAGCCACGCCCCAGGCGCCGGTGACCTTCTGGACCGCCTCGGCAATCTCGCGGGTGAGATTCTCTTGGATCTGTAGCCGGCGAGCGTACATCTCGACGATACGCGCTACCTTCGACAGTCCGAGTACCTTGCCGTTGGGCAGGTAGGCAACATGGGCCTTGCCGATGAAGGGGAGCATGTGGTGTTCGCACAAGGAGTACAGCTCGATGTTCTTTACCAGCACCATTTCGCTGTTGTCGGAGCTGAACAGCGCGCCGTTGGTGACTTCTTCCAGCGTCTGCTGGTAGCCCTTGCATAGATACTGCATGGCTTTGGCGGCGCGCTTGGGCGTATCGAGCAATCCCTCGCGGGTGACGTCTTCTCCGAGCTGGCCAAGGATCTCGGTGTAATGTTGTTCCAGTGACATTGAGCTACCTGTCGGGCTTCGTGTGAGCGCAAGCGCGAAGGGTAGGGTGCACCCGCCGCGCTGGCAAGGGGGAAAACAGCAAGCTGTACGCTATGAGCCGCAACAAGAGCCTGAGGGCTCGTTTGGTCTCGTCAGCTTGGAGATGCTATTCATCTCTCCCCTCGAGCATGGTGCGCTTGAGCATCACGTAAACCGCCCCGGTGCCGCCATGTCTCGGCACGCATGAGGAAAAGCCAAGCACTTGGGCATGCTGACGCAGCCAGGTATTGACGTGGCTCTTGATCATTGGGCGTTTGCCGTCGACGCGTGCGGCCTTGCCGTGGGTGACCCGCACGCAGCGAATTTCGAACTTGCTGGCTTCGGCAAGGAAATCCCAGAGCAGCTCGCGCGCCTTTTCGACACTCAGCCCATGCAGATCCAGGCTGCCTTCGAAGGGGATCTGGCCGGCTTTGAGCTTGCGCATCTGGCTGTCTTGCACACCGTCGCGTGCCCAATACAGCTCGTCTTCCGCTGCGACATCGATGACGAACTGATCGGAAAGCCCATCGATGCGGATTTCGCTGTCGCTGATGATTGCGTTTGCGCGTCGAGTGGCGATCTGCGCCTTGTTGCTGCGTGGTTTGCCGGTGTCGGCGCGGTCGTGTTTGATTGGCTTGACGCCATGAACGGCTGATTTGAACAGGGAAAAGTCGTCGTCTTGCATGGGGCCTCCGCGTTGCAGGCGATCTTACCCGAAAGCCTCCGCTTTCAACCTGCTCGAAGCGCAGAGGTCAGCGCTTCTTCTTCAGTCCAGGGGACAGGCTCAGCCCGCCGGGTTCACGCAACCGGCGACGCACGCGGTGTCGGATGAGCAGACCGATAACCAGCAAAGCCAGGCCAAGCACCAATAGCGTCACTGCTTCTTCATATTCGAACGCCATGTTGGCGAAGGCTGCATGGCTGCCGAACAGGGACGCCGCACCAGATCCCGCCAGAAGCACACCGAGGATGCTCAACAGCAGGCCCAGCATTGCGCCGAGGCGTGCGCCCCAGCTCCGTTGCTCGCGAGGGCGAAGTCGGCGTGCATCGAATCCATCGGTTCGTTTCATTCCGGTTACCTCGTCAGAACAGGCTATGACCGGGGCAGCCCGGTCAGTTTTATTCGCGGTCAGGTAACGCTTACGGCGCGAACGATTACGCCAGTGCTCCTACGTCAGCCACGCAAACAGCGAAGTTGTCCGCGAGAATGGTCATTTCCATGCGATGCACCTGCGCCGCCTCGAGCACACCGTCTCCCATTGGCAGATCGCGGGTGGCGCAGGCTTTATCAACGAGGGTACAGCGGTACCCATAGTCTTTCGCCGCGCGAACCGTGGTGCTCACGCTTGAGTGAGTCATGAAGCCGCAGACGATGAGGTCGAGGCGGCCATGCTGCTGCAACAGCTCGTGCAATTCAGTGCCGGCGAAGGCGTTGGGCAGGGTCTTGCCGATCACGGTTTCGCCGGGAAGCGGCGCGGCTTCCGGCATGATCTGGCCGCGTAGGCCCTGCGGGTCGAACAGCCCGCCTGGAATACCCAGGTGATGAACATGCACGACGGGTGCACCGGCAGCGCGCGCAGCGCTGACCAGGCTCTTGATTTCCTCCAGCGCTGAGCTCAGGTTCGGTAGCGCAAGAGTCCCTGTCCGATATTCTTCCTGAGCGTCAATGACCACAACGGTCGCGTTAGCCAGAGTCGCCGGTGCATAACTGCGGCCACTGAGCTGAAGCATGGTCTGTGGCTTGGACATCACTGACTCCTTGTTTTGAGAGGGGCCTGATTGTGGCGCTAGATGACCGATATGTGAACTGCCCAAGATGATGATTTCGCCAGCGGAGTTGCGCAATCCTGCAATAGACCCATGATCCTTCTATACGATTTGAGAAAGTCGCGAAGCCATCGGCTAAACTCTCGCGCTTTTCAGAAGGAGATGCTGCCGTGACCGCTTCGCCGTCCCAATTGCGCACCTTGCGCGATTACATTCGCTGGGCCGTCAGCCGCTTCCAGGCCGAACAGCTGTTCTTCGGTCACGGCACGGACAATGCCTGGGATGAAGCGCGTCAGCTGGTGCTTGGTGCCCTGCATCTGCCCTGGGAAATGGCTGACAGCTATCTCGACTGCCGGCTGGAAGACGATGAGCGGCAGCATTTGCAAAACCTGCTGCATCGTCGAATCGAGCAGCGTGTGCCCACCGCCTACCTGCTGGGGCAAGCCTGGTTCTGCGGGCTGCCGTTCATCGTCGACGAGCGCGTGTTGATTCCGCGTTCGCCAATCGGGCAACTGATCGATCGTCGCTTCGAACCCTGGCTGGCGCAGCCCCCCGCTCGGATTCTCGATCTGTGCACCGGCTCCGGTTGTATCGGAATTGCCTGTGCTTATGAGTTTCTCGATGCCGAAGTGGTACTGGCCGACCTGTCATTCGAGGCGCTCGAAGTGGCGAATCGCAATATCGAGCATCATGGCGTGGAGGATCGGGTCTACACCGTACAGAGCGATGGCTTCGACGGGTTGCCCGGCCAGCGCTTCGATCTGATCGTCTCCAACCCTCCGTATGTGGATGCGGAAGACTTCGCCGACATGCCGGACGAATATCATCACGAGCCGGCCCTGGGGCTAGCCTGTGGGGATGATGGACTGGACTTGGTGCGGCGCTTGCTGGCCGAGGCGGCTGATCACCTGACCGAAACCGGCACCCTGATTATCGAGGTAGGTAACAGCCAGGTGCATGTCGAGGCGCTTTACCCCGAGGTGACCTTTACCTGGCTGGAATTCAGCGAAGGCGGGCATGGCGTATTTCTGCTTGCGGCCAGCCAATGCCGCGAGCATCAGGCATTGTTTCGCGCTCGCCTCAAAGGCTAGAAAGCGGCGCTGCGATGTGGGGCGGCACGGGACTCAGCGAGTCGCAATCCAGATCAGCAACCCCGCCTGGAACAGTGAGAAGGCGATCAGGCAGGCGATGGTGAATCGGAGCGTGCCATCTTCCCGGCGGAATTTGTTCAGCCGCTCCTGCAGGTCTCGGATCTTGTTTTCCTGCTCCAACAGATTCTGATCGGCCTGCTCCAGCATCGCGGCAGCATCCTTCAGGTCGATGATTTGGACTTTCTCCAGGTTCCAGTCGGGGCGCAGTGAGCTGACACGAGATGCGCTATAGGTTGCCTTGAGCTTGCTGGGCTCCGGATAGAGCACATCGAAGCCTTGACTCAGCAGGCACTGGTCGCGGCGCAAGCGCATGTCTTCGCTGGTTATGTCCGCAGCGGAAAGGGCGCCGCCTTCGACTAGGTAGTGTGCCCAGCGCTTCTGAGCCCAAAGCGCACCCTGCGCCAGCAGAAAGCGTCCGAGGCCACGATTGACTGGCTGCATATGCAGGCCGGAGTCGGGACCAAAGCGCAGCTCCTTGGCACGATGATCCGCCCAGACTTCCAGTGCATTGTGCTTCTTCGGCAAAACCTGGCCCGGTAGCCGCACGAACAGCTTCAGTAAACTCTGCTGCGGTGTATGCCGTTCGACTTGAGCCAGTTCAACGAACCTCAACGGCCGCGCACCGGTATCCCGATCGGTCGGAAGTGGCGCCAGGCGCAGTAGTCGAAAACGATCCGGGGCGAGCTCCGCCCAGGGATGCGGCTGCGGCGTTGTTTCAGGCGTTTGGGCCTCGCTGTCGTTAGCGGAAGGCGAGCTGTCGGTCATGTCGGCGTCCATAGGCTCCAGGAGCGAGTCGTTGCGTGGGCAAAGAGCGTATCGGCCGACGTTCGGCTAGCTGGAGGCTGGCAATAAGCCATTCCTGCGCAGAAATTGGCTGATCCGCTCCGTCAGCGCATAGCCGATCGGCAGCTCGGGTTGGTTGTAGGAGGCGGTCTGTTCGTTGCGATCCATCGGCACGATGCGCAGTACGTGGTTCATCCCCTCAATCAGTGCCAGCTCGGCGTCTCCTCGGGCGCGCTGCAAGGCTTCGGCATCTTCCTGCTCGACCTGGATGTCATGGGTGCCCTGGATGATCAGGGCCGGCACGGTCGTGCTGGCGAAGGCCTCTGTCGGGTCTTTACCGAACAGGGAAATCAGATAAGGCTGCACGCTTGGACGAAACAGAATCTGTAGCGCATCAGGCACTTGCTCATGCACTCGTCCCGCCTTGAGTTCGTCGATCAGGTAATGCGCGGTTGCCAGTAGCGCTGGCGGCAGGCGGCCCTGGAGTTGCTCACGCAGCAGCAAGTCGATTGGGCGGCCGCTGCCGGCAATGCTGATCAGTGCGTCGGGCTTGGCGACAGGCGTGGCCAGGCTGGCGATCAGCGCGCCCTCGCTGTGCCCGACCAGCACGACAGCAGAGAAGCGCGGGTCGGCTTTCAACATCTGTGCCCAGGCCACCGCGTCAGCGGCGTAGCGCTCCACGTGCAGTTGCCTTTCGTCTGGAGCGACTGCAAGGCTTTGCCCAACGCCCCGTTTGTCATAGCGCAGGCTGGCAATGCCGCGCTTGGCCAGCGCCTGTGCCAGCCGCTTGAGGCTGTCGTTGTGGCCCATTGGGCTGTTGCCGTTGCGGTCGGTGGGGCCCGATCCGGCAATCAGCAGCGCGACCGGTATAGGTTCGGCGCTTTTGGGAAGCAGCAGAGTGCCATGTAGACGACCTTCCGGTACTTGCACCGTAACGGCCTGATTCAGCAGCGTCTGAGCTTGGATATGTGGAGCAAGCATGGCGAGAAGGACAAACAGCAAGAGCGTGCGCATGAGTAGGGGTCAACCATCGGCGAAGCGGGTTGGATGCGATGCGAAGCACTTGGTTCGCCTGCCAACCATACGCGCAGTCACCGAAGCGGTGAAACCTGCGGCGGCTCGGGTATACTTCCGCCCCCTGTTTAGGTCGATCGCGGAGCGCCCTGCATGTCCGGCAACACATACGGCAAGCTGTTCACCGTCACCACAGCTGGTGAAAGTCACGGTCCTGCGCTGGTCGCGATCGTCGATGGTTGCCCGCCGGGGCTGGAATTAACCGTCGCCGACCTTCAGCGCGACCTCGATCGACGCAAGCCCGGCACCAGCCGGCACACGACTCAGCGACAGGAAGCCGACGAGGTCGAGATTCTCTCAGGCGTGTTCGAAGGACGCACCACCGGTTGTCCGATCGGCCTGCTGATCCGCAATACCGACCAGAAGTCCAAGGACTACTCGGCGATCAAGGATCAGTTCCGCCCGGCCCACGCCGACTACAGCTACCACCACAAGTATGGGCTACGTGATTACCGCGGCGGTGGTCGCAGCTCGGCGCGTGAAACCGCGATGCGCGTAGCGGCCGGCGCCATCGCCAAGAAATACCTGGCGACCCTCGGCATTGAGGTGCGCGGCTACATGAGTCAGCTAGGTCCGATCGATATCCCCTTCAAGACCTGGGACAGCGTCGAGCAGAACGCCTTCTTCAGCCCCGATCCAGACAAGGTGCCGGAGCTCGAAGCTTATATGGATCAATTGCGTCGCGATCAGGATTCGGTCGGCGCAAAGATTTCCGTCGTTGCCGAGGGCGTACCGCCAGGCCTGGGCGAGCCGATCTTCGATCGTCTGGATGCCGACCTGGCCCATGCGCTGATGAGCATCAACGCCGTCAAGGGTGTGGAGATTGGTGCCGGTTTCGCCAGTGTTTCCCAGCGTGGCACCGAGCATCGTGACGAGCTGACCCCGGACGGCTTTCTCTCGAACAATGCCGGCGGCGTGCTCGGCGGAATCTCCAGCGGCCAGGCGATCATCGCCCATCTGGCGCTCAAGCCGACCTCAAGCATCACCACGCCCGGCCGCTCGATCGACATTGACGGCAACCCGGTCGATGTCATCACCAAAGGCCGCCACGACCCCTGCGTAGGTATTCGCGCCACGCCCATTGCCGAAGCGATGATGGCCATCGTCCTGCTGGACCATCTGCTGCGGCATCGTGGTCAGAATGCCGATGTGCGGGTGACGACTCCGGTGTTAGGGCAGCGATGAGCTTGAAGCTGGACGCCTGAAGCCGGAAGTAGGAATTCCATCCTTCTACGGTTTCGCTTCCAGCTTCTGGCTTCCAGCTTATGGCTGCTTCTCTTCCTTACTGGCGCCTGTCCAGCTTCTATTTCTTCTATTTCGCGCTGCTCGGCTCCGCTGCGCCGTTTCTTGGGTTGTATTTCGATCACCTGGGATTCAGTGCCGAGCGCATTGGCGAGCTGGTCGCCATACCGATGCTGATGCGCTGCCTGGCACCGAATCTCTGGGGCTGGCTGGGCGACGTCACCGGACAGCGTTTGGCCATCGTTCGCATTGGCGCGCTCTGTACGCTGCTGTCGTTCGGTCTGATTTTCTTCGGCAAGAGCTACGCCTGGCTCGCGCTGGTCATGGCGTTGCATGCGTTCTTCTGGCATGCCGTGCTGCCGCAGTTCGAAGTCATCACGCTCGCGCATCTTCGTGATCAGGCATCGCGCTACAGTCAGATCCGTTTGTGGGGCAGCATCGGCTTCATCGCGGCGGTGGTGGGGCTTGGTGCACTGTTCGAGCGTCTGACCCTGGATATTTACCCCGTGGCGGTGATGGTGGTCATGGTGGGCATCGTCATCGCCAGTGTCTGGGTGCCCAATGCCGCGCCGGAACAACGACCGGATCTGGCTGAACAGGGTGGCTTCCTTCGTCAGTTGTGCCGTCCCGGCGTACTCGCGTTCTTTGTCTGTGTTGGACTGATGCAGGTCAGCCACGGGCCTTACTACACTTTTTTAAGTATTCACCTCGAGTCGCTTGGCTATAGCCGGAGCACCATCGGCCTGTTGTGGGCGCTGGGCGTGGTCGCGGAGATTCTGATTTTTCTGGTCATGGCTGCGCTGATGGCGCGCTTTTCGTTGCGTCAGGTCCTGATGGCCAGTTTCATGCTGGCGGCGATCCGCTGGCTACTGCTCGGCACGCTGGCCGATCATCTGGGCGTGCTGTTGATCGCGCAATTGATGCATGCGGCGACGTTCGGCAGTTTTCATGCGGCGGCGATCCATTTCGTCCAGCGTAGCTTCGGCCACCGCCAGCAGGGGCAAGGACAAGCGTTGTACGCGACGCTCGCGGGTGTCGGCGGAGCGCTGGGCGCGCTTTACTCCGGCTACAGCTGGGCCAGCCTCGGGCCGTTCTGGACCTTCGCCATCGCCAGTCTGGCGGCACTGGCCGCAGCCGTTATCATTGCCATCCCCAAGCAGGAGAACCGGGCATGACAGCCACTCGTGAACACTTGTCGCAGGCCATCATCGACGCGGGTCGCTTTCTCTATGGTCGCGGTTGGTCTCCGGCGACCAGTAGTAACTATTCGGCGCGGCTGACCAGCGCCGAGGCGCTACTGACCGTTTCGGGCAAGCACAAAGGTCAGCTGACGGTGGATGATCTGCTGGCCGTCGATATGGACGGGCGCAGCCTGGAGGAGGGCAAGAAGCCCTCGGCGGAAACCCTGCTGCATACGCAGCTGTATCGCTGGCAGCCGGAAATCGGCGCCGTGCTGCATACGCATTCGGTCAACGCCACCGTGCTTTCGCGCGTCTGCCTGAGTGATTCGCTGGTCTTTGCTGATTACGAATTGCAGAAGGCGTTCAGCGGCATCGCGACCCATGAATCCCAGGTAGTGGTACCGATCTTCGACAATGATCAGGATATCGAGCGACTCGCCGCGCGTGTTCAGCCCTGGCTCGACGAGCATCCCGACTGCGCTGGTTATCTGATCCGTGGGCATGGCCTCTATACCTGGGGCGCACAGATGAACGACGCGCTGCGCCAGATCGAGGCGTTCGAGTTCCTGTTCGATTGCGAACTGAAGATGCGCATGTTGCAGCGTGTCTGACCGCCGCTCTTTCTACCGCACGCAACGCGTGCCCGAATAACCGATGAGAAGCCGGGACAGCACCCGGTTCGGAGACAACCCCATGAGCATTCTCAGCGTCTATCAGGACAACGCTCCCGAGCAGCCTCTCAAGGTGCTCACCCATGTCGAAGATATCGCCGCCACATTGGCTGAGGTTGGCGTGCGCCTCGAACGCTGGCAGGCCAGTGCGCCGCTTGCCGCCGGTGCCAGCCCGGAAGAGGTGATTGCCGCCTATCGGCCGCAGATCGACCGACTGATGAACGAGCGGGGCTACGTCACGGTAGACGTCATTAGCCTGAGCAACGATCACCCGCAAAAAGCCGAGTTGCGGGCCAAGTTTCTCGAAGAACATCGTCATGCCGAGGACGAGGTGCGCTTCTTCGTTGCTGGGCGGGGTCTTTTCACGTTGCATATCGATGACAAGGTCTACGCCGTGCTGTGCGAAAAGAACGATCTGATCTCCGTGCCCGCCGGCACCCGGCACTGGTTCGACATGGGTGAAAATCCGCACTTCGTCGCCATTCGCCTGTTCAACAATCCAGAAGGCTGGGTCGCGCAATTCACCGGTGAAGACCTCGCCGGTCGCTTCCCGCGCCTGGAGGATTGAAGATGCCGATCAAAGCCATTCTCACCGATATCGAAGGCACCACCAGCGCGGTGAGCTTCGTCTTCGACGTACTGTTCCCCTATGCCCGCGAGCACCTGCCAGCGTTCGTGCGCAAGCATGCGGCGGAGCCGGCGGTGGCTGCGCAGATTGAGGCTGTACGCAGTGAAAGCGGCGAGCCGGAGGCGAGCGTCGAGCGCGTTGTTGAAGTTCTGTTGGAATGGATCGCCGCCGATCGCAAAGCCACCTCTTTGAAAGTACTGCAAGGCATGGTCTGGGCCGAAGGTTATCGGGCCGGTCAGATCAAAGGCCATGTCTACCCGGATGCGGTGGACGCGCTGCATCGTTGGCATGAGCAGGGCTACGCGCTCTATGTGTATTCCTCCGGATCGATTCAGGCGCAAAAGCTGATTTTCGGATGTGCTGAAGCGGGGGATCTGACCCCACTGTTCTCCGGTTACTTCGACACGGGCAGCGGCCACAAGCGTGAGGTTGAGTCTTACCGACGAATAGCCGGATCGATCGGCCTGCAGGCGGATGAGGTTCTGTTTCTGTCCGATGTGGTGGAAGAGCTGGACGCTGCGCGTCAGGCCGGCATGCACACCTGTGGCCTGGCTCGCGAAGGCGGCGAGCTGACTGGTCATGAGTCCGTCCAAAGCTTTACCGCGATCGACCCGGCCCGTTATTGAACGGGTCGTCTTACTGAACCCTCAAACCGCCCCGGCATCCTAATTACGTACTCACTGTAATTGGAGTCTTGCCATGACCGATGCCTTCGGCGGTATTTTCGGCCTGCTCATTCTGGCACTGGATGTCTGGGCCATCATTAGCGTGCTGCGCAGCGACGCCACGACTGGCAAAAAGGCGATGTGGGTGTTGCTGATTGTGATCCTGCCGGTGTTGGGTCTGATCATCTGGGGCATCATGGGGCCGCGTGGTAACCGCCCCGACGATATGAACCTGAGGCCCTAAGTCTGTGGAAACCTGGAGTGTTCTGCTGGCATTGATAGTGCTGATAGGCGATGCGCTGGCCATCGTTCAGGTGTGGCGTAGCCGTATCGAGGTGGGGCGGAAGATCATCTGGAGCCTCGTTATTGTGCTGCTGCCGGTTGTGGGGCTGGTCATGTGGTTCGTTGCGGCGGGGCACTTTGCCAAGGTCAGGTTGTGAGCTGTGCGGGCCGAGCCTCAGCCAGTTGGTTGTCATGCCGCGATTCGCGAGCACCACTAACTCGTTGAGGCTGCTGGCCCGGCCTTTGTGACCGGTCTTGTTTGTCCTGCCGTGACGCCGTAGTTCTGCCAGATATGTACCGCGGCGTAGGCCCGCCAAGGTCGCCATGCCTGCGATCGAGCCAATAGCTGTCTCGCTGTAATACCTTCGCTCCCCCATAAGGGCGCTTTTAGCAGGCCGAGATCGGCGGCCGGAAAGGCGTCCGCTTCGCCAAATCCTCTCAATGCAATGTACTCGGCGGTCCACGGGCCGATGCCAGGCAACATGCAGAGCCTGCGAATAAGTTCATCCGCACCGTCCTGAACCTGAAGTTCGAGCGCGCCTTCTGCCACCGCAGCCGCCAGGCGTTGCAGTGTCGCGACGCGCTTGCCAGGCATGCCGATATTGTCCAGTTGGGCTTGCGCTATCGTTGCCGGGCTGGGAAACAGCGTGAGCAAACCGGCGGCTTCGCTCGTCGTTGAGCGGGGCAGCTCGCCGCCGAGCCGCTCTACTAGCCGTCGAGTGATGGTCACGGCGGCTTTCACCGTGACCTGCTGGCCAATGATTGCGCGCACCGCCTGTTCGAACGGATCGAAAGCGCTGGGCAGGCGCAGCCAGGGATTCGCAACGACCAGCGGCCCGAGCTGCGGATCGTCGATGAAATGCCGCGCTACGGCTGCCGGGTCGATGTCGAGATCGAACATCTTGCGAACCTGAGAAACCAGCATAGGCGCGTGCTCATGTAACGAGTCGCTCAGGGTCAGTTCAATGGCGTCCTGGCCCGGCAATGGTCGCACGCTGATCCAGCCGACACTTCCATTCACGCGAACGGTACGGCTGTAGCGGTCGGCATCCAGCGCCTCGACTCCCGGCAACAGCCGCAGCGCGAAGTGCTGGTGAAATTGTGTCCAGTTCCAGGGGGCGATATAGGGCAGGTGCAGAGGCGTCATGGGCCGACCATAGCCGTCGTTGATGGGGTTGTCTTCACCGAAAGCGCTTTGAAAGCGGTATGGTTTCCCCTGTCATGAGACCAAAGTAGAATGCGCCTCTTTGCCAACGGGCAGTCCGTGCGGCCTGCGGGCGGCTTGTCTGTTACGCCATCCATCAGGGAGACACCCCATGAGCGACTATCAGGAAACTCTCTACGAGGGATACGGCCAGCGCTTCAGGATCGACAAGATGCTGCATGAAGTGCGTACCGAGCATCAACATCTGGTGATTTTCGAGAATGCCCGAATGGGACGCGTCATGGCGCTTGACGGCGTAATCCAGACCACTGAGGCTGATGAATTCATCTATCACGAAATGCTCACTCACGTACCGATTCTGGCGCATGGCCTGGCGCGCCGCGTGCTGATCATCGGTGGCGGCGACGGCGGGATGCTGCGCGAAGTCGCCAAGCATCGGGATGTGGAAAGCATCACCATGGTCGAGATCGATGGCACCGTGGTGGAGATGTGCAAGGAATTCCTGCCGGAGCACTCGAAAGGCGCATTCGCTGATCCGCGATTGAATCTAGTGATCGACGACGGCATGCGCTTCGTTGCGACTACCGAAGAAAAGTTCGACGTGATCATTTCCGACTCGACCGACCCTATCGGCCCCGGCGAAGTGCTGTTCTCGGAAAACTTCTACCAGGCCTGCCGCCGCTGCCTCAACGAAGGCGGAATTCTGGTCACGCAGAACGGTACGCCGTTCATGCAGTTGGCCGAAGTGCAGACCACCGCAAAGCGCATGACCGGGCTCTTCCCTGACTGGCATTTTTACCAGGCGGCGGTGCCTACCTACATCGGCGGCGCCATGACCTTCGCCTGGGGCGCTTGCGACTCGGCCAGCCGCAAACTGACGCTGGAAACTCTGAGCCAGCGTTTCGCCGGCAGCGGAATCGTCACCCGCTATTACAACCCGCACATCCATATCGGCGCGTTCGCGCTGCCTCAGTATGTGTTGCAGGCCATCAGCAAGCCGAGCAACGATTGAGCGCTTAGCACACTGCGGCAGTCTGTTTTGCCGCAGTGTGCAGGTTGGCTCGATGTCCATCATGCGTACGATAACGATGCGTACACCGTATGTCGTTGGGGGACGGCATGCGGCGCCTGAACCGAACTACTCAGGACTGCTGAGGCCTATTGTTTATACCGCACGCTGTTTCCCGTTGCGGTTTCTTATCTGTTAAAGATATTTGCGATTGGCTCTAGTCAGCCGATATCCGCAAAGAGGCTGACTCAAGACTCTATCCATTCCCCCACCGTTTCATCCATGAGTGAGAGGAGGTTGTTTTATGAGTGCCACCTTCCATGAGGATGTAAGCAGCAACGTATTGATGAGGATGAAAGAGGGCGGTTTCGATTTCGCCCGCGTCCATCCGATCGAGTTCTATGCCGTATTTCCCGATCGCGAGTGTGCGTCTGCCGCCGCAAGCCAATTTCGCGGTGAATGCATCAACGCCCAGATCGCCCCACGTGATGACGGCGCCTGGGACCTACAGGTCAGCAAGGTGATGTACGCCACCTTCGATGGCATTGGTGATTTCGAACAGGATCTGGAAAATCTGATCGAGCCGCTGGGTGGTGTGGTTGATGGCTGGGGCGTCACCCAAGAAATATCCGGCTGCCCCGTCTGACGTCAATTCCTTAACCAAAGCTTAGCCCGCTTTGCAGTGCCTGATCCCAGGGTGGGATCGGGCCAAACCGGCTTTTCAGAAACTCTAGTAGCAACCGGCTGCGAGAGTCGGCTTCCCTGGTCAGGCGCAGGGCGTAGATGCCGCTTGGCTCCGGCGCTGGCAGGCCCTGTTCACAGAACAGCGGCAGCAATTCCCCGCGCAGCAGGTGATCGCTGATCAACCAGGTCGGCAGATGCGCAATACCCAGGCCAGCCACGGTGCCGCAAAGCAGCGCTTCGGCATTGTTCGCGATCATCCGCAGGCGTCTCGGCCGTAACAGCTGCAACTTGCCCTCATACTCAAATCGCCAAGCGTGGGTCGGTGCCAGTGCATCCCAATCCAACCCGTCATGTTCTGGCAACTCCGCGACCGATATCGGAGTGCCTCGCCGCGCCAGGTAATCGGGGCTGGCGCAGGCGATGCGCGTCATCGGCGCCAGTGCCGTGGCGACCAGCCGTGTTTCGGCCAGCGGGCCGATACGCAGTACCAGATCGACTTCGCCTAAGTGTTCGCCCTGCAGATCGACAAAGCTGTCGATCAGGCGTAGCTGGATATCCACACCCGGATAGGCCTGCAGAAACTCCGCAAGCGCAGGTGCCAGATGCCGGCGGCCGAAAGGCGCTGGCGCATCGATACGGATGCGGCCTTCCGGTGTGCTTTGTAGCGATGTCATTTCGGCGCGGGCCAGGTTGAGTTCCTGAACGATACGCCTGGCGCGCTCGGCAAAGACCTGCCCGGCTGCGGTGGGCTTGATGGAATGGGTGTTGCGGCTGACCAGTTGGCAGGCAAGCGAGCGTTCCAGCGAATCGATACGACGGGCAACGGAAGAGGGCGTGAGTCCATGCAGGCGGCCCGCAGCTGAAAAGCTGGAGGTATCGATCACGGCGAGAAATAGCCGGAACTGATCGGTGAGTGCGTTGGCATCCATGTTCGTTGCTCCGCTTTGCGTAAGTTGCAAAACCATTGTGCAGGCTTGTGCGTGTACCTACTAGAGGGCGGTGAGTAGCATTGCGGTTTTTATCAGGAAGCGATCATGGACTTCGTCGGGCTCGGGCTGAATGTGGTGTTGGGTTTGGCGTTGGGAACACTCGGCGGCCTGTTCGGAATCGGCGGTGGGTTGATTGCGATTCCGGTGCTCGGCGTGCTGTTCGGGCTGGATCAGCAGGTTGCGCAAGGCACGGCGTTGGTGATGGTTGTGCCTAATGTGCTGCTCGCCATCTGGCGTTATCACCAGCGCAACCGCATCGACCCGCGCCACGCTGCGGCGCTGGGTATAGCCAGTTTCTTTTTTGCCATTGCGGGTGCCGCCATTGCGGTTTCGCTCGATGCTGGCCGCATGCGTATCGCCTTCGTCGGTTTCCTCGTCGCCCTAGCTGCCTACACCTTGTTGCGCGTTTTCATTCGGTCGCAGCCTGGGAGTACCGAATTGCGCCATCCGTGGCCTTGGCTGGGCGTGCTGGGTGCTGGCGCCGGTGCGTTGGGTGGATTGTTCGGCGTTGGCGGCGCGGTGCTTGCCACGCCGGTGCTTACGGCAGTGTTCGGTACATCGCAGGTCGTTGCACAGGGGCTGTCATTGTCGTTGGCGGCGCCAAGCACCGCCGTAACGTTATTCGCCTATGCCACTCACGACCAGGTCGACTGGTCGCTGGGGTTGCCGCTTGCCGTTGGCGGATTGCTCAGTATCAGCCTTGGCGTGAAACTGGCACACGCGCTGCCGGAACGCCTGTTGCGCGTTCTGTTCAGCGGCTTCCTGCTACTAAGTGCTGTGATGCTGGCGTTCGAGGTCTGACACGTTTGACGTGATCGCCACACTACGCTGCGGCCTGGGTCGCTTGCCGGCGTATCTCCCGTCGGGCACTGCGCGCCAGGCGGATGGTGAGCAATATCGCGGCGCAACTCAGGCCGGCGATCAGTCCTTGCCAGAGCCCAGCCGGACCGCTCGGGTCGCCGAACCTGTCGGTGAGGCCCAGCAGGTAGCCTACCGGCAGGCCGATGCCCCAGTAGGCGAAGAGGGTGAAGATCATCGTCATGCGTGTGTCCTGATAGCCACGTAGCGCGCCGGCTGCGGTGACTTGCACCACGTCGGAGAACTGGAACAGCGCGGCATAGAAAAACAAGCTGGCTGCGACGGCAATTACGGCCGGGTCGGTGGTATAGATGCGGGCGATCTGCTCGCTGAACAACAGCATCGTGCCGGCCGAGAAACAGGCATAGACCAAGCTTGAAACGATCCCGACGCCAGCAACGAAGCGCGCATCTCGCGGCGCGTTACGTCCCAGCGTCTGACCGATGCGTACGGTGATGGCCATACCCAGCGACAGCGGAATCATGAAGATCAGCGAGGTGAAGTTCAGCGCGATCTGGTGCCCAGCGACGACAGTTGCTCCGAGACTACCGATCAGCAGAGCGATGACCGAGAAGATGCTGGCCTCGGCGAACACCGCAACCCCGATCGGTACGCCAACGGAAAGCAGGCGGCTCAGTACGGACCAGTCCGCCCAATCGAAACGGGCAAAAAGCCGGTTTGGTTGGTAGTAGTCGGCACGCCGGACCCAGAACAGCATGGCCAGCAGCATGAAGCCCATGACCACGGCAGTGGCCCAGCCGCAACCGACACCGCCCATGGCAGGCAGACCAAGCTTGCCGTAGATGAAGATGTAGTTGAGCGGGATGTTCAATGCCAGCGCAAGAAGCCCTACGACCATGCTGGGACGCGTGTGTCCGAGGCCGTCGCTGTAGCAGCGCAATACCTGGTACAGGGCCACCGCCGGAAAGCCGCAAGCCACCGCTCTCAGATAGGCCATCGCTGGCTCAATCAACGTCTGATCGACCTGCATCAGGTGTAGCACGGGTTCGGCATTCCACATCAATATCGCCAACAGCGTGCCGATCCCGAAGCCCATCCATAATGCCTGGCGCACCAGCGGGCCGATTTGCTCATGCTGCCCGCTGCCGAAGCGCTGTGCGACATTGGGTGTCGTTGCCAGAATGATCCCTGTGAGAAGCAGAAACACAGGGACCCAGATGGAGTTGCCCAGCGCTACGGCAGCAAGATCGCGGGGGCTGACGCGCCCGGCCATCAATGTATCGACGAAGCCCATGGCGGTGTTCGCCAGTTGCGCGATCATCATGGGCAGGGCGAGAGCAAAGAGGGTGCGCAATTCAACGCGAACCCTGCTGAGTTTCGACTCAGTGGGCATTCAGGGTGTATCCAATTGTATACAGAGCCGCTCAGTCTACGCCGTGAGAGGTGTTCTCGGAAGGCGGCACGGCGCTTCGAGGAGGTCTAGAATGGGCTCATCAATGACGGAGCCTGCCAATGCGCATCCTTGCCGACGAAAATATTCCGCTGGTCGAAGCATTCTTTGCCGAGCACGGCGAGATTCGCCGTATGCCTGGCCGTAGCATCAATAGAGCGTCGCTCGAACAAGCTGAGGTGCTTCTGGTTCGTTCAGTCACCCGTGTCGACCGCGAGCTGCTCGAAGGCAGTGCCGTGCGCTTCGTTGGTACCTGCACCATTGGTACCGATCATTTGGATGTCGATTATTTCGAGAAGGCGGGTATTAGCTGGGCAAGCGCGCCGGGCTGCAATGCCCGGGGCGTCGTCGACTATGTGCTCGGCAGTCTCCTGGCGCTGGCCGAGTGTGAGGGCGCGGAGCTGGCTGATCGCCGTTATGGTGTGGTCGGTGCCGGGCAAGTGGGTGGCAGACTGGCGGAGGTGCTGCGCGGTCTGGGTTGGACTGTACGGGTGTGTGATCCGCTGCGGCAGACCCGTGAGGTTGGCGAGTTCGTCGGTCTGGATGAAATCCTCGCCGAGTGTGACGTCATCAGCCTGCATACACCCTTGACATTGGAAGGCGAGCATTCGACGTTTCACCTGCTGGACCGATCCCGTCTGCAACAGCTGCGCCCGGGCGCCTGGCTGATCAATGCAGCTCGCGGTGCGGTCGTCGACAACGCAGCTCTACGCGAACAGCTGACCAGACGGCCCGATATTCAGGTGGTGCTCGACGTCTGGGAAGGGGAGCCGCAGGCTGACGTCGAACTGGCCAGGTTATGTCGGATCGCCACACCGCACATCGCCGGTTACAGCCTGGACGGTAAATTGCGCGGAACCGCTCAGATATACGAGGCGTTCTGCGCCAGCAAAGGGCTGGCACCAACGGTGGATCTGGCCGAGCTGATGCCGGTCGCGCCGTTGCGTGGGCTTTCCTTCGATGCATCGGCGCCACCCCGTGACGCGCTGGCAACAATATGCCGAGCGGTTTACGACCCGCGTAGCGACGATGCAGCGTTTCGCCGAAGCTTGACCGGCAAAGACGAACAACGTCGCAACGGCTTCGATCTGCTGCGCAAACAGTACCCTCCGCGTCGAGAGATAGAGGGGCTGCAAGTCGAGATCAACGATACCCAGCCGCAGTTGGAGCAGTTGGTGCGCGCACTGGGCGCGACCCTCAAGCGTTGACGCGACGGTTGGCGTGGTTGCGAGCTGGATCTGCTTAGCTGACGACAGGCCGGATGCAATTTGCGGCCTGCTCCGCTAGCATTACCCGTCCTCTGCTTTCCCCGCGATGGTGTTATGAGTTATCAGGTTTTAGCCCGTAAATGGCGTCCGCGTTCGTTCCGCGAAATGGTCGGGCAGACGCACGTGCTC
Source organism: Pseudomonas sp. CBC3 (assembly GCF_037967085.1). NCBI lineage: Bacteria > Pseudomonadati > Pseudomonadota > Gammaproteobacteria > Pseudomonadales > Pseudomonadaceae > Pseudomonas > Pseudomonas sp. CBC3. The sequence continues at coordinate 865,466 of NZ_JBANEO010000002.1, forward strand.
AAGGCCCTGATCAATGCGCTCGATAGCCAGCGCCTGCACCACGCTTATCTATTTACCGGTACCCGCGGGGTGGGTAAAACCACTATCGCGCGGATCATCGCCAAGTGCTTGAACTGCGAAACCGGCGTCAGCTCCACGCCTTGTGGCGAGTGCTCTGTATGTCGCGAAATCGATGAAGGCCGTTTCGTTGATCTGATCGAAGTCGACGCCGCGAGCCGCACCAAGGTCGAAGACACTCGCGAGCTGCTGGATAACGTGCAATACGCGCCCAGCCGTGGGCGTTTCAAGGTTTACCTGATCGACGAAGTGCACATGCTCTCGTCGCATTCTTTCAACGCGCTGCTGAAGACGCTCGAAGAGCCGCCGCCGCACGTCAAGTTCCTGCTGGCCACCACCGATCCGCAGAAGCTGCCTGTCACCATTCTTTCGCGCTGTCTGCAGTTCTCGTTGAAGAACATGCCGCCGGAGCGGGTGGTCGAGCACCTGAACCATGTACTGAGTGCTGAAAACGTACCCTTCGAGCAAGACGCTCTCTGGCTGCTTGGACGCGCCGCCGACGGTTCGATGCGTGATGCCATGAGCCTGACCGACCAGGCGATCGCCTTTGGTGAGGGCAAGGTGCTGGCCGAGGACGTGCGCAGCATGCTCGGCACCCTGGATCACGGCCAGGTTTACGGGGTAATGCAGGCGCTACTGGAGGGTGACGCACGCGCCATGCTGGAGGCGGTCCGGCACTTAGCGGAGCAAGGCCCGGACTGGGGCGGCGTGCTGGCCGAAATGCTCAATGTGCTGCATCGCGTCGCCATAGCCCAGGCGTTGCCGGAGGCGGTGGATAACGGCCAGGGCGATCGTGAGCGGGTGCTGGGGCTGGCCCAGGCGTTGCCGGCTGAAGACGTACAGTTCTACTACCAGATGGGCCTGATCGGTCGGCGCGATCTGCCGCTGGCGCCGGACCCACGCAGTGGCTTCGAAATGGTCCTGCTGCGCATGTTGGCGTTTCGACCGGCTGATAGTGAAGATGCACCACGAACACCGCTAAAGAGCCTGGGGATCAGTCCGGCCACGACTGATTCCAGACCAACCGATGTGGCCGGTCCAGCAACATCGGCTGCGCCGGAACCTGAGTCGCGTGTGATGCCTTCGCCAGCGCCAGCGCCAGCGCCTTCGACGCCCGTTGTCTCTTCATCGCCACCGGAGCCGGTCACCGCTCTGGTGTCGATCAGTCCCGATCCCGATCCCGTTCCGGCTCCTGCGATCAAGCCCGAGTTGGTGTCCGAACCTGCTCCTCCGGTCGTCGACTTGCCTTGGAATGAGCCGCCGGTTACGTCCCCAGTCGCGGTGGAAAGTGAGGCACTTGAACAGCGAATCGCCCCGGTTGGCGAGCCCGAGCATGTGGCCGCAGTCGTTGAGGTGAACGAGCCGGACGATGACGAGCCGCCGTTGACCGATGAGGATTATTTCGAAGTCGAAACTCAGGCCGAAGCCTATCTCGAAGGGCTGGATGACCTGACGGCAGAACCGCAGGTCGTCGCACCGGCCCCTGCGGTCGAGCCTGCTACTGGTTTGGCTGCCGAGTGGCTCGATATCTATCTGAAGTTGGGTCTGGGCGGCCTGACCGGCAGCATCGCGGCCAATTGCACACTGATTTCAGTGAGCGACGATCGCTGGTTGATGCACCTGGATCCGGCGCAAAGTGCGCTATTCAACGCGACCCAGCATCGGCGTCTTAACGAGGCGCTGAATCAATATCACGGGCGTACATTGCGGCTGGATATCGAGCTGCAGACGCCGCAGCAGGAAACACCCGCTCAGGCAGCGGCACGACGCCGTGGTGAGCGCCAGCGGGCGGCCGAGCAGTCGATCCAGGCTGATCCCGTGGTGCAGCAATTGATGCAACAGTTCGCCGCCGTCATTCGTGACGGTACCATCGAACCCGTAGAACACTCCGAACCCTGATCCGAGGTAAATCCCATGATGAAAGGTGGCATGGCCGGCCTGATGAAGCAGGCGCAGCAGATGCAGGAAAAAATGCAGAAGATGCAGGAGGAGTTGGCCAACGCCGAAGTCACCGGCCAGTCCGGCGCCGGCTTGGTGAGCGTTGTGATGAACGGCCGGCACGACGTCAAACGCGTCAGCCTGGACGACAGCCTGATGCAGGAAGACAAGGAGATCCTCGAGGATCTGATCGCCGCTGCGGTGAACGATGCAGTGCGCAAGATTGAGCAGAACAGCAAGGAAAAGATGGCGGGCATGACCGAGGGCATGCAGCTGCCGCCGGGTTTCAAGATGCCGTTCTAAAAGAAGCCATAAGCTTGAAGCGTGAGGAAGAGCTTGCAAACCATCCGGTCGAACGCAGGCTCTGATTCAGCTTTCAGCTTTCAGCTTTCAGCTTTCTCCGAGAAATTCATGAGCTTCAGTCCCCTTATTCGTCAACTCATCGATGCGCTGCGCGTTCTTCCCGGTGTCGGACAGAAAACCGCTCAGCGCATGGCGCTACAGATGCTCGAGCGTGATCGAAGTGGCGGGCTGCGATTGGCGCAAGCGCTTGCACGGGCAATGGAGGAGGTGGGCTATTGCCGGCAATGCCGTACGTTGAGCGAGGATGAACTCTGTCCGCAATGTGCCGACCCGCGGCGGGACGATTCGCTGCTATGCATCGTCCAGAGCCCAGTGGATGTGTTCGCTGTGGAACAGACCGGTTTTCGTGGGCGCTACTTCGTCCTGAAGGGGCACTTATCACCGCTCGACGGGCTGGGTCCCGAGGCCATCGGTATCCCTGAACTGCTTGTGCGCGTAGCTGAAGGCAATTTCAGCGAAGCGATATTGGCAACCAATCCGACTGTAGAAGGTGAGGCGACTGCTCATTACATCGCTCAGCTGTTGATTCCGAAGGGGCTGACGTTGAGCCGCATCGCACATGGCGTGCCGCTTGGTGGAGAGCTCGATCTGGTCGATGGCGGCACGCTTGCCCACGCCTTGGCTGGACGGAAGACGATCACGCTCTAATCTTTTGCCGTAGTGCAATCTCAGCAACTTATAACCTCCGGTTTAATGCTTATGACTGTTAACTAGTGCCGTTCAGAAATAACTTCGTGTAAAGTTCTAAGCCAGAATTGATTATAACTAAATGGAATTGAAAGCTTTCTTTTGGTTATATGACTAAATGTTGCCTAAGAGCTTGAGGTTGATGATGAAGGCAAAACACTGGCTGGTCCCTGCGCTACTGCTGCTCAGCGCTTTCGCGCAAGCTCAAGAAAAGTTCAAGGTTGGCTTCATCCGGGTTATGGACGATGCTCAAGCGATGGTTGCCTTCGAAGGCGACTTGTACAAAAAGCATGGACTGGATGTAGAACTGGTCGAATTCAGCTCCGGGACCGATCTGATCAAGGCGATCGTTGGCGGGCAGCTGGATACAGGTGTACTGGGCTTCACCAACGCGGTCGCCTGGGCTTCCAAGGGCGCCGATCTGAAAGTGGTCGGTGGTGCCCAGCAGGGTTATCACTCGATTCTGGTGCGTAACGAAACCGGTATCGATGATGTGGCCGGTCTCAAGGGACACAGCTTGGCTTCGCAGCGCGAGGGCAGCACCGCCGATTCGGTACTGCGCGGCGTGACGCTGAAGTCTGCCGGCCTGCAACCCAGCGACGTAAATATCATGGGTGTCAGTCCGGCGGTTGCGGTGCAGTCGCTGGTTTCCGGTCGGGTCGATGCGGCGTTCCTGTTCGAGCCCTATGACCGCATCGCCCAGCTGGTAGCACCGGTCAAGCAGATCTACGAGATCGGCGAGGTCTGGCCTTTCCCCTGCATGGTGGTGATCACTTCCGGTGAAACATTGGCCAAGCGCAAGGATGCCGTCTGGAAATCTCTCGATGCCCAGCGTGACGCCATTGAGTTGCTGGAGAAGCAACCCGCCGAAGCCGCCAAGCTGATCGCCGATTACTTCATCGCCGAACCGACGCTCAAGACGCTCGAGCGTGGCGAGTTGTCACGTGAGGTGGTAATCGAGGAAGCCATCGCGACCCAGGATTTCACCGCCAAACTGGACGATGCCGATCTGGCGCGTATCCAGGAGCTGGCCGATATCCTTCAGGAACTGGGTTCGCTGAAAACCCGCGACGGCAAGCCGTTCGATACCAGCGCGATCCTGGATCTTTCCTGGCAGGAAGCACGCGAACTCTGATCATCGTATCGGCGACCTGTTAATGGCGCCGATCGCTCATTGCCCGGCCACGTGCCGGGCAGTTTTCATTCTGCCGGTCGTTGCCGGTGAAGTTCTTTCAGGTTTTTCATGCAGCTCAGATTCGAAGAAGTAGACAAGCAGTTCGGGCAACTGGAAGTCATCAAGGGTTTCAATGGTGAGTTTGCCCAGGGCGAACTGGTAGCTCTGGTCGGACCTTCTGGTTGTGGCAAATCGACCTTGCTGCATCTGGTGGCCGGGCTGGAGAACCCGACTGCAGGTCGTGTGTTGGCCGATGGCAAGAAGATTCCCGGACCGAGCCCACGGCGCACCCTGGTATTCCAGGAGCATGCGCTCTATCCATGGCTGAGCCTGCAGGCCAATGTCGCCATGGCGCTGGAGCTGCAGGGCGTGGCCAAGGCCAGTGCCTTCGAGCAAGCCGCTGCCTGGTTGGCCCGGGTGAGCCTGGAAGGCTTCGAACATTACTACCCTCATCAGGTTTCGGGTGGCATGCGTCAGCGCACGGCGTTGGCGCGTGCCTTTATCGCCAAACCCGAGGTACTGCTGCTCGATGAGCCCTTCGGTGCGCTTGATGCGTTGACCCGCATGGCGCTGCAGGACGTGCTGCTGGAGCTCATCAACGAACATCAGCCCACCGTGCTGCTGGTGACCCATGACGTCGACGAGGCGCTGTATCTGGCCGACCATGTCCTCGTATTCAGCGCGCGCCCGGCGCGGGTACTGAAAACCTTCAATTTCACCCATTGCGAGAAGAGTCACGATCTCTCCGCATTTGCCGCCGAGCGCACCGAGATTCTGCGGTTGCTGGGCATCAAGACGGAGGTCGGTCAGCCATGAGTCAACCTCGTCGTCTAACCGGGCCGAAGAAACACCTTGCTGTGGTGCTGGCGGTCCTGTTCATCCTGCTGATTTGGCAGGCTGCCGCCTGGAGCCTGCCATCGTTTCTGATGCCAGGGATTCCCACGGTGCTCGAACGGCTGTTCGCCACGGTACAAGAGCCCGAATTCCGCGAAGGCCTGTACGGCAGCATGAGCCGTCTTGGTAGCGGCTACGGCTTTGCGCTGCTGTTTGGCATTGGCTTTGGTCTGGTCGGAGGCGTGCTGTTCTTCTTTCGGGAGATCCTGCGCTCGGCCATCGTCATCCTGCAGTCGATTCCCTCGATCGCCTGGGTGCCGCTGTTTCTCATCGTCATGGGCTTCGGCAACCTGCCGATCATCGTGGTGGTGGCCCTGGCGGCATTCTTCCCCATGGCCCTGTCGGTGATGAACGCCACCGAAAGCGTGCAGCCGGTACATGTATCGGCCGCGCGGGTGATGGGGGCGTCGCGCTGGCAGTTGCTGCGGCGCGTTTATTTGCCGGCAGTGATGCCAGAATTGATTACCGGCGCTCAGCTGGCCTTCGGTAACGCTTGGCGTGCGCTGATTTCCGCTGAAATGCTGATCGGCTTCGGGCAGGGCCTGGGGCGTTCACTCGCCTATTCCGGCGAGATCGCCGACATGGTCGGGGTGATGATGAATATCCTGGTGATCGCCATTCTTGCCACGCTGATCGATCAGGTGGTGCTGGAAAAATTCAAGCAAAGGATGCTTCGCTACCAGTACGTCTGAGGAGGTGCCGTGAAGTCCCACCTGCTGCGGTTGTTGTTCGTGTTGCTGATGCCGGCCGGTGCGTTCGCAGCACCCTTGCAGGCGGTGCTGGTGGGGGATTATCGGCCGCTCAAGGCGACTGAATCGGAGGCGGTTGCCGAAGGGTTCGAAGCGGCCTGGCTTGCCGGCCTGGCTGAGACGTTGGAGAACGGCATCGAGCTCGCGGATGCGCAGGCACAGGCGGATCTGCGCATCGGAGCGATCCACTCGGGAGCGATCTACTACTCGGCCACGATCGCGGCGCTGGCTGCGGCCGAAGCTGGGCCTGCCGGATGGGCCGAGCTTGCCGGCGCTTCTTTCTGCGTTGCAGCCGGAAGCCCTCATGCTGCTACCGTTGTGAGCCGCTTCGGGGGTGTCGCCCGCACTTATTCAAGTGCGGCACAGACGTTGATTGGCTTGAAACTGGGTGAGTGTCAGGCGGTAGTAGCTGACCGGCTACTACTCGAGCAAATCGCTGCGCTGCCGGAATGGCGGCGCTACAACCGGTTGCTGCCTGCGCTGGAAGAGCCTGAGGTGACACTGCGGATCGAGGCGGAGGATGCGGCGCTGCAGCAGCGGATCGAGCGAATCCTTTCAAGCGAGCAGGGGCAAAGGGCACTAGCTGATGTCACTCAGTACTGGATCGACGAAGTAGCATTTCAGGCGTATGTGCTGGCTGACACCCTGGATTGCCACTAATTCTCCCGCCGAATGTGTCATTCGGCCTCGATTATTTGCGGCAGGGCCTGGCGCAGTCCGTCGAGCTTGAACGGTGCGCGGACGTGGCCGCGCAGATTGCCATCAGGATCGACGATAGCCAGATTGCCGCTGTGACTGACGCTGTAATCGCCCTCGGTCTGTTGTGCCGGTACGAACGGAAGCCCCAGTGCCCTGGACAGTTTCTGCAACTGCGCCATGTCTCCCGTCAACCCTTGGAATCCTGCACGGTAATAACCGAGATAGGTGCGCAGCACCTCGGGCGTGTCGCGCGCCGGATCGGCAGTGATCAACACCAGCTGGAGCTGTTCACGAACATCAGAAGGCAGTTGGCCGAATAGCCGTCGCATGTCGCTCAGTGTCGTGGGGCAGATATCCGGGCAGGCGGTGAACCCGAAGAACATAAGGTGCCAGCGTCCGCGAAGAGAATCGGTGCTGACGGCCTGGCCTTGCTCGTTTATCAGCTCGAGGACCGGCAATGGCCGCTCGCGCGGCAGAAGCAGCAGATTCGCATCATCAAGCAACGCGTTGCGGTCGAAGGCAAACGAAGAGGAGCAGAACGTCACCAGCAAAACTGCGCAGCTGATAATCCTCGTTGCTTTGCGGAACATGATCAGCGCTCGTTCAGCTCGAATGCGGTGAGCGTGAACGTGGGAATGCCCATGTCCTGCAGTTTGCGTGATCCACCCAGTTCGGGCAGGTCAATGATTGCGGCGGCTTCATGAACCTTGGCGCCCATGCGGCGAACCAGCTGCGCGGCGGCAATCAGCGTGCCGCCGGTGGCGATCAGATCGTCCAGCAGTAACACCGAATCGCCTTCACAAAGGCTGTCAGCGTGAACTTCGAGGAAGGCTTCGCCGTACTCGGTGCTGTAGGACGCGGCCAGCACGTCGGCCGGGAGCTTGCCTTTCTTGCGAAACAGGATCAGCGGTCTGTTCAATTCGTAGGCGATGATCGAACCGATGATGAAGCCGCGGGCGTCGAGTGCGCCTACATGGCTGAAGTTGGTCTCGACATAGCGTTGAATCAGGCTATCCGCCACCATGCGCAGCGCCTTGGGCGACTGCAACAGCGGAGTGATGTCGCGGAATACCACGCCCGGCTTGGGGAAGTCGGGGACCGGGCGTATCAGTGTCTTGATGGCGAATTCGTCGAAAATCATAACGGGCTCTCGCTACTAGGCGTCCGAGTTTCTAGGCGTCCATGTTTCCGCCCGCCAGGGCGCATAACCGGATTGAATCGAGGATACGAACTTCCTTGCCTTCTGCTTCCAGCAGGCCGTTGGCCTGACAGCGGGTAAACACCCGCGAGACCGTCTCGACCGCCAGCCCCAGGTAGTTGCCGATCTCGTTGCGCGACATGGGCAGCCGAAACTGGTTGGCGGAAAAACCCCGCGCACTGAAGCGGGCCGACAGGTTGATCAGAAAGGTCGCGATGCGCTCGTCGGCGCTCTTCTTCGAAAGCAACAGCATCATTTGTTGATCGTCGCGAATTTCGCGACTCATGATGCGCATCAATTGACGGCGAAGCTGCGGCAGCAAAACGCTGAGTTCATCGAGGCGATCGAATGGAATTTCGCACACCGAAGTCGTTTCAAGCGCTTGGGCGGTGACCGGGTAGGTTTCAGTATCCATCCCGGAAAGGCCCACCAGTTCGCTCGGCAGATGAAAGCCGGTGATCTGTTCTTCGCCGGTGTCGGTGACGCTGAAGGTGCGCAGGGCTCCGGAGCGAATGGCGAACACCGAGCTGAACGGCTCGCCCTGGCGGAACAGCGCTTCTCCTTTCCTCAGCGGACGCCCGCGCTTGACGATCTCGTCCAACGTATCCATGTCCTGCATGTTCAACGAAAGCGGCAAGCACAGACCGGAAAGACTGCAATCCTTGCAATGAGCTTGCGGTTGTCTGCGGACCTTGATCGACTCGGACATCGGTGGTTCCTGAAAAACCTTACGGGACGCGCAAGATTAACCCAGGCCAGCGGCTTAGGCCAATTGGCGCAAGGGTCGCATGCAAGCACGCTCCGGTTATATGGCGCGGGACAAGAGCCGGGCGGGACGAGGCGCGCGATTGTCGAACTGCATGCAGATCGCGTTGGCCAGCAGGCGTCCGGCCGGCAGGATGACGAGCGCGTCTGCCTTGAGTTGAATGAGCCCGTCGGCAGCCATCGTTTCCAGAGTTGGCCAGCTGTCTTTGAAATAGGTTTTGAAGTCGATCCCGTAGGCGCTTTCGATCTCGTCGTAATGCAGTTCGAAATTGCAGATCAACGCCTCGATCACCTGACTCCTGATTCGATCATCCTCGCTGCATCGCAGTCCACGAACCGTGGCCAGCTGCCCTTGATCCAGCATCTGCTGATAAAGCGTGATATCGCTGTGGTTCTGGCAGTACAGATCGCCGATCTGGCTGATCGCCGAAACGCCGAGACCGATCAGGTCGCAATGACCATGTGTGGTGTAGCCCTGAACGTTGTGTTGTAGCGTGCCGTCCTCCTGCGCCATTGCCAGCTCGTCATCAGGCAGGGCGAACTGATCCATGCCGATATAGCGGTAGCCGGAGCGGGTCAGTTGTTCCACGCTGTGTTGCAGCATCGCGAGCTGGTCGTTCGAGGTGGGGAGGTCCGTGGCGCTTATTCGTCGCTGTGCCATGTGCCGTTCGGGTAGGTGCACATAATTCGAGACAGATATGCGATCAGGCTGCAGGGCAAGAACGGCTTCTACCGTGCGGGCGAAGCGTCCGTGGGTCTGCAGTGGTAGGCCATAGACGAGGTCCATGTGTAGCGAGCGATATTGCAGGGTCCGAGCTGCCTCGATGATCGTCTGGGTCTGCTCGATCGTCTGCGGCCGGTTGATGGCTCGTTGCACATCTGGATCCAGCGCCTGCAGACCCACACTTATCCGATTGAAGCCAAGCTCGCGCAGCAATCCCATCGTCGGCCAGTCCGCTTCGCGGGGATCGATCTCGATACTGAAGTCCGCGTGATCGTCGTTCTGCAGGTTGAAGTGCTTGCGCAGATGCGTCATCAGTCGTCGCAGATCGTGATGGCTGAGCAAGTTCGGCGTGCCGCCGCCGATATGCAGCTGCTCGACCACCTGATGCGGGGCGAGATGACAGGCAATCATCTCGATTTCCTGTTCCAGCCGCTGCAAATAGGACTGGATGCGGCTGCGGTCGCTCGTGATGACCTTGTTACGGTGGCAGTAATAGCAGGCCGTTGCGCAGAACGGTAGATGGATATAAAGCGAAAGCGGGCGGCTGGCCTGTCGACTGCGACGCAATGCATGCAGCAGATCGAAGGAACTCAGTCCGCCGCTGAACTGGAGCGCCGCGTGATATGACGGGTAGCTCGGCCCAGCCTGACCGTAACGATGGATCAGGTCGGCATCCCAGCGAATGGCGTCGAGCATCATACGGTCTCGGTTTGACTGCGGTGACGGGATTCTAGGACTGGCGCATCCGCGTAGACTTGACCTGTATCAAGCAAGTCCAGACCCAGCGGCGGGCGCTGAGACCGGTGGCGCGGACATGGAGATTTATCGCCGAACCGTGGTCGGATTAGTCAAACTAGGGCTTGAACCGAAACCGTTCATCCGCATAGGAGACACACATGCATAGCCGCCAACAAGAGATCGCTGCCGCACTCAACGTTTGCTCACCGTTTGATGGGCCTGCAGCGGTCCAGGCCGACATCGAGCGGCGGGTTGCCTTCATCCAGGCATGCCTGCGCGATTCGGGCATGAAAACTCTGGTTCTGGGGATCAGTGGCGGCGTCGATTCGACTACGGCTGGCCTGCTTGCTCAGCGTGCGGTGGAGGGGATGCGTGCCGCAGGGGAGGGCGACGACTACCGCTTCATTGCGGTCCGCCTGCCATATCAGGTTCAGCATGACGAGGACGAAGCGCAGCTGGCAATTGACTCGATAAAGCCGGATGAATGCCATACGGTCAATATCGGCGCTGCGGTGCAGGGCTTGGCGCGGGCGACCGAGGCGCTCGATGACTTGACCCCGGCGAAGCGCGACTTCGTGCTGGGCAACACCAAGGCGCGGATGCGCATGGTAGCTCAGTACACCATTGCCAATGCACGACACGGTCTGGTGATCGGCACCGATCATGCGGCCGAAGCGGTGATGGGATTCTTCACCAAATTCGGCGATGGCGCCTGTGACCTCACACCGCTGGCCGGCCTCGTCAAGCATCAGGTGCGGGAATTGGCCGCCGCGTTAGGCGCGCCCGAGCAACTGGTCAAGAAGGTGCCGACGGCCGATCTGGAAGAGCTCTCGCCAGGCAAGCCGGACGAAGACGCGCATGGGGTGAGCTATCAGAATATCGATGCGTTCCTGCAAGGCCTGCCGGTTCCTGAAGAGGCGGCTCGCATCATCGTGGAAACCTACGACAAGTCGGCACACAAGCGGCAGATGCCGAAAGAGCCGGTCTAGAGCAGCTTCAGGTTTGAAGCCGGAAGGAAGCTGATGCACCGCCAGTAAATTGGACGGATCACCTGTCTGCGCTTCTTCCGGCTTCCAGTTAATGCCCCATCAACCAGTGCTGATGCGGGCCAGGAAGTGTCCAAACGCCGAACAGGATTACCGTGATGCCGCCGAGCGTTCGCACGCCGCGTTTGCGTAATAGCGCGGTGAGCCGTTCGGCGGCCAGGCCGGTCGCCAGAAGTACGGGCCAGGTGCCGATACCGAATGTCAGCATCAGTAGTGCACTGTCCAGCGCGTCGCCTTGGCTCGCGGCCCATAGCAATGTGCTGTAGACCAGGCCGCAAGGCAGCCAGCCCCAGAGCGTGCCAAGCAGCAAAGCTCGCGGCACGCTGCGGACCGGCATGAGCCGACTGGCGAAAGGTTGGATGTGACGCCAGAGGCCGCGTCCTACTGCTTCGACACGCGTCAGTCCACTCCACCAGCCGGCCAGATAAAGCCCCATGCTGATCAACAACAGCGCGGCTACGACTCGCAGCGCCATGGCGGCTGGGCTATTGGCTACCGCCCAGCCGGCCAATCCGATGAGCAGACCCGCACTGACGTAGCTGAGCACTCGTCCCAGGTTGTATGCCAGCAGCAAACGCAGGCGTCTGCCGCGCTGTTGCGCCGGGATTGCCATGGTCAGTGCGCCCATCAGGCCGCCGCACATACCCAGGCAGTGCCCGCCGCCCAGCAAACCGAGGACGAACGCCGACACCAGCAGCGGCAATAGCTCAGTCACGATCGGCTTTTCCCTCGTCGCTGCCCTTGTCCGCTTCTTCGATGCCGGCGCGATGCTTGGGATCTTCCTCGTCGAACAGGATGCTGTGGGCTGGGCCGTCCAGATCGTCATACTGGCCACTGTCGACCGCCCAGAAAAATACCCAGATAGCCAGTGCGACCAGAACCACGGCGACGGGAATCAGAATGTAAAGTGCGGCCATAGCGGGTCTCCAGATGGGTTCGGCAACGCAGCCTTGGCAGACGCCGACTATCCTACGCCAGGCAGCGCAGAATGTCGGGGCGCAGAGGGAGCAGGCAGGCGCGCCAGTCGCAATGCATTGAGCACCACTACCAGCGAACTTGCCGACATGCCCAGGGCTGCCCACAACGGCGTTACCCAGCCGATGGCGGCGAATGGCAGAATCAAGCCGTTGTACAGGCTCGCCCAGGCGAGGTTTTCGATGATGATGCGACGGCTGCGTCGCGCCACGGCGAAAGCTTGCACTAGGCTGTCGAGTCGGTTGGTGAGCAGGACGGCATCGGCGCTGGTTTTGGCCAGGTCGGTCGCTGAGCCCATAGCTACGCTGATGTCCGCCGCAGCCAGGACCGGAGCGTCGTTGACGCCATCGCCAAGCATCAGCACGCGGCGACCTTCGGCTTGCAGCCGTTGCAGGTGGGCGAGCTTGTCGGTCGGGGTCATTCCTGCGTGCGCGTCCTCGATGCCGAGCTGTCGAGCGATTTCGGCAACCATCGGCGAGCTGTCACCGGATAGCAGCACCGTTTTCCAGCCGCGGTTTTTGCAGGCTTGCAGCAGCGCAGGTGCATCGTCGCGCAGACGGTCGTCGAGTACTAGCCATGCCAGTGGCCCTTGCGTGTCGCCAAGCAGCAACCATTGGCCCTTGTCGCCCGGAATTTCGGGCGCGACGCCTGCATATCCGGCCGCAACGAAGCCCGGCTGGCCAATACGCAGAACGCGTCCAGCAACCGATCCCTGCAGGCCCAGCCCGGGGGTGCTGTCCACCGCATCGGCTGCTTGCAGCGCGCGGCCGAACGCTCTGGCGATCGGGTGTTCGGAGCGGTTTTCCAGCGCGGCGGCCAGCTCCAGGCATGCGTTGGCATCCAGCTCGCCCAGGGGACGGACCTCGCTCAGCGTCAGGCGTCCTTCGGTGAGGGTGCCGGTCTTGTCGAAAATCACCGTGTCGATCTGATTGAGCCCCTCCAGGACATGCCCGCGAGTGAGCAGCAGCCCGAGCTTGTGCAATGTCCCGGTGGCGGTGGTCAAGGCGGTCGGGGTGGCCAGCGATAGCGCGCAGGGGCAGGTCGCGACCAGCAAGGCGAGAACGATCCAGAACGCGCGTTGAGGATCGATCTGCCACCAGACGAAACCGACTACAGTAGCGGTCAGCAGCACGATCAGCAGGAACCACTGCGCGACGCGATCAGCCAGTTCGGCGAGGCGCGGTTTATCCGATTGGGCGCGTTCCAACAGTCCCACGATGGCGGACAGGCGGGTATTGTCACCCAGCGCCAGAACTTCGAGAGTCAGGGCGCCTTCGACGTTGAGGGCGCCGGCGGTAACCGCATCGCCGACATTTCGTGGCTGCGGTAGGTATTCGCCGGTAAGGACCGATTCATCGACACTCGACTGCCCGCTGACGATGCGACCATCGGCCGGGATCAGTGCGCCGGGGTGTACCAGCACATGGTCGCCGACCTGCAATTCGCTCAGCAGAATGCGCGCCGTCTGGCCATCTTCGACGAGCTTCAGGCAGGACGCCGGTAATAGATTGACCAGCTGCGCAGTCGCAGCGGCGGTGCGTTCGCGCGCGCGGCGTTCGAGAAAGCGTCCGGCGAGCAGGAACAGCGCAAACATGCCCACGGCATCGAAATACAGCTCGCCCTGACCGGTCACCGTCGACCAGATGCCGGCGATATAGGCTCCGCCGATCGCCAGCGATACCGAAACATCCATGCTCAGGTGACGGGTACGCAAATCCCGCAACGCGCCCTTGAAAAAGTCGGTGCAGCAATAAAAAACGATAGGTGTGGTGAGCACCAGCGCGGTCCAGCGCAGGGTGACGAAGAAGCTTTCCGAAAGATCCAGATTGAATTCCGGCCATGTAGCCATGGTAGCCATCATCACCTGCATCCAGAGCAGCCCGGTCACACCCAGTTGGCGCATGCTGCGGCGGTTTTCCCGCGCGAGTTGCTCCGCCGCTTGATCGGCCCGGTAAGGGTGAGCGGCATAGCCGATGCGCCGAAGTTCGGCGAGCAGTTCGCTGAGTGGCAAGACCGCATCGTTCCAGCGCACCCGCAAGCGATGATTGGAAAGGTTGAGGTTGGCCTCGGAGATCCCATCGAATCCGCGCAGGTGTTTTTCGATCAGCCAGCCACAGGCCGCGCAACTGATGCCCTCGATCATCAGCGAGGTGTCGGCCAACTCGCCTTCGTGCTGCACGAAGGGCTGTTGCACATCCTTGCGGTCGTAGAGTGCCAGCTCTTCGCTCAGCGCCTGCGGCAGGGCGCCGGGATTGATGGCGGTATCGCTGCGATGCAGGTAGTAGCTTTCCAGACCGCCTTGAACGATGGCTTCCGCGACCGCCTGACAACCCGGACAGCAAAGCGCCCGCTGCTCATTGAGAACGCGGGCGTGAAAGGCGCTGCCGGCGGGAACCGGCAGACCGCAGTGAAAGCAGGGGGTTGGATTCGCCATCGACCGGTCAGTAGCTTAGTTCAAGCGTCTGACCGCTCACGATGTCCTTTTCTTCGAACAGACGCCAGTCCTGATCGCCCTCGCGACCGAGCAGTTCGACATAACGCCGGCCGGTGACCGGCTCCTGCATCTGCCCCTGGTAGAAGCCGTTGCCCTGAGGCTGGAGAACGATGCGGCGATCGCGCTCGGGCTGCGTGGGGGAGAGCAGGTTGAGTACCAGTTGCTGCGGACCGCTATGGCCGCTCAGCTGAACTTCGGCGAGCCCACGATCGTCGTTGAGCGTCAGTTGCGCCTGCACTTGCAGACGCTCGGCAAGCTTTTCACGCTCCAGCGACTGATTGATGCCCTTGCCGGCATCGTAATAGTTGTCCGATACCAGGGTGTCGGAGTTGCGGATCGCGATGACCAGCATCGAGGTGCCGAGGATCACCGACATCATCAGGATGCCGATGACGAACCAGGCCCAGAATTGCTTGTACCAACGGCTATTTTCAGTATCGGAAGGTGCGCTCATGTACTACCTGTTCAGCGAATGCTAGGACCGATGAAGCGGCTATCCGCTTCGTCTTCGATTTCGGGGTCGTCTGCCGATCTGATGTGGAAGACGATTTCGTTTGTGCTCGAGGGCAGTTGTTCCGGTGCAACCGAAAGCTCCACCGGGACCGTGATCAGCTCGCCTTCACCGGCGTGGACCTCGTTGCGGCCTTCGTACTGCAGACCGTCCAGCCCAGTGGCTTCGATGATGAAGGTCTGCTCGTTCTGAGCCTTGTTCATCACTTTCAGCGTATAGACGTTCTCGATCCTGCCTTGCTCGTTCTCGCGATAGAGCACGCGGTCTTTCAGGACGTCGAGCTTGACCAGTGCGCGGTCCGAGACGGAATAGGCAAACACACCCATCATCGCAAGCAATGCGATGGCATAGCCGATCAGTCGCGGCCGAGCCAGCCGGGTTTTCTGCCCCGACAGGTTGTGCTCCGTGGTGTAGCTGATCAGACCCCGTGGATAGTTCATCTTGTCCATGATGGTGTCACAGGCATCGATGCAGGCCGCGCAGCCGATGCACTCGACCTGCAGGCCGTCACGGATGTCGATGCCGGTCGGGCAGACCTGTACGCACATGGTGCAATCGATGCAGTCACCGAGGCCCAGCGCCTTGTAGTCGGCGTCTTTCTTGCGCGGGCCACGCCGCTCGCCACGGCGCGGGTCGTAGGAAACGATCAGGGTGTCCTTGTCGAACATCACACTCTGGAAGCGCGCATAGGGGCACATGTAAATGCACACCTGCTCGCGCAGGAAACCGGCGTTGCCATAGGTGGCGAGGGTGAAGAAGCCGACCCAGAACAGCGCCCAGCCGCCGACTTCCAGTGTGAGCAGGTCGGGCACCAGTTCACGAATCGGTGTGAAATAGCCGACGAAGGTAATGCCGATGGCCAGGGATACGCCCAGCCAGATGGCATGTTTGGCCAGCCTGCGCCCGAATTTGCCGGCGCTCATTGGCGCTTTGTCGAGCTTCATGCGCTGATTGCGATCGCCTTCGGTGATCTTTTCCGCCCACATGAATACCCAGGTGAACACGCTCTGGGGGCAGGTGTAGCCACACCAGACGCGGCCAGCGAATACAGTGATGAAGAACAGTCCAAATGCGCAGATGATCAGCAGCGCGGAAAGAAGAATGAAATCTTGAGGCCAGAAGGTAGCGCCAAAAATATAGAACTTGCGCTCGGGCAGGTCCCACCAGACGGCCTGGCGACCGTTCCAGTTAAGCCATACAGTGCCGAAATAGAGCGCGAACAGCAGCGCACCGCCGACGAGTCGCAGGTTGCGGAACAGGCCGGTAAAGGAGCGTGTGTAGATTTTTTCGCGGGCGGCGTAGAGATCGGATGAGGCGTTGACCTTGGCCGGAGGAGTTACATCATGGACGGGAATTTGCTCAGACATCGAATGCGTACCACGGCGGAGGGTGAGTGTCCCGGTCAATACGTGTCGACCGGGATCCTTAGCTGACCTGGTGCAAATGGTACGCCTCGATAGCCGGCATCAGGTGCGACCGTAAGTCGCGCCTGTGCGGGTTGGATCAGTTCTCCGGCTGCTGCGAGAGGCTGTACACATAAGCCGCCAGCAAATGCACCTTGTCATTGCCAAGGATGTGTTCCTGGGCTGGCATGCGACCGTTTCGGCCATAGCGCAGGGTTTGCTGAATCTGACCGAAGCTCGAGCCGTAAAGCCAGACGTTGTCGGTCAGGTTCGGTGCGCCCATGGCTTCGGTGCCTTTACCGTCGGCTCCATGACAGGCTACGCAGTTGGCAGCGAAGATCTTTTGACCCTGCTCAATGTCGGCGTTGATGCCTTCAGGAATCTCCCGGCCGGACAGAGTACGGACGTAACCGGCCACGTTGCGAATGCCTTCTTCGCCGATCACATCGCGCCACGCCGGCATGACGGCCTGACGTCCACCCATGATGGTGGTCTTGATGGTTTCGGGCGCGCCGCCCCACAGCCAGTCATGGTCGGTCAGGTTGGGGAAGCCGTAGGCACCTTTGGCGTCCGAGCCATGGCAGACGGAGCAGTTGGAAGCGAACAGGCGGCCACCCATTTTCAGGGCTTGCGGATCCTGAGCCACTTGCTCGACCGGCATCGCTGCGAACTTAGCGTAGAGCGGGCCGTACTGTTCGTTTGCCTTGTCGACTTCACGCTGCCATTCCTTGACCTGAGTCCAGCCACCTTCGTAGCCGGGCATCACGCCTTTCCAGTTACCCAGGCCTGGATACAGAACCAGATAGCCAAGGGCAAAGATCACGGTGGCGACGAACAGCATGAACCACCAGCGCGGGAGCGGGTTGTCATACTCCTCGATGCCGTCATAGGAATGGCCGACGGTTTCTTCGGTGCTGTCGTGGCGTTGTCCCTTGCGAGTCGCAAGCAGCAGCCAGACCAGTGCCGCAATGGTCCCCAGGCTGAGCAGGGTGACGTACCAACTCCAAAACGAGGTCATCTATTTCTTACTCCTGGAAGCTTCTTCATCACGCTTCTTGACGTCGGGCTCGTCTGCGAAGGGCAGGTTGGCGGCTTCATCGAAGCTTTTCTTGCGTTTGCTGCTGTAAGCCCAGAGCACGATGCCGATAAAGGCGACGAAAACAAGAATGGTGCCCAGACCGCGAAGAGTCCCGATATCCATGGTGCGTTACCGTTTGTTGGTGAGTGCGGTGCCAAGTACTTGCAGATAGGCTACGAGGGCATCCATTTCTGTCTTGCCCTTGACCGCGTCCTTCGCACCGGCAATGTCTTCTTCGGTGTAAGGCACGCCTACGCTGCGCAAGGCTTCCATCTTCTTGGCGGTGTGTTTGCCATCGAGGCTGTGCTCGACCAACCAGGGGTAAGAAGGCATCTTCGATTCAGGTACGACGTTGCGCGGATTGTAGAGGTGCGCGCGGTGCCAGTCATCGGAGTAGCGGCCGCCGACGCGAGCCAGATCCGGGCCGGTACGCTTGGAGCCCCAGAGAAACGGATGGTCGTAGACGCTTTCGCCGGCAACCGAGTAGTGGCCGTAGCGCTCGGTCTCGGCGCGGAACGGACGAACCATTTGCGAATGGCAACCGACGCAGCCTTCGCGGATATACAGGTCACGCCCTTCGAGCTGCAGCGCGGTGTAGGGCTTCATACCTTCCACTGGCTCGTTCACCACGTCCTGGAAGAACAGCGGAACGATCTGGGTCAGGCCGCCGATGCTCACTGCGAGGATCATGAACAGGGTCAGCAGACCGATGTTCTTTTCGAGTATTTCGTGATTCTTCATTTATCGATTCCCTCAGGCGATCTGCGCGGCGGCTTCGAGCTCAGCCGGCTTGGCGGCACGCACGGTACGCCAGGTGTTGTAAGCCATCAGCAGCATGCCAGCGAGGAAGAATGCACCGCCCAGCGCCCGAACGATGAAGCCCGGATGGCTGGCTTCCAGCGCTTCGACGAAGGAATAGGTGAGGGTGCCGTCTTCGTTGATCGCACGCCACATCAAGCCCTGGGTGATGCCGTTGACCCACATCGAAGCGATGTAGAGCACGGTGCCAATAGTGGCCAGCCAGAAGTGGGCGTTGATCAGGCCGATGCTGTACATCTGCTCGCGAGCGAAGACCTTCGGAATCAGGTGATATATGGAACCGATGGTGATCATGGCTACCCAGCCGAGGGCGCCGGCATGTACGTGGCCGATGGTCCAATCGGTGTAGTGGGAGAGTGCGTTGACAGTCTTGATGGCCATCATCGGACCTTCGAAGGTCGACATGCCGTAGAACGCCAGCGAGACCACTAGGAAGCGCAGGATCGGATCGGTGCGCAGCTTATGCCAGGCACCCGACAGGGTCATCATGCCGTTGATCATGCCGCCCCAGCTCGGCGCCAGCAGGATGATCGACATCACCATGCCCAGGCTCTGTGCCCAGTCAGGCAGTGCGGTGTAGTGCAGGTGGTGCGGACCAGCCCAGATGTACAGGGTGATCAGTGCCCAGAAATGCACGATGGACAGACGATAGGAGTAGACCGGGCGGCCAGCCTGCTTGGGTACGAAGTAATACATCATGCCCAGGAAGCCGGTGGTCAGGAAGAAACCAACCGCGTTGTGACCGTACCACCACTGAACCATCGCGTCGGTCGCGCCCGCGTAGATCGAGTAGGACTTGAACCAGGACACCGGGATTTCCAGGTTGTTGACGATGTGCAGCATCGCCGTAACCAGGATAAAGGCACCGAAGAACCAATTACCCACGTAGATGTGCTTGGCCTTGCGCTTCATGAGGGTGCCGAAGAACACCGTCGCGTAACTGATCCAGACGATGGCCAGCAGGATATCGATCGGCCATTCCAGCTCGGCGTATTCCTTGGAGCTGGTGAAACCCATCGGCAGGGTGATAACGGCCAGAACGATGACCGCTTGCCAGCCCCAGAAGGTGAAGGCGGCCAGGCCGTCGGAAAACAGACGCGTCTGCGAGGTCCGCTGGGCCACGTATAGGGATGTTGCCATCAGGGCGCAGCCGCCGAAGGCGAAAATCACCAGATTGGTGTGCAACGGACGTAGGCGGCCAAAGCTGGCCCAAGGCAGGTCGAAGTTGAGTGAGGGCCACACCAACTGCGAGGCGATAAGCACGCCCATACCCATCCCAATGATTCCCCACACCACCGTCATGATGGCGAATTGGCGAATCACCTTATAGTTATATGCAGTCTCACTTATTGCTGTGCTCATGCAAGGCTTCCACGCTAAATGGCATTTCAGGGGGCAAAAACGGCGGCAAGTATGGAGAAAGGAGGGGGGCAATGCAATCAACGCCCAGGCCATCTCGTGCCGTTCAGACCCTGATTCCAAGCGTTTTCCATGCTCTTTGCAGGGTCGTTTTCACATCATGCCGATGTGATGAATCGAGGGCTTCGCCTTGTAGTTCTGCGGGGGTTCGACGAGTGGGGAGGAATATAAGAGCAGCTGCACTGAAGGGCAAACGGGGAAGGGGGTGAGCGGTCTGCGACAGAGCGTCGCACTGGCACTTTTTATAATGAGGCTTGATTTGGAACAGGGCGGTATCGCAATACCGCCCTGTCATGATTATTGCTTCGCCAGGCGTTCTGGCTGTTGCGAAAGACTGTAAACGTAAGCGGCCAGCAAGTGCACCTTATCGTTGCCCAGATATTGCTCCTGCGCCGGCATCTGGCCGTTGCGGCCGTGGCGGATGGTCTGCTGCAGTTGCGGCAGGCTGGAGCCATAAATCCAGCCGGCTGGGTTGGTCAGGTTCGGCGCTCCCAATGCAGCCATCCCTTCACCGTTCGAACCATGGCAGACCGAACAGGTTTGGGTGTACACCTGAGCGCCGGCGGCGACGTCCGCGCCGGTGCCTTCCGGCAGCGATAGACCGGCCAGATCATTGCGTACAAAAGCCGCGACGTTCTTCACACCCTCTTCGCCGATGGCCTGTCCCCAGGCCGGCATCGCCGCGACACGGCCATGGAGGATGGACGCTTTGATGGTTTCAGCATCGCCGCCCCAGCGCCAGTCGTTGTCGGCGAGATTGGGGAAGCCGTTCGCGCCCTTGGCGTCCGAGCCGTGGCAAACCGAGCAGTAGTTGGCGAAGAGGCGGCCGCCGATCTTCAAGGCGCGTTCGTCCTGGGCGACTTGCTCGACACCCATGGCCGAGTATTTGGCGAAAATCGGACCGAACGTGGCATCGGCCTGATCGACTTCGCGCTGCCATTGCTTCTCCTGCGTCCAACCGTCTTCGTAGCCGGGGAAGACGCCTTTCCAGTTGCCCAGGCCCGGATAGATGATCAGATAGAGGATGCCGAACACCAGCGTGCCGATGAACAGCCAGAACCACCACTTGGGCAGCGGGTTGTCGTACTCCTCGATGCCGTCGAAGGAATGCCCCATGGTCTTGTCGGTCGTACCGGCCGACTCGCCCTTGCGGGTGGCGAAGATCAGCCAGAACAGCGCGACGATGGTGCCCAGCGTCAGCAGGGCGATGTATCCACTCCAGAAAGTGCTCATGTGCTACTCCTGGACAGCCCGAGCCACTCGGGCTGTCCGCGATTGAAGTCCCTGGCGGCTGTCTTTGCAGCGCGCCGCTTTCGATGGTCAGCGCTTGTTAGTCAGAGCCGTGCCAAGAACCTGCAGGTAAGCCACCATGGCATCCATTTCGGTCTTGCCCTTGACCGCGTCCTTGGCGCTGGCGATGTCTTCATCGGTGTAAGGCACACCCAGGGTGCGCAAGGCTTTCATCTTCTTGGCGGTATCCCGGCCATCGAGGGTGTTTTCCACCAGCCACGGATAGGACGGCATCTTCGATTCCGGCACCACGTTGCGCGGGTTGTAGAGATGCGCGCGGTGCCAGTCATCGGAGTAGCGGCCGCCGACACGGGCCAGGTCCGGACCGGTACGCTTGGAACCCCACAGGAAGGGATGGTCGTAGACGCTTTCACCGGCGACCGAGTAGTGGCCGTAGCGCTCGGTCTCGGCGCGGAACGGCCGGATCATCTGCGAGTGGCAACCGACGCAGCCTTCCTTGATATAGATGTCGCGGCCTTCGAGCTGCAGCGCGGTATAGGGCTTCATGCCTTCCACCGGCTCGTTGACCACGTCCTGGAAGAACAGTGGAACGATCTGAGTCAGGCCGCCGATGCTCACCGCGAGGATCATGAATAGGGTCAGCAGACCGACGTTCTTCTCGAGTTTCTCGTGTTGTTTCATTTCGGTTCGGCTCCTCAGGCGATCTGCGCGGCGGCTTCGTATTCGGCCGGTTTGGCGGCACGCACGGTGCGCCAGGTGTTGTAGGCCATCAGCAACATGCCGGCGAAGAAGACCGCACCGCCAATCAGGCGAATGACGAAGCCCGGATGGCTGGCTTCAAGTGCTTCGACGAAGGAGTAGGTGAGCGTGCCGTCTTCGTTGATCGCACGCCACATCAGGCCTTGAGCGATGCCGTTGACCCACATCGAAGCGATGTAAAGCACGGTGCCGATGGTGGCCAGCCAGAAGTGGGAGTTGATCAGGCCGATGCTGTGCATTTGCGCCCGGCCGAATACCTTGGGAATCAGGTGGTACAGAGCGCCAATCGAGACCATGGCAACCCAGCCGAGGGCGCCGGCGTGAACGTGGCCGATGGTCCAGTCGGTGTAGTGGGAGAGGGCATTGACGGTCTTGATGGCCATCATCGGACCTTCGAAGGTCGACATGCCGTAGAACGCCAGGGACACCACCAAGAAGCGCAGGATCGGATCGCTGCGCAGCTTATGCCAGGCGCCCGAGAGGGTCATCATGCCGTTGATCATGCCGCCCCAGCTCGGTGCCAGCAGAATCAGCGACATCACCATACCGAGGCTCTGCGCCCAGTCCGGCAGCGCGGTGTAGTGCAGGTGATGCGGGCCGGCCCAGATGTAAACGGTGATCAGCGCCCAGAAATGCACGATCGACAGGCGATAGGAATACACCGGGCGTTCGGCCTGCTTCGGCACGAAGTAATACATGATCCCCAAGAAGCCAGCGGTCAGGAAGAAGCCCACGGCGTTGTGCCCGTACCACCACTGCACCATGGCGTCGGTTGCGCCGGCATACAGCGAATAGGACTTCATCGCAGTGACCGGGATTTCCAGGTTGTTGACCACATGCAGGATCGCCACGGTCAGGATGAACCCGCCGAAGAACCAGTTGCCGACGTAGATGTGCTTGACCTTGCGTGTCGCCAGGGTGCCGAAGAACACGATCGCGTAGGACACCCAGACGATGGTGATCAGGATGTCGATCGGCCATTCCAGCTCGGCGTATTCCTTGGAGCTGGTAAAGCCCAGCGGCAGGCTGATCGCCGCGAGCAGAATCACCAGCTGCCAACCCCAGAAGGTAAAGGCCGCCAGCTTGGGTGCGAACAGCGTGGCCTGGCAGGTGCGCTGGACGGAATAGTAGGAGGTTGCGAACAATGCGCAGCCACCAAAGGCAAAAATCACCGCGTTGGTGTGCAGAGGTCGCAAGCGCCCGAAGCTGGTCCAGGGCAGATCGAAGTTGAGTGCGGGCCAGGCAAGCTGCGCTGCGATGAGAACGCCGAGCCCCATCCCGACGATTCCCCACACCACCGTCATGATGGCGAATTGGCGGACCACCTTATAGTCATAGGCGGTACTGGTTGCTGTGTTCATGTATGGGCTTCCATCCACGGTAGTGAGCATGTTTTTCGTTGCGTGAGCAGACGTTTCTTTCACTGAAAAGCGGGGGCAAGGATGGGCAAAGGGCAAATGGCCGGTATTGACGCCGATCAATACTCGCAGGGCGATGAAATTCCATTCATCAGAGCCGATCAGCCGCAAGGCGAGGCGTGCGGCAGCTTGATTCTGGCGCACGGTGCGGGCGCGCCGATGGACAGTCCGTTCATGCAGCAGATGACCGAACGGCTTCTGGCACGCGGGGTTGCGGTCTTTCGTTTCGAGTTCGCCTACATGGCCGAGCGCCGCGCGAACGGGCGCAAACGGCCGCCCAACCCACAGGCGCAGTTGCTGCAAGAGTGGCGTGCGGTGTATCGCTCGGTGCGACAGCAAACCGCAGGTCGGTTGGCGATTGGGGGCAAGTCGATGGGGGGAAGAATGGCCAGTCTGCTGGCCGATGAATTGGACGCTGATGCGCTGGTGTGTCTGGGCTATCCGTTCTACGCCACCGGCAAACCGGACAAGCCACGCGTGGCGCATCTTGCCGAATTGCGCACGTCAACGCTGATCATCCAAGGCGAGCGCGATGCCTTGGGCGACCGGGATACGGTTAGCGGTTACGCGCTATCACCAGCGATTCGTCTCCACTGGCTCGTGGCCGCGGATCATGATCTCAAGCCGCTGAAACGATCAGGGCTGACTCATGAACAGCATCTGGACAGTGCTGCAGACGAAGTTGCAGCGTTTCTGTGTAATCCGTAAGCAGATAGCAAAACGCCCGTGGCAGCACGGGCGTCATGCGATACGAGCCTCGCTCAGCGGTTGAAACGCTCCACCAGGGTGTATTGCGAGCGGGCTGTGTTGGCCAGATCTTCGGAAAGCAGCGCCGAACTCTGTGCATCGCCTGTCGTCTGCACCGCAAGGCGGGCAATATTGCTGACGTTGTGGCTGATTTCGTCTGCCACCGCGCTCTGCTGTTCGGTTGCCGAGGCAATCTGCGACGTCATGTCGATGATGCTTTCCATCGCCGTGCTGATGCCGGCGAGTGCCTTGTCCGCGTCGACCACCTGATCCACGCCACGGCTCGCCTGCACGCGTCCCTGCTCGGTGGTCTCGACGGCATGCCGTGCCTGCACCTGCAGTTTTTCAATCAGCTGATGGATCTGGCCGGTGGCGGCAGCGGTGCGTTGGGCCAATTGACGGACCTCGTCGGCGACCACCGCGAAACCGCGGCCACTTTCCCCGGCGCGCGCCGCTTCGATGGCCGCGTTGAGTGCCAGCAGGTTGGTCTGGTCGGCGATGCTCTTGATCACATCGACCACGGTGCCGATTTCTTCACTGTTATGCGCCAGTGCCGAAACCGCATCGCCGGTTTCCGTCACGGCATGGGCCAGCAGTTCGATGGCCTTGCGGGTCTGAGCACCGATTTCACGGCCCTGGGCCGTCAGCTGGCTGGCCTGCTCCGTAGCCCCGGCGGCTAGAGCGACGTTGCTGGCGACTTCCTGGGTCGTTGCGGCCATCTGGTTGATGGCTGTGGCGACCTGCTCGGTTTCGTGGTGCTGACGAGCCAGACCGTCCGAACAACTGTGCGCCAGTTCATCGGCCCGCTTGGCCTGTTGCTGCAGTTGCACGGCGCTGTCCTGCAGGCGAGTCAGGCAGGTTTTCAGCCGCGCATGCTCGCTGAGCATCGCCATCTCCAGCCGGGCTTCGACGCCCTGACTGTCGGTGTACATCCGGGCAATCATCGGATCGCTCATCGATTGCTCGGCCAGGCGCACCAGGCGATTGACGCCACGCATCTGCCAATGGCGTCCGGCCAGGCCCAGCGGTACAGATAGCAGCGCCGCCAGCGCGAAGCCCCACGCGTGGTTGAGCCAGAAACCGACCATGAAACCGATCTGGCTAGTCAGGATGAAAGGGAGCCAGTTGACGACCAGCGGCAGCCACTTGTCCCGGCGTGGCACGCCGCTTTTGCCAGCGTTGAGCCGCGCATAGAGCGCTTCGGCTCGCTGTATCTGTTCGCGGGTGGGTTTGGTACGGACCGATTCATAACCGATCACATTACGCTGCATGTCCAGCACCGGCGTCACGTAGGCGTTGACCCAGTAATGGTCGCCGTCCTTGCGTCGATTCTTGACGATGCCCATCCAAGGCTTGCCTGCCTTGAGCGTCGTCCACATATGTGCGAATACCGCGGAAGGCACGTCCGGATGACGGATCAAGTTGTGCGGGGATCCGATCAACTCGCCACGATCGAAGCCGCTGACTTCGGCAAAGATATCGTTGCAGTAGCTGATTTTGCCTTTCAGGTCGGTAGTGGATATCAGCCGTTGCTGGTCGGGGAATGCATATTCGCGCTGGGTGATGGGCTGGTTGTTTCGCATATGGAATACGCCTGGCAAATTCAAAATGGCTTGCGTGATTTCTGATTGTTCTAGGGTCGGTTGACCGTGCTGTTTGTCTTAACGGCACGCAAAGCGATTAGTTGAGAAGCGATGGATAAGTGGTCACCGCAAAGTAAAACGCCCGCCGCAGGTCACTGCGAACGGGCGTTCCGGCGGCCGCGCGGCGAGCGCTCAGGCTTCGATCAACTGCCTTAACACGTAATGCAGAATGCCGCCGGCCTTGAAGTACTGGACTTCATTGAGCGTGTCGATGCGGCAGAGCACCTGGAAGTTATCTCGGGAACCGTCTGCGCGCTCGACATCCACCGTCAGCAACTGGCGCGGTTTGATGTCGACACCAAGGCCGCGAATCGAGAGCTTCTCGTTGCCGGTCAGGCCCAGCGACTGCCGGTTCTGCTCGCCAACGAACTGCAGCGCCAGCACGCCCATGCCGATCAGGTTCGAGCGGTGGATGCGCTCGAAGCTTTCGGCTATCACTGCCTTGACGCCGAGCAGGTTGGTGCCCTTGGCTGCCCAGTCCCGGCTGGAGCCGGTGCCGTATTCCTTGCCTGCGACCACCACCAGCGGCACGCCTTCAGTCTGATAGCGCATCGCCGCATCGTAGATCGACATCCGCTCGCCACTCGGCTGATGCAGGGTATTGCCGCCTTCTTCGCCGCCAAGCATTTCGTTCTTGATACGAATGTTGGCAAAGGTGCCGCGCATCATCACTTCGTGATTACCACGGCGCGAGCCGTAAGAGTTGAAATCTTCCGGCTGCACGCCGAGTTGTTGCAGGTACACGCCGGCCGGTGAACTGGCTTTGATGTTACCGGCTGGCGAGATGTGGTCAGTGGTGATCGAGTCGCCAAACAGCGCCAGGATGCGAGCGTTTTCGACATCCTTCGGTGGTGCCGGCGGTTGGCCGATGTCTTCAAAGAATGGCGGGTTTTGCACATAGCTGGAGTTGTTGTTCCACTCGTAGGTGTCGCCCGCCGTTACCGCGATTGACTGCCAGTGTTCGTCGCCGCTGAAGACGTCCGAATAGCGGGTGCGGAACATCTGCCCGTCGATCTTGCTGACCGCTTCGTTCACCTCGGTGCTGCTCGGCCAGATGTCCTTGAGATAGACAGGCTGGTTCTGCTCGTCGTAGCCCAGCGGATCCTTGTCCATGTTGATTCGCGTCGTGCCGGCAAGCGCGAAAGCCACGACCAGCGGCGGCGAAGCCAGCCAGTTGGCCTTGACCAGCGGATGCACGCGGCCCTCGAAGTTGCGGTTGCCGGAAAGCACCGAGGAAACGATCAGGTCGTTGTCGGTGATCGTCTGGCCAATGGCTTCCGGCAGTGGTCCAGAGTTACCGATGCATGTGGTGCAGCCATAACCGACGAGGTTGAAGCCGAGCTGATCCAGGTAGGTTGTTAGGCCGGCGCGTTCGAGATAATCGGTGACCACCTTGGAGCCGGGCGCAAGGGATGATTTAACCCAGGGCGCGCGCTTCAGGCCGCGTTCGAGTGCCTTCTTCGCCACCAGGCCGGCGGCCATTAGCACGTTCGGGTTGGAGGTGTTGGTGCAGGAGGTAATCGCCGCGATCACGACTGCGCCATGCTTGAGACCGAAGTCCTCGCCAGCTACGGGCACCGAGCTGTTGGCTTGCTGGGTTTTACCACTGGTTTCCAGCAGAAGATCGAAGTTGGCGCCGATATCCCCTAGCGAAACCCGGTCTTGCGGACGCTTGGGGCCGGCGAGGGAAGGCCGGACCTGGCTTAGGTCGAGCTCGAGGGTGGCGGTGAATACCGGGTCCGGAGAATTGCTGTCCCGCCACATGCCCTGAGCCTTGCTGTAGGCCTCGACCAGCGCGATGCGGTCCTCGTCGCGTCCGGTCAGGCGCAGGTAATCGATCGTGACCTGATCGACCGGGAAGAAGCCGCAGGTGGCGCCATACTCCGGCGCCATGTTGCCGATGGTGGCGCGGTCGGCGAGGGGAAGATTGTCGAGACCGGGACCGAAGAACTCGACGAACTTGCCCACCACGCCGTGCTTGCGCAGCATCTGCGTGACGGTAAGGACCAGGTCGGTGGCGGTCACGCCTTCGTTGAGCTTGCCGGTCAGGCGCATGCCGACCACTTCCGGAATCAGCATCGACACGGGCTGGCCGAGCATGGCCGCCTCCGCCTCGATTCCGCCAACGCCCCAGCCCAGCACGCCGAGGCCGTTGATCATGGTGGTATGCGAATCGGTGCCGACCAGCGTGTCCGGATAGGCGGTGGTTTCGCCATCTTCTTCCTTGGTCCACACCACCTGGCCCAGGTATTCGAGGTTGACCTGGTGGCAAATGCCGGTGCCCGGCGGTACCACGCGGAAATTATCGAAGGCCTGCTGGCCCCAGCGCAGGAACTCATAGCGTTCGCCGTTGCGCTGCATTTCGATTTCGACGTTCTGCTCGAACGCCTGATTGCTGCCAAAACGGTCCACCATCACCGAATGGTCAATCACCAGATCCACCGGCGAAAGCGGGTTGATGCGCTGAGGGTCGCCGCCCGCTCGGGATACGGCATCGCGCATGGCAGTCAGGTCGACGACGGCCGGTACGCCAGTGAAATCCTGCATCAGCACTCGCGCGGGACGGTACTGGATCTCACGCTCGGAGGTGTGGGTCTTCAGCCATACTGCCAGCGAGGTGAAGTCATCGGCACGCACCGTGACGTCATCCTCCCAGCGCAACAGGTTCTCCAGCAACACCTTGAGCGAGGTCGGTAGACGACTGATGTCGCCCAGCTGTTTGGCGGCTTCGGGCAGGCTGTAGTAGTGATAGGTCTTGCCGTTGACCTCCAGGCTGCGGCGGCAGTTCAAGCTGTCCAGGGATCGCATTCGTCTCTCCTTTTTGCCCGCACGGTCGGGCTTACTGGATGGGAAGCGTTATGTTGACGCTAGCTTCTGGCGGCATGTTTCGCCACGGAGCTGGCCGCAGACCTGTGTCTGCGGCAGTTGAATCTTGCTTGGCATTGCATCTGCCTGAAGGGCCGTAGATCGGGCTTTATCGATCCCAGCTATCTGTTCTGGACCGGAGCACAGAGCCTGGGGTTCCCCTCTCGGCTATCATGTGCGGCTTTGGTCGCAGAGCGCTCGCGCGCCGATGTGCCTTCGCGCTGACTACAGGACGTACCATGAAAACACTGCTGCTGCATTGCCGACCGGGCTTTGAGAACGAAGTCTGTGCAGAAATCAGTGATCAAGCCACACGCCTCGATGTGACGGGCTACGCCAGGGCGAAACCGGACAGCGCCTGCGCTGAATTCATTTGTAGCGAGGAAAATGGTGCGGAGCGGCTAATGCGCGGCGCACGCTTCGCGCGGCTGATCTTCCCCCGACAATGGGCCCGAGGCGATTATCTGGCGCTGCCGGAAACTGATCGGATCAGCGTGCTGCTCGACCGTCTCAAATCCTATCCGGTCTGTGGAAGCCTCTGGCTGGAAGTGCTGGACACCAATGACGGTAAGGAGCTGTCGACTTTCTGCCGCAAGTTCGAGGCGCCGTTGCGCAAGGCGCTGACGAAAGCGGGTCGATTGAGCGTGGGCGGTGACGGCCCGCGTTTGCTACTGACATTCAAAAGTGGTCGCGAAGTTTTCCTTGGTATCGCTGAGGCAGATAACAGCGCGATGTGGCCGATGGGTATCCCGCGTCTGAAATTCCCGCGGCAGGCGCCGAGCCGGTCGACGTTGAAGCTGGAAGAGGCCTGGCATCACTTCATTCCCCGTGATCAGTGGGACGAGCGGCTGGCAGCGGGCATGACTGCCGTGGATCTGGGCGCTTCGCCGGGTGGTTGGACCTGGCAGCTGGTCAACCGTGACATCGAGGTGATGGCCGTGGATAACGGCCCGATGAACGAAGCGTTGCTCGAGTCGGGGCTGGTTGGCCATTACCGGGCCGATGGCTTCGCCTTTCGCCCCAAGCGTGCGGTGGATTGGATGGTCTGCGATATCGTCGAGAAACCCGCAAAAAATGCCGCTTTGCTGGAGACCTGGATTGGCGAAGGCCTGTGTCGCGAAGCGGTGGTTAACCTCAAGCTGCCGATGAAACAACGCTATGCCGAGGTGAAACGTTTGCTGGAACGCATTGCCGATGGGCTTGCCGAACGAGGGGTGAAAGCGAGCATCGGCTGCAAGCAGCTTTACCATGACCGCGAAGAAGTGACTTGCCATCTGCGTCGGCTGTGACGCTTGGCCGAGTGACCGCGCGATCTGTCTGGGCGACAATGCCGACCTGTTTTTAGGGAGTTTGTGATGTCTCAATCTGTTGAACTGTCCGCCGACGCGGTGCTCGATGCCAGCGGCCTCAACTGCCCCGAGCCGGTGATGATGCTGCACAACAAGGTGCGCGGCTTGGGTGGGGGCGAGTTGCTCAAGGTCATCGCGACCGATCCGTCTACCCAGCGCGATATACCGAAATTCTGCGTGTTTCTCGGTCATGAGCTGGTCGGTCAACAGGCTGAAGAGGGAACCTACCTGTACTGGATTCGCAAGAAGCTCGATTGAGCTCCTGAGTTCTCACACGCATGGCGGCAGAAACGCCAGCTGCAGACCGACAAACACCGTCGACAACGCCGCGATGAAATGAATCCCCGATGCGACCTTGGTGACGAATACTTGGCGTTCGTCGAGATCATGTGGTGGCCGTGAGAGTCTACAGGACCGCCACCCCAGCCAAAGCAACAGAGCAACCACTACCAAGGTGAATATGCCGAAACTCGCGTTCAGCCAATTGAAGATTCCCAGATTGGGATCAGGCGGTGCGATCGAACAGACCACCGCATGCGAGCCGTACATCGTGGCGAACCAGATGCTCCAGATGATCAGGCCGAAGGGGATCTGCATCGGATGAAACACTGACGTGCGGCGGTAACTCATCAGGCACCTCCCCAGGCCGACGGGAATAGAACGATCGCCGCGTAAGCGCTCCAGATCACGCCAACGTTGTAGTACCAGAGCTGCTCGACGACCACTGGCTCGTATGGCGCCATCTCACCCACATAACCGTGATGCACCCGCAGCATCTGCAGCAACGTACAGATGGTTGCCAGGCCGCAATGGATCAGGCTGTAGGCGAGGATCACGAAGATCACCGCGTCGTGGGCGGTCTCGGTTACCTGCAAGTTGGCGCTCAGCAACACCCATAACAAGGTGCCGAATTGCGCCACACCGATGGCTGTTACCACACCCAGATTGCCCATCAGGCCGCGGATATCGCCACGGCGCAGCCGCGCCGGTATGACGCGCATCCACAGCGTACCGAGGGTCAGCAGAACGGCGCTGGCGAGCATCAGCCAACCGTTCAGTTGCGGCTGCTCCGGCACCTGCCATTGCGGCGAGACGGTCCACAGATAGAACCAGCCGAACAGCAGCGACAGATACAGCGTGCCGTTGGCCAGTAAGGTGACGCCCATGCCCCAGAGCCCTGGGCCGTCGAAGGTGCGCGAATGCAGCGGAGGCTCGCCGGGCTGGGTGCGTGCATCCGGTGCGGCGGATGGATGCGCGCCGTTTTCCCAGGACCAGCGGAACAGCACGATCAAGGTTGCGACCGTCGCGAACAGTGCACCCCAGTAGACCTTGTTCAGCAGGCTCAGGCAGAGCGCGGCGAGAAATACCGAGGCCACGAACGGCCACCAGCTATTTCCCGGCAGATGAATGACCTCACGTACCTTGCCGCTCAGCGGGTCCGAGCCCCAGGTCTCCCGTCGTCCATGATCGATGGTCGTCAGCGCATGTTCGGCGCGGGCGATGCTGTGGGGCAGATCCGGATCCTTCCACAGCGGATGACGATCAGTGATGTCCGGCAGGCTGACGAAGTTGTACGGGCTCGGTGGCAGGCTGGTCGCCCATTCCAGCGTGTCGGCATTCCAGGGGTTGGTCTTGGCGGGCTGACCGAAGCGGAAGTGCAACACGATGTCGAGCAGTATGGTGCCGATGCCGATGGCCATGATGAAGCTGCCGATCGATGAGATCAGATTGGGTATGTCCCAGCCCAGACCGGTGTCGTAGGTATAGACCCGGCGCGGCATGCCTATCAGGCCGGTCCAGTGCATGATCAGGAAGGTGGTATTGAACCCGATGAATACCAGCCAGAACCCCCAGCGTCCCAGGCGTATGGAAGGCATGCGGCCGGAGAAATGCGGCAGCCAATAATAGAGCCCAGCCATCAACGGAAAGAACATGCCGCCGACAAGCACGTAATGCATGTGCGCGACGACGAAATGGGTGTCGTGTACCTGCCAGTCGAAGGGCACCAGCGCCACCATCACGCCGGTCAGGCCGCCGCAGACGAAGACGATCAGAAACCCGACCAGCCAAAGCATCGGGACGTGATACACCGGCTTGCCCAGCCACAGGGTCGCGATCCAGGCGAAAATCTGCACCCCGGTGGGGATGGCCACCAGCATGCTCGCTGCCGAGAAGAAGCCCAGTGCGAGCGCCGGGATGCCCACCGTAAACATGTGATGGACCCAGAGCCCGAAGCTGAGAAAACCTGTAGTCAGGACGCCCAGCACGACCCACCGATATCCCACCAGCGGACGCTGGCAGAACACCGGCAACAACGTCGAGACGATGCCAGCGCCGGGCAAAAAGATGATGTAAACCTCGGGGTGGCCGAACAGCCAGAACAGGTGCTGCCAGAGTACCGGGTCACCGCCCTTGGCCGTGTCGAAGAAAGGCAGGCCGGCGGCGCGCTCCAGCTCCAGGAGAATGCTGCCCAGGATCAGCGGTGGGAAACCGATGACGATCATCATCGCCATCACCAGGATGTACCAGGCGTAAATCGGCATCTTGTGCAGCGCCATGCCGTTGGTGCGGGTGCGCAGGATCGACACCACCAACTCGACGCCCGCGCTCACCGCCGAAATTTCGACAAAAGTAATGCCCAGCAACCAGAAGTCCGAATTCACGCCCGGCATGTGCGAGGCGCTGGACAGCGGCGTGTACATGAACCAGCCAGCCTTGGGCGCTACGCCGAGAAATACGCTGGACAGCAGAATGATGCCGCCGAACAAATAGCAGAAATACCCGAGGGCCGAGAGTCGGGGAAAGACCAGATCCCGCGCGCCGAGCATCTTGGGTATCAGATAGACCGCCAGCCCTTCCATCATCGGCACGGCGAACAGGAACATCATCACCGAGCCGTGCATGGTGAAGACCTGGTTGTAGACGTCCGGCTCCATCAACACGTAGCCCGGCATGGCGAGTTGCGTGCGGATCAGCATCGCCATCAGCCCGCCGATCAGGAAGAACACGCCCCCAGTGACCATGAAGCGCAGGCCGATGCTGGTGTGGTTGACGATGGTCAGCGCACGCCAGCCGCGCGGGTTGCCCCAGACGTCATTGAATTGATCGTGAAGCTGATCCGGATCGGTAGAAGGGGCGCTGCCCCTGAACGAAGAAATCATGGAGCGAGCGTCTCCAGCCAATCGGCAATCTGATCGAGGGTTTCTGGCGGAACGTCATCATGGGCAGGCATGCCGTTTCCGAATTTGAGCGACTTGTGTTCGCGCAACCAACGGCGCAGTCCTTCATGGTCGTTTTCGATCACTCCGGCGCCCAGCGACGGGCGGCTGGCGAGGTCGGTCAGGTCCGGTGCTCGATTGCCGTCGGTTATTCCCTCGACGCGATGACATTGGCCGCAGCGTTCGTCGAAGACCTGACCGGCCGCACCGGGCGCGCGCCGCGTGAAGCTGAGGTTTTCCCTCGCGGCGATCCAGGCGTCGAAGTCGGCAGTGGTCTGGGCTTCGACATGGAGTTTCATGTGGGTGTGCTGAAGTCCGCAGAATTCCGAGCACTGCCCATGAAAGATCCCGGCATGCCCGGCTTCGATGCGAATGACGTTGGTTCGGCCGGGCAGCATGTCCATTTTTCCGCCAAGACGAGGCACCCAGAACGAGTGGATAACGTCCGCACTGGTGACATGCACGTCTATCAGGCGGCCGGCTGGGATGATCAACTGATTGGCCGTGGTAACGCCGCTGTCGGGGTAGTGCACTTCCCACCACCATTGATGGCCGGTGACCTCCACCTTCAGCGGCTGCTCGCCGTCCACGGGAAGCGGAATCATGCCGCGGCCAGTGGGGATGCCGAATATCAGCAGCACGATGATGCTCACGCTTGGCAGCACGACGCCGCCACCGATGATCCACCAGCGATTGATTCGCATCGCCTGTTCCTGGCTGGTCTGGCGTGGCTTGCGTACCAGCGCGTAGATCCAGATCGCGCTGACCACGACCAGCACCAAGGTGGCGAAGGCGAACATGCCCCACCAGACATTCGCCACCTGCCTTGCCATCGGGCTGGCCGGGTGGAGCGCGGACAGTGGGCCACCGCACGCGGCCAATAAAGGAACTGCCAGCGCCAGCGTGGTCCATTTCAAGAGGCTGCCGGCTCGTTCGGCGCGTTCCCCTTTATGCCGCTGGAGTGCCGGATGGCCAATGACCAAAGTTCTATTCACAGTCGCGCCGCGATCGCCGGACACCCCCTGCATCCGATGCTGATCCATTTCCCGGTAGCGGCGCTGATCGGCTTGCTGCCGGTCGATCTCGCCCATATCTGGACGCTGGATGATTTCTGGTGGCGGGCCGGGCTCTGGCTCGCCGGTGTGGGTGCGTTGGGCGGCTGGGTCGCGAGCATCTTCGGCCTGATCGACCTGCTCACGGTGCGCGAGATTCGTCAGAAGATCACCGCCTGGTGCCATGCGATCCTCGCGGTGATGATGCTTTCGCTGGCTTCGCTCAATTGGTTGCTGCGCTTCCAGAACGAGGGGGACAACATTCATCTGTGGGCGCTGTACCTGTCCGCGATCACGGCCGCATTGATCTCGCTGGCCGCCTATCTGGGGGGGCGACTGGTCTATGAGCATGCCGTTGGGGTCGATCTGGACAAGGTCTGACCTGGGCTGCTGTGGGTGAGGCTTGAATCGTTCGGTCATGGGCGCTATTCGGTTCGATCCGGCGGTTGGGTCATGGGCTAAAACGGCTTGGCCAGTACCAGCCAGAGCGTCGCGGTAGTGAAAGCCGCGATGGCCACGCCAAGAACGCGGCAACGGGTGGTCACGCTCTGTTCCGGGGTGCGTTCGATATGCAGCACAAGTACGCCGCAAAGGGCATGACACAAGACCATGCCTGCGACGGTGCTGAGTTTGACAATCAACCAGCCAGCCATGATGCCGTCGCGCAGAAACAGGGCTGTCCCCGAGCCGATGGCGATCAGAGCAGCCGGCGTACCGACAAGGTTGAACACCATGCGCGTGAGATGAGCATGGTCCCGGTAAAAAAGCGCATCAGTACGCTTGGTGCCGGCGGCAATGAGCGCAGGCAGGTACAGGAGAGTGCCGCACCAGCACAGCAGGCTTGCGAAGTGCAGCAGTTTGAGCAGGGGCATTCGCGTCTCCATCCGGGCCCGCGGCAGGTCAGAGGTTGTGACAACCCTCGACCGAGGCGGTTCGAATGGAGCGCAGTGGCGTTTGATTCGAGGAAATCAGGGAGTGAACGTCTTTGTGCGCGCGGCTCAGCTTTCGGCGTCGGGTTCAGGGCGCTTGAAGAGCTGAGTACCGCACCGGCTGCAGAACGCTGCATTGGCTTCGTGGCTGAGCTTTTCGCATGTGGGGCAACGATGCTGCAAGCTGTCAGCACGCATGGCAGTAGCCAGCTCGGCAGTGAAAATGCCGGTAGGGACGGCGATGATTGAATAACCCGTGATCATCACCAGGCTCGCCACCGCCTTGCCTAGTGGAGTTTGCGGCACGATGTCACCAAAACCGACGGTTGTGATCGTGACGATCGCCCAATAAATACTCATCGGAATGCTGGTGAAGCCTCTCGATGGCCCTTCGATCACGTACATCAAGGTGCCGAACACCAGCACCATGGTGGTGACGCTGAGCAGAAAGACAACAATCTTCTGTTTGCTGCCGCGAAGGGCAACCATTAAGAAGTTGGCCTGGCTCAGATACTGAGTCAGCTTGAGTACGCGGAACACCCTCAACATCCGGATCGCACGTACTACCAGCAGGTACTGCGCATCCGGTAACAGCAAGGCGATGAACGCTGGGAGTACCGACAGTAGGTCGATGGCTCCATAGAAACTGAAAATGTACTTGCGCGGCTCGGGGTGGGTATAAATCCGCACGAGATATTCGATAGCGAAAACGGCGGTAAAAAACCATTCGAGACCGACCAGGAACGTGCCGTATTCCAACCGGTAGATCGCGATGCTGTCGAGCATCACAACCACGAGGCTCGCGAAAATGAATACCAGTAGCCAGGTGTCGAATCGTTTACCTGCCGGCGTATTGGTAAAGAAGATGATGACGTAGAGGCGCTCCCGCCAGCCCATCGAACGGAGGGCGTCGTTGTCCATGTGCGTAAGCTCCCGGCAAAACGGAGAAGGCGAATATCCTAACGTTCGAACCGCACTGGCAAAACATCGTTGCGGACGGCGGTCAGAAAAAGCTGGACGGTTTTCGTTTTTTTTTGAATGCACGGTCAGAGGAGGGGCTTCGTGGGATTACGCCGCTCCAAGCTCCGATAGACCATTTGGCTCCGTACCTTTGCCACGCGTCACGTTCCGGCATAGTCTTAGCCCGCGCATCAAGTGTTTGGAGAGCGACATGCCAGATTCCCAGTTGGTCGATCCATTCGGCCGACGCATCACCTACCTGAGGCTGTCGGTCACCGACCGCTGCGACTTTCGCTGCACCTATTGCATGAGCGAAGACATGGTATTCGCTCCGCGTGCGCAGATTCTCACGCTGGAAGAGCTTTATGCCGTAGCTGATGCGTTCATCAGTCTTGGCGTCAAACGTATCCGCGTGACGGGTGGCGAGCCGCTGGTGCGCAAGGGCTTGCCGAGCCTGCTGAGTCGTCTGGGCGCGCGTGAAGAACTGGAAGATCTGGCCATCACCACCAACGGCTCGCAACTGCCAGTACTCGCGACAGTACTGCGCGACGCGGGCGTCAAGCGTCTTAATGTCAGTCTCGACTCGCTCAAGCGCGAGCGATTCGCCGAGCTGACCCGCCGTGACATGCTTCATCAGGTCATCGAAGGCATCGATGCCGCGCGTAGCGCAGGTTTCCGCCGGATCAAGCTCAACAGCGTGATCCAGAAGGGCAGGAACGACGACGAGGTGCTGGACTTGGTGAATTTCGCTGTGGAGCGCGGGCTGGACATCAGCTTCATCGAGGAAATGCCGCTCGGCAATATCTCCAGCCATGAGCGTGAAATTACCTTTTGTTCCAGCGAAGAGGTGCGTGAGCGCATCGAAGTCGGCCACCAGCTGATACGCAGTAGCCACACCACCGGCGGCCCGTCACGCTATTGGCAGGTCGCTGGCAGCGAAACCCAGGTCGGCTTTATCTCGCCGCACAGCAACAACTTCTGCGGTAGTTGCAACCGGGTGCGTGTCACGGCTGAAGGCAAGCTGGTGCTATGTCTCGGCCATGAAGGCGCACTGGACCTCAAGACCCTGATGCGCAGCCATCCGGGCGACAGTGAGCGACTGCGTCAAGCGTTGGTTGACGCGCTGCAGCTCAAGCCGGAAAGACATGAATTCCGTACCGACGAGCAAGTGCAAGTGGTGCGCTTCATGAGCATGACCGGCGGTTGAAGCGAACCGCAAGCGATGGTCTGGTGAAGTAATGCCGTAGGGTGGGCTTCAGCCCACCAGGCGCAGTCCCAAGTCACACCGAAACAGAGCCAGCATTCTGCAAGTTGACGGCCACGCTACGATTCATGTCGTTTGTTGCTGCCTACGAAGTGCTCGCGGCATCGTTGGTGGGCTGAAGCCCACCCTACATTAAGATCGCATGGGTCAGCCCAGTAGTGTGGGCCGAGCGGCGCTCCGCTTCAGCCCGCCAGGCAAGAAACTCCAAGTCACGCCGAAACGGAGCTAGCGTCTGGGCGCGTGGCGGGCGACTCGCGATTGCTTGAAGCACTACGCATCTATCACCGCGATGGCTACAAAGCGGCGTGATAAACTCCGCCGTTTTCTCGCCAGCACCCACTCGATGCCAGGAATCCCGATGTTCAAGGCGACTCTCTTGTTCGTCCTCACGCTGACTGCCACGGATAGGCCCGCATGCGTCTGAAAAGCATCAAGCTGGCCGGCTTCAAATCCTTCGTTGATCCCACCACCGTGAGCTTCCCCAGCAACATGGCGGCCGTGGTCGGGCCGAACGGCTGCGGCAAATCCAACATCATCGACGCCGTGCGCTGGGTGATGGGCGAAAGTTCGGCGAAAAATCTGCGTGGCGAGTCGATGACCGATGTCATCTTCAACGGCTCCAATACGCGCAAACCGGTGACCCAGGCCAGCATCGAGCTGATCTTCGATAACTCCGACGGCACGCTGACCGGCGAATACGCAGCCTTCGCCGAAATCTCCATCCGCCGCCGCGTGACTCGCGATGCGCAGAACACCTACTTCCTCAATGGCGTGAAATGCCGCCGCCGCGATATTACTGACATCTTTCTGGGCACCGGCCTGGGCCCTCGCAGCTACTCGATCATCGAGCAGGGCATGATCTCCAAGCTGATCGAGGCCAAGCCTGAGGATCTGCGTAACTTCATCGAAGAGGCGGCGGGCATCTCCAAGTACAAGGAGCGCCGCCGTGAAACCGAGAACCGCATTCGCCGCACCCATGAAAACCTTGCGCGCCTGACCGATCTGCGCGAAGAGCTCGAGCGCCAGCTGGAGCGCTTGCACCGCCAGGCGCAGTCCGCTGAGAAATATCAGGAATACAAGGCCGAAGAGCGTCAGCTCAAGGCGCAATTGTCGGCGTTGCGTTGGCAGGTGTTGAACGAACAGGTCGGCCAGCGCGAGCAAGTGATCGGCGATCAGGAGGTCGGTTTCGAGGCGCTGGTCGCCGAACAGCGCAACGCCGACGCCGGTATCGAGCGGCTGCGTGACGGTCATCACGAGCTGTCCGAGCGATTCAATCTGGTCCAAGGGCGCTTCTATTCGGTCGGCGGCGATATCGCACGGGTCGAGCAGAGCATCCAGCATGGCCAGCAGCGTTTGCGGCAGCTGCAGGATGATCTTCGCGAGGCCGAGCAAGCACGCTTGGAAACCGAATCGCACCTGGGCCACGACCGCACCTTGCTCGCCACCCTCGGCGAGGAGCTGGCAATGCTCAAGCCCGAGCAAGACATCGCCGGCGCGGCAGCCGAGGAAACCGCGGCGCAACTCGAAGAGGCCGAAACTGCCATGCAGGCATGGCAGGAGCAGTGGGAACGCTTCAATCAGCAGAGTGCCGAGCCGCGCCGGGCGGCCGAGGTGCAGCAGTCGCGTATCCAGCAGCTCGAACATGCACTGGAGCGTCTGAGCGAGCGTCAGCGTCGTCTGGATGACGAACGCACCTTGCTCGCGGGCGACCCTGAGGATGTCGCGGTAGCGGAGCTGAGCGAACAGCTGTCCGTCGGTGAGTTGAGCTTGGAAGAGCTAATTGCCGCGCAAGAGCAGACCGATCAGCAGCTCGAACGCATACGCGAGCAGCTGCAGCAGGTCGGCCAGGCCGAGCAGCAGGCGCAGGGTGAACTGCAGCGGCTCAATGGCCGCATCGCTTCGCTGGAAGCCCTGCAGCAGGCCGCGATGGATCCAGGCAAAGGCGTTTCCGAATGGTTGCGTGAGCAAAGTCTCGATGAGCGTCCGCGCCTCGCCGAAGGGCTGCGCGTCGAGCCGGGCTGGGAGCTGGCGGTCGAAACCGTGCTGGGCGCGGATTTACAGGCGGTCTTACTGGACCAATTCGACGGCCTCGATATGAGCGGCTTCGAGCAGGGCGATCTACGGCTTGTCAGCCCGGCGCAGGGCGGCGGGATCATGGCCAACAGCTTGCTGGATAAGGTCGAGTCAGTTGCCGATTTGTCGCCTTGGTTGGGGCGGGTGCGTCCGGTGGATGATCTTGATCAGGCGCTGGCTGCACGTGGTTCGCTCGGCGAGGGCGAAAGCCTGATCAGCCGTGACGGCTACTGGGTTGGTCGACATTTTTTGCGCGTGCGGCGTGCCGGAGAGGCCGAGTCCGGACTGCTGGCGCGCGGTCAGGAACTGGAGCGGCTGCAGGCTGAGCGCGATGAGCGCGAACAAAGTCTGGAACTGCAGGGCGAGCGGCTCGGCCAGCTTCGCGAAACACAACGTGAATCGGAAGATCGGCGCGAACAGCAGCGTCGTCAGCATCAAGACCTGTCCCGTCAGCAGGCCGAGCTGAATGCACGATTATCCGCCAGCCAGGCCAGGCTGGAGCAGCTCAGCTTGCGCCGTGTTCGACTAGATGAAGAGCTTTCCGAACTGTCCGAACAGCGTGAGCTTGAAACCGAACAGCTCGGCGAGGCTCGTTTGCATCTGCAGGATGCGCTCGACGCGATGGCAGCGGATACCGAACAACGCGAAACATTGCTGGCGAGCCGCGATGGCATCCGCGAGTCTCTCGACCGGATTCGCCAGGAGGCCCGCCAGCATAAGGATCACGCGCACCAGTTGGCCGTGCGAGTCGGCTCGCTGAAAGCACAATATGATTCGACTCGTCAGGCATTGGAGCGCCTAGAACAACAATTCGAACGAGCGATGGAGCGTCGCGAGCAGCTCAGTCTGAATCTGGAAGAGGGTGAAGCCCCGCTCGATGAATTGCGAATGAAGCTCGAGGAGCTGCTTGAGCGACGCATGGGTGTCGAGGAGGAGCTCAAGATGGCGCGCCTGGCACTCGAAGGCGCCGACCGAGAATTGCGCGATGTTGAAAAGCGCCGTACTCAGGCTGAACAGCAGGCGCAACTATTACGCGGCCAGCTCGAACAGCAGCGCATGGAGTGGCAAGCGCTCAGCGTTCGGCGCAAGGCGTTGCAGGATCAGCTGCACGAAGATGGCTTCGATCTGCATGGCGTGCTCGCGACGCTGCCTACTGGCGCAGCGGAGGCGGAGTGGGAGGCTGAACTCGAGCGCCTTGCTGCGCGTATTCAGCGCCTCGGTCCGATCAACCTCGCGGCGATCGACGAATACCATCAGCAATCGGAACGAAAGCGCTATCTCGATGCGCAGAACGATGACCTCACCGAGGCGCTGGATACGCTGGAGAATGTCATCCGCAAGATTGACAAGGAAACCCGCAATCGCTTCAAGGATACCTTCGACCAGATCAATGGCGGGCTGCAGGCGCTTTTTCCCAAGGTTTTCGGTGGCGGCAGCGCTTATCTGGAACTTACCGGGGAAGATTTACTCGATACCGGGGTGGCGATCATGGCGCGTCCGCCGGGCAAGAAGAACAGCACCATCCACCTGTTGTCAGGCGGCGAAAAAGCACTGACCGCTCTGGCGCTCGTGTTTGCGATCTTCCAGCTCAACCCGGCACCGTTCTGCATGCTCGATGAAGTGGATGCACCCCTGGACGACGCCAACGTCGGCCGCTACGCGCGACTGGTCAAGGAAATGTCCGAAAAGGTGCAGTTCATCTACATCACGCACAACAAGATCGCGATGGAGATGGCTGATCAGCTGATGGGCGTGACCATGCATGAACCGGGTTGTTCAAGGTTGGTGGCCGTCGATGTGGAACAGGCGGTAGCACTCGTGGAGGCTTGAGACCCGCTAGTTCGGGTGTTTTTGAGGGAAACGGAGACTAACAAAAGAGCCGCGTCGGGCGGTGCACATCTACCGTTCGTCGTGCTAGTTTAGAGCGCAATTTTTGCGATGCGCAGATGAGCCTGTTCAGCGGCTGTGAATCTGCGTCTTTATCATCGATTTCAGGGGTTTAAGCATTAATGGATATCGGTCTGCGCGAGTGGCTGATCCTCATCGGCATCATTGTTATCGCCGGCATTCTTTTCGATGGCTGGCGCCGGATGCGCGGCAGCAAAGGCAAGTTGAAATTCAAGCTAGATCGCAATATCGCCAACAGTTTCCCTGACGAAGGCGACTCCAATGAGTTGTTAGGACCGCCGCGAGTCGTTAGCCGCAACAACGAGCCATCGCTGGACGAAACGGATCTCCCGTCAATGAGCGCGCGCGAGACAGTCAAACGTCGCACCAACGAACCTCAGCAGGGCGATCTACACTTCACCAGCGATGAGCCGGTCCCGACATTGCTCGAGCCTGTGGCAGGCGATGACGGTGAGGCGAGCGAGTCCGAGCATGAACTGCCTCCGGTCGAGGAAGTGCTCGTCATCAACGTGATTTCCCGCGACCCGCACGGCTTCCGTGGCCCGGCGCTGCTGCAGAACATTCTGGAAAGCGGCCTGCGTTTCGGCGAAATGGACATATTCCATCGCCACGAAAGCATGGCAGGCAATGGCGAGGTGCTGTTTTCCATGGCCAACGCCGTCAAGCCCGGCACATTCGATCTGGATGATATCGACCATTTCACCACGCCGGCCGTGAGCTTCTTCCTCGGCCTGCCCGGCCCGCGTCATCCCAAGCAAGCCTTCGACGTGATGGTCGCCGCCGCACGCAAGCTGTCCTCGGAATTGAACGGCGAGTTGAAAGACGATCAGCGCAGCGTATTGACCGCGCAGACCATCGAACACTACCGCCAGCGCATCGTCGAATACGAACG
This sequence comes from Pseudomonas sp. CBC3, assembly GCF_037967085.1. Lineage (NCBI taxonomy): Bacteria > Pseudomonadati > Pseudomonadota > Gammaproteobacteria > Pseudomonadales > Pseudomonadaceae > Pseudomonas > Pseudomonas sp. CBC3. Next base: position 907,525 of record NZ_JBANEO010000002.1, read on the forward strand.
CCGACAGATGACCGTCAAGCAACGCTGACTGGCCGGGCGGCGCTCCGCTTCAGCCCGTAGGGTGGGCTTCAGCCCACCACAGGAACCACGGTGGGCTGAAGCCCACCCTACTAAAACCGCTCCGCTCTTGTAGGAGGCGCGCCCTCGCGGCGAAGTACGCCGCAGGCCCAGCCCCTCCGAAAGACCGAACCCCCGCGCAAACCTGTCCTCAATTGCCGGATCGGCTAAAATCCCGCGCCTTATATCAACCAAAGGCGCGCTGAGACTGTCTGACCAGCATTGCCACTGCCACGGCTCCGTTCTATGCCTTCCGCCCAAACTGCTGCCGAGCGCATCGCCGAACTGCGCAGCGAAATCGACGCTCACAACTATCGCTACTACGTACTCGACGAGCCCAGCGTTCCCGATGCCGAGTACGACCGCCTGTTCAAGGAGCTCAAAGCGCTCGAAACCGAACACCCGGAACTGGTCACCCCCGACTCACCCACTCAGCGTGTCGGTGGTGCGGCCTTAGCGGCATTCGGCCAGGTCCGCCACGAAGTGCCGATGCTGAGCCTGGGCAATGCCTTCGAGGAGCAGGATCTGCTCGACTTCGATCGACGCGCCCGCGACGGGCTGGACTTGCCCTCGGGTGATCTATTTGGCAACGGCGCTGAGCTGGAATACAGCTGCGAACCGAAACTCGACGGCCTGGCCGTCAGCCTGCTTTACGAAAACGGCCAGCTGGTACGCGGTGCCACGCGTGGTGACGGCAGTACGGGCGAGGACATCAGCACCAACGTCCGCACCATTCGCAATATCCCGCTCAAACTGCATGGCAGCGGCTGGCCGTCGGTACTGGAAGTGCGCGGTGAAATTTATATGCCCAAGGCCGGCTTCGAGGCGTTGAATGCACGCCAACTGGAAGCCGGCGGCAAGCCCTTCGCTAATCCACGCAACGCCGCAGCCGGCAGCCTGCGACAGCTTGACTCGAAGATAACCGCCAGCCGCCCGCTGGAGCTTTGTGCCTACGGCGTCGGCCGCAGCGATGGCGAGCTGCCGGATACCCACATCGACATCCTCAATGCGCTCAAAGGCTGGGGTTTGCCCATTAGCCGTGAGCTGAGGCTGGCCAAGGGCGTCGCTGAGTGCCGTGCCTATTACCAGTCGATCGGCGAAAAACGCGACGCGCTGCCATACGAGATTGATGGCGTAGTGTTCAAGGTCAACTCGACCGCGCAGCAGCGCGAGCTGGGCTTCCGTGCGCGCGAACCACGCTGGGCCATCGCGCATAAGTTTCCGGCCCGCGAGGAAGTGACCGAACTACTGGACGTGGAATTCCAGGTGGGCCGTACTGGCGCAATCACACCGGTTGCACGCCTGAAGCCCGTGCAGGTCGCTGGCGTGACGGTCTCGAACGCCACGCTGCACAACATGGATGAGGTGGCGCGCCTGGGCGTGATGATCGGCGACACGGTCATCGTGCGGCGCGCGGGCGATGTGATTCCGCAAATTCTCGGTGTGATCCCGGAGCGTCGTCCTGAAAACGCGCGTGTCGTTCACGTACCGGAACAATGCCCAGTCTGCGGCTCGGCCGTTGAACGCACCCAGCTGATCAAACGCAGCAAGGGCCGGGAGTCGATCAGCGAAGGTTCGATCTACCGCTGCGTGGGCCGGCTGGCCTGCCAGGCGCAGCTCAAGCAGGCGATCATTCATTTCGTTTCGCGTCGCGCCATGGACATCGACGGGCTCGGTGACAAGATCGTCGAGCAGCTGGTCGATACCGGACTGGTCAGCTCGCCAGCCGATCTCTACTGCTTGACCTTCGAGCAGGTATTGGCTCTGGAAGGCTTCGCCGAAGTGTCGACTCGCAACCTGCTCAAATCCATCGACGTCAGCCGCACGCCGTCCTTAGCGCGCTTCATCTATGCGCTGGGCATTCCCGACGTGGGCGAGGGCACGGCCAAACTCCTGGCGCGGGCCTTGGGTTCCCTGGATCGCATCAGCCGGGCGTTACCGGATGTGCTGGTTTACCTGCCGGACATCGGCCTGGAAGTAGCCCATGAAATTCACAGCTTCTTTGAGGATGAGCATAACCAGCTCGTCATCGAACAGCTGCGCGAGCGAGGCGTGCAGCTGCAAGAGGAGGGCGCCGTGCATCCTGAGTTTGCCGCCTGCGCGACGCTCGCCGGACTGCTCGACAAACTCAACATTCCGTTTATTGCCACCACCGGCGCTCAGCGTCTCGCCGACCGTTTCGGTAGCCTCAAGGGCATCATCGAAGCCGATTGGCTCGATCTACGCCAGGTCGAGCGCCTCAACGAAAAGGCCGCTCGCGCGTTACGCGATTATTTCGATGACCCGACCAATGCCGAGCTCGCCTACGCAATCGAGGCCCAGTTGCACGAGTTCGGCATGCACTGGCAAAGCGAGCGTAAGGCGGCGGAAGGCTTGCCGTTGGCGGGCCAAACCTGGGTGTTGACCGGCACGCTGGAAAGCATGAGCCGCGACGAGGCCAAGGCGAGGCTGGAGGCACTCGGGGCGAAGGTGTCGGGGTCGGTATCGGCGAAGACTAGCGTAGTGGTGGCGGGGCCTGGGGCAGGGTCGAAACTGGCGAAGGCGAATGAGTTGGGCGTTGCGGTAGAAGACGAAGCGTCTTTCCTGAAGCGGCTCGGCATCCTCGAGACCTAGCTCATTACGCCTATATAAGGAGCCAGCGCGCTAACGGTCCACCAGGTGGCAATGTTAGGGCGGGCGGAGCCCGCAGCTGTTGTAATTGCATTCGCCAATAGCGGCGGATGCGGTTCTATTTCAGAACGAGACGGAGCACAGCTGTCATCACCGGTCTAGCTGCTAGGAGATTGCAAAAATGTACAGTATGTCTAATATGTCTCGAAACACTTGATTGCCCCGAGGTAACCATGATTACCGAACTGCCCGATATTCAAGATTTGCCTCGTCAGAATGCCTCTCAGGTGAAGAACAAGTGGGGCGAGGTACTGCGCCAAGTTCGTCAGTCGGGGAGCGTGGCCATCACCAACCACTCCACGGTTGACATGGTTCTGCTGGATGCCGATACCTATCAACGGCTTACTGAAGAAATCCACATGCTTAACTCGCGGGACAGAAACGTGCTGGACGAATTGGCTCATCGGTTCGAGGCACGGCTAGAGGTACTGGAGCAGCCAGACGTCAGGCAAAAGGTAGAGGCGCTGTTTGAAACCAAGGGCAAGTTAGACGCCCATCGTCCTAAAGCCGGCGTCTCGTTCTGATGCCCCAGGCTGGCGCGGCTGGGCGCCCCATTATTTTCGTATTGGCTGGGGTAAACGGTGCGGGTAAAAGCTCTGTGGGCGGTTCCATGTTAATGGAGCATGGCCTGAACTGGTTCAATCCCGATACCTATGCGCGTGAGTTGATGGTGCAACTGGGTATGGGTACTGCGAAGGCCAATGGCCTTGCATGGGAGTACGGACGGTCCAAGCTCGAGGCGGCAATGGCTCAGTACAAGAGTTACGCTTTTGAAACCACATTGGGAGGCCGCACGATTCCAGACCTGCTCGCAAAGGCGACGCGGACTCACGACGTCATGATGTTTTTCTGTGGGCTCTCATCGCCCGAGCAGCATATCGAGCGTGTTCGGCTTCGCGTAGCGAATGATGGTCACGATATCCCGGAAGACAAAATCCGGGAGCGCTGGACCGGATCTCGCGTAAACCTGATTAAGCTGATCCCGCACTTGGCGCGTCTGCAGGTATTCGACAACAGCACCGAAGCGCTGCCAGGGCAAGACATTCCTGATCCGCTCCTCGTGATGGAAACAATCAACGGCCAGATCGTATTCCCTAAGCCGGAGGATACGATGATCCTGAACCAAACGCCGCAATGGGCAAGGTCGATCGTGCAGGCAGCCATCGAAATTTCCAGTTGAGCTCCAGCACGTCCTGCAAATCCAGATCATGAAGCAGGTCGGCAATTTCTTTTGGGGTCTTGCTTCGCACGTGCTCAAGGCATCGCTGGAGCGAATCGAGTTTTCGCTCGACGATTAGCCTATCCATCGCTGCCTCCTCTCGGCGAGCAATCGTTCAACATAGGGCATGAAGTCGTCGTTATTGAGGATGTGCTTGTACACCAGCTCTGCGTGACGCCCCGGCTCACCGATGATGCGCGCTCCGTGCCTGAGTATTTACTCAACCGGCTCGCCAATTGTTGCCAGGTCAATAAGATCCACGGCGCGGCCAGTGGCTTCAGCGATATCGGAGATGAGCGCTATCTGCTGCTCGGCAGTCATGGGTGAGTCCATAGACAGCGACGTCTACATCACTTTTACTTCGTACCGTGCCTTTGGCAACCGAGCCGAAAACGTAGGCCAACTTGATGTCCGGATGTTGCCTAAGGCCGGCCTCAACCTGCTTGATCGTCATACAAAACCTGCCGAGTTGTAGAGCGGGCGATCCTACCGCGTTGATGTCGATTGACTGGGCGGGTTGCCTCCGCTCACAAGTTTACGAATCTAACCTCAAACGCCGGTGTACTTGCGAACCGCGAGATTCGTAAAGGTAGTGCAATCCACCGTTAAGGCAGGCATCGGGGATCGGTGGCCATTTTCCCCGCCAGGCTTCACCCCGCGACGAACGCCGGTGCTAGACAAAGCAAAGGCTTCACGCCGAGAGCGGCCCTTCCTGCGAATTACATTTAAATTCCGCCCCGAAGCCAAACACGAGGGCATGCAGATCGTCATGCGCCTGTGGATTAAGTTATTGAAGATTCCGCCGAAACCGATCGCTGGACGTCGTCACCACTAGTAGGAATAAAAATGGATTTCTTTTGGGTCAACCTCGGCAGCACCTACGCAGAAGTTACAGGCAACAACTTTCTATGGGCACCTTTACGCTCCATCTCCGCCAATGGTCAGATCCGAACCATTCGGCACTGGTCTGTCGTCAGCGAAGTTAAAGCGGGGGACGTTATCTTCTGCGCTTACGACAAGTTATTAACTAAAGTGGCAATCGCTACAGATGATGCCTTCATCGCGCCACGTCCGGAAACCCGGAAGCCTAATCCTCTGAAAGGTAAGGGAAACTGTGTTGAGATTGAGTTTATGGCGAATGCGCGACCTGTACTAAAAGCCAATTTAGCAGGCGATTTCGTCAAGCTTTTCAACAATCAATGCGACCCCGAACTGTTCAATAGCAACGGTACGCTCAATCAGATTTACATGTCCCGCTTGAGCGGTGCTGCGGGGAAATACTTGCTGGACGCCGCAGGCATACTCGTGGATTTTCCAGAGTGCCGGGTTGGTGAGTCAGACATATTGAGCGAAACCACCCGAGAGGCGCTTCGGCAGGAACGCATAGGGCAAGCGAGATTTCGAAAAGCGTTAATGGGCCAATGGGAAGGTAAGTGCGCGCTGACTGGGCTAGCGATGCAAGAGCTTCTCGTCGCATCGCACATCGTTCCGTGGGCGGTCGCTGACGATACGGCAAGGCTAGACCCGTACAACGGACTCCTGCTTGCTGCGCATATCGACCGGTTGTTTGAAAGCGGTCTGGTTTCTTTCGCTGACGACGGCCAACTGCTCATAAGCGAGCGACTGGAGGGCGAGTCGCGAGCACTGCTTGGCCTGGATAAAGTGCTTCGCATAAGCGGGTTGTCGAAAAAGCATGGCCAATATCTTATGCACCATCGTGAAAAATTTGGCTATACCTTCTGACCAGCGCGCACTGGCGGCGCATCGTTGTAGCGAGCGGGGGCGCCGCCAGGTCCCTGCGTCCTGCATCGGTAGCCAGCAATCGCACCCAGCTCTTACTCGGTAACGAACCGGCTGAATTCAGCAGTGCCACGGCTGCTGACGTATTCATTAAAGATTTCCACTGCCCGCCCGACAACCTTCGCAGGCGGGCTCGCTTGTTTGCGGATTCGCCGGTGTCGTACTGGTTGTTCTCGGGGCTTGCAAATTATTTTCAACCGCCTCCTAAAGCTCACCGAAACGACGCCGATAAGCTAATCGAATGCGAACTCAATGGGTGCCTGGGCAAAAGCCGGCCCGGAGTCGCAAGCTCAGGCAACCAAAGTAACTAGCGCCCTTGGAGGCACATCATGGCTCTTACAGTCAACACTAACGTCGCTTCTCTGAACACGCAGCGCAACCTTCAGTCATCTTCGAACGCGCTAGGCACCTCCATGCAGCGCCTTTCGACTGGTAGTCGGATCAACAGCGCCAAAGATGATGCTGCAGGTCTGCAGATTTCAAACCGTCTTACCAGCCAGATTAGCGGATTGAACGTGGCAGTGCGCAACGCTAATGACGGCATCTCTCTCGCTCAAACTGCCGAGGGCGCCCTGCAGCAATCAACGAATATTCTCCAGCGTATGCGTGATCTCTCGCTCCAGGCGGCGAACGGTAGCAACGATGCTACCGATCGGGGTGCGCTTCAGAAGGAGGTCGGTGCGCTCCAGAGCGAGCTAAGCCGAATCGCAGAAACAACTACGTTCGGTGGGAGAAAGCTGCTGGATGGTTCGTTCGGCTCAACTGCGTTCCAAGTAGGCGCTAATGCAAACGAAACAATTAATGTATCGATTGGCAGTGCGGCCGCCAATAAAATGGGCGCCTATACATCCGATGCTAGCGGCTCCAAACTGGGCCTTGCCTCGTTAGCCGCTACTGCTACAAACTACCAAGCTGATGGCACGCTAAAAATATCTGCGAACGGGAAGGAATATGATGCTGTCGATATTTCTGTTACCGACACAGCAGCTTCAGTTGTTTCAAAAATCAATGACGCAGGTTCACCAGTCAAAGCATCGGCACGTACGGATGCGGTACTAACTAAATCTGCTAACGTCGGTACTTTCGATCTAAAGATTGAAGTATCTAAAACAGATAACACTGTTAGTGATACCACTATTGATCTAAAGGGTATGACCGACTTTGATCAGGTCGTCAGCGCAGTGAACGCCAGCGGCTCGGGTTTGGCGGCAAAGGTAAACGGTAACGGCACTCTGGAGATCAGTTCTGCTGATGGATCTTCGATTAAATTCACTGCTGGTGGTATGACCAATGCCGCTACGCCAGCAACGATAGCTGCGGCGGATTTTAAAGTACAAACTCGCTCTGCCGAAGACGCGAACAATGATAATGCTGGAGATCTTTCAACTGCGGTAGATATCGGCGCGGTAGCAACCGGTGCGGTAGCAACCGGTGCGGTGAAACTAAGCTCGTCTGCGGCGTATTCTCTATCTGGTACCGCGGCTGCGAAAATTACTGGCGAGTCTGCCGGGAGCCTTGCGAAGATAAGTGACGTCGATGTGAGTACCGCTTATGGTGCTCAAAATGCAATTGATATAATCGATGGGGCCATAGCCTTTATTGACTCGCAGCGTTCTGATCTCGGTGCAGTTCAAAACCGATTCGATAACACGATCTCCAATCTACAGAGCATCTCTGAAAACGTTTCCGCAGCGCGCGGTCGTATTCAAGATACCGACTTCGCAGCCGAAACCGCCAACCTGAGCAAGAACCAGATTCTGCAGCAGGCTGGTACCGCGATCCTCGCTCAGGCCAAGCAGCTGCCGCAGGCTGTTCTGAGCTTGCTGCAGTAATAGGCAGAAGGCGTTAATGATGAGGGTAGGGCTGTGCTCTACCCTCATTGATTCATGAGAGGTGAATCAATGGACGTCGGAAAACTAACTGGCGGGGCCGTACCGCAAACGCAAATGACAGCTGGATCGTCACCCAGCCTCCTCAAGGAGGCTGGGTTTTCTGCGTCCGATAAGCTCCAGCCAGCAACGGCTCCCGCAAAAGCGGAAGAGCAGGAAAGTACCGCTGACCTGGTCGAAAAGCTTCGGTCTCAAATGCAGCATATCCAAAGAGATCTGAGCTTCAGCGTCGACGATTCCACTGGCGACGTGGTGGTTCGTGTGATCGATGGGGAATCAGGCAAAATCGTTCGGCAGATACCGTCGGAGGAAATACTTCGCCTTACCGAGCGGCTGGATGAAATGCGTAGTTTGTTGTTCGAAGCCAAAGCTTGACGGTACGATTTTTGTATTAAGCTTTCCGCTAACATTTTCTTGACGAGGTATGGCTATGGCTGGCATCACGGGCATCGGTTCCGGTATAGATATCGACGGCATGGTGTCTAGCATGGTCGCGGCTGAGCGTGCGCCCAAAGAGACGCAACTCGCGAATCTCGAAAAGAAAACCACCACCCAAATTACTGCTGTTGGTGCTTTAAAAAGCGCCATCAGCGACTTCCAGACGGCGCTTGGCGGGCTGAACAAGCCGGAGCTGTTCCAGGCGCGTTCGGCTACATCCAGCAAGGCGGATCTGGTTGGCGTTACTGCCAGTACCACTGCCGGCGCCGGTAGCTATCAGGTCGAGGTAGAGAAGCTGGCAACCAGCAGCAAAGTAGCTCTCGCTGCGGTTAAGAACACAGCCGACGCACCGGCGCGCTTTGCCAGCGGGACGCTGGAGATTTCGCTCGGTGTGCCGGGCACCCCTCCTTCAAAAGAATCATTTTCCGTTACGGTCGATGAGAGCAACAACACGATGGCCGGTATGCGTGATGCCGTCAACGCGGCCGGCAAGGAAATGGGCGTCAGTGCGACCATCGTGACGGATGAGCACGGCTCGCGGCTCGTGCTTAGCAGCAGCAAAAGCGGTGACGGGCGCGATATCACTGTGGCGGGAACTGATGCAGCGCCTGTACAGGATGGTCAAGTCAGTCTCTCGAAACTGGCTTTCGACGGTACCTCGAGTACCGGTGAAGGTGCGCGCGCGCTGACCACGGCGCAGAGTGCTAGGCTGTCTATCGATGGTTTGCAGATCGTCAGTGAAACCAACAAGGTTGAGGGTGCCATCGATGGCGTTACGCTCGATCTCAAGGCCAAAACCGCAGCTAACGAACCGCTTACCGTCAACGTTGCGGAAGACAAGGCAGGCGTCAAAAAGCAGATCCAGTCCTTCGTCGATAGCTACAACAAGCTGATCGGCGTGATTAATGCGCAAACCAAAGTGACGTCCGTGGGTGACGATAAGGCTCCTGTTACAGGCGCGCTGGTAGGGGATGCCACGGCCCGCACCTTGCTCAATACCATCCGTAATGAATTGGTGAATGTGCAAGGTGATGGCGCGCTGCGTGCGCTGACCGATATTGGCATCACCACGCAGAAAGACGGCACGCTGAAGATCGATGATGCCAAGCTGGGCAAGGCAATGGATGGCAACTTTACCGAGCTGTCGGGGTTGTTTACGGGCGATAAAGGTCTTGCTAACCGGCTGGATGCGAAGCTCAAGCCCTATACCGAAACCGGTGGCATTCTCGAACAGCGCAACAAGGCGATGACCGAGACCATCTCGAAGATCGATGATCAGAAGGAAGATTTGAACCGCCGTATCACCTCGCTGCAAGAGAGACTCTACAAGCAGTTCAATGCCATGGACCTGTTGGTGGGGCAGTTGTCGAATACGTCCAACAGCCTAATCGCCTCGCTGGAGAACCTGCCTTGGGCAGCAGGTAATTCCAAGAAGTAAACAGCACCGTAGGGGCAGTGCGGTAGGGTGGGCTTTAGCCCACCAGACGAAGTTTCGCACGTATGCGTCGGCGCGATTTATGCGGGAGCCGGGCGGAGTCTTGGCTCGGCTTGCTAGCTGGTTAGCAGGTTTTGGTGGGCAGAAGCGGAGCGCCGCCCGGCCCACCCTACGAGGTTGTGCACGGTTCAGGCAGGGTGGGCTTCAGCCCACCAGAGACGTGCCGCACATGTTCATCGGCGCGACTTATGTGGCGGCCAGGCGGAGTCTTGGCTCGGCTTGCTAGCCGGTCAGCAGGTTTTGGTGGGCTGAAGCGGAGCGCCGCATGGCCCACCCTACAAGGTTGTGCATGGTAGGGTGGGCTTTAGCCCACCAGCGGAGCGCCGCATCCGAAACCGAGCGTGCCGGGATACGATCCGCTGGAAACCTGGCCCGCCAAGGTGGTGAGCTTCACTATCGATTCCAAAGCCGCCAGCGAGGTGGTTGTCTCTCCGTTAATTTTGCTGACTGCTCTCAAGCTTGAGCGACCCCGACCGATAAGCTGTACATGCAAATTGATGTGGCAAGGGGCTCATCCAAATGAATGCTATGGCAGCAATGAGGCAGTACCAGCAAGTCGGTGTTAAGGCCCAGGTGACCGAGGCTGATCCGCACCGTTTGATTCAGATGTTGATGCAGGGTGGGCTGGACCGTATCGCTCAGGCTAAGGGTGCCATGGAGCGTGAGGCCTACGCGGAGAAGGGCACACTGATAGGTAAAGCGGTCAGCATCATTGGCGGTCTGCGCGATGTGCTGGACAAGCAAGCCGGCGGCGAGCTGGCGGAAAACCTGGATCGCCTGTACGAATTCATGACGATGCGGCTGTTCGAAGCCAGCCGGCATAACGACGTAAACAAGCTTGATGAAGTGGCGAATCTGCTCGGTGAAATCAAACAAGGCTGGGACGGCATCGCGCCTAAGGTTTGATTCAAGCCGCAGTACTACAGATGCTATTTGTCAACGCAACACTGACGCACTGTCTGGCAACTGAGCCAGTCAGTGCGTTTTGCTTTCAGCGGTACTCGCAAAGATAAGCGGTATCCATTGCAACCTTCAGCTGGAACTTGCTGTTGGCTGGCACGGTGAATTGAGTGCCGGCGCCAAAGGTTTCGTAGCTGTCGCTTCCCGGTAGTTTGACGTCCAGGCTGCCGGCGACCACGTGCATCACTTCCAACTGGTTGGTACCGAATTCGTAATCGCCTGCCGCCATGACGCCGATGGTGGCAGGCCCTGCTGCCATGTCGAAGGCGATGGATTTGACGGTGCCGTCGAAGTACTCGTTGACCTTGAACATTCGGAACTCCAGGGTGCGGAAAAGGGCGGCCAGTATGCCGAAGCGGCAAGATGGCGTCATCAGGCCGCTCATGTTTCGAATGAAGGCCATGTTGCGGCTTTGCAGCGGCACGCTCACGAGCGAAAAATGAAGTACACCGCACCTAACAGGCAAATCCCGGCCCAGAGATAGTCGAGCTTCAGTGGCTGCTGCATATAGAGCACGCTGAAGGGGACGAAGATCGCGAGGGTGATGACCTCCTGCATGATCTTTAGTTGGCCGATCGACAGCTCGGTGTAGCCGATGCGGTTGGCGGGCACCATGATCAGATACTCGAACAAGGCGATACCCCAGCTGATCAGTGCAGCGATCAGCCAGGGTTTGCCGTTGAGTGTTTTGAGGTGGCCATACCAGGCAAAGGTCATGAACAAGTTGGAGATGCAGAGCAGGGCGGCAGTCTGAAGCCAGATGGGCATTGGAAATCTCCGGGTTGGTGCCTGGTGCCATTCACTCCTCCGATCCCGATGAAGCCGCTCTCGTCGCCTACAGACAGGCGTCTGTAGCCACTGCATCGGGGCAAGGCTCAGTTGGGCTGCGTTGGGCGATGGGGATCAGGGCGCGATATTTTACGTCACGCGCGGCAGTGCTGGTGGTCGTTGGGACGGACCTGACGAACGAACCGGCTATATCAAACCGCCTGGCTATACTTTTTTCACAATGCGCGCACTTCCCGCACGCCTTTTACCTATTTCCGCAGAGACCCGCCGGCCCTATGGAAACGCTTTATCTAATCTTTTTGCTGTTGCTTGCGGTGGGCGCAAGCCGGGTTCTAGCCAATGTCATACCGGTGCCGCTGCCGATCCTGCAGATCCTGATGGGCAGCATGCTGGCGCTTCCGCCATTCGGAATGGGCGTTGAGCTACGGCCGGAGATCTTCATGTTGCTGTTCATTCCGCCGTTGCTGTTCTACGACGGTTGGAAGATTCCCAAACGCGAGTTCACCGAGCATGGCGCGGAAATGACGGCCATGGCGCTGCTGCTCGTGCTGGTCATCCTGGTGGTGGTCGGTTACTTCATTCACTGGTTGCTGCCGACGATTCCGCTGGCGGCGAGCTTCGCACTGGCGGCCATTCTCTCGCCGACCGATGCGCTAGCCGTAATCGCCATCGCCCAGGGTCGACTTCCGCGCCATATGGCGCACCAGCTGGAAGGCGAGGCGATGATGAACGATGCCACTGGCCTGGTCTCGTTCAAGTTCGCACTGGCCGCCGCCATTACCGGCACCTTTTCGCTGACGACGGTCACCGGCGAGTTTTTTGTCATCGCGCTGGGTGGTCTGCTCATTGGCGCCGGCTTGAGCTGGGCGGTGGGCAAGGCCAAGCAATGGATGACCGCGCGTAACCTGTTCGATCCCTCGGCCTATGTGCTGATGATTTTGCTGCTGCCCTTTGCCGCGTTCTTCCTGGCCGAGCATGCGGGCATGTCCGGCATCCTTTCGGCGGTGGCGGCGGGCATGGTGCAGAGCCGCATCGACATGCTGCCGGTGAAGACCAGCACGCGCATCCTCAACCGCAGCATTTGGGAAATGCTTGATTTCAGCTTCAACGGTTTGGTGTTTCTGCTGTTGGGGCTGCAATTCCCGCGGATCGTGGCGAGGGTTTGGGAAGCGGCTGGACAGCAGAGCTACAGCATGCCGATGTTGATCTTCAGCGCATTGGCGATCATGGCGCTGCTGCTGGTGATCCGTTTCGGCTTCGTTTACGCCTATCACTGGAGCGAGGCGCGGGTACATCGGCTGCTTGGAAAGACTGTTCAGCCCAAACCCCTTAGGCTGTTTTCCGCGCTTAGCGCCGTGGCGGGCGTGCGTGGGGCAATCACCCTGGCCGGCGTCCTGTCGATTCCACTGATGATTGGCGACACGCCATTTCCGGGGCGCGATTTGATGATTTTTCTGGCGGCCGCCGTGATCATCTTGTCGTTGCTGGTCGGTGCGCTGGGCATCCCCTATTTCCTCAAGCAACTGCCCAACAACGATGTCGAACAACATAGGGAAGAGCTGAAGAAAGCCCGTCGCATCGCCGCCCAGGCTGCGGTCACCTGGCTGGAAAACTGGAAACAGGCCAACCCCGTGGACGATCCCGACGAGGCGCTGCTGCGCAGCGAGGTCACCGCTCGGATTACCGAGTCCTATCGGCACGACATCGAAGCCTTGATGGAACACCAAGATCGTGCGAACCAGGCGCGCCAGACGCAGGTGCTGGAGCGCGACATTCGCGTGCAAGCCATCGCTGTGCAGCGCAAGGAACTGTACCGGATGAGAAAGCGCCACCTGATCGACGAGCAGATGCTGCAGATCCTGCTGCGCGAACTCGATTACGAAGAGGCGGCGCTCGGCACGGGCGACGCGGTTTAAAGATTTTTTCCGCCTCGTGCAGCAGCGGAAGCGGATGCTAGCGGCCAGCCTGATCCTGATGCGGCTCAGGTTCAAGCACGGCGATGGTATTGCTGCTGCGTTTGAACGTCACCAGCTCGGCTAACCAGGCATGCAGCACAGGCGAATTGCCTTTCTGGTGGCGTAGCGCGATGGACAGAATCTCGCGGGCGATGGTCACCATCGCACTTTTGCTACCCAGAAAATGCCAGTTGAACCAGCCGTCGCCATAGGTCAGCGGCATCTTCTGGCCGGGTGCGAGGGGGATGTAAACCTTTACCGACAGATCGAACAGCACCTCCGGCTTGGAGATGATCAGCAGTTTTACGTCCGCCACCTTACTCAACCAGTAGCGATGATCGAAACGACCTCCAGTCAGCGCCGCGGATTGACTCAGGGCTTCGTTGATCAGCGCTCTGTTATCGATGAGTTGCACGGTAAGGATTCCGTTTGCAGAGTGGCCATGCCGCATCTCGAGTCTGCCGCATGCGAGCAGATACGAGACCGGCTGTGTAGGGCGCCTCGAAGGGGGTGGATCGAACCGCGTCCGCTTCGCTTGGCATGTCGGTTTATCGGTCCATCAGCGCTTTTGTTTAGCGACAAGTGTCGAAAATCTGTCTGGCGCCGCTCGTGCCCGCTATGCGCCAGGGTGGTCTCGTAGGCAGGCTGAATGGCTGGCCACATTGAGCGCATGGCAAAATCTCGCTTAAGCAACCGAACGCATTGAGGAAAGCGACTCATGATCGAGCGACTTTTTGTATACGGCTCCCTCGCACCTGGGCGGCCGAACGAGCACATCCTGGCGGCGATTCCCGGTACCTGGGAGCCCGCAAGCGTGTCGGGCAGGTTGCGTGAAGAAGGTTGGGGCGCGGCGCTGGGGTTTCCCGGTCTCGATCTGGATGAACGCGGCGAGACGATCGAAGGCTTCGTGCTCAGCTCAGAGGCGTTTGCGGCGCATTGGGCAAGGCTCGATGAGTTCGAAGGCGACGCCTACAAACGCATCCTGGCGGACATCAGGCTCGGCAGCGGTCAGACTGTAAAAGCGTATATCTACGCGCTCGGAGCAGGCTGAGCTAAAGACTAATCAAGACGCTGCGAATTGCTTGCCGCATCTCCGCAGCGCGTCGTATCAGACGCCCGCCAACTCACTTGGCGAACAGCTGGCTCATGTCCTTGAATGCCTTGAATTCCAGCGCATTGCCGCATGGATCGAAGAGGAACATCGTGGCCTGTTCGCCGACCTGCCCCTGAAAACGCACGTAAGGCTCGATGACGAACTGGGTGCCCAGCGAGCGGAGGCGTTCGGCCAGCGCTTCCCACTCCGGCCAGCTTAGCACGATGCCGAAGTGCGGTACGGGTACGTCATGGCCGTCCACCGCGTTGGTGTGCGCTGCGTCCTGAGACTGGGTTTTCGGATGTTCATGGATCACCAGCTGATGTCCGTAGAAATCGAAGTCGACCCAGTGCTCGGATGAACGCCCTTCGGCAAGGCCGAACACTTCCCCGTAGAAATGGCGGGCCGCCGGCAAATCGTAAACGGGAATCGCAAGGTGAAAAGGGGAAAGGGTCATCTGGGCTTCCTTCTTATGGCGAAACGGAAGCGATGATTCTTGCCGATTTGCCGCATCTTGCTACAACGAATATGTTTTGATTCGAGCCTCGAAAAAATCGATGGAACGGTGCCGAATGATCCGTGAAATGAAAACGTTCCTCGCTATCGTCCGGTGTGGCAGTTTCGCTGCTGCGGGTAATCAGATCGGCTTGACCCAATCGGCCGTGAGCGCCCAGATCAAGAATCTAGAAGATGCGCTAGGCATGCATTTGTTCGATCGAACAGGGCGCTCGGCGCATCTCAATGCAGCCGGGCTCCGTGCGGTGCCGCTGGCCGAACAGATCCTCGAAACCTATGCGCTGATGGGCCAGCCGGAAACGCTGAATGAATACCGTGGCGAACTGCGCATCGGTGCCATCGCCACCGTGCAGACCGGCTTGCTGCCGCCAGTTCTGCTGCGTTTGTTGCGCGAAGCGCCGGGCGTTGCGCCCAAACTTGTTCCAGGCGTTTCGCTGAACCTGCTGTCGCAGGTCGACGCTGGGGATATCGACCTCGCGGTGATGATCCGACCGCCGTTTGCGCTGCCCAAGGAATTGCATGCCGAGCTGATCCAGAAGGAGCCCTTCATGCTGATCGCTCCGCTGAGCGTAGAGGGCGACGACCCGCTAAGGTTGCTCGTCGAGCACCCCTTAGTGCGCTACGACCGCAATTCTTTCGGTGGTCGCCAGGTGAGTCAATTCCTGCGCAAACACCATCTGTATGTGCGCCCAGGGCTCGAACTGGACGAGCTGGATGCCATCGTCAAGATGGTTGAAAGCGGTCTGGGCGTGGCGCTGGTGCCAAAGGCCGGGCTGTGGCTCGAACGCACGCCAACGGTCCGCATCATTTCTCTCGGCAGTGCCACCTTCTACCGTGAGCTGATGCTCGTCAGCCGCCACAGCGCGCAGCGATTGCCGTTGCATCAGCTGTTTCGGCGCTGCTTGTGGGAGGCGTTAGAGGAGAGAAGCTCGGTTTCATGAGGTAGCTTCGACAGCAGGCTGAAGGTCGCTTGCCGCCGATTGCTTCGTTCAACGACCTCGGATCCCTCAGGCTTTTTTGGTTCTTGGTAGGAAGATCGCCAACACACCAAACAACGGCAGGAACGAACACAGGAAGTACACGTATTCGATGCCGTGAATGTCCGCCAAATGCCCCAGCAACGCCGCGCCAATCCCGCCGAAACCGAACATTAATCCGAAGAACACCCCGGCGATCATCCCGACATTACCCGGCACCAATTCCTGGGCATACACGACGATGGCCGAGAACGCCGAGGCGAGGATGAAGCCGATGACAACGCTCAGGACGCTGGTCCAGAACAGGTCGACGTGAGGCAGAATCAGGGTGAATGGCGCCACGCCAAGGATCGAAAACCATATCACTGCCTTACGGCCAATCTTGTCGCCGATCGGCCCTCCGAAGAAGGTTCCCGCTGCAACTGCACCTAAAAACAGGAACAGATGCAGTTGGGAGCTGGCCACCGATAGATCGAACTTCTCGATCAGGTAGAAGGTGAAGTAGCTCGTGAAGCTGGCCATGTAGAAGTACTTAGAAAACACCAGCAAGCCGAGCACGACCAGCGCGCTCATCACCCGACCTTTCGACAAGCCATGGGTCGCCGCCTGACCTTGCTTGAGCTTGAACAGGCTCAAGTGATTGGCGTACCAGCGGCTGATTCGATACAGCACGAACAGCGCAAACACGGCGAACAGCCCGAACCAGGCAACATTGCCCTGACCGTACGGAATGATGATCGCGGCAGCCAATAGCGGCCCGAACGCCGAACCCGCATTGCCGCCTACTTGAAAAGTTGATTGCGCCAGCCCGAAACGCCCACCCGAAGCGAGTCGCGCCACGCGAGAAGCTTCAGGGTGAAAGGTCGAAGAACCGATGCCGATCAACCCCGCCGCCAACAGAATCAACGGGAAGCTGCCGACCATGGACATCATCACAATGCCGATCAACGTGCAGACCGTGCCGGCCGGCAATAACCAGGGTTTGGGGTGGCGGTCGGTGTGGTAACCGACCCAAGGTTGCAACAGCGAGGCGGTCAGTTGGAAAGTCAGGGTAATCAGACCGACCTGCGTGAACGTCAGACCATAGCTGGCCTTGAGCATCGGATAAATCGACGGTAGCACTGCCTGGATCAGGTCATTGATCAAATGCGCCAGCGCAACCGCGCCGATAATGCGCATGGCCAACGGGCTGCTTTGTGAAGTCGCGGATGCCAACGTCGCGCCGGCCTGGGCATTGCTGATGGTCATTAGAGTTCCACACGGAGGGTACAAACGGCAGGAGCGTCAATGTGCCATTTTTCAGTGCAGTAGCACCATCCCTTAGGCTGCTAAGGAAACTCAGCTGAAGACATTCATCTGGCAATCATCAATCTCGCTTTCATCGATATGATCGGTATAAATCGAACCCAAAACAGACATTGACGACCGGCTATCTGCTAGACGCGGACATAGGAAAAACCCATCGAGGATGAGAGGGCCGTGACGCCTATCCTACTCATGGTTACAAGCTGTCTTTCTGTGAAGCAACTTCCTGCATTGATACGCTTATTGCAGGGCGACCGTTTTCCATTAGTGCATGCGCAGCACCCTGGATATCACGTGCATCCTTGTTTTGGCTTAGCTTGAATTTAGCAACTAGACGGGTGATTTGGATTTCTATACCAACGATGGCCTGGAGCATCGATTCGATGTATTCCGTCGGCCCATCGGTCATTTTCCAGGGCTTCGGCTGGGTTGCCTCGTGAGTCCGAGTCAACCGAGCAACCAGTCCTCTAACGTAGCGCTCATCATCTCTAATCAGAATGCGCCCATGAGCGTGCACGACCTTGTAATTCCATGTCGGCACCTGTTTATGGTGTTCATGTTTGCTCGGATACCAGTTGGGTGAGATGTAGGCCTCCTCACCCCGGAATACAACCAGTACTTCATCGCCATTTCGAACTTCAGTCCAGAGAGGATTATTGCGGGCCACGTGAGCGTGGAGCGTGCCGCAGGTGCCTTGGTCGGCAGCCAGTTCGAAGGGCACATGGTTTGCGTCATATCCGCTTTCGCCATTCGTGAAAATTATCCCTAGCGGATGCTGCTTGATGAGCTGATGCATGGCTTCGGATGAGGGTTCATTGAAATGTGCTGGGACGTACATATCGTCTCCAAAGGGATATGGCTCAATCGGATTAGCCGTAACGTGGCTGCGACGGGCAGGGAAGCAAGTTGCTTATTACTTGGAGGACATCTCGTTCCGGCTACGCATACACCTGACCTCAAGTGCGCTCCTAGCTACATCTTCCACGTCGAGGCCCTAACGACCTTGCTGTTAGAAGACAAAAGGTGTGCTTTCTCGCTGTTGGAACAATCCCCAGACCGTCGCACAGAAAAACTACTGAGTCGCTCCAATTTCGACAGACATGGCTGGCCCATTCTTCCCAAGATATTCAGTATCGGTTGTATGCAGCCGTTCGCCAGCGGCCGATTATGGCTGGAAGCAGCCTCTCGCGAACAGAGCGGCCGACCCAAATGGGCGCTCATGACAGGCAGAAAACGGCCAAGAGCGGTCGTTCTGAAACGTCCACAAACGAGAAGCTATTCACAAGACGTTAACCGTACAGCTTGAGAGGTTAGGAAGAGTTATCTACGGCTCAAAATAGTCGATCGAATATCCGTCGTTACACATAAAAGTATCAACCGATTGGCAAAGCTCAGAGCACTGGTTATAACCCTACCTATTTATTTGGTATGGTATTTCAAACCTGAATGTATTTGTTGCTAGTGGGGTTTCACCAATCTTTTGCCCTCCCAATCGCCGACTACTCACCGAAATTTCGATTCCGTGAGCATCTGCAACTATTTTTGCCAAATACAAGCCTACGCCCTCGCCCTTTCTTAGATCCCTAGACCATTTGCCACGATATTTTTTTTGAAATATTAGTTCAAACTCGTCTTCTTCAATAGGCGGCCCTTGAGAGACGACACATACTTCCGCTCGATCCTGCATCTCGCGAAGGCTGACCGTTACATCTCCAGAAAGGCAGTACTTTACTGCGTTACTGACTAGAGAAAACGGAATAATTTTGAAGCTTTCCCTCAGATTGAAATTCCGATAACTTTCTCCTCTGAAATGAACTCTTGTTCTAACCCCGTCTTCGCCCGTATCGAACCCTGATAGAATTGAAGTGATTTTTCTAAGTATTCCATGTAATGAGGTCGATATGGGCCTTCCAAAACGAGCGGCCGCCGGATTGAAATAAATAGACACCAGATCAAAGTAATCATTAAGCAGGCCGGCCGCCTTTACCAAGGATTTCATCTCGGCAGACGCGTGATCCAGTTGTGCATCCAGCGTCCTAACCGAAGCGATACTAGAGTGATCTAAAAGTCTAATCGAGATGGCTTCAAGCTGTCTGGCAAGGCGTATAGGATCATGAAGGGGATCCAATAGTTCGGATTGCCGTTCTAAAATATGATTATCTATGACTTTATCAAGACTGCTTAGGCTTTGAAGCCATTCACCAAACCTGCTGTCATCTAGGCTTCTTCCTTTTAAATCCTGCTTAAGCTCTTTCGATATTTTAGCTCCAACAAGCTTTCCCTTAACACCAAATACAACTACCCGCGCCGTACCTACGGTGCCAGAAAAATATGACATCCCATGTGGACAGAGTCCTTCCCCTGTGCCCTCTGTAGATAAACAGGTCTTTTGGAATTTGCATTTTTTCTCGCACGTTTTTGCAAAGCCAGAATCGCCAGGAAGAATAACCTCTTGAATGCTGCATGACCACGGAGTCGCTATCGCTCCAGTGCTTATAACATCTTTAAGCAACATGGCGATAAATCCTCACTAGATCGATGGTCGCCTCATAAAGCTTAGGATATGAAGATCTATCAAGCATCAGTGTTGAGCGAGGATCTTTCTGACTCTCAATCAGCCCATTGACCGAACTAATAAAGTCCGCACGCCTTGCCTTGTCGAGAGAGTCGAGTTCAAAGTTAATAAGCCTCTCGATTTGGGCTATATCGAATTTTTCCGACAAAAACTGATCAATAAGATCGGAGCATTTATGCGCTGTCATCGGCTTCTTGGCTACATCGTCCGCCTGCTCAAAAAACTTTGTAGCGAGAACATCGTATTGCTTGTTTGATACAGCACAAATTTTCTGGTTTGGATTTATTCTTCGTAGCGAAGTTAGAAGCTTCAGGCCTCCTTCTTCAGGGTCATCTTTGACGATACCTTTAATGTCTAAAAATATTACATCATATGTCGCCAAGCTAGAAACATCAGACAAACTGACTTGCTTGTATGTGCTAATTTGATAGCCGGCCTTTTTCAATTCGGCAATAGGGAAATCTGATATGTCGTCGTCAACAAAAGCAATTTTTCCGACGAGCTTTGAATTAATTGGTTTTTGGCTGCGCGCGATATTTCCTGCTAGCTCCGACATGGAAAAGCCAACAGTTTTCGTTTTGAAGATTTTTTTTCTAATTGCGAACAAGATACCGGCAACAGGTGTAGCTATACCGAAAAAATTTGCCAATCCGCTTGCACTCTCAAACCAAGCGAATGCCTTAGCCATCAATTCACCCACGGGGAAATCGCTCCAGTTGTTTTTTGATATCCTATTGGCATCACTCTTGGCCCGCAACCCCGCAACCCCGCAACCCCGCAACGTTCTACTTGGCAGGACACTGCGTTCAAGCGCATCTCGCAAGTGATGAGCTGCAATCCACTCAAAATGGCCTCTGTGAATGACTGCTTCTGGCCGTTCTCCGCCGGTCACCCTTCGGTATGTACTGGCCAAAGCCGGGTTCGAGTGGTGATCGAATGCAATTGATTAGTCAGGGCGGATGCAACTGTGCGGTCAAGTGCGTGCAACAGCCGCTGTACTGCCGCGCACGATCAGGTTGAAGGGCAATATCAAGTGAGGAATGTCGAGCGGGCATTGCTCGAACTGGGCCACCAGCATCTCGACCGCGTGCCTTCCGAAGGCCTCGGCGGGCTGGGCAATGGTCGTCAATGGCGGGTCGCTAAAGGCGGCAAAGGGAATGTCATCGAAACCGGCGACCGACACGTCCTGCGGAACGCGCAAACCGCACTGGCGGATGCGCTGCATGGCGCCTATTGCCATTTCATCGTTTTCGCAGAAGATCGCGGTCGGTCGATCCGGGTTGTCGAGCAGCTGCCCGGCCGCCTCGTAACCGGCCTGCAAGGTGAAATTGCCGCGGCGAAGCAGCTCCGAATCGAGCGCGATGCCTGCTTCATTCAGCGCATCCTCGTATCCGGCAATACGCTCTCGGGTCAGGGGGCTGCCTTGCGGTCCCTTGATCAGGCCGATGCGGCGATGACCCAGCGCGAGCAGATGTTCGGTCATTGCGCGGGCCGCGGCGCGGTTATCCAGTCGTACGGTCGGGCAGGGTGGAATGTCGAGCACTTCGCAGGCGTTGACCATCGGCGGTAGCGCATTGCCGTGGAGACAGGTTTCAGCGAAAGGGTTGAACGCTCGCAGCTGGATCAAGCCGTCGGCCTGGTGGGCGTGAACCAGTTCGGCATAAGCGATCTCGACGTCTTCGCGGCCCAGGGTATTGCACAGCAGCACGCGGTAGTCGAAGGCCTGCGCGGCTTCCTGAATACCACTGATGACGCGGGCGAAAAACACGTTGGCGATGGCCGGGACCAGCACGACGAGATTGCGCGTCTTGCGCGAGCGGAACTGGACGGCCATCAGGTTTGGGCGATAGCCCGCCTGTTCGACCGCTGCGTTCACGCGGTCGCGGGTCTGCGGCGATACCTTTTCGGGCGTCTTCAATGTGCGCGAGACGGTGGCGACTGATACGCCAGCCAGCTCGGCCACCTTGCGAATGTTCGGCATAACTCCTCGATGATCGGCGCGGACCCTTTCGGTCAGCGGTGACTAGCGTAACGCAGCGCTTCCGACTTGACAGCAAGGCTTTCGGTGCTACTTTCGAATCAATGTAACCGGTTACATTGCAAGTGATCAAACCTCGATAGCTGGAGCAAAGGCATGGATTCAACCGGTCGATCTAAGGTTCGGGTGGGCATGGTGGGTGGCGGTGAAGGGGCGTTCATCGGCCAGGTGCACCGCCAGGCGATGCGCCTCGACGGCCATATCGAGCTGGTCTGCGGGGCCTTCAGCCGCGACCCCGAAAACAACAGGCGAAGTGGTGCGGCTCTGCATCTCGACCCGCAGCGTTGCTATGACGCCTGGGAGGCGCTGCTGGCGGCCGAAAAGGAGCGGCCGGCGGATCAGCGCATGGAATTGCTGGCCATCGTTACACCCAATCATTTGCATGCGCCCATTGCCGAGGCTGCCTTGCGTGCCGGCTTCCATGTGTTTTCCGAGAAGCCGGCGGCACTGTCGCTGGCGGATATGCAGGTGCTTGCCGAAGCCCAGGCCGACAGCGGCCGACTGTATGGATTGGCGCATACCTACCTGGGATATCCGATGGTCTGGCAGGCGCGGCATATGGTGCAGGCCGGCGCGCTCGGTCGATTGCGCAAAATCTTCGTCGAGTATCCGCAGGGTTGGTTGGGCGAGGATCAAGCAGGGCAGGGCAACAAGCAGGCGGCCTGGCGCGGTGAGCCAACTCAGGCGGGGCCGAGCGGCTGCATGGGCGATATCGGCATTCACGCGTTCAGCCTCGCCGAGTTCGTCAGCGGCCAGCGCATCGAGCGTTTGTGCGCGGATCTCGGCGTGCATGTCGCGGGACGGCAGCTCGACGATGACGGTGCGGTGCTGTTCCAGACCGACGGCGGCGCAAGCGGCGTACTTATCGCCAGTCAGGTCTGCACGGGCGAAGAGAACGCCCTGACGTTGCGCTTGTATGGCGAGCGCGGCGGCCTTGAATGGTGCCAGGAACAGCCGAACAGTTTGGTCCATCGCCCGCTCGGCGAGGCGCTGCGAGTGCTGCGTGCTGGGGTCGATCAGCGCTGGCTGTGCGACGACGCGCTTCGGCGCCTGCGCCTGCCTGCTGGGCATCCCGAGGGGTATCTCGAAGCGATGGCCAATCTCTATACCGACTTCGCCACATCCATCCGCTCGGGGCGCGCGCTCGAAGTACCGGGTATCGATGCTGGCCTGCGTGGCATGGCCTTCATCGAGACGGTCATCGCCAGCCATCACAGCGATGCCAAGTGGACGCCATTCGCCGCTACCGAACGATAGGAACTCAAGATGCAGCAACCCATGACATCCAGTGGTATTCGCGGTCCGGCCATTTTCCTTGCGCAGTTTCTCGGCCCGGAGGCGCCATTCGACACGCTGTCAAACCTGGCGCGCTGGGCGGGCTCGCTCGGCTACTGCGGGGTTCAGCTACCCACGCTTGGCACACTATGTCTGGACTTGCAAAGAGCCGCCGAGAGCCAGACCTACTGCGACGAACTGAAAGGACTTTGCGCCGAGGCGGGCGTCGAAATCAGCGAGCTGTCGACCCATCTGCAGGGTCAGCTGGTGGCGGTGCATCCGGCGTTCGACGGCCTGTTCGATGACTTCGCCCCGCCCGCGCTGCGTGGCAAGCCAAAGGCCCGTACCGAGTGGGCCATCGATCAGTTGCACCTCGCGGCCAAGGCCAGTCGGCGCTTGGGGCTCAGCGCTCATGCGACGTTTTCCGGCGCGCTGTTATGGCCGTACATGTATCCCTGGCCACAGCGACCGAGCGGTCTTGTCGAGGAGGGCTTTGCCGAACTGGCGCGGCGCTGGCGACCGGTCCTCGATGCGTTCGAGGAAGCTGGGGTCGACCTGTGCTTTGAGATCCATCCCGGCGAGGACTTGCACGACGGCGCCTCTTTCGAGCGCTTCCTCGATGCGGTCGACCACCATCCCCGCGCGAAGATTCTCTACGACCCGAGCCACATGCTGCTGCAGCAAATGGATTACCTCGGTTTCATCGACCGCTACCACGAACGCATCGGCATGTTTCACGTTAAGGATGCGGAGTTCCGTCCGGATGCTCGTTCCGGCGTCTACGGCGGTTATCAGAGCTGGACCGATCGCCCCGGGCGCTTCCGTTCGCTGGGCGACGGCCAGATCGATTTCAAACAGATATTTAGCAAGCTGACGCAGTACGGCTACGAGGGCTGGGCAGTACTCGAATGGGAATGCTGCCTCAAGGATGCAGCGCAGGGGGCCGAGGAAGGCGCCCCTTTCATTCGACAGCAGCTGATCAACCGCGCCACACGGGCCTTCGACGATTTCGCCGGCGTTGCTCGCAGCGCTTCGGCAAACCGCCGTCTGCTGGGACTCGATTAAGGCGTTCTCTTGATAAACGTGCACAACAATAAGGACAAGACCATGAGCACACTCAATGCACGGCTGAGCCTGATGATGTTTCTGCAGTTCTTCATCTGGGGCGGCTGGTTCGTCACCCTCGGCACCTTTCTGGCCAATAATTTGAGCGCGACTGGCGGTCAGATCGGCATGGCGTTCTCGACCCAATCCTGGGGCGCGATACTGGCGCCGTTCGTGATCGGCCTGATCGCCGATCGTTACTTCAATGCCGAGCGCTTGCTCGCCATCCTCCATCTGGTCGGCGCGGTGCTGTTGTTTCAGCTTTACCGGGCGAGCGACTTCAGTGCGTTCTATCCGTTCGTGCTGGGCTACATGATCGTTTACATGCCTACATTGGCCCTGGTGAACGCCGTCGCCTTCCGGCAGATGCGTGACCCCGCTCAGGAGTTCTCGAAGATCCGGGTTTGGGGCACGGTGGGCTGGATCATCGCGGGGCTGGTGATCAGTTTCCTGTTCGGCTGGGACTCTCAGCAAGCCATCGCTGCCGGTGCGCTACGCAACACCTTCCTGATGTGCGCCATCGCCTCGGCGTTGCTTGGGCTGTACAGCTTCAGCCTGCCGAGTACACCGCCGCTGGCCCGGCGCGAGCAGGGCGGGCTCAAGGAAGCGCTGGGTCTGGATGCGCTCAAGCTGCTGAAGGATCGCAGCTTCGCCATCTTTTTCCTCGCCTCGGTGCTGATCTGCATTCCACTGGCCTTCTACTACCAGAACGCCAATCCCTTCCTCGCGGAAATAGGCGTCGACAACCCGACCGGCAAGATGACCTTAGGACAGATCTCCGAAGTGCTGTTCATGTTGCTGCTGCCGCTGTTCATCCAGCGCTTCGGCATCAAGAAAACCCTGCTGCTGGGGATGCTCGCCTGGACGTTGCGCTATGCACTGTTCGCCTACGGTAATAACGGCGATCTGCTCTTTATGCTGGTTGCCGGTATCGCCTTGCACGGGATCTGCTACGACTTCTTCTTCGTCTCCGGACAAATCTATACCGACGCCAAGGCCGGCGAGACCTTCAAGGGTTCAGCACAAGGCTTGATCACGCTGGCCACTTACGGCGTCGGCATGCTCATCGGTTTTTGGGTGGCCGGAAAGGTGACCGATCACTTCGCAAGCATGGACGGCCACGACTGGCAGAGCATTTGGCTGTTCCCGGCGGTATTCGCATTGGGTGTCTTCCTGACGTTCCTGTTCGCCTTCCGCGAGCAACGGCCAGCCGGGCTCGAGACGGCTGCTAAAGCGGTCTGAGATTGAATGGATCAGCGCCGGTCATTCACGACCGGCGTCTCCAACCGTGACGCCTGGCCCTGCGCAACGATGCGATTTACCAGTCCCAAACCCGTCCTGCCAAGACGACCATCAATCCTATGCGGCCCGCGTTTGCACAAATCTTCTATGACTGCCATCCATCGCCTAAGAGAATGCCTGTTCACGGGCCTTCGCCTGTAGCCATTCGTTATCGAAGAGCCAAATCCATGGGTGCCAACAGCTGGGTCGATTTGAAGCTGGATGCCGAGACGGGCATCGAGATCATTCGTGCCCATTTCGAGGGTCATGCCTACGACCCGCATTGGCACGACAGCTACCTTGTCGGCTTCACGGAGCAGGGTGTGCAGCAGTTTCGTTGCCGCAAGGTGCTGCATAGCAGCACGGCGGGGCAGGCGTTTTTGCTGGAGCCCGGAGAAATTCATGACGGCCATGCCCCAGCGCCTGGTGGCTTCACCTATTCGATGCTCTACCTGCAGCCGCAATGGCTTGAAGCCCAGCTGCGGGCACTGTTCGAGGACGCGCCTGAGCATTGCCTGCCGAGCTTTGCCGAAACGCTGGCGAGCGAGCCAGATCTGGTGAACCACATTGCCCATGCGTTCCAGGCGCTACACAGCGCGGATTTGCGCATCGTCCGGCACGCGGCGCTGGATGCATTGCTGGAGAAACTGTCCAGCCATGTTCACTGGCGACAGAAAGGGGAGCTGAGTCCGCGGCTGCCTTCTGTGGCGCTTAACGCGCGGGATTTTCTGCATGCTCATCTGGATCAGGATATCGGTCTGGATGATTTGGCATTCGCGGTCGATGTTGACCGCTTCCGTCTTTCCCGCGCGTTCAAGGCGGCCTTCGGACTGGCACCTCACGCTTATCTGGTGCAACTTCGCCTGAGTCTGGCTCGCAAGCTTTTGCGCCAGGGATTGGCTCCGGCGAGCGTTGCGGTGGAGCTGGGATTTGCCGATCAGAGCCATCTAGGGCGTTGGTTTCGGCGTGCGTACGGGTTGAGTCCCGCTGCCTATCGCAAGCGCTGCTCAAATCTTCCAGACCGCTAACGCGCCCCGACGGAACATGGCAGAAACAGTCCATTGGAGTTTCCGCCCATGTTTTCGATCTTCGAGGTCTTTCATAGCCAGCCGTGCCTCGGTGCATGGCGATGAGTCAGTTTTTGCCTTTCGTGCTCTTTGCCTTGGTGGCATCGATCACACCTGGGCCGACCAACATTCTGGTGCTCAGCAATAGCGCGCTGTACGGCTTGCGTGCTGCGTTGCCCATCGTGCTGGGCGCCTGTGCCGGTGCGGCTGCCATCGTGCTGGTGGTCGGGTTGGGGCTGGGCGAGACATTGCTGCGGTTTCCGTTGGCGCAGCAAAGCCTGGCGTGGCTCGGTGTGGCGTGGATCAGTCTGCTGGCGTGGCAGCTGTTCCGCACTCAGCCCGTCGGCGTGGATAAGGACGGCAGCAGTAAGCGCATCGGGGCCTGGGGCGGAGCGGCGCTGCAATTGGTGAATCCCAAGACCTGGATGATGGCGTTCGCTGTCGTCAGTGTATTCACCAGCGCGGGAGCCAGCTCGTTCCGCTATGGCGTCTATGCGCTGATTTTCTTTCTCGTCGCCGTGCCTTGCCTGACTGCCTGGGCCGTACTGGGGCGGGGCGCCGCGCGGTTTCTGAAGTCGACGCGCTGGATGCGGCGCTTCAATCAGAGCATGGCGTTGCTGCTGCTCGTCTCGGCATGGACAAGCCTGTTGGGCTGACCACAAAGAAGTCGTATGGATTACTCGTTTGCTCGACGCAAGGTGAGTGCAGCGGGCCTTCGCTACCGAAGAAATCGGCAATATCATGCGCACCCGAATCAGCCCGAACATGTCTTTATCACGCATGGGGAACCAAAGCCCAAGGGGTGGTGGTCTTAGCGCGTAGATAAGTGGCGCGGGACCGCGCTTTATTGCTTCGATTGCCTCCTATGCGACCCCTGCGGTTATGCCCGAGGCGACATTATCCAGCCCCTTCAAAGGAACGACAGATGAGCATTGACGTCAACGCAGGACGCCTCCCGCACGAGAATTCCCTGGTCAATCTTCCACGCCTGGTATCCCGTTACTACAGCGAGCGCCCCGATCCGGCGGACCCAGCGCAGCAGGTTTCCTTCGGGACGTCTGGCCATCGTGGCTCGTCGCTGAAGAATAGCTTCAACGAATGGCACATCCTCGCCACCACTCAGGCAATCTGCGATTACCGTCGAGAGCAGGGCATCGACGGTCCGATCTTCGTCGGTATGGACACCCACGCGCTGTCTGAACCGGCGTTCGTTTCCGCGCTGGAAGTACTGGCGGCCAACAGCGTCGAGACGCGCATCGATGCCGGCTGCAGCGAAACCAATGGCGAGCCCGGCTACACCCCGACGCCGGCGATCTCCAACGCCATCCTCGAATACAACGCCGGCCGCAGCAGCGGCCTGGCTGACGGCATCGTCATCACCCCGTCGCATAATCCGCCGGCCGATGGCGGCTTCAAGTACAACCCCACCAACGGCGGCCCGGCCGATACCGGCGTGACCAAGTGGATTCAGGAACGCGCCAACGCGCTGCTGGTCGCTGGGCTGAAGGGCGTGCAGCGAATGGATTACGCGCACGCGCTCAGGGCGCCGACCACCCAGCGCTTCGATTTCATCGAAAGCTATGTGGGCGGCCTGGATCAGGTGATCGACCTCGAAGCGATCCGCAATTCCGGCCTGAAGTTCGGCGTCGATCCGCTCGGCGGCGCCGGTGTGCATTACTGGACGCGCATCGCCGAGCGCTATGGTCTGCCGCTCGAAGTGCTCTCGACCCGTGTCGATCCGACGTTCCGCTTCATGCGCCTGGATTGGGACGGCAAAATCCGCATGGACTGTAGCTCACCGCACGCGATGGCCGGCTTGATCGAAAACAAGGACCGCTTCGATGTGTCCTTCGCCTGCGATACCGACCATGATCGTCATGGCATCGTCGCGCGCTCGGTCGGGCTGCTGAACCCCAATCACTACCTCGCCGTCGCCATCGAATACCTGTTCACCCACCGCCCCGAATGGAGCGCGCAGGCCGGTATCGGCAAGACGCTGGTCTCGTCCTCGATGATCGATCGCGTCGCGAAGGGCATCGACCGCCAGGTGGTGGAAGTGCCGGTGGGCTTCAAGTGGTTCGTCGATGGCTTGATGAACGGCAGCCTGGGCTTCGGCGGCGAAGAGTCGGCGGGTGCATCCTTCCTGCGCAAGGCCGGTGGCGCCTGGTCGACCGACAAGGACGGCCTGATCCTCGGGCTGCTGGCTGCGGAAATCACGGCTGTAACCGGCAAGGACCCAGGCGAGCGCTACCAGGCGCTGACCGATCGCTTCGGCGCTCCGGTGTACCAGCGCATCGACGCCCCGGCCAATCGTGAACAGAAAGCCAAACTCGGCAAGCTGTCGGCCTCTCAGGTCACCGCTGGCGAACTGGCTGGCCAGCCGATCACCCAGATCCTCACCGAAGCCCCAGGCAACGGTGCTGCGATTGGCGGTTTGAAAGTCGTGACCGACAACGGCTGGTTCGCCGCTCGGCCATCCGGTACCGAGGACGTCTACAAGATCTACGCCGAAAGCTTCGAAGGCGAGGCGCACTTGAAGCGCATCCAGGAAGAAGCCAAGGCGCTGGTCGACGGCGTGCTGGCAGGGTGAGGCAACAAGCGCAATCCAGTAGGGATTGATTGTTGCGAGCACGGTTTTCATTACCGTCCAGCGGCTCGGACATGGGGCTCGCCGGTATGTGTCGCTCTGTGAGCATGTACAAAATGCTGGACATTGCACTAACTGGCTGAAGGGTAAGGACACCCATCTTCTCGTTCCGAACGCCCGCTATCGCGGGCGTCTCGACCTTTTTGCCCGGCCGCTCGCCGCTCTGGCATGGCTTTCGCTCTGGTTTTCCGGTCTCGCTTGTTTCCGTGCCGCACCGTCGATGCATTTCGACGGTGCGGCCGGCGCGATCAGAACAATAAGGAAAACCGTACATGAATGCCCTACGCACATTTTTCGGCGGATCAGCCGCCGGCACCCGACCGTCCCGCTTCACCATTATCCCGCCCAGCATGCTTCGTAACAGCCGCTACTCTGATTGTCATCAGGGTGCCATGTGCACTGCTGCCCTGATCGTTACCCGCAGCAATCGGAGACAGCCATGATTCTGAAAGGCAAAGCAGCCCTGGTCACCGGCTCGACCAGCGGGATCGGTCTGGGCATCGCCTGCAAGCTGGCAGAGGCGGGTGCCGACGTGATGCTCAATGGCTTCGGCGATGTGGAGGCGGCTATCGCCCGAGTGTCCGTCTATGGCACCCGTGTGCTGCATCACTCAGCCGACGTATCCGACGCCGAACAGATCGCCGAGATGGTCAGCCAGACCGAGCGTAATTTCGGGTCCCTCGATGTGCTGGTCAACAACGCCGGCATTCAGCATGTCGCTCCGGTCGAAAGTTTCCCGGTCGAGCGTTGGGACAGCATCATCGCCATCAATCTGTCCTCGGTATTCCACACCATGCGTTTGGCGCTGCCGGGCATGCGCGAGCGCAACTGGGGGCGGATCGTCAACATCTCCTCGGTTCACGGCCTGGTGGCTTCGGCGCAGAAATCGGCTTACGTGGCCGCCAAGCACGGGGTGATCGGGCTGACCAAGACGGTCGCACTGGAAACTGCATCCACGGCAGTCACCTGCAATGCGCTCTGCCCAGGCTGGGTACTGACGCCGCTGGTACAGCAGCAGATCGACAGCAAGACGCAAACCCATGGCGACCCGGCCCGCGCGACGCGGGAGCTGCTGATGGAGAAACAGCCTTCGCTGGATTTCGTCACGCCCGAGGAGCTGGGTGATCTGACGCTGTTTCTCTGTAGCGACGCCGCCAAGCAAGTACGCGGCGCGGCCTGGAACGTCGATGGCGGCTGGCTGGCGCAGTGACGCTGCGGCCTTGATCGACCTTTGCGGCAACTCTTCACGTTAACGCACTTAGGAACGGCGCCTGAGCTCTGTGCGCTGGTGAGCAGTTGCGGTTCGCCAATGGTTGGCGCGCTGCCTTCATAAGGATGACGTCTCGATGAACAGCTTCTTTCGTCAGTTTCGTATCGGTCAGCGGGTCTGGATGCTTACCCTGGGTTTCGGTGTGGTCGTAGTTCTGTTCACCTGGTGGATGGTGGCCAGTCTGCAACGCAGTCTGACCGAAGAAAAAATGGCCGCCGTGGATGCGGCACTGACCACCGCCGTACGGGTGATGGAGCATTACGAGGGCAAAGCGCGCGCTGGTGAAATCACGCTGCCAGAGGCGCAAACCGGCGCGATGGAAGTGATCGGCACCATCCGTTATCTGGGCGACCACTATCTGTGGATCAACAACATGGATTTCGTCTGGCTAATGCACCCGGTCAGCCCGCAACTGGTCGGTCGCGATCTGCGTGATCTGAAGGACAAGGCCGGCAAGCCATTCGTGCAGCAGCTGGTGGACGGAGTGCGCAGCAACGGCTCCATGCGGCTCGAATATCTTTGGCCGCGACCGGGCGCCACCGAGCCCGAGCTCAAGCTGACCGAGGCACGTGGTTTCAAACCGTGGAGTTGGATGGTGTCCAGCGGTATTCACCCCGCCGATATCGATTCGGCCGTGAACCGAGAGGTGACGACCGCGTTGCTCGTCGGCGCGCTTATTCTCGCGGCGCTCGCGGGATTCAGCATGCTGTTGATCCGCAGCATCACCGGGCCCCTGCGTGAAACGGTAACCACCCTGGAAAAGGCTGCCGAGGGCCGCACTGACCTGACCGTACGCCTACCGACACAAGGTCGCGACGAACTCGCGCAGATGGCCGGCAGCTTCAATACGCTCATGGAGGCCGCCAGCGGCGTGGTTGGCCAGGTGACCCAGGCCAACCTGAAGCTGATGACCGCCAGCGAAGATTTGTCTCAGATCACCTCAGGCGCCCAGCGCGATGCCGAGCGGCAGGAAAGCGAAACCATCAGTCTGGCCGCCGCCATGAACGAAATGGTCGCCACGGTGCAGGAAGTGGCGCGTAGCGC
The DNA here is from genome assembly GCF_037967085.1 of Pseudomonas sp. CBC3. Lineage (NCBI taxonomy): Bacteria > Pseudomonadati > Pseudomonadota > Gammaproteobacteria > Pseudomonadales > Pseudomonadaceae > Pseudomonas > Pseudomonas sp. CBC3. The sequence goes on from NZ_JBANEO010000002.1 coordinate 938,989, forward strand.
CAGTCTCGCGGCTGATTCGACCAAGCAGACAGAAGCAGAGGCCGCGCAAGGTCGGCGGATGGTCGAGCAGACCATGCAGGAAATCGCGGACCTGACCGGCGATCTGTCGCAAGCGCGCTCGGTCGTGGAGAAACTGGCGAAGGATTCCTACGACATCGGCACGGTGCTCGACGTGATCAATGGTGTCGCCGAACAGACCAATCTGCTTGCGCTCAATGCCGCTATCGAGGCAGCCCGCGCGGGTGAGCATGGACGCGGTTTTGCGGTGGTGGCCGACGAGGTACGCTCGCTGGCGCAGCGTACCCAGCGTTCGACTCAAGAGATCCACGCGATCATCGAGCGGCTCCAGTCAGGCGCGACCACAGCCGTCGAGCGCATGGCTCGCAATGCGGAAAAGGCACAATCGACGATGGAACAGGCCGCGCGCGCGGGTGAATCGCTCGGCGCTATCACCGTGGCGGTCTCGACCATCAACGACATGAACCTGCAGATCGCGACGGCCGCGGAGGAACAGACCGCTACGGCTGAGGAAATCAATCGTAGCGTCAACGGCATCCGCGACACCGCCAGTTCCGCCGGGCAGACGGTCACCCGAACTCGCGCCGCCAGTACCGAGCTGCAGCTATTGGCGCAAGAGCTTGGTGGTCAGATCGAACGATTGAATGCCTGATAGGCCCCGGTGCGCCGTCCAGTTCAAGCCTGGCCGGCGCCATTGGGTCGTTCATGGTGATTCGTCCAGATTATCGGCAGTTCTGCCTGAGCATTTCGGGGGTGGTGGGCGGGGCGTTCACTTAAGCACATTCACCCCGAGGTCGGGTCTCCCACGAAAGCAGGCAGATGCACCTGACTCTGTGGGAGGCGCGACCTCGCGGCGAAAAAGCCCGCAGGCCATAGAGCATTTTCAGCGCTAGAGAAAGCATTGCCGGATGAGACACGTCGTCGAGGGTTGCGAGGCAGGCTGTACGCCACCGAGCCGATGGCGTCTTGTGTCACGAAAGGCTAACGCTCGCTCAACCCGTGCAGCTGCAGTTTCGAATACAGGCTCGCACGCGAAATACCCAGCTCGACGGCGGCACGGCGACGGTTGCCTTTGCAGGTGCGCAGTGCATGTTGCAGCGCGCGGCGTTCGGCCTGAGCAATGCTCTCGGCCAGCAGCTGAAGCGGCGCCTCTTCCAAGGCGGATGGTTCGGTGAGGAGCGGCATTACTGTTGGCGGCACAGATGCCGCGCTGTTGCTCTGCTCGCCAAGCAACGGGAGTAGATGTCGCGATTCCAGTGGCAGGCCATCGGCATTCAATTGGGCCCGCTCCAGCAGGTTGCTCAATTCGCGAACGTTGCCGCGCCAGGGTTGGCCGCAGAGCAGCGCTACGGCTTCGGGCGTGAGTTCCATCGGCGCATGGCCGGATCGATTGGCGATGTCATCGAGCAGATGTTCGACAAGCGCAGGAATGTCGCTGGCGCGTTCGCGCAACGATGGGACCTTGAGCGCTAGGACATTGAGGCGGTAGTAGAGATCGTCTCGGAATTGCCCGGCGGCGACCTTGGCTTCCAGATCGATGTGGGTCGCGGCGATCACCCGCACGTTGAGCGGTTTGACCTGGTTGGAGCCCAGCGGCTCGATTTCCTGTTCCTGCAGCACCCGTAGCAGTTTCGCCTGCAGTGGCATGGGCAGGTCGCCGATTTCATCGAGGAATAGCGTGCCGCCGTTGGCGACTTCGAATTTGCCGATACGCGCCTTGCGATCCGCACCGGTGAACGCGCCTGGAGCGGTGCCGAACAGCTCGGCCTCCACCAGGGTTTCGGGGATGGCCGCGACGTTGACCGCGACGAAAGGGCCATTGGCCCGTGGCGAAAGGTTGTGAATGCCCTGGGCGAGCAATTCCTTACCAGTGCCGGTCTCGCCGCGGATCAGCACCGTGGCGTCAAGCTGTGCCGCGCGACGGGCCTGACGCTTGACCTCGCTGGCGGCTGGGCTGGTACCGATGAAGCCGGCAATGGTGTAACGCGCGCGTCGGGCCTTGGCCAACTCGTTCTGGGTCGCGACCAGCTGCGTCTGCAGAACGTTGAACTTGGACATCAGCGGTCTGAGATGCTGCGCCCGGTCGAACAGCACGAAGCCCAGCGCGCCGACCAAGGTGCCGTCCTCGTCCCGTAGCGGGATGCGAGTCACCACGAAATGCTCATCGCCGAACGCCATCAGGTCGAGCATGCTGGGCAGCCCGTTTTCCATGACCTCGCGTAGACGGCTGGCTGGCAGCACCTCTTCGATTTCCTTGCCAAGCACGCTGCGTGGGTCGCTGATGCCAACCTTTGCGGCGTACTTGTCATTGATCCAGACGATGCGCGCCTGGCGGTTGACCGCAATGGTGCCTTCGCACTGGGCGTTGAGGTGATCGAACAGCAGCGGCATCGCCACGGCGCGAAAGCGCTCCGGGGAGACGCCGATTATCAAACCATTGTGATCGAGGTCGTTGCGCGCAATCGCCATGGGCAGGGATGTCCGTTTGGGTTCCGACCGATTATGGAAGGCCCCGGCTGCCTCGGGCAAGGCAGCCGGGGCGAGGGCGCTAGCGCGCATATACCTCATTGGGCAACCACGTCGCCAGCGGCTCGAAGAAGAACACCAGCGCCAGGCCGAGCAGCTGGATCAGGATGTACGGCAATACACCGAGATAGACGTCGCGGGTGGTCACTTCTGGCGGACAGACGCCTTTGATGTAGAACAGGGCGAAGCCTACCGGTGGTGTCAGGAACGAGGTTTGCAGGCACAGTGCGAAAAGAATCGCGAACCACAGCGGATCGACGCCCATCGAGAACAGTACCGGTGCTACCAGCGGCAGAACGATCAAGGTGATCTCCACCCAATCCAGGAAGAACCCCAGCAGGAAGGTGATGAATAGCACCGTGAGCAATACGCCAGTCTGGCCGAACGGCAATCCGGTGAGTGCATCGCGTATCACATCGTCGCCGCCCAGGCCGCGCAGCACTGCGGCGAACACCGTGGCACCGATGAAAATGCCGAAGATGAAGGCGGAGGTGCGGCTGGTCTGGTAGAGCGCTTCCTTCAACACGGTGAGATTCAGCCTGCGGCTGCAAGCGGCCATCAGTACCGCGCCGAATGCGCCGACAGCGGAGGCTTCGGTGGTCGTGGCGATGCCGAAGAAGATCGAACCAAGCACAGCCAGGATCAGCACGAAGGGCGGCACCACGGCCAAGAAGACGTCGAGCAGCGCGCGCGCGTCGAGCTTGGGACGGTTGGCCGGAGCAGGCGCGAAGTCTTTTTTTACCCAGGCAACGATCACGATGTAGAGGATGTACATCGCAGCCAGCATCATGCCGGGGATCAGCGCGCCCATGAACAGTTTGCCCACCGAAGCTTCGGAGGTGCCAAGACGATCAGCCATTAGCACCAGCATGATGCTTGGCGGAATCAGGATGCCCAGCGTGCCGACCGAGCAGGCAGTACCGACGGCCAGGCTCTTGTTGTATTTGGCCTGCAGCATTGGGCCGATCGAAAGCATGCCGAGCAGCGCCACCGAAGCGCCGACGATGCCGGTGGACGCGGCAAGCAGAATGCCCACTAGCACGACCGTCACGGCGTAGCCGCCGCGCAATGGCCCGAGCACACGGACCAGGCTGTGCATCAAGCGCTCGGCGATGCCGGAACGGTCGAGCATGATGCCCATGAAGATGAACAGCGGCAGGGCGACCATCAGTTCGTTGGCGACGATGCCGTAGATGCGGGCGTCCAGCACGCCGATGGTGCCTTCCCAAGTGAACCAGAGATCGGCATCGAAATGCTCGACCATGACATAGCCGAGAACGGCGAACAGAAGCCCGATGCCGGCCAGTGACCAGGCGACGGGGAAACCAAGCAGCAGGAGCACCATGAAGCTGGCGAACATGCCGATGACGAGTATTTGTTCCAGACCCATGATTACGGCTACTCCATCAGGGCTGCGGATGGCCGCGGTCGCGGTCATTCGGAGAGGCCGTAATGGCCCGTGGGAATTTGAACAACAGCGTGCTGCAGCGCGTGGCTTTGGAGAACAGCGCCAGCGCCAGGAGCATCAAGCCCAGCGGCAATGTGCTCTTGAAGATAAAGCGATGCGGCAGGCCGCTTGGCGCTTGCGAGCGTTCGTTGTAGATGAACGCCTGGTAGGCGAAGGGAATCAGCGCATCGACCATCAGCACAACGACAGGCAAGGCAAGGAACGCGATAGCCAGCAACTCGATGATGGCCCGGCTGCGCAGGGTGAATTTCTCGCTCAACACATCGACCCGCACGTGGTCGTCGCGTACCACGGCGTAGGCCAGGGAAAGCAATACGGCGGCGCCAAACAGGTGCCAGGACAACTCTTCCAGCGCAATGGAGCCACGCGCCAGGACGAAACGGCTGAACACATTGGTCAGCACCACCAGCAGGCACAGCACCCACAGCCAGGCGCTGAGTTCGCCGATGGCGACCAAGGCCCTGTCCAGCCAGTAAGACAGTCGATTATGCGGCAGCTCGGCCTTGGCAGAGGCGGGCGCCGCGTCGTTGGGGGAAACGGGGTGAACGGACATGACGACCTCGGCAAATCCAGCACGGGCACGCGACGCAACTACACAGGTACGGCAACGGCCCGCTTGAAATAAGGGGCACAGCCGCGCTGCGCCCCTCGACTCGTGCGGTTACTCGTACTTGTAGTAATCGCGCGGCAGGTAGCCCTTGCCGTGCCAGATGGAGTGGTGCTCCATGAACTCGCGTTGGCTGGTCAGGACGCGGTTGAACATTTCGTTCTCCGCAGCCATTTCGTCGAGCACCTCGTTGGTGACGCGCTCGAGCTCGCGCAGCACTTCTTCAGGCAGCACTTGAGCCTTCACACCTTGTTGCTCGTAATCACGCAGGGCGGTCGGCTGAGCCCACTCGCTTTCGGCAAAGCCCTTGAGCGTGGCGGATTCGCAGCCCATCTCGATCAGTGCGCGGCTTTGGGGCTCCAGCTTGTCCCAGACATCCTTGTTCACCAGCAGGTGCGAGGTGGTCAGCGTCTGGTGCCAACCGGGCATGATGTAGTTCTTGATGATCTGATCCAGGCCCAGCATCTTGTCGACTGCTGGCTGCGAGAACTCGGTGGCGTCGATGGTCTTGCGTTCCAGCGCCTGGTAGATCTCACCGCCCGGCACCATGGTCACCGAGGCGCCGAGCTTTTCTAGCACCTTGCCGCCGATGCCGGCGAAGCGGATGCGCAGCCCGTCGATGTCTTCCAGCTTCTCGATGGGCTTGGCGAACCAGCCGGCGCCTTCCGGACCGATGATGCTGCACAGCATCGGGTGGATGTTGCGCTCGGCGTAGATCTCCTCGAGCAGCTTCTTACCGTCGCCCTCGTAGTACCAGGCAATGTAGGCCGGCGGCTCCATGTTGAACGGAGCACCGGAATACAGTGGCAGCGCTGGGATTGTGCCCTGGTCGTAACCGATCCAGGTGTAGCCGGCCGGATACTTGCCGTTGCTCACCGCATCCATGATTTCGAAGGGCGGTACCAGCTCGCCGGGTTCGTAGTAGCGCAGTTGGATGTCGCCGCCCGAAATCGCCTTGAGCGACTCGGAAAGGTGTTTGACCGGTGTGGTCAAGCCGATGAGATGGGATGGGAACGCAAGCGGTACCTGCCAGCGAATTTTCTCGGTGGCCATTGCGTTGCCGCTGAGCAGACTGACGCTGAGAAGGGTGGTTGCACCGATGGCACAGGCGAGACGGGACAGTTTTTTCTTTGCTGACATGTGCAGTTTCCTTGTTTTTTTTGTTTTGGAACCAGAAGGTCGTGGCGCGGCAGCGGGCTGCGTAGCCGGAGCAGAAGGTGACTCCAGTCATCCATCCATCAGCGTTCTGGCGTGTAGCCCAGATGTCTTAGCAGGTTCTGTGCCTGACTTGCGAAATACACTGGAAAGACCGTTCTAGAGCGGTCGAGCCTAGGGCGTAAGCGAACCGGTGTCCAGCTAGCTGGACAGCTGAATGGAGGAAGTGATCGAGTGTCCATGATGCTGGACTAGTGTCTGCTTGGCTGGACTGGTGGAGCTGCGAGACGTGTAGAGGCCGCACCTGTCTGTCGCGGCATCGCAGGAACGGAGATGCGACTTCACGCCAGACAGCGGCGTGAAGTACGGACTAGCAGTGCGGTTTAAATCGCTTCTTTGCCAAGGGTCGCTTTCAGAGCGCTGAGGCAGCGTTCTTCGGCCGTATCGAGCTCAAGCTGCATCTGCTGAATGTCGAGCTGCTGTTGTTCGAGCTGCTGGCGGCGTTCGGCAATCATGCCGAGCATGATGTTCAGCTGTTTCTGATTGCCCGCCTTAGGGTCGTAGAGTTCGATCAGCGTCTTGCATTCGGCCAGCGAGAAGCCGATGCGTTTGCCACGCAGGATGAGCTTCAGTGCAACGCGGTCCTTGGGGCTGTAGATACGCTCCTGACCACGGCGAGTGGGGGAGAGCATGCCCTGTTCTTCGTAGAAGCGAATGGCGCGGGTGGTGATATCCAGCTCATTGGCCAGGTCGGAAATGCTGTAGGTCTGCTTTGCCATAGGTGTCCAATCTTGCATGTCATCGGCTCGAGATGAGTCGGCGTATCGTTCTTCAGGTGCCGGCAAGGCTACACGCCGGCGTAAACCGTGCACAGTGGCGCATGGCTATTGCGTGACCAGCTCAGCGATGGATCGTGCAGCCGGTCGCGTCCTGCATCTGCTCGAAGCTCACGCCATCGGCCAGCTCCACGAGCTTCAGGCCTTGCTCGGTGATATCCAGCACGCCGAGGTCGGTAATGATCCGGTCGACCACACCGACGCCGGTCAGCGGCAAGTCGCACTGTTCGATGATCTTGTGCGCGCCCTTGGCCGTGTGTTCCATCAGCACCACCACGCGCCTGACGCCGGCCACCAGGTCCATGGCACCGCCCATGCCTTTGACCATCTTGCCGGGGATCATCCAGTTGGCCAGATCGCCCTTTGCCGACACCTGCATGGCACCGAGGATCGCCAGGTTGATATGACCGCCGCGGATCATGCCGAAGCTCATGGCGTTGTCGAAGAAAGCGCTGCCGGGCAGGGCGGTGACGGTCTGCTTGCCAGCATTGATCAGGTCGGGATCGATTTCTTCCTCGGTGGGGAAGGGGCCGATGCCGAGCAAGCCGTTCTCGCTCTGCAGCCAGACGTCCATGCCGTCCGGAATGTAGTTGGCGACGAGGGTCGGCAGGCCGATGCCGAGGTTGACGTAAAAGCCATCCTGCAGTTCCAGCGCGGCGCGCTGCGCCATCTGTTCGCGTGTCCAGGCCATGATCAGCTCCTCACCGTACGTTTTTCGATGCGCTTCTCGGCGTTCGGGTTGTGGATGATGCGCTGCACGTAGATGCCCGGCAGATGGATCTGGTCGGGGTCCAGTTCGCCGGTCTCGACCAGCTCGTCGACCTCTACCACGCAGACCTTGCCGGCCATGGCCGCGAGCGGGTTGAAGTTGCGCGCGGTCTTGTTGAACACCAGATTGCCCGCCTTGTCGGCTTTGTAAGCCTTGATCAGGGCGATATCGGCGGTCAGCGATTCTTCCATCACGTACCACTCGCCCTTGAACTGACGCGTTTCCTTGCCTTCGGCGATCAGCGTGCCGTAGCCGGTTCGGGTGTAGAACGCGGGAATGCCGGAACCGCCGGCGCGCAACTTCTCGGCCAGCGTGCCCTGGGGAGTGAATTCGAGTTCCAGTTCGCCGGCCAGATATTGCCGCTCGAACTCTTTGTTCTCGCCCACGTAGGACGAAATCATCTTGCGCACCTGGCGCGTTTCCAGCAGTACGCCGAGGCCGAAGCCGTCCACGCCGGCGTTGTTGCTGATCACCGTGAGGTCTTTTTTGCCGGTGTCGCGCAGCGCCTCGATCAGCGCTTCGGGGATGCCGCAGAGCCCGAAGCCGCCCACGGCGAGGGTCATGCCGTCCTTGACCAGGCCGTCAAGGGCCTGCTGGGCGCTAGGGTAGATCTTGTTCATAGCGTGCCTCTCTTGTTGTGCTGACCTGTGGCGCCGGGTGTTACAGGTGCCGCTTTTGTGGGAGGCCCGACCTCGGGGCGAAGCTCTTCTGCTTCAGGCGGACCTGCGCTCCGCATCGCCGCGAGGGCGCGCCTCCTACAAGAAAGTGCGGCGTCAGGTGCTGCTGCGAGCCCGCCCGACCCGCGAGCCGTTGGGCCGCTCTAACAGATCGCTGATGCGTTGCCCTGCAGCGACCAGCGCATCCAGATTGATACCCGTCTCGATGCCCAGCCCGTCGAGCATGTAGAGCACATCTTCGCTGGCCACGTTGCCACTGGCGCCCTTGGCGTAAGGACAGCCGCCTAGCCCGGCGACCGAGCTGTCGAATACGCAGACGCCTTCCAGCAGACTGGCATAGATATTAGCCAGCGCCTGGCCGTAGGTATCGTGAAAATGCCCGGCGAGCTTGTCACGCGGCACTTCGCGGCTGACGGCCTCGATCAGCTGACGGGTTTTGCCCGGCGTGCCGGTGCCGATGGTGTCGCCCAGCGAAACCTCGTAGCAGCCCATGGCGAACAATTCGCGCGCCACGTGGGCGACGCGCTTCGGATCGATCTCGCCTTCGTAGGGGCAACCCAGCACGCAGGACACATAGCCACGCACCTGGATACCGTTTTCGCGCGCCACCTCCATCAGCGGAGCGAAGCGCGACAGGCTCTCGTCGATGGAGCAGTTGATGTTCTTCTGCGAGAACGCTTCGGACGCGGCGCCAAACACCGCGACTTCCTGCACACCGGCTTCGATGGCCGCTTCGAGGCCTTTCAGGTTCGGCGTCAGGGCCGCATAGGTAACGCCGAGCTTCTGCCTGATCTGCGCGAATACATCGGCCGAGCCGGCCATTTGCGGCACCCACTTGGGCGACACGAAGCTGCCGACTTCGATGTACTGCAAGCCGGCGGCGCTGAGGTCGTCTACCAGCCGCACCTTGTCTTCGATGCTGATCGGCTGCTTCTCATTTTGCAGACCGTCGCGCGGGCCGACTTCAACCAGGCGGACGTGTTTGGGCAGGGTCATAAAGGCTCCATTGGCGACGTAGCGTCTTATTAGTTTCTGGTGGGCTGAAGCGGAACGCCGCCCGGCCCACCCTACGCGTCCGGTGGACCCAAGCGGAATACCTCCGGTACCACTCTACGGTGCTGTCTTCCGTAGGGTGGGCTTTAGCCCACCAATTGCCGGGCAATACGTGCCGTGTCACAGCTATGAGGGTGCGCCGGGCGGCGTTCCGCTTCAGCCCACCAATCCGAACGCGTCAGGCTTCCTCCATCTCCAGCAATACCGCGCCTTCGTTGACCATATCGCCTTCAGCGCAGAACAGGCTTTTGACCACACCGGCCTGCTGGCTTCTGATGCTGTGCTCCATTTTCATCGCTTCCAGCACGATCAGCGCGGTGCCGGCCTCAACGTTTTGGCCGGGCTCGACCAACACGCGCACGATGCTGCCGTTCATGGGGGCGGTCAGGCCGCCGTGGTGCTGATGGCTCGCCTCTGCTTCGGCGATGGGATCGAAGGCGGTGACGGCTTGCAGTTCGCCGTTCCATTCCAGATAGAGCGTGCTGCCCTGGCGGATGGCTTTTGGCTGGCGCAGGGCTTGTGTAGGAGCGAGCTTGCTCGCGAACCCTTCTCCGGTGGACGCCGCGCGCCCGGATTCGCGAGCAAGGACTGAGACGTTCCCGTCGCTCCTACGTGAGGCTGCGTCTACCTTTACCAGCCGGCTTTCGCCGTTGCACATCAGGTGCACACCAATTTGCGTCGGCATACCGAAACGCAGGCCGTCGCGGCTGGCCCAGGGTGAATGGGCATCGTCGCCTCGGATCTTGGCCGGTTCGGTCTGCACAAAGCGTTCACCGGCCAGTTGCCAGAATTCATCGGCCAGCTCGCCAGGCTTGCGCATCAGCTCCGCTTCGTGGCGCGGGATGAAGCCGGTATCCAGCTCTGCCGCTGCAAACGCAGGGTGGCCAATGACGCGACGCAGGAAGGCGAGATTGGTACGCACGCCGCCGACGTAGGTCTCATCCAGCATAGCCAGCAGGCGCAGACGCGCCTCTTCACGGTTTTCGCCCCAGGCGATCAGCTTGCCGAGCATCGGGTCATAGAACGGCGACACCGTATCGCCTTCGGCCACGCCGCTGTCGACACGGCGGCCCGGACCTGAAGCGGATTCACGGTACAGATTGAGCGTCCCGGTAGCGGGCAGGAAGTCGTTATCCGGGTCTTCGGCATACAGCCGCACTTCGATGGCGTGGCCGTTGAGCGGTACCTGATCCTGGCTGATCGGCAGCGGTTCGCCACGGGCGACGCGGATTTGCCAGGCGACCAGATCGAGACCGGTAATGGCTTCGGTCACCGGATGCTCGACCTGTAGGCGGGTATTCATCTCCATGAAGAAGAATTCGCCACGGGCGTCGAGCAGAAACTCGACCGTGCCGGCACCGACATAGCCGATGGCCTGCGCGGCCTTGACCGCCGCTTCGCCCATGGCTCGACGCAGCTCTGGAGACAGGCCCGGTGCTGGCGCTTCCTCGACGACTTTCTGGTGGCGGCGCTGGATCGAACAGTCGCGCTCGTTGAGATACAGGCAGTTGCCGTGCTGATCGGCGAATACCTGGATCTCCACATGGCGCGGCTTGAGCACGTATTTCTCGACCAGCATCCGCGAATCGCCAAACGAGGACTGCGCCTCGCGCTGGGCCGATTGCAGCGCTTCGGCGAGATCCGCTTCACGCTCGACGACCTTCATGCCTTTGCCGCCGCCGCCCGCGGTGGCTTTGAGCAGGACCGGATAGCCGATCTTTTCCGCTGCCGTGCGGAAGGTTTCCACATCCTGGGCTTCGCCGTGATAGCCGGGCACCAGCGGCACGCCGGCTTTCTCCATCAGCGCCTTGGCGGCGGACTTGCTGCCCATGGCGTCGATGGCGGAGGCGGGCGGGCCCAGGAAGATCAGTCCGGCATCTTCGATGGCGCGGGCGAAATCGGCGTTCTCGGACAGGAAGCCATAGCCGGGATGAATCGCCTGGGCACCGCTGGCCTTGGCGGCGGCGATCAGTTTTTCGATCTGCAGGTAGCTTTCCGCCGGCTTGGCGCCGCCGAGGTCGATGCGGATGTCGGCTTCGCGAGCATGCCGCGCGTCACGGTCGATGGCGCTGTGCACGGCAACGGTAGTCAGGCCCATGGCCTTGGCGGTGCGCATCACGCGGCAGGCGATCTCGCCGCGGTTGGCGACCAGGAGGGTGGTAATCATTGTTGTGGCTCCTGCGTGGCCTTGAATATGTTTCCCCTCACCCTAGCCCTCTCCCCAAAGAGGCGAGGGGATGACGGGGTGAGGCGTGGGAATGGTGTTGTTTGGCAGACGGTGGCTCGCCTGATTGACGTGGCAAGGCGAGCATGGTTGCCGTAGCTGCGAGCTAGCATCGGCTGCACGAAACAACCCCCTCGCCCCCTTGGGGAGAGGGCTGGGGAGAGGGGGCGGAGTCCCAGACGAGCACCGACATCAAGCGTCCCCCAACCAGGCCGGTTTGCGCTTTTCCAGAAAGGCGTTCAGTCCTTCCTGGCCCTCGGGACTTACGCGGATGCGCGCAATGGCGTTTTCGGTGTAACGGCGCAGCGCCGGACTCAACGAAGCGCTGCTGGCTTCACGCATCAGGTCCTTGCTGGCGCGCATGGCCTGTGGGCTATTGAGCAGCAGATTGTCGATCCAGCTATCAAGACCATCGTCCAGTTCGGCCGTGGCATAGGTTTCGGACAACAAACCGAGCTCGCATGCACGTTCGCCGCTGAAACGCTCTCCGGTCATGGCATAACGGCGCGTGGCGCGTTCGCCGATGGCCTTGACCACGAAGGGGCTGATCACCGCCGGTGCGAGGCCGATGCGTACCTCCGAAAGCGACAGCTGCGCGTCGTGAGCGCCGATGGCCATGTCGCAGCAGGCGATCAACCCGACTGCGCCGCCAAAGGCTGCGCCTTGCACCACCGCCAGCGTCGGCAGTTTGAGGTGGTAGAGGCTGTACATCAGTTCGGCCAGCTCGCGGGCGTCGGTGAGGTTGGCCTCGAAATCCAGCTTGGCCGACTGCTGCATCCAGGCGAGATCGGCGCCGGCCGAGAAGTGCTTGCCGCGACCACGCAACAGCAGGAAGCGCAGGTCCTTGTTCGCCTGCACCTGATCGATGGCCAGCACCAGCTCGCGGATCATCTCGGCGTTGAAGGCGTTGTTCTTTTCCGGGCGGTTGAGCCAGAGGGTGGCGAAACCCTTGGCTGAGTATTCGAGTTCAATAGTTTGAAAGGAGGACGTGTTCATATCAGGTTCCTGCAGCGAAGGCCTACGGCCCTTTGCTGGAGGCGGGACGTCACGCCTCCAGCGTCGTTTCAGCTTTTTTCTACATGCGGAACACGCCAAAGCGGGTCGGCTCGATCGGTGCATTGAGACTGGCCGAAATTGCCAGGCCCAACAGGTCGCGGGTCTGCGCCGGATCGATGACGCCGTCATCCCACAACCGCGCGCTGGAATAGTAGGGATGGCCCTGGCGCTCGTACTGTTCGAGGATCGGCTGCTTGAGCTGCGTTTCTTCCTCATCGGAGAACGTTTGCCCGCTGCGCTCGGCTTGCTCGCGCTTGACCTGCACCAGCACGCCGGCAGCCTGTTCGCCGCCCATCACGCCGATGCGCGCGTTGGGCCACATCCACAGGAAGCGCGGATCGTAGGCGCGCCCGCACATGCCGTAGTTGCCGGCGCCAAAGCTACCGCCGATGACGACGGTGAATTTCGGCACTTGGGCGCAGGCCACAGCAGTGACCAGCTTGGCGCCGTGCTTGGCGATGCCACCGGTTTCGTACTTCTGCCCGACCATAAAGCCGGTGATGTTCTGCAGGAACAACAGCGGAATGCCGCGCTGGCAGGCCAGTTCGATGAAGTGCGCACCTTTCTGCGCGGCCTCGGCGAAGAGGATGCCGTTGTTCGCCAGGATCGCGATCGGGTAGCCGTGCAACGTGGCGAAGCCGCAGACCAGCGTGGTGCCGAACAGTGCCTTGAATTCATCGAATTCGCTGCCATCGACCAGCCGTGCGATCACTTCGCGCACGTCGTAGGGCTGCTTGGCTTGGGCGGGAATCACGCCATACAGCTCGTCGGCGGCATACAGCGGCGCGCGCGGCTGGTGGGGCTGGACTGTGCCGAGCTTGCGCCAGTTGAGATTGGCGACGCAGCGGCGCGCAATGGCCAGCGCGTGCTCGTCGCTTTCGGCGTAATGGTCGGCAACGCCGGAGATCTTGCAGTGCACCTCTGCGCCGCCCAGGTCCTCGGCGGTCACCACTTCACCGGTGGCGGCTTTTACCAGCGGCGGGCCGGCGAGGAAGATGGTCGCCTGGTTGCGCACCATGATGGTCTCATCCGCCATTGCCGGTACATAGGCACCGCCCGCGGTACAGGAGCCCATCACCACGGCGAGCTGCGGAATACCCATGGCGCTCATGTTGGCTTGGTTGAAGAAGATGCGGCCGAAGTGTTCTCGGTCAGGGAAGACCTCGTCCTGACGCGGCAGGTTGGCACCGCCGGAATCCACTAGGTAGATGCATGGCAGGCGATTCTGCTGGGCGATGGTCTGGGCGCGTAGGTGCTTTTTCACGGTGAGCGGGTAGTAGCTGCCGCCTTTTACTGTCGCGTCGTTGGCAATGATCATGCATTCGACGCCTTCGACCCGGCCAATGCCGGCGACCACGCCAGCGGCGGCGACGTCTTCACCGTACACCTCATAAGCAGCCAAAGGCGCGACCTCGAGAAAGGCCGAACCTGGATCGAGGAGGGCGTTGATGCGATCACGCACCAGCAGTTTTCCGCGCGCGGCATGGCGTTGCTGGGCCTTTTCGCCGCCGCCTTCGCTGACGCGACCGAGCAGGCTGCGCAGGTTGTTCACCTGCTCGGCCATGGCTGCGCTGTTGGCCGCAAACTCCGGTGAGCGGGTGTTGATTTGGGTACGCAAGACGGCCATTCATTGTCTCCGATACTTGACACGCCGGAAGCTGGAAGTTGTCTGTAGGGTGGGCTTCAGTCCCGTAGGGTGGGCTTCAGCCCACCGCTGTGCCGGGGAATGTGGGCTGAAGCCCACCCTACCGATATCGCGTTCCGCCTCACCTGCTTTGTCTTATTTGGTTTCGTTAAACAGCTCGCGCCCAATCAGCATGCGGCGAATTTCGCTGGTGCCGGCGCCGATCTCGTAGAGCTTGGCGTCGCGCAACAAACGGCCAGTTGGGAACTCGTTGATGTAGCCGTTGCCGCCCAAAATCTGGATTGCCTGCAGGGCCATCTGCGTCGCCGCTTCGGCGGTGTAGAGGATGACGCCGGCGGCGTCCTTGCGGGTGGTCTCGCCCCGGTCGCAGGCCTGGGCCACCGTGTATAGATAGGCGCGGCTGGCGTTGAGCTGGGTGTACATGTCGGCGACCTTGCCCTGGATGAACTGGAACTCGCCGATGCTCTGGCCAAACTGCTTGCGGTCATGGATGTAGGGCACCACCACGTCGAGGCAGGCCTGCATGATCCCGACCGGGCCGCCTGCGAGTACCACACGCTCGTAGTCCAGGCCACTCATCAATACCTTGACGCCGCCGTTCTCGACGCCCAGTACGTTCTCTTCGGGCACCTCGACGTCATCGAAGAACAGCTCGCAGGTATTGGAGCCGCGCATGCCGAGCTTGTCGAACTTGTTGCCACGGGAGAAACCCTTCCAGTCACGCTCGACGATGAAAGCGGTAATGCCATGCGGGCCCTTGTCCAGGTCGGTCTTGGCGTAGATCACATAGGTGTTGGCATCCGGGCCGTTGGTGATCCAGGTCTTGCTGCCGTTGAGCATGAAGTGGTCACCTTTGCGGTCGGCGCGCAGCTTCATCGAAACCACGTCGGAGCCGGCATTCGGCTCGCTCATTGCCAGCGCGCCAATATGTTCGCCGGAGATCAGTTTGGGCAGGTACTTCGCCTTCTGTTCCGGCGAGCCGTTGCGGTTGATCTGGTTGACGCAGAGGTTGGAGTGCGCGCCGTAAGACAGGCCGACCGAAGCCGAACCACGGCTGATTTCCTCAAGCGCGATGACGTGCGCCAGATAACCCATCCCGGCGCCGCCGTATTCCTCGTCTATGGTGATACCGAGCAAGCCCATGTCGCCGAACTTGCGCCACATGTCGTTGGGGAACAGGTTGTCACGGTCGATGGACTCGGCGCGCGGCGCTACTTCGTCGGCAACGAATCCGCGTACCTGATCGCGCAGCATGTCGACGGTTTCACCAAGGGCAAAGTTGAGTCCGGAATAATTCATGTCGCCACCTGCTGTCTTGGAATTGTTCTGATCGATGGTGCCGTGCGCCCGGGGGGAATGGATTCACCCGACGTTCGGCCCCGCTCTTACTGCATTCCGACACCCGTTTTAGCGGTAGGGTGCGGTGGGTTGTCACGCTGTTACCTTTACGTTAACGTAACCAATGCCCGGAATGACTGTCAACACTCCAGCCTCCGGGAATGCAAGGCCTCATAACAAACATAAGACTGAGGAGTTTCGACATGAGTCTTCCGAGCTATACCTGCGGACCGCAGACCAAACCCCTGTTGGCAATGACCATTGGTGCGGCGTTCGACCGGACAGTCGAGCGGTTCTCCGACCGTGAGGCCTTGGTCGTGCGTCATCAGAACCTGCGCTACACCTGGGCGCAGTTGGCCGAAGAAGTGGATCGCTGTGCGCGCGGTTTGCTGGCGCTCGGCCTTCAGCCAGGGGACCGGCTGGGCATCTGGTCGCCGAACAACGCGCAGTGGTGCATCACCCAGTTCGCAACGGCGAAAGTGGGCGTGGTGCTGGTGAACATCAACCCGGCCTATCGCCTCAACGAACTCGAATACGCGCTCAAGCAATCCGGCTGCCGCTGGCTGATTTGCGCCGATGCGTTCAAGACGTCCGACTACCACGCGATGCTCCATGAGCTTCTACCGGAGCTCGAGCGCTCCGCGGTGGGCGCCTTGCAAAGCCATATGTTGCCGGAGCTGCGCGGCGTGATCAGCCTGTGCGACAAACCGGTGGATGGCATGCTGCTGTGGAAAGGTCTGATGGAGATGGCCGAAGGCGTCGGCCCCGAGCAGCTGCGTCAATGCGGCGAGCAGCTGCAGTTCGACGATCCGATCAACATCCAGTACACCTCCGGCACTACGGGCTTCCCCAAGGGTGCCACGCTCAGCCACTACAACATCCTCAACAACGGCTACATGGTCGGCGAAAGCCTGAAACTCACCGAGCATGACCGGCTGGTGATCCCGGTGCCGCTGTATCACTGCTTCGGCATGGTGATGGGCAACCTGGGTTGCGTGACCCACGGCACCACAATGATTTACCCGAGCGCGGCCTTCGAACCGCTCGCCGCCCTTCAAGCCGCCGCCGAAGAGAAAGCCACGGGCATGTATGGCGTGCCGACCATGTTCATCGCCATGCTCGACCATCCGGAGCGTCAGTCACTGGACCTGAGCCATCTGCGCACCGGGATCATGGCCGGCTCCACTTGCCCGATCGAAGTGATGAAGCGTGTCATCGACGATATGCACCTCAATGAAATGCAGATCGCCTACGGCATGACCGAGACCAGTCCGGTATCGACTCAGACCGCTGCCGACGACGATCTGGAGCGCCGTGTCACCAGCGTCGGACGCACTCAGCCGCACCTGGAGAGCAAGGTGGTAGACGAGCACAACCGCATCGTCCCGCGCGGACAGATCGGCGAGCTTTGCACCCGCGGTTACAGCGTAATGCTGGGCTACTGGAACAACCCCGAAGCGACGGCTGGCGCCATCGACGGTGCGCGTTGGATGCATACCGGCGACCTGGCAATCATGGACGACGAGGGCTATCTCAAGATCGTCGGGCGCAACAAGGACATGATCATTCGTGGCGGCGAGAACGTGTATCCGCGTGAGGTCGAGGAGTTTCTCTTCACTCATCCAGCCGTCGCGGACGTTCAGGTGATCGGGGTGCCGGACAAGACCTACGGCGAAGAGATCGTCGCCTGGGTCAAGCTGCATCCGGGGCACGAAGCCAGTTCCGACGATCTGCGTGATTTCTGCAAAGGCAAGATTGCGCATTTCAAGACTCCACGACACTTCAAGTTCGTCGATGACTTCCCCATGACCATCAGCGGCAAGGTGCAGAAATTTCGCATGCGTGAAGTGAGCGTGGCCGAGCTCGGGCTCGCTGAACAATAAGAATTGCTGGTAGGCCCAGCCGCTGCATGTCCGGATAAGGAGTTAGCCGATGACTCAAGCAATTAGTCGCTTCCCGCTGGTCGACGACCTGGATGCGCTGCCTGCCGATGTGCGTGAGCGCATTCTGGCGGTGCAGGAAAAAGCAGGCTTCGTACCCAACGTCTTCGTGATGTTGGCTCATCGCCCCGATGAATTTCGCGCGTTCTTCAGCTATCACGATGCTTTGATGGAAAGGGAGTCCGACAGCCTGACCAAGGCGGAAAAGGAAATGATCGTGGTGGCGGTGAGTGCCGAACACGGTTGCCTGTATTGCGTGGTGGCCCATGGCGCGATCCTGCGCATTCTGGCCAAGGACGCGCTGATCGCTGATCAGGTCGCGGTCAACTACCGCACGGCGCCAATCAGTGAGCGTCAGCAGGTGATGCTCGACTTCGCGTTGCATCTGGCTGCGCAGCGCGGCGTGCTGGACGACATTTGGCAGGCGCGCCTGGAAGAACTGGGCTTCACTTTGGATGACATCTGGGATATCGGTTCGATTGCGGCGCTGTTCGGCCTTTCCAACCGCCTGGTGTCGATGGCGCGTACGCCGCCTAACGATGAATTCTATTTGCTGGGTCGGGTACCCAGGGCTGCCGCAGGCTGAGCGGCAGCGATCGATTTACCGCAACGCGGTAAAGCCCGACCGGTCGGAGCGAGGCCGGTCGTAACAGCTGCATCAACCAAGACAATAACAAGAGAGATGACTATGCAACTGAAACCCCTAAGCCGTTTCTTCGTCTTCAGTAGCCTGGCGGCCACAGCGTTGGGCATGTCGACGACGGCATCAGCCGCGTTTTTCGACGACAGCAAAGCGGCCATCGAGCTGCGCAACTTCTACATGAACCGCGACTTTCGCGGCAGCGAGTCCACCCAGGCCAAGGCCGAGGAATGGGCCCAGGGCTTCATTCTGAAATTCGAGTCCGGCTACACCGAAGGCCCGATCGGCTTTGGTGTCGATGCCCTCGGTCTGCTTGGCGTCAAACTCGACTCCAGCCCGGATCGTACGGGTACCGGAATTCTGCAGCGAGACAGGGAGGCGCCTAACCGCGCTCAGGACGATTACGGCACGGCAGGCCTTACAGCCAAAGCAAAGATGTCCAACACGACTGTCCATGTCGGGACACTGCAGCCGATCATTCCGGTGGTGATGCGCAACGACAGCCGCCTGTTGCCCAACATCTACCGCGGCGCCTGGTTGCAGAGCAAGGAACTCGAAGGCCTGACCGTTGACGTGGGCATGCTCGACCGCGTCAGCTACCGCGACTCTTCGGATTACGAAGAAATGGCGGTGTTCAACGGCGGTTCGAGAAATATCGTATTGGGCAGCACGGCGACCAGCGACGAATTCGTCTTCGCTGGCGGCCGTTACCAGTTCACTCCAGAACTGACCGGCAGCTACTACTACGGCGGGCTGGATGGCATCTACGACCAGCACAACTTCAACGTCGTGCACGTGCTGCCGATCGGTGATAACCAGAGCTTCAAGACCGATCTGCGCTACGTGCGCTCCACCGACGATGGCGGCAGCAACGTCGACAACAACGCCTTCGGCGCGCTCTTCACCTACAAGATCGGTGGCCATGGCTTCACTGGCGGCTATCAGAAGATGAGTGGCGATACCGGTTTCGCCTACATCAGCGGCGGCGATAACTCGCTGATCAATCTGCTGCAGATCAATGACTTCGGTAACGAAGATGAGAAGTCATGGCAGGTTCGCTATGACTATGACTTCGCTGCCATGGGCATTCCCGGTCTGAGTCTGATGACCCGCTACGTGACCGGTGACAACGTCAACGTCGTCGGCCGTGCCAGCGAAGGCAAGGAATGGGAACGCGACACTGACATCGCCTATGTGATTCAGAGCGGACCGATGAAGAACCTTGGCCTGAAAGTGCGCAACGCGACCGTACGCAGTAATTTCGGCAGCGATATAGACGAAACCCGGCTGATCCTGAGCTACACCATGGCGCTGTGGTAACAGCGCAGCGTTTGTTTCAAATACCTCCTCGTTGATCGATTTACCGGGCTGTTGTAGCCCGGTTTTTTTCGGCTACCTTCAATGGGGATTCGCCCCATGGCGTGGCAAAAAAACGGGTCATTCCGATCAATCGATCGTTTGAAATTGGAGCTTGCCTGCTGATCGAAACGATTGTTATCGTTTACGTAAAGGTCATCCAGCGACCTGCGCCATAACCAACAACAATAATCAGGGTTAGAGGGCATTCCATGGCACCAGAGTTCGTGCTGGAAACGCGCGGTTTAACCAAGGAATTTCGCGGCTTCACCGCAGTGGATTCCGTTGATCTTCGCGTTCAGAAGGGTCACATCCACGCGCTGATCGGCCCGAACGGCGCCGGCAAGACCACCGTCTTCAATCTCCTCACCAAATTTCTGAAGCCCACTCGCGGCGACATTCTCTATCGCGGCAAATCCATCACCGCCATGAAGGCCAACGAAATCGCCCGGCTCGGACTGGTGCGTTCGTTTCAGATTTCAGCGGTATTCGGCCATATGACAGTGCTGGAGAACGTGCGGGTAGCGCTGCAGCAAAAGCTCGGCAACTCGTACCACTTCTGGAAATCCGAGCGAACGTTGCGCGATCTGGATGAGCGCGCCATGCAACTGCTGGCTGACGTGGACCTGCAATCCTTTGCCCAGACGCTCGCCATCGAACTGCCCTACGGTCGCAAGCGCGCCCTCGAACTGGCAACCACGCTGGCCCTGGACCCGGTCGTGCTGCTGCTCGATGAGCCCACTCAGGGAATGGGCGGCGAGGATGTCGATATGGTCGTTGCGCTGGTCCGCCGAGCGGCGGCGAACCGAACGGTGCTGATGGTCGAGCACAACCTCAGTGTGGTCAGCCGCCTCTGCGACCGCATCACGGTGCTCGCTCGCGGTGCCGTGCTGGCCGAGGGCGACTACGAGACCGTTTCGGCCAACCCACAGGTACGCGAGGCTTACATGGGTAGCGAAGCCACCGTAGAGGAGGCGCATCCATGACGCCCATGGCCGATCGCGACCAGCTGCGGCTGGATGACCTGCATGCGTTCTATGGCGAGTCCCACATCCTTCATGGCGTCGACATGGTAGTCGGACGGGGAGAGCTGGTGACGTTGCTCGGGCGTAACGGCTCCGGACGAAGCACCACCTTGCGCGCCATCATGAACATGGTCGGCCGCCGCACCGGCTCGATCGTGGTCAACGGCAACGAAACCATCGGCATACCCGCCCACCAGATTCCGCGGCTGGGCGTCGGCTATTGCCCGGAAGAGCGGGGCATCTTTTCCAGTCTGAGCGTCGAGGAAAACCTACTGCTACCACCCACGGTTCGCAGCGGCGGCATGGGGCTGGACGAGCTGTACGAAATGTTCCCCAACCTCTATGAGCGCCGTTTCAGCCAAGGCACGCGGTTGTCCGGCGGGGAACAGCAGATGCTGGCCATGGCGCGCATCCTGCGTACCGGCGCCAATCTGTTATTGCTCGATGAAATCACCGAAGGCCTCGCACCGGTGATCGTGCAGAAGCTTGGCGAGGTGCTGATTAAGTTGAAGAAGCGCGGCTTGACCATCGTTCTGGTGGAGCAGAACTTCCGCTTCGCGGCACCCCTGGCGGACCGTCACTACGTGATGGAGCATGGCCAGATCATCGAAGAAATAAGCGCCGCCGAACTGGATTCGAAAAAGGAGTTTTTGAACAGCTGTCTAGGGGTCTGACGGGCCTCTTTGTCAGGAAGGCATGCCGGGTTGAAGTGCGCACCGGCGTGCTTATCAATAAAGGGCAAAACAACAAAAACAATCACAGTGAGTGACTATGAAAATCATCAAGAAAACTGCAGCTGCCGTTCTGGTTTCGAGCATGATCGCCGGCGCCGCCCAGGCGGAAATCAGCAACGACGAAATTCGTATCGGCTATCTCGCCGACATGTCCGGCACCTACCGTGACCTGTCCGGCCCGGGCGGTCTCGAAGCGCTGAAAATGGCCATCGAGGATTTCGGCGGCAGTGTCGATGGTAAGAAGATCGTGACCTTCAACGCCGATGATTTGAACAAGCCGGACGTGGGCGCCAACACCGTGCGCCAGTGGATCGATGAGCGCAACGTCGACATGGTCACCGGCATGGTGGCTAGCTCCGTGGTGCTGGCAGCCAGCAAGGTGGTGGAGCAGGGCGGCAAGCTTGCCTTGATCTCGGGTGCCGCCGCATCGAGCATCACCAACGAGTTCTGCTCGCCCAACCACATTCACTGGACGTATGACACCTTCGCGCTGGCCAACGGAACCGCCAACGCCGTGCTCAAGGACGGTGGCAAGAGCTGGTTCATCCTCACCGCTGACTACGCATTCGGCCATGCCATGGAGACGGATATCAAGAAGGTGGTCGAGGCTGAGGGCGGCAGCGTGGTCGGCACCGTTCGCCATCCATTCCCGAGCAGCGATTTCTCGTCCTACATTCTGCAGGCACAGGGTTCTGGCGCCGATGTGATCGCACTGGCCAACGCCGGCGCCGACACCGTCAACTCGCTGAAGACCGCCAGTGAATTCGGCGTGACTCAGTCTGGGCAGCGTCTGGCCGGCATGGTGGTGTTCCTCAACGACATTCACGCCATGGGGCTTGAAGTGACTCAGGGCCTGATGCTGACGACTGGCTGGTACTGGGACATGAACGAGGAAACGCGTGCCTGGGCTAAGCGCTACGAAGAGCGCATGGGCAGCATGCCGACCATGGTTCATGCCGGCATCTACTCGGCGACCACCCATTACCTGAACGCTGTGAAAGAGACCGGCAGCGACGACACCGAAACCGTTCGCGCGCAGATGGCCAAGACGCCGGTCAATGACATGTTCGCCAAGAACGGCACCATCCGCGAGGACGGCCGCATGGTCCACGACATGTACCTGGTACAGGTCAAGACACCGGCCGAATCCAAGGGCGAGTGGGACCTCTATAAAATCGTCAGCACCATCCCGGGCGACGTGGCGTTCCGCCCACTCTCCGAAAGTCAGTGCAAGCTGGTTACCAAGAACTGACCGGCCGGACCCGAGCCATCCCCGGTCGCCGATGGCCGGGGCGTCACGGACTTTTCTGGGTAGTGAATCATGACTCTCGTTTTCGGCGTCCCCCTGAGTGTGTTGTTCGGGCAGTTGCTGCTCGGTCTGATCAACGGGTCGTTCTATGCGCTGCTGAGCCTTGGTCTGGCGATCATCTTCGGCCTGCTGCGTATCATCAATTTCGCCCATGGCGCGCAATACATGCTGGGCGCCTTCGCAGCCTTTCTCGGGCTGAACTACCTGGGCATCAATTACTGGGCAGCGCTGCTGCTGGCGCCGCTATTGATCGGTTTGCTGGGGATGGGGATCGAACGCGGCCTACTGCGACGCATCGCCGGTGAAGACCACTTGTATGGCCTGCTGTTGACGTTCGGCCTGGCGCTGATCGTTGAAGGCAGCTTCGTCAAACTCTTCGGCGTATCGGGCTCGTCCTATCCGATGCCTGAAATGCTCAAAGGCGGGCATAACTTGGGCTTCATGTTCCTGCCGACCTACCGTGGCTGGGTCATCGTCGCCGCGCTGACGGTGTGCTTCGCTACCTGGTACATGATCGAGCGGACCCGCCTGGGCTCTTATCTACGCGCTGGTACGGAAAATCCTAAGTTGATGCAGGCATTCGGTATCAACGTGCCGCTGCTGATCACCCTGACCTATGGCTACGGTGTGGCGCTGGCTGCCTTCGCCGGCGTGCTGGCGGCGCCGATCTATGCGGTAACGCCCGGCATGGGCTCGAATCTGCTGATCGTGGTGTTCGCGGTGGTGGTGATCGGAGGCATGGGCTCGATCATGGGCGCAATCATTACCGGCCTTGCCATGGGGCTGATCGAG
The DNA here is from genome assembly GCF_037967085.1 of Pseudomonas sp. CBC3. Classification (NCBI taxonomy): domain Bacteria; kingdom Pseudomonadati; phylum Pseudomonadota; class Gammaproteobacteria; order Pseudomonadales; family Pseudomonadaceae; genus Pseudomonas; species Pseudomonas sp. CBC3. The sequence continues at coordinate 962,157 of NZ_JBANEO010000002.1, forward strand.
GGTTTGACCAAAGTGTTCTACCCAGAGGCGGCAAACACGGTGATCTTTGTGATCATGGTTCTGGTCCTGCTTGTTCGTCCGGCAGGTCTGTTCGGTAAGGAGGCATGAACATGTCGACTCAGGAAAGCGTTCAAGCGTCTCCGATGACCATCCGTGCAAATGCCGAGCGTGAGCGCCGCCGTGCTGCGCGGCGGCGCCAGAACATCTTCTATCTGGTCCTGCTGGGTGTGGCGCTGGTCGCGCCGATGATGGTCTACCCCGTGTTTCTGATGAAATTCTTGTGCTTCGCACTGTTTGCCTGTGCGTTCAACCTGCTGCTGGGATATGCCGGGTTGTTGTCCTTTGGACATGCGGCTTTTTTCGCCTGCGGCGGTTATATCACCGGCTACATGCTCAGCACCTACAGCGGACTGAGCACAGAACTCGGCATCCTGGTCGGAACTCTGGCATCTACGGTACTAGGCGTGATTTTCGGGCTGCTGGCGATTCGCAGACAGGGCATCTATTTCGCGATGATCACCCTGGCCCTGGCACAAATGGTCTTCTTCGTCTTCGTCCAGGCGCCGTTCACCGGCGGTGAAAACGGCATGCAGGGGGTTCCGCGTGGACACCTGTTTGGGCTGTTCGACATGCAGAACAACATGTCCCTGTATTACTTCGTGCTGGCGGTGTTCGTGCTTGGCTTCGCGATCATCCAGCGCACCATCCATTCGCCCTATGGGCAGGTGCTCAAGGCGATCCGCGAGAACGAGCCGCGGGCGGTATCGCTGGGCTACAACGTCGATGCGCACAAACTGCTCGCGTTCGTTATCTCCGCAGCGCTCACCGGGCTGGCTGGCTCGACCAAGACGGTGGTGTTCCAGCTCGCCTCCTTGACCGATGCCCACTGGCACATGTCTGGCGAAGTGATCCTGATGACGCTGCTGGGCGGCGTTGGCACGCTCCTCGGGCCGATAGTCGGAGCGACCGTGGTGGTGACGCTGCAAAGCTCGCTATCCAGCGGCCCGCTGGGCGAGTGGGTGCATGTGATCCTCGGCGTGATATTCGTACTGTGCGTGCTGCTGTTCCGCTCCGGCATCGTTGGCTGGTTGGAAAAGCTGATCAAGCGCAACTTCAAATAGCTGGAGGCTGGAATCCGGCCTGGGTGCAACCCATCGCGGTTGGGACTGATGGTTGGTGATCCCCGTGCTCTGCGTGGAAATTCCGACTGACGCTTCGCTCCCCAGATGCAGGGCGTCGACGGGAGCGAGGGAACGAGCGAAAACAGCCAAAGCCCCGCATGCGCGGGGCCGGATCGGCTCAGGCGTTCTGCCATTTGGCGCTGCGCTTCTCCAGGAACGCGTTGACGCCTTCTTTCTGGTCCTGCGTATCGAAGAGTTCGGCAAACAGCTCGCGTTCGGCGGCCCAGCCGGCGGATTGCGGCGCCTGCCGGGCGTTCATCACCAGACGCTTGCAGCGGCTGACTGAGGAGGGGCTTTGTGCGCTGACGCCTTCGGCGAGTTGGAGCGCGACCTCCAGCGACTGCCCGCGCGGCACTACTTCTTCGACCAGGCCGATCTTTTCCGCTTTCTGAGCATTGATGCGTTCGCCACAAAGGATCATCCGCTTGGCCCAGCCTTCACCGACCAGCCAGGGCAGGTTCTGCGTGCCGCCGGCGCAGGGCAGCAGTCCTACCTTGGCTTCAGGCAACGCCATTTGCGCATGCTCTTCGGCGATACGGATATCGCACGCCAGCGCGCATTCCAGGCCGCCGCCCATCGCATAGCCATTGATGGCGGCGATGGACACACCGCGGAAATGGCTCAGCGCCTCGAAGGCCCGACCGAACAACGCGGCGACTTCCTGAGCGCTCTGCTTGTTTCCATCGGCAAATTGATTGAGGTCGGCACCGGCGGAGAAAAACTTTTCGCCCTGGCCGGTGATCACCAGCGCGTACACGTTCGGATCATCGTTGAGGCGCTCGATCATCTGTTCTAGAGCGGCCAGCGATTCCCGATCCCAGGTATTCGCTGGTGGGTTGGCAATGGTTAGCAAGGCCGTGTGGTCGCGCATTTCGAGCTGGATCTTCTGGCTCATGTCGGTTCCTTCTTGTTGGAATGATCGGTAGGCGATACAGCGCTCGATGAACGAGCCTAGCAGCGTAAAAATAGTAAACCCATGGTGCGAAATGCAGAGGTATTCTGTGTTTTTGCACAAGTCGGCACGCTCAAGCCAAATGGATGGAGCCTGAAGTGGATTGGGACAACCTGCGTTTCTTTCTCGAACTCTCCCGGGCGGGCAAGCTGACCGTCGCCGCGCGACGCTTGGCAGTCGATCACACGACGGTGGCGCGACGCGTGCAGGCACTGGAGAAAACCCTGGACCGGCAACTGTTCATTCGCGCCAAGGCGGGCTATCGACTGTCCGAAGCCGGTCGCGAATTGTTGGTGCAAGCCGAGGCAATGGAAAGCGCCATTACCTCGATCGAACAACCGAGCCTGAGCGCCGACAAGCTGTCCGGCCAGGTACGCATCGGCGCGACCGAAGGCTACGGCACTGTGATGTTGGCCGGTCAGTTGGCCAATCTCACCCGCGACTATCCGCACCTTGGCGTGGACTTGCTGGCGGTCCCGCGTTCGGTGCGGCTGGCGCGGCATGAGGCGGATATCGTCGTCACGTTGGAGCGCCCGGAGCGCGGCCCCTATGTAATCACCAAACTGACCGATTATGTGTTGCGGCTCTACGCTTCGGATACTTATCTCGCGCAGCACCCACCGATCCGCAATCGGGATGATCTGAGCAACCACGTTTTCGTCAGCTATATCGAGGACCTGCTCTACAGCAAAGAGCTGAACTTTCTCGATGAAATCATGCGGCCGCGCCAGCACTCGCTGCGCAGCACCAGCATTCTTGCGCAGCAGGAAGCCGTTGCGGCCGGCGCTGGGCTGGCGATCCTGCCGGCGTTTGCCGCACGCAAGGAGCCCTTGCTGAAGGAGGTGCTGGTCGAGGAGATCGAGTTCACCCGGACCTTCTGGATGCTGATGCCGGTTGAGAACAAGGACTTGGCGCGCATGCGTGTGTGCTGGGATTTCCTTCGCGAGGTCGCCGCCAGCAGCCAGGATCAGATGATGGGGCGAGCATGATGCGCGAGGACAAGGGCACCATTTCCGTACGGTTGGTGGAAGAAGCGCTGCGGGCCTTCATGACGCCAGAGCAGACGGCCACTGCGCTGCTGCACGCTCTGGATGTTTCACCGATCGACCTCGATGACTCATCGGCGCGGATCGATGTGGTCGAGTACAGCAAGCTATGGCGTCGTCTGGCGCGGCGCTTCGATGACGAATTCTTTGGCATGGATACGCGGCGTATGCGCACGGGCAGCTTTGCCTTCGTCGCGCGTGCGGCCATGGCACAGCCGACGCTCGACGGTGCGCTGCGGCTGGCGCTGGATTTTTTCGGCCTGACCTTGGAGCATTTTCGCGGCACGCTGCACCGTAGCGAGAGTCTGGCCGAGGTCGTACTGCTGGAACGCACGGATTCAACGCCGCTCCGCGCTTTCACGTACTTCACGTTCTGGATGTTGGTGCATGGCCTGGCGTGCTGGCTGATCGGGCGGCGCATCCCGCTGCTGGCCGTAGAACTGCGCTGCAACGAACCAGCCTATACCGATGACTATCGGGTGATGTTCTCAGACAACCTGCGCTTCGCCCGACCCAGCACACGGATCATCTTTGCCGCCGAGATGCTGGACCTGCCGGTGCGACGCAGCGAGCAGGAACTGCATGACTTTCTGGCTCATGCTCCGGCCAACATCCTGGTCAAATACCGCGACACCACCAGCCTCGCCAGCCGCATCAAGGCGCAGCTGCGCGAGCTGCCGGCAGATCAATGGCCGACCAGCGAACTGCTCGCGCAGACGCTGTGCGTCTCACCCTCGACGTTGCGTCGGCGACTGGCCGAAGCCGGAATGCCTTACCAGGCGATCAAGGATCTAGTACGTCAGGAGATGGCCACGCTATGGCTGGCCGATGCCGGCGTCACCTATGCCGAAATCGCCGAGCGCCTCGGTTTCGCCGATGTCAGCTCGTTCTATAAGGCGTTCCGCAAGTGGACCGGTACGAATCCAGGCCAGTATCGTGGGTTGATCCTCCGCGCCGATGAATAGGCCAAGCGTGTTCCTGTAGAAGCAATGAACGTCGTGCTGCAAGATCTGATGGTGCTCCAACCACTCTTGTCTTGGGACAACCAGCGCTGCTGCTGACTACTCCGTCTCGTCGTCAAACCCCGCCTGATACGTCTGGCTACCGGCTCCCTCGCCCCGTTGGGGAGTGGGCTGGGGTGAGGGAACAAGGCTGAGCTATCCACCGGCGCCAAACTGATAACACGGAAGCGTCGCCTTGCTATGAATGTCGGCTACGCCGCGCCGTGCAGGCGATTTGGCCAAAACAGTCATCGCGATTGCGTGCAACGACCATTGTCCGGGCAAACCGGTCTGATGAAGATGGAACCAGCGAGATCCGGCAGCGCGTCTGCAGCGATCCCTAACATTTTCGTGAGGTCATGCTGTGAACATTCAAGACAAGGTTTTTCTGATCACCGGCGGCGCTTCCGGTCTGGGTGCGGCAGCTGCCGAAGCGCTGATCGCCGCGGGCGCGAAGGTCGTGCTGGCGGACATCAACGCCGAGCTGCTGAACGAGCGCAGCGAAGCGCTGGGCGCAAGCGCTCACGGTGTGGTCACCAATGTGTGTGACGAGGTGGCGGCGCAGGCGGCTGTGAATGCGGCTGTCGAACATTTCGGCGGCCTGCATGGGCTGGTCAATTGCGCCGGTGTCGCCAGCGGCGAAAAGGTTCTCGGCCGTCAGGGGCCGCACGGGCTGGGCAGTTTCAGCCGGGTCATCGGCCTCAACCTGACCGGCAGTTTCAACATGCTGCGCCTGGCTGCCGAAGCGATGTCGCGCGGTGAGCCGGATGCGCAAGGCAATCGCGGCGTGATCATCAACACGGCGTCCATCGCCGCCTACGACGGGCAGATCGGTCAGGCCGCCTATGCCGCCTCCAAGGGCGGGGTGGTCGCCATGACGCTACCTGTCGCGCGCGAACTCGCGCGTCACGGTATCCGCGTGATGACCATCGCTCCCGGCGTGTTCGAGACGCCGATGATGGCCGGCATGACCCAGGAAGTGCGCGACTCGCTGGCTGCTGGCGTGCCGTTCCCGCCGCGTCTGGGGCGAGCGAATGAGTACGCGGCGCTGGTGCGCCACATCATCGAAAACGACATGCTCAACGGCGAAGTCATCCGCCTCGACGGCGCGTTGCGCATGGCCGCGAAATAATCGGGAGATACATGATGATCAACGATCCAATCGTGATTCTGGGCAGCGCCCGTACGCCCATGGGCGGTTTTCAGGGCGATCTGAAAAGCGTCAGCGCGCCGGAGCTGGGTGCGGCGGCGATTCGCGCAGCGGTGGAGCGCAGTGGCGTTGGCGCCGAACAAGTGCAGGAAGTGCTGATGGGCTGCGTGCTGCCAGCCGGTCTTGGCCAAGCGCCGGCCCGTCAGGCGGCGCTCGGTGCCGGGTTGGGAAAGGCGACCGCGTCCACCACGCTAAACAAGATGTGCGGCTCGGGCATGCAGGCCGCCATCCTCGCGCATGACGCGTTGCGCGCTGGGAGCGTCGATCTGATCGTCGCCGGCGGCATGGAGAGCATGTCCAACGCGCCCTATCTGCTGGAAAAGGCCCGCAGCGGATACCGCATGGGTCATGGCAAGGTGCTCGACCACATGTTCCTCGATGGCCTCGAGGATGCGTACGACAAGGGCCGGCTGATGGGCACCTTTGCCGAAAACTGCGCGCAGAACCACGGCTTCAGCCGCGAAGAACAGGACGCCTACGCGCTAGCATCCCTGCAGCGTGCTCGCGATGCGATCACTAGCGGCCGCTTCGCCAGTGAGATCGTTCCGCTCGACGTCACCCAGGGCCGCGAGCAACGTACGATTCGCGACGATGAGCAGCCGCCCAAGGCGATGCCGGAGAAGATTCCCTCGCTCAAGCCGGCGTTCCGCGAAGGCGGCACGGTGACCGCGGCCAATTCCAGCTCCATCTCCGACGGTGCCGCCGCATTGGTACTGACCCGTCGCTCCGAAGCCGAGCGTCTTGGTTTGAAACCCCAGGCGGTGATCCATGGCCACGCGGTGTTCGCCGATGCGCCAAACCTGTTCCCGACCGCGCCTATCGGCGCCATTCACAAGCTGCTGGAGCGTACCGGCTGGCGTCTCGATGAGGTGGATCTGTTCGAGATCAACGAGGCTTTCGCCGTGGTCAGCATGGTCACCATGCGCGAGCTCGGCCTGGATCACGCCAAGGTCAACGTCAACGGTGGCGCCTGCGCTCTAGGCCATCCGATTGGTGCGTCCGGAGCGCGTATCCTGGTCACCTTGATCGCCGCACTGCGTGATCGCGGCTTGCGCAAGGGCATTGCGGCCATCTGCATCGGCGGTGGCGAGGCGACAGCCATGGCCGTCGAACTGCTCGACTGAGGATCTGCCATGCTGCTCAACGACGATCAAACCAGCATCCGCGACATGGCCCGGCAGTTCGCCCAGGAGCGGCTGAAGCCCTTCGCCGCCGACTGGGACCGCGAACACCGCTACCCGGCCGACGCGATTGGCGAAATGGCCGAACTCGGCTTCTTCGGCATGCTTTGTCCCGAACAGTGGGGTGGCAGCGACACCGGCTACATCGCCTATGCGCTGGCCCTGGAAGAGATCGCCGCTGGCGACGGTGCCTGCTCGACCATCATGAGCGTGCACAACTCGGTCGGTTGCGTGCCGATCCTGCGATTCGGGACTGACGAGCAGAAGCAGCGCTACCTGACGCCACTGGCCAGCGGCGCGCAGATCGCCGCCTTCGCCCTGACCGAACCGCACGCGGGCTCCGATGCCAGTAGCTTGCGCACCCGCGCCCGGCGTGACGGCGACGGCTACGTAATCAATGGGGCTAAACAATTCATCACCTCGGGCCAGCACGCCGGCACGGTGATCGTCTTTGCCGTGACCGACCCGGACGCCGGCAAGCGCGGCATCAGCGCCTTTATCGTGCCCACCGACACGCCCGGCTATCAGGTGGTGCGCGTTGAGGACAAGCTCGGACAACACGCTTCGGACACCTGCCAGCTGGCGTTCGAGGACATGCGCGTGCATGAATCCCAGCGTTTGGGCGAGGAGGGCGAGGGCTACCGCATCGCCTTGGCGAACCTGGAAGGCGGCCGCATTGGCATCGCTGCCCAAGCCGTCGGCATGGCCCGCGCCGCCTTCGAAGCAGCCCGCGACTACGCCCGCGAGCGCGAGGCCTTCGGCAAGGCGCTCACTGAACATCAGGCCGTTGCCTTCCGCTTGGCCGACATGGCAACCCAGATCGCCGTCGCCCGACAGATGGTGCTGTACGCCGCCGCGCTCCGGGAGGCCGGCCAGCCCGCACTCGTCGAAGCCTCGATGGCGAAACTCTTCGCGTCGGAAATGGCGGAAAAGGTCTGCTCGGCGGCGATCCAGACGCTCGGCGGTTACGGCTACCTGCAGGATTTTCCGGTAGAACGTATCTACCGCGATGTTCGGGTGTGCCAGATTTACGAAGGGACCAGTGACATTCAGCGGTTGGTGATTGCGCGTAATTTGGGGGAGTGAGAGCCAGAGAAGCGGTTCGGGCGTCGTGAGGGCGGGCCGGGCGGCGTTCCGCTTTAGCTCACTACTATGCGCGTTCTGGGGTCCTGGTGGGCTGAAGCCCACCCTACGGGGTTGTGTCGGCATGCCTGCGCCTGGGCTGCTCCGGGGCTCGCGTAGGGTGGGCTTTAGCCCACCGCAACGGAGTGATACTGCCGTCTTTGGTGGGCTGAAGCGGAACGCCGCCCGGCCCACCCTACAGTTCCTGCGTGGGTGCGGGGCGCTATGGATGATCCGCGGCGCTTAGGTAGGGTGGGCTTTAGCCCACCGCAATCGAGTGATCCTGGTGCCCATCAATCCCAGCCTGCCGCATCCTCTTCCGAATCCCTGATCGCTCCCGGCGTTCTTGAAAAACGCGGAGCCGGTGCGGCGTGCAGGGCACCGTCGATGTCGCGATAGACGCCGCGTTGCTGCATATGCGGGTGCTGCGCGGCTTCTTCCAGAGTGAGCACTGGCGCGAAGCAGGCGTCGGTTCCTTCGAGCAGGGCGCACCAGTCGGCCTGGGTTCGGCCAGCGAAGAGTGTGGCGAGCTCTTCGCTTTGCTCTTCCCAACGGTCCGGATCGGCGCAGCCTTGTCGTAGGCTCTGTGGGGCATCGATTTGCTGCATCAACTCGGCGAAGAATTGCGGTTCCAGCGGTCCGACGGCGATATCGCGACCATCGGCACAGGTGTAGCAGCGGTAATGCGGCGCGGCGCCAGAGAGCAGATTGCGGTCGCGCTCCAGGGATATGGCCCCGCTGGGCAAGAGTCCCGCAAAGAAGCTCATCATCGAGGACACACCGTCGACAATCGCGGCGTCGACCACTTGCCCCTTGCCCGACCGTTCTCGCTCCCACAACGCGGCCATGATGCCGAACGCCAGATACAACGAGCCACCGCCAAAATCACCCACCAGATTGAGCGGTGGAATGGCAGGACCTCCCCGACCGCCAATTGCCGCTAATGCCCCGGTGATCGCCAGATAGTTGATGTCGTGTCCTGCGCTTTTAGCCAGCGGCCCGCTCTGGCCCCAGCCAGTCATGCGTCCGTAAACCAGCCTCGGATTGCGCGCATGAAGCTGGTCCGGGCCGAGACCCAGTCGCTCCATCACGCCGGGACGAAAGCCTTCGATCAATACGTCGGCGTTTTCCGCCAGCGCCCGGCAACGCTCGCGCCCGGCATCGCTGCGGATATCCAGCGTCAACCGCTTGCGACCGCGGTCCACCACTGGGTTGGGCCAGCCGTTACCGCCGTCACGCTCGATGCGGATGACCTCGGCACCCAGATCGGCCAGCAGCATCGCGCAATGCGGCCCGGGCCCGATGCTGGCAAATTCCAGCACGCGCAGCCCAACCAGCGGGCCTTGGTGGTGTTGAGTATTTTCGGTTGGCATGGATGGCTCCTAAGCGTAGCGGGCGAGGCGCGTAGCGCATGTTGAACCGGAACCGTTGGCGGCTCCGAGCATAGACGTGCGGCCGGCTTTCCGATGGGTATCACCTGATGGATCGGTGATGCGTACTGTTCCGTAGGATGGGGCAGGCCACGCGGAAGCAACTCATGAGATGCTCCCGAGGTGGATGACCATGTCATCCACCTTATGGGACGCTCCAGTCGCGGTGGGACTCGCTGATGGCTGCACCCCGCAACGCAGAGCGCTGATCGGAGCTGCGTCGGGCTGTGCAGGTTGACGGGAGCGAAGTCCAATGAGCTGGCTTGGCTCCGCAACCCCTCCGTCCTACGGCCAGCAGTGTTGACTACATACTCGCCGCGCTCGCTTCGCTCGCCGGCATGTCTACGAGGTACGAGCGATAGCGGTCGCGCAGGGTTTTCTTGTCGATCTTGCCGGTGGCGGTAAGGGGCACGCTGTCGAAGATCACCGCGTCGGGCATCCACCACTTGACGATCTGTGGTTCGAGATAAGCGAGTACGGCTTGGGTGGACAGTTCGGCATCGTCATGCGGTTCGATGATGAGCAGCGGGCGTTCCTCCCATTTTTCATGCGCTACACCAACCACCGCGGCGATGCGTACGCCTGGGCAGCCCACGGCAACGTTTTCGATATCGATGGAGCTGATCCATTCGCCGCCGGACTTGATCACATCCTTGCTGCGGTCGGTGATGCGCATGTAGCCGTTGGGGTCGAGGGTGGCGATGTCGCCCGTGTCGAACCAGCCGTCAGCATCCAGTGCGCTGGTCTCGCTGCGGAAGTAGCGCTCGACGGTCCAGGGACCGCGCACGAGCAGGGCACCGGAGCTGGTCCCGTCATGCGGCAGATCGTTGCCCGCTTCGTCGACGATCTTTAATTCGATGCCGAATTGCAGGCGGCCCTGGCGGGTCCAGATGGCCTCGTTGGTGGCGGCTTCGCCCAGGGCTGCGAGCTTGGGCGTCGGGGTGGCGACCACGCCGAGCGGGCTGGTTTCGGTCATGCCCCAGAGCTGACGGACGCTGACGCCATAGCGGGTTTCGAATTTCTCGGCCAGCGCTCTGGGCACGGCCGATCCAGCAATCACCAGGCACTTGAGCTTGCCCGTGTTCTCGCCGGTGCGCTCCAGGTGGTTGAGGTACATGGTCCAGATGGTCGGGACGCCACCGGAGAAGGTGACGCCCTCGGTCTGGATCAGCTCCTGCAGACTCGCGCCGTCCATCTTGTCGCACGGCAGGACGAACTTGCAGCCGTTGATGGCGGCGGTAAAGGGCACGCCCCAGGCTGTGGCGTGGTAGAGCGACGAGCAGGGCATGATGCAGTCGAACGCGGAGAAGCCGAAGGCGCCGGTGAGACCTGCGGCCATGGCATGCAGAACGACGGATCGGTGGCTGTAGACAACGCCCTTCGGATTGCCGGTGGTCCCGGAGGTGTAGCAGAGCATGGCGCCTGCGTTCTCATCGAACTGCGGCCAGTCGGTGATCGGTTGTTCCTTGGCAATCAACGTTTCGTAGCTGAGCGCGCCCACTTCGCCTGGCTCTGTGCGCTGGGCGTCGGAGAGCATGATGAAGGTATGGACCTTATCCAGATGCGGGCGCACGCGCTCCACCACTGCAAGGAAGTTGCGATCGAACAGCAGCACACCGCTGCCGGCGTGATTCAACGTATAGATGATCTGCTCGTCGGACAGGCGAGGGTTAGCCGTGTGCAGCACGGCACCGATGCCGGGAACCGCGAAGAACAGCTCGAAATGCCGATGCGTGTTCCAGGCCATGGAAGACACCAGATCGCCGGGTTTGACGCCCAGGTTGCGCAGCATCGCGGCAGCTTGTCCGGCGCGCCTCGCCAGGCCGGCGTAGTCGTAGCGCCACAGGGGTTCGTCCACCAATCGCGAAACGATTTCCCGGTCTCCATGGGCCAGGGCCGCGTGGGTCAGAATGCCGCTGATCATCAGCGGGGTCTGCTGCATCGTACCTTTGAGCATCTTCGTATCCTTCTTATTGTTGTCTGGATACCGGCCGCGCTTGCCGGCATCCGCCGCTCGGATTACTGCTTCGAGGTGTTTCGTCTGTTGGCCACCAGGTGCGCGTCCATCTTTGGATCGCCCCCTGGGTCCTTCGCTCGTTATCTGCTTCCTCCCGCCCGTTGGTTTCGATCACAAACCGTAGTTGTTCAGTTCGCGCGCGATCAGCAAACGCTGGATCTCGCTGGAGCCTTCGTAAATCTGGGTGATGCGCGCGTCGCGGTAGTAGCGCTCGACCGGATAGTCCTCGAGGTAGCCGTAGCCACCGTGTATTTGCATGGCTTTGGAGCAGACGTATTCGGCCATTTCCGAGGCGAACAGCTTGGCCTGGGACGCCTCCGAAAGGCACGGCAGGCTGGCGCTGCGCAGGCGGGCGGCATGCTGGATCAACAGGCGCGCGGCATTCAGCCTCGTATGCATGTCGGCCAGCATGTTCGCCACGCTTTGGTGCTCAATGATGGGCTTGTCGAACTGGATGCGCTCACGGGCATAACCTAGCGCCGTTTCGAAAGCGGCGCGGGCGATACCTAGCGCCTGGGCGCCGATGCCGATGCGTCCACCTTCGAGGTTCGACAGCGCAATGGCTAGGCCCTTGCCGCGCGGGCCGAGCAGGTTGGCCTCGGGAATACGGCAATCGCGCAGGGTCACGCCGCAGGTATCCGAAGCACGGATGCCCATCTTGCTTTCCATGCGATCGACGATGAATCCGGGGTTATCGGTGGGCACCAAAAACGCCGACAGGCCTTTCTTGCCCATATCCGGGTCGGTCACTGCGAAGACGATGGCGATCTTCGCGCGCTTGCCGTTGCTGACGAACTGCTTGGCACCGTTGATTACCCATTCGCCGTTATTCAGCACGGCACGGGTGCGCAAGTTGTGCGCTTCCGAACCGGCCTGGGGTTCGGTGAGGGCGAAGCAACCGATGGCACGGCCAGCAGCCAGCTCTGGCAGCCATTCGTCCTGCTGTTCTGGTGTGCCGTATTTCAGGATGGGGCCACAGCCGACCGAGCTGTGGATGGACATCAGTGCGCCAATGGCGCCGTCGCCGGCCGATATTTCTTCGACCGCCAGGGCGTAGGCGACGTAATCGATATAGGTTCCGCCCCATTGTTCGGGGACGATCATGCCGAGAAGACCGAGGTCGCCCAGTTGGGTCACGGTCTCGTCGCCGATCCAGCCGGCCTGTTCCCAGGCCTGAGCCTTGGGGGCGATCTCGGAGCGGGCGAAGTCTCGCGCCATATCGCGGATCATCCGCTGTTCTTCGCTCAGTTCGATGTCTTGCATTGATCCTCCTCAGGCACCCGCGAAGAAATCGGCAACACGCTGCGGCGTTACTTCATTGAGCGTAGGCGGGTTCCAGCGCGGGTTCTTGTCCTTGTCGACAATCAGTGCGCGCACGCCTTCGATGATGTCGCCCTGGTCGAACCATTGGCGGTCCAGATGAAGCTCCATGGCGAAGCACTCGGCCAGCGACAGCGTGCGACCACGACGAAGCATTTCCAGCGTGACGCTGAGCGATAGCGGCGAACGGCTGTCGATGACCTTGAGCGTTTCGGCCGCCCAGTCGCGGTACTCGGGTCGGTTTTCGTCCGCCAAGGATTCGAGGATGGCCGCAACGCTGTCATGGGCGAAGTGCTTCTCGATGGCGGGGAACAGGGTCTTGAACGGCGCGTCTGGCAGTTCCTTGCGGCCCATGGAGGCGAGCAGGGCGATGAGTGTTTCGCCGGCCGGAGCGGTCCAGCGCTGTTCGTCCAGCCGTTGTTCCAGTTCGGCGAAGCGCTCGTAGGGCACGCAGTAATCGGCTAGTCCAGCGTAGAGCGCATCGGCCGAACCAACGTGGTTGCCAGTCAGGCCCATATAAATGCCTAGATTGCCGGGCAAACGCGGCAGGAAGTAACTGCCGCCGACATCAGGAAAATAGCCGATGCCAACTTCCGGCATGCCCATGCGTGTGCGCTCGGAAATCACTCGCAGCGATGCGCCCTGGACCAGTCCCATGCCACCGCCGAGGACGAAGCCGTTCATCAATGCCAGCAGCGGTTTGCTGTAGGCATGGATGTACTGATCCAGCGCATATTCTTCCTCGAAGAAGACGCGATGCAGGTCTTCGCCGCTCTGGTAACTGTCATACAGCGAGCGAATATCACCACCGGCACAGAACGCTTTTTCACCGGCGCCGCGCAATACCACGGCGACCACGCCCTGGTCGTCGGCCCAATCCTGCAGCTGGCGATGGAGGGTGCGCACCATGGGCAGCGTCAGGGCATTCAGGCCGGCTGGACGATTTAGTGTGAGATAGCCGACGCGGTTGCGGACTTCGATCAGTACCGGCGCTTCTGCCTGGGTCATGCTCAATGCTCCTGGCGGTAAAGTTTGATGATCGCGGAAAAATCCAGCGCACCGTTGCCTTGCATGCTGAAGGCCTGGTACAGCTGCTGCGCGAGGCCACCGAGGATAACCGGCTGGCGCACCTGTTTCGCCGCTTCACTGGCAAGGCCGAGATCCTTGAGCATCAGGTCGGTGCCGAAGCCGCCGCTGTAGTCGCGCGAGGCCGGGCTGTTTTCCACTACGCCGGGAATGGGATTGTAGATTTCAGACGACCAGCAGCGGCCGGTGGACGAATTGATCACGCGTGCCAGCACCTTGGCGTCCATCCCCAGCGCGACGCCCAAGGACATGGCTTCGGCGGCACCGATCATGGAGATACCGAGTAACAGGTTGTTGGCAACCTTGGCCACCTGCCCGTTACCGCTGCCGCCGCAATGGACGATGTTCTTGCCCATCGTTGCGAGAATAGGCTGGGCTTTCTGGAAATCCGCCTCGCTGCCGCCGACCATGAACGTCAATGTGCCTGCTGCGGCGCCGACAGTGCCGCCGGAAACCGGCGCGTCGATCATGGGGTTGCCATTGCTGGCTGCCGCTGCGGCGACTTCACGCGCACTCATCGGGTCGATGGTTGAGGAGTCGATCAGTAATACGCCGGCCGGTACGTGGGCCAGCAGCCCATCGTCACCAAGATAGACCTGACGCACATGCGCGGCCGCTGGCAGCATGGTGATGATGACCTCAACACCCCCCGTTGCGACCGCAGCGGGCGAGGTCGCTTCCTTCGCGCCGGCTTCCACCAGCCCGGAAACCGCCGCGGCGGATAGATCGAAAACGCTAACCTGATGGCCGGCTTTTAGCAGGTTGTGGGCCATGGGCCCGCCCATGTTGCCGAGTCCCAGAAAACCGATATGCATGGCCGTTCCTTCTTCTTGTTAGTGGCGACTGGTTGTTGGTGGAGAAAAGGCGGCGCCGCTGGTGCGCGGCGCCGATTGCGTTACTTGAGGTTGATGGTGGTGTTCACCGGCCCGCCAACTTCGTTTTCATCGAACCAGCGCTGGATGACAGTCTTGGTCTGAGTGTAGAACTGCACCACCTGTTTGCCGTACGGACCGAGGTCGCCAAGCTTCGAGGCACGCGAGCCGGTAAAGGAGAACATTGGCACCGGCACCGGAATCGGTACGTTGATGCCCACCTGGCCGACGTCGATCTCTTCCTGGAAATGCCGCGCCGCGGCGCCGGAGCGGGTGAAGAGGGCGGTGCCGTTGCCGTTGGGGTTGGCGTTGATCAGTTCGATGGCCTCGTCGAGGGTGTCGACCTGCATCACGCAGAGCACCGGGCCGAAGATTTCTTCGCGGTAGATGCTCATCTCAGGCTTCACTCCGGAGAAGATGGTCGGCGCAACGAAGTTGCCTTTGTCGTAACCGGCGATCTGTGGATTGCGCCCATCGAGTACCAACTCGGCACCTTCCGAAACGCCGCGCTCGATCAGCGAGCTGATGCGATCAAGCGCTGCGCAAGAGACAACCGGACCGAGATCGGTATCGTTTTCGGCACCCGCGTTGACTTTCAGGGTCTTGGCCTTGGCCACCAGATCGGGCAACCAGTTCTGCGCCTCGCCGACCAGAATCAGCACCGACAATGCCATACAACGTTGACCCGCCGCGCCGAACGCTGCGCCAAGCAGGTTGTTGAGCGTCTGCTCCTTGTGCGCATCGGGCAGGATGATGCCGTGGTTCTTGGCGCCCATCATGCATTGCACACGCTTGCCGGCCTGGCTGGCGCGGTTGTAGACATGGGTGCCGACCTTGGTCGAGCCAACGAAGGAAACGGCCTTGATGTCCGGGTGATCGCAGATCATGTTCACTGCATCGGCGCCACCATGGATGACGTTGAGCACGCCCGGCGGCACACCGGCTTCCATCGCCAGTTCGGCCAGGCGCATGGTCACCATCGGGTCCTGCTCGGATGGCTTGAGCACGAACGTATTTCCCGTGGCGATGGCCATCGGGAACATCCACAGCGGAATCATCGCCGGGAAGTTGAACGGCGTGATGCCGGCACAAACGCCCAGCGGTTGCAGCAGCGTATAGGTGTCGACGCCAGTGGCGACGTTGTTGGCCAGCTCGCCCAGCTGCAGGTTGCCGATGCCAGCGGCGTGCTCGACGACCTCCAGTCCGCGGAACACATCGCCCTCGGCGTCGGGCAGGGTCTTACCCTGTTCGGCGGTAAGAATTGCCGCCAGCTCTTTCATGTTTTCCCGAATCAGCTGCTGGTACTTGAGGAAGATCCGCGAGCGCACACCGATGGGCGTCTTGCGCCAGGTCTTGAAAGCTTCCTTGGCGCTGGCAACGGCGGCGTTCATCTCCGCTTCAGTGGCGAAGGGCACGCGGGCCAGCACTTCCTGGGTCGCCGGGTTGACGATGTCGCGCCACTCGCTGGTGGACGACTCGACCAGCTCACCGCCGATCAGGAGTTTGACTGTGGGTATGGCACTTGACGGGGTCATGGCGTGGTCCTAGCGATTGTTGTTATTGGATACGTCTGTCCTGATCCTAGAGTGCAAATTTCTCAGTATCAATGAGGCTTGCCGCATAGTGCATCTGCAAAAATGCACGTCATGCTTGCGCGCGTTGACAGGGCGCTGATTCGCTGCGGCTTGAATGACTATAGATGTTGAGGCTGGATAATTCTGGCGAAGCGGTAGTCGACAGGCCTGATGGACTGCGATGAAGCGCTATCGGATGTGATGGCTACTGACATGGCTGCTCGATGCGATGATGCGTGCGAGTCGCGGGTCAGGCGTGTCGGCGTCCAGTCGGACGGGGAACCAGATCGGGGGCTTCCGCAGACCGGATGCGCAAGCCCCCGCTGAAGTGCAGGGGTGTTGGGCCATTGCACGCGCTATCGAGCAAAACGGCGAGTGTGACGTACCGCTAGACCGCGTATCCCAGCACGCGCGGTAGCCACAGCGCGATTTCAGGGAAGACCGCCACCAGCACCAGTGCGCTTCCCATCACCAGTACGAACAGCATGGCCCAGCCGACCGTTTGCTCCAGACGGATCTTGGCGACTTCGGCCGTGACCATCAGGTTGATTGCAACCGGTGGCGTGAACTGGCCGATGGCGATGTTCATCGCCAGCAGAATGCCGAACCACACCGGATTCCAGCCGAAGTGCTGCATCACAGGAATCAGAATGGGCATTAGGATCAGGTAGATGGAGATAGCGTCCAGCAACATGCCGGCCAGCAGCACGGCGATCATCACCAGAATGAGCAGTACCGTGCCGTTGTCCGATAGCGAAATCAGCCATTCGGCCAGATGACGGAACGTGCCGAGCATCGTCCCGGCCCAGGCGAAGATGCCAGCCAGAGCGATGATCAGCATGACCACGCCAGAAATCACCGCAGCCTCGCCGCAAAGCCGCCAGAGGTTGCGCCAATCCAGTTCGCGAGTGACGAACAGGCCGATCAGTACGCCGTAAGCCACGCCGGCTACGGCCGCTTCGGTCGGCGTGAACAGGCCGCTGCGCAGGCCGCCGAGGATCAGCACTGGCGCGAACAGTGCGGGCAACGCCTGGCGGAAGCTTTCGCCCAAGGGAGGTCGCTCGGTATCTTCCGGATTTTCCCAGCCATAACGCCTGGCCAGCAGCCAGGCCGGCAGCACCAGTACCAAGCCGGCGATGATTCCCGGAAACAGGCCCGCAGCAAACAGCGCACGCAGGTCCACGCCGGGTACGACGATGGAATAAAGGATCAGCGCGATGGACGGCGGAATCAGGATGGCGGTGGAAGCCGAGGCGGCAATTAGCGTGGCGGAGAACGGCTTGGGATAGCCCGCGCGAGTCATGCTCGGCAGCATCACCATGGCGACCGCCGCAGCATCGGCCGGCCCCGATCCGCTCATTCCGCCCATGATCAGGCACACCAGGATCGCAACCATCGCCAGGCCGCCATGACGTGGGCCGATCACCGCCTGGGCGAAGCGCACCAGACGCAGCGCTACGCCGGATTTCTCGAATACCAGACCGGTGAGTATGAACAATGGAATGGCAATTAGCGGGTACTTGGCGACGCCGTTGTAGGTATTGGTGCCGAGCGTTGCCAACATGTCCGGCGAGAGCCCGGCAAGAATGCCGATCGCGCCCGACAACGCCAGAGAAAATGCCACCGGCACGCCGATCAGCAGCAACAGCAGGAAGCTTGCGAGCATCCAGAAATCAGGGCTCATCAGAGAGCCTCCCGCGCAGTCGGTCGACGGTCATTTGAGTAAGGCGCACCGCCATCGACAGAGCCAGCAATGGGAGCCAGACCACATACCACCAGTTCGGCAGGCCAAGGCCGGGAGACTCCGATTCCCATTGATACTCTTCCAGGGCGAACTGGCCACCGAACCAGACCACCAGACCCAGCACCAGTATGCTGGCGAGCCATTGGAGGAGGATCAGGAATGTGCGCAAGCGCGGAAAGAGGCGCTCGATCAAGCCAATGCGAATGTGGCGGTTACTGCGCATTGCCACGGAGGCGCCGGCAAAGGTCAGGATGACCAGCAGAAAGACAGAAAGCTCTTCAGTGAAAGCAAAGGAAGCATCGGTGAAATAACGCACCACTACGTTGGCCAAGCTGATCAGGCTGATAAATATCAGCGCCAGCGTGCCCAGTACGCGCTCCAGGCGCGCGTCCTTTCGATTGTTCATGGATTTCCTCGAATCCCGGCGGCACGGTGCCGCCGGGTAGAACGGTTTACTCAGCGATGGCCGCGCGCGCCGCCTCGATCAGCTCTGCGCCGATCTTCTGCGTCCACTTCTCATGTACGCTGCGAGTCGCGTCGACGAACGCTTGGTGCTCGGCATCAGACAATTCGGTGACCTCAACGCCGCGGGCGCGGATGTCTTCCAGGCGCTTGGCCTCGCTGCTGCGCGACAATTCGATCTCCCATTTGCCTGCGTCGATGGCAGCCTGACGCAGCAGTTCGCGATCGGCTTCGGGCAGTTGTTTCCAGACGCGCTGATTGACCGCGAAGATCAGCGGGTCGGCCATGTAGTGCCAAAGTGTCAGGTATTTCTGGCCAACCTGATCAACGCGCGCGACGTCGAACACCGCCAGCGGGTTTTCCTGGCCATCCACCGCGCCAGTGGTGAGCGCTGGCTTGGCATCGGCCCAGCTCATCTGGGTCGGGTTGGCGCCCAATGCGGTGAAGGTGTCCTGGAACAGCGGGGAACCAACTACCCGAATCTTCAGGCCGGCAAGATCGGCTGGGGTTTTCACCGGCTTGGAGGAGTTGGATATTTCGCGAAAACCGTTCTCACCCCAGGCCAGTGGAACGATGCCGCGCTTCTCGATGGCGGCGAAGGCCTGCTTGCCGGCGTCGCCTTGGGTGATGGCGTCAAGATCGGCGCTATCGGCCATCAGGAAGGGCAGGGAGAACAGGTTCAGCTCCGGCACCTGAGGCGACCAATTGATGGTCGAGCCGACCGCCATGTCGATCAGCCCGGAACGCATGGCGGAGAATTCCTTAGTTTGATCCCCGGCGACCAGTTGCGCGTTGGGGTAAACACGCAAGGTGATTTCGCCTCCGGAGCGTTCCTCGACCAGATCGGCCCATTTTTGCGCCGCCTGGCCCCACGGAAAGGCATCGGACAGCACGGTGGAAACGGAGTATTCGCGGGCCGAAGCGGCGAAGGTGGCAGACAGGGCCGCAGCGGCAGCCAGCGCAGCAAAGCAACGGGTCAGTTTCATGAGGCGTCCTTGTTCGGATCGATCTTAGTTTTATTTAGCGAACGACCGGGCGCTGGCGAGCAGCGACGGGTGTAACGATAGCGGGTCGGCCATCGAACGCGCGGGTAGCGCGAAAGGACGCGGAGAGCTGCGGGAGGTGGGCGCAGCGAATATCGACGGGCGTCACGAGCGCCGAATGCCTTGTGAGCGAGCGGCGTACCAGCCGCAACGCGACAGGTCGGACAACTATCGCAGAAGGTGTCACGGAGCGCTATTGCCGGTTCTGGTTAGACGCAACGGCGGATCATCAGGCATCGCGCAACAAGTCGTGGGCGTTGAGGAGACTGAAGGCGATTTCCGGGCGCTTCTGTAATGCCCGTCGAATCGCGGCGGGAATCGACTGGCGCGTTTTACGACACAGCCCAGGCAGCTCGGCTATCTCAATGCGGATGCCGCGCATGCTGCGCACTTCGTTGTGTCCCGGCGCGATCTCCACGCGAATGCCCAATTGCTGGTGCATCCGCTGCTGCATGCGCTCGAGGTCGCCCATGCTGGTCAGGTTCTCCAGCCGCTCCAGCAGCCGATTCTCTTCATGAAGGGTCAAGCGAAGGATGCGCGCATCGCTTTTGGGCTTGTCCAACAACTGCTCTCGGCCGCAGTTGCAAGCGGTGGGTGGGCAGGGTTGGCGGATCTGAACCGAGGCTGTCATGGCGCTGATCATAGTAAACGGCACACGGCGTTGCCTATCGATCTTAATTGAACCGTCCGTTGATCCCGCCAGCGCTGTACCTGCCGGCACCGAGTAGCGCGATAGCGATCGAACCGAAGAGGAACATGCCTTGTAATTCGAGCGCCCAGCCACCCATCTGGCCGAGCGAAAAAAGCTCCTGCATATGCGCCAAGGTAAAGGCTACCGCCATATTGCCAACCATAAGTACCGCCCCAACACGTGTGAACAGACCGATGATCACCAGCACGGGCCCGACCACTTCACCAAGGTAGACGCCATAAGCGAGGAGCGTGGGCAGCCCATGGCTTTCCAGCATCCCCTCAATACCGCCTATGCCGTTCTGCAGTTTCGATATTCCATGCAACAAGATCAGCACACCAACCGATACTCTCAGTACCAGCTTCCCGATATCTTCAGTCATGTTCGAACCATCCAGTAGAGCACCGATGCTCTGGTATCTAAGACAGTAGACCAGCCGTGGTACTGCTGCATGTGCGCTGACTTTATTTCCCCCGAGATGCGTCGTTCGATGCGTGAGCAGCAAACTTACGATTCCGCCGGGCGGAACGCTTCCCTTTTGTGACTGCATCCAATAGCCGGAAACGGGACAGTTGCTTCGCCTACGACCTTCAGTTGGTCGTAATGCCTGTGCCGAATGGCTCCAGTTGGCGCTGGGGCATCCGGTCGCGCTTTTCCGCCGAAACCGCCTTTTAACTCGGGGCAAAGCTCCGTTTGGTTGTGTCCTGACGAGCGGGGTGACTTCTATGATTCGAGCCACTAGAATGCTTGCCCATTCTGGGGCCGGAACGCCGGCTTATGTCTGTGCAACGAGGAAAATCCATGCAAGTTTCTGTTGAAAGCACCTCCGCTCTTGAGCGCCGCATGACCATTGGCGTGCCGGTCGAGCGCATCGAGAACGAAGTCAACAAGCGTCTGCAACAGACCGCCAGCCGTGCAAAGATCCCAGGTTTCCGTCCCGGCAAGGTGCCGATGAGCGTCATTCGTCAGCGCTATGAAGCTGCCGCACGCCAGGAAGCGCTGGGCGATCTGATCCAGGCCACCTTCTACGAAGCCGTGGTAGCCGAGAAGCTGAACCCCGCCGGCGCGCCTGCCGTCGAGCCGAAAGTGTTCGAGAAGGGCAAAGATCTGGAATACGTCGCGACTTTCGAAGTTTTCCCCGAGTTCAAGGTTGCCAGCTTCGAAGGCGTCGAGATCGAGCGCATGCAGGCCGAAGTGGCAGATGCCGACGTCGACAACATGCTCGAAATCCTGCGCAAGCAGAACACTCGTTTTGAAAAGGCCGACCGTGCTGCCGAAGACGGCGATCAGCTGAACATCGATTTCGTCGGCAAGATCGACGGTGAAGCCTTCGCCGGTGGTTCGGCGCAAGGCACCCAGCTCGTGCTGGGATCCGGTCGCATGATTCCAGGCTTCGAATCCGCGCTGGTTGGCGCCAAGGCTGGTGAAGAGCGGGTCATCACCCCGACTTTCCCGGAGGACTACCAGAATCTCGACCTCGCCGGTAAAACTGCAGAATTCACCGTTACCGTAAACAGTGTCGAGGCCCCTCAGCTGCCGGAACTGAACGATGAGTTCTTCGCTCAGTTCGGCGTACAGGAAGGTGGTCTCGAAGGTTTCCGTGCCGAAGTGAAAAAGAACATGGAGCGCGAGCTGCGCCAAGCCATCAAGACCAAGGTCAAGAATCAGGTCATGGAAGGGCTGGTTAGTGCCAATCCGATCGAAGTGCCGAAAGCACTGATCGACAACGAAGTGAACCGTTTGCGCGTTCAAGCCGTTCAGCAGTTCGGCGGCAACATCAAACCTGACCAACTGCCGGCGGAGCTGTTCGAAGAACAGGCCAAGCGCCGTGTCGTGCTGGGCCTGATCGTCGCCGAAGTGGTCAAGCAGTACGAGCTCAAGCCTGATGACGCACGTGTTCGCGAACTGATCGAGGAAATGGCTTCCGCTTACCAAGAGCCGGAGCAGGTCGTGTCCTGGTACTACAAGAACGACGAGCAATTGAACGAAGTCCGTTCTGTTGTGCTCGAAGAGCAAGTTGTAGATACTGTCCTGCAGCAGGCTAAAGTGACCGACAAATCGGTCTCCTACGAAGAAGCAGTGAAGCCTGCGGAAGCTCCGCAAGCTGCCTGAGTCTCTTCACCGTTTATATGCATTCATAAGCCAGCCTCGTGCTGGCTTATGTCTTTGCGGCATGACATAGGGAGTTTCGTTGGAAATGTCCGGCAATCCGTTTATGCAAGCACCAGATATCCAAGCGGCTGGCGGCCTGGTGCCGATGGTCATCGAGCAGTCTGCTCGTGGCGAGCGCGCGTATGACATCTATTCCCGTCTCCTGAAGGAGCGGGTGATCTTCATGGTCGGCCAAGTGGAAGATTACATGGCCAACCTGATCGTTGCGCAGATGCTGTTCCTCGAGGCGGAAAACCCCGAGAAGGACATTCACCTGTACATCAATTCCCCCGGTGGTTCGGTTACTGCAGGCATGTCGATTTACGACACGATGCAGTTCATCAAGCCCGACGTTTCCACGATTTGCATCGGTCAGGCCTGCAGCATGGGCGCCCTGTTGCTGACGGGCGGCGCAGCGGGCAAGCGTTACTGCTTGCCGCATTCGCGCATGATGATTCACCAGCCGCTGGGTGGTTTCCAGGGGCAGGCGTCTGACATCGAAATTCACGCTCGCGAAATTCTCACGATTCGCGAGCGGCTGAACAAGGTAATGGCTGCACACACTGGCCAGCCGATGGAAGTGATTGCGCGCGACACCGACCGTGACAACTTCATGAGTGGCGAAGAAGCTGTCAAGTACGGCCTGATCGACCAGGTCTTGGCCCAGCGGCAGATGGCAGTCTGATCACACCGCCCGGCGATATCCGGCTGTAGCGTGGGCTTGAAAAAGCCCACGATTGCCTTCATCTTGTGTTTCAAGCCTTCCCCGATTGGATCGATCGAATGACTGACACCCGCAACGGCGAGGATTCCGGCAAGCTGCTCTATTGCTCTTTCTGCGGCAAAAGCCAGCATGAAGTACGCA
Organism: Pseudomonas sp. CBC3; assembly: GCF_037967085.1. Taxonomy (NCBI): domain Bacteria; kingdom Pseudomonadati; phylum Pseudomonadota; class Gammaproteobacteria; order Pseudomonadales; family Pseudomonadaceae; genus Pseudomonas; species Pseudomonas sp. CBC3. The sequence continues at coordinate 985,105 of NZ_JBANEO010000002.1, forward strand.
AGTTGATTGCCGGACCCTCGGTCTTTATCTGCGACGAGTGCGTCGACCTGTGCAATGACATCATCCGTGAGGAGGTGCAAGAGGCACAGGCTGAAAGCAGCGCGCAAAAACTGCCTGCACCCAAAGAGATCAGCGGCATTCTCGACCAGTACGTCATTGGTCAGGAGCGCGCCAAGAAGATCTTGGCAGTGGCTGTTTACAACCATTACAAGCGACTCAACCAGCGCGACAAGAAGGAAGAAGTCGAACTGGGCAAGAGCAACATTTTGCTGATCGGGCCGACCGGTTCGGGTAAGACGCTGCTCGCCGAGACGCTCGCACGGCTGTTGAATGTGCCGTTCACCATTGCCGACGCCACCACCCTCACCGAGGCGGGCTACGTAGGCGAGGACGTTGAAAACATCATTCAGAAGCTGTTGCAGAAATGCGATTACGATGTCGAGAAGGCTCAAATGGGCATTGTCTACATCGATGAGATCGACAAGATTTCCCGCAAGTCAGACAACCCTTCGATTACCCGCGATGTGTCGGGCGAAGGTGTACAGCAGGCACTGCTCAAACTGATCGAAGGTACGGTCGCTTCGGTTCCGCCGCAGGGTGGTCGAAAGCATCCGCAGCAGGAGTTCCTGCAGGTCGATACGCGCAATATCCTATTCATCTGTGGCGGTGCGTTCGCTGGTCTGGAGAAGGTTATCCAGGGCCGCTCGACCCAGGGCGGCATCGGCTTCAATGCCGAGGTTCGCAGCAAGGATCCGGGCAAGAAGATCGGTGAGTCGTTGCGTGCCGTGGAGCCTGACGATCTGGTCAAGTTCGGCCTGATTCCAGAGTTCGTCGGTCGTCTGCCGGTCATTGCGACCCTCGATGAGCTGGACGAGGCGGCGCTGATTCAGATCCTGACCGAACCCAAGAACGCGCTGACCAAACAGTATGGGAAGTTGTTCGAGCTCGAAGGCGTAGATCTCGAGTTCCGTACCGATGCACTCAAGGCCGTGGCTAGTCGTGCCTTGGAGCGCAAGACCGGAGCGCGTGGTCTGCGTTCGATCCTGGAAGGCGTGCTGCTCGATACCATGTATGAAATTCCTTCGCAGAAGGATGTCAGCAAGGTGGTCATCGACGAAAGCGTCATCGAAGGGACTTCCCAGCCGCTGCTTATTTACGAGAGCAGTGAGCCGCCTGCGAAGGCTGCGCCGGACGCGTAACATAACAAGGGGCCTCCGGGCCCCTTTGCTTTTCTGCCGCCGCCTTGTTTTTTGCCCTGCACGCCCTCATCTTGATTGCCAGGGTGTTTCCCGTTCACCGCCGTATGGCCGTCGTAGAGCTGAATTTATGAAGACAACCATCGAATTGCCCCTTTTGCCACTGCGCGACGTCGTGGTTTACCCGCACATGGTGATTCCGCTGTTCGTTGGCCGAGAAAAGTCCATCGAGGCGCTCGAATCCGCCATGGCTGGTGACAAGCAAATACTGCTGCTGGCCCAGAAAAACCCGGCCGATGACGATCCGGCTGAAGACGGGCTTTACCGTGTAGGCACGGTTGCGACCGTGCTGCAGTTGCTCAAGCTTCCGGACGGCACCGTCAAGGTTCTCGTTGAGGGCGAGCAGCGTGGCGTCATAGATCGCTTTTACGACGTGGACGACCATTGTCGCGCTGAGGTGTCGTTGATCGATGAGTCCGACATCGAAGAGCGCGAAGCGGAAGTTTTCACTCGCAGTCTGCTGAGTCAGTTCGAACAGTACGTTCAACTTGGCAAGAAGGTCCCTACTGAGGTGCTTTCATCACTTGCCAGCATCGATGAGCCGGCGCGTCTGGTCGATACGATGGCCGCGCATATGGCGCTCAAGATCGAGCAAAAACAGGCGATTCTCGAAATCATCGATCTGCCGGCCCGGGTCGAGCACGTACTGGCGCTGCTTGATGCCGAAATCGATCTGCTTCAAGTGGAAAAGCGAATTCGCGGCCGCGTAAAGAAGCAGATGGAGCGAAGCCAGCGTGAGTACTATCTGAACGAGCAGATGAAGGCCATTCAGAAAGAGCTGGGCGATATCGACGAAGGTCATAACGAAATCGATGACCTGAAGAAGCGCATCGAGAATGCTGGCCTGAGCAAGGATGCCCACGCCAAGGCGACGACCGAGCTGAATAAGTTAAAGCAGATGTCGCCGATGTCGGCCGAAGCGACTGTCGTGCGGACTTATATCGACTGGCTGGTAAATGTACCGTGGAAGGCCGCGAGTAAGGTGCGTCTGGATTTGGCGAAGGCTGAGGAAGTGCTCGACGCAGACCATTACGGTCTCGAGGAGGTCAAAGATCGCATTCTTGAGTACCTTGCGGTCCAGAAACGCGTGAAAAAGCTCAAGGGGCCGGTGCTCTGCCTGGTCGGCCCGCCGGGCGTGGGTAAAACTTCGCTGGCGGAGTCCATTGCGCGTTCCACTAACCGCAAGTTCGTGCGGATGGCGCTGGGTGGGGTGCGGGACGAGGCTGAGATCAGAGGCCATCGGCGTACCTATATCGGTTCGATGCCTGGCCGGTTGATCCAGAAGATGAGCAAGGTCGGCGTGCGCAATCCGCTATTCCTGCTCGATGAGATCGACAAGATGGGCAACGACATGCGTGGCGATCCGGCGTCCGCGTTGCTTGAAGTGCTAGACCCCGAGCAGAACCATAATTTCAACGACCATTACCTCGAGGTCGACTATGACCTGTCCGATGTGATGTTCCTTTGTACTGCGAACTCCATGAATATCCCGGCTCCGTTGCTGGATCGTATGGAGATCATTCGTCTTCCGGGGTACACCGAAGACGAGAAAATCAACATCGCGATTCGTTACCTGGTTCCGAAGCAGATACAGGCCAACGGGCTGAAAAAGACCGAGCTGCTGTTCGAGGAAGAGGCGATTCGCGACATCATCCGTTATTACACTCGCGAGGCGGGCGTTCGCAGCCTGGAACGCCAAGTGGCGAAGGTCTGCCGAAAAGTGGTCAAGGAACATGCTGCGGAGAAGAGCTTCGAGGTGACGGTTACCGCCGAATCGCTCGAGCATTTCCTTGGCGTTCGCAAGTTCCGCTACGGGCTTGCCGAACAGCAGGATCAGGTCGGCCAGGTGACGGGGTTGGCCTGGACCCAGGTTGGCGGCGAGCTGCTGACGATTGAGGCCGCCGTGGTGCCTGGCAAGGGCCGGTTGACCAAGACGGGTTCGCTCGGTGATGTAATGGGCGAGTCGATCACCGCGGCGCTTACGGTCGTGCGTAGCCGAGCTAAAAGTCTGGGTATCCCGGTGGATTTTCACGAGAAGCAGGATATCCATATTCACGTGCCGGAAGGCGCAACGCCCAAGGATGGACCGAGCGCGGGGATTGGAATGTGCACGGCGCTCGTATCAGCGCTTACGCAGATTCCGGTTCGCGCCGAAGTTGCGATGACCGGAGAAATCACATTGCGTGGTCAGGTATTGGCTATCGGTGGACTGAAAGAGAAACTGCTCGCCGCGCATCGGGGTGGAATCAAGACTGTGATCATTCCCGAAGAAAATCAGCGTGATCTGAAAGAGATTCCTGAGAATATTAAGCAGGACCTGCAGATTAAACCGGTGAAGTGGATTGACGAAGTCCTCCAAATTGCGCTGCAATACGCGCCGGAGCCCTTGCCCGATGCGGCTCCCGAGATTGTTGCAAAGGACGACAAGCGCGAGTCTGATTCCAAGGAGCGAATCAGCACGCATTAGTCTGAAAGGCTTTGTTGACACATTTTCGCCGGCCTTGATATAAGCCGGCCCCTTGTGTCGTCGCTATTTCGACACCGCTTTGCTTACACCTAAAAAATTAAAGATACGACTCAACAGAAATAAGGGGACTTAGAGTGAACAAGTCGGAACTGATCGATGCCATCGCTGCATCTGCTGATATCCCGAAAGCTGTTGCTGGCCGCGCGCTGGATGCAGTGATTGAATCCGTCACTGGTGCTCTGAAGGCTGGTGATTCAGTGGTACTGGTTGGTTTCGGTACTTTCGCTGTCAAGGAACGCGCCGCCCGTACTGGCCGTAACCCCCAGACCGGCAAGCCAATCAACATTGCCGCCGCCAAGATCCCAGGTTTCAAAGCCGGCAAAGCTCTAAAAGACGCTGTCAACTAAGCGTTTTCGATCCGGCCAGTTGTCAGTTAGCGCTGGCCCTGGCTTGGAGCGGTTAATCGAACAGGCACGGCCTGTTGCGTTCGGGCCTGGGGGATAAGGTCCAACCGCTCCAAAGCTCCAAGAGGCGCATCCCTGGATGCGCCTTTCTTTTATTCGGATTCCACCCGCGCTGCAACGATCATTGCGCAGCTGACTCCTGGGGGACGCATGCTTCAGAACATCAGGGACAATTCACAAGGTTGGATTGCCAAAACCATCATCGGCATCATCGTTGTGCTGTTGGCGCTTACAGGCTTCGAGGCCATCTTCAATAGCGCGGGCAACAGCCGAACGGCCGCGGAGGTCAATGGCGAAGAAATCTCGCAGGATGAGCTCAACCAGGCAATGAACATGCAGCGCCGACAGCTGACCCAGCAGTTGGGCGGTAACTTCGACCCTTCGCTGCTGGACGACAAGTTAGTCCGCGAATCATCTCTGCAAGCGCTGATTGATCGTGCGCTTTTGTTACAAGGCATTCATGAAGCCGATTTCGCCTTCTCCGAGGCTGCGCTCGATCAGCTGATACTGCAGACACCTGAGTTTCTCGTCGACGGCGTTTTCAACGCGTCACGGTTCGATCAGGTCATTCAGCAGATGGGCTATACCCGATTCCAGTTTCGCGAGCTGCTGAAGCAGGAAATGCTCATTGGGCAGCTGCGTGCCGGTATCTCTGGTTCCGGTTTCGTCACGGATGATCAGATCGAAGCCTTTGCTCGACTGGAGCAGCAAACTCGCGATTTCGCCACTATTACCGTGCCGGCAGATACGACCGTGATTGAAGTCAGTGACGATGAGGCGCGAGAGTACTACGAGCAGAACACGGATCGTTTCCTCTCGCCTGAGCAGGTCGTTCTTCAGTACGTCGAGCTGAAGAAGGAGTCGTTCTTCGATCAGGTCGATGTCTCGGACGAGCAAGTGGCGAATCTCTATCAGCAGCGCATCGCCAATCTTGCCGAGCAGCGCCGTGCGGCGCATATTCTGATCGAGGCCGATAACTCCAGCGACGCTGAGGCCAAGGCGAAGATCGACGAAATTGCCAAGCGCGTGGCCGCTGGTGAGGATTTCGCGGCATTGGCCAAGGAAACCTCCGACGACCCGGGTTCGGCCACTGAAGGGGGCGATCTGGGCTTCGCCGGTCAGGGGGTCTATGACCCCGCGTTTGAGGAAGCGCTGTATGCGCTCGAAGAAGGACAGGTATCAGCTCCGGTCCGGTCTGACTTTGGCTGGCATCTGATCAAGCTGTTGGGTGTGCAGTCACCTGAAGTCCCTACGCTGGAAAGCATGCAACCGGAGCTGGTTCGTGAGCTCAAGGTGCAGCAGGTCGAGCAGCGTTTCGTAGAGGCAGCCAAGCTGTTGGAAGATACCGCGTTCGAGTCGTCCGATCTGGCCCAGCCGGCTCAGGAGCTAGGCTTGTCCGTACATACGACCGAGGCGTTCGGACGTGAGGGCGGCGGCAGTGGTGTTGCAGCCAATAGGCAGGTTATCCAGGCGGCGTTCAGCGAAGAGGTTCTGATAGATGGTGCCAACAGCGGTGTCATCGAACTGGATCCGGACACCGTTGTTGCGGTGCGTGTGAAAGAGCATCTACAACCGGAAGTGCAGCCGTTCGATGTGGTGAAAGGCGACATCGTCGCTCAACTGCAGCGCAGCAAAGCGGCTGAGCAGGCGCGTGAGGCAGGCGAGTCGCTGGTTGCCAGTCTGCGTGAAGGCGTGCAGGCTGAGCAGCAATGGCAGCCGGTAGAGGCTGCTTCGCGCAATCAGGAAGGCGTTGATCCGGCAGTGCTTCAGCAGGTGTTCCGGATGCCGAAGCCGGAGACGAATGAAACGCCGACTTACGGCAGCGTCCGGCTTCCCGGTGGGGACTTTGTAGTCGTTCGTCTAAGCGGAGTCAGCGAGCCGAACGCTGAACTGTCGGAGGAAGACAAGCAAAGCTATCGCCGTTTCCTTGCTTCGCGTAGTGGTCAGCAGGATTTTGCTGCCTACCGGCAGATGCTGCACGCCAACGCTGACATCGAAACCTTCTAATTCGATTCACTTAGGCGCAAAAAAACCCGCACTTGGTGCGGGTTTTTTATGGGCGCTGGTTCAGTCTTCGATCGCACCCATTGCGGTGGTATTGAAGCCACCGTCGACGTAGAGAATTTCACCACTGATACCGGAAGCGAGATCCGAGCAGAGGAACGCGCCGGCATTACCCACTTCTTCGATGGTGACGTTGCGACGCAGCGGTGTCTGCTTCTCGTTGGCTGCCAGCATCTTGCGGAAGCTTTTGATGCCAGATGCCGCCAAGGTGCGGATCGGGCCTGCGGATACGGCGTTGACGCGGGTGCCCTCTGGGCCGAGGCTACCGGCTAGGTAACGAACGCCTGCTTCAAGACTGGCCTTGGCCATGCCCATGACGTTGTAGTTAGGCATGGTGCGCTCGGCGCCCAGGTAGGAGAGGGTGAGGATGGCGCCGTTACGGCCCTTCATCATCGGGCGACCGGCCTTGGCCAGGGCGACCAGGCTATAGGCGCTGATGTCGTGAGCGATCTTGAAGCCATCGCGAGTGGTGACATCGGTGAAGTCGCCGTCGAGCTGATCGCCTGGTGCAAACCCGACCGAGTGAACGATGCCGTCCAGGCCGTCCCACTTCTTGCCTAGCTCTTCAAAGACCCGGACGATTTCATCGTCATTGGCGACGTCGCAGGGGAAGCACAGCTCCGGACCTGAGCCCCAGCCGGCGGCGAACTCTTCGACGCGCCCCTTGAGCTTTTCGTTCTGATAGGTAAAAGCCAGCTCAGCGCCTTCGCGATGCATGGCGGCGGCGATACCCGAGGCGATCGACAATTTGCTGGCGACGCCAACGATCAGTACGCGCTTACCGGTAAGAAAACCCATGTGCTTGTCCCTCTTCTGGTTGTTCAGCCGCTGGCACCATGAAGGCGGATTCCAGCAACTGCTGTGTATATGGATGTTGGGGGGTGGCGAAGATAGCCTCGGCCACTCCCTGTTCAACGACCTTGCCTTGCTTGACGACCATCATCTGGTGGCTCAGAGCTCTTACCACCGCCAGATCGTGGCTGATGAACAGGTAGGTCAGGTTGTACTTGGCCTGTAGCGAGCGTAGTAGCTCCACGACTTGCCGCTGTACGGTTCTATCCAGCGCTGAGGTTGGCTCATCGAGCAGGATCAGCTCCGGCTTGAGCACCAGGGCTCTGGCTATCGCGATACGCTGCCGCTGGCCCCCCGAGAATTCGTGGGGATAGCGGTGGCGGCTCTCCGGGTCGAGCCCAACCTCGACCAGCGCATCGATGATTGCCTGCGCCTGTTCCTCCGCATTGCCCATTCCATGAATGCCAAGCCCTTCGCCAACAATCTGGCCGACCGACATTCGGGGACTGAGGCTACCGAATGGATCTTGAAATACGACCTGCATTTGACGCCGCAACGGACGTACCAAACGTTGCGACATCTTCTCCAGTGCTTGACCCTGAAACCGGATTTCGCCATTGCTGGCTAGCAGCCGCAGGATTGCAAGCCCCAACGTAGATTTCCCCGAGCCGCTTTCCCCGACGATGCCCAGCGTCTGGCCCTTAGGCAAGCTGAAGGTGACGCCATCAACCGCTTTGATGTGATCGACGGTGTGCCTGAATAACCCCTTCTTGATAGGGAACCAGACGCGCAGATTATTCACTTCCAGCAGCGTCGGCGATGGTGCTTCAACTGTTACCGGACCGCCGCTCGGCTCCGCCGCAAGTAGCTCCCGGGTATAGGGGTGCTGTGGCGAACGAAACAATTCTTCGCAATGCGCTTGTTCGACGACGCGACCGCTCTGCATGACACATACACGATGAGCGATTCGGCGAACGAGGTTTAGATCATGGCTGATCAGCAACAGCGCCATGCCCAGGCGTGCCTGCAGATCCTTGAGCAGCTCCAGGATTTTCAACTGGACCGTTACGTCCAGCGCTGTGGTCGGTTCATCGGCGATGAGCAGTTCGGGTTCGTTCGCCAGCGCCATGGCGATCACCACACGTTGACGCTGACCGCCTGACAGTTCGTGCGGATAGGCACGAATACGCTTGGCAGGTTCTGGAATGCCGACCAGTTCGAGAAGCTCGAGGGTGCGTGCCGTGGCGGCTTTGCCGTTGAGGCCCTTGTGAATCTGCAGCACTTCATTGATCTGCTTGCCAACGGTATGCAGCGGATTCAGCGATGTCATCGGCTCCTGGAACACCATGGCGATGCGGTCGCCACGTATGCCACGCATGCGTTTTTCGGTTGCCTTGAGCAGGTCTTCACCGGAGTAGCGGATTTCACCGGCTGGATGTTGGGCGAGCGGGTAGGGCAGCAGGCGCAGGATCGAATGAGCCGTGACGGACTTGCCGGAACCGCTTTCACCCACCAGTGCCAGGGTCTCGCCCTTGCGGATATCGAAGCTAACACCTTCTACGACCCGCTGAACCCGGTCCCCGGTGGCGAACTCGACGGCCAGATCGCGGACCTCTATCAGATTCTCAGCCATGCTATTTCCTTGGATCGAAGGCATCGCGAGCGGCCTCGCCGATGAATACCAGCAGAGTCAGCATGACGGCCAACACCATGAATGCACTGATGCCAAGCCAAGGCGCCTGCAGATTCGCCTTGCCTTGCGCGACCAGTTCGCCCAGCGATGGGGCACCAGGCGGCAGGCCGAAGCCAAGGAAGTCCAACGCGGTTAGCGTGCCAATTGCTCCGGTCAGGATGAACGGCATGAAGGTCATGGTCGACACCATCGCATTCGGAAGGATGTGACGGAACATGATTGCGCCGTTGCGCATGCCCAACGCCCGTGCAGCGCGGACGTATTCGAGGTTGCGTCCACGCAAGAACTCGGCGCGCACGACATCGACCAGGCTCATCCAGGAAAACAGCAGCATGATGCCAAGCAACCACCAGAAATTCGGCTGCACGAAGCTCGCAAGGATGATGAGCAGATAGAGCACCGGCAATCCGGACCAGATTTCCAGGACCCGCTGACCGACGAGATCCACCCAGCCGCCGTAGAAGCCCTGCAACGCACCGGCTACGACGCCTATCACCGAACTGATCAGCGTCAGGGTCAGCGCGAACAATACCGAGATGCGGAAACCGTAGATGATCCGGGCCAATACGTCGCGGCCCTGATCATCGGTACCCAGCCAGTTACTCCAAGATGGCGGGGCGGGCGCAGGCACCTGAAGGTCGTAATTGATGCTGGAGTGATGGAATGGAATCGGTGGCCAGATCATCCAGCCGTCCTTCTTTTCGATCAGCTCCTGAATGTACGGCCCCTTGTAATCGGCCTGCAGCGGGAATTCGCCGCCGAACACCGTCTCCGGATAGCGTTCGAATACGGGGAAATACCAGCCGCCGTCGAAGCGCACCACGATCGGCTTGTCGTTGGCAATCAGCTCGGCTCCGAGACTCAGCACGAACAGGGTGAGAAATATCCACAGCGACCACCAGCCGCGTTTGTGGGCTTTGAACAGGGCGAAGCGGCGCTGATTCAGCGGCGACAGCTGCATCTCAGGCCTCCCTGCTTTCGAAATCGATTCGCGGATCGACCAGTGTGTAGGTCAGATCACCGATCAGCTTGACCACCAAGCCGAGGAGGGTGAACAGGAAGAGGGTGCCGAACACGACGGGATAGTCGCGGTTGATGGCGGCTTCGAAGCTGAGCAGGCCAAGGCCGTCGAGCGAGAAGATCACTTCGATCAACAGCGAACCGGTGAAGAACATACCGATGAAGGCTGCTGGAAAACCCGCGATGATGATCAGCATTGCGTTGCGAAAGACATGGCCGTAGAGAACGCGATTCTTGCTCAGGCCCTTGGCTCGTGCCGTGATCACGTACTGCTTGTTGATTTCGTCGAGAAAGCTATTTTTCGTCAGCAGGGTCAGGGTCGCGAAGTTGCCGATGACCAGAGCCGTGACCGGAAGCGCCAAGTGCCAGAAGTAGTCGAGAATCTTGCCGCCCAGCGTCAGCTCATCGAAATTGCCCGAAGACAGCCCTCGCAACGGAAACCAGTTCCAGTAGCTGCCACCGGCAAACAGCACGATCAGCAGGATGGCGAACAGAAATGCCGGTATCGCATAGCCGATGATAATCGCCGAACTGGTCCAGACATCGAAAGGGCTGCCATGACGAGTCGCCTTGGCGATACCCAGCGGTATCGACGCCAGATACATGATCAGCGTGCTCCATAGCCCCAGCGAGATCGACACCGGCATCTTTTCGATGATCAGATCGGTCACCTTGGCGTCACGGAAGAAGCTTTCGCCGAAATCCAGGCGCAGATAGTTGCTGAGCATGATCCAGAAACGTTCCGGTGCCGGTTTGTCGAAGCCGTACAGACGTTCGATCTCGGCGATCAGGTCCGGGTCTAGCCCTTGCGCGCCCCGATAGCTATTGCTGCCGGTAGCCACTTCGGAGCCACCGCCTGCAATGCGGCTCGTCGCGCCTTCGAACCCTTCGAGTTTGGCGATCGCCTGCTCGACCGGCCCCCCAGGCGAGGCCTGGATAATGATGAAGTTGATCAGCAGGATGCCGAACAGGGTGGGAATGATCAGCAGCAGACGCCGGAAAATGTACGCCAGCATGCCTATCGCTCCGCTGCTCGGGTGGAGTCGCTGGCGTCTGATTCTGTGATGGGCTCTTGCGGATCGGGGCTGTCGACGTTGGGCTTGTGCCACCAAGTCATCAGGCCAATATCGTAACGAGGTGTCGTTTCGGGGTGAGCCAGATGATTCCAGTACGCCACACGCCAGGTCTTGATGTGCCAGTTCGGAATCACGTAGTGCCCCCAAAGCAGTACGCGATCCAATGCGCGGGTGCGGGTGATCAGCTCTTCACGCGAGTCGGCGGCGATCAGCTTTTCCACCAGCGTATCGATGGCTGGGTCCTTCAGCCCAATGAAGTTGCGGCTGCCGGGATTGTCCGCACTCGCTGAATGCCAGTACTCGCGCTGTTCGTTGCCCGGAGAGCTGGATTGGCCGAAACCGCTAACGATCATGTCGTAGTCGCGCGAGCGCAACCGGTTGATGTATTGAGATACGTCGACCCGGCGGATCTCCAGCTCGATCCCCAGGCCGGCAAGGTTGCGCTTGTACGGGAGGAGCACCCGTTCGAAGTCGGCCTGTACCAGCAGAAACTCCAGTTTTACCGGCTTGCCCTCGGCATCCACCATGCGATCGTTTTCAATCTTCCAGCCTGCGTCGGTGAGTAGCTCGTAAGCGCGGCGCTGCTGCTCTCGGATCATGCCGTCGGCGTTGGTCTGCGGCAGTTCGAAGGGTTTTTCGAACACCTCTTCGGGTATTTGGCCACGCAGGGGTTCGAGAATGCTCAACTCGTTCTCGCTCGGCATGCCCGAGGAGGCGAGTTCCGAATTGTCGAAGTAGCTGGTCGTGCGGGTATAGGCGCCGTTGAACAGCTGGCGATTGGTCCATTCGAAATCGAACAGCAGCGCCAGGGCTTCTCGAACCCTGATGTCTTGAAGGTGTTGTCGGCGAGTATTGAAGATGAAGCCCTGCATGCCTTGCGGATTGTGATTGGCGATCTCGTCCTTAATGATCCGCCCGTCTCGGACCGCGTCGGTATCGTAGGCGGTCGCCCAGCTCTTCGCGCTGGTTTCCAGCCAGTAATCGAAATGTCCGGCCTTGAAGGCCTGTAGCGCTACCGTGTTGTCGCGGTAGTAATCGTGGTGCACATGGTCGAAGTTGTAAAAGCCGCGGTTGACGGCCAAGTCCTTGCCCCAATAGTCCTCGACACGGGCGTAGCGCACCGAGCGTCCAGCTTCCGCGCGTTCGATTCGATAGGGGCCACTGCCTAGCGGCGGCTCCATGCTGCCGGAGGTGAAGTCCCGTTCGGCCCACCAGTGCTTCGGCAGGACCGGTAATTGTCCGAGAATCAGCGGCAGTTCGCGGTTGCCGCCATGCTTGAAGTCGAAACGCACGCGGCGTGGGCTTTCGGCCACGGCTTTCTCTACGTCGGCGTAATAGCCACGGTAGTGCGGCGCGCCCTGGCTTATCAGCGTCTCGAAGGTAAATACGACATCTTCCGCCTCAACCGGCTCGCCGTCGTGAAAGCGCGCTTCGGGCCGTAGATGGAAGCGAACCCACTCATTGTTCGGGCCCTTTTCGATCTTTTCTGCCAGCAGGCCGTAAACCGTGAAAGGTTCATCCAGGCTGCTGGTCGTCAGGGTGTCGTAGATCAGGCCGATGTCGTCCGCAGCGACGCCTTTATTGATGAAAGGGTTGAGCGAATCGAAACCGCCGAAGCCTGCCTGTCGTAGGGTGCCGCCCTTGGGCGCATTGGGGTTGACGTAATCGAAGTGAGAGAAGTCAGCGGGATACTTGGCCGGCTCGTCGTACAGCGTCAATGCATGCCGGGGCGCCGCTTGGGCAACGCCCAGAAGGCATAACACGGCAAGGATTCCCGTATGCAGGATCGGTAATCGTATGTTTCTTGTCATTGAGCCTTCTCCAGATCCTTCAGCCACCAGGCACGCAACCCGAGAGTGTACGGCGGCGTGGTGACATGGGCGAACCGATTGCGGTACGCCAGGCGGTGGTAACTGATGTACCAGTTGGGGATGGTGTAGTGATTCCAGAGCAAAACGCGGTCGATGGCGCGCGCGGCGGCGATCTGCTCTTCTCTGGTTTTGGCCGCCAGCAATTTGCCGATCAGCTCATCGATCAATGGGTTGGCGATGCCGGCGTAATTGCGGCCACCTTTGACGTTCACCTGGCTGGAGTGGAAATACAGCCACTGTTCGAGGCCAGGGCTGAGGCTCTGACCCAGCGTTGTCAGAATCATGTCGTAGTCGTATTGATCCAGGCGCTGCTTATACTGCGCACTATCAACGGTACGCAAGCGAGCCTGTATGCCAATGCGAGCCATATTTTCCACGTAAGGCTGAAGAATGCGCTCTAGTCGCGGATTGACGAGCAGAATCTCGAACTGGAAAGCGCGGCCTGCGTGGTCGCGAAGACCATCAGCCGTCAGTTTCCAGCCAGCTTGATTGAGTAGGTTGAGCGCTTCGCGCAAGGTGTCGCGTGGAATACCGCGCCCGTCCGTTTTCGGCAGTTCGTAGGGCTCGGTGAATAGTTCGGCGGGCAACTGGTCGCGGAAAGGCGACAACAGCAACCATTCACCTCCTTTCGGTGTGCCGGTCGCCGCGAAGTCGCTGTTCGGATAGTAGCTTTCGCTGCGCTGATAAGCGCCATAGAACAGCGCGCGGTTGGTCCATTCAAAATCGAACATCATGCCCAAGGCCTGACGAATCCTGATGTCGGCAAAGGTCTGCCTGCGCCCGTTCATGAACAGCGCCTGCGTCTGGGTGGGGATCTGATGCGGGATTTCAGCGCGGATCACGTCACCGCGCAGAACAGCGGGAAACTGGTAACCGTTGGCCCAGTTCTTCGCCTGATGCTCGATGTAGAAGTCGAATTCGCCGACCTTGAAAGCTTCGAATGCAACCGTGCTGTCTCGATAGAACTCGACGTCGACACGGTTGAAATTGTATTTGCCGCGGTTGGCTGGAAGCTCCGCGCCCCACCAGTCCTTCACCCGCTCGAAGGTTACCCGGCGTCCCGGTTGCACCTCGCTGATGCGGTAAGGGCCGCTACCCAGTGGTGGCTCGAACGTCGTGGCGCGGAAATCGCGGTCTTTCCAATAATGTTGCGGCAGTACCGGTAGTTCGCCGAGGCGCATGATCAGCAGCGGATTGCCGGGCTTGTCGAATACGAAGCGAATCCGGTGGCGGTTGAGTATGTCGACGCGCTCGATGCCTTGCAGGTCGGTGCGAAAGCGCGGATGACCATCCTTGACCAGCAAACGATAGGAAAAGGCTACGTCATAAGCCGTGATCGGTTGGCCATCATGAAAGCGAGCCGAATCGCGCAGATTGAATACCACCCAGCTATGGTTGTCGCTGTACTCGATGGTTTCGGCGATAAGCCCGTAGGCCGAAGCAGACTCATCGCCGGAAGGATCATAAACGCCCGTTCCCACCATCAACGGTTCGTTCAGCTCACTGATGCCATATTGGAAGAACCCTGGCGTCGCGGCCGGGCTGGTCCCTTTGAAAGTGTAGGGGTTGAGCGTGTCGAACGTGCCTGAAGCCATTAATCGTACACGGCCCCCCTTCGGGGCATCGGGATTCACCCAGTCGAAGTGGGTGAAGTCTTTCGCATACTTGAGGGTGCCGAACTGGGCATAACCGTGGCTCTCGCTGATGGTCGCGAACGACGGAAAGCTAAATCCCAGGCAGCTCAATAACAATAGGATGGGTCGCATCAAACGGTGAATCCGATCCATGGCGCTTTCGGTCTTTTCGGCCGGCTACAGTAACAGCTTGTATCCGCTGGAAAAAGGCCGGCCATCTGGGCACACTGCCCGCTATAGCTGCCGTGGCGTTAGGGTCTGTTGACGTTTCGTTCGCGGCCGCGCCGAAGCCTGTTTTGGCGCGAAGCAAGGCACGAGGAGTGAAGTTTGGTCGTTCCAAATAAGCGACGAGAAACGCCGCATCGCGCCAAAACAGGCCCGGCCCGAAGGGTTGCGCGGCAGATGGCGCCATGCGGCGTTGCGGGACTTGGCAAGGGAGCAACCATTACCTGCGTCCCGCGCCTGGCCTGGCGCCATTTGGCGCAGCAACGCGGCTCGCGACGAAACGTCAACAGACCCTCGGTGAGGTCGCAAAATCTTGAGTGAAACTAGCTACGGTTTGCAGGCATGGATAGACCGCTTGAACCAGTCCGAGTTACCGGCATTGGCGACGGTCGTGCAGGAGCTGCAGCGCCTTACGGGGCAGCAGCATGCCTCCGTGCAACAACTTGCCGACGTTCTGCTGCGCGACGCCGCGCTGACGGCCAAGGTGCTTCGGGTTGGTAATAGCAGCTATTACAACCCGTCACAGGAAACCATCAAGACCATTTCTCGCGCGATCGTCATGATCGGCTTCGATAACGTCCGTTCGATCAGTCTCTCAGTCAGTCTCATCGATGGGCTGATGGATCGCGCGCCGCGCCAGCAGCTGCAGGAACTGTTGGCACGGTCGTTTCACGCTGCGGTGCAGGCGCGCAATATTGCCGGTTACGTACTGGCGAAACATGAGGAAGAAGTGTTCATCGCGGCGTTGCTGCATGAGGTCGGCGAGCTTGCCTTCTGGGGGTGCGGTGGTGTGCAGGCCGATGAGCTCGCAGAGGCTCTGGCGGCCCGCGACACTGATCATGAGCAGGCGGTTGAAGACGTGCTCGGCACCAGTTTCCGCCAGTTGAATCTCGGCATGATCAAAAGCTGGAATATCGGAGAGCTCGCCAGCCTGGCTCATGGTTCAGCTAATTTGCGGGATCCAGCCGTGCATTCGATCAGCCTGGGGGTGCGCATCAGCGCGGCTGCGCTGGACGGATGGGGCAGTCCCGGAATGGAGGAGTTGGTCAGTGAGCTGGCCGAGTTTTGCGGCATATCCGAAGCGGATGCGATGCAGCAAATCTTTGCGAGCGCCGATGAAGCGGTCAAGATCGCGACGACCTTCGGCGCCAGTCGATTAAGCAAGCTGATCCCATCAACCGACCCCGAACAAGTGCGGCTGCAGCAGGCGCAGCGTAGAACGAGCCACTTGCAACCAAATCTGCTGTTGATGCAGCAGACCATGCAGGATCTCGGGATGATGGCGTCCGGCAAGGGCGACGTCGCGTTGATCCTCGATGCGTTACTCAAAGGTTTGCATGAGGGCGCCGGGTTGGAGCGCGTGATGCTGACTGTTCTTGCGGATCGACAAACGACGTTTCGTGCAAAATGCGTCGTTGGGGAACAGACGCAGCCTTGGCTCGAAACCTTCGTCCTGCCTATCGAGCTGTCGATCCAGACGCACATATTCAGTTACGTGCTTCGTCAACGTCAGCCGCTATGGATGGGCGTGCCGGCAAGCTACAAGCTCGATGAATTGGTCACATTGCCGCTTCGGCAGCAGTTGGGCAAGGGCATGTTCTTCATTGCACCGATCATGGCGGGTACGCGTGAAATCGGTGTGCTCTACGCGGATAGCCGGATTTCCGGCCGAGCGTTGAAACATGAGCAGTTCGTGGCTTTTCAACGATTCGCCCAACTGGCCGGACGCTGCCTCGAGGCGCTGAGCAGACGCGGCTGAAAAGGCGCGCCTGCCATGCCTTATTGAGATAGGTATAAGGTAAGGGTCTGCCCCGGTTTGAGCATCGCGCTATCCCTGGGATTCCAAATCTTCAGATTATTGATCTGAACGTTGAACCGCTTGGCGATTTCGTAGAGCGAATCACCTTTTTTGACTTTGTAATAAGTCGGTGCGGGTTTGGCGCGCTGATTGCTGCCGGCTGCCTGCAGAAATAGCGCCTGGCCCACCTTGATATTGCTTCCCGATAAGTTGTTCCAGCGCTGCAGGTCACCTACCGAGACGTTCTGCGTCTTGGCGATATCCCAGAGATTGTCGCCCTTGCGGACTCGGTAGCTGCGCGGAGCTGGCTGGCTTCTCGCAACGGCATGCAGCAGTTCTCGAGACTGCCCTATAGCAACCGATTGAGGAATGCTCAGCACTTGCCCGATTTGCAAGCGGTCACTTCGAAGACGGTTAATGTCCCGAATGATATTGACAGAGAGGCGATGCCTGTTGGCGATCACTCCGAGCGTGTCGCCGGGGCGCACCTTGTACTGCTGCCAGTCGACCAAATCCTGTGGCTTCATCAATGCCAGGTTGGCCGAGAACATCTCGACCTTGTCACTCGGGACCAGGAGGTGCTGCGGCCCATCAAGTGTGATGCGGCGGGTAAATGCTGGATTCAACTGGTAGATCTCGTCTTCCTCCATGTCCGCCATTTCGGCGACTCTCGCGAGATCCATGCGTTGCTTGAGTGCGACGACTTCGAAGTAGGGTTCGTTGGCGATCGGGTTCAGATTGAGGCCGTATGCCTCGGGGCTTTGCACCATCTGCGAAAGCGCCAGCAGTTTAGGCACGTAATCGCGCGTTTCTTGGGGCAGAGGTAGATTCCAGTAGTCGGTCGGCAAGCCGAGTTTCTGGTTGCGCTCGATCGCTCGGCTGACGGTTCCTTCGCCTGCGTTGTAGGCCGCCAGGGCCAGCAGCCAGTCGTCGTTGAACAGGCCATGCAGGTAGGTCAGGTAGCGCAACGCTGCGGCGGTGGAGGCGGTAATGTCGCGCCTGCCGTCATACCAGCTGGTTTGCTGCAGGTTAAAGTGCCGGCCAGTTGCGGGAATGAACTGCCATAGACCCATCGCCTTGGCGGGAGAGTAAGCGAACGGGTTATAGGCGCTCTCGATTATCGGCAGTAGTGCCAACTCGAGTGGCATGTCACGCTCTTCCAGTTGCTCGACGATGTAGTGGATGTAGGGGCTGCCTCGCTCGCTGGCGATCTCGATGGAGTTCGTCCGGCTGGAGAACAGGAGGCGCTGCTGCTCGATACGCGGATTGCTGCCCAGATAATCTTGGAGCTTGAACCCATGTCTGATGCGATCCCAAACGTCGGAATGCGTCGGTACGGCAGGCGCCTGGGTGAGCCACAGCGTTTCTTGTACCTGTGGCACCGCTCGCGTCTGGATATCGCTGCCGGTCGGCGCACGCGGCGCGGTGCTCTGGCAGCCCGTAATAGCGAGACAGATTGCTAGCGCCAGGGCCCGGCCGGAGGCTGCCAAGGCGTCCGGATGAGGGCTGTTCGAAGAGTCAGACGGCATTGGCTGAAGGGTTCCCTTGGCGCAAATTCGGGGGAGTGTAGGAATGCCGTTCCGGTGGGTCAACCCGACGAACCTGTTTTTGGGGAGTGGTCGACTCCGTCAGAAGCTATCTTTCCAAGCGCGCAGGGCTGCGAAAACGGCTTCTGCTGTGGCAAGTTCGCGCCCAGCGTGCTGGCTTGCCGCAGCGGCCACGGCCGGCTCGGCGCTACGCAGGAAGGGATTTGTGGCTTGCTCGGTGCGTAGATCGGAGGGGAGGGTGATGCGTTTCGCCTCACGCATCTGGGCGACTCGTTCGAGGCGCTCGGCAATCGCCGGATTGCCCGGCTCGACCGCTTGGGCAAAGCGCAAATTGCTCAAGGTGTATTCGTGCGTGCAATAAACGCGTGTTTGCGCCGGCAGCGCTGCCAACCGTCCTAGTGAGTTGAACATCTGGGCTGCCGTCCCCTCGAAAAGGCGGCCGCAGCCTGCGGCGAAGAGGGTGTCGCCACTCAGCAGCCAAGGCTCCTGAGGGTTGTGATGATAGTAGGCGATATGGCCGCTGGTATGGCCGGGCACCTCGATGACGTCCAGATCGTGATCGAGGATGCAGATGCGTTGTCCGTCGACTAGGGCCTCGTCCCGGGCAGGAATATTCTCTGCGACCGGGCCGTAGATCCTGGCTCCATGTCGGGCCTTGAGTTGCTGCACCCCGCCCACATGATCGTGGTGATGATGGGTTATCAATATATCGGTCAGACGCCAGTCGGGATGCGCGTCCAGCCACGTCTGAACGGGGGCGGCATCGCCTGGGTCCACCGCTACGCAGCGACGTTGCTCAGGATCCAGGAGAAGCCATATGTAGTTGTCGATGAACGCGGGCAGAGCTTCGATTTTCAACATGGGACCGGTCGCCAAGTCATTAGCAAAGGCGCATCCTAGCAGTCGAACTGGAAAGTTGAACCGACCGGTAGCATTTATCGGTTCGGCCGAACCGATGAACGGAGGCTAACCATGAGTGAGTCTTGTACCAAGTCGGATGACCGCTGGCTGTCGCTGATGAACGATGCCAGCGCCTGGTTCGACAGCCCGTCGGGTCGTCAGTTGCTGACGCAGGAGCAGCAGGCGATCGATCAACAGCTATCGCGTTGTTTTGGCAGTTATCTGGTGCACTACGGGCCTTTTTCAAGCGCTCCGATCGAGTCGCAAAAAATCAAGCGCAGTGTCCGGCTGGGGCCGCCGCTTCCCGGAGTCGAGATCGTTTGCGAAGAGCAATCTTGGCCGATCGGTGAACATGCCGCTGATGTCGTCGTGGTTCAGCATGGCCTCGATTTCAGTCTGTCACCGCATGCCTTGCTGCGCGAAGCAGCTCGTAGCGTTCGGCCTGGCGGCCATCTGGTGATCGTCGGGGTCAATCCGTGGAGTGCCTGGGGGGCGGCGCGCCTGCTGTCACGCAAGACCTTTCACCACGCTCGCTGCATCCGCCCCACACGCGTCGGCGATTGGCTGAACCTGCTCGGATTCGCACTGGAGAAACGCAGGTTCGGATGCTATTGTCCGCCGCTTTCTTCGAGCGTCTGGCAGACGCGATTATCCGCGTTGGAAGTCGTCGGCCAACGGCTGCAAATGCCTACTGGCGGTTTCTACCTGCTGGTGGCGCGAAAGCTGATGGTGGGGCTGCGTCCTCTGCGGCAGAGCCGTCGGGAGCGCATGGGTCAGCTGTTACCAATGCCGGTGGCGAAAGTCAGCCGCCGCGATGCCGAACAGTAAGGTCGAACATCCTTCATGAATGAAGACGTAGTCGAGATATACACCGATGGCGCCTGCAAGGGTAATCCGGGGCCGGGTGGCTGGGGCGCGCTGCTTATCTATAAAGGTGTAGAGCGTGAGCTTTGGGGTGGTGAAGCGGAAACCACCAACAACCGTATGGAGTTGATGGCGGCGATTCGCGCATTGGAAGAGCTGAAAAGGTCATGCCCGGTGCGGTTGGTGACCGACTCCCAATATGTCATGCAGGGTATCAACGATTGGATGCCCAACTGGAAGAAGCGCGGCTGGAAGACAGCTACCAAGCAGCCGGTAAAAAATGCTGATCTATGGCGATTGCTAGATGAGCAGGTCAATCGTCATCAGGTGAGCTGGCAGTGGGTGCGCGGACATACCGGCCACCCTGGTAACGAGCGCGCCGATCTTCTGGCAAATCGCGGCGTAGTACAGGCCAAACGACAAACCGCTTGAGTGAGTTGAAATATGCGTAGCGTAGTGCTGGATACCGAAACTACTGGCATGCCGGTGACCGACGGCCACCGGATCATCGAGATCGGCTGTGTCGAAGTCATCGGTCGCCGCCTTACCGGTCGGCATTATCACGTGTATCTGCAGCCGGATCGTGAAGTGGACGAGGGCGCAATCGCGGTCCACGGCATCACCAATGAATTCCTGACCGATAAACCACGGTTCAAGGATGTCGCCGATGAGTTCTTCGAATTCATCAAGGGCGCCCAGCTGATCATTCACAACGCAGCGTTCGACGTCGGCTTCATCAACAACGAGTTCGCTCTGCTCGGACAGCAGGATCGCTCCGAGCTGAGCGATCACTGCAGCATTCTCGACACCCTGCTAATGGCCCGTGAGCGTCATCCAGGGCAGCGCAACAGCCTCGACGCGTTGTGCAAGCGTTACGGCGTAGACAACTCCGGTCGTGATCTGCACGGCGCATTGCTCGATGCGGAAATTCTCGCCGACGTCTTCCTGACGATGACGGGCGGGCAGACCAATCTGTCCCTGGCCGGGGACGGCGCCGATTCTGAAAACGGTGGCCGCCAACAGGCGACGCCGATTCGGCGTCTGCCTGCCGATAGAGCTGGAACCTTGGTTATTCGCGCCAGCGCCGAAGAAGTCGCTGCACATGCGGCGCGCATGCAGGCGATTGAAAAAGCGTCGGGAGCAGCACCGCTCTGGGTTCAGCTGGAACAACCCGCCGACATCGAGGCGGAAGCCCTGCCTGCTTGAATCTTTAGCGCTGAGGTAGCGCTTTGCCGCGTCAGCCTGGCGCAATCGCATTTCACGCTTGGTGCTTGGGGGCGGACCTTCTACGCTGAAGGGGAACGCTCTCAGGAAGCACTCATGTACAAAGATCTGAAATTTCCCATCCTTATCGTTCATCGCGACATCAAGGCTGATACCGTCGCCGGCGAGCGGGTTCGCGAAATCGCGACTGAGCTCGAGCGCGACGGCTTTCATATCCTTCCTACCGCAAGCGCTGCTGAAGGCCGTATCGTCGCTTCGACGCATCATGGCTTGGCCTGCATTCTGGTCGCTGCCGAAGGCGCGGGTGAGAACCAGCGACTGCTGCAGGACGTCGTAGGGTTGATCCGTGTCGCCAGGCGTCGTGCTCCACAGCTTCCTATATTTGCGCTGGGCGAGCAGATCACCATCGAGAACGCTCCGGCCGAAGCGATGGCCGATCTGAATGAGCTGCGTGGGCTGCTGTATCTCTTCGAGGATACGGTGCCTTTTCTGGCGCGGCAGGTGGCACGAGCTACACGCGCCTATCTGGAGGGCCTGCTGCCCCCGTTTTTCCGCGCGCTGGTTCAGCATACGGGCGACTCGAATTATTCGTGGCACACACCGGGTCATGGCGGTGGGGTTGCTTTTCGCAAGAGCCCGGTCGGCCAGGCGTTTCACCAGTTTTTCGGCGAAAACACGCTGCGCTCCGATCTGTCGGTGTCGGTGCCCGAGCTCGGTTCGCTGCTCGATCACACCGGTCCGCTGGCGGCAGCCGAGGCGCGTGCGGCGCGCAATTTTGGCGCCGATCATACGTTTTTCGTGATCAACGGCACGTCAACCGCCAACAAGATCGTCTGGCACTCGATGGTGGCGCGCGACGACCTGGTATTGGTGGACCGTAACTGCCATAAGTCGATACTGCACTCGATCATCATGACCGGCGCGATTCCGCTCTATCTGGTGCCGTCACGCAACGAGCTCGGCATCATCGGTCCCATTCCGCTCGAAGAGTTTTCTCCGGCCTCGATTCAAGCCAAGATCGACGCCAACCCGCTGACACGCGGGCGTGCGCCGAGGGTGAAGCTGGCAGTCGTGACCAACTCCACCTACGACGGCCTTTGCTACAACGCCAACCTGATCAAGCGAACCCTCGGCAACAGTGTCGATGTGCTGCATTTCGACGAGGCCTGGTACGCCTATGCCGCGTTTCACGAGTTTTATGACGGCCGCTATGGAATGGACACGCGCGAGCAGGGGCCCCTGGTGTTCACCACCCACTCGACGCACAAAGTATTGGCGGCGTTCAGCCAGGCTTCGATGATCCATGTGCTCGATAGCGAGCAGCGGCAGCTGGATCGTGATCGCTTCAATGAAGCCTTCATGATGCATATCTCGACATCGCCGCAGTACGGCATTCTCGCATCGCTCGATGTGGCTTCGGCCATGATGGAAGGCCCCGCCGGCCGCTCGCTGATTCAGGAGACCTTCGACGAGGCGCTGAGCTTTCGGCGCGCGCTGGCCAATCTTCGACAGCATCTGCCTGAGGGCGACTGGTGGTTCAGTATCTGGCAGCCCACGGCAGCGGACGGAGCCGACGAGCTGGTCACGGCGGACTGGTTGCTGGAGCCTGAAGCGGACTGGCATGGTTTCGGCGACGTCGCGAATGACTACGTGCTGCTCGATCCGATCAAGGTCACGTTAGTTACCCCCGGGCTTACCGCCGGTGGCAAGCTGGGCGAGAGCGGCATTCCTGCGGCAGTCGTCAGCAAATTTCTCTGGGAGCGCGGCCTAGTGGTGGAAAAGACCGGTCTCTACTCGATCCTGGTCCTCTTTTCCATGGGGATAACCAAGGGTAAGTGGAGCACCTTGCTGACCGAGTTGTTGGAGTTCAAGCGTCACTACGACAACAACGTACCACTGTGCGATGCACTGCCCTCCGTAGTGCAGGCCGGCGGCAGCCAGTATGTCGGCATGGGGCTGCGAGACCTCTGCGAATCGTTGCATGACTGCTATCGGGAGAACGCGACCGCCAGAGCCATGCGGCGGATGTATACGGCGCTGCCGGCGTTGGCGATGAAACCGGCTGATGCCTATGACAAGCTTGTCCGTGGCGAGGTGGAGGCGGTGCCCATCGAAGCGCTGGAGGGCCGTATCGCCGCTGTGATGCTGGTGCCTTATCCGCCTGGGATTCCGCTGATCATGCCAGGCGAGCGGTTCACTGCTGAGACGCGCTCGATACTCGACTACCTCCAATTCGCACAACGTTTCGCCGCGCGCTTTCCGGGCTTTGATGCCGATGTCCACGGGCTGCAGCTCGAGGATCACCCGGACGGCATGCGCTATACGGTCGATTGCATCCTGGAAGGGTGATTGGTCGCCTTGGCGATATCGCCGAATGTCAAAGCCGATGATGCGCAAGGCCGTGGGCTGGGTCACAACCTCCCGCATCGACTTTCACTCGGCTGTTGTTATAGTTGTTCGGCTGAGAGCAGTCCCTGGGGAGGGACTGTCCCACTGTTTCAGGCACTGAGGTGCCTCGGCTGTCGAGGATGATAGCGTGACTGAATACCAAGCCTTCCGTGT
Source organism: Pseudomonas sp. CBC3 (assembly GCF_037967085.1). Classification (NCBI taxonomy): domain Bacteria; kingdom Pseudomonadati; phylum Pseudomonadota; class Gammaproteobacteria; order Pseudomonadales; family Pseudomonadaceae; genus Pseudomonas; species Pseudomonas sp. CBC3. The sequence goes on from NZ_JBANEO010000002.1 coordinate 1,008,562, forward strand.
GGAGTTGAAGGACAAAGTCGCTCATGTAGCGATCAACCGGCCGGACAAGCTCAACGCCATGAACGCTGCGTTCTGGAGCGAAATCGTCGAGATCTTCCAATGGATTGACGATACGGATGAGGTTCGGGTGGTGGTGTTGTCCGGTGAGGGCAAACATTTTTCGGCCGGTATCGATCTACAGCTGCTGGCACAGGCCGCCATGCAGATGGGCACGGATATCGGGCGCAACGCAGAAAGCCTGCGCCGCCAGATACTCAAGCTTCAGGCCTCGTTCAATGCAGTGGATAACTGCCGAAAGCCGGTTATCGCAGCCATTCAGGGTTATTGCATCGGCGGTGCAATAGATCTCATTGCCGCATGTGATATGCGTTACAGCACGCTCGATGCGCGATTTTCCATCAAGGAAATCGACATGGGCATGGCAGCGGATGTCGGCACGCTGCAGCGTCTGCCACGAATCATTGGCGATGGAATGATGCGCGAACTCGCCTACACCGGGCGAAGCGTGGATGGACAGGAAGCGCAGGTCATTGGTTTGGTCAATCGGGCGTATGCCGACCAACCTGCCCTCATGGCTGCCGTATTCGCACTCGCGGCTGAGATCGCCGCGAAGTCGCCGGTCGCCATTCGCGGCACCAAACAAATGATCCGTTATATGCGTGATCACCGTGTCGACGATGGCCTCGAGTACATCGCTACCTGGAATGCGGCAATGCTTCAGTCGGCCGATCTCAAAGTAGCCATGGCCGCTCATATGAGTAAACAGAAACCGGATTTCGCCGACTGATGAACCATCTAAACGTTGCGCGGGAGGCGCGCTAGGCATGGTTACCGGAGCTACTTCACTCAGCCTGGTTCGCGATGAGTTGTTCGCTACCATGGAGGAGGCCGAGCAGAGCCTCGAGCATTTCATCATCGACCGTAATAACGGCAGCCTGCTGCAACAGGCTGTCGAAAATCTCAAACAGGTTCGCGGGACCCTTAAGCTCATCGAGTTGACGGGAGCCGAGCTGCTCGCACAGGAAATGCTTCAGCTGGCGACCGATATTCCGGTTGGGGCAGGCGGGGAGCGGGATACGCAGTTGGCGGCGCTGAGCAACGCGCTGTACGTGCTGGAGCGCTACCTGGAAAGCGTCGACGCGACTCGTCAGGAAATGCCTGAACTGTTACTCCCGGCGATCAATGCGTTGCGCCTTGCCAGCGAGCAGTCACCGTTGCCCGAAAGCTTTTTCTTCAGCGCTCGGCTAGACCATGCCCGGCCTGCGGTGGTTGCAGCGGTGCGGGAGCCTGCTGTGCGAGCGACCGAAGCTCGGCGTTTGCGCCAGATGTATCAAGTCGGTCTGCTTGGCTTCATTCGCGAAGACAACGCTGCGGCGAGCCTCAAGCTTATGGCACGTGCACTTTGCCGCTTGGATCTGCTGTTCGCCAGCACGCCTGCAGGGCGATTGTGTTGGCTGGGTAGTGCAGCTGTGGAGGCCCAGCTGGATGGTCAGCTGCTCCCGCGTCAATCGCGCAAACAGTTGTTCTCCAGGCTCGACCGTGAGCTTCGACAGCTCAGCAGCAATGCTACCTACGAGCCGCCGCGTGTTCTGCTCAAAGAGCTGCTGTATCTGGTTGCACTGGCAGAAAGTAACGGACCCATGGCTACCCAGGTCCGGGAAATCTTTTCTCTTGGCCCGCTCCCCTTTACCGATCACCTTCTCGAGGATGAGTCCCAGCGTCTTGCCGGCCCCGGCCAGGCGGTGATGCGCTCGTTGTCATCAGCGATTCGCGAGGAACTGGCAAGCCTCAAGGATCTGCTCGACCTCATCGAAAGACAGACGGCTCCGGCCGAATCCTATGCCACTCTGCATAGCCTGCTGGGCAAACTGGCGAAGACCCTGGGAATGGTTGGTCTGTCTTCGGCATCAAGCACCTTGCATGCACAGCTCGCGGCAGTATCGAGCTGGAGCGCCGGGGAGGCACCGGATTCACCGGCTTTGCTCAAATTGGCCGATGCGGTGCTATATGTGGAAAGTATGGTTGCAAGCCTGGAGCGCGGCGAGCGTCGTGATACGCGCCCGCAAATTGCACAGCCAGGTCATGAAGCTGAAGCGTTCGCCAATCACCAGCTCACCGAAGCTTGCATCGTTGTCATTGGAGAAGCGACCGCAGGCCTGGCATTGGCCAAGCGCGCCATTACTGCTTATCTGGAATCCAACGGAGAGAAGCTGCATCTGGCTAACGTCCCCTTCAGTCTGATGGCGGTTCGTGGCGGGCTGCACTTTTTGGAGCAGAATCGCGCCGCCGAGCTGATCGGTGCATGCGCTGACTTCATTCAGAAACAGATGCTCGAAGGTGTGCAAGTGCCATCGGAGCAAACCCTCGAGACCCTGGCTGATGCGCTGACCAGCCTTGAGTACTACCTCGACGGCGGAGCGATATTGCGGCGCGACGATTCACGTGCCAGCGTGCTGGACCTCGCGACCGAGAGCGTCAGGGCGTTGGGTCTTCCGGTGGCGGCCTGATGAGCTTGCGCTGGCAGCCGGCATTGCTTGACCCTGCGGGCGAAGGTGGGTGGGCGGTCGTACATTGCCAGCATGGCTTTCTTTTCGACGCCAATGGCGTGCTGTTTCCGAGAGGCTGGCTCAAGCGCCTCGAATTACCGCTGCTCAGCGAGCAGGGCTTGGGCTATTTCGACGGCGACCAGGTGTTTTTGCTGGAATTGGCGCATCCGGTCGAGGTGCCCGGTGCGGCCTGGCAGAGCCTGCGGCAACTCATGATGCAGGATGACGATACCGACAGGTTCCGCATGCTGGGCTTCGCGGCACAGATCGGCACTTGGGCCAATCATCATCGCTTCTGCGGCAGTTGCGGCAACCCGATGCGTCAGCATCCGACCGAGCGGGCGATGCAATGTGAGACCTGCGGTATTCATCATTACCCGCGCATTTCCCCGAGCATGATCGTTCTTGTCACCCACGGCGACGAACTGCTGCTGGCCCGCTCACCTCGGTTCGCACCGGGTCTCTACAGTACGCTGGCTGGCTTCGTTGAACCGGGCGAATCGGTCGAGCAATGTGTTCGACGCGAAGTGCATGAAGAGGTGGGAGTTTCGATCCACGAGCCTCGGTACATTTGCAGCCAGGGCTGGCCGTTCCCGCACTCGCTCATGCTGGGGTTCCATGCCGACTACGCATCGGGTGAAATCGTGATGCAGCCTGAAGAGATCGAAGATGCCGGATGGTTTTCCATCCACGATTTGCCCGCGCTTCCGGCCCCCAAATCCATCGCACGTTACCTGATCGAGCTGTATCTGGCGCAACGGCTAGGCCGTCCCGAACCAATGCTGCCAGGCTAACCGCAGGCTCAGCACCAGTACGACCGAAATGAAGATCGGCCGGATGAACCTTGATCCGCCCTGGATCGCCGTGCGTGCGCCAAGGTAGGCGCCCCCCATCAAGGCGATACCCATTCCGATCCCCAGCGCCCAAGCGACCTGGCCGCTGATGATGAACACGGCGAGCGCGACCCCGTTACTGACGAAGTTCATGCTGCGTGCCACGCCACTAGCCTTGAGCAGGTCGAGCGGGTAAAGAAGCATATTGCTGACGGTCCAGAATGCCCCAGTACCGGGGCCGGCTATGCCATCGTAGAAGCCCAGTGTCAGACCCTGTGGCCACTGGCGGCGCTTGCCTATCGGCGCAGCGTCGGCTCGCGGCGTGGTCGGAACACGACCAAAAAGCAGATACAGTCCGCAGCCGAAAACCACCAAGGGCAGCAGTTGATTAAGCCAGTCAGCCGGGATCAGATGTGCAAGTCCAGCACCCAGCGCTGCTCCGATGGCGGTGGCCACGAGCGCGAATCGCCATTGCGTCGGATCGAACAGCTTGCGGCGATAAAAGGTGTAGCTCGCCATGGCCGAGCCGAATGTTGCGGACAGCTTGTTGGTGCCAAGAACCAGATGTGGCGGCAGGCCGGCGGTTAGCAATGCGGGTAGCGTCAATAGCCCACCCCCACCGGCAATCGCATCGATGAAACCCGCTAGAAAGGCTACGGCCATGAGGGCGGCTAGCACCAGCGGGTCCGCAGCGAATTCAAGCATCGGTATGGGCTCTCGTGAGCGAATAGAAGAACACAGGCGATGCATGATGCCGTTTGCATCGTGATAAGCCAATGGCATGTCGTTCAACACGGCTTCCTTGCTGTTCACCAAGAGAAAGGCAGCAGAATGTCGACTCGTTGCCACTGTTCCGATCTGTCGCTGGATGCACGATATGGGGCTGCGGATAATGCCCCGTCAGGTTTGTAGGGAAGGCGGGTCATGCAGTATCTGGGGCTGGCAGTGGTTGTCGCGCTAGTTGCGTTCATCATTGCACTGATAGCGGTACGCATGCTGTTTGGCGGAAATTGGCTGCTTGGCTGGTTGCGTGGCACCTTGGGCATGCTGGTCCTCGCGCTTGCTGGGCTGATCGGCCTGACTGCCTGGGACGTCAAAACCTATCAGCCTCTCGCCCAGGGCAAGCCGCTGGCTTCGCTGTCATTTCAGGCCGATGGTCAACAGCGCTATCAAGTCAGGGTCGAGGAAAATGAGCATGTCCGCTTTGTCACGCTGGAAGGCGATCTCTGGCAACTCGATTTGCGGGCGCTTTACTGGAAGGGGTTGGCGGCATTGATTGGTTTGAAGCCCGGCTACCGCCTTGAGAAGCTTTCGGGGCGTTACCTGGCCGTCGAGCAACAGAATCAGGCTCATCATCCGTACGTCGAACTCGGACACAGCTGGGGCGGGGTGGATTTCTGGAGCTGGTTGCACCGTTGTCGCTGCGCACCCCTGATGCTTGATGCGCAGCTCCGGCGTCTCAGCTATCTGCCGATCGCCGATGGGGCTGCCTACACGCTGGAAATGGCTCCCACCGGCTTGCGCGCGACGCCAGCGAATGTTGCTGCCGAGCAGGCAATGAAGAACTGGTGAAAAGGGTTTGAAAATGAAAAGGGAACCCGAAGGTTCCCTTTTTTCGTTTCCAGATCGATCAGGCGAGATAACCGCCGTCCACATTGAGCGACAGGCCGGTGGTGTAGCTCGATGCATCGCTGGCCAGATACAGGACGGCGCCGGCCATTTCGCTGGGGTCGGCGACGCGGTGCAGCGGGATATGACGCAGCGCTTCTTCGCGAATCGAGTCGTTCTTGACCAGTGCCGAAGCGAACTTGGTGTCAGTCAGACCCGGTAGCAACGCGTTGCAGCGAATGCCCTGCGGGGCGCATTCCTTGGCGAACGCCTTGGTCATGTTGATGACCGCAGCCTTGGTGACCGAATAGATCCCCTGGAAATTGCCTGGTGTCACACCGTTGATGGACGCAACGTTAATGATGCTGCCGCCGCCATGCTCGCGCATCAATTTGCCGGCCTCGACGGACATGAAGAAGTAACCACGAATGTTCACGTCAACGGTCTTCTGGAATGCCGAGACGTCAGTGTCGAGAATGTGGCAGAACTGAGGATTGGTCGCTGCGTTGTTGACCAGAATGTCCAGTCGGCCGAATTGTTCCCGAATCTGAGCGAAGACGGCCTGGATCTGCTCCAGCTCACCAATGTGGCAGGCCACCGGCGTCGCCTTGCCACCCGCGGCAACGATTGCATCCGCGACAGCCTGACAACCTTCGATCTTGCGGCTGGAAACAATGACGTGGGCACCTTGCTGAGCCAGGAGCTTGGCAATCGCCTCGCCAATACCTCGGCTGGCACCCGAGACGAACGCGATCTTGCCGTCCAGATCGAACAGAGTTGTTTTGCTCATGGAAACATTCCTCATGGTGAGCTGTGTTACAGCTTCGATTTGTTAATGACCTGCAGGCTCACATGCTCGAGCAGGGCGTTCATCTGAACGAACCTCGAGAACCGCTTGTCTTGCGTCTGGCCGTGGAAATAGCGGTAGTAGATCTGTTGCACGATAGCGGCGAGGCGGAACAGGCCGTAGGTGTAGTAGTAGTCGAAGTTGTCGATGCGAATGCCAGCACGCTCGGCGTAGTAATCGACGAATTGCTGGCGCGTCAGCATGCCCGGCGCGTTGCTGGGTTGCTTACGGATCAGCTGCATGGGAGGTGGGTCCGTCGCTTCGATCCAATAAGCGAGCGTGTTTCCCAGATCCATCAGTGGGTCGCCGAGGGTCGTCATTTCCCAGTCCAGGACGCCGATGATCTCCATTGGGTTATCTGGGCTGAGAATCACATTGTCGAATCGGTAGTCGTTGTGAACGATTGCCGGCTTGTGGTGATCCGCTGGCATCTTATCGCGCAGCCAGGCCTTTACCTGCTCCCAGGAGGGTGCGTCAGGCGTGATCGCCCGCTCGTAACGGTCGATCCAGCCGTTGATCTGACGTTGCACGTAACCTTCGGGTTTGCCCAGGTCGCCCAGGCCGCAGGTGTTGTAATCGACATTGTGGAGCTCGACGAACTTGTCGATGAAGCTTTTGCACAGCGCGGTTGTTTGGTCTGGGGTGAAGCCCAGCTCAGCGGGAATATCCTCTCGCAAGATGATGCCCTTGACGCGCTCCATGACATAGAACTCGGCACCTATAAGCGTCTCGTCAGTGCAGTACGCATAGGCTTTGGGGCAGTAGGGAAAACCAGCGTTCAGTTGGTTGAGAATTCGGTATTCACGGCCCATGTCGTGCGCTGACTTGGCCTTGTGACCAAACGGAGGGCGACGTAGCACGAACTCCTGCCTCGGATATTCCAGCAGATAAGTCAGGTTGGACGCGCCCCCTGGAAACTGCGTGATATTCGGCGTGCCTTCCAGACCAGAAATCTGACCTTTCAGGTATTGGTCGATGACTTCGGTAGGCAGCTCTTCACCGTCTCGTATGCGGCTGGTCTGATCTGTTAATGCCATGCTTGTCCCTTTTTATAATCGATGCCGATGAGCAGGTCATTGGCAGGCGCGCATTCGATACCCTCTGACCATCCGGCGTTCGTAATCTAATGTGCGGTACGGGCATCACCAAGCAAAGTGCGTCGTTATTGGCCGGGGTGTTGCCGCGTAATCAAACTGCCTAATGCATGAACGTCAGTAAAAAGCGCATAAAAAAGCCGAAGTCATACGACTTCGGCTTTTTTACGCAACGGCTGATCAGGCCGGGAACAGTTCGCTCAGCTTCAGAGCAAGCATCATGTCGCCCTCGGCGCGGAGCTTGCCGGCCATGAATGCCTGCATGCCGTCGGTTTCGCCGCTGATGACGCCCTGCATGGTTTCGCTATCCATGATTAGCGTAACGTTGGCGTCGGCAGACTCACCTTTGTGGAAGTCGCAAGTGCCGTCTTTGACGACGAGGTAGTAGTTCTCTGCATCGGTGATATTGAACTGAAAAACCAGATCCAGGCCGGCCGCAGCGCTGGGGTTGAACTTGGCCTTCATGCCCTGAATGGTTTCGTCGACGTTGCTCATCGGATATGTCCCTTTGTGTCGTGGAGTAAACATGCAGCCTCGGGCTGCAGGCGGCTGGAGCTTATCGGTAGGTGACGAGCTCCGGAATTTTCATCAGATCCAGATGTACATGACTATTGAACGTCGCCAGCGCGACATCACGATCACGAAATCTGAGTCGACTGAGCGAGGTGTTGACGATCTGCCAGTTCAATTCGAACGCCTTGATGGGCGGCACACCGATGACCAATTGAAGCAGTGCCGTAATGGTGCCGCCAGATGTGAAGACGGCGATATGGTCTTTTTTGTCTGCCTGGTCGAGTAGGCGGTTCAGGCCGTCCTGAACGCGGTCGATGAAACACTGCCAGCTCTCCAAGTCATCCTTTTCATGTTCGCCAGACACCCAGCGCTGAATGACATACTGAAACAGGCGTTGAAATTCAGCCCGGTGATCGGCTGCGTTGGCAAGGATTTGCATAGCATTGGGTTCGAAGGCCAGCAGATCGTCCATGTGCGCACGAATCACTTCGTCGGCATGAAATTCATTGAAGGCCGAATCTATTTCCAGAGGCGGCAACGGCCTGTTATGACAAGAGCTCATGCGCTCAAGAGTCGTCTTCGCCGTGTCCTGCTGACGCTCCAACTCTCCGCTCAAGCAGCGGTCGAAGCGAATATCCAGTTGGTTGAAATAATTGCCCAACGCAGCTGATTGCTGAAAGCCGAGCGGGGAGAGCACATCGTAGTTGTCCGCGCCAAACGACGCCTGACCATGCCTGATCAGGTAGATACTACCCATGCTCCGCTCCAGATCCCCTGTTTTCGCGAGGGTAGGGGGATCGTTCTGGAGTGTCAACGATAAATCATACGTTTGTTTGAATTGAGCTCTGCTGGCTCAGATACACGAGTACTCGGTATGCTTGGCCGGTTTGTGCCACGCCGCGTCTCTGCTGGCGACCGTTAAATCCTAGGAGGATCTGTGGACTTTCTTGCTGACTATGCAAGCTTTCTGGCGAAGACCGTAACCTTGGTGATCGCTGTGCTGGTGGTGCTTATCGCGCTTGCCTCGTTGCGGCGTGGGCGGTCCCGGCATTCGGGTGGCCACCTCGAAGTCCACAAATTGAATGACTTTTATAAATCGATGCGTGAGCGCCTCGAGCAATCGTTGGTCGACAAGGATCAGCTCAAGCTGCAGCGCAAGCGTGAGGCCAAAGCCGCCAAGCTGGCAAAGAAAAACCCGGAGAGCCGTCCGCGGGTGTTCGTGCTCGATTTCGATGGAGATATCAAGGCGTCGGCGGTCGACAACCTTCGTCATGAAATTACCGCACTGCTGACCCTCGCTACGCCGCAGGACGAGGTCGTTCTACGTCTGGAAAGCGGCGGCGGCATGGTTCACGGTTATGGGCTCGCTGCCTCGCAGCTGGTTCGCATCCGTGATGCGGGCGTTCCGCTGACGGTGTGCGTCGACAAGGTCGCTGCAAGCGGCGGATACATGATGGCGTGCATCGGCCAGAAAATTCTCAGCGCACCTTTTGCAATCCTTGGCTCCATCGGTGTTGTCGCACAGTTGCCCAACGTGCATCGGCTACTGAAGAAGCACGATGTCGATGTCGAGGTGCTGACCGCCGGCGAATACAAGCGGACTCTGACGATTTTTGGCGAAAACACCGAGAAAGGGCGGGAGAAGTTTCAGGACGATTTGGAAACGACACACGAACTGTTCAAAAATTTTGTCGCGCGATATCGCCAGCAAGTATCGATCGATGATGTCGCCACCGGCGAGGTCTGGCTCGGTATCGCGGCCCTCGGCAAGCGGTTGGTTGACGAGTTGAAGACCAGCGATGAATACCTGGCTGCCCGGGCTCGCGAAGCGGATTTGTTCCAACTGCATTACGCGGAGAAGAAGAGCCTTCCCGAGCGATTCGGCATGGCCGCCAGCGCTACCCTTGAGCACGGCCTGCTAAAGGGCTGGACACGACTCAATGAACAACGATTCTGGCAATGAGGAGTAACTGATGAGTAGCTTCAAGGCACTGCAAACCAGCGAAAGCGCAGATGGTCGTTTCGAAACGCGCATCATCGAGCGGGAGGTTAGCGAACTGCCCGCTGGCGAGGTGCTGATTCGCGTCAGCTACTCATCGCTGAACTACAAAGATGCCCTGTCCGCCAGCGGCAATCGCGGCGTTACCCGTAATTACCCGCATACGCCAGGCATCGACGCAGCAGGCATAGTCGTCGAGTCGAGTGCCTCGGGCTACTCCGAAGGCGACGAGGTGATCGTTACCGGTTATGACCTGGGAATGAACACAGCAGGCGGCTTCGGCCAGTTCATTCGGGTGCCGGCGACGTGGGTGATCAAGCGTCCATCGGGACTCTCCATGCGTGAAGCGATGGCCCTCGGAACCGCAGGCCTGACCGCTGCGCTTTGCGTGGACAAGCTTGAGCGGGCGGGCCTCATGCCGGGCGACGCGCCAGTTCTGGTGACTGGAGCGACCGGCGGCGTTGGCAGTATCGCGGTCGCATTGCTGTCCCGGCTCGGCTACAACGTGGCCGCCGTGACGGGCAAAGTCGAACAGACGCAGTTTCTGACCAGCCTTGGCGCCACTCAGGTGATCGAGCGTAGCGCGCTGCAATCCGGCACGGAAAGACCGATGCTCAAGGAGCAGTGGGCGGGCGCTGTCGATACCGTGGGTGGCGACATTCTGTTCAACGTCATCAAGTCCCTGCAGCGCGGTGCCAGTGTCGCTTGCTGCGGCCTGACCGCTGGGACTAATTTCCAGGCCAATGTACTGCCGTTCATCCTTCGCGGCGTGAATCTGCTTGGCGTCGACTCGGTCGAGATTCCAAGAAGCACGAAGGCTTCGATGTGGGACAAGTTGTCGACCCAATGGAAGCTACCGAACCTGAATGCACTGGTGCAGGAAGTGTCCCTGGAAGAACTGCCACAGGCGATCGAGCGAATGCTGGCGGGCCAACAAACAGGACGAATGCTGGTGCGGCTCGACTGAACACACTATTGGCTGTATAGCCAGAACCGATTTCGTTGCGGCAGTCGTTTGCGAGAAGCTAGCGTCACTTCAACGCAACGGGAATTGGTCATGAAAGCATTGGCAGAAAAAATCATGGAAACGTTCGGCAGGAAGCAGCCAGCCAAAATCGCCCAAATCGAGCATCCCAACTTCTGGATGTATCGATAAAAAAACCCGCCGAACGGCGGGTTTTTTGTACAGCTAAATCAGCCCTGTCGGCGACGGAACAGTGGCAGCGGCTCATCCACGGCGGACTGGTACGTCACCGAGAAATCCTTCAGACCTTCTAGTGCATCGTAGGGGTCGCGATCGGCGCGTACGGCATAGGCGTCGAAACCACAGCGGCGCATGAGAAACAGCTGATCGCGCAGCACGTCGCCAATGGCACGAATTTCCCCTTTGTAGCCGTAGCGTTCACGTAATAGGCGCGCACTGGAGAAATGACGACCGTCAGTAAACACTGGGAAATTCAGCGCCACGACCTGGAAGTGTTCGAGATCGTCGACGATGTCCTCTATGGCTTCGTCGGCCTCCAGCCAGATGCCCAAGCCGCCGTCACGCACTTTGAGGGCATGGGCGTGATCGGTCCAGAGCCGCATCGGCACTATTACATCGTCGCTGTTCGGCACGTCCGTCAGGGCGACGTCACTGGGCAGCAGGTGCCAGGTTTCGTCGACGACCTGATCGTGTTTAATGATTCGCTGCATAGACGCGCTCCTTGAAAGGATCGATGCCGATGCGGCGGAAGGTGTCGAGAAACTGTTCATCTTCGTTACGTTGCTCCACGTAGACGGCAATGATTTTTTCGATGACGTCGGGCATCGCGTCCTGGGCGAAGGACGGGCCGAGGATCTGGCCAAGGGTGGTATCGCGACCCGAACTGCCGCCGACCGAAACCTGGTAGAACTCGGCGCCTTTCTTGTCGACGCCAAGGATGCCAATGTGACCGACATGGTGGTGACCGCAGGCGTTCATGCAGCCGGAAATGTTCAGGTCCAGATCGCCGATATCGAATAGGTAGTCGAGATCATCGAAGCGACGCTGGATGGCGTCCGCAATCGGGAGCGACTTGGCATTGGCCAGCGAGCAGAAGTCACCGCCTGGGCAGCAAATGATGTCGGTGAGCAAGCCGATGTTCGGCGTGGCGACGCCCAATTCACGCAGCTCGTGCCATAGCTCGAACAGACGCGATTGTTCGACGTCGGCGAGGATCATGTTCTGTTCGTGCGAGTTGCGTACTTCGCCGAAGCTGTAGCGGTCGGCGAGATCGGCGATCATGTCTAACTGCTTGTCAGTGACGTCGCCGGGCGCAACGCCGGTGCTCTTCAGCGACAGCGTGACCGCCGCATAACCGGGTTTCTTATGCGCCACCACGTTGCGCTCGCGCCAGCGGGCAAAGCCGGTGTGCTCGGCATCTAGCTGGCGGAGGGCATCGTCCTGATCATCCAGGGTCTTGTACGGAGGATCGACGAAATACTGGCTGACCCGATGGACTTCCTCATCGTTCAAGGTGCTGGGGCCGTCCTTGAGATGTTCCCACTCAGCATCGACACGTTCAGCGAAGACTGCCGGCGTCAGAGCCTTGACCAGGATCTTGATACGCGCCTTGAACTTGTTGTCACGACGGCCATAGCGGTTGTACACACGTAGGATGGCTTCGAGATAGGTCAGCAGGTGCTTCCAGGGCAGGAATTCATTGATGAAGCTGCCAACGATGGGGGTACGCCCCAAACCGCCACCGGCAGCAACGCGGAAGCCCAGCTCGCCTTCGGTGTTCGTCACCGCTTCAAGTCCGATATCGTGCACGCCGATCGCCGCGCGATCGCTTACCGCACCGTTGATCGCGATCTTGAACTTACGAGGCAGGCGAACGAACTCTGGGTGGAAGGTCGACCATTGGCGGATGATTTCGCACCACGGACGCGGGTCGATCAGCTCGTCTTTGGCGACGCCGGCGAACTGGTCGGTGGTGGTGTTGCGGATGCAGTTGCCGCTGGTCTGGATTGCGTGCATCTGCACCGTCGAGAGTTCGGCGAGAATTTCCGGAACATCCTCGAGATCTGGCCAGTTCAATTGCACATTGGTACGGGTACTGATGTGGGCATAACCCTTGTCGTACTTGCGCGTGATTTCGGCCAGTTTGCGAATCTGCGTCGAGGAGAGCAGGCCATAGGGCACGGCAATGCGGAGCATCGGTGCGTAGCGCTGGATATACAGGCCATTCTGCAGGCGCAGCGGCAGGAATTCAGGGTCGGTCAGTTCACCAGCCAGGTAACGGCGGGTCTGTTCGCGGAACTGGTTGACGCGTTCTTTTACGATCTGCTGATCGTATTGGTCGTAAACGTACATAAGAGTCCTGTTCAGGCTGTCTACAGCTTGTCGCGCGCACGGCCGCGCACCCATCAGGGAGGCAGCAAGATACCAGCTAGCGTTTATACGCAAAAGTGATGTTTGGGAATATGTTTAGAACGAAACGCTGCTTTTTGAGCATTTAAACCGCTTGCCTTGAGCGCCTCGCTTGCGTGGTCTTAACTGCAAGCAGACGAGCTCTCAACAACAAGGGGAAACAGCTATGTCGGAGCCTTCCAATCAGCGTGGCAATGACAGTAGAGCAGACGCTGCCGCCATTTTCGTTCTGATTCTTCTGGCGGTAGCGACGGCGATTTTCTGGGTCAGCCATCAGTAAACGGCAGTGCGCCGATTTACAGCCCTACGAGATAGAGCACTAGCTTGACTACGCCGAGAATCACCAAGACGAACACCACGGTAAAGCCCAGGCCCAACAGGATGAAGTGACTGGGCTTGCCGTGACTGAAGTCGCGAGCGCGATTCTTGCCGCTTTGCACCCCCAGTGCGCCGGCCAGAATGCTTTGCAGCATTTGCCGCAGGGTTAGAGATTTGCGCTCTTGTTCGTCGCTCATAGACACCTCGAAGCTATCGCCTGTCAGAAGTCTAGTCAGTATTCAGCGATGCGTGACGGCACAGGCAACCTCATGGTTCGGGCCTGGGTTCAGTGGCCTTTGAACCAGTCCCAAAGGCCAAGGGAATGATTCGGCAGCAGGTTGATGCCGAGTGCCGACTTGAGCAAGTACAGCACGACCAGTCCCACCAGTACGGAAAAGAACAGGAACAAGGTGATCGCGATGGCTTTGGTCACCAACGACAGGTTACGCTGGCCCCGCGTCAGCCCGCGCTTGTTATGCCCTCCGACCAGGACGAAATAATACTGGTTGTTCCAAATACGGAAGGTGCCGCGTAGATCGATTTTGTGACGTGCCCATGAGCGTGTGGCGAAGGCACTACGAAGTCCTAACAGTTGCTGTTCGGTGAAGCTCTCGCGAAGCGCTTCGGGTAGGCGCTGCTTTAGGCCAATGATGAACGGGTCATGCTTGAGCGCAGCAGCGTTTTCAGTGGCTGGGTATAGGGCGGAGCTGTCGTTGTCAGAGTCGGAAGGAATCATAGCGTCAGGTTGCCGTCAGTACAGGGATTAGGCGCAACCTCATGCAACTAATCGGCCGGAATTAGGCTAATTTGGTCAATTTTTTCCAGTTCGCGCTGCAGCTCGCTGAAACGAGGCCTATCCGTTGGGTTGTCGAGCCGGCATTGGCGCTGCAGCGTGTGAAGTCGTTGAACTTGGAGATGGCCATCAGCAACGCCACAGCGCTCCAGCAATTCTTCGAGCAAGCAGCCGAATGCTCGCACTTCGAGTCGTTCGAGAGACTGACCCTGAGCGCTTTGCGGTGCATAGAAGGAGGCCGCACCGAAGTCGCTTAGCAAGGTCTCCCCGCTTGGGTCGACCAACAGGTTATGGCCGTAAAGATCACCGTGAAGAATGCCACGCCGATGAAGATGGCTGACCACCGAGGTCACGCTAGTGGCGATGCGTAACACCTGGCCGACTGAAAAACGTTGCTCCGCTTCGTAGCAGTCGCGTGTGCAGCTGGCGAATGATGGCGGCCCGGCTAGTGGCTGGTAGGACGATGCGATGAGCTCCATCAGCAAACCCGGCAGCGTATCGGCACTTTCGGCCAGCGGCCCGGCGATACCGATCAGACCGGGATGCTCGCCGGCAGCTATGCACGCGGCCATCTCGCTGTGCGGCAGCCCATCGCTGGTCACACTGCCTTTGAATAATTTGACCGCCATCTGCCGCGGTGCCTGGTTGCCGTACTGCCAATGGGCTTGATGAATGACGCCGGAAGCGCCCTGACCGAGCACGCTACCTAGAATGATTTCGTCACGACCGACCGGAGGCAGCGGGTGCCGCGCCAACATCTCTATTTCGATCGCGTCGCTGAATGGATTGCCGGCAAAAGCAAGCCAGGTCAGCCGAGGCATGCTCAGCAGCCAGTCGGGCAGTGCAGGCAGGCGGTTCGCGGCAATGCGCAGCAGTTCTAGATTGATACAGCGGGAAAGACCTTCGGGCAGTGCTTGCAGTCGATTGCCGGCGAGCATCAGCTTTTGCAGCTGCGTGCAGCGACCTATCTCATCGGGCAGGGATTCGAGCTGATTGTCGGTGAGAATCAGCCAGCGGAGCTTGGGTGGCAGCGCCTCGGCGGGCAGACGCCGGATACGGTTGGCCTTGAAACCGACCATCTCCAGATTCAGGCATTTGCCGAGCGTCGCCGGAACCTCCGTGAATGCATTGTCCGAGCAAAATAGAATGCGCAGTTTGTGAAGCCGCCATAGATCAGGCGGTAGGCTGCTGAGTCGGTTGCCCGAAAGGTTGAGTACTTCCAGGCTATCGGCCAGGCCGAAAATCTCGTTGGGAAAGATTTCAAGTTGTTCCGACAGATTCAATCGCGTGGCGCCCTTCAGCTCGCCGCTTTTTAGTTGTGCCAGTGTGTGCATGCGGTTTCCGTGCGAGCTGACTGTCGCGGCGAAAGGGAGGTGTTGGCTGCCAAGGTGGCCAGCGGGTCAGTGCGCTACGACAGTGAAGAATGCCCGGCGTTCCGTCAGCCTTTTGATGCAGGCTTTTCGGTTGATTCTTGCCGCTTACGGATAACTCGCTCAGCGCGGGCGCGCAGTTGCCCGCAGCCGCCATCGATGTCTTGGCCGGCAGAGTTACGTACCTTGGTCAAAACGCCATTCTGGTGCAGGTAACGCATGATCTGATGGATGCGATCAGCGGTGGGGCGTTGGAATTCATCGTCGTCGAGGCTGTTATAGGGAATCACATTCATGATCGCGAACTTCCCCTTGAGCAGCTGGATGATGCCGTCCATTTCCTCCTGGCTGTCATTGATGCCCTTGAGCAACGTCCACTGGTACTGAATCGGATAGTCGACCAGGCGCGCATAGGCCTCACCCAGTTCGACTAGCTCGGCAGGGTCGAACACCGGTGCTCGGGGCAGCAACTCGCGGCGCAGCGCCGCATCGGTACTGTGCAGCGATAGCGCCAACGCGGGACGTATCTCCTGCCGAGGCAAACGCTCGAATACACGTGGATCGCCTACGGTGGAAAACACCAGATTCTTGTGCCCGATGCCGCCGTCGGTGCCCAGTAGATCGATGGCCTCGAGCACGTTATCGAGGTTATGGGCCGGCTCGCCCATGCCCATGAACACGACTTTCTTCACCCGGCGGAAGCGCCGCGCGAGGGACACCTGGGCGACGATCTCGGCGCTGCCTAGCTGGCGCAGCAGGCCGCTTTTGCCCGTCATGCAGAACACGCAGCCGACCGCACAACCGACCTGGCTGGAGACGCATAGACCATCGCGAGGCAGGAGAACACTTTCCACCATTTGACCGTCAGCCAATTCCACCAGCAAGCGCGCGGAACCGTCATTACCTGGATGCTCGGAGCGCAGCCGGGCCAGGCGTTCAATGGTTTCGCTGACGGCGGGGAGGCCGTTGCGTACCGATAGCGGCAGAAAGTCTTCGGTTTTCTGATGCCGGGTACCGATGTCCAGCGCCTGGCCTTTGAGCCAGGCACGCGTGATCCGACCGATGTGGACGGGCTTGGCACCAATTTCGGCGAGCTGTTGATGAATATCGTGGATGCGCATAGGGCGCGCATTCTAGCCAAAGGGCGCGAGCGGGTCTGTAGTGGGGTAAGCAGCTCCGCGTCTCCATGATCATTCGTTGAAGCGACGACCACCCAATGCAAGGCTGGCCAGCAGCGCAGCAAGAAGGCCAAAGGCGAGGGTCAGTGAACCAAAGTGTGCGATGACCCCAATCAAGGCCGGACCGGCAAGCACCCCGGCGAAGCCAATAGTGGTCGCGGCAGTGATGGCTTGGTGCACCGGCATGCTGCGCTGTCGGCTCAGAGAGGAAATCAGCACTGGCGAGACATTGGCGCAGCCCATCCCACAAAGGCCATAACCGATGAGTGCGAGCGCCCAGTGCTCGGTCACGAGGCTCAGGCCGACGCCGATCGCTGCCAACAGCCCCCCGAAACCAATCACGCGCGCCGTCCCCAGCGCGTTCACGATAGGCCCACCGGCGAAACGGCCGATCGTGACCATCAATGCGAAGCTCGCGTAGCCCAGACCGCCTTTGGCCGTTTCCAGTGCCTTTTGTTCGGTGAGGTAGAGGGCGCTCCAGTCCAATATCGCGCCCTCGGCCAAGTAGACGACGAAGCACAGGGCGCCCACCAGCAGCACCATGCCGGTGGGGCGAATGAAGGCGACTCCGCCGGCCGGCGCTTTGTCCCGTAGAAATCCGGGTGTCACGACAAGGTTCGCCACTGCGATGACCGCAATCATCAGCAGAGTACCGGTTAGCGGTGCGAGACCCAGCGTCAGCGCGACGGTGAGGGCCAGCGCACCGCAGATCGAGCCCAGGCTGAACATGCCGTGAAAGTTCGACATATGTCGCTTACCGGTGTCGCGCTCGATCATCACGCCTTGAATGTTCAGCACCACATCGATGACGCCGAGACTGCCGCCGAAAAAGAACAGCGAAAGTGCCAGCAACCAGATCGATTCGGTCATGGCCATGCCGCCCAGCGCGACGAGCAATAATGCCACGCTGGACAGCACGACCGGGCGAATCCCGTATCGGGTCACCAGCAACCCGGACAGCGGCATCCAGGTCAGCGAGCCGATACCGATGCACAGCAGTAGCGTGCCGAACAGCGCATCGCTCATTTCGATGCGCTCACGTACATAAGGTACCAGCGGCGCCCAGATGGACAGGCCGAACCCCGCCATGAAAAAGCCGACGCGTGTGGCGCGACGAGCAGTGGGCGATGTGGCATCGACGGAAAAGCTTGCCGCAGACATGCGCGGTTATCCTTGATCAGCAGGAAATGAATGATAGGCGCTGGGCACCAGAGCCGATTGTGCCGGCGCCGTTGTGTCAAAGAACAGGGAAATGCCGTCGCAGAGGTCTAAGCGGGCCGCACTGGGCTCACCCAGTCGTGAAAGCGGCCGTGGTAATCTGCGCCTTTGCCAGCAACACGGTCCGGAGCGGTACATGAAGTTCATTCACCAGCGCGAACACCTCAACGAAGACGACTTTGTAATCATTGAATGTTCGCAGCCCTGCAATATCCGCTTGATGAACGACAAGAACTTCCGCAGTTTCAGAAATGGTGGTCGGCATACCTATCACGGTGGTGCCTTCGACAAGTTTCCGGCGAGGATCAAGGTACCCAACACGGGATTCTGGAATATCACCATCGACACGGTAACGCGCAGAGCCATTAGCGTTACCCGCAAACCAGCACTCACACATTCGATCAAAATCGTCCGCAATTCGCCCTCGCAGCTGAAATAACCATTCCTGATGCGCGCACCTGGCTACGCGCTCGGTTTTCAGTCAGCCGAGTGCCACTCGTCGCCGCGCTCGCGCATGCGGTGTTATCGCTTGCCTTCCGTGCTTCGCCTATTTAGCTTTAGGTAAAGATTCTTTTCCTGGAGTTATTTATGCGCAAGCCCGAGGCTGGCGACCACGTCGACGGCGTATTGGCCCAATGGCACAACGTGCGCCCTGAAAGCGACGCATCGCCGATGGCGATATTCACGCGCGTATTTCGGCTTTCCAAGTACCTCAACCGCAGCATTGCCGCCGTGTTCCGTACGCACGGCCTGCATGACGGCGAGTTCGATTTGCTCGCGACGCTGTACCGTGCCGGTCAGCCACAGGGGCTGACGCCAAACGCGCTTCGCCACGCGGCAGTGCTCAGCTCTGGTGCGATGACCAATAGGCTCGATCGACTTGAAGCCGCCGGGCTGATTCAGCGTGTCGCCAATCCGGCAGACCGTCGCAGCCTGTTGATACGCCTCAGCGACGAAGGGCAGGCCGTGCTGCTCGGCTGTCTCGATGAATACCTGGCTACGCTGCATCGCATGCAGGCGCCACTCGATGAGGAACAGAAGCGGGCCCTGGCGAATGGACTGCGCGCGCTGCTACTGACGCTGGAGGAGCAGGGCGATGACTAAAACAACCCGTGGCGTTACCCGCGCGCATCTGGGCATGGTGCTCTGGGCATTGTTCGTTGGCCTGTCCTTTCCTGCGGTGGGGCTGATGAGCGAAGGGCTACCGCCGCTGCTATTGACCGCCATCCGCTTCAGCATTGCTGCGTTGGCACTGCTCCCGTTGTTGTGGCGACAGGACGAGCGCTGGCCGAGCCTTCCGGGGCTGTTGCTGTATGCGTTGATGGGCCTGAGTCTGGCTGGCTTCTTCGGCACGATGTTCTGGGCAGCGCACCGTGTCAGCGCGTTGTCGATGGCCACGCTGTTCGTCAGTGTGCCGCTGTTGGCCTACTGCATTGGTCGTGGTTTGGGTGTCGAGCAAGCAGCGGGGCGGTTGCTGGCGATTCTTGCATTGGGTGCGTTCGGCGCACTAGGGCTAGCTATCGCTGAAAATAACGGGGATCTCTCCGAGCTAAAATTCGGCTTTGGCGAACTGGCATTCTTTTTCGGCTGCATCGCCTCGGCGTTGTATCCGGTGTTGAGCAAGTGGGGTTTACATCGTGGCGTACTGGCCCGGCAGGCAGGGTTGCGGACCTTCTGGAGTCTCTTCATGGGCGCGATTCTGATCGGCATGCTGGGGCTGATCTGGGAGCAACCGGTCGCGTTGATGCGGATGGACCTGAGGGACACGGCGCTGGTCATCTATCTAGGCGTGTTCTCGAGCGGCATGACCTTCTTTCTGCAGCAGCGGGCCACGGCGGTGCTGACACCAGGCGCGGTCACTGCTTATAGCTATCTGGTCCCGTTCGTGTCGATGGTGCTGCTGTTTGTCGCCCAACCACAACGAATCGGCTGGCATTGGCTACCGGGTAGCCTGATGGTGGTCCTGGCTATCGCGCTATTGCTGCGGCGTGGCGAAAGCCATGAATAACCTGCATCAACCCTCGCTCAGATCGAGAAAATAGCTGTAGAACTCGTCATCCCTGGCATATCCCAACGACTCGTAGAGACGCTGGGCGCCGGCATTGGCCTTGGCTGTTTCAAGCGATACGCCTGTCGCGCCAGTTGCTATTGCATGCTCGCGGGCGCGGTTCATTAGCATCCGTCCGACGCCCCGGCCTCGGGCGCTTTCGGCCACGTAGAGATCATTCAATATCCACGAGCGGCGCGCGGAAATGGACGAGAAGACGGGGTAAAGCTGAGTGAAGCCTATATAGCTTTCTGCTGTGTCCCTCGCATAGAAGATCACTGACTCGTCATTACGGATGCGTTCGGCGATAAAGTTGCGGGCCAACTCGAGATTGGAGGGTTGGCCGTAGAACATCCGATAGGCATCGAATAGCCGGGAAACGCCCCCTACATCGGCATGTTCAGCTCGCAGGATCTCAGGTTGCATGGTTTGCCTTCGCTCTATGATGGAATACGCAACGTTAGCTGAGACGGATCGCAACGCCAGCCTTGTGCCGGCTCACACCGCGAACAGTTCGTAAAGCGTCCTACCCAGCTCGGCGAACGCCGCGTTTCGGTCGTCGAACGAGGCGACCGTCTCGGTCATATAAATGCTGACGATCAAGGGGTGCTGTTGCGGCGGCCAGATGACGGCCACGTCGTTCATGGTGCCGTGATCGCCTCCACCGGTCTTGTCGCCGATCCTCCAACTGGCTGGCATGCCGGCCCGCAACTTGGCACCGCCAGTCTTGTTGGCTACCAGCCAATCACTCAGCTGCTGTTGTGATGAAGCGGAGAGAGCATCGCCGAACAACATGACATCGACGCATTGCGCCATAGCGGCTGGCGTCGTGGTATCTCTCGGATCGCCGGGTGTCGCTTCGTTGAGCTCGGTTTCCCAGCGATCGAGCCGGGTCACCGTGTCGCCGAGCGACCAGGCAAACTCGGTGACCCCGCCTGGCCCGCCGATTTGCTCGAGGATGAGGTTGCCCGCCGTGTTGTCGCTGTGCGTCAGCGCAGCCTCGCAAAGCTGAGCGAGAGTCATACCATCACCACCGGCCTGGCTTTCCGTAATCGGCGAGTAGTCGACGACATCGGCAATCTCGAAACGGACGATCCGATCGAGCTGCTCTCGACCTGCATCCACTTGAGCCAGCAGGCCACCTGAGGCAAGCAGCTTGAAGGTACTGCACATGGGGAAGCGCTCATCTGCCCGGTACGCCCAGTGCATATCAGCATGCGAGCTTCTTACTACCGCGCCGATGCGTGCACCGAGTCTGGCTTCCAGCTCCATTACCTTACGGATGAAGACGTTTTCCGAGGCATCGTTCGTGCCGCCATCCGAAAGAATGGACGCGCAAACGCTACCGGCGGCGAGGCTGGCTGCAGCTGAGATAAGACGCCGTCTCGTTAGGCTCAATGAAGAATCACTTGGAAGTCAGGTCGCGAAAAGATGGTAGACAGTTGCGCTCCAAGTACCTGAGCAAGCGAAGTTGCATAGAGCCCGCAGGCCGGCTTGTAGAGACCTTGGTAATCGACCGGGTGCGCGCGACGTTTGCTTTAGGCAGGATTTCCCGACGCGCATGAACCGTCTGTTCCGGTGTCATTCGTCTTCGCTGCACGCGCTGATCGCGCCCAGGCATTTGAGGCGATGTTGAGGCGGTTCGCCGAGCACCCAGCTGTCGTCTTCGACATCGTGTTGCGCTTCCATCACGGCGTTGTAGCTGAACGACCACCGGCGCCGTTCACGCCCGTCCAGCGACTCGATCCGCAGCACTATTTCTTCGCTGGAGAAAGACTCGTCGGCGCTTGCTGCTGCTTCGGCGCGATCCAGCAGTTCGTCGTTGAGACTGAATTCGAATGCGTGCAGCCCGTCGATTTCGAGCATGTCGGCAGTTTCGAGCTGGTCAAGGAGATAGAGGGGCGAGGCGGGCATGGGTGGTGTCCACGTAATCGGCAGAATGAATAGGTAGGAGCGGCTCGCTAACTGCACAGCAGGAAGCCAATATGTGCCTTAACGAGCGAGAGCCACGCGTTACTCCCGCTCCTACAGGCCGACATTGCTTCGTTAGTCGTCGTATCCCAGGTTAGGCATCAACCAGCGCTCAGTCACGGCCAGCTCCTGACCTTTGCGTTTGCTGTAGCTTTCGGTCTGATCCTTGTCGATCTTGCCAACCGCGAAGTATTGCGCCTGCGGATGTGCGAAATACCAGCCGCTGACGGCCGCCGTTGGGAACATCGCGAAATGTTCGGTCAGCGTGACCTGGCTGATGCCATCGGCATCGAGTAACTGGAACAGGGCGCTCTTTTCGGTATGGTCGGGGCAAGCGGGGTAGCCGGGGGCAGGGCGGATGCCTTTGTACTGTTCCTTGATCAGCTCTTCATTGCTCAGCTGCTCTTCCGGCGCATAGCCCCACCAGGACTTGCGCACCTGCTCATGCAGCCATTCGGCGCAGGCTTCAGCCAGGCGATCGGCGAGCGCCTTCACCATGATTGAATTGTAGTCATCGCCGGCTTCCTGATAGGCCTTGGCGACCTCTTCGGCCCCGATACCGGCAGTGGTAATGAAGCCGCCAATGTAGTCGGTCACGCCACTGTTCTTCGGCGCCACAAAATCGGCCAGGGAGAAGTTCGGCTTGCCGTCGGTCTTCACCGTCTGCTGGCGCAGATGGTGCAGGGTTGCCAAGGTTTCTCCGCTGTCGTTGAAGACTTCAATGTCGTCTTCGTCGACCTGATTGGCGGGCCAGAACCCGAACACGGCACGGGCCTTGATCAACTTTTCGTCGATCAGCTTGTTGAGGATCGCCTGAGCATCGCCAAACAGAGCGGTTGCGGCTTCACCGACGACTTCGTCCTCGAGAATGCGTGGATATTTGCCGGCCAGATCCCAGGCAATGAAGAACGGCGTCCAGTCGATGTAATCGACCAGGGTGCGCAGATCGATATCCTCAAGCACCTTCCTACCCGTGAAGGTCGGTTTGACCGGCGAATAATCGCTCCAGTCGAACTCGGGTTTGGCGGCGATGGCTTTGGCGTAGGTGAGGCGTTCGGTGCGGGCGCTGCGGTTGGCGGTGCGCTCGCGAATCATCGCGTATTCTTCGCGAGTTTTCGTGGCGAAGGCCGGCTTCAATTCCTTCGACAACAGCGTCGTGGCGACACCCACCGCGCGCGAGGCGTCGGTGACGTAGACCACGGCATCGTTCTTGTAGTGTGGATCGATCTTTACAGCGGTGTGGGCCTTGGACGTCGTAGCACCGCCAATCATCAGGGGCAGGCTGAAGTTTTGGCGCTGCATTTCCCTGGCCACATGCACCATTTCATCCAGCGACGGGGTGATCAGACCGGACAGGCCGATGATGTCGCACTTCTCGGCGATGGCGGTCTGCAGAATTTTCTCCGCCGGGACCATCACACCCATGTCCACCACGTCGTAGCCGTTGCAACCGAGCACCACGCCGACGATGTTCTTGCCAATGTCATGTACGTCGCCCTTGACCGTAGCCATGAGGATCTTGCCCTTGGCCTCGGGCTTGTCGCCTTTTTCAGCTTCGATGAATGGGATCAGGTGCGCGACCGCCTGCTTCATCACGCGGGCCGATTTGACCACCTGCGGCAGAAACATCTTGCCCGAGCCGAACAGGTCGCCGACCACGTTCATGCCACTCATCAACGGGCCTTCGATAACTTCGATCGGGCGTGCGCACTGCTGGCGGCACTCTTCGGTGTCCTGGACGATGTGCGTGGTGATGCCCTTGACCAAGGCATGTTCCAATCGTTTCTCGACGGTATAGCTACGCCACTCCTCGGTTTCCGCTTCCTTGACGCTGCCATCGCCTTTGAACTCATCGGCAATGGCCAGTAGCGCCTCGGTGCCATTGGGCGTGCGATTGAGCACCACATCCTCGACGGCATCACGAAGCACCTTCGGAATTTCGTCATAGATCTCCAGCTGTCCGGCGTTGACGATGCCCATCGTCAGGCCGTTCTGGATGGCGTAATAGAGGAAGACCGAGTGGATCGCCTCGCGCACCGGGTTGTTGCCGCGGAACGAGAACGACACGTTCGACACGCCGCCGGAAGTCAATGCGTAGGGAAGGTTGTCGCGGATGTAGGCGCAGGCTTCGATGAAGTCCACGGCGTAGTTGTTGTGTTCTTCGATGCCGGTGGCGATGGCGAAGATGTTCGGGTCGAAAATGATGTCTTCCGGCGGGAAGCCCACCTCGTTGACCAGAATGTCGTAGCTGCGCTGGCAAATCTCGCGCTTGCGTGCGGCGGTGTCGGCCTGGCCAGCTTCATCGAAGGCCATTACCACCACGGCGGCGCCGTAGCGCTTGCACAGGCGGGCGTGATGCTTGAAGGCCTCGACGCCTTCCTTCATGGAAATCGAGTTGACGATCCCTTTGCCCTGAATGCATTTCAGACCCGCCTCGATTACCTCCCATTTGGAGGAGTCGATCATGATCGGTACGCGGGAGATGTCCGGTTCGCCGGCGATCAGATTGAGGAAGGTCACCATGGCCTTCTTCGAATCCAGCATGCCCTCGTCCATGTTGATGTCGATCACCTGGGCGCCGGCTTCTACCTGTTGCAGGGCGACTTCCAGCGCCTCGGTGTAGTTTTCCTCGCGAATCAAGCGGGCAAATTTCGCCGAACCGGTGATGTTGGTCCGCTCGCCAACGTTGACGAATAGCGAGCTGCGATCAATGGTGAAGGGCTCGAGGCCGGAGAGTCGGCAGGCTTTAGGGATGTCCGGGAGGGCTCGCGGCGCATACTGAGCGACGGCCTTGGCGATCGCCTCGATGTGCGCGGGGGTAGTGCCGCAGCAACCGCCAACGATATTGAGGAAGCCGCTGGCGGCAAACTCCTCGACAACCCTGGCCATTTCCTCGGGGCTTTCATCGTATTCACCGAAGGCGTTCGGCAAACCGGCGTTGGGGTGCGCCGAAACATGGGTCTCGGCCTTGTTCGACAGCTCTTCCAGATACGGCCGTAGCTCCTTGGCGCCCAGTGCGCAGTTCAGCCCGACGGAGATCGGTTTTGCGTGCCGTACGGAGTTCCAGAAGGCCTCGGTGGTTTGCCCGGACAGCGTGCGACCGGAGGCATCGGTGATGGTGCCGGAAATCATGATCGGCAACTCGAAGCCGAGCTCTTCGAACACGCCTTGTACGGCGAAGATCGCGGCTTTCGCGTTGAGCGTGTCGAAGATGGTTTCGATCAGGATCAGATCCGAACCGCCCTCGATCAGACCGCGGGTGGCTTCGGTGTAATTCTCCACCAGTTCATCGAAGGTGACGTTGCGGTAGCCGGGATTGTTCACGTCCGGTGAGAGCGAGCAAGTGCGGCTGGTTGGGCCGAGCACGCCGGCGACAAAACGGGGTTTGTCCGGTGTTTCCGCCGTCTTCGCATCGGCTGCCTGGCGGGCGAGGCGGGCGCCTTCGACGTTCAACTCGTAAACCAGCTCTTCCATGCCGTAGTCAGCTTGGGACACGCGGGTGGCGTTGAAGGTATTGGTTTCGACGATATCCGCGCCGGCGTCGAAGTACGCCTTCTCGATTGCGCTAATGGCGTCCGGGCGAGTGAGGATCAACAGGTCGTTATTGCCTTTGAGATCCTGCGGCCAATCGGCGAAACGCTCACCGCGGTAATCGGACTCCTCCAGTTTGTAGCTCTGGATCATGGTGCCCATGCCGCCGTCGAGAATCAGGATGCGCTCCTTGAGCGCCTGCTGGAGTGCCTGGAGACGGGCGTTGCGGTCAAACATGGGAACTACCTGGGAGCTGATTACGGGACCGGGAATGATAACAAAGCTGCACGCTATTTGATCGCCCGCGGATTTGAATGAGTTTTGCTCATGTTGAACTGCGGAGCGTAAGGGATGAATCCGTGCTATTTCCTACTAAAACACTAGGACTTTATCCTGCGCATCGGTTGGCGTACACTGCCGGGCATGTATGAGAGGAGTTCCCATGAGCGCCATTACCATTACCGAAGCTGCACACGATTACCTGGCCGAGCTGCTCGAAAAGCAGAACACCACCGGAATTGGCATCCGGGTCTTCATCACTCAGCCCGGTACGCCATACGCCGAAACCTGCATCGCCTATTGCAAGCCTGGGGAAGAAAAGCCGGATGACGTTGCGATTGCGCTAAAGCGTTTCACGGCGTGGATCGATGGTGTCAGCGAGCCCTTTCTGGAAGACGCTTTGGTGGATTACGCCACCGATCGCATGGGCGGCCAGCTGACCATCAAGGCCCCCAACGCCAAAGTCCCCATGGTCAACGAAGACAGCCCGTTGAACGAGCGCATCAACTACTACCTGCAAACCGAAATCAACCCGGGGCTTGCCAGCCACGGTGGTCAGGTCACCTTGATCGACGTGGTCGACGAAGGAGTGGCCGTGCTGCAGTTCGGTGGCGGCTGCCAAGGATGTGGACAGGCTGACGTTACGCTCAAGGAAGGTATCGAAAAAACGCTGCTGGAGCGGATTCCCGAGCTCAAAGGGGTGCGCGACGTAACTGACCATACCAATCGTGATAACGCCTACTATTAAGGCTTAACCGCCTAAACGATGGGTGTTTCCGCCAGCCATGTGGCTAAATGCCATTATCGTTGTATGTCACCGCCACGGCGCTCGTTTGCTGGGATAAGCTGTTCAGGTTCTGGAGGCTGACCACGTGAGCGAGCGCTGCATGTCTGCCGTTTCCCTATTGATTTGTGATGATTCGAGCCTGGCGCGCAAGCAGCTGCTGCGTGCGCTACCGGCTGCCTGGCCACTGGATATTCACCAGGCGTCGAGTGGCCGCGAGGCGCTCGAACGTATTCGTGAAGGCGGCATCGATGCGCTACTGCTCGATCTGACGATGCCGGACATGGACGGCTATCAGGTGCTTGGCGCGCTTCGCCACGAATGCCTCGAATGCAAAGTCATCGTCATCTCGGCGGACGTTCAGGACGAGGCCGTGCGACGCGTGCTGGAGTTGGGCGCGCTTGCATTCATCCGCAAACCCGCCGATCCGGTACATCTGCAACAGACGCTGGCAAGCTTAGTGTTGTTAGGCGATGAAATGCCTTCGCTTGGTCAAAGGAATACCGGACATATCCCGTTTCGCGACGCGTTTCGCGAAGTAGTGAACGTCGCGATGGGACGTGCAGCAGCGCTCCTGGCGCGAGTTCTCGGCGTTTTCGTTCAGTTGCCTATTCCCAATGTGAACATTTTCGAAGTCGGCGAACTGCATATGGCGCTTGCCGACGCGGCTCAAGGGGACAAGCTCACGGCCGTCTGCCAGGGATATATTGGCGGCGGTATTGCCGGCGAGGCGTTGCTGATTTTTCATGACTCGGAAATGGCCGACATGGCGGTCTTGATGGGCGCGGAGGATTACCGCGAACTTGAGATGCTGCTCGATCTGTCGAGTCTGTTGATCAGCGCGTGCCTGAGCGGTATCGCCGATCAGATCGATGTCGTGTTTTCTCAGGGGCATCCGCAAGTGCTGGGCCAGCACGCATCGATCGATGAGCTCATCCGCGTGAACCGCCATCGCTGGAAAAATACCCTTGCGGTGGAAATCAGCTACAGCATTGAAGCTCACGATGTACATTTCGACCTGCTGTTGCTGTTCACCGAAGATTCGGTTGAGCTGCTGTCCCGTAAACTCGCGTACCTGATGGACTGAGCATGTCCGACTCGAACAATCTGAGCGAACTTCACGGGCTGCTGGCAATCGTTCAGAGCATTGACGTTGGTGTTGTGGTGATGGATCGCCAATACCGCATCGATGTGTGGAATACGTTCATGGAGAACCGATCCGGGCGGTTACCTGAAGAAGCGCGAAAGAAATCATTCTTCGAGCTGTTTCCGGAAGTCGACGAGCAGTGGTTCCGGCGTAAGGTAGAGAACGTCGCAACGCTCGGCACGCCTTCGTTCACTGTCTGGGAACAGCGCCCCTATCTGTTGCGATTCAAGAATTACCAGCCGATCACCGGACTGGAAGATTTCATGTACCAGAACACCACACTGCTGCCTTTGAAGGGGCTCGGTGGCGGCATCGAGCAGATTTGCCTGATCATCTATGACGTGACCGATGTCGCAACCAACCGCCGCCAGCTGCAAGCGGCGAACCGGGAGCTGCAACGGCTATCGAGCACCGACCGCCTGACAGGTCTGTTCAACCGAGGGCATTGGGAAGAGATGCTGCGTCAGGAGTATGCACGGCATCGCCGCTACGACCGCAACGCGGCGCTGGTGATGTTCGACATCGATCATTTCAAGAAAATCAACGACACCTATGGTCACCAGACTGGCGATGCCGTCATTCAGCAGACGGCTGACGTCATTCGTAACAACATGCGGGACGCTGATATCGCAGGGCGCTACGGCGGTGAGGAGTTCGTGGTTTTGCTACCTGATACCGATAGTGAGGGCGCAGTATCAGTCGCCGAAAGGCTGCGTCAATCCATCGAGGCGCATGAAGTTGTCTACGAAGGTAATAGCATTCGCTTGACCGTCAGCCTTGGCGTCGCCGATCTCAGCCAGCCCACAACTGGCTATGCGCAATTGATCGAGCGGGCCGACAGTGCGCTGTATATCTCCAAATCGGCGGGGCGCAACCGGGTAACGCTTTACCAGTAAGTGCGTCACACCGGATTGCGGTCAGTAAGGAAATTCAGAAGCGTGACCTCCGCGCTGCTCAACCATTTACGTTTTCGCGCCTTGGGCAGCCGCGCAAGTTCACCTGCAACAAAAGCATCGAGCACGTCGGGGTGTATGTAGCACTGGCGACACACCGCTGGTGTGTTACCCAGCTGTCGGGAGACATCCTTGACCGTTTCGACCAGATTGCGGCGCGCAACCGCTTCCGGTTGCCAGTCACATTTGCGCAGATACTCAAGGGCCAGCGCGCTGCCTGCCCAGGTGCGATAGTCCTTGGCCGTGAAATCGCCACCGGTCATATCCTGCAGGAATTGATTCACGTCGCTTGAATTGACCGGATGGCGCTGACCGTCCTCGTCCAGATACTGGAAGAGATGTTGGCCGGACAGCTCCATGCAGCGGCGCATGATGCGCGCCAGTCTCTGATTCTTCAGCGTGACCTGATGCTCTACGCCGCTCTTGCCGCGAAATTGAAAGCGAATCGCCGCGCCCCGTACATCCACATGGCGCGTGCGTAACGTCGTCAGACCGTAGGAGCGGTTGTCCCGCGCGTATCGTGAGTTGCCGACACGGATCAATGTCGATTCGAGCAGTTGCACGACAAGCGCCATGACCTTTTCCCGCGGCATGCCGCGCAAGGACAGCTGTTGCTCCAGACGAGCACGCAGCCTGGGCAGAGCCGCGCCGAACGCCAAGATGCGTTCGTACTTGTTGCTGTCGCGAATTTCCCGCCAGCGAGCGTGATAGCGATATTGTTTGCGACCGCGTGCGTCGCGCCCGGTGGCCTGCATATGGCCTTGCGGATCTGGGCATATCCAGACGTCGGTATAGGCCGGAGGAATAGCCAGCTTGTTGATCCGCGAAATCTCTGCCGCATCACGAATGCGCTCGCCGCTTGGCAAAAAGTACGCAAATTTTTTTCTCAACACGCGGCGACTGATGCCGGGGCTGCGGTCGTCGACGTAATGAAGATCGGTAGGAAGCGGGGGGCACAGGGGAGTGCCCGTATCGTGTTGCTCGTCCGCTGGCACCGGGCGCACGCCTTCCGCCGAGCCTAGAGGAGTCTCACTGCTCTGATCGACCAGCATTCGAAACTCCTCTTTCAAACATCATTCGGCCCTGGACGGCGTGGCCGGCAAGCCTGGTAAGGGACCGCAACATACCCCGGAAAGGGCCGGCGCATAGTGCGATCAGCTTTCCTTTTCCTGGCTGTTACGCATCAACAGCCGTATCGCGGCTACCAACTCGTCGATCGCTTCGCGATAAATTGCCGGATCCGCGCTTGTCTCAGCATGGTCAGCGTGCTTTCGTGCGGTTTCGAGATGTTCATTTATCGAGGAATAGTCGCCTAGCATAGGAATGCTCCTGAATCGCGAATGAAAAGCGCAACCGCGCTGAGGACTCTTCGCGCGGACCGTCTTTATAAGTGACCGATGTCGGCGGAGTGGGTTCGTGCCGCATGTCAGCGCAAGCGCGGATTGCTAAGCGCAATGCACCAGTGCTGGTTCTGGCAACGAGGACAAGTCGCCTGCTGCTGTTCGCCGATCACTTGCGGGTATCCGCAGCGCGTGCAGGCATATAGACCGCTGGAGGGCGCCTGCTGATATGCAGGCCGGTACTCTGTGGGTAGAACCGGTAACCCGGGACGTATCGAGTCGTCGTCGTTGAAAAAAAGGCTCACGTCGCCGTCGGTTTCAAGAATGCCCAGGCGAACCTGCCCCAGGTGCTCGACGCCTTGCTGGCGCAACTCCATGAAGAATTCATCGGACGAAATGTTCAATCCTTCCAGGCTGTTCAGCTCATACAGCCCGTCCTTGATGATCGTTACCGGCTTGCCTTCCATCCAGTTTGAGAATCGCTCGCTGTGGCCCGACGCCCATACCGTGAGCCGGTAAAGCCCAAGTAAAGTAACGAACACCGCGGCAACGGGCAGTAGCGGTACATCCTCATAAAACGACACATCACCGGCGGCGGAACCGAGGGTCAGGATCACTACCAGTTCGAACAGCGACAGCTGCCTGATACCGCGACGTCCGCTGATCTTCAGAAACAAAAAGACCGCACAGAAGGCAAAGAACGCCCGTAGCGCCACCTCAGCGATAAACATCGGAGGAAAGCTATCCAGCAGCATGCGCTGCCAATCGAAAGGAGTCATTCAGAGTCTCGGCAGGTGAGGGTGGTCATCCGGTGATACCCGGCTGCTCAGGCATGGACCACGGGCTCAGCGATATCCCGTCTTTGCTGAGCTGCAGACGCGCATGTTCCAGCAGCCCGGCAAGGTGCAGCGGCGTTGCGTATTGGGTGCGTGCAATATGAGCAATGGAAAGAGCTTCATCGCCCGCTGCGTTGGTTACTCGCAGCGAAAAGCTGGCGTCCTCATGATCCGCCACGGTGGTGACGTGGCAGGGTAGAAAAGCCATCTCGCTGATACGCATGGCTTCGTCGAGTGTGAGCTGTTGACTGGTCATGGTTCCGCTCCCTCGTGATAGCTGCTCAGTTTGCGGGGGCGACATCGAAAACGAGGTCTACGCCATCACCGCTACCGTCCCCGACGACCGAACCCACCACTGGTTTGTGCGTTACTTTGCGGCCTTCATAGAACTCGCTCAGCCGCCGTTGCGCGACTTCGCATACATGATTGATCAGTCCGGTGAATTGAGCATCGCGGGGAATGATGAACTTCAAGGTAATGCAATGCGCCTCGGGCCCTTCTGGCAGATTTGCCAGCCCGCTGCTATGCCACTGATCATTGACGTAGGCTTCTGCACCTTTCATGGCTCGCTCCTTTTGATTCACTTATTGCTGGGACCGTGAAACAGGCGAATGGATCAGTCGAACAAGCGGGGCGGCGATGCGTGGCGGTACCGCGAACGCAACGCAAAAGGCCCGGTGCTTGCGCGACCGGGCCTTTTGCTTTCGAAGCCGAAGCTTATTCGGGCATGTGCCAGGGGGCGAAGTGAACGCCCTGACGGCTCAGATCGGCCCGTGCCTGCTCTAAGGATTTGCCAAGCTTGACCGGATCGGAATAGACATTGCTGGACAGTTTGCAATGGCCGACAGCGCGAGACTCGCTGCCATCCACCACGGTGATGCTGAGGTCGCCGTTGCCTTCGAGCAGCGTCCAGGCGACGCACTGGAACGGCTTGAAGGCTCGGTCAGTAATAAGTAGGGCGTCGTTGAAACGAA
Organism: Pseudomonas sp. CBC3; assembly: GCF_037967085.1. Lineage (NCBI taxonomy): Bacteria > Pseudomonadati > Pseudomonadota > Gammaproteobacteria > Pseudomonadales > Pseudomonadaceae > Pseudomonas > Pseudomonas sp. CBC3. The sequence goes on from NZ_JBANEO010000002.1 coordinate 1,040,135, forward strand.
GGGGGCTGTTCATGGGGGCATGTCTCTCTAGGTGATACCAAAATTCGGATTGAGCCTGCCGCCAGGCTGCCGGCATTGGCTTACATATCCATTGATGTACACAGAGGACTGATAAGTCACACAGACAGTTCGTAATTGCTGGAGATTTTTGCAATTAGCCGAAGGTATAGGATTAGTTGCGAGCGCGAGGTTTGGATTAATCGGGCTCTGAAAGCCTGATGCTGACGGGCCTGCAGCAGTTCAAGGGCAGTCATCTTTACGCTTGGCGTTCCGTTTTGAGTACTTGGAGCGTGGCGAAAAGTCGCAGTGGATGGTCGAAATAAAAAGGCCAGTTCCTGCGGGAACTGGCCATATGAACTACCAGCGGTAAGTCTACGGTCAGACTTTGAATTGTTTGAGTAATCGATTCAACTGTTCTGCCAAATCACCAAGTTGTTTGCCTGCCGCGCTCGATTGTTCGGCAGCCAGGGTGCTTTCCTGCGCCAGTCCGGCTGCCTGAGTGACGTTCTGATTGATGTCCTCGACGACGTGGCTCTGCTGTAACGTCGCACTGGCAATCGAAGCATTCAGGCCTGACAGATTGCGTAGCGCCTGAGCGATCTGGCCAAGGCTCTCACCGGCCTGACTGGCCTGTTCAACTGTAGCCTGTGACGCGCGGCTGCTATTCATGATGACGGTGACCGCAGCTCCCGAGTTCTTCTGCAGGCGTTCGATCATCGTGTGAATTTCCGCCGTCGAGGTCTGGGTGCGCTGCGCCAACAGGCGGACCTCGTCAGCCACAACGGCAAAACCGCGTCCCTGTTCACCGGCACGTGCCGCCTCGATTGCGGCGTTCAGCGCGAGGAGATTGGTCTGTTCGGCAATCGACCCGATGACTTCGAGGACCGAGCCGATCTGGGTGGTTTCTTCGGCCAGCGATTGAATCACCCCAACCGCCTCGTTGATCGTCGTCGACAGTTGATCGATTTGTTGCAGGCTGGCATCGATATTGCGCTGCCCTAGATCGGCCTGCTTCTCCGCGTCGTTCACCTCGTTCGACGCATGCTCGGCATTCTTTGCCACTTCCTGCACCGCGTAAGTCACTTCGTTGATGGCCGTGGCGACCAGTTCCATCTGCTGGGATTGCTGCTGGCTTTGTTTGTGAGCCTGGCCGGCCAGCCCACCGAGGGCGCTGGATGACTGGTCTAGCGAGCCTGACGTTTCAAACAGTTGGGTGATGACCGTACGGAGCTTGTGAGTGAAGGTGTTGAAGTCACGACTTAAAGTCGTTAACTCGTCATTGCCCGAGACGTCGAGGCTACGCGTGAGGTCGGCTTCGCCGCTGGCTATGTTGGCCATGGCCTGCATGGAGTCGCGCAGCGGTTTGGTAATGCTGCGAATCAGAATGGCGACCAGCACGGCCATCAGCGAGGCGATCACCAGGCCAATGATCGAAAAGCGAACCACATACCGCTGGAACTCTGCTTCGACATCGTCGACATAGATGCCCGTGCCGATGATCCAACCCCAAGGCTTGAACAGTTCGACATAGGAAATCTTCGGTACGGGATCTACCTCTCCCGGCTTCGCCCACTGATAGTCCACCAGACCCGCGCCCTGACGCTGTGCAACCCGAACCATTTCGTTGAACAGCTCCTTGCCGTTCGGATCCTTGGTCTTGGACAGGTCCTGGCCATCGAGCTCCGGCTTCATCGGATGCATGAGCATTGTCGGCTTCATGTCGTTGATCCAGAAGTAATCGTCCTGCCCATAGCGGAGCAGGCGAATCTGGTCCATCGCCGCCTTTTGCGCCTCGGCAGTACTCAGCGAGCCGTTCGCTTCGAGTTGCTGGTAATGGCTCAGAATGCCGTTGGCGGTCTCGACGATGTTTTGCGTCATGACCTGCTTGCCTTTGTACAGGTCGGTCCGCACTTGCTGAATCATCAACAGGCCGAGGATGAAAAGCATGGCGATTGCTAACGCCGGGATCAGCCAAAGGCGTTTGCTGATCGGAAAATTTCTTAGCAGATTCATGGGTTTGTACGCTCCTGTTGAACGCTTATCTTAATTATTATTCGTGTATTGCTTCGCAGGAGCTTGGCGCCGTGCCTGCCTGATGAGTCGCAAGACCCCAGCGTCTATTGCTGGGCCATCGAATAGCTTTTCGGCCGCTCAAAAAAAAAGATGAGCGCCGTATGTCGATGCATTGAATTTACTTGGCACCAGCGAGTCAGAACAGCGCCCTGTGTGGCTATCTGACATATACCTTCGTTGCATATTCAAGCGCGGTGGTCTGCACCGCTATTGGGGAGTAGATGGATCTTTGGGTTGCCTTTCAGGCGTTGCTTCTAGGGGTGGTTGAGGGCATCACGGAGTTCCTGCCGGTCTCCAGCACCGGACACCAGATCATCGTTGCCGACCTGATCGGGTTCGGTGGCGAACGGGCGCTTGCTTTCAACATCATCATTCAGCTGGGCGCGATTCTGGCTGTGGTTTGGGAGTACCGCCGCAAGATCATCGACGTCGTGGTCGGCTTGCCTAAAGAGCGGCAAGCGCAGAAGTTCACCGCCAATCTGCTGGTGGCATTCATGCCGGCTGTGGTACTGGGCGTGGCCTTCGCTGACCTGATTCACGAATATCTGTTCAACCCGATCACCGTGGCAACCGCGCTGGTCATCGGTGGCGTGGTGATGCTCTGGGCGGAAAAACGCCAGCATGAAGTGCAGGCCGAAACCGTCGACGACATGCGCTGGATCCACGCGTTGAAGGTCGGTTTCGCTCAATGCCTTGCGCTGGTTCCGGGTACCTCGCGCTCTGGCGCCACCATCATCGGTGGTCTGCTGTTCGGCCTGTCGCGCAAGGCAGCTACCGAGTTCTCCTTCTTTCTGGCGATGCCGACCATGGTTGGCGCCGCGGTGTACTCGGGCTACAAGTACCGCGACCTGTTCCAGCCGGGCGACTTCCCGGTGTTCGCGATAGGCTTCGTCACATCGTTCATCTTCGCGATGCTGGCGGTGCGGGCATTGCTGAAATTCATAGGCAACCATAGCTATGCGGCATTTGCCTGGTACCGAATCGTCTTCGGCATCATCATCCTGGCGACTTGGCAGTTCAGCCTGATCGACTGGAGCACCGCGGCGGGTTGAGCGCCTTGAGGCCATTGCTGAAGGAGCGCCCCGTGCACGAATACGAACACCAACTGCTGTCGGTCAATGGTATTACGCTTAGCGTCTATAGCGCCGGGCCGGCAGAGGGCCCTGTGGTCTGGTTGCTGCACGGCTTTCCTGAAAGCTGGTACTCGTGGCGACATCAGATGCAGGCATTGGCCGATGCAGGCTACCGGGTGGTGGTTCCGGAGATGCGCGGCTACGGCCAAAGCAGCGCACCGGATGATGTCGCGAGTTACGACCTGATCACCGTATGTGGCGACATCCAGGCTGCGATGGACCAGCTCGGGCACTGCTCGGTGGCCGTGATAGGGCATGACTGGGGCGCACCGGTTGCATGGCACCTGGCACTCCTCGAGCCGGAGCGGGCCCGCGCCGTGGCTGCCATGGCCGTACCTTATGGCGGCCGCCCAAAAAAGCCTGCCATCGACATCATCCGCAGCCAGTTCTCCGATCGCTTCCACTACATCCTTTATTTTCAGCAGCCGGGCGTTGCCGAGGCCGAGCTGGATCCAGGCATTCCGCGCACCTTGCGGATGATGATGCATAACACCTCGGCGGCCGTCCCGAAGAACTTTTTCCTGCAAGACAAGCCTGCCGGCAGCACGCTCTATCTCGGCATGCAGGATCCCGGCTCGCCGCCGGCCTGGTGTGATCCGGAAGCCTTTGCCATCTACGTACGGACCTTCGAGGGGCGCGGTTTTCGCGGTGCGCTGAACTGGTATCGGAATTTCGAACGTAACTGGGAGCGAACCGCGCCGCTGGCCGAGCGCAAGGTCGAGCAGCCGGCACTTTTCCTGCTGGGGGACAAGGACCCGGTAGGCACGCTAGAAGCGCATACATTGCAGAAGATGCTCTCCTGGGTCCCAGACCTTGAGCAGCACCTGCTCAGCGACTGTGGCCACTGGGTACAGAGTGAGCAGCCCGAACAGGTCAACCGACTGTTGCTGGATTTCCTCGAGCGCCGCTACGCATCACCCCGATAAGCGGTTGGGGCGGCTCGTCATGCACCGAACGACGCATTAGAATCCCGGTCCCTGCCAACCGGATCACCCGTCATGGAATTACGCGGTCAGCTTAAAAGCTGGGACGACCAGAAAGGATTTGGCTTCATCCGGCCGGAGCTGGGTAGTGGTGATGTTTTCGCACATATCTCGGCCATGCGTGGCGCGCGTCGCCCCGTGCAAGGCGACCGGGTGCTGTATCTGAGCGAACCCGACAAGGCCGGGCGCCTGCGTGCCACGCATATCCGGCTTGATGCGCCGCTGTCCCTCGACGAGCCAGCCATTCGCCGCAAGCCGTCCATGCCGAAATCCCGCCCCGCGCAGTCTGTGAAGCCCGCGCCGCGCGCACGCCGTAACGGTCCGTTGCAGCAACCGCTGTTGAAAGCGCTGGGGTTCTTCCTGCTCTGTCTGCTGCCTGCGCTCGGTAGCCTTCGATTGGCGGAGCACGGCAGCAACTGGCCGCTGTTCGCATACGTACTGGCTAGTTTGCTGGCCTTTGGGCTGTATCTGCGTGACAAACGCAGTGCGTTGCGCAGTGGTTGGCGCACACCCGAGGCGCGGCTGCATCTGGTCGAGTTGCTCGGTGGCTGGCCGGGTGCATTGATCGCCCAGCAATGGTTGCGACACAAAACCCGCAAGCTGTCGTTCCAGCTGGCGTTCTGGCTGATCGTCATCGCGCATCAGGTTGCGTGGTTCGACTATCTGTATCTCCAGCGCCTCTATCGACTGTTGCCGTAGATCTGATCCAAGCTCGGGCGAAGTTGGATGCGTCAGCTGGGTACAGGTGCAAAAACGCCCCGTACTAGCGGGGCGTCTTCTATCGCTGCGATCCCTTAGATCACGCCGAGGCTGCGCAGGTAATCGTCATAGGTGCCGCTGAAGTCGGTCACGCCCGAGTCGGACAGCTCGATGATGCGGGTGGCCAGCGAGCCGACGAATTCGCGGTCATGGCTGACGAAAATCAGCGTGCCCGGATAGTTCTCTAGCGCCAGGTTCAGCGCCTCGATGGATTCCATGTCCAGGTGGTTAGTCGGTTCGTCCATCACCAGCACGTTGGGCTTTTGCAGGATCAACTTGCCGAACAGCATGCGGCCCTGCTCGCCACCGGAAATTACCCGCACCGATTTCAGGATTTCGTCGTTGGAGAACAGCATGCGGCCGAGAGTGCCGCGCACCAGCTGCTCGCCGCCCTGGGTCCACTGGCCCATCCAGTCGAACAGGGTCGCGTCATCTTCGAAATCTTCGGCATGATCTTGCGCGTAATAGCCGACGTCAGCGCTTTCGGTCCACTTCACCGAGCCGGCATCCGGCTGCAGATCGCCGACCAGAGTGCGCAACAGGGTGGTCTTGCCGATGCCGTTGGGGCCGATGATGGCGACACGTTCGCCAGCCTCTACGGTGAAGCTGAAGTTCTTGAATAGTGGTTTGCCGTCGAAGCCCTTGGCCAGGCTTTCTACCGTCACGGCCTGACGGTGCAGTTTCTTGGTTTGCTCGAAGCGGATGAAGGGGCTGACGCGGCTGGACGGCTTGACTTCGTCGAGCTGGATTTTGTCGATCAGCTTGGCGCGCGAGGTGGCCTGCTTGGCTTTCGAGGCGTTGGCCGAAAAACGGCTGACGAATGTCTGCAGCTCGGCGATTTGAGCTTTCTTCTTGGCGTTGTCCGACAGTAAGCGCTCGCGGCTTTGGGTAGCCGCGGTCATGTACTCGTCGTAGTTGCCGGGGAACAGACGCAGCTCACCGTAATCCAGGTCGGCCATGTGTGTGCACACGCTGTTGAGGAAGTGCCGGTCGTGGGAAATGATGATCATGGTGCTGTTGCGGACTTTGAGAATGTCTTCCAGCCAGCGGATGGTGTTGATATCCAGGTGGTTGGTCGGCTCGTCGAGCAGCAGTACTTCCGGGTCGGAGAACAGCGCCTGCGCCAGGAGCACGCGCAGCTTCCAGCCGGGTGCTACTTCGCTCATCGGGCCGAAGTGCTGTTCCAGCGGAATGCCCAGGCCCAGCAGCAATTCACCCGCGCGGGATTCGGCGGTGTAGCCGTCCAGCTCGGCGAACTCAGTTTCCAGCTCGGCCACGGCCATGCCGTCTTCTTCGCTCATCTCCGGCAGCGAATAGATGCGCTCGCGCTCGGCCTTGACCTTCCACAGCTCCTCGTGACCCATGATCACCGTGTCGATGACATTGAAGTCTTCATAGGCGAACTGATCCTGGCGCAGCTTGCCCAGGCGCACGTTGGGTTCGAGCATCACCTGGCCACCGGAAGGCTCCAGATCGCCGCCGAGGATTTTCATGAACGTCGACTTGCCGCAGCCGTTGGCGCCGATCAGGCCGTAGCGATTGCCGTTGCCGAACTTGACGGAAACGTTCTCGAACAGAGGTTTAGCGCCAAACTGCATCGTTATATTAGCGGTGGAGATCAAAGCGGTGTCCTGGGGTTTCAGAGAGGCCGGGGTGCGGCACAGGCGCGACCAAGCCCGGTCGATTCGACCGGCGCGAGAGGCGAGTTGCGTAAAGGGCGTGCATTGTAGTGCGGATGGCCGCGATTCGACAGGGCTTCGCGTGTCCGTTTGGTCGCCTGCGTCATCAGCCAAAGGTTCTGGGGCGAGAGAAATATAGCGAGGCGGGTAAACGCGATGGTCATACCGATTACAGGGAAAAGCGCGGGTACCGTACGCAACCACGCGCTGAACGGGATCGCGGCGGTGGTCACGGTCGACAGCGAAATGCACGCCGACGCGTGCGCTTGCATTTCGCTGACGTTTGTCAGTAGGCGCCACCAGCCTTAATGGCAAGCGCCGCTCTGTCAAAGCGGCGCCATTCGGTCACAACCAGCCTTTTTCCTTATAGAACCGCTCGGCGCCCTCGTGGAGCGGGGCGGTGAGGCCGACGCGGATCATGTCCTTGGCTTCCAGATTGGCGAAGGCAGGATGCAGGCGCTTGAATCGTTCGAGGTTGTCGAACACGGATTTGACCAGCTGATACACCACTTCCGGGTCGGCCTTAGCGGTGGTCGCCAGCACGGCCTTGCCGCCAATCGAAGGCACCGCCGCATCCACGCCTGGGTAGAGCCCGGCTGGAATTTCGGCGGCGGTGTAGTAATCGGCACCTTGGAGAAACTTCTCGATTTCCTCACCGCTGACTGGGATCAGCTCGGCCTCGACATTGGTCAGCGCCTCCTGGATCGCGCCGCTGGGATGGCCGACCACATAGGTGATGGCGTCGAGGTTGTTGTCGCCGAGCGCCGAAGCCATTTCCGCGGGCTTAAGCTCGCCGGCCAGGGCAAAGTCGGCGTTGGTCCAGCCCTTGGCCTTCATGACTTCGTCGAAGGTGTCGCGGCTACCGGAGCCGGGCACGCCGATGTTCACTCGCTTTCCTTTGAGATCGTCGAATGCCTTGATGCCACTGTCGGCCCGGGCCACCACGGTGAGGATTTCGGTCTGCAAGGAAAACACCGCCCGAAGCTCATCGATCGGACCATCTTTGTCGAACGGTGCGAGCCCCTGCAGCGCTTTGTGCTGATGGTCCGACTGGATGAAGCCGAACTCGTATTCGCCGTTACGTAACGAGACGATATTGGTAACGCTGCCGGCGGTGGAGGGCGCGTTGCACTTGATCGCAGGCTGTACCTCGGCGCGGTTGAGCAGGCGGCACACCGATTGGCCGGCGGTGTAGTAGACGCCGGTCTGGCCGCCGGTACCGATGGTGACGAAACGCTCCTGCGCCGCAGCTGCGGTCGCACTCAGCGAGCCCGCCAAGACACAGCCCAGCAAGCCAATACGGATTTTCTGATTCATCGTCATTCCCTCTCGTGTTGTTGTTATTGGGTGAAACAAGGGTCGGCTCAGCAGCCAGCTAGCTACGAAGATTCAGGCAGCGGCAGCAATCACCATGATCTCAACCAGCACGTCCGCCGAGGCGAGGCGTGCTTCGACGGTGGCCCGCGCCGGTGCGCAACCAGCCGGGAGCCATTCGCTCCAGACGGCGTTCATGGCCGCGAAGTCGGCTTCGATATCCTTCAGCCAGATCTGTGCGCTCAGCATACGCGAGTGATCGGACCCGGCCGCGGCCAGCAGCCTGTCGATCTTCGCCAGCACCTGGCGGGTCTGCCCGGCGACATCCTCGCTACGGTCATCCGGCACCTGTCCGGCCAGAAATACCAGATTGGCGAAGGTCACGGCTGCGGACATGCGCTCGTTGGTCTCGATACGTTGCAGGGTCATGCGGAATCCTCTTCAGGTGATGCAGTCAGGATGTAAGGGTCAGGCCATCCAGCGCAACGGCAGGGCGCTGGTCGCCAATCAGACCACAAAGCAGGTCGGCGCTACCGCAGGCCAGGGTTAAACCGAGGCTGCCATGTCCGACGTTGAGCCAGAGATTGTCGAGCGCAGTCGCGCCGAGCAGCGGCGTACCTTCAGGCGTAGCGGGGCGCAGACCGGCCCACTGGGTAGCGCTGCGATAGTCCCCGGCGGCGGGGAAGGCCTCGCTGGCGAGGCGCTGCAACATGGCGATTCGTCCCTGGTCCAGGCTCGCATCCCAGCCGCCGATATCAACCATCGCCGCCACCCGCAGGTTATCGCCGAGGCGCGCGTAGACCACCTTGTTGTCGTAGTCGGTCACGTTGGTGTCGGGGATGCCGGCATGGTTGCGCAAGGGCAACGTCAGGCTGTAACCCTTGAGCGGATAGATCGGCAGTTCGATGCCAAGCGGCCGCAGCAGCGCCACGCTGGCAGCCCCGGCGGCAACCACCAGATGATCCACGGCCAGTTCTTCAGGGCCGAGCCGCACCGCGCATACCCGGCCCTGCTCGCTGCGCAATGCGGTGACGGTCTGGCCGCCGTGCAGTTGAAAGTTCGGCGATCGGCCAAGCCGTTCCAGCAATCGTCGGCAGAACAGATGGCAATCCGCGACCTCGTCGCCGGGCGAGTAGATGCCGCCTTGCAGCGCGTCAGCCAAAGGCTGCAATGCGGGCTCAATGGCTGCGCATTGATCGGCATCGAACAGCTGTTGATTGCCGTCGCCATTCAAACCCGCTGCGGCTTTGTCCAGGCTGGCGCGGTCGCGGTAGATCACCAGCTTGCCGTTGGCGCGCCAGGCGAAATCGTCCAGTCCATCCTGTTCGCGCCAGTTGCGCAGCACCTGCTGGCTATGAAGGGCCAGGCGCAGCAAATGCGCGGCGTTGCGCCGATTGGTCGAGCGGCGGCAGGCGAGCAGAAAACGCGCGCACCAGCGCCACTGCTGCATGCTCATCTTGGGTCGGAAACGCAGTGGGGCATCGTTGCCGCGGAGCATCCAGCCGAGCGCTTGCAAGGGCACGCCGGCATCGGCCAGCGGTGATACGTAGCGATAACTCAGTTGGCCACCATTGGCGAAACTGGTCTCCAGCGCCACTTGGTCGCGCTTCTCGATCAGCTCGACCTGATGGCCCTGGCGCACCAGTGCATAGGCCGTAGTCAGCCCGATGACGCCGCCGCCGATTACCGCAATTCGCATCGTGCCGCTCCGTGAGATGGATGACAGAAGCCTAAGTCCGCACCAGCGAAGCGGCCAATGAAAGGTTGGAGGCAACACATAACCCAGGGTTATGCTTCGTCCCAACCACTGGGGAACCTGCATATGCGCCTTCGCCACATCGAACTCTTTCAGGCCATCCTGCAGACCGGCAGCCTGACCGCCGCTGCGCAGCTGTTGCATATATCCCAGCCAGCGGCGAGCAAGATTCTCAAGCATGCCGAGCAGCAGCTCGGCTTCGCGCTGTTCAATCGGGTGCGCGGCAAGCTGCAGCCGACTGCCGAAGCGCGCATCCTGCAACAGGAAACCGAACGTCTGGCTGCGGACTTGCAGAGCCTTCGACGTCTGGCCGGTAATCTCGGCCGCGGCGAGGAACGGGCGTTGCGGCTAATCTGCACACCCGCGCTGGCCCAGGTGCTGCTGCCCGAAGCGTTGCGCTGCTGGCGCAGCCGTTTCGCCAGTACGCCGTGCCAGCTCGCCACCCAGCACACGGCGGAAATCGTCGAGGCATTGTTGTTGCGCGAAGCCGATCTTGGGCTGACGCTGCAAACGGTGGAGCATCCCGGCTTGAGCAGCGAGGTGCTCGCGCAGGGACAGATGATGGTGATTGCGCCGGCCAACTGGTGGGCCGATGCTGAGCTGGCGCGCCCCTTGCGACTGGAGGAGCTGGCCGGCGCGCCGCTGATTGGGCTGGACACGCGCGATGCGCTGGGCGGCCTGTTACGCGGCCACCTCGAAGAGCTCGATCCGCCGCCGCGTATCGACACCTGGGTGCAGACTTACCAGCTGGCGCGTTCGCTGGTGGCGGCGGGGCAGGGGTTGGCCTTGGTCGATCCGCTTACTGCGCTGGCCGGTGTCGATCATGCCGTGCAGGCGCGCCCGCTGGAACCGGCGATTCCGGTACCGCTGTATGCACTGGTGCGTGCTCAGGAAATATCGCCGCCCGCTCAGCTGGAGTTGCTGACCCAGATTCGCCAACAGGCCGATAGGCTGATGGCTGCGTCGCGGCGGTTCTGATCGTCCAGCGCCAGAGCTGTGCTTCAGGCGTTGCTGGGCTACCATCGCGGCCATCATTGATGTCGGCTTATTTCATGGATAACGCCTCTCCGCTTGCCCTGTATCAGCAGGCCATGGCTCGCGACGGTTTCGTCAGCGATGCCGCGCAGCTGCGTGCTGTCGAGCTGCTGCAAACCTGCTATCAGGCGTTGCATCAGCCCGGCGCCATCGAGGGTCCGCCTCGTGGTATCTACCTGTGGGGGCCGGTGGGGCGTGGCAAGACCTGGCTGATGGATATCTTCCATCGCAGCTTGCAGGTCCCGTCGCGGCGGCAGCATTTTCACCACTTCATGCGCTGGGTGCATATGCGGCTGTTCGCGCTCAATGGCACCGCCGATCCGCTGCGGGCGCTAGCACGGGAGCTGGCCGAAGAGGTCCGTGTGCTGTGTTTCGACGAGCTGTTCGTGGCCGATATCGGCGATGCGATCATCCTAGGCCGCCTGTTCGAGGTGATGTTCGAGCAAGGCGTGGTCATCGTCGCCACATCCAATCAGCTGCCCGGCCAGTTGTATGCCGATGGCTTCAATCGCGAGCGCTTTCTGCCTGCCGTCACCGCCATCGAGCACCATATGCAGGTGGTAAGTGTGGATGGCGGCGCTGACCATCGCCTGCGACCCGGTGCTGCGCTGCAGCGTTACTGGGTCAGCGATGATGAATGCAGCGGTGAATTGCAGCAGGTGTTCGCTGAGCTGGCTGAAGGCACCGTCAGCAATGATCCTGTGGTCATTGGTCGACGATCGTTGCAGGTGGTGCATCGCAGCCAGTCGGCAATTTGGTGTCGTTTCGACGATCTATGCGAGCAGCCGTTTTCGGCACTGGATTTCATCGAACTGTGCGACCGTTTCTCCTCAATCCTGATCAGCGAAGTGCCACGGCTAGGCAGCAAGCAGAGGGAAGGGCGCATCGCTCGTGGCACCGAAGACGCGGCCGCTCGGGTGGAAGCGGGGGACCGTGAACTGCCCAAGCTGGCCGCACGCGACGATGCGGTCAGGCGTTTCATTGCGCTGGTGGATGAATGCTATGACCGTCAGGTACCGCTGTATCTGCAGGCGCAGGTGCCGATGGACGAGCTCTATACCCAGGGCTATCTCTCGTTCGCCTTTCGCCGCACGCTGAGCCGGCTGCGGGAGATGCAGCTGCAGCGCTTCGGTACTGTGAGCTGACGAGTCTCAGTCGCGATAGAAGATCTGCACCAAGTGATAGCCGAACTGACTTTTCACTGGCCCATGCACTTCACGCAACGGCTTCTTGAAAATCACCTGATCGATGCTGCGCACCATCTGGCCGGGGCGTACCTCGCCCAGGTCGCCACCTTTCTTGCCCGAGGGGCAGGTCGAGTACTTCTTCGCCAGCACGTCGAAGGCTTCGCCATTGGCGATGCACTTTTTCAGCTGTGCGGCCTCGGCTTCGGTCTTTACCAGGATGTGGCGTGCCATGGCTTTGGGCATTACAGGTCTCCTCGGATGCGGCGGCGATTGTAGTCAGCACGCGGAGAAAACCGAAGCACCGAGGCCAACAAGACGACCATTCGGCAGAGTCGAAAAGCGACGAACGGTAGTTATAGTTAAAATATGTTAGCGCTACCATCTGGCTCAACAATCATAACGCGGCACATTGATGCTGCTGGAGAGCCGATAGTGGATTTCCACTCCAATAGCGACCTTCCCGTCACCAGCCGCACGCTGGTGGTCATGGGTGTCAGCGGTTCTGGTAAGACCGACACCAGCCACGCCGTTGCCGATGCACTGGGTTTTCGCCATATCGAAGCCGACAACTTCCATCCCGAAGAAAATGTCGCACGCATGCGTGCCGGCACGCCGCTGTCCGATGCCGATCGTGTCGAGTGGCTGCAGAAACTCATCATCGAGATGCAAAAGGCAATCGAAGACGATGTCGGCTTCGTGCTGGCCTGTTCTGCACTCAAGCGCCGCTATCGTGATCTATTACGCGACGCAGTACCGGCCTTGCGTTTCGCGCATCTGTCCATCGATTACGACACGGCCGTTCAGCGCGTCGGTGGCCGTGCTGGGCATTTCATGCCGATTTCCCTGGTGGACAGCCAGTTCGCCACACTCGAATCGCCGGAAGGCGAACCTGGTGTGCTGGTAGTCGATGCCAGCCAGTCGCGCGAGCAGGTCCTCGAAGAAATCGTCAGCTGGATGCAGCATGAATCTGGACTTGAAATCGCCGATCGCGAGGATCTTTCCGCACGCCCGCTTGATAGCGCTAACACAGAGCTGGAGCGCGGCGCTGAGTTGACCACCGCACCCATTTACAGCGGAAAAATAGCGCAGAGCTTCGATCGGATCACCGATTGGCTGATGGCAGGCTTGCTCGCTTTTATGGTGATCGTTGTGTTCAGCAGCGTGGTGCTGCGTTACGCCTTCGGTACCGGTTGGACTGGCGCCGAGGAGCTTTCGCGATTGGCCTTCGTCTGGCTGGTCTTCGTTGGCGTCGCGTCGAGTATGCGCCGCGGAGAACTGATGGCTTTCAGCATGATCCGTGATCGTTTTCCAAAGTTGTTTCGCCGCCTGGTCGATTCGGTCAGCTGGCTGATGGTGGCCGTTGCCAGCGGCATGGCTGCTATGGGCGGATGGAACCAGATGCAGTTCGGCTGGAACATCAATAGCCCGGTGGTGGGCTATCCGCTGGCAGTAGCGATGCTACCGGTGATGGCCAGCATGATCGCGCTGACGGTCCTGGCGCTTTTGCAACTCGTGAACGTATGGCGCGGGCAGCCCCAGCCGCATGCCGCCGACGCCAATGTAACGGCCGACTGATTTATCGATAACAACAGGGCAATGCCCGCCTGAGGACCGTACATGACTGTCGTCGTCTTCCTTTCTTCACTGTTTGGCTTCATGGCCTTCGGCATGCCGATCGCATTCGCGCTGATTCTCACTGGTGCGGTGCTGATGTGGTATCTGGATTTCTGGGATGTGCAACTGCTGGCCCAGAACCTTCAGGCCGGAGCCGACAGCTTTCCACTGTTGGCCGTGCCGTTCTTCATTCTTGCCGGTGAATTGATGAATGCCGGCGGCATTTCTCGTCGCATCATCAACATGGCGCAGGCCTATTTCGGCCACAAGCGTGGTGGGCTCGGGTATGTCGCGATTGCGGCCTCGGTGCTTCTAGCGAGCATGTCCGGCTCGGCACTGGCGGACACTGCCGCGCTGGCCACGCTGTTGCTGCCGATGATGCGCGAGCGTGGTTATCCGTTGAGTTCGTCATCGGGCCTGGTTGCGGCCGGCGGAATCATCGCCCCGATCATTCCGCCTTCGATGCCTTTCGTGATTTATGGCGTAGTCACCAACACGTCGATCAGTCAACTGTTCCTCGCCGGTATGGTGCCCGGTTTGATTATGGGCGCGGGTCTGGTGGTGGCCTGGACGTTGATCGCACGCAAGATCGAAGAGCCCCCTCAGGAAAAAGCCACCCGTGCCGAGCGCCGCAAGGCGCTGGTCGACGGAGCAGCCGCTTTGATGCTCCCGGTGATTATCGTCGGCGGCTTGCGCGGCGGGTTGTTCACGCCAACCGAGGCAGCAGTAGTGGCAGCGGTTTATGCGCTTGCCGTTTCGACCTTGCTGTATCGCGAACTCAACTGGCGCGGCGTAATAGAAGTGCTGACCCGCGCGAGCCGTACCACGGCGTCAGTCATGTTCCTCTGTGCCGCGGCAATCGTTTCCGGCTACATGATCACGCTGGCGCAGTTGCCGGACGAGATCGCCATGATGCTCGGCCCGCTGGCGCAAGATCCGAAGCTGCTGATGGTTGCCATCATGGTGCTGATGATTGCGATTGGCATGGTGCTCGATCTGACACCGACCATTCTCATCCTTGGCCCAGTGCTGGCGCCTATCGCGGTCAAGGCCGGTATCGATCCGGTGTACTTCGGCGTGATGTTCGTATTGATCGGCTCCATCGGTTTGATTACGCCGCCGGTGGGCACTGTGCTGAACGTTGTCGGAGGTATCGGCAGGTTGCGCATGGAGACACTGGTGCGCGGAGTGATTCCATTCTTCGTTATTTATTTGCTGATCGTCGCACTGCTGGTAGCCGTGCCGGCGATCATCACCGTGCCGCTGCAATGGTTGCGCTGATCGGGGCAGCTACTCGCTTCGCAGCGGCATTCAAGTTTCGCCTTGGCGAGAAAAGCTTCACCTTCATTTCATCCACAACAACAAAAGGTAAGACAGCATGAAACGATTTCTCATAGCGGCCCTGGCGGCCACCACGCTCGGTAGCGCCATCACCGCGGTCAGCGCGCAGGCGGCTGACGACGTTCGTTCGCGCATGATCCGCTTTGGTTATGGCCTCAACGAAGACAGCAACCAGGGCAGGGCGGCGAAGCTCCTTGCCGAAGAAATCGCCAAGGCGTCCGACGGCAAGCTCAAGATGCGGACCTTCGCCTCCGCTAGCCTGGGTTCGGACGATCAGATGCAGAACGCGCTGATGGGTGGAGCGCAGGAAATGATGGTTGGCTCGACGGCAACGCTGGTTGGCATCGCCGAGGAAATGGCGGTGTGGGATACGCCGTTCCTCTTTGAAAGCGAAAAGCAGGCGGATTACGTGCTCGACGGTCCGGTAGGGCAGAAGGTCATGGATGCGCTGGAAGAGAAAGGGCTGGTTGGCCTGGTCTACTGGGAGAATGGCTTCCGCAATCTCACCAACAACGTGCGCCCGGTCGAGAAGATGGAGGACTTCAACGGCATCAAACTGCGCGTGATGCCCAACCCTGTATTCATCGATACGTTCAAGCAGATGGGCGCCAATGCGGTCCCGCTGCCGTTCTCCGAACTGTTCACCGCGCTGGAAACCAAGGCGGTCGACGGTCAGGAAAACCCCTACAACACCATCCTCTCCTCGAAATTCTATGAGGTGCAGAAGTACCTGAGCGTCACCAATCACGTCTACAGCCCTTGGATCGTCACAGCGTCCAAGCGCTGGTGGGATGGCCTGTCCGAGACCGAGCAGAACATCATCATGGACGCGGCGAAGAAGTCGCGTGATTCGGAGCGCGAGGACACCCGTGCCGAAGCTCGCGAAGCCTTGGCGCAAATCGAAGAGCACGGCATGGAGATCAACAAGGTCAGCCCTGAAGAAATCCAACGTATGCGCGAGCAGGCCAAGCCGGCGATTCAGACCGTGATCGATACGGTCGGCGAGCCATTGTTCAATGAAGTCCAGGCAGAAATCGCGAAGGCGCCGAAGTGATCCTGCGCGCCCCTTCGGGGGCATCGTGCCGAGGTAGAATTCACGCCTCTCGTCGCTGGATCCCGCTATGAGTTCTCGTCGCCGTCGCTCGTTGGAGCGGGTCACTTTGTCTGATGTGGCTCGCAGTGCTGGTTGTTCATTGATGTCCGCTTCGCGTGCGCTGTCGCAACCGGAGCGAGTGTCCGATGCGCTGCGCGAGCGCGTCGTGGCTGCGGTCAAAGCGCTGGGTTACGTGCCGCATACCGCGGCGCGAAGCCTCGCCAGCGCGCGCTCGAATCTAGTAGCTGTGATCATCCCTTCACTGTCGAACGCCGTGTTCGTCGATACCGTCGAGGCGGTTCAGCGAGTCCTGATGCCGGCCGGGTATGAGCTGATGATCGGCGTTAGTCACTACCGTCCGGAGGAAGACGAGCGCCTGTTGCGTGCGTATCTGGCCCATCAGCCGGCGGGACTTCTGGTCACCGGCTTCCAGCGCAGCGATGCCGCGCGCGAAGTGCTGGGCAGCTACACCAGCCCCATCGTTACGCTGATGGAGCTGAGCGATGCGGACGAGGACTATTGCGTCGGTTTTTCCCAGTACGAAGCAGGCGCAGCAATGACCCGCAAGCTGCTCGAGCGTGGTTACCGCACTATCGCCTTCGCCGCTGCGCAGCTCGATCCGCGTACCCTGCAGCGTGCCGAAGGTTATCGGCAGGCGATGCGCGAGGCCACCCGCTACGACCCCGCGCTGGAGCTGCTGACGCCGGAGGTATCCTCCATCGGCCTTGGCGCCGAACTGCTGGACAGGCTACTGGCCCAGCAGCCAGGCATCGATGCGATCTTCTTCAATAACGACGACCTGGCGCTGGGGGCACTATTCCGTGCCCGCCAGTTGCAGCTGGCCGTTCCTGGGCGCTTGGCCATTGCCGGTTTCAACGACCTGCCAGCCGCCGCTTGGATGCACCCGGCGCTGACGACTGTACGCACCATCCGTGGCGAGATCGGCACGCTGGCCGGGCAGATGCTGCTCAGCCTGATGCGCGGCGAAACGCCAACGCAACGGCGGATCGATGTGGGGTTCGAAGTGGTGATGCGCGAAAGCGCCTGAAAACTGAACCGGCAGGCATTGCGCTTGCCGGCATCATCAACAGATCAGTCGGCCTGCTGCGCCGCCGTGACCTGCTGGGCGATCTCGATCATCTGTTCGCGCATCCAGCGGTTGGCCGGGTCTTGATCCGTGCTTTCGTGCCAGTAGATGTGCGTTTCCAGCGGTGGAATATCCACCGGCAGCGGTACCTGATGCAGGTCGTGGCGGCGGGCGAAACGCTCCGGCACGGTCACCGCCATATCGGTGTGCTGAATGACCTGAGTAGCCATCATGTAATGCTGCGAGCGCAGGGCGATCTTGCGCTGCAGCCCCATCTTACCCAGAGCCAGATCGACCATGCCCAAACCGCTGCGCCGGCTTGAGATATGAATGTGCGACAGCGATAGGTATTCCTCGACGCTCAGTTTGTCTTTCGCCAGCGGATGGCCGCGGCGCATCGCGCAGACATAGCTGTCCTCGAGCAGCTTGACGTGACGCACCTGCGGGTCGGTATTTAGTGGCGCGTCCATGGCGAAGTCCAGGCGCCCAGCCGCCAGCTCCTTGGTGGTCTCGCGGCGCTTGGCCAGCATGCTCTCGATCTTCACGTTCGGTGCCATGCGGCGCAGGCGTTGAAACAGCGGCGGCAACACCACGGCCTCGGTGAGGTCGGTCATGCTGATGCGGAAGGTCTTGTTTGCCTGCAGCGGATTGAAGGTACGGCTTTCCTGCACCGACACGCGCAGCAACTGCAATGCGTTGCGTACCGGGCCGATGATGTTCTGTGCCATCGGCGTCGGCACCATGCCTTGCGCGGTGCGCACGAACAGCGGGTCGTTGAAGGTCTCGCGCAGCCGCGCCAAGGCATTGGAAACGGCGGGCTGAGTGATACCGACGATCTGCCCGGCGCGGGTCAGATTCGCCTCGGTATAGATGGCATCGAAGACGATAAACAGGTTGAGATCGACCTTGTTCAGGTTCATTTCCGCAAGCTCTCCGGCTGGGTCATTCGCGCCGATCATATATCGGTGATGAATGTTTATACACGAGGAAAATAGCGTAGGTAAATCTTCAGCCCTGCACTAGCATTTCGTTACATCGTCCAATCCGAAGAAGGTTGCCCATGGATTTCGCCTATTCCCCCAAGGTTCAAGAGCTGCGTGAGCGCGTGCAGGCGTTCATGGATGCGCATGTCTATCCCGCCGAGAAGATCTTCTATCAGCAAGTCAACGAGGGTGATCGCTGGCAGCCCACCGCCATCGTCGAGGAGCTGAAGGCCAAGGCCAAGGCCGAAGGGCTGTGGAACCTGTTCCTGCCGGAATCAGAATTGGGCGCCGGATTGACCAATACAGAATACGCGCCGCTGGCGGAAATCATGGGTAGCTCGGGCCTTGGCCCGGAAGCCTTCAACTGTTCGGCGCCCGATACCGGCAACATGGAAGTGCTGGTGCGCTACGGCAGCGAAGCGCAAAAGAAGCAGTGGCTGGAGCCCTTGCTGCGCGGCGAGATTCGCTCGGCCTTCGGCATGACCGAACCGGGCGTAGCCTCCTCGGACGCCACCAACATGCAAGCCCGCGCTATGCGCGAGGGTGACGAGTGGGTGATCAACGGCCGTAAGTGGTGGACTTCGGGCGCCTGCGATCCGCGTTGCAAGGTGATGATCTTCATGGGCCTGACCAACCCGGATGCGCCACGCCACCAGCAGCATTCGATGATCCTGGTGCCGATGGATGCGCCCGGTCTCAAGGTGCTGCGCCCGTTGCCGGTGTTCGGCTACGACGACGCGCCGCATGGCCACGCCGAGGTGTTGCTGGAGAACGTGCGTGTGCCTTACGAAAACGTCCTGCTCGGCGAAGGCCGTGGCTTCGAGATTGCCCAGGGTCGCCTTGGCCCGGGCCGCATTCACCATTGCATGCGTTCGGTGGGTGTCGCCGAGCGGGCGCTGAAGCTGATGTGCGAGCGTTCGGTCAGCCGCACGGCGTTCGGCAAGCCGCTGGCGCGCCTGGGGGCCAACTTCGATCACATCGCCGAGTGCCGGATCGAGATCAATATGGCGCGCCTGCTGACGCTCAACGCGGCCTACATGATGGATACGGTGGGCAACAAGATCGCCGCCAGCGAAATCGCCCAAATCAAGGTGGTCGCTCCCAACGTGGCGTTGAAGGTTATCGACCGTGCCATTCAGATCCACGGTGGCGCCGGCGTCTCCGAAGATTTCCCGCTGGCCCACTGGTACGCCATGCAGCGCACCCTGCGCCTGGCCGACGGCCCGGATGAAGTACATCGCGCCTCGATCGCCAAGCACGAGCTGGGCAAATACGTACCGCGCGAGGCGCTGCGTAGCCGTTGACGCGCTCTGGTTGTACCGAAAGGCAAAGCCATGAACCCTGGCTTTGCCTTTTTTATGCGTGGGTTATCTGCTGGTGTGGCGCGCTGGCGATTGGACAAAGCGTTCGCGCGCAAGCTCGTTCCTACTGGATCGTGCGTCTCTCGGCCCGTGTAGGAGTGAGCTTGCTCGCGAACGTGTCACGCCTGCTGATTATGGAGGCCGGTCACCAGCCTGCGATAACGCCGATAGGCCTGCTCGTAAGCTGCGACGGCACCGGCCTCCGGCTCGACTGAGGTCGTCTCGTCCAGACTGACACAACGCTCGCAAATATCGGCAAGACTGGCCTGCGCATCGCTCTGCCGCGCATGGCACCACGCCGCCTGGATAGCCGCGCCCAGCGCTGCGGCCTCGCTGTGCGTGGCGCAAATGACGGGTGCATCCATGACGTCGGCGATGATCTGCCGCCACAGCGGGTTCTTTGCGCCGCCACCGATCAAACGAATCCGCTCGCTGCGGATGCCGCTGTCACGCAACAGGTCCAGGCCGTAACGCAGGCCGAAGGTCACGCTCTCGAGCACGGCGCGGCAGAGATTGGCGCGGGTGAGGTTGTCGCTGGTCAACCCGTGCAGACTGGCGCTGGCCTGGGGCAGGGCGGGTACGCGTTCGCCGTTGAGAAACGGCAGCATGCTTACGCCAGCCGCGCCGATGGGCGCTTGTGCCACCAGTGCGTTGAATTGTTCTAGATCGAGCTGCAGCAGCTCGCGGATGGTGCCGTTGGCGTTGGTCAGGTTCATGGTGCAGATCAGCGGCAGCCAGCCACCGCTGGACGAGCAGAAGGCCGCGACCGATGGTTGCGAACTGACGCGGGGTTCATTGCCATATCCGTAAAGCGTGCCGGAGGTGCCCAGGCTCATGGTGATTGCGCCCGGTGCGATATTGCCGGTGCCGATGGCGCCCATCATGTTGTCGCCGCCACCGCTGGCCACCAGGGCGTGTGGACTCAGCCCGAGCCGCGCCGCCAGTTCAGGACGTAGCGATCCGATCGGTTGGTGGGCTTCGATCAGCTCCGGCAGTGCTGCTGCCAGCCGGCCGCTCGGGTCGATATGCTGCAGCAGTTCCAGATCCCAGCGGCGGGTACGCACGTTGAAGTAGCCGGTGCCCGAGGCATCGCCGTACTCGCTGCGACAACACCCGGTGAGCCAGTAGTTGAGGTAGTCATGGGGTAGCAGGATGTGCGCGATGCGCTCGAACAGCGCGGGATGCTGCTCCTTCATCCAAAGCAGCTTGGACACCGTGTAACCCGGTGCGATGGCGACACCCAGGCGCTGCAACGAGCCGGTCTCGCCACCCAGCCAGTCCAGCAGGCGCTGGTTTTCGGTGGCCGATTCGGTGTCGCACCAGAGCTTGGCTGGCCGTAGAACCTGGCCATCCGCGTCCAGCGTGACCAGCCCATGCTGCTGGCCGGAAACACCAATGCCAAGCACGGCTGTTCCCTTGATCCCTGCCTGGGCCAGCGCAGCCGCCGTAGCCTTCACGAACGCCTCGATCCATTGCTCGGTCGCCTGCTCGCGGCGACCGTTAGGGCCGCTGATCAGTTCATGACTGGCCGAACCTTCACCCAGCACGGTTCCGGTCGCGGCGTCGAGCAGCAGCGCCTTGGTGCCTTGGGTGCCGCAATCGATGCCGAGAAACATAGGGTCTCCTAAGGTCTGTTGCCATTTCGTCCGTTGCAGGTACCCGAATGCTCGGCACCGCCCCAATGTAGGGTGCGCTTCGCGCACCACGTACATCGAAGTCCGGCGGTGCGCGGAGCGCACCCTACGGTCCAGCAGAGCCTAATCCTCCAACAGCTGCTCGAGGGTGCCGTTCACGCCCAAGGAGCGCAGTAGCGTCAAGTTGCGCTCGAAGGCCTCCCGAAATGCAGCCGAACGCGGGATCTGCGTACCGAAGATATCCTCGCGGCCGAGCAGACGCTCGGCCAGTCCTTCGTCCTCGGCGACCAGGGCCTGGCAGAACACCAGCCGTGGATCGAGAATCCGGTAGCGCTCGCCATTCTCATCGACGCCCCGCAGATACAGCGCCCAGGCTGCGATCACCAGCGCGGCGCGATCCAGCTCGGCGTTGTCGGCGATCAGCTGGTTGATGGTCGGTACGCTGAACTTGGAGAACTTCGACGAGCCATCCGAACAGACTCGCTCCAGTTGATCGGCGATGGCGCGGTTGGAGAAGCGTTCGATCAGTGTGCGCTTGTACTGGGTGAGATCGATGCCGGGCACTGGTGCCAGCTGTGGCGTCACGTCGTCATCCATGTAGCGCTGCACGTAGCGCTTGATCAACGGGTCTTCCATGGTTTCGTGCACATAGCGATAGCCGCGCAGAGCGCCCAGGTAGGTCAGCGCCAGATGGCTGCTGTTGAGCAGCTTGAGTTTCATTTCCTCATAGGGCGCGACATCGTCGGTGAACTGCACGCCGACCTTCTCCCAGGCGGGGCGGCCGTTGACGAACTTGTCTTCCAGCACCCATTGCACGAAGGGCTCACAGACCACCGGCCAGGCGTCGTCGATGCCGTGCTGGTCCTGCAGCGCCTGACGATGTGCGGGGCTGGTCATCGGCGTGATGCGATCGACCATGGCGTTGGGGAAACTGACGTGGCGCTCGATCCAGCCGGCCAGCTCGGCATCGACCAGCGTCGCGAAGGCCAGCAGCGCCTTACGGGTGACATCGCCGTTGTGCGGTAGGTTATCGCAGGACATCACCGTGAAGGGCGCAACACCTGCGCCACGCCGCCGGGCCAACGCCGCAGAGAGCAGGCCGAACACGCTGATTGGCGCGCGTGGGGTGGCCAGGTCGTGCTGGATCTGCGGCAGCGAGGCGTCGAACTGGCCGCTGCTTTCGTCCATGCAGTAGCCGCCTTCGGTGATGGTCAGCGAGACGATACGGATCGCCGGATTTGCGAGTCGGGTCAAGACCGCCTCCGGGCTATCCTCGACCAGCAGCATGTCGCGAATGCTGCCGATTACCCGCACCTCGGTATCCGGTCGGTCATCCAGCTCCACCAGGGTGAACATATAATCCTGCGCCGCCAGGGCGTCGCGCATGGTCCTTTCCTCGGGGCGGGTGCCGATGCCGCAGATGCCCCAGTCCAGCCCTTCACCGGTAGACATCAGGGCATCGGTATAAGCCGCCTGGTGGGCCCGATGAAAACCGCCAACGCCGATATGGGCGATGCCGGTGCTGACCTTTTCCAGGGCATAGCCGGGGCGCTTGATGTTGGCCGGCAGGCGTTGCAGATTCTGTTCGTTCAACTTCATTGGATGTCTCACGGATAGGCGTGTGCGTCCGAACTACGGGATCTGCCATAGCGGTTGGCGACACGGGAGCGGATGGCAGGCTGCCGTTTGGGCGGCCTGCCCAAGCTGATTCAGGCCACCTGACGTAGGGGCTGGCCGACCGCCAGTCCCTTGCTGTCGAACAAGTGGCAGTGGGCGGCATCGAGCGTCAGTTTCAGTGACTCGCCATAGCGCGGTGTGAAATCGCCACGGATGCGCATGGTCAGGGGCTCGCCCGCCTGAGTGAGCGCGTGGCAATAGGTGTCGCTGCCCAGACGTTCGCTGACATCGGCCTTGACCTCCAGCTGGCAGCTGCCGTCGGTGCTGCGGTTGAGGTGTTCGGGGCGAATACCCAGCGTCACTGGGTCGCCAATGGACAATGCCGTGCCGCCCAGCGGCAGTTGCAGGCGACACCTGGCGTCCAGTTCCACCTCGCAACCCTCGGCATGTACACCGACGACTGTGCCTTGGAGAAAGCCCATCTTCGGCGTACCGAGAAAGCCTGCGACGAAGAGGTTGGCCGGGCTGTGATAGAGCTCCATCGGCGAGCCGACCTGCTCGACACGGCCGGCGTTGAGCACCACCACCTTGTCGGCGAGGGTCATCGCTTCGACCTGATCGTGGGTGACGTAGATCATCGTCGCCTGCAGTTCCTGATGCAGACGCGACAGCTCCAGCCGCATCTGTACCCGTAGCGCGGCGTCGAGGTTGGACAGCGGCTCGTCGAAGAGAAATACCTTGGGATTGCGCACGATGGCGCGGCCGATCGCGACCCGCTGACGCTGACCGCCAGAGAGCTGTTTCGGCTTGCGTTCCAGCAGCGGCTCCAGGCCGAGAATGCGCGCTGCATTGGTGATCTTGTGGTCGACTTCCTGCTTGTCGACCCCGGCCAGGTCCAGGGCAAATGACATGTTCTTGCGCACCGTCATATGCGGATAGAGCGCGTAGGTCTGGAACACCATGGCCAGGTCGCGTTTGGCCGGGCTGACCTGGGTGATGTCGCGGCCGTCCAGCTCGATATGGCCGCTGCTGACTTCTTCCAGGCCGGCGATCAGCCGCAGCAGGGTGGATTTGCCGCAACCGGATGGGCCGACGAACACCACGAACTCACCATCGCGGATTTCCAGGTCGACACCCTTGATGATCTCGTATGCCGTCTTCTGCTTGAAAAAAAAAAGAATTTTCAGATTTGCCATCTTCGAATCCTCTGTTGTTCTTCTCGGTTTGGCGTTATTTCACGGCGCCGAACGACAGGCCGCGAACCAGCTGTTTCTGGCTGATCCAGCCGAATATCAGAATGGGTGCGCAGGCCAGGGTGGAGACGGCCGAAAGCTTGGCCCAGAACAGGCCCTCGGGGCTGGAGTAGGAGGCGATCAGCGCCGTCAGCGGCGCGGCATTGGCGGAGGTCAGGTTGAGCGACCAGAAGGCCTCGTTCCAGCACAGGATCAACGACAGCAGCATGGTGGAAGCCAATCCACCCTTGCTGATCGGCAGAAGCACGCGAAACATCTCCTGCCACAGGGTTGCGCCATCCATGCGCGCCGCCTCGAGAATGTCGCGCGGGATGTCCTTGAAGTAGGTGTAGGTCATCCAGACCAGGATCGGCAGGTTGATCAGCGTGTAGATGACGATCAGCACCGTACGGCTGTCGAGCAGCCCGAACTGCTTGGCCAGCAGGTAGATCGGCACCAGCACCCCGACCGCCGGCAGCATCTTGGTGGAGAGCATCCACAGCAGGGTGCCCTTGGTCCGTTTGGTCTCGAAGAAGGCCATGGAGTAGGCCGCCGGAATGGCGATCAGCATGCCCAGGATGGTGGCGCCGAAGGAAATGGTCACCGAGTTCCAGGCGTACTTGAAATAGCCGCTGCGCTCCTGGATGTGCACGTAGTTGTCCAGCGTCGGCGTGAAGATGAATTGCGGTGGTGTGGCGAAGGCGTCGATCTCGGTCTTGAAACTGGTCATCAGCATCCAGAAGATCGGGAAGAACAGCAGCAGCGCCACCGCCCAGGCGAGCATGCCAACCAGCAGGGTGTTGAGGCGGCGACTTTGTTTCAGCGTCAGCATCGGTCTGTCCTCAGTATTTCTCGGTGAGATTCTTGCCGAGCATCCGCACCAGGATGATCGCCGCGATATTGGCGATGACCACCGCGATCAGCCCGCCTGCCGACGCCATGCCGACATCGAACTGCAACAGCGCCTGGTTGTAGATCAGGTAGGCGAGGTTGGTGGAGGCATAACCGGGGCCGCCGCTGGTGGTGGTGAAGATTTCAGCGAATATTGAGAGCAGGAAGATGGTTTCGATCATCACCACTACCGCTATCGGGCGGGCCAGGTGCGGCAGCGTCAGGTGCCAGAAGATGGCGATGGGGCCGGCACCGTCGAGGCGCGCCGCCTCCTTCTGCTCCTGGTCCAGTGACTGCATGGCGGTCATCAGGATCAGGATGGCGAAGGGCAGCCATTGCCAGGAGACGATGATCACGATGGATGCCAGCGGATGCTGCGCCAGCCAGTCCACCGGCTGCGCGCCGAAGAACTTCCAGACGGCTGCGAGGATGCCCGAGACCGGGTGATAGATCAGGTTCTTCCAGACCAGCGCGCTGACGGTTGGCATGATGAAAAACGGTGAAATCAACAGCACGCGAACGATCCCGCGACCGGCGAAATCGGCCGCTTCCAGCAGTGCCGAGATCAACACGCCCAGCACTACGCTGATCAGCAATACGCTGCCGACTAGGATCAGGGTGTTGGTCATGCCCGGCATGAAGCCGGCGTCGGTCAGGAAGTAATGGAAGTTCTCCAGCCCGACGAAATCGTTTTCGCCCGGGTAGAGCAGGTTGTAGCGGATGACCGAGAAATAGACGGTCATCGACAGCGGTACCAGCATCCACAGCAGTAGTAATGCCACGGATGGGCTTACGAGGAACCAGCTGGGACCGAGCCGCCGGCGACGGCGCTCGGTCGGTTCGCTGTCCGTGCGAGTGTCGGGAGCCTTGGGCAAGGCAGTGGTTGTGGTAGCCATGGTCGTGCTCCGGATGAAGGAGGGCCGATGAGGGCTCAGCGAGCCCTCAATGGGAGGTAACGGCTGCCTACTTGGGATAACCGGCGCGCTTCATCTCGCGCGTGGTGGACTGCTGCACGGCGGTGAGCATCTGTTCCACTGGCATCTGCCCGGTGAGGGCGGCGGCAAACATCTTGCCGACCTGGGTGCCGATGGCCTGGAACTCAGGAATGGTCACCAGTTGGATGCCGACATAAGGCACCGGCTTGGCGGACGGCGAGGCGGGATCGGCCTGCTTCAGCGATTGCAGGGTGACCTCGGCAAACGGCGCCGCAGCCATGTACTCCTCGCTGTAGGTCGATTCGCGGGTGCCCGGCGGCACGTTAGCGACGCCGTCGGTGTCAGCTACCAGCTTGGCGTAGTCCTGGGAGGTGGCCCAGGCGGCGAAGGTCTTGGCGGCCTCCTTCTGCTGCGAGCTGGTAGGAATCGCCAGCGCCCAGGAGTAAAGCCAGGCCGAGCCCTTGTCGGTGTTCTGATGCGGCGCGAAGGCGAAGCCGACCTTGTCAGCCACCTTGCTCTGCGAGCTGTCGGTGACGAAGGAGCCAGCCACGGTGGCATCGACCCACATGGCGCACTTGCCCGTGTTGAACAGCGCCAGGTTTTCGTTGAAGCCGTTGCTGGAGGCGCCCGGTGGACCGTATTTGCTCAGCAGATCGACATAGAAGGTAGCCGCCTTGGTCCATTCGGGACTGTTGAATTCAGGCTGCCATTGCTCGTCGAACCAGCGCGCACCAAAGGCATTGGCGACGGTGGTGACCAGCGCCATGTTCTCGCCCCAGCCGGCTTTGCCGCGCAGGCACATGCCGTACTGATCCTCTGCCGGCTTGTGCAGCTTTTCGGCGAACTCTGCCATCTGGGTCCAGGTTGGCCGCTCCGGCATTTCGATGCCGGCCTGCTCGAACAGGTCGGTGCGGTAGTAGGTCATCGAACTTTCGGCATAGAAGGGCAGCGCATAGAGCGTGCCGTCGACCGATAGACCTTCGCGTACCGAGGGGAATACATCGTCGAGATCGTAAGCGGCGGGCAGGTCGGTCATCGGTGCTAGCCAGCCCTTGTCACCCCACAGCGAGGCTTCGTACATGCCGATGGTCAATACGTCGAACTGCCCGCCCTGGGTGGCGATGTCAGTGGTCAGGCGCTGGCGCAGCACGTTTTCCTCGAGCACGACCCAATTGAGATCGATCTCGGGATTCTGCTTTTCGAATGTCTTTGAGAGGCGCTGCATGCGGATCATGTCCGCATTGTTGACGGTGGCGACCGTGAGAGTTTCTGCAGCGTGTGTCGCACCGATCATCGCAATACAGCAAGTGGTGCCAAG
Source organism: Pseudomonas sp. CBC3 (assembly GCF_037967085.1). NCBI lineage: Bacteria > Pseudomonadati > Pseudomonadota > Gammaproteobacteria > Pseudomonadales > Pseudomonadaceae > Pseudomonas > Pseudomonas sp. CBC3. The sequence goes on from NZ_JBANEO010000002.1 coordinate 1,067,160, forward strand.
CAGCAGTTTGACGATTCTCATCCTGAACTCCTCTATCCACGGCCAGGGCAGTGGAAGCGCTTATTGTTTTTGTTGTAGCTCGTGTACTGCGGTACGAGCGTCTCATGTTCATTACAACGCTGCGGCGGCGCGTTGGACAAAGCCCTTACCGCACAGCGATCGATACTTTCTTGCACTCCTTCACGGGCGCTGGTATCGGGCCCCATGGCCGACGCGTATGCAGCAGCAGGCCCGCCACGACGGCGATCGCAAGCTGGATGGTGGGAGCTGTGTCAGGGCTAGGTCTGGCACTTTGAGAAATGCGCGGCGTATCAGCCGGCAAGGTTCTGCGCCGTCAGGCGCTGCTCGACCAGGCGGCGGTAACACGAGGGCGTCATGCCTTTGAGCTGCTGGAAGCGGCGATTGAAATTGGAGAGGTTGTTGAATCCCGACTCGAAACAGACGTCGGTGACCGGCTTTTCGTTGTCCAGCAAAAGCTCGCAGGATTTGCTGATGCGCAGGCTGTTCACGAACTCGACATAGCAACGCCCGGTGGCACGCTTGAAAAAGCGCGAGAAGTAGGTGGGCTTCATGCCCAGATGGCCGGCGACTTCTTCGAGCGGCAGTTCGCGCATGTAGTTCTCGAAGATGTAGTTGACCGCCATGTTGGTGCGGTCGGCGTGGTTGTCATCTCCCAGCTGCGCTGAGGTAGTGCCGGACAGCAGTTGATAGTCTTCACAACTGGCGAGCAGTTCGAGCATGATCAGGAAATAGCCGAGACGGGTGGCGCCGCGGCTGTCAGCCACTCGCTGCATCAATCGACCGGCCTCGGTGATCGTGCGGCGGCAGCGGAACTCGATGCCATAACGCGAGCGTTCGAGCATCGGCGTCAGGCTGCGCAGCTCGGAAAATACGCTGTGGCCCGCTTCGAACAACTCGTCGGTGAAATTGACCAGCATGTCTCGCTTGGCGACGACTTCGCCGTCATCGACCTGGCTGATCCAGTTGTGCGGTAGATGCGGGCCGGTGAGAAACAGGCTGTCCGGACCGAAGTTGCCCACGTAGTCGCCAATGAATACCTTGCCGGTACTGGCGACGATCAGGTGCAGCTCGTACTCCTTGTGGTTATGCCAACGCACCAGAGGGCAGGGGAAGCCGTGCTCCCGGTAGATCAGCGAGTTGCCGTGATGGTCGTCCATCAGCTCGTAGGAGGGATCGGAGATCTTCAGTCCTTTCATTGCACGCTGCGCCGTAGGGTAATTATTGTCAGGGGCTGGACGTTACGTAATCGATTGTAGGGTGCGCTATGCGCACCGAACGGCGGATGCCGGGAATGAGCTGCGCCCCCGTCGCCGTTGCGCGGAGCACACCCTACGATGGCCGACTGGCGAAACGGAACAGGACCTATGGTTTATAGACCTTGAACCAAATTCGGCCAGTCAATTTCGTATCGGTAGGGCAGGTCGGGCCCGGTGCGTGAACAGGTGATGGCCGCTGCTTGCACAGCGAATCCGAGCATCGCCTCGAGTTGTTCGCGATCCAGTTCGGCAAGCCCCGCTGCGGTTTGGACACGCTGCTCATGCAGATAACTCAACAGCGCGGCCTGGAAGGTATCGCCCGCTCCAACGGTGTCGCGAACTACCGTAGGCTTTGCGGCTGCGTAGAGCTGACCATGCTTACGGCTGAACAGCTGCGCGCCTTCGCGGCCACGTGTCAGCAATACCAGTTCACAGCGATCCTTCAACCAGCCTTGGGCAATGCGCTCGGGTGCCTCGCCGGGATAGAGCAACGCGAGATCCTCGTCGCTGACCTTGATCAGGTGCGCATGTTTGGCGAATGCCTCGACGCGCTCGCGCCAGCGTGGCAGGCTGGGCTCGACGTTGAGGCGTACGTTGGGATCCATGGAGATCAGGCGCCGGTGGCTCTCACGCGCGACCAGCGTCTGCAGGGTATCGGCGATCGGCGGCACAACCAGGCTGTAAGAGCCGACATGAATGGCGCAGATATCGTCACTCAGCGGCTTGAGGTGCGCTTCCTCGAGCAGACGGTCGGCGCAGCCTTCGCCACGAAAGCTGTAACGCGGCGAGCCGTCTGCGCCAAGCGCGACCATCGCCAGCGTGGTGGGTGCTTCGAACGGCACCAGGTAGCTATCGACCACGCCTTCCTCACTCAGGATCTGGCGCAGGCGTTCGCCGAAGCTGTCGCTGGAAATCCCGCCGAGCAAGGCTGCCGGCACGCCAAGCCGTGAAAGGCCGACGGCGACGTTGAAGGGTGAGCCGCCCGCAACCGCCTCCAGTGTCAGTCGGTTGCTCGGGCCGTCCCCGGTCGCAGTGAATACATCGAACAAGGCTTCGCCACAGATCAGGTACATGACAATCGCTGCTGTTGTTGTTTGAGCCGAGCTTAGTACCCGCTCGGTTCTTCGGACAGTACGAAGCGTCCGCCAGACTGATACGTTCTTGCCCTTGATGTTGGGTCGTCTGATGGACCCAGACTCCCTAAGCCATGCAGCAGCCACTTGGCCACAAGCGCTACGGCGTAATACCAAAGCGCCAGTGCTGCCGATCGGTGCCGCCTGTGCTCGGGAGGCAATACGGATGACAGGGCCAAAGCACTAGCCATTCGCCGCCATCGCAGCGTATGTGCGCCCCGGTGGCCTTTCGATAATCGCTCCCGTCACGACTGCCTGTCGTCAAATACAGCGGAGAGCGCCATGCACAACAACAAGAAAGCCGTTTCAACCCTGCTGCCTCTGGCCCTGGTCAGTGCCGTTGCCATGTCGGTGAGCCAATTGGCATCGGCTGAGATCGTGCTTTACGACCAGGACGACACCCGTTTTTCCACCGACGGTTACTTCAATACCTTCTACGTCCATAGCGATGTCGATCGTGCCGGCGAGCAATTTGACCGCAAGCAGTCGCGGGTCAAGATGGGTTTCCTGCCCAATTACATCGGCTTCAACTTCAGCAAGCAGGTCAATGACCTCAAGCTCGGCGGTCGCTCCTCTTTCTGGGTGACCATCAACGACAGCGACACCAATGGCACCGAAACCGGTATCGACGTTCGCCAGTTCTACGCCACGGCGTCTAACGATGCCTGGGGCGAGGTGCTGTTCGGCAAGGATTTCGGCCTGTTCGCCCGCTCCAACATCCTGCTCGACGAAATGCTCACCGGCTATGGCCAGGTCAGCGACACCCTGGGGCTGGTGGACGGTGGCGGCGTGTCCTTCGGCAACATCGGCACCGGCTATCCGTACCCGTTCCCGACATCGCAGGTTACTTACCGCTCCCCGGTCATGAGCGGTGTGCGCGTGGCGGTCGGCATCATGGACCCGGTGGACACCACCGAGGACACCAGCTCCACCCTCGACAAGGCCTATCAGGAAGAGCCGCGCCTGGAGGCCGAGGTGACTTATCAGTTCGAGCTGGGCGGCACCCAGTTCTATAGCTGGATCAACGCCATGCAGCAGAGCTCCGACAATACCGACGACAGCATCGACGACGTGACCTCCAAGGGCCTCGGCTACGGCGTGCAGGCGAAGATGGGCAGCTTCTCGCTGACCGCCTCGGGCTTCCAGGCCGAAGGCATCAACCCGTTCTTCACCAATAACGCCGGCGAAGCCTTGCTGCGCGAGGTGGACAGCGATGGCTACCTGCTACAGGGCTCCTATCGTTTCGGCAAGAACCGCATTGCGCTGTCGTACGGTAAGACCAAGGATGACGGCAACGGTCTGGGCACCGCCGCCGATTATGAAACCCGCGGCATCGCGCTGTTCCACGATATCAATGACAACCTCAAGTTGGTCGCCGAACTCAACGAGTTCGAGATCGCTGGACGCGATACCGGTGCCGTCGACGAAGACACCCGGACTTTTGCTATAGGCGCTGCGCTGAGCTTCTGAGCCAAGGGTGCAGGACAGAGGGCTGGCCCCCGTGAGGAGGGCCAGCCTTTTTTGTTATTCCAACGCAGGCGATGCGCGGAGCGCACCCTACGAATGTTTGACGCATGCGTAGGGTGCGCTCCGCGCACCGATTGGGAGGCGAGGCCCCGCTACCTAGGCACGTGTATTCCGGTACTCAAGTAGCATTTTCGTGCCCAATGCCCTGACCAAGAATGTGGGCAATCCGATAGCGGTGCGGGAGGCAGTGCGTGAGCGAGCAACAGACGGAAACGATACGCACGGCAATGTCCGAAGCGCGGCTGGCTGAAACGGTGGCCCAGGATCTGGCGCGCCAGTTGATCCATCCGCACCTGGGTTTCGTGCTGTTCTTCTGCTCCGCCGAGTACGACCTGCCGGCATTGGCCGATGCGTTGCAGCAGTACTTCGGTGGCGTGCGTCTGGTGGGCTGTACCTCGGCGGGCGAGATTACCGCCCAGGGCTACAGCCGCAGCTGCGTCAGTGCCATTGGCTTCGATCACCGCAGCTTCTCGGTCGCCTGCGAGCTGATCGACGAGATGGAATGCTTCAGCCTGGTCGATGCCCAGCAACTGGTGGAGCGATTGGGCAGCGTCTGTCGCAGTAATTCCCTGGCACCGATCAAAAACCACAGCTTCGCCCTGACGCTGCTCGATGGGCTCTCTAACCGTGAGGAACAGGTGCTCGCCGCGCTCAGTGCCGCCTTTGGCAGCATTCCGCATTTCGGTGGCTCGGCGGGCGACGACAACCACCTGGCCGACACCCACGTCTATTACGACGGCAAGTTCCACAGCGGTGCAGCCATCGTGGTGCTGATCAATACCTGGCTGGATTTCGAAGTGTTCACCACCCACCACATCCTGCCCAATGACGAGAAACTGGTGGTTACCCGGGCCGACAGCAACAGTCGCCGCGTCTTCGAGCTGAATGCCGAGCCGGCCGCCGAGGAATACGCGCGGCTGATTGGCGTGCCGGTCGCCGACCTCGACCACCGGCTGTTCGCCGCGCATCCGCTGGCGGTGCGCATCAATGAGCAGTACTACGTGCGCGCGATCCAGAAGGTCAACGACGACCTGAGCCTGACGTTCTACTGCGCCGTGGAGAACGGCATCGTGCTGACGGCTATGCAGCCCGGCCCGTTGATGCCCAATCTCGAAGCGCTGTTCCGGCGGCTCGAACAGCGTCTGGGCCCGCCGCTGCTCACCATTGGCTGCGACTGTTTTCTGCGCCGCCTGGAAATCGAGGCCAACGGTGCCAGCGAGCAGGTGTCGGATTTTCTCAAGCGCCAGCAGGTGATCGGCTTCAACACCTACGGAGAGCAGTTCAATGGCATGCACATCAACCAGACCTTCACCGGTGTCGCCATTGGCCGACCAGGAGGGCGGGGCGGTCTTTGACCTGCTGGCGCGCCAGGCCGAACTGGAACGCGAGAACCGCAAGCTCACGCGCATCAACGCCGCGCTGATCGAACGGGTCGAGTCCAGCGGTGCCGGACGTGATGCGCCCTATGCAGCCTTCCAGCATTCGGTGGAACTGGCCGAGCAGGTGCGCGAGCGTACCGATGCGTTGAACCAGGCGATGGCAGAGCTCAAGGGCAGCAACCAGCTGCTCAGCGACGCACGCCTGCGTGCGGAAACCGCCCACCAGCATCTGGTCGATGCCATCGAGAGCATTTCCGATGCCTTCGTGCTGTTCGACCGTGAACAGCGCATCGTTCTGTTCAATCGCCGTTTCAAGTCGCTGTGGAGCCGCACCCGCGCGCGCATCAATGCCGGCACGCGACTGAGCGACGTGCGCCAGCTGGCCGAGAGCACCGGGCTGATCGTCGAGGAACATCGCGGCAAGGGTGATGAGCCGACGGTCTTTCGGCTGAACAATGGGCGCTGGGTTCAGGTCAGCGAGCGGCCCACTCGCGAAGGCGGGTTGGTCATTCTCTACACCGACATCACCGAAGTGAAAGTCAGCGAAACCATGCGCCGCGAACAGGCACTGGCGCAGAAGTCGCGCTTGCTGCAGCGCGCGGTCGACAACCTGTCCCAGGGAGTGGCCATGGTGGGCGCCGAGGGCACGCTGGAACTGTGGAACCGGCGTTTTCTCGAACTCTGCGGGCTTGCTCCGATCGAGGCGCATCGGCCGTTCGATGAGGTGATGGCAGAGAGCGAGCTGAAGCTCCTGACGCCCAACAGTCGAGATGGTAACGGGCGACCTATCCGTGAGCTGGAGCAGCGCCTGTTCGACGGCCGCATGCTGGAGATCCGCACCCATGCGCTGCCCACCGGCGGCTTCGTCAACACCTTCACCGACATCACCGATCGCTACCGCCACGCCGAGGCGCTGCGTGAGAGCGAACGTTGGATCCGCCTGATCACCGACCACGTACCGGCGCTGATTGCCTACGTGTCTTCCGATCTGACCTACGAGTTCACCAACAAGGTCTACGAGCAATGGTACCGCTGGCCCAGCGACGGCATGCTCGGGCAGAGCCTGCCCGAAGTGCACAGCGGCGAGCATTGGCGGCAGCTGGCGCCTTATATCGACCGCGCCTTGTCCGGCGAAAACGTCAGCTTCGAGATGTCCGAGTGCAACCATGCCGGCCAACAGCGCTACATGCTGCGTTCCTACGTACCGAACCGGCTTTCCAGCGGCGAGGTCGCCGGCATCTTCGTGCTGATCCAGGACATCACCGACCGCCGGCGCACCGCCGAGGCGCTGCACCAGGCCTATCAGAACCTGGAGCAGCGAGTGCGCGAGCGCACCGCCGAACTGACCAGCCTCAATGACCAGCTGTTGCGCGAGATCGATGAGCGCAGCCTGGTTGAAGCACGGTTGCGCGAGGCCAAGCGCGAGTCGGAGCTGGCCAACCTGTCCAAGACCAAGTTTCTCGCAGCCGTCAGCCATGACTTGTTGCAGCCGCTGAATGCCGCGCGGCTGTTCACCAGCGCGTTGCTGGAACAACCGGCAGAGCCCAGCGGCGGGTTGGTGCGCAACATCAGCAACTCGCTGGAGGACGTGGAGAACCTGCTCGGCACCCTGGTGGATATTTCCAAGCTCGACGCCGGCGTGATCAAGCCGGATATTGCCCCGTTCGCCGTCAGTGAACTGCTGGAGAACCTGGCCATGGAGTTCCGCCAGATCGCCGGGGCCGAGCGCCTGCAGCTGGATTTCATCCCCAGCTCGGCACTGGTGCGCAGCGATATCCAACTGCTGGCGCGCATCCTGCGCAACCTGATGACCAATGCCATCCGCTATACGCCGCAGGGGCGCGTGCTGCTGGGCTGCCGGCGGCGTCGGCAGCGGCTGTCGATCGAGGTGTGGGACACCGGCGTCGGCATCGCCGAGGACAAGCTCGAGGAAATCTTCCAGGAGTTCAAACGCGGGGAGGGCGTGCGGCCGAACCAGGACCGCGGGCTGGGCCTCGGCCTGGCCATCGTCGAGAAGATCGCGCGCATGCTCGGCCATCGCATTCAGGTCAGCTCGCAGCCGGGGCGAGGGTCCCGGTTCGCCATCGAGGTGCCGCTGGCCAAGCGCGCCCCCATGACACGTGCCGAGCCGACGACCACCGAACTGGTGCTTCGATGCCTGCAAGGCGCACGCGTCTGGGTGCTGGATAACGACACGGCGATCTGCGCCGGCATGCGCACCCTGCTCGAAGGTTGGGGTTGCGCGGTGACCACGGCGCTGTCGGAAGAGGATCTGGCGCGTCAGGTGGACGACTTCCATGCCGAGGCCGATCTGCTGATCGCCGACTACCACCTGGACAACGGTCACACCGGCATTGACGTGGTCGCCAAGGTCAACGCCCGTCGCGCCAGTCCGCTGCCGTCGCTGATGATCACCGCCAACTACAGCAACGATCTCAAGCAGCAGGTACGAGAGTTGGGGCACATGTTGATGCATAAGCCGGTACGGCCGATGAAGCTCAAGACCGCCATGTGCCACTTGCTGGAGCATGGGCTGGCTGCCGGAACGTCAGGCGCGCTTTGCGAGTCGTAGGGCTACGACGGATGTTCCGCCGCAAGCGGCGATGGAAGACGACGACAGCAAGCGTGGGTTCGCAAAATGGTTGAGCCAGACCGAAGCACCGCAGGCTTGACGGCGACGGGGTCTCGGCCCGCATTACGTCACGCGCTGGGCGCAGTGCTCGCCCACTGCGTGATGAAACTGGCGATCCTCTCTGCTATGCGGCTCTCGACGGTACGCAGGCGCAGGATGGGTATGCCGCTTTTCGCCAGGATGTCGTTCTTCAAGGCATCCCGTGCCGCCTGATCGGGCCGGTCGTGGGAGCCGCCATCGACTTCGATCACCCCCAGCGGGGTTTTGCCCACCTTGAAATACAGCACGAAATCGCAACTGGCGCGTGCCATGAACGCTCGTTCGTGCGCCGTCAAGGCCGGATTGGTCGATGCGGCGACTTGGTTCAACCGGAGCTGGGCGTGACACATCAGCGCTTGGCACGACGGGGCGGACAGGGCCTCGCGCAGCAGTTGCGCTACGATCTGCTCGGACTTGTAACGTGAATCGTCGGGCCGCAAGCGGGCATCCAGCCGGGCCAGGGACTGGTCGTACTCCCGGTACAGCAGGTCGAAGGCCGACACCACGGGAGCCCGCACGACCTGCTCATCCTGCGCGTAATACTCGACGTAGCGCATCAAGGCCGCGATGTGGCCGTTGTTGCCGGTGAACACGTCGTCGCCTGTCACCAGGGTGAAGCGGTGCTTGGCCCGCGACACCGCCACATTGACCATGCGCGGGTCATCGACGAAATCCAGCCGCTTGCGTTCCTGGTTGTAGTGTTTCTTGTCCAGCACGGTGGAGAAGACGATCTCGTCGCATTCCCGTCCCTGGAACTTGTGCACGGTGTCCTTGACGAAATCCACTGGCAGGTGTGTGCCAGAGAGGTTGACCTGGGCCCGGAAAGGGGCGATGAAGCCACGGCCATCGCCGTCCAGGCCAATGGGCTCGCCCTCGTCGTCCAGCACCTTGAGCAAGGAGTCCAGTTCCCTGTGGTTGGTGTTCTGCCGGGTGTGGTTGCCCTTGGCGGTCACCACCAGGCGCAAGGGCGCTTCGCCCTTGTCCTCGGTCATTGGCACCAGCGCGTTGTCGTAGAACTGCTGGTTGCAGAACTGGATAATCCTGGGATGGCAGCGGTAATGCTCTTTCAATAGCGTCCTGGGCAGTGCGTCCCTAAATACTCCGATGCAGGAATCGAGCAGGCTGTAGCGTTCGCAATCATAGGCGTCGGTGGGGGCTTGCAGGCCCAGCGCTACGGGAATGTGCGCCAACTGGCGGTTGTCGCCAACAACGATCAGGTTCTTCGCGCAGCCCAACGCCAGAATACCCGGCACGATATCTTGCAGCGAGGCCTCGTCGATGATCACGTAATCGAGGATCGCCCCCTGCGCGATCGAGTTGACGATTGAGTGCGTGCCGCTGCCCAGGATTGGGAAGCGCTGCACGAAGGCATCAAACTGCTTGCGGTAGGTATTGGGATCGAAGCTGTCCGACGGCCGCGCCTGGCGTTGCAGGTGCTGCTTCAGATGGCGCATCGACGCGGTCTTCAACTCATCGAGCAAGACCGTGAAATTTCCGCGCGCCAGCGATGCGCGGCACGCCTGCAACTCCGCTTCCTTTTCCTGCAGCGCCTTGTCGTAATAGTGCATCTGCAGGGCATGGAAGACTGACAGGCGCGCGTCATCCCGAGCGAAAGGCTTGGTACGGAAAATCCTGAAATTGAACAGCAGTTCGATGCGGTCCATGAGGCGAATGCGCTGTTCGCCGAGATGGGCAAGGTAGGCCATCAGGTCGGTAGTCTTGCGAGGCGACAGTCCATACTTGACCAGCGAGGCGGCGGCTTGCACACCGCTGTCGGTCTGCCACTGCTGTAGGTAGCGCCGCTCGATGGTCAGCTCGTCGAGCTCGGCCTGCAGTTGCGCCGCCCGGTTGTGATCGTGCAGGTGCTGCTTCAAGCGGGTCAGCCGGGCCTGGATCTCCTCCAGGGGCGGCGCGGGCTCGGGTTCGGGCTCGCTCGATGGCCACGGCGGCAGGTCGGCGAAGAAGTCCTTGCGGTTGTCCTGGTTGCCAAGTTTGGCGACCAGGTGGCCCAGGCCGCATTTTTCCAGCTTCTCGTAGACGTTTTCGACAGCCGAATTGTTGTTGGACAGCACCGCTACCGTCTGCCTGCGTAATAGGATATTGGCGAGGATGTTCAGGATGGTCTGGGTCTTGCCAGTCCCCGGTGGGCCCTCGATCACGCTGATCTGCGCACGGAAGGCCTGCTCGACCGCCGCGAGCTGGCTTGCGTTGACGCCGAACGGAAAGATCAGGCCGGTGCCGGGCGCCTGCGTTCCATTTCGTCCCGTGCAATAGGCATGCAAAGCGGTGTCGGCGCTGGCGGGCAGCTTGTCCAGTTGGCGCACGACATTGGCGGCGATCTCACGGTCGCTCTTCGACCCCGCGCGATCCCGCCGGGCATGAGCCACTGCCACGAAATAGTTAAAGACCGGCGCCTCCTTCATCGCCGTCAGCGAGGCAAAGCCGATGCCGTCCATCTTGTAGACGTAAGGTTGATCAGAATCTTGATGGAGCACGACGGCATATCGCTCGCCATAGATCGTCGCCTTGGCGATGGGCTTGACCATGGTGCTGCCAGGCTTGGTTAGCAACATCTCGCCCAGTTCACGGGTGGGGGAGATGCGGCAGTCGCTGAGCGGGCGCGTGTAGGTTTTTTTGGAGGGGTAATGGCAGGTCAGTTGCAGCGCTGCGTACTTGTCGCTCCAGTAAATCGACCAGTCGCTAATCACTGCGGTCTTGTCTTTGCCACCCACATGGATAGAAACCATACGCCCCTTATTCGTGCGCGAAAGATATCCAGAGCTGCCCAACGCCGAACATCGAATGCCTTGTTCCTTGATAAGTAATTATTACCATCATCGCACTCATAGACGATAGACGGGCTGTGCTTCTGGCCAAGTGCCGGGCTTGAGTCATCGTGAAAAAACCGCCCCCCATTACGGCAGCGGTCAAGGACTCACGCGAAGAGGGAATCAGCGCCGCAGGTAGGCGGTGAAGTCGATATCGCCGGCTGAGAGGATCGCCTGCACGCGGTTGTGCACGTTGAGCTTGCGCAGGATCGCCGAGACGTGGGCCTTGACGGTGGTTTCGGCGATGTCGAGGTTGTAGGCGATCTGCTTGTTGGATTCGCCCTTGGTCATGCGCTCCAGCACCAGTAGTTGCTTACGGGTCAGCGCCTGCAGCAGCTCGGGCGGGATCGAAGGTTCGTTGTAGCTGGTCTGGCGCCGGCCGCTTTTCTGGCTGCGGATAATGTCCGAGGGCAGGTAGACGTTGCCGTTGAGAATTAGCTCGATGGCCTCGGTCATCTGTGCGCGAGGCGAAGACTTGGTGATGAAACCGACCGCGCCGTAGGTGATCGCCTGCAACACGATTTGCTTGTCCTGCTCGGCGGAAACGATCACCACCGGAATCGTCGGCGCCTCGTTGCGCAGGTTGATCAGCCCGTTCAGGCCATGCATGCCGGGCATGTTGAGGTCGAGCAGGACCAGGTCGAGGTCGTCGTGTTCGAGCGTCAGGGCCAAGGCACTGTCGAGGTCGGCGGTTTCCAGGATTTCGCTGTCAGGAAAGCCGTCGCGGATGACGTTGTGGATGGCTTCGCGAAACAGCGGATGGTCGTCGGCAATCAATATCTTGTACAAGGCTGGTCACCTCTTTTTGTGGTTATGGTCGGCACGCTTGGTGGATCATTCCGGACCGTTCAGAGCCTCCGGCGTTGCGGGGCTCAGGGGCAGGCCGGCCTGTTCCCAGCCGTCCACGCCATCGCGATACCAGTAAAGGTTCGTGTAGCCCAGTGCGTGAGCCCGTCGGGTGGCGTTCCAGCCCAGCCAGCAATCGGAGCGGCAGTAGAATACCAGCGGCTGGTCGAAACGCCCCCGGCTGATACGGGCAAGGTTCCTAGCGAAATAGTCCGTCCATTCCGGTGTGAGGGCTCCATCCCCGGTATTGGGTAGCCAGACGCTGCCGGGCAGGTTGATGTGCGCCTCGGTTTCGATGAAGCGACCGGCCAGCCACTGGCGACGATAGACATCCACCAGCACCAGCTGCGGCTCGTCATCCAGCAATGTGCGTAGCGAGGCGGTGTCCAGCGTTTGCGCACCTTCGGCGGTGGCGGGCGTCGGGCTGCGGTAGTGCGCCTGGCGGTAACCTTCGGCGGAGAACAGCTCGCCATCCGCTTGCGCCGATGCTGCCTGGCTGATGCCTAGGCAGGTCAATATGACGATCAGTAACGGTAGACGCGGCATCGTCTGGGCTCCTGTGTGCTCCGAAGAAAGGATTACAGAACAATGGTGCTGGCTTTGAAATCCTACGATGGAGGCGAAAACCGGTACCAAAGTAGTAGATCGCCACGCGTCCAACGCGCGACCAGGAAGGAAGACGTCGGCCGCGCAAGCGGGACTGCATAGAAAGTACGGCTCCGGCGCTACCAAGGTAGTAGGCAGGTGAGTGTTTCCAAGCTCTAGCATGTGGTTATCCGTAGCACGAACTGGCGCCGGAAGCCCGTGAGGTACTAGCCGGTGCGCAGAGCGCACCCTACGGATGTACAAGACCCTTGTAGGGTGCGCTCCCCGCACCACGGACCTGACGGCATGCCGACAGTTGCCTGAACGTCCCCGATTAGAAGGCGGCTAGCCTGTGAAAATTCTGCTGGTAGATGACCATGCGATGGTGCGTCAGGGTTGCGCCGCGTTGCTGCGTGCAGTGCTGCCCGAGGTACAGCTGAGCGAAGCCTGCGACGGCGAGCAGGCGTTGGGCGAGTGCCAGCGGGACATCCCAAGCCTAGTGATTATGGATATCGGCCTGCCAGGTATCAGCGGTATCGAGACCACGCGACGGCTGCGCCAGCGGCTGCCGCAGCTACGCGTGCTGTTTTTCAGCATGCACGATGAGCTTTCACTGGTTCGCCAGGCGCTGGATACCGGAGCGGCGGGATATATCACCAAAAAGGCCTCGCCACAGGTGCTGATCGAGGCCGTGCGGCGCGTTCTCTCCGGCCATGCCTATATCGAACAGCCGCTGGCTACCGAACTGGCGCGCAATCCTGGCCACTACGGCTCACCGGACCCGCGTCTGCAAGGCATGACTCAGCGTGAGTTCGAAGTTTTCGTGATGCTCGCCAAGGGCACACCCGCCCGGCAGATCGCCGAGCAGTTGTGCATCAGCGGCAAGACCGTTTCCAACTACCTGACCATGCTCAAGAGCAAACTGCAGGTCGGCTCCCATGCTGAGCTGGTACACCTGGCCATCGATATCGGCGTGCTGCGCGTCGGCGAGCGGAAAATGGTATTCCAAGTTTCCTGAGGCGACCCGCCGGGTGGAGTGTTTGTGAGGTATGGGCCTGTGTAGGGTGGCTGGTTACTTGGTAGGCATCTGAATGCATCGGCTTTTCGTAGGATGCGCTCCGCGCACCAGCGGTCTCGGTGAATGTGGTGCGCGGAGCGCACCCTTTTCGCAATTATTTTTCCCAGTCCATTGGGCAATCCGTGCAGCCTTCCATGTTGGTGCCCTGGAAGGTCGCGTAGTGTCGGCGCGCGCCCGTGAGGGTGGCATTTTCGAGGTTGGCATCGTTGAATTTTGCTTCTTGCAGGTTGGCGTCGGTCAGGTTGGCGCCTTTGAGATCGGCCTTACTGAGCCAGGTCATCTCCAGGTCGGCGGCGCTCAGGTTGCTGTCGTGCAGCTTGGCGCCGCTCATGCGGGCGAATTCGAGGTAGGCGCCGGTGAGGTTGGCCCTCTTGAACTGCGCGGCCTGGGCGAACAGTCCCCAGCCCTGGATGGCTACCAGTTGGGCATCGGTGAAATTGGCCAGGCGCAGGTTGGACTGCTGCAGGCTGGCGCGGTTAAGCGTTGCGCCGCTCAGGTTGGCCTTCTCAAGGTTGGCCAGGTCCAGAATAGTGTGGCGCAGGTTGGCGCCGGACAGATTGGCGCCGGCCAGGTTGATCTTTCGCAGGTCCTGATTGCTGAGATCGGCACCGCGCAGGTCGGCATTGGTGCACTGGCTTTCCGGTTCGAGTGTGCAGCCGTTGATGATCAGGGGTTGGTCATCGGCGAAAGCCGGGGCAGCAACGAATAATAAGGGAAGGATCAGGCTGGACGGTTTCATATGAGGCCCATGCATGTGTAGGGTGCGCTCTGCGCACCGGATTCAGAATAAAAGCTGGTGCGCGAAGCGCACCCTACGGGCGACGAGAGCGCTCGCATCTAGCGAAAAGGCCGTGTCCGCGATGAGGCGGGCACGGCAGGGACATCAGCGCTGGGCGGTCTTGTTTTCCCACTCAGGTAATTTGAACACCCAGAACGAGCCGCCCTGTGCGACCGGCTTGGTCAGCTCGGCCATGTCGCCGCCCCACAGCGGCACTGCGCCGCCGTAACCGACGGTCACGCCGATGTACTGCTCGCCGTCCTGCTCCCAGGTCACGGGCGGGGAGATGATTCCGCTGCCGGTCTGGAATTTCCACAGTTCGTCGCCGGTTTTCGCATCGAAGGCCTTGAAGTAGCCGTCGCTAGTACCGGTGAACACCAGGTTGCCCTTGGTGGCCAGCACACCGGCCCACAGCGGCAGCTTCTCCTTGTGTTCCCACTCCACCTTGCCGGTGGTGGGGTTCATGGCGCGCAGGATGCCAACGTGGTCGTCATACATGCGCTTGATGCGGAAGCCCTGGCCAAGGTAGGCCGAACCCTTCTTGTAGCTGACTTCCTCGGTCCAGTAGTCCTCCTTCCAATGGTTGGCGGGCACGTAGAACAGGCCGGTGTCCTGGCTGTAGGCCATGGGGTTCCAGTTCTTGCCGCCGAGGAAGGGCGGCGAGACCTCGACCGACTTGCCGTGCTTCTCGCCCGGCTCGGGCTTGGGTGGGCGCTGGCCTTCGTTTTCAATCGGGCGTCCGGTCTCGAGGTCGATACCTTTGGCCCAGGTGATATTGTCGACGAAGGGGAAGGCGTTCTGCAGCTTGCCGTCCTTGCGGTCGACCACGTAGAAGAATCCGTTGCGGTCAGCGTGGGCGGTGGCCTTGATGGTCTTGCCGTCTTTGTCCTTGTAGTCGAAGAGCACTAGCTCGTTGTTGCCGGAGAAGTCCCAGGCATCGTTCGGCGTGTGCTGGTAGAACCATTTCACTTCGCCGGTGCTCGGGTCGACGCCAACCTGGCCGGACGTGTAGAGGCTGTCGTAGTCCTGGGGCTTGCCATCCTTGGAGGTGCGTGCCCAGCCGTTCCACGGGGCCGGGTTGCCGGCTCCGACAATGATGGTGTTGGTCTCGGCATCGAAGCTCGCGCTCTGCCACGGTGCGCCGCCACCCTGGCTCCAGGCCTCGACCTTGCCGGTGGGGGAGTTCGGATCGTCCGGCCAGGAGGGCGCCTTGATGTCGCCGGTGGGGGTGCTGTCCTTGCCGTTCAGGCGACCCACATGACCTTCGACGAAGGGACGCATCCAGATTTCTTCACCGGTATCCGGATCGCGGGCGAACAGCTTGCCGACCACGCCAAATTCGTCCCCCGAACTGCCGTGAATCAGCAGCACCTTGCCGGTCTTGCCGTCCTTCACCAGGGTCGGCGCGCCGGTCATGGTGTAGCCGGCGCCGTGATCGCCGAACTTCTTGTTCCAGACGACCTTGCCGGTGTCCTTGTTCAGCGCCACGACGCGGGCGTCGAGGGTGCCGAAGTAAATCTTGTCGCCATAGATGGCGGCGCCACGGTTGACCACGTCGCAGCAGGGACGGATGTCGTCGGGCAGGCGGTGGGCGTAGCTCCACAGGCGCTTACCGGTCTTGGCATCCAGCGCGAATACCCGCGAGTAGGAGCCGGTGACGTAAATGATGCCGTCGTGCACCACGGCCTGGGATTCCTGTCCGCGCTGCTTCTCGTCGCCGAAGGAGAACGACCAGGCGGGTGTCAGCTTGAAGACGTTCTTGTCGTTGACCTGAGCCAGCGGGCTGAAGCGCTGGGCGTGGGTGCCCAAGCCATATTGCAGGACGTTGTTGGTCGAAATGTGGTCGTTGGCGATGTCTTCCCAGCTGACCGGCGTGGCCTGGGCGGCACCGATCATTGCAAGGCTGCCAGCCAGTGCCAGGCATTGCACGGCTAGGGCGAGGGGACGTTTGCTGCCGGGGTGCGATCTTGTTGTCATGGTTGCGATTCCCTTGGTCGGTTCGGACAAGGCCGCTGCTCGGTCTGTGTAGACGCGGGTCTGATACTGCCGATAGCGGCTTGGCGAATCGATTATTGGAAGCGCGGCGCAGGCGCCGATACGGAAAAATTCCCGCGAACGCCGGGAATATTTCCCAAACGTCCGGTGTTTTGGCCTTGCTCCACAAGTGCTGTTCGACCCACTGCCAAAGGTGGTGGGAAAGCTTGCTACCAAGGGAGGAGTCGCCGGCTTCCAAAGCAGGATTCAGTCAACCCGACACCACCGCCAACATGGTCGCCATGCGCTCCCGGAAGGGGGCTGCCTTGCACGGATTCACGAAACGAGGTGGTTAGTCATGAACAATAAGAACCCTATGCGCGCACTTGTGGCTGCAGGCTTTATCGCTGTAACCGGTCTGGCCCTGGCTCATGGTGATGTCGTTCCCCATGCCGTAGAGACCAAGGGCCTGCCCGCTCTTGGTGAAGAGTGGGTGGATGAAAACCCCTATCGTGAACCGGGCGAGCACCACGACCTTGCTGTAGAAATTGGCTCTTCTGCCTACAACCAGAACTGCGCCCGCTGCCATGGTCTGGAAGCGATCTCAGGCGGCATCGCGCCGGATCTGCGTGAGCTGGAAGCCGATGTAAGCGGTGACGAGTGGTACAAGGAGCGCGTGATCAACGGCGCGGTGCGAGACGGCGCGGTGTACATGCCACGCATGGCCGATACGCTCAGCCAGGAAGCGCTGTGGGCCATCCGTACCTATATAGAGAGCGAAGCGACCAAGCAGTGATGCGGGTGAAAAATGTAGGGTGCGCTCCGCGCACCGCACGCACCGAGGTCTGGCGGTGCGCCAAGCGCACCCTACGAAAAAACCGTGCTGCTTCGTGCAGGCGGACAGCTCATCCGAAAAGATCACTGGGGCTGCCATGCCGATCCGCCGCCGGAGATACGACATGAACATGCGAATCCTGCTGGCACTCGTGCTGACCGTTAGAACCGACGGCCTGTTCGCGGCCGACACCGACCCGCTGCAATCGGTCATGTGGGAGCACCACCACGAGCGCGTGCTGAACGGCGAGCCTTACGTGTTCGACGACCGCGTACAGGTGCTTGTGCCGCCCTTCGCCGAGGATGCGCGCCAGGTGCCGATGCACATCGATGCCCGCGCCCTGGGCGATGAAGTGGTGCGTATCGAGGCCTGGGCCGAACTCAACCCCATTCCACGCGTGTTCAGCTTCAGCCCCGGCGAACAGGTACTGCCGTTGGTGGCGATTCGCTTCCGCGTGGAGCAGGCCACGCCCATTCGCGCGGCGGTTCTGACCCGAGATGGCGTCTGGCACGTGGGCTCGGCCCGGGTGGATGCCGCTGGCGGGGGCTGTTCGGCGCCAAGCGTAGTGCGCACCCAGCCCGGATGGGAAAAGCGGCTGGGAAGGGTAGTGGGCGGTCGCTTCGAGCGTAGTACTGGCAGCCGCCTGCGATTGCAGGTATCACACCCGATGGACAACGGCCTGATTAGCGGCATTCCCGAATTCTTCCTAAACCAGGCCGAGCTGCGCGATACCGAGGGCAACGTACTGGCGACGCTGGAGCTGTATCCGGCCGTCAGCGAGAACCCGACGCTGAGTCTGGAAGTGAAAGGCCAGCAAGGCACCCGCCTATGGTTGCGCGACAACAACGGCAACGAGTTCGAGGCTGCATTGTAAAACCCGCTGCTTTTGTAGGTGCGCTCCGCGCACCGGCTTTCCCGCCAAGGAAACGACATGCGCTTGCTTATCCTGACCCTCGCGTTCTGCCTGGCGCTGCCTGTACAGGCCGAGTTGCAATATCGGCTGCAGCCGCGCCAGATCGCCGAAAACGTCTGGCTGCTGGAAGGCTCGACGGACAACTTCGACCCACGCAACGGCGGCAATATCGTCAACACCGGCTTCATCGTGACCTCAGCCGGTGTCGTGGTTATAGACAGTGGTCCTTCCAGACGCTACGGCGAGGCTATGCGCGCCGCTATCGCCGAGGTTACCCATCGTCCCGTCATCAAGGTGCTGCTCACCCATCACCATCCCGACCATGTGCTGGGCAACCAAGCGTTCGCTGACGTGCCCATCGCCGCGCTTGCCGGGACGGCCGATCTGCTGCGCGAGCAGGGCGATGCCATGGCCGAGAACATGTACCGGATGGTCGGCGACTGGATGCGCGGCACCGAGGTGGTGCTGCCGAACGAAAAGCTGGAGCCTGGGCTGCTGGAAGTCGGTGAACACAGGCTGCGCCTGCTGCAATTGCACGGCCACACCGGTGCTGACCTGGCGGTTCTTGATGAAATCAGTGGCGTGCTCTTCGCCGGTGACATCCTCTTCTACCAACGTGCCCTGACCACACCCAATAGCCCCGGGCTGGATGTATGGCTGGCGGATCTCGATCGTCTCGAAGCCACGCCCTGGAAACTGCTGGTGCCCGGCCACGGCCCGTTGAGCCGTGACAGCGCGCCGTTCGAGCAGATGCGCGATTACCTGGGCTGGCTCGACGGTCTGTTGCGCGACACTGCGGCCACCGGTGCCGACATGAACGAAGTCATCCAGAGCCCGATGCCCACGCGCTTCGCCGGCATCAGCCTGACACGCTACGAACTGATCCGTAGCGTCAGCCATCTCTATCCGAAATACGAAGCTCGGCAGCTGCAGCGGGTGGATGAGTAGAGGCGGGAGCTCGATTGTAGGGTGCGCTCCGCGCACCGAACCCCACGATGATGCTCCTGTTGCGCGGAGCGCACCCTACAGGCTAGGACGGAGCTCATGCTACTCACCAAAGACTCCCTCGATATCGTCCGCGGCACCCCAATCGGCGGGGTAAATGCCTTCTCGCACCAGGCGGTGAAACGACGACCAAGGCCAGTCGCCTACCTGCGTAACCAGCCCGTGCTTCACCGGGTTCCAATGCAGGTAATCCATGTGCTTGCGGTAGTCCTCTTCGTCGCGGATGCGATGTTCCCAGAAACGGCGTTGCCAGAAGCCCTCTCGCGGCGGCGTGCCTGGCTGTCATTTACGGCCGGCACAGCTGAACACCTTTGCTAACGCCGGCCTTGATCAAGGCCCAACGCTTGCCGAAATCAGCATCGCCCTCGGGCAATTCCCAGATGCAATGAATGTGATCGGGCAGCAATCCAGGCGTGAATGCAGAATGGAAAGCGCCGCCTGACCTCGATGATCGCTTGGCGCAACAGTTGACGGGTTTGCGGTTGGTCAGCGCCGGTCGGCGGTGTTGGATGACAACCGTAAAGAAATACAGCCCGCCCTCATTCTGCGGACGACGATAGTTGGACATTCCCTGTCTCCTTCATCAATTGGAGCAAGAGGGTAGGGCCTGGCTGAGGCCGAAACCATGTCAGCTATGCATGCTTGTGATTTCCCTCTGCTTTTCGAACACGGTGCGCGGAGCGCACCCTACGAGTTGTGCATAGCCTGTAGGTGCGCTCCTGGCAGTGAGTGCAATCCAACCCCGGCAATGAAGCTCCGCAGAGCCCTTGGCATCTACTACCAAATGAGGAGCGCCTCGCTGCCATGGGCGCATACCGGGGGTGGTGGGGCGCTGCCTAAGATCGGTCCATGCCCTGCGTCCGTTCTGGCGCAGGCTCTGACACGCAGAAGAAAGAGAGGCCCATCATGATTTACGCCCAACCTGGTACCGCAGGCGCCGTCGTTTCCTTCAAGCCGCGATACGGCAACTACATCGGTGGTGAATTCGTGCCGCCGGTCAAGGGTGAGTATTTCGTCAACACCTCGCCGGTGAATGGTGAAGTGATCGCCGAGTTCCCGCGCTCCGGCGCCGAAGACGTGGAGAGGGCTCTGGATGCCGCCCACGCCGCCGCCGATGCCTGGGGCAAGACCTCGGTACAGGACCGTGCGCTGATGCTGCTTAAGATCGCCGACCGCATCGAGGCCAACCTGGAAAAGCTCGCTATTGCCGAGACCTGGGACAACGGCAAGGCCGTGCGAGAAACGCTGAACGCCGACGTGCCGCTGGCTGCCGACCACTTCCGTTACTTCGCCGGCTGCATCCGCGCCCAGGAAGGCAGCGCCGCCGAGATCAACGAGCACACCGCCGCTTATCATTTCCATGAGCCACTGGGTGTGGTCGGGCAGATCATTCCGTGGAACTTTCCGCTGCTGATGGCGGCCTGGAAGCTGGCGCCAGCGCTGGCCGCCGGCAACTGCGTGGTGTTGAAGCCCGCCGAGCAAACCCCGCTGTCGATCATGATCTTGGCCGAAATCATCGACGGCCTGTTGCCGCCGGGCGTGCTGAACATCGTCCAGGGCTTTGGTCGTGAAGCCGGCCAGGCGCTGGCCACCAGCACCCGTATCGCCAAGATCGCCTTCACCGGCTCGACGCCGGTGGGTTCGCACATTATGCGTTGCGCTGCTGAGAACATCATTCCGAGCACCGTGGAGCTGGGCGGAAAGAGCCCGAACATCTTCTTCGAAGACATCATGCAGGCCGAGCCGGCCTTCATCGAGAAAGCCGCCGAAGGCCTGGTGCTGGCGTTCTTCAACCAGGGCGAGGTCTGCACCTGCCCATCGCGTGCGGTGATCCAGGAGTCGATCTTCGAACCCTTCATGGAGGTGGTGATGAAAAAGATCCAGCAGATCAAGCGCGGCAACCCGCTGGACACCGAGACCATGGTCGGCGCCCAGGCGTCCGAACAGCAGTTCGACAAGATCCTCTCGTACATGGAGATCGCCCGCCAGGAAGGCGGTCAGATCCTTACTGGCGGCGCTGCCGAGAAGCTCGAAGGCAGCCTGGCGACCGGCTATTACGTGCAGCCGACCCTCATCAAGGGCCACAACAAGATGCGCGTGTTCCAGGAGGAGATCTTCGGGCCGGTGGTGGCAGTGACCACTTTCAAGGACGAGGCCGAAGCCCTGGCCATCGCCAACGATTCCGAGTTCGGCCTGGGTGCAGGCGTCTGGACCCGCGACATCAACCGCGCCTACCGCATGGGCCGCGGCATCAAGGCTGGGCGTGTCTGGACCAACTGCTACCACCTGTACCCGGCGCATGCGGCGTTCGGCGGCTACAAGAAATCCGGTGTGGGCCGCGAGACCCACAAGATGATGCTCGACCACTATCAGCAGACCAAGAATCTGCTGGTCAGCTACGACGTCAATCCGCTCGGCTTCTTCTGATGGATGGGCTCCGGCGTGCGCTCCCGAATGCGCCGGTTACTTGGCAGGCACCGAGTGTGCCGAGCCTTTCCGGGCCGTCATCCCCGTGACGGCCGGACGGCTCGTTTCGCGGCGCGGCCTTTTGGCCGCGTTTTTTTTAGAAGAACGCTGTAAGAACGTGCGGGCTCTGGTTCTGCACTTAAAGTGCTTTCGGCAGAGCACTGTTTTCATTCCTGACACAACTGTTCCATCCCTCGCTTCGCCTGTTTCTTCCCTGGTACAGCTGCCCGCCTGCCAGCGCAGTCATTTCCGCTTTCATCCAATCATCAGGCCCAGTATCCACGCGCCCTCCAGCGATAAAGCGTAACGCTGGCACAGCCATTGCGATATCTCAGGGACCGTGGCGCGACGCTGCGGCCCCTAATAAGAACTGGAGACGCATTGATGAATCGTACTGGCCTGCAAAGGTGTGGAGGCGCAGAGCCGCCGCCAGCCGCCTCGTTCGTGAAAAGCCTGTTCACCGTGCTGGCGTTGAGCGCGGCCTGTTCTTCGATAGCGCTAGCGGCCGATGTCGACGGCAAACGCATCGCCAATGCCGACGCCGAACCCGGCAACTGGATGAGCCACGGTCGTGACTATGGTGAGCAGCGTTACAGCCCGCTGACGAACATCACAGCCGAGAACGTCGACGAGCTGGGGCTGGCCTGGAGTTACAAGCTCGACATCGACCGCGGCGTGGAAGCCACGCCTATCGTGGTCGATGGCGTGATGTACACCACTGGCCCGTTCTCCATCGTCTACGCGCTGGACGCCCGCAGCGGGGAGCTGATCTGGAAGTACGATCCGCAGTCCGACCGCTCCCGCGCTGGCGAAGCCTGTTGTGATGCGATCAACCGCGGCGTTGCCGTGTGGAAAGGCAAGGTCTACGTCGGCGTGCTCGATGGTCGCCTGGAAGCCATCGACGCCAAGACCGGCGAACGCGTCTGGTCCGTCGATACCCGCAACGACAAAGCGCGCAGCTACTCCATCACCGGCGCGCCGCGAGTGGTCAATGGCAAGGTCGTGATCGGCAATGGTGGCGCCGAGTTCGGTGTACGCGGTTACGTGACCGCCTACGATGCCGAGACCGGCGAGCAGGCCTGGCGCTTCTTCACCGTGCCCGGTGACCCGGACAAGCCCGCCGAAGGCAAGGGCATGGAGATCGCGAAGAAGACCTGGCACGGCCGCGCCTTCGTCGAACAGGGCGGCGGTGGCACCGCGTGGGACTCCTTCGCCTACGACCCCGAGCTGAACCTGCTTTACATAGGCGTCGGCAACGGCTCGCTGTGGGACCCGATTTGGCGCAGCGAAGGCAAGGGCGACAACCTGTTCCTGTCCTCCATCGTCGCGGTCAATGCCGATACCGGCGAATACGTCTGGCATTACCAGACCACACCTGGCGATGCCTGGGACTACACCGCTACCCAGCACATGATTCTCGCTGACCTCGAAATCGAGGGGAAAGAGCGCAAAGTGTTGATGCAGGCGCCGAAGAACGGCTTCTTCTACGTCATCGACCGCGCCACTGGCGAACTGCTGTCGGCCGAGAACATTGTGCCGATCAACTGGGCCAAGGGTGTCGATCTGAAGACTGGCCGCCCCATCGTCGACGACGAAGCCGCGGCCTACTGGAAGGGCGAGAAGAAGGCCAAGCTGGTCCAGCCCGGCTTCTGGGGCGCGCATGACTGGCACCCAATGTCTTACAACCCGGACACGGGCCTCGTCTACATCCCTGCGCACATCATGTCCGCTTGGTACGAACACGTGCCGGACGCGCCGGCGCGCAACAAATTCAAGAGCATGTATCAGCTAGGCCTGAAGACCGGGATGATGCCTGAGGACCCCGAAGGCCTTGGCAAGTACGCCGACACCTGGTCCGGCAAGCTGATCGCCTGGGACCCGGTGAAGCAGGAGCAGGCCTGGGAAGTGCCCTACGTCACCATCTTCAATGGTGGCACCCTGACAACCGCCGGCAACCTGGTGTTCGAGGGCAGCGCCGATGGTCGCGTCATCGCCTACGCCGCCGACACCGGCAAGAAGCTATGGGAACAGCCCGCCGCCAGTGGCGTGATGGCAGCACCTGTGACCTACAGCGTCGACGGCGAGCAGTACGTGACCTTCATGGCTGGCTGGGGCGGCGCTTTTTCCACCTTCGCCGGGGCCTTGTCGCTGCGGGCCGGCGTGCAGCCTTATGCGCAAGTGCTGACTTACAAGCTCGGCGGTACGGGCGAATTGCAGGAACCAGCACCACGGGCAGACGCACCCGAGCCGCCACCGCTGACCGCCGACGCCGCCACGGTCGAAGCCGGCGCCAAGCTCTACGACGGTTATTGCTCACAGTGCCACGGTATCCACGCGGTCAGCGGCGGTGTGCTGCCGGATCTGCGCATGCTTACCGCGGAAAAGCACGAGCAGTTCCTCGGCATCCTCCACGGCGCTCGGATACCCGACGGCATGCCGTCGTTCGCCGAAGCCTTCGACATGGAACAGATGAAGCAGATCCATCAATACCTGATCAAGCGCGCCCACGACCGCGTCGAGCACGGCCCGGACGACCTGCCGCAGCCGACTCATAAAACCGCAAGCAACTGAAGCCACGGAGAGCGATATGACCGACGCAATCACCTATCAGAACTACATCGACGGCGAATTCGTCGCCTGCGACAACCTCGTCGAAGTGCGCAACCCGGCCAACGGCGCCGTGCTTTCCCGCGTGCCAGAATCGGACGCGGCCACCACAGAGCGCGCCATCGCGGCTGCGCGCACCGCGCAAAAGGAGTGGTCCAACAAACCGGCCATCGAGCGCGCCAGCTATCTGCGTGCCATCGCCAGCAAGATTCGCCAGAACGCCGAGCGTCTGGCTCGCGTGATTACCGAAGAACAGGGCAAGATCCAGAGCTTGGCACTGGTGGAGGTCAACTTCACGGCCGACTACATGGATTACATGGCCGAGTGGGCGCGGCGTATCGAGGGTGAAATCATCACCAGCGACCGCCCAGGTGAGAACATTTTCCTATTCCGTAAACCGCTGGGCGTGGTAGCCGGCATCCTGCCGTGGAATTTCCCATTCTTCCTGATCGCTCGGAAGATGGCGCCGGCGCTGGTCACCGGCAATACCATCGTGATCAAGCCCAGCGAAGAAACCCCGAACAACTGTTTCGAATTCGCCAAACTGGTGGCCGAGACCGACTTGCCGAGGGGCGTCTTCAACGTGGTCTGTGGCAGCGGCGCCGGTGTCGGTAGCGCGCTGACCACGAGCAGCGGGATCGACATGATCAGCTTCACCGGCAGCGTCGGCACCGGCTCGCGGATCATGGCCGCTGCGGCGCCCAACGTCACCAAACTCAACCTCGAGCTTGGCGGCAAGGCACCTGCGATCGTTATGAACGATGCCGATCTGGAGCTGGCGGTCAACGCTATCCGCGCCTCGCGAATCATCAACACCGGCCAGGTGTGCAACTGCGCCGAGCGCGTCTACGTGCAGCGAGGCGTGGCCGACCAGTTCATCGAACGCATCGCCGGCGCCATGGCCGAAACCCGTTACGGCGACCCGATCGCGCAGGCGGATGTAGAGATGGGCCCACTTATCAACGAGGCCGGACTACGCAAGGTCGAGCAAATGGTCAGAACCGCCCAGAATCAGGGCGCCCAGCTGATCACTGGCGGCCAGGTCGCTGACCTCGGCCAGGGCTTCCACTACCAGCCGACGATCCTTGCCAACTGCTCGCAGGACATGGAAATCATGCGTCAGGAGATCTTCGGCCCGGTGCTGCCAATCCAGATCATCGACGACCTGGAGGAAGCCATTGCACTGGCCAACGACTGCGAGTACGGCCTGACTTCGTCGATCTACACCCGCGACCTGTCCACCGCGATGAAAGCGGCCGCTGGGCTGGATTTCGGCGAAACCTACATCAACCGCGAGAACTTCGAAGCGATGCAGGGCTTTCATGCTGGCACTCGAAAGTCGGGGATCGGCGGGGCGGACGGCAAGCACGGGCTCTATGAGTACACCCGTACGCATGTGGTTTATATCCAGCAGTAAAGGTAAGGGCCGCCTTGGGCGGCCTCATACCCATCTTCCTTCCCTGGGTAAGACAGCGAATCAGGACTCGCCCTGGAGAGCCGCGGAAAGCTCGGACCTCGAACTGCCGAGCACTATTTCAGTGAAGCACGGCGCCAGGATGGCGAGGCACGGAAAGCCTTCCTAGGTATCGCCATTCGCCATCTGCGGTCAGCTCGCTCCATGGCGTGCTGAGTCTCTCCTGCAACTCAGAGCTAGAACATCTCATTGGGCTGGACGATGCCGTGCTTTTTCATCTTGCGGTACAGCGTCGAGCGGGAAACGGAGCTGGCTTCGGCTGCCGCGCTGATGTTCCAACGGTATTGCCGCAGGACTGCCAGCAGATGGCGCGCTTCGTCGTCGCCCAACTGGTCGGCCAGGGTGGCTGCTGGCGCCGGCGGCGCGGCCGGAGCGGGAAGGGACGGTTGATGCAGCTCGGCAGGTAGGCAATCGCAATCGATCACACCGTCTTCGGCCAGGGCCACGGCGTAACGTAGCGCATTGAGCAACTGGCGGATATTGCCAGGCCAGGGATGGTTGAGAAGGCGCTGGCGTGCCGCTTCGTCCAGGCGTAATCCATCAGCGTCGGCCTGAGCGCTGAGCAGGTTGTGAATCAGCTCGGCGCGGTCGCTGCGCTCGCGCAAGGCCGGCAGCGCCAGGGTCATGCCGCTGAGTCGATAGAACAGATCCTCGCGGAACAGCCTGGCCTGGATCATCGCGTGCAGATCCTGATGCGTGGCGGACACCACCTGCACATCCAGCGGCACCGGCGTCTCGGCACCCAAGGGAAAGATCTCTCGCTCTGCCAGCACCCGCAGTAGACGGGTTTGCAAATGCGCCGGCATATCGCCGATCTCATCGAGAAACAGCGTGCCGCCGTTGGCCAGCTCCAGCTTGCCCTTCATGCCTTTCTTGCTGGCACCTGTGAAGCTGCCGCTACGGTAGCCGAAGAGTTCGCTCTCGATCAGAGTTTCCGGGATGGCGGCACAATTGAGGGCGATGAAAGGACCGCCTCGCCGGGCGCTGGCCTGATGGACGGCCCGCGCGAAGGCTTCCTTGCCGGTGCCGGTCTCGCCAGTAATGAGGATAGGGATACCTTTATCGATCACCTTGCGGATTCGCCGCACGCCCAGTTGCAACTGCGGGTCGCTGCCGCCGAGATGTTCAAGGTCGGGATGCGCGCTTGCCGGGGTGCGAGCGCACGCATCTGACGTCGGACGCGCGGAGCGCAGATGGTTCGCGGGAATGCGCAAGCCAACATCCATCAGCGCCTCGCCCTGCAGGGAACGCAGTCGCACGCCACGGGCTCCGCCGTTGGTCATGCTGAGCAGTTCATTGACGTTGGCCGGCAGTAGGCTATCGATGGGCCGGCCGAGCAGGGCGCTTCTATGGCCTTGCTCGTAGGCGACGAAGGCGGCGCGGTTGGCACCGATCACCCGTCCTTGTTCGTCCAGGGCCAACAGCTGTTCATTGGCAAGATCGGTGATGTCGTCGCGTGGCTTGATGGCCAAGGTCAGGCGATCGCGGTAGCTCTGATGGAAGTGGGCGTTCTCGATCAGCCGCGCGTACATGATCACCAATTGCAGGGTCAGGTACTGCGCTTCCTTGGGGCCGTCGCTGTTCAGGCATGTGGCGTTGAGGCAGCCGCGCAGCTGGCCCTGGGCGTCGAAGATTGGCGATACCGAGCAGCTCAGGCGGAAGTTCGTGGCGAGGAAGTGCTCCTCACGGTGGATGGTCAGCGCCTGGGTCGCGGCAAGGGCAGTACCGATGCCGTTGGTACCGGCGACCGATTCGTCCCAGCGCGCACCGATGATTAGCCCAGACTGAGTGTAGAGGTCGCGCTGTGCGGGCAGGCGCGCATCCAGCGTGACGCCGCCCTCGTCGCTGAGCAGCACGGAGAAGCCGGCTTGCACAACGCGCTTGGCCAGGCCGGTGACGCCCTGGCTGGCGACAGCCAAATACTCCTGGTGCTGAGCCTGGTGCTGGCGGATCTCGGCAGCGGTGAGAATGTTCTTCTCGCAGCGTCCGTGCGGGTTGAGGCGGTGCTGGGTAACGCTTCGGTACCAGGACTGAGCAATCAAGCCGTCCGGTTGAATGCCACGTTCGGGAAAGTGATCAGCCACGAAGGCTGCGAGTTCGCTGGCATTATCCGAAGCATGCAAATTCATTGTGATCCTCATTGGCCGATGACGGGCCTGGGGGCACGTCCCGACGTCTTGTTGTTTTTTGTCGAACCAGCGGCTGACCGAACGCTTCAACCATAGACTTCTTCGGCGGCGCCTTCTGTCATCCATCCGTCGGAGATGGCACGGATACAGCAAGTGATATGCCGGGAGCACTCGGCGTCACCGCAAGTCCCGAGCTTGAGCGGTCAGAGGTAGGCCGCAGAGTGCGGATGTCGGCACAGCCGTCGCAAGAATGCGACATGTGGAGCGGACAGGCGTACAGGTGTCGCTGACACGCTACCAAATCAGGACCGAAACTCGTTCGAAAGTAGCATTCGGGGGTGTCGGGCCTGATGGTTAACTCAAATCTGCCGGAATTCTCCGGCTTCATAAGAAGAGGAACGACCCATGTGGACTAAACCCGAGTACAGCGATCTGCGCATTGGTTTCGAAGTGACCATGTACTTCGCCAATCGTTGACTGTTCCGCCCCGGCTTCGGCCGGGGTTCTATCAATCGGGGGAAGTGCATGTTCATCCAGATTCTCGGTTCTGCTGCAGGCGGTGGTTTCCCTCAGTGGAATTGCAATTGCTCCAACTGTGCCGGCCTGCGCGCCGGCACCTTGCGCGGCCAGGCGCGTACCCAGTCGTCCATCGCCATCAGCGACAACGGCGTGGACTGGATTCTCTGCAACGCCTCGCCGGATATCCGTGCGCAACTGGAGGCCTTTCCCGCCTTGCAGCCGGCGCGCAAGCCGCGCGATACGGCGATCGGCGCGATCATCCTGCTCGACAGTCAGATCGATCACACCACCGGCCTGCTGACCTTGCGCGAAGGCTGCCCGCATGAAGTCTGGTGCACCGAGATGGTCCACCAGGACCTGACCACGGGCTTTCCATTGTTCAACATGCTCGAGCACTGGAACGGCGGCCTGAAGTGGAACCCCATCGCGCTGGACGGCAGCTTTGCCATCCCGGCCTGTCCGAGCCTCGTCATCACGCCGACTCCGCTGCGCAGTTCGGCGCCGCCGTATTCGCCGCACCGCAACGATCCGCATCCGGGCGACAACATCGGCCTGTTCATCGAAGATCGCCGCACCGGCGGCAAGCTGTTCTATGCGCCGGGCCTGGGCCAGGTGAGCGAGGCGCTGCTGGGCACCATGCGCGGCGCCGATTGTCTGCTGGTGGACGGTACGCTCTGGCGCGACGACGAAATGCGCGTGCGTGAGGTCGGCGACAAACTGGGCAGCGAAATGGGCCATCTGCCTCAGAGCGGCCCGGGCGGCATGATCGAGGTGCTCGACGGCCTGTCGGCGGCGCGCAAGATCCTCATTCATATCAACAACACCAACCCGATACTCGACCAGGACTCGCCCGAGCGCGCCATTCTCGACGAGCACGGCATCGAAGTAGCCTTCGATGGCATGAGCATCGAGTTGTAGCTGCGCTCCGGACGTAGGGTGCGCTTTGCGCACCGAGTAATTAGAGCCGGTGCGCAGAGCGCACCCTACGAGACAAACCTTCCCGCGTTGAGCGCTGGACCTGCATAAGGAAGCCGCGATGACCCTGCCAGCCATGACCCCCGCCGAATTCGAGCAGGCGCTGCGTGCCAAGGGCGATTACTACCATATTCATCACCCCTTTCATCGAGCGATGTACACCGGGCAGGCCAACCGTGAGCAGATCCAGGGCTGGGTGGCCAACCGTTTCTACTACCAGGTCTGCATTCCGCTGAAGGATGCGGCGATCATGGCCAACTGTCCGGATCGTGACGCGCGCCGCGAGTGGGTGCAGCGCATCCTCGACCATGACGGCGCGCCCGGCGAGGAGGGCGGCATCGAGGCCTGGCTGCGGCTGGCCGAAGCGGTGGGGCTCGACCGCGAACAGGTGCTGTCGCAGGAGCTGGTGCTGCCAGGTGTGCGCTTCGCGGTGGACGCCTACGTCAACTTCGCGCGGCGCGCTTCCTGGCAGGAAGCGGCGAGCAGCTCGCTGACCGAACTCTTCGCGCCGACCATCCACCAGTCACGTCTGGAGGCCTGGCCGCAGCATTACCCTTGGATCGATGCCTCCGGTTATGACTATTTCCACAAGCGCTTGAAGGAAGCGCGTCGTGACGTCGAGCACGGGCTGCGCATCACGCTCGGCCACTACCGCACGCGTGACGCGCAGGAGCGCATGCTGAACATTCTTCAGTTCAAGCTGGACGTGTTGTGGAGCATGCTCGATGCCATGAGCATGGCGTACGAATTGAGCCGTCCGCCGTACCACACCGTGACCCGTGAGCGGGTTTGGCACAACGGCATTACGTTGTGAGTGCGAAACCCCGCGCAGCGTGTATGGCCACCCGTATTTGGCAAGTGAACTGACATGAACGAGAACATTCTGCTGAAAGTCCCGGTCTTCCGCCGCGGTTATCGCTTCCAGTTCGAGCCGGCGCAAGGCTGTCACGTTTTGCTCTACCCGGAGGGCATGATCAAGCTCAACGACAGCGCCGCCGAGATACTCAAACGGGTCGACGGCGCCCGTACGGTAGGAGGAATCGTTGCCGATCTGCAGGGGAGTTTCCCCGGCGCGGAGGCCATCGAAGAAGACATCCTGGCATTCCTGGAGGTGGCCGTTGAACGGTTCTGGATCGAGCTTCGTTAAACCCGGCTACGAACCCGGTCCGCCGCTGTGGCTGCTCGCCGAGCTGACCTACCGCTGCCCGCTGCAATGCCCGTACTGCTCTAACCCGCTGGATTTCGCCCGCAGCCATGAGGAGCTGAGTACCGCCGAGTGGATCGAGGTGTTCCGCCAGGCGCGGGAGATGGGCGCGGCGCAGCTGGGTTTTTCAGGTGGCGAGCCGCTGGTGCGCCAGGACCTGGCCGAGCTGATCGAGGCGGCCCGCGGGCTGGGTTACTACACCAACCTGATCACTTCGGGCATCGGCCTGACCGAAGAGAAGATCGCCCGCTTCGCCGAAGCCGGGCTGGACCATATCCAGATCAGCTTCCAGGCCGCCGACGAAGAGGTGAACAACCTGCTGGCCGGCTCGAAGAAGGCCTTTGCGCAGAAGCTGGAAATGGCCCGCGCGGTGAAGCGGCATGGCTACCCGATGGTGCTCAACTTCGTCACCCATCGGCATAACATCGACAACATCGAGCGCATCATCGAGCTGTGCCTGGAGCTGGAAGCGGATTTCGTCGAGCTGGCCACCTGCCAGTTCTACGGCTGGGCCGAGCTGAACCGCGCCGGCCTGTTGCCGAGCAAGGCGCAACTGGAGCGGGCCGAACGCATCACCAACCAGTGGCGCGAGCGGCTCGCCGCCGAGAATCATCCCTGCAAGCTGATCTTCGTGACGCCCGACTATTACGAAGAGCGCCCCAAGGCCTGCATGAGCGGCTGGGGGAACCTGTTTCTCGACGTCACTCCCGACGGCACCGCATTGCCGTGCCACAGCGCGCGCCAGCTGCCGGTGGAGTTTCCCAACGTGCGCGAGCACAGCATCGAATACATCTGGCGGCATTCCTTCGGCTTCAATAAGTTTCGCGGCTACGACTGGATGCCCGAACCCTGCCGTAGTTGCGACGAGAAGGAACAGGACTTCGGTGGCTGCCGTTGCCAGGCGTTCATGCTCACCGGCGACGCCGCGAATGCCGACCCGGTGTGCAGCAAGTCGGCGCAGCACGGCAAGATTCTCGCTGCGCGCGAACAGGCCGAGCAGAACGCGCCGGGCCTCGATCAACTACGCTACCGCAACGAGAAAGCGTCGAAACTCATCCTCAAGGTCTGACCTGGTAGCTCCGGTCGCCGGACGATGGAGCAACCATGAGCAAAACCGCTGTTCCCTATGGCTCCTGGCCCAGCGAGTGGAGTGCCGAGCGGGCTGCCGCCACCAGCCAGGACTTCGCCGAGCTGCGGGCCGGTCATCGCGGGCTGTTCTGGATCGAGTACGACCCGGCGGATGCGCGTTGCACGCTCAGGTACTGGCGGGTTGCAACAGCCGCGTTTTGCCGAGGACGGGATTCTTTATTGCCTGAGCGATCATGGTTTGGCGCGAGAGCGGAGGGCGGCTTGTGGTGCGTGAGTTTGGCGGTGCGCCGAGCGTACCCTACGGAAACATGCCTGAGTCAGCCGTAGGGTGCGCTCCGCGCACCGGTGATTTTGACCGTACCCCGGCCCCATGGCAGTTAGGTACTGCCAGCTATCAGCCCCTGGCCGGTGGCGGTCTGTTGTTGACCCACCGCCGCCTATCAGCTGCATCCGGTGGAACGCCACGGCTTTCGCAACGCCGCCAATCTGGCTGATGCGCTTCAGCGTGAATGACGCTTCTACCAAGCGCTGCTTTGAACGACGCTCGTCTGGGAAGCCAACCCTAGCTCTGATCCCGTTTCGCCGAAGCCGCGTCGGGTTATGCAACGAAACGGGACGGACCTACGCACGCTATTCCTTGAGTGCATTGCTTTACCCGACCAATCCAGTAGGCTTGCGCGGTTGTTACAAAAATAATAAAGGCCACGGTGATGAGCCCGAATATCAGCCTCCAGCGTAAATTCGTTTCCCCTGAAATCATCTTCGGTGCCGGTTGCCGTCACAGCGTCGGCACCTGTGCCAGCAACTTCGGCGCGCGCAAGGTGCTGGTGGTTTCCGACCCCGGTGTGGTGGCTGCTGGCTGGGTAGCCGACGTGCAGGCCAGCCTCGAGCGGCAGAACATCGAACACCACCTGTTCACCGATGTATCGCCCAATCCGCGTTGCGAAGAGGTGATGCTTGGCGCCGAGGTCTATCGCAATGAAGGCTGCAACGTGATCGTCGCGGTGGGCGGCGGCAGCCCGATGGATTGCGCCAAGGGCATCGGCATCGTGGTCGCCCATGGTCGCCATATCATCGAGTTTGAAGGGGTAGATACCCTGCGCGTCCCCAGCCCGCCGCTGATCCTGATCCCCACCACGGCCGGTACCTCGGCCGACGTGTCGCAGTTCGTGATCATCTCCAACCAGGACGAGCGGATGAAGTTCTCCATCGTCAGCAAGGCGGCGGTGCCGGACGTTTCGTTGATCGACCCGGAAACCACCGCGAGCATGGATCCCTTCCTGTCCGCCTGTACCGGCATCGACGCGCTGGTGCACGCCATCGAGGCGTTCGTCTCCACCGGCAACGGCCCGCTGACCGATCCCCACGCGTTGGAGGCTATGCGGCTGATCAACGGCAATCTGGTGCAGATGATCGCCAATCCGACGGATATCGGCCTGCGTGAGCAGATCATGCTGGGCAGCATGCAGGCCGGGCTGGCGTTCTCCAACGCGATTCTTGGCGCCGTGCATGCCATGTCCCACAGTCTCGGCGGCTATCTCGACTTGCCTCACGGGCTGTGTAACGCGGTGTTGGTCGAGCATGTGGTGGCGTTCAACTACGATGCCGCGCCGGATCGCTTCAAGATCGTCGCGCAGACGCTGGGCATCGATACGCGCGGCCTGAACCACCGGCAGGTTCGCGAGCGCCTGGTGCAGCATCTGATCAACCTCAAGCAATCGATCGGGTTCAAGGAAAGCCTCGGCCTGCATGGTGTCGACCTGTCGGACATCCCCTTCCTGTCGCAGCATGCGATGCAGGACCCCTGCATCCTCACCAACCCTCGTTCTTCGACCCAGCGCGATGTCGAGGTCGTCTATGCCGAAGCCCTCTGACGATCAGCAGCAGGCCCTGACTCAACTGCTCGGCTTCGGTAGCCATTCCGCGCGCAAGAGCCATTACCCCGAGTTGCTGAGCCGTCTGGAGGAGCTGGAGGCCGAGCGCAACCGCTACAAGTGGCTGTTCGAACATGCGGTGCACGGCATCTTCCAGGCCAGCCTGCAGGAGGGCATTCGCGCGGCCAACCCGGCCCTGGCACGCATGCTCGGCTACGACAGCCCGGAGGATGCGCTGTGGTCGCTCACCGATCTGTCGCACCACCTGTTCATCGGCGGTGAAGAAGAGCTGCTGCAGATTCGCCATACCCTGAGCAGCCAGCTGGGCCTGTTCGGCTACGAAACCCGGTTGCGGCGCAAGGACGGCAGCTTCATCGACGTCATGATGAACCTGCTGCTCAAACCGGACGAAGACGGCCTGGTGGAGGGCTTCGTCGCCGACATCACCGAGCGCAAGCAGGCGCAACAGCGGTTGCTGCAGCTCAACGAGCAACTGGAACAGCGCGTTACCGAACGCACCTGCGAGTTGCGCGAAGCCCGCGACGCGGCCGAAGCGGCCAACCTCAGCAAGGACAAGTACCTGGCTGCCGCTAGCCACGATTTGCTGCAACCGTTGAACGCGGCGCGGCTGCTGATCTCCACCCTGTGCGAACGGGACTTGCCGAGTGCCGAGCGCAATCTGGTGCTGCGGGCGCACCAGGCGCTGGAAGGCGCCGAGGACCTGCTCACCGACCTGCTGGACATTTCCAAGCTGGACCAGAGCGCTATCAAGCCGGACATCGATAGCTATGGCCTCGACGAGGTGCTGCTGCCGCTGGTGTCGGAGTTCCAACCGGTCGCCGAGGCGGCGGGGTTGCAACTCGTCCATTTCATTCCGCGCTATGCGATCCAGACCGATTTCCGCCTGCTGAGCCGCATCCTGCGCAACTTTCTCAGCAATGCCTGCCGTTACACCGAACGCGGTCGGGTATTGCTCGGCGCGCGCAAGCGCGGCGGTTCGCTGCGCATCGAGGTCTGGGATACCGGCCGTGGCATCGCCCAGGACCAGCTGCAGTCGATCTTCCTCGAATTCAATCAGCTCGGGGTCGAGCGTGCCGCCGAGCGGCGCGGCGTCGGCCTGGGGCTGGCCATCGTGGAGCGCATCGCCAAGATGCTCGACTACCGCATCCAGGTCAGGTCGCAACCGGGGCGCGGCTCGGTTTTTTGCATCGAGGTGCCACTGAGTGAATCGATGCCCAGACGCAATCTGGAGACGCTGGTCAGCGTGCCGCAACTGGGTGACCCCTTGCCGGGGCGGCGGCTGCTGGTGCTGGATAACGAGCTGAGCATTCTGCACAGCATGGCCGCGCTGCTTGGCCAGTGGGGATGCGAGGTGCTCACGGCGACCGATCGGGCACAGGCGATTGCCGTGC
Organism: Pseudomonas sp. CBC3; assembly: GCF_037967085.1. NCBI lineage: Bacteria > Pseudomonadati > Pseudomonadota > Gammaproteobacteria > Pseudomonadales > Pseudomonadaceae > Pseudomonas > Pseudomonas sp. CBC3. Next base: position 1,101,738 of record NZ_JBANEO010000002.1, read on the forward strand.
TGGACGGCCGGGCGCCGGAGCTGATCCTGGCCGATTTCCATCTCGACCAGGGCACCACCGGCTGGGAAGTGGCGCAGGCATTGCGCGAGCGTTTCGGCGAGGCGATTCCGGTGGTGATGATCACCGCCGATCGCAGCGACCAGTGCCGCAAGCAGCTGCAGGGCCTCGGCGTGCCGGTACTGAACAAGCCGGTCAAGGCCGGCAAGATGCGCTCGGTGCTCAGCCATCTGCTTGTTGGCGATACATCCAAATCGGCTGTGGAGTAGTGGTAGAAAACAAGCCGCGATCTAGCCAGTTCAGTAAAGCCAGACCTCTACACGCCTGTTCTTGACTCGACCTGACGGAGTATCAGAAGCCACTGGAAGTTGATCACCCAACCCATTGATATCTTTAACCAGAATGCCGCCACGCGCTAACTCGCGACGCACCGCCATAGCGCGGAGTTTGGACAGCAACTCGGTGCGCGCCGAGTCCCCTCGCGCATCGCCGAAGCCCACCAGCACCGCGGCGTTCATCTGTTTGTCAGCGCGCTGGAGATAATCGATCAAGCGTCCGATATCACGTTGAGCCTTGTTATCCAGCCGAGCGCTGCCCTCGTCGAAACGAAAGTTGACGGTCAGCCGCCGGGCATCGTTGGCCAGGTCCTGGTAAAGCTGTGGCATGTCGGGTTGGGCCGGCAGCTTTATCGCAGTGATTGCCTGTGCGACGTAGCCGGCCTTTTCGACGATGGCCTGCCCGGCGGCGCTATGGGCAAAGTCGAGATAGGCCCGTGTCCAGTCCGACTGGGCAGTAGGCTTGGCATAGAGGAACAGACGGCGCGACAGCGGATAGTCTTCGGTCGCGACCAACGCGGTGGACGGAAGCATGGGCTCCGAGTCGCCGTCGGCAATCGCCAGCGCCTTGGCGCTTCCCACCGAGGCGAGGCCCACGAAGCCGATAGCACCAGGGCGGCTGATGACCGTTTGGGAAAGCTGGTCATTGGATTCATAACGCAAGGCACTGCCGGCGAGCGTCTTGTTCTGAGTGCCGAGTACCAGTTCCTTGAAGGTGTCATAGGTGCCGGACTGATCGTCGCGCGCATGCAGTTCAACGGTCAGATCATCGCCGCCCAGCTCGCGCCAGTTGCGAATCTCGCCAGCGAACAGGCCGGCGACTTGCGCGACGCTGAGCGAGGCGATTCGGTTGTTCGGATGGACGATGATCGCCAAACCGTCGATGGCGATGATCTGCTCGGACTGTGCGCTGCGCAGGTCACCGAGGCTGGCCAGGCTGTCGTATTCGCTGTTCTTGATGGGTCGCGATGCGGCGGCAAGATCGGCGGAACCGTTTCCGAGCCCAGCAAAGCCAGTGCCTGTGCCGTGAGCGGCAACCAGGGCGTGCAGCGTGCGGCCGGTTTTGCTGTCGATTGCGCTTATCCGCTGCTCGTTTTCCTTGGTGGAAGCGATCTTTATCGATTGCAGTCCCTGTGCTTCGAACAGACCGGCGATCAACATGGGCGCTAATTTGGCGCCGACGGTGTTCGACCCATGGATGCTCAGTACCGGCTGATCCTTTGCAGGTAACGCCGGCACGGCTCCGTTTACCGAGAGGGGAGATGCACAGAACAGGGCGAGAAACGCCAGGCATAGCACCCGTTTCCCAATGGTGCGTGCGGACGTAAAAAGTGCCATGCAGCGAATCTCCCTTTCAAAGAAGCGGGGAGATTAAGACGCTTTGTTTACCGTTATGTGACCGCCGACCTGGATGGATGTCGATCTGTGCATCAGTACCCCGCTGCGCAACTCGGCGGGTGGAGTCGAACCGGCGACTCAGTTCAGCTCGATCCAGACCGGGCAGTGGTCGGAAGGCTTCTCCATGCTGCGGATGTCGTAGTCGACACCGCAGTTGATGACGCGCTGATGCAGGCCGGTGGTGGTCAGGATCAGGTCGATGCGCAGCCCTCGACGTGGGTCATCTTCGAAACCACGGCTGCGGTAGTCGAACCAGCTGAAGCGATCGACGACTTCCGGGTTGAGCGTACGGAAGCTGTCCTGCAAACCCCAGTTCTTCAGCCGCGCCAGCCATTCGCGTTCTTCCGGCAGAAAGCTGCACTTGCCTGTACGCAGCCAGCGCTTGGCGTTCACGTCGCCGATGCCGATGTCGCAATCCTCAGGCGAGATGTTGAAGTCGCCCATGATCGCCACCGATTGATCGGGCGTGAAGCGCTCTTCCAGCAGGGCTTGCAGATCCGCGTAGAACTTGGTTTTGGCGGGAAACTTGGTCGGATGGATACGGCTTTCGCCCTGTGGGAAATAGCCATTCATGACGGTCACCGGCTGGCCGTTGGCATCGGCGAAGCGGCCCCAGATGAAGCGCTTCTGCGATTCCTCGCCATCGCCGGGAAAGCCTTTGTGGATTTCCAGCGGCGCCTGCCGCGATAGCAGGGCGACACCGTAATGGCCTTTCTGACCATGGAAATGTACGTGATAGCCGAGCGCTTCGATCTCGGCCTGCGGGAACTGTTCGTCCGCTACTTTGGTTTCCTGCAGACCGATGACGTCCGGCTGGTGTTTTTCGATAAGCGCAGCAAGTTGATGAGGTCGTGCGCGTAAGCCGTTGATATTGAAGGAAACGAGCTTCATGGATGAGGGCTCCGGAAAAACCGCGATTCTAATCGTTTCGGCCTTTGCGGTGCGAGTCGTATCAGCCGGTCGCCAATAAGCGGCACGAGCACGGTACGGGTGCTAACGTGAATTCAGCGCTCTACAACATAAGAAAGAGAACTGCCATGCCGATGCCTGCTGAAGTACGAATGCTGGACAGTGGTTACGCCAGGGAGGCGCGCTCGCTTCTGTACAACGCTTACCGTCACGAACCCACCTATGCCTACCTGTTCGAATCCGATCGGCCCGGGTACGACCAGCGTGTACGCGCCACCGTGCGTGAGCTGGTCAATCAGCATTTTCTGCAGGATCAGCCCGCGCTGGGGTTGCTGGCGGATGATCGGCTGATCGCCGTGGCGTTGATCGCGCCGCCGCAGCGTCGTCTGGATGTCACCGAGAGTTGGGTCTGGCGCATGCGCATGCTGATGACCACGGGCTTTCGCTGCACCCGGCGATATCTCGATTACCACGCGGCAGTGCTCGGCTGCCTGCCGCCGGGCGCTTTTCATGTGCTGCCATTGATGGCCGTCCATCCGCAGTTTCAAGGGCAGCACTACGGTGAACAGCTGCTCGAGGCGCTGCATAACTGGTGTGCTGTGGACACGACCTCGCAGGGATTGGTGCTCGACACGGGCAATCCACGCTACCTGAACTTCTATGAGCGGCAGGGCTATGAGGAAATCGGTCAGGTCGCGATCGGGCCGGTGGTCGAACACGTGTTCTTCCATCCCGCGCCGCGCCAGGTCGAAGCCAGTCGAGGATAGCGGCGAATTTTTGCGCGTTGCGCATAGTCCAACCGGTGGTTTTCCGACGAAGCTTTTCGATGTTCTACCTAACGCTGTATGTACCGTGCTACACGCATCCACGCCGATCCGAGCTTCGGTGTCTATCGTGCTAGCATCGCTCGCCATGCGTATGTCCTCCGTTGGCCGGCTCGTTGCCGTCGGCCTAGCCTCGTTTATGTCCACTGGCGTTCATTCAGCGGAGCTCGATGTCAGGATCGAGCCGTCCAACCGTGCCTTGCGCGAAAACGTCGAAAACTACATCGGTGACCTCGGCGACCGTAACGAGCGTGAACTGCTGCGCTACAGCCGTATCGCCCAAGAACAGGCGGAAAAGGCGCTGCAGGCCTTGGGTCATTACAACGGCGAGATCGAATCCGAAGTCAGCGGTGGCGAGAATCCGCAGCTCATTCTGCGTATCGAGCCCGGCGAGCCGGTTCGACTGCGCGATATCACCCTGCGAGTGGATGGGCCGGCCAGCGAGTTGCGTACCTTCCGTGTGCCCCGTAACACGCTCAGGACCGGCGAGGTGCTCAATCACGGCCTGTATGAAGAGGTAAAGCAGCAGATCCTCAATCAGGCCTCGCGCTATGGATTCTTCGAAGGTCGCTTCACGAGTCAGCGCTTGACCATCGACCCTTCGATCAACGCCGCGGACATCGAGCTGGTGTTCGAAAGCGGCCCGCGTTATGTGCTGGGGAATGTCAGCTTCGAAGGCGATTCACCCTTCGACCCGGATCTGCTGGCGCGGATGGTGCCGTTCGAGGCGGGCACGCCTTATGACTCGGAACTGGTGGCCGAGCTCAACCAGGCGATGCAGTCCAGTGGCTATTTCGAAGGGGTACGGGTCGATGCCAACCCGGCCAATGCCCAACAGCAGCGCATTCCTGTCACGGTGCAACTGACCACGCGCGATCCAAGAACCCTAGGGCTGGGGTTGGGATTTTCCACCGACGTGGGGCCGCGCATGCGTCTGGATTTCCTCCGTCACTGGGTCAACCCCCAGGGCCACAGTTACGGCGTCGAGACCGAACTCTCGGCACCGCGTCAGAATGTCGGACTCTGGTACGACGTGCCGCTGGACCCGCCGCTGACCGACAAGCTGCGCTATGCGGCCGGTTACCAATACGAGGAGCTGGGTGACAACGATAGCCTCAGCGAATTGTTGACAGTCGGCCCCGAGTGGCATCGGAAGCTGCCCAGTGGCTGGCAGCGGGTCTGGTCGCTCAAATGGCGCCATGAACAATATGAGCTGGGCGATGATACGGGCGTCAGCACGCTGTTGATGCCCGGCGTCTCCTATAGCTATCTGCGCAGCGACAACCGTATCGACCCAAGCCGTGGCTACCGCCTGGAGTTCGAGCTGGCCGCAGCGAAGGACGGCCTGCTGTCCGACGCGGATCTGATCCATGCAAACACCACGGTGAAAGGCCTGATCACGCTCGCGGACCGTCATCGCTTCCTTGGTCGGGTGCAGGTCGGCGGCAACTGGACCAACGAATACACCAACGTGCCGCCATCACTGCGCTATTTCGCTGGTGGCGATCAAAGCGTGCGCGGTTACGACTATCAGAGCCTATCGCCGACCAACTCGGACGGCGACCGCATCGGCGGCCGTTACCAGCTGGCAGTCAGCGCTGAGTATCAATATTCGCTCACCGACAAGTGGCGCGTGGCGACCTTCATCGATCAGGGAAATGCGTTCAACTCGCTGGAGCTTCCGTCGCTCAAAAGCAGCGTTGGTCTGGGCGTTCGTTGGGTTTCGCCGGTCGGGCCGATTCGTGTCGATCTGGCCCATCCGTTGGACAGTAATGGCGGCGTGCGGCTGCATTTCTCCATGGGGCCGGAGCTTTGAGGCGTACCGCGAAAATTGTCGGCTGGGTAATGCTCGGCCTGGTGACGTTACTGCTACTGATTCTGCTGGCCGTAGGTGCGTTACTGGGCACCCACACGGGAAGCCGTTGGGTCCTGGGCAAGATACCCGGAGTAGAAGTGGAGCAGTTCCACGGACGTCTGGGTGGCGAATGGCAGGCGGAGCGGCTGACATGGCAACAGGGCGCCAACAGGGCGGTAGTGGATGCGCCGCGAATGGCCTGGTCACCGATGTGCCTGTTGCGCATGACGCTGTGCATCGAGGAGCTGGTGGTCGGCGACATCAATCTGCAGTTTCCGCCGACAGCCGAGGATGATGCACCGAGTGAGCCGTTCAGCCTGCCGGACGTCAAACTGCCGCTGGAGCTGCGAATCGAGCGCATCGAAATCGGCGAGCTTCGGCTGAATGATGTCCAGCAGCTGCGAAGCCTGCAGCTGCGCGCCGATTGGCGAAAGGAAGGGCTGGAGATCAGCGCCCTTCAGGTCCGCCGCGATGATCTTTCGCTGGATCTGACCGGCCGCTTGCAACCGAACGGCGACTGGCCGCTGGAATTGAGCGGCACGGCTGCAATCCGTTCACCCGACGAGCAACCCTGGGCGCTGATGCTTGCGGTGAACGGCGAGCTGCGCGACCAGTTGCATTTGAATGTCGAAAGCCAGGGTTACCTAAATGCCAGGCTCAGCGGCCAGCTAAGACCGCTGGCATCTGAGCTGCCGGCGCAGCTTCGGATGGTGGTGGAGCGCTTCAAGGCGACCCCGGAACTGCCCGATGCACTGCGGCTGGATACCCTTGAGCTCAGCGCCGAGGGTGATCTGGAACAAGGCTATCGGCTGGTTGGTGACGGGCGCTTGCAAGGCGAGGGCGGCGCGGTCGGCATTGCGCTGAATGCACTGGTCGACGCCAAACATGCGGAGGTCGAAGCGCTGCAGCTGGATGCCGGCGAAGGGCAACGGATCAGCTTGAACGGGCAGGCCGATTGGCAGGAGGGTCTGACGGGTGAGGCCGAGCTGGCGTGGCGCGATTTTCCTTGGCGCAGGCTTTACCCCGACGTGGATGAGCCGCCGGTGGCGTTGCGCACGCTCGATGCGCAAATCCAGTACGACGACGGCAACTACCTGGGTAATTTTGATGCCGCGCTGACCGGGCCATCCGGTGAATTCACGCTGCGAAGCCCTGTCAGCGGCGACCTCGAAATCGTGCATCTACCGCAGCTGGAATTGCAGGCCGGGCAGGGCAGAGCTGCCGGCAATCTCAGCGTGGGCTTCGCGGATGGCATCGACTGGAACACCCGCCTGGACATGAGCGAACTCGATCCGTCCTTCTGGGTCGCCGAGTTGCCGGGCCAGCTGGCCGGCACGTTGAGCAGCCGTGGCACTATGCGCGATGAGCAACTGCAGGCCGAAGCGCGTCTGGATCTCGCTGGAACGTTGCGTCAGCAACCATTGAAACTACAGCTGGAGGCGAGTGGGCAGGGCGCCGCCTGGAATGTTCCGCTCGTCGACCTGCATCTCGGGGACAACCGAATCCAGGGCAGCGGGCGCTGGGCCGAAACGCTGCAGGCGAATCTTGAGCTCGACCTGACGCGACTGGCGCAGCTCTGGCCTGATCTGCAGGGCCAGTTGGCCGGCGACCTCAAGCTGGCCGGTACGCCGCAAACGCCGGAAGGCACGCTGACCCTCGAAGGCAGTCAGGTGGCGTTCCAGCAAAATCGCATCGAGCATTTGGAGCTGGCCGCCAGCCTCGAACAGGGCGAGCGTGGACAGCTGCGACTGGTTGCTGATGGGCTGCGGGCAGGTGATACCGAGCTCGGCCGGCTACAGGTGACGGGTGACGGCTCCCAACAGGCTCATCAGGCCGATCTGAGTCTGCAAGGGCCGCTGCTGGATCTGTCTCTGGCGTTGGATGGCAGTCTACGCGGCGAGGATTGGCGAGGGCGCTTGCTGCGGGCCGAACTGGATGCTCAAGGCCAGCAATGGGCCCTTCAGCGGCCAGCATCGCTGGAGCGACTGGCCAACGGTCGGATCACATTCGGTGCTCATTGCTTCGGTTCAGGCCCCGCCACGCTGTGTGCTGAAAATCAGCGGCTTCTGCCTGATCCGCAACTGCGCTACCGGCTACGCGACTTTCCGCTCGAATCGCTTGCCGAGCACATGCCGGACAACCTGAACTGGCAGGGCGAGGTCAACGCCGACCTGTCGCTCGACCTGCCCGCGGCCGGTCCTAGCGGCACCATTCGCATCGACGCCGGCCCAGGCACGTTGCGCATGCGTGACGGCGACCAATGGCTGGATTTCCCCTACGCAACCTTGGCTTTGAACAGCGAACTGACGCCCAAACGTGTCGATAGCCACTTGCGCTTCGAGGGCGGCGAACTCGGGGAGCTCGATGTGCGCCTGCAAATCGACCCGAGTACCGAGGCGAAGGCCATCTCTGGGTCCTTCTTTCTGAGCGATTTCGATCTGTCCGTGGCCAGGCCCTTCGTCGCCCAGGTCGAGCGGTTGAATGGGCAACTGAACGGGCGTGGCGAGTTATCCGGCAGCTTGCAGGCGCCGCAGGTCAACGGCGAGCTGCGATTGAGCAACGCCGAGATTGCCGGCAGTGAGTTGCCAGTCAGTTTCGAGCAGCTGCAAGTTCGCGCGCTCATCGAGGGCGAGCGCGTGCGAGTCGACGGTGACTGGCGCAGCGGCGAGCAAGGACGAGGGGCAATCGCCGGAACCTTGAATTGGACCGATGCGCTGGATCTGGACATGCGCATAAGCGGCAGCCGGCTCCCGGTTATCGTCGAACCCTATGCCGAGCTGGAAGTCGAGCCGGATCTACGGCTGGAGCTAGCCGGCGACCAGTTGGCGGTAAGTGGAAAGGTCCGAGTGCCACGTGGAGATATCCAGGTTCGTGACCTGCCTCCTTCGACAGTCAGGGTGTCCGAGGACGCGGTAATCGTCGGCACGGAAGCCGAGGACGCGCAGACGCCGTTGGCCATTCGCATGGATATCGATGTCGAGGTGGGCCAGGACCGCCTGCGTTTCTCTGGCTTTGGCCTCACCGCGGATCTGGCGGGTTACCTGCACATCGGCGACAACCTCGACGCGCGTGGCGAGCTCAATCTCAACAATGGGCGTTATCGAGCCTATGGCCAGCGTCTGACCATTCGCCGCGCGCAGCTGCTGTTCACCGGCGTGCTGTCCCAGCCATTCCTGAATATCGAGGCGATACGGCGGATCGACTCGGACAACGTCATAGCTGGTCTACGCATCACCGGCAGCGCCGAGCAGCCACGGGTCGATGTGTTCGCCGAACCGGCGATGAGTCAGGAACAGGCTTTGTCCTATTTAGTGCTGGGACGGCCGCTGGGAACCGATTCCGGTGAGAACAACATGTTGGCGCAGGCTGCTCTTGGGCTTGGCCTGGCTGGCAGTGCATCGATTACTGGCAATGTTGCGCAGCGTCTGGGTATTGAGGATTTCCAGCTCGACACCGAAGGAAGCGGCACGGAGACCAGCGTGGTCGCCAGTGGGCGCTTGACCGATCGCCTGACGCTTCGCTACGGCGTGGGCGTATTCGAGTCGGCCAACACCGTTGCCCTGCGCTATCAGCTGACCAAACGCATTTTTCTCGAAGCCGCAAGCGGTTTGGCCAGCTCCCTTGACGTTTTCTACCGACGTAATTTCTAAAGTCACGGTGCGGCATCCGCTTCTTGAAAAATATATTGAGTGGACTGGCGGCGGTGCCGCCTTAGGCTACTCTGGTGGGCTTATGTAACCAGCAAGTCGGCGTGACTCAACGGTCGATCTACAAGCCCTCCAGCGTCTTTCCGATGCTGCGCGAATCGCGTGCAATCGACGTCGCGCCAAGCGCTTGTGGTGGTGGTAGGATCGCTCGGTCGCTCCTTGTGTCGCAGCTATTACAGAGGCCTTGGCATGGGCCCTGCAAGTTGTCGGTAGTCACCCAGCACATGAAGTTCAGGGTAATTACCGGGTCGTTTCGGTTAGTGGTGGAAGACGGCAGTAATGCCTGCTGGCGTTGTGCTTCTACTGCGCTCCAATGCGGGCCGCTCGGGCAAGGATGTCTAACATAATCAATAAGGGTGCTTTGAATGGAATTTCTGCAAAACCTGGTCAATAGCGTCAATGGTCTCGTCTGGGGACCGCCCATGCTGGTGCTGATTCTAGGCACCGGTTTCTTCCTCATGGTCATGCTCAAGTTCATGCCTCTGGTGCGTATCGGCACCGGTTTCGCGCTGATCTGGCGCGGACGCGTCAAGGGCGATGAAGACACGGGCGAGATCAGCCCGTTCCAGGCCCTCATGACCTGTCTGGCGGCCACCGTCGGTACCGGTAACATTGCCGGTGTCGCCACCGCCATCTTCCTCGGTGGGCCGGGTGCGCTGTTCTGGATGTGGTGTACGGCGCTGGTGGGCATGGCGACCAAGTACTGCGAAGTGGTACTGGCCGTGCATTACCGCGAGAAGGATGACCGCGGCGAGCATGTCGGTGGCCCGATGTATGCCATCAAGAATGGTCTGGGCAAGAAGTGGCTGTGGCTCGGCGGGGCATTCGCGATCTTTGGTGGGCTAGCTGGCTTCGGCATCGGCAACATGGTGCAGGTGAACAGCATGGCGCTTGCGCTCGAAACCACCTTCTCGGTGCCGCTGTGGCTCACTGGTCTGGTCACGATGGTGGTTGTCGGTCTGGTGATTCTCGGTGGCATCAAGCGCATTGGTGCCGTGGCCGCTGCACTGGTGCCTTTCATGTGCGTTGCCTACATCATTGCCGGTATCGTCGTGTTGGTGGTCCATGCCTCCGAGATCCCGGCGGCCTTCGATCTGATCTTCACTCACGCCTTCACGCCCATTGCGGCCACTGGCGGGTTCGCCGGTGCGGCGGTCATGGCCGCTATTCGCTTCGGTGTGGCGCGCGGTATTTTCTCCAACGAAGCAGGTCTGGGTACGGCGGGTATTGCCCAGGCGGCCGGCACCACTAAAAGCTCCGTGCGCTCCGGAATGATCGGCATGATGGGTACCTTCATCGATACCATCATCATCTGCTCCATTACCGGTCTCGCGATCGTTTGTTCCGGCGTCTGGACCAGTGGCGAAAGCGGCGCGGCATTGTCTGCTGCAGCCTTTGAATCGGCTATGCCTGGATTTGGTGGCGCCGTACTAACCATCGCCCTGGTGGTCTTCGCCTTTACCACCATTCTGGGCTGGAGCTACTTCGGTGAGAAATGCTGGGAGTTCATGATGGGCACCAAAGCGATCTGGCCATTCCGCGTCATCTGGGTATTGGCAGTGCCCTTCGGCGCGATCGCACAGCTCGACTTCGCCTGGCTGCTGGCAGATACCCTTAACGGTTTGATGGCGATTCCCAACCTTATCTCGCTGATTCTGCTTAGCCCTGTCGTGGTCAAGTTGACCAAGGAATACTTCGCCCGCAAGCAGGCAATTTAAGCAAACTGGGCCGCAGGGTAGTCTTGCGGCCCATGACTGAGAGGAGTTCACATGACTGAAGTAACCCTGAAAGGCGCCCCGATCCAGGTCGCTGGCACGTTCCCACAGGGCGGCCAGAAAGCGAGGCCATTTAGCCTGGTAGGCGGTGATCTGTCAGATATCACGCTGGAGAGCTTTGCCGGTAAGCGCAAGGTTTTGAACATTTTCCCGAGTATCGATACGCCGACTTGCGCCACTTCGGTGCGCAAGTTCAATGCTCAAGCCAACGAACTGGCCAACACCGTGGTGCTATGCATCTCCGCGGACTTGCCATTCGCGCAGAAGCGTTTCTGCGGTGCTGAAGGTTTGGAAAATGTGGTGAATCTATCGAGCATGCGTGGCCGCGAGTTCCTCGAAGATTACGGCGTGTTGATCGCCAGCGGTCCGCTCGCGGGCGTCTCCGCACGCGCGGTCGTGATTCTGGACGAGCAGGATCAGGTGCTCTACAGCGAATTGGTGCCGGAGATCGGTAGCGAGCCGAATTACGACGCAGCTATTGCCGCACTCAAGTAAGTGATCGGTAGAAAGGCGGCGCAACGCCGCCTTCTACTCCCGACTCGATAGCCTGGCGCCACCTTTACGCGAGCCCGCGTCGATGGGCCGATAACCTTCCTCCAGTCAGTTTTTCATGTGGCCTTTGTTCTGCGTTGGTTCACTGCGATGGCGATAGGCCAGATTTTTTAATTTGCTACAAAATCTTTTCGTGTGACTGCGGTCCTACCTTTCATTGCCAAACTGAATGGATTCGCTTATGCCACTCTCGCCCCCCAAGAAGATCGGTGTTTCGGGCACAGGGATGATCGCCCACTGCCTCATTCGCCTATTCGAACAGCATTTTCAGGACCTGCAAGTTTCCCGGGTGCTGACGCGTCGGCCGTTGAATTCGTTCACCGACTTTCCGCTTACTGAGCGGCTTACCAATTCCATCGATCAGCTTATCGACGAGGCTGACCTGATCATCGAATGCAGCGGTGATGTTTTCCACGGTACGGAGGTTATCGAGCGTGCCTTCGAGGCAGGGTTGCCAGTCGTTACGGTAAACGCCGAGCTACAGGTGACGACAGGTTCTTATCTGGCTGGGAAGGGCTTGCTCACCGAGGCGGAAGGCGACCAGCCGGGCTCGCTGGCGGCGTTGCATGAAGAAGCCTTGATGATGGGGTTCAAGCCGCTGGTATACGGCAACATGAAGGGCTATCTGAATCACGATCCGACACTGGAAGACATGATGTTCTGGTCGAAGCGCCAAGGCATCAGCATCGACCAGACGACGTCTTTTACCGATGGCACCAAGGTACAGATCGAGCAGGTAATCGTAGGGAACGGCTTGGGCGCAAGCATTACCAAACAGGGCCTGGGCGGGCTGGCTTCGACCAACCTGACCGAAACCGGCAACGTGCTGGGCATGATGGCTGATCGTCTCGGCCAACCCTTCGTTGACTACGTGATCCCGTCCGGCTACTCGGCCGGAGGCGTGTTTCTGGTCTGCCGGCATGACGATAACCAACAGGCTGCTCTCGAATATTTCAAGCTCGGGCCAGGTCCCTATTACACCTTGGTGCGCCCGTTCCACCTGTGTTCACTCGAGGTCGGCAAAACCGTACGCCGTGTGTTCAATGGCGGCGGCGTGCTGCTGAACAATTCAACTACACCGACGCTCGGTGTGGCTGCGATTGCCAAGCGCACGATGCGCCCGGGTGAGCTGATCGAGCGCGGCATTGGCGGTTTCCAGTTCCGTGGCGAGGCGGTGAAGCTCGACGAGAATCCCGATCACGTGCCGATTGGACTGCTGCGCAAGACGGTACTCAAGCGTGCGGTTGAGCCGGGGCAGTTGATCACGTTCGATGATGTCGACATCCTGCCGAGCCGTGCGCTGGATATCGCCATGCAGCAGCGTGCGGAACGCATCGCCAGGAGCAAGCAAACATCAGGAGCGAGCCGGGAACCAGGCGGGATGATAGCGACAGGCAGCTGAACGTTGCTGTAAGAAGAGAAGGCCGCGAATGCGGCCTTCTTTCATATAAAGAAAAGGGATTACTGCTGGATCAATCCTTGCGGTAAGTCAGCATGACGATGCCGAAGATGACGATGGCGCCCCCGAGAATCTGACCCGCTGCGAGCATCTGATCGAGCACCAACCAGCCCATGATCAAGGTCGCCAGGGGTTCGATGTTCATCACCGGTGCGTTGCGCGACATGTTGAGTCTTGGCACGGATACGAACAGCGTAATGAATGCCGCGCCATAGAGCCCGACCAGCACTGCCAGCGCTGTCCAGCCGGTGCCACTCTGCGGCAACGACAGCCCGCCAGGCAGCAAGCCGCTGGCCCCGGCAAGGTTGGCGCTGCTGAATACGATCAGCATGGTCAACAGGCTGCGCACCGATCCGCGTACCTGCGACAGCTTGTGGTCGGTGATCCAGAGCGCTAGAGCGAAAACGCTGGCGGCACAGAATGCGAGCGCGACCCCGAGAATCCACTCCGGTCCTGCGTCTTCGCTGGAAGAGAGGCGTGCCGGCACTTCCAGGACGAATATCAAGCCGACCAGTATCAAGCCCATCAGCAACGCAGTGCGCGCTGTGGGGCGCGCCCCTCCCAAGGCCCATGTCAGCAAGGCCAGCAAGATCGGAAACACATTGGCCACCAGTAGCGCCAATGCCACCGGAACCCGCGCCACGGCTGAATACAGACAGATGCTTTGAGTGGCTATCAACAAGCCCAACAACAACTGCCAGCGCCAGGCACCGGGCGCTAGGCGGATGCTCTGCCGCTGCCAGAAAACCAGCCCGGCCAGAACAATGAGCGTACCGCCCGAACGCAAAAGGATTGCCAACAACACGCCCGCGCCATCATCGAAGGCTACCCGCGCCGCGACATGGTTACCGGCGAACCCGCAGCCGAGGCAGACGAGTATCAACACTGCGATATGGCGCGGGAAAGTTACGGGTACGTCGGGAGTAGCTATAGCAGTCATGTCGAGTTCCGATCCTAATAATCAAACGCCAGCCCTATAGGCTGGCGTAGGTGAACATTGAGCGGTGAGACCGCCCGCCCTTTGAACAGGGCGGGCGGCGTCGCGTTACAGCACTACACTCGGCAGCCACAGGGAGATTGCCGGAATGTAGGTGACGGCCATCAGCACCAGGAACAGCGCGGCATAGAAGGGTAACAGCGCCTTGATGGTGTTTTCGATGGTGACCTTGCCAATGGCGGCACCGACGAACAGCACCGCTCCCACCGGCGGGGTGATCAGGCCGATACCGAGGTTGACCAGCATGATCATGCCGAAATGCACCGGATCGACCCCGATATCGGTGATCACGGGCATCAGGATCGGTGTGAGGATGAGAATAAGCGGAGCCATATCCATCAGCGTACCGAGTGCCAGCAGCATGAAGTTGATGCACATGAGGATCACGTAGCGGTTGTCCGACAGGGTCAGGAACATCGAGGTGATTTTCGAGGGGATCTGCATCAACGTCATGATGTAACCGAAGGCACCTGCGAAGGCGATCAGGATCATCACGATCGACAAGGTCCGCACTGTGCGATGCAACAGCTTGGGCAGTTCGCGCCATTTGTAATCGCGGTAGATGAACATGGTCACGAAGAATGCCCAGAGCACTGCAATCGCCGCGGACTCGGTCGCGGTGAACACACCGCTGAGGATGCCACCCAGGATGATCACCATGGTGAACAGCCCCCAGAGCGCATCGACGCAGATTTTCAGTGCCTGGCGTAGTGGAATGACTTCGCCCTTGGGGTAGTTACGCTTTCTGGCGAATATCAGGCAAAGCCCCATCATCACCGCGCTGAGCAGCAGGCCTGGGCCGATACCGGCGATGAACAGTGAGGCGATGGAAACGGTGCCGCCAGCGGCCAGCGAGTAGAGCACCGAGTTGTGACTTGGTGGCGTCAACAGCGCCTGGACCGAGCCGCTCACGGTCACGGCGGTGGAAAACTCGCGGGGGTAACCCTTGCGTTCCATTTCCGGAATGAGGACCGAGCCGACCGAGGCCGTATCGGCCAGGGAAGAGCCGGAGATCGCTCCGAAGAAGGTCGAGGCCATGATGTTGACCAGCGACAACCCGCCTCGGACAAAGCCGACCAGCACGCTGGCGAAGGCCACCAAGCGCCGGGACATGCCGCCCTCGGCCATGATGGCCCCAGCCAGCACGAAGAAGGGAATGGCCAGCAAGGAGAACTTGCTGATGCTTCCGGCAATCTGAATCATCACCGCATGAAACGGAATGTCGATGTACCAGGCGCCAGCCAGCGCAGCCAGGCCCAGCGAATAAGCGACGGGGACGCGCAGGAAAATCAAGACGATGAAGCTGCCTACCAGTATGAGCGCATCCATTTAGAGTGTTTCCTTGCTGTCTTCGAAAAGCTCGAAATTGACCGAGCGACGATGGCGTTGATCGCCGAAGCAGAGCTTCTCAACGATGAAGATCAGACTCAGGAAGCCGCCGATGGCAATGGGTGAGTAAGCGATGCCCACGCGTAGCGTTGGCAGGGTGCTCATATATTGATTCCAGGTGGCGATGCACAGTTTGATGCCCCAGATCAGCATGAACAGGCAGATTGCGGCCATAAGGAACTGGACCAGAAGATCAATGTAACGCTGCCAGGAAGCGGGCATGCGATCCGTCAACGTGGTGACCGCCATGTGCGCACCGGCACGATAGCTGGCCGCCGCGCCGACGAAGGTAAAGATGGCCATCAGCAGTATCGCCACCGGTTCGGGCCAGCCGGCGCCGGTGCGCAGTACATAGCGAGCAAAAATGCCCCACGGAATGATCAGGGCCATGGCCGTAATGGACAAACCGGCAACCCAGATACAGCTGAGGTAGATCACGTCATTGAGGCGTAGTAAGGAGTTTTTCATGAGGCTTCACCGCGAGCACGACGCCGGCTGCGGGCCGGCGTCGCGAGGTTCTTCTGAACGACCTGTTACTGGACGGCTTCGATACGCTTGATCAGATCGGCGTAGGCGGAGCCGTACTTTTCGCGTACCGGGGCGGTGGCATCGTAGAAGGGCTTCTTATCGACTTCGATAAACTCCACGCCTTCGGCTTTGAGCTTTTCTTCACTGCTGGCGGATTTTTCATCCCAGAGCTTGCGCTCCTCAAGCTGCGCTTCCTTGGCGAATGTCTTTACCATTTCCTGTTGTTCCGGGGTGAGCTTGTTCCAGGCCGTCTTGGACATGACGATAGGCTCGGGAAGGATCAGGTGGCCGGTCAGGGTGTAGTACTTGGCGGTGCGGTAATGGTTGTGTTCGAGCATGGTTGGCGGATTGTTCTCAGCACCGTCGACGACGCCAGTCTGCAGGGCGCTGAAGATCTCGGCGGTATCCATCGCCACGCCCTGGGCGCCCATGGCGTTCAGGGTGTCGATGAACAGCGGGTTGCCCATCACGCGGATCTTCATGCCCTTGAGGTCTTCGATGTTGCGTACCGGCTCCTTGCTGTAGAGGTTGCGAACACCGCCATCCATCCAGGCTAGGCCGACCATGTTGAATTCGGACTCGGTGATCTTGTCGAGCAACTCTTGGCCGATCTCGCCGTCGATGATCTTGCGCATGTGGTCGTGGTTACGGAACACGAACGGCATGTTGAAGACGTTGACATCCGAAACCACCGGACCAAGCGTGCCGAGGCTGACGCGGGTCATCTGCACGGCGCCGATCTGCAGCTGTTCGACCACTTCCTTTTCCGAGCCCAGCACGCCGCCGGAGAACATCCGGTACTTCAGTTCGCCATCGGTGGCGTCTTCGAGTTTCTTGCCCAGGTTTTCCATGGCCACGACGGTCGGATAACCGGCTGGATGAACCTCGGCCATTTTCAGCGTGGTGGCGGCTTGTGCGAGGCCCGGCAGACACAGGGCGAAGGGAAGCGCGGCGATGAGCAACTTGCGTTTGAAGTTCATGTGAATCTCCATCTTGTTGTTGTTGATGTTGCAGCGTTGCGAGCGACAAGGTCGGGCGACTGCGGGCCTGTCCTTGGTGGGTGAAGCGTTAGCGGAAGCGGGGTTCCTCCATTCCGGCGACGCCGGGTTGCAGCGCGAATACGCCGCCAGACAGTGGCTGGTCGGAGAGGTCACCGCCTGGGCGAATGGATGTGACGAACAGAGTGTCCAAGCCAGGGCCGCCAAAGGCGCACATGGCGGGTTTCTTTACCGGCACTTCGAGCGAGCGGTCGAGACGACCGTCAGGTGTGAAGCGATGAATCAGGCCTGCGTCGTTACCGCAGATCCAGTAGCAGCCGTCGATGTCGACGGCTGCGCCATCCGGGCGACCGGGATATTGGTTCATGTCCACGAACAGCCTGCGATTGCTCGGCGTACCACTTTCGATGTCGTAATCGAAGGCCCAGATTTTCTGCACGGTGGGGTGGGAGTCCGACAGATACATGGTGCGGCCATCGGGACTGAAGCCGAGTCCGTTGGGTACGATGAAGTCGTTCAGGCGTGCGCTGAGCGGATCACTGTCGACGGCACCGTCGAGCCGATACAGCGCGCCTGCGGAAATGCCGGCGGCCATATCCATGACCATGGTTCCCGCCCAGAAGCGCCCCTGGCGGTCGCAGCGGCCATCATTGAAGCGCATGTTGCCGTGGCCATGCTGCACACCGGCCAGGCGTGTGGCGTGAAGGGAGCCGCCGTCCTGCGGAGTAAGATCGAAATAGCCGTTTTCCATGCCGGCGACCCAGCGATTGCCTTCACCCTCACGGCGAGCGATGCAAGCGATCATCTGGTCGGCTGTCCAACGGGTTACCTTGGCGTCCGCCGCCTGCCAGCGCAGCAGGTGGCGGTTGGGAATATCGACCCAGTAGAGCGCTTGTTCATGCGCGACCCAGACCGGACTTTCTCCGGTGGCGTTCTGCGCATCGACTATCAGTTCTGCTTGGTTTGCCATGGCGATTCTCTTGTCGTTGTTCTCGGCGTGGCGGGAAGAGTCAATCGTCGAACGGACCTGCTTCGCAGAAGGCGCCGCCCTGGTAGATCAAGGCAGGATCATTGGCAGCGTAGGGCGGTTGCGCTTCAACCTTTTCGCGGAACACCTCGGATGTGTCCTTGGGTTCGAAGCCCAGATGGGCCGCCATGTGGTTGTCCCACCAGACGTCACGGTTCGCCGATGCGCCGTAGACAACGGTGTGCCCGACGTTTGGGGTGAACAGCGAACGCTCGATCAGGTCGGTCAGGTCGCAGTAGCTCAGATAGGTGGCCATCATTCGGCGGTTGAGTGGCTCGGGGAAGGAAGACCCGATGCGGATGCTGACGGTCTCGATGCCGTAGCGATCGAAGTAGAAGCTTGCCATGTCCTCACCGTAGGACTTGGACAGGCCGTAGTAACTGTCCGGACGGCGTGCGACGCTGGCGTCGATTTTTTCGGTCTGCTTGTAGAAGCCGATCACATGGTTGGAGCTGGCGAAGACAACGCGTTTGATGCCGTGCTTGCGTGCGGCTTCGTAGACATGAAACACGCCGCGAATGTTGCCTTCGAGAATTTCCTCGAAAGGCCGCTCGACCGATACCCCACCAAAATGCGCAATGGCGTCGACGCCTTCGCAGAGGGCATGTACGGCGGCTTTGTCGGCGAGGTTACAGGTCACTACCTCTTCGTGAGGGCCAGCAGCGGGCTCCATCGAGGCGATATCGGAGAGGCGAATGATATTGGCGTAAGGGCGAAGCGTTTCGCGTAGCACCTTGCCCAAACCTCCTGCCGCTCCCGTTAGCAGGAGGCGATTGAAGGGTGTGGCAGTGGTTGTCTTACTTGTCATGAGGATCTGCCTATCGCTTATTGTTTTGATGTCATCGGTTGTCAGATGACTTGTGCTCGATTATTTGCGTCGCCGTAGGTGTTTGTCAACCCGCTGAGCAAATAACGCTTCATCAAACGATCTATGAAATAGCCTTCCACCGGCTAGGTACTGGAGGCCACGAAATAACCATCCAGTGCGGACTTGCGAGCACTCCGCCAGTAGCATCGACCACCACGCTAACTATCCGTACGGCGTTTTCACATCCCACTAAAGTCGTGATGGCCAGCACACCGGCGTGTAGCGAGAAAGCTCCGATATTCCACTCAGGTTGTATGATGACGGAGTCGCGTGACTATCTCTGGCCGAGGGCATCGGTAAACCCTTGTTGGCAGCTTCACCAAACAAAAGACTGCGCCAAAGGGCGCGGTCGGCGGTCTAGCACAACTCCCAATCTCTGCCGCAACTGGGGGGTTGTTTCAGGCGCCCTGCAACTTGGTTACGGCACTCCTTTGGTGGCGCAGCGCGGTCACGAGATGCCATAGCACCGACGCAAGCGCCAGCAACAGAAAACTGGCCGAGATCGGATTCGTTAAAAAGCCCATGAAGTCGCCATCCGACAACATCAGGCCGCGACGCAGGTTGGTCTCGGCCATCGGACCCAGGATGAAGCCAATGATGAATGGCGCCGCGGGCATCCCGCCTTTGACGAAACCGTATCCAATCAGGCCGAACAGCAGAATGGTCCAGACATCGAACACGCGACTGCTCAAGCCGAAAGCACCTACCACGCATAGAACCAGGATGATCGGCAGCAGAATATGCTTGGGCACGGCCAGCAGTTTGATGAAGATCCGTAGCCCATAGAACTCCAGTACCAACATCAAAACCGAGGCCAGGATCAGTGCCGCGAAGATGGTGTAGACCAGCTCACCCTGGCTGATGAACAGCAGCGGTCCGGGTTGGATACCGTGGATCATGAAGCCACCGAGCAGGATCGCGGTGACGGTGTCCCCTGGAATACCGAGCGTCATCAGCGGAATCATGGCGCTGCCGATGCCTGCGTTGTTCGCGGTTTCACTGGCGACCACGCCTTCGACGGCGCCCTTGCCGAACTGCTCGGGATGTTTGGAGCGTTTCTTGGCAATGATGTAGGAGACGATGTTCGAAGTGCCAGCGCCGATGCCCGGCAGGATGCCGATACCGATGCCGATCAATCCCGAGCGGAACGCGTTTGGAATCTGCCCGAAAAACTCCCTGAGTGAAAAGCCGAAGCCCTTGACGTTCTTCATGCTTACAGAGGCAACCTTGGTTTTGTGCGCTGCCCGGCCGGTCTCGGCGATCTTGATCACCTCAGCCACCGCGAACATACCGATCATGACCGTCAACATGGCGAAGCCGCCGTTCAGGTTGGGCGAGTCGAAGGTGAAGCGGCGAATGGCGTCGACTGGCGCGATGCCTACCGTGGAAAACGCAAAACCCAGGACGCCGGCATAGATGCCTTTAAGCAGCGAGCCGGTGGAGAGCGTTGCAATCAGCGTTAGCGAGAAGATCGCAATGGCAAAGTATTCGTGCGGCCCGAAGCGCAAGGCGATTTTGGCCAGTGAAGGAGCGATCGAAAGCAGGGCGACGATGCTGAAGATGGTGCCAAGAAAGGAGAACACCACGCCCACGCCAAGCGCCTTCAACCCTTCACCTTTTTCCATCATCGGCCCACCATCGAAGGTGGTGGCGATGGAGGCGGGCGTTCCGGGAATCTTCAGCAGAATCGCCGAAATCAGGCCTCCCGAGGTGGCGCCAACGAACAGCGCGACCAGCAGCGACAGCCCGGCGGCAGGACCCATGGCATAGGTGAGCGGCAGGCAGAGCGCAATCGCCATCGTCGCCGACAATCCGGGGACCGCGCCAAAGACGATGCCGACGGCTACGCCAAGCGTGATCAGGATGAAAATGTAGGGGGAGAAGACCGCGGCGAAGCCGGTCTGGAAGAGTTCGATCATGGCCGTCTCCTAGATTTTCAAAAAGCCGGCCGGGAGCATCAGATCGAAGCCCTGGCGGAAGGTGACGAAAATGACGGCCGATGACACCAGCGCAATGACGATATAAGCGACATGGTTGATCTTCCGCTCACGCGGAGTGATCACGATGAACTGCGCATACAGATACAGCACGGTCATGATCGGAAAGCCGACTTTCTGCAGCAACGCAACGTACACGGCGATCAATCCCAGTGTCTTGAACACGGTGGGGTAGTCCGGCGGCGTGCTGTCGGGGAGTTCTGCATCGGCATCTGGGTCTGCCGGTGGCTGCGTGGCCTTGGTCGCGGTCAGCAATTGCAGCACACCGAGCAGGCATAGCCCGATCGACAGAACATAGGGAACGGTGGAAGCGTCAATGGCGCCTTTGCGCGGAAGGTTCATGGTCAGGAACAGGTAGAACAGGCCGGCGCCCAGCATCAGCGCTCCGACCAGCAACTCCTTTCTCTTATAGGTGTGCATGGTGATTCTCGTATCGGAGGGAGAATTGCCGGGCGCAGGGCGCGCGCCCGGCATCGTCGCGGTGCTTACTTGCTTTGGCGCAACTCGTCCTTGTATTCCATGAAGTCTTCGCGAGTGTTCTTCAGGCGCTCTATGGATGTCTCAGTGTCGAAATAGCTGACTGGCTGTTTGAAGGATTTGCGCAGCTCATCGGCGTACTCGGGCATTTCGGTGATCTGTTTCACGATGCCTGCCATTTTGTCCACGATGGCCGGGTCGGTGCCGTCCGGGAAGGCAACGATGTAGGGCTTATCCATGACGAAGTCGACGCCTTGCTCTTTGAACGTCTTGACGTCTCCGAGCAATGGGTTGCGCTCGTCGTTGGGTTGACCGAGAGCCACCATCTCGCCGCTGGCGATGTAGTCCTGAACGGACCCGTAGCTGATTGCGGCGAGGTCGATACGGCTACCCAGTAGCGCGACGACCTTCTCGGAAACCGTACCGGCGTCGACCATCTTCAGCTTGGTGTCGGTCAGGCCCTCGAACTTCAAGCCCTGCAGGTGTGAGTAGCTGCCCATCTCGGTGCCATAGGTCACGCTGCTTGGCTCGGCCTTGGATTTGGAGATCAGATCTTCCAGCGAGGTCAGGCCGGAGCTTTTCGAAGCGACGAAAATAGCCCCCTTGTCGACGCCCGCGATGCAACAGATGTCGAAGGCATCGAGGCTGTCTTCGCTCAATCCCGCCACTTCGTTGACGATCATTTGCCCGGTGTGGGTGAACAGAATGGTGTTGCCATCCGGATCGGCCTGCTTGACCTGTTCGGCGGCGAGGGTGCCGCCGCCACCGGCGACGTTGGTTATAACCATCGCTTCACCGGTGATCTTGGTGAAGTACTTGGCCATGGTGCGGGCATTGAAGTCGGTATCACCGCCGGCATTGGCGATGACGACGACCTGAACCGGACGCGTGGGCCATTCGGTCTCGGCGGCAAACGCGCCGCTGACGGCAGTTGCCAGTACGGCGGACACAAGGGAGGCGCTAATTGCTTTTTTCATTGTCAAGTCTCTCCGGTTGGGGGTGCGGCTCGTCTTATCGTTCTGCTTGGCTCGCGTTGGGGGTCATGAACGGCCCAGGCTGGGTCGCTTGGGATCGTATTTCCAGCCTGGCGCCAGGTACTGCATGGCCATGGCGTCGTCACGGGCGCCAGTGGTGACTTTGTTGTACAGCTCGTGCGCGGCCATGATCCGGTCCATGTCCGGCTCGATACCAAGGCCCGGCTTGTCGGGCACCTGTACTTCGCCACCAACGATTTGCAGGGGCTCGCGGGTCAGGCGCTCCTGGCCTTCCTGCCAGATCCAATGGGTGTCGATCGCGGTGATCTTTCCGGGCGCGGCTGCGGCGGCGTGGGTGAACATCGCCAGCGATACATCGAAGTGATTGTTGGAGTGCGAACCCCAGGTCAGGCCGAACTGCTCGCATAGCTGAGCGAGGCGCACCGAGCCTTGCATGGTCCAGAAGTGCGGATCGGCCAGCGGAATATCGACGGCGTCCAGGCGGAACGAATGTCCCATCTGCCGCCAGTCGGTCGCCACCATGTTGGTAGCGGTCGGGATACCGGTTGCACGCTTGAATTCGGCCATGATTTCGCGACCGGAGTAACCGTTTTCCGGACCGCAAGGGTCTTCGGCATACGCGAGGATATGGCCCTGGCCCTTGCACAGTTCGATGGCCTCGGCCAGTGACCATGCGCCATTGGGGTCCAGCGTGACGCGCGCGTCGGGGAAGCGCATCTTGATGCCGGCGATCGCCTGCATTTCCTCGCTGCCGCGCATCACGCCGCCCTTGAGTTTGAAATCCTTGAAGCCGTAGCGCGCCGAGGCGGCCTCCGCCAGCCGAACGATTGATTCGGGAGTGACTGCCTCTTGATGACGGATGTGGTACCAGTCATCGGTTGAACCGGTACCGGAGAGATAGGGCAGGTCGGTGCGATTGCGATCCCCTATATAGAAGAGGTACGCCAGCATCGGCACGCTGTCACGTTGCTGCCCGCTGCCGAGCAACTCCGCCACAGGCACATCGAGATGCTGGCCGAGCAGGTCGAGGAGGGCGGCTTCGACCGCAGTGATGACGTTGTCCAGCCGCAGATTGATCTCGTGCGGCTGCTTCAATACGGCGGCTTCCGCCTCCGAGGTGACCTGATGCTGAGTAGTCTGTGGACCACCAGCCGCGCCGCCTGCGATGGCATGGCGCAACGTATTCAATACCCGGTTGTAGCGACCGATCTGCTGGCCTATCACCAGCCCCTTGGTACGTTCGAGCGCCTGACGGATGCCTTCGCCTCCCGGCACTTCACCGATACCGGTGCGGCCGGCGCTGTCTTTGAGGATCACCAGATTGCGGGTGAAATACGGAGAGTGCGCGCCGCAGAGGTTGAGCAGCATGCTGTCGTAACCTGCCACCGGAATCACCTGCATTTCAGTTACCGCCGGGGTCGCCGTCTTTGCGTCTAGCATCTGCTGCATAGCTCCTTGATTGTTGTTGTGAGCGAGGGTTGATCAGTTGTGTATCGCGAGGGCCGAGCGTCTCCGTGCCAGCTTTGCAGCAGCGGGGCAGCCCGGACTGACTGTGAGGTCGATTTGATCTGTAACGTGAAAATCGAACAGTGCAGAGCTCATCGATGCCGCAAATGGAACTCGACGCGTAAGAGACAGCTTGATCGCTAGAGGAGGGCGGGAGAGATACATGGCTCTAAGCTCTGTTTTTGTTATACGTTGTCGTATGACTTGACTGGTTTTTTAGCAGTGCACTGAGTGGATGTCAAACAATTGAAACGTCCCAAACAGCATCTTTGTGGTTCATCGGTTAAGCATCTTCTGTTGCATTTGGTACTGCTTTGCTATTGCGATCCATCGGACATCTATCGCTCGTTCTATGCCATTTAAAGGTGCCGTCAATGAGCCGCTCGAGAAACTTCTATAAAACGGCTAGCATTCATAATAGTTGTACGATAACGTATCTCCAAGGCTGCGGCCCCACTCATACCGATTAGTTTCATTAGGATGCTCGAACAATGAATCCACAAGAACTGAAGGCCATCCTCTCTTCTGGTCTGCTGTCCTTCCCGCTCACCGATTTCGACCAGCAGGGCGACTTCAACCGTGCCGGTTATATCAAGCGCCTGGAATGGCTGGCACCTTATGGTGCGACGGCACTTTTCGCTGCGGGTGGCACTGGCGAATTCTTCTCGCTGACACCTCAGGAATATCCTGAAATTATCAAGACAGCGGTCGATACCTGCGCCGGGCAGGTGCCGATTCTCGCCGGTGTCGGTGGCCCGACTCGTCAGGCCATCGCCTATGCCCAAGAAGCGGAGCGTCTGGGGGCGAAAGGTCTGCTGTTGCTGCCTCACTACCTGACCGAAGCCAGCCAGGAAGGTGTCGCCAAACACGTCGAGGAGGTGTGCAAGTCGGTCAATATCGGTGTGGTGGTCTACAACCGCAACGTATGCCGCCTGACTGCGCCTCTGCTCGAACAACTGGCCGAACGCTGCCCAAACCTGATCGGTTACAAGGACGGCCTGGGCGATATCGAACTGATGGTGTCCATCCGTCGTCGTCTCGGCGAGCGCCTGACCTATCTGGGTGGCCTGCCGACTGCCGAAGTCTATGCCGCGGCATACAAGGCACTCGGCGTTCCGGTCTATTCATCGGCGGTGTTCAACTTCGTTCCGAAGATGGCGATGGAGTTCTACCATGCCGTCGCCCGCGAGGATCACGAAACCGTCGGTAAGCTGATCGATGATTTCTTCCTGCCTTATCTCGACATTCGCAACCGTTGCAAGGGCTACGCGGTCAGCATCGTCAAGGCTGGCGCACGTATCTCTGGTTACGATGCCGGCCCGGTTCGCGCACCCTTGACCGAGCTGCGACCTGAAGAATACGAAGCGCTCGCCGCTTTGGTCGAAAAGCAGGGCGCTCAATAACGGTCCAGCCCGATCTATCACTCGCCCCACCCGCCGTCGGCGCCCGCCATCCATTGGCATGGCGCGGTCGGCGGACCTCACGCAGGAGAGAGCTCCGTGGCAGACGTAAAACGTTACGACAACTACATCGATGGCCAATGGGTAACCGGCAAGAACTATCAGGCCAACATCAACCCATCCGATCTTGCGGACGTCATCGGCGACTACGCCCAGGCGGACGCTGCACAGGTCGAGGCCGCCGTCACAGCAGCACGCAAGGCATTCCCGGCGTGGTCTACGTCGGGCATCCAGGCACGCGCCGATGCGCTTGAGAAAGTCGGTCTGGAAATCCTTGCCCGCCGCGAAGAGTTGGGCGCGCTCCTGGCCCGCGAAGAGGGCAAGACATTGCCCGAAGCCATCGGCGAAGTGGCTCGCGCCGGCAACATCTTCAAGTTCTTCGCTGGCGAATGCCTGCGTCAGGCCGGCGAAACCCTGCAGTCGGTCCGTCCGGGCGTGAGCGTCGAGGTGACCCGTGAGCCACTGGGCGTGATCGGTCTGATCACCCCCTGGAACTTCCCCATCGCCATTCCAGCCTGGAAGATCGCTCCGGCGCTGGCTTACGGCAACTGCGTGGTCATCAAGCCGGCTGATCTGGTCCCTGGCTGCGCTTGGGCCATCGCCGAAATTATTTCCCGCGCAGGCTTCCCGGCCGGTGTGTTCAATCTGGTGATGGGCAAGGGTCGTGAAGTCGGCGAAGCCATCGTCAACGACAAACGCGTCGATGGCGTCAGCTTCACCGGCTCGGTCGGTGTCGGACGTGGTATCGCCGCCACCTGTGTAGGCCGTCATGCCAAGGTTCAGCTGGAGATGGGCGGCAAGAATCCGCAGATCATCCTCGATGACGCCGACCTCAACACCGCCGTCGAACTGGCCACCCAGAGCGCCTTCTATTCGACCGGCCAACGCTGCACCGCGTCCAGCCGCATTATCGTCACCGAAGGTATCTACGACCGTTTCGTCGAAGCCATGATCGAGCGCATCAAGAAGATCAAGGTCGGCTCGGCCCTGGAGCAGGGCGTGGACGTCGGTCCGGTGGTTTCCGAGGCCCAGCTTGAGCAAGACCTGCGGTACATCGAAATCGGCAAAGAAGAGGGCGCACGCCTGGCTTGTGGCGGTGAGCGCGTCAAGTGCGGCACCGACGGTTACTTCCTCGCGCCGACGCTGTTCGTCGACAGCACCGCCGACATGCGCATCAGTCGTGAGGAAATCTTCGGACCGGTGGCCAACGTGGTCCGCGTGAAGGATTACGACGAAGCCCTGGCGATGGCCAACGACACCGAGTTCGGTCTGTCTGCCGGCATCTGCACCACCTCGCTGAAGTACGCCAATCACTTCAAGCGTCATTCCCAAGCGGGGATGGTGATGATCAACCTGCCGACCGCCGGCGTGGATTACCACGTGCCGTTCGGTGGCCGCAAAGGCTCGTCCTACGGCCCGCGTGAGCAAGGGCGTTATGCCCAGGAGTTCTACACGACGGTGAAGACCACTTACATCGGCTGATCAGCCGTGCCGCTTCATGTGACGCAACTCGCCGAGTCGCTCGAGCAACTCGGCGAGTTGCAATCCATGGCGGCAGATTCGTTTTCGCGCAGCGGACCATAAGAACAATAGAGAGAAGCGTATGAACAATTCTGCGAATCGAGGTGCTCCGGTCGTCACCGAACTTCAGGTGGTTCCGGTCGCCGGTCAGGACAGCATGCTGCTCAATCTGAGCGGCGCACATGGTCCGTATTTCACCCGCAACATCCTCATTCTCAAAGACAGCGCCGGCAACACCGGAATCGGAGAAGTCCCCGGTGGGGAGGCGATTCGCCAGACCCTGGAAGATGCACGCGCCATTCTTGTCGGTCAGTCGGTCGGCAACTACAACGCTCTGCTGAATCAGGCGCGCAAGGCCTTCGCCGACCGCGATGTCGGCGGTCGCGGCCTGCAGACCTTCGATCTGCGTATCGCCATCCATGCCATCACTGCGCTGGAATCGGCACTGCTCGACTTGCTCGGCCAGCACCTCGGCGTCCCAGTCGCGGCGTTGCTTGGCGATGGGCAGCAGCGCGACGAAGTCGAGATGCTCGGCTATCTGTTCTTCATTGCCGATCGCAACAAGACTGACCTCGGTTACCGAGACGAGTCGGACGCCAGCGATAACTGGTTCCGCGTACGCAACGAAGAAGCGCTGACCCCCGAGACGGTCGTTCGCCAGGCCGAAGCCGCGTATGAGCGCTACGGTTTCAAGGATTTCAAACTCAAGGGCGGCGTGTTGCCAGGTCGCGAAGAGGTCAAGGCGATTCGTGCCCTGGCCGAGCGCTTCCCCGATGCCCGCATCACCCTCGACCCCAACGGCGCCTGGTCACTGGCCGAAGCCATCGAGCTGTGCAAAGACCTGCACGGTGTCCTGGCCTATGCCGAAGACCCGTGCGGTGCCGAGAACGGGTACTCCGGCCGTGAAGTCATGGCTGAATTCCGCCGCGCCACCGGCCTGCCAACCGCGACCAACATGATCGCCACCGATTGGCGTCAGATGGGCCATACCGTTCAGTTGCAGTCGGTGGATATTCCGCTGGCCGATCCGCATTTCTGGACCATGAGCGGTTCGGTGCGCGTTGCGCAGATGTGCCATGACTGGGGCCTGACCTGGGGCTCGCATTCCAACAATCATTTCGACATTTCGCTGGCGATGTTCACCCACGTGGCCGCGGCGGCGCCGGGCAAAATCACCGCGATCGACACCCATTGGATCTGGCAGGACGGCCAATACCTGACCCGTGAACCGTTGCAGATCGTTGGCGGCAAGGTCGCCGTGCCGGCCAAGGCGGGTCTTGGTGTAGAGCTGGATCAGGATGCGCTGCACAAAGCCCATGAGCTGTATCTGGAGAAAGGGCTTGGCGCGCGCGATGACGCCATCGCCATGCAGTTCCTGATCCCGGATTGGACGTTCAACAACAAGCGGCCCTGCATGGTGCGTTGACCAGTAGGGTGGGGCGGCTTGTGAGTTTCGGTGGGCTGAAGCCCACCCTACGGCTGACACGCTCACTCATGGCATCTGTAGGGTGGGCTTTAGTGAGTTTCGGTGGGCTGAAGCCCACCCTACGGCTGACACGCTCACTCATGGCATCTGTAGGGTGGGCTTTAGCCCACCAAATCCCAACGCACAGCTCACCGATACGAACAACAATTCCAACCGGCCTGCTCCGGAGACGTAAATGAACGAAACCGTGCAATTGATTCAGCATCAAGACTCGCCTCGTTATATCCGCCTGAACGAAGCGGATAACGTGGCCGTGGTGGTCAACGATGGTGGCGTACCGACCGGAGCTCGCTTCGAAGATGGGTTGGTCACGGTCGAATCGGTGCCGCAGAGTCACAAGGTCGCTTTGGTAGACATCGCCTCTGACCAGCCGGTACGTCGGTACGGCCAGATCATCGGTTACGCGCTCGAACCTATCGCCCGCGGTTCATGGGTCAAGGAAACCCAGCTGCGCATGCCCTCAGCGCCGCCGCTCGACAGTCTGCCTATGGCCGACGCCGTACCGCAGCGGCTCGAGCCGCTCGAAGGCTTCACCTTCGAAGGCTACCGTAACGCCGATGGCACCGTCGGCACGCGCAACGTGCTCGGCATTACCACCACCGTGCAATGCGTGACCGGCGTGCTCGATCATGCGGTCGCGCGCATTCGCAAGGAGCTGCTGCCCAAGTACCCCAACGTCGATGACGTCGTCGCGCTGACGCACAGCTATGGTTGTGGCGTGGCGATCAACGCCAAGGATGCCTACATTCCGATCCGCACCGTGCGCAATCTTGCGCGCAATCCGAATCTTGGCGGCGAAGCCCTGGTCATCAGCCTCGGCTGCGAGAAGCTGCAGGCCGAGCAGGTGATGCATGAAGGCGACGCCTCGGTCGATCTCAGCGAGCCCTGGCTCTACCGCCTGCAAGAGTCCACCACCGGCTTTGGGGAAATGATCGAACAGATCATGGCGCTGGCCGAAACGCGGTTGCAAAAGCTGAATCGTCGCCAGCGCGAAACCGTTCCAGCATCCGAACTGATCCTTGGCATGCAGTGCGGTGGCAGCGACGCCTTTTCCGGTATCACCGCCAATCCAGCGCTGGGCTACGCCTCGGATCTGCTGATCCGCGCGGGCGCTACGGTGATGTTTTCCGAAGTGACCGAAGTGCGCGACGCCATCTACATGCTCACCTCACGCGCCGAAACGCCAGAAGTGGCCGAAGCGCTGGTGCGTGAAATGGACTGGTACGACCAATACTTGGAGCGCGGCGCGGCGGATCGCAGCGCCAACACCACGCCTGGCAACAAGAAGGGTGGCCTGTCCAATATTGTCGAGAAATCCTTGGGCTCCATCGTCAAGTCCGGCAGCAGCGCCATCAATGGCGTACTCGGCCCAGGCGAACGCTTCAGCGGCAAGGGCCTGATCTATTGCGCGACACCGGCCAGCGATTTCGTCTGCGGAACGCTTCAGCTGGCGGCGGGGATGAACCTGCACGTGTTCACCACCGGGCGTGGTACGCCCTATGGCTTGGCTATGGCGCCGGTAGTCAAGGTCTCGACCCGCACCGAACTGGCCGAGCGCTGGCCAGACCTGATCGACGTGGACGCCGGGCGCATCGCCACAGGGCGTTCCAGCATTGAGGAGTTGGGCTGGGAGCTGTTCCACTACTACCTGGATGTCGCCAGCGGCCGGAAGAAGACCTGGGCCGAGCAACACAGAATTCACAACGACATAACCTTGTTCAACCCAGCACCCATCACCTGATTGCCCCGTCAGGTTGAGCCAACAGCACATCCCTGTACCCTGCGTAGCTGGAACCGAATCGCCATTCTTTTCGAGGTAGTCCCGTGACCTGCATTCTCCAGCTTGGCCCCCTTACCGAACGTTTCAACCGCAGCCTGGCTGCGGATCATGAGGTGCTGCGCATCTGGGAGCAGGACGCCGATGCGCTGCTTGATCGTCAGGCTCACCGAATCGAGATCGTGGTGACCTCCGCGCGTTTCGGGTGCTCGGCGGCTCTGATCGAACGCTTGCCCAACTTGCGCGCGATCATCAGCTTCGGTGTCGGCTATGACTCCATCGACGTGGCGGCGGCGCGGGCGCGCGGCATTCCTGTGAGCAACACGCCGGACGTGCTCAACGATTGCGTGGCGGATCTGGCGTTCGGGCTGATCATCGACTGTGCACGGCAGATGTCGCGTGCCGACCGCTTTGTCCGCGCGGGCGAATGGCTTTGCGGCGGTTTACCGCTGGCGACCAGTGTCAGCGGCAAACGGCTCGGGATCGTCGGCCTTGGCCGCATCGGCGAGGCGGTAGCCAAGCGCTCAAGTGGTTTCGACATGCAGGTGCGTTACCACAACCGTCGACCGGTTGATGGCAGCGCTTACGGTTATGAGCCGAGTCTGATCGAGCTGGCGCGCTGGAGCGATTTTCTCGTGCTGACTTGCCCGGGCGGGGCGAGCACTCGCAACCTGATCGATCGGAGCGTATTGGACGCGCTTGGCCCGAACGGCATCCTGATCAACGTGTCGCGCGGTTCGGTCGTGGATGAGCCAGCACTGGTCGAGGCGCTGCTCGAAGGGCGGCTGGGCGGCGCGGGGCTCGACGTCTACGCTGAAGAGCCCAAAGTGCCGCCGGCTTTGTTCGAGCTACCCAATGTCGTCCTGCTGCCGCATATCGGCAGCGCCACCGCGGAAACGCGGCTGGCAATGGAGGAGCTGTTGTTCGCCAATCTACGTGCGTTTCTCGAACGTGGAGAGGTGCTGACAGCAGTCTGAGCGCACTCACCGGTACGCTGCAGACTGAGGCGATGCTAGTCGCCACGGCGCTTGGCCAAAAGCTTGGTGCCGACACCTTTAGAGTTGTCCTTATGGCGCTGCCATGCCGCAAACCACAAGCGCGCTGGCGTGGAGCGCCGCTCCGCCTACATTGCAATTCTCGCGGGCCTGCGCTCGCCAAGGAGAAACACCTCAATGCCCAGCTTCCAAGCGGATCTGACGGAGATCGAACTGCGACATGACGCATTGCGACTGTCGGTCTGCCCAGCGTTGGGCGGGGCGATCACACGGCTGAGCGTCGATGACATCGACCTGTTGCGGCCATGGGACGGCTCCGACAGCGTGCGCCGCACCGGCTGCTTCGTGCTGGCACCGTTTTCCAACCGGGTCGGTGACGCTGCCTTCGAGCATGCAGGCCAACGCTATCCACTGCGCAGCCTGTCTGCCGAACATCCATTGCCGATTCATGGCGTTGCCTGGAAGCGGGCCTGGAACGTGACCGAACAGGGCGCCGCCAACCTGAGCCTGCATTTCACCCATCGACCCGAGGGCGAAGCAGCGCTGGACTGGCCGTTCGCCTTCGACCTCGAACATGAGCTGCGCCTGGACGAGCAGGGCGTCGATCTACGCCTGAGCCTGCGCAATATCGATACGCGATCGATGCCCGCCGGCCTCGGCTGGCACCCGTATTTCGCCCGTCATGACGCATGCATCCTGCAATTCTCCGCGCAGTCGGTTTGGCTGAGCGATGAGCGAAACTTGCCGGTTGAGTTAAAGGAAGTGCCGACCCAGTGGGATTTTCGGCAGCCACTGCGCCTGGAGTCCCCGAACCTGGACAACTGCTTCGTCGGTTGGAATGGGCCGGCGCAGATCGGTTGGCCGGGCAAAGGTATCGAGCTGACAATGACGAGTGAGGTGAGGCACCTGGTGGTGTTCACGCCGCCTGCGGAGATGGGTTTTTTCGCGGTGGAACCGGTGTCCCACGCCAACAACGCGCTCGGCATGAGCGATCCGATGGCGAACGGAATGCGCACCCTGGAGCCCGGCGAGGTCATGCGGGTCAGTTGCCGGCTCAGCATCGAGCGGGTGGTCCGCGCGGGATCGTAGAAAAGTCCCGACCAGCCATTCTTCAGCGCGGGCCTGCGCATTGTGTCGGTCGCAACGTCTATCGACGGGTATCCCGCCTGCATATCATCCAGCGCCACGCCTCATGCGAAAAAGCATCACCGCTTCGTAGGATGGGTGCAATCCATCACTGTCTCCGCCTCGCACAGCCGCCCGCACATGCTCGTTCGCGGGACGAAAAAAGCCCGTCACAAGGACGGGCAAAGTTTCCGCAACAGGAGCGAGGAGTGTTGCGTCCAGCGTGGTGAATGATGCTTACAGGATCGAAATCGGATAGTTGAAGATCAGACGATTCTCGTCGAACTCGTTGTTGCTGAACGAGTTGTCCCGACGCATGCTGGAGTTACGCCACTTGATGTTCAGGTTCTTGAACGCACCACTTTGCACGGTGTAAGCCAGTTCGGACTCGCGGCCCCATTCCTTGCCTTCGTCACCGCTTGCGGTAGTGATGTTGTCACCGCTGATGTAGCGGTTCATCAGGGTTAGCCCAGGAACACCAACACCTGCGAAGTTGTAGTCATGGCGCAGCTGCCAGGAACGCTCATCGGCGGCGTCGTAGGCGGAGTTGAAGCTGTCGTTGGCCAGCGAGGCGCCGCTGGTACCGTTGACGCGCATCCACTGATCACCGCTGACTTTCTGCAAACCGACGTAGAAGGTATGGGCACCGGTTTGCAGGCCGAACAGACCGGAATAGGTCTTGTTGTCCAGGTCGCCGGCCAGCGCGCTACCTTCATCCTTGCCGGTGAAGTAGCCGAGATTCGCCGTGAAGGCGAGGTTGTCACTGATAGGCTGGGTGTGCAGCAGCTGGACGTAGCTCTGCTGGTAGATGTCTTCGAGGCGGGCATGCCACAGGCCAACCTTGGTCTGGTCGGTGAAGGCGTATTCGCCACCGGCGAAGTTGAAGCGATCCGAACTCGCGCCGCCGAAGACCATGTCTTCCATGCTGGCGTCGTCACGGGTGCTGTTCTGGCGCATCTGGCCGCCGTACAGCGTCAGGTTGCTGATCTCCTTGGAAGTGATCATGCCGCCCTCGAATGTCTGCGGCAGCGAACGCCCGTCATCCGCGCGCAGTACCGGTACAACTACCTGCCATTCACCGACGCGGATTTCGGTTTCCGAGATTTTGGCTTTCGCAGCTACGGCGATGCGGCCGAAATCATCGGCGGGGTGACGATCATCGCCCGTGCCGTGCGTCGGCAGCAGGGCCGTTCCGTAAGTGCCGCCGCCGCCATCCAGCTTGACCGACAGCATGGCCAGCGCATCGACGCCAAAGCCGATCGGACCGGGCGTATAGCCGGACTGAACGTTGAGAATGAAGCTCTGCGTCCATTCTTCGGCCTTGTTCTGACCACCGTTATAGGCTGGATCGACGAAGTTGCGGTTGATGTAGAAGTTACGTGCGTTCAAGGTGACTTTGCTGCCTTCGACAAAGCCTTCCGCTGCGTGAGCAGCAGCGGGTATGCCAAGCGCCAGCGACAGCGTGCCCGCGAAAACGGCGGCGGACAATGGATTGCGTGGGGTCATTGTTGTTGTGCTCCCTTTTTTGATGTATCCGTCCCGCTTAGCCGTACGGCGATAGGCGAGACGGGGTGTAGCGCGACCGCACGCAGGCGGCGCATGTCTTGACGCATATCTGTTATCAGTCGTCATATGACATGTCGAATTATGGCGACAGCCGAATGCTTGTCAATGCAATCTGTAAAGAAATGTAAGGCGTGAGACTTTTGTCTAAGCGAGGCTTATTAAGCTGCAGGGGTAGGCGCAGCGCTGTCCTTGCGGTCTGGACGCGCCGTGAAGGGATCTAAATCTAAAGGACATCAAGAAATAGCGTTCCACCAACCGGGCAGAAGTTGTCTGACGTTTGGACGTGCAAAGCGGTCATCAATTAGATGGACGACGCCTTGGTCGTCGGTGGTACGGATGACTCGGCCCGCAGCTTGTACGACCTTCTGCAAGCCGGGGTAGAGGTAGGTGTAGTCGTAGCCGGCGCCAAACAGTTCATCCATTCGAGCCTTCATCTGCTCATTCACCGGGTTGACCTGCGGCAGGCCTAGCGTCGCGATGAAGGCGCCAATCAACCTGTTCCCAGGCAAATCGATACCCTCGGCGAAGGCACCGCCCAGAACCGCAAAACCGATGCCGCAACTCTCCTCGGTGAAGCGCCCAAGAAAGGCGCTGCGAGCCGTTTCAGGCATGCCGCGCGTCTGTTCCCAGAACGGCAGATTCGGATGCTGCGCCGCCAGCAGCCTGGTCACTTGTTGCAGGTAATCGAAACTGCTGAAGAACGCCAGGTAGTTGCCGGGGCGCTGGTGATACTGCTGCGCGAGCAGATCGACGATGGCCTGCAGCGAGGCGGCGCGGTCCTGATAGCGGGTGGAGATATGGCGCGCCAGGCGCACTTCCAGCTGCTCGGCTCGAAAGGGCGATTCGACATCGATCCAGACATGATTCGGCGGCAACCCCAAGGTGTCGGAATAGAACGGCCTCGGGTTGAGCGTGGCCGAAAACAGCACGCAGGAACGTGCCTCTCGAAAACGCGGGCCGAGAAAAGGCGCCGGTAATAGGTTGCGGATGCAGAGAATCGAGCTTCGGCTACCATGAACGCTGCGTTGTGGCAGCAGCGTGCAGTCGAAAAGCGAATGTGGCCCGAACGACTCGGCCAGGCGACAGAAGTGCATCGCGTCGAAATACGCACTCTGCAAGGCGGGATCGATGCCAGCCGGTTGTTCGCCGAGGTAATCGGTGATCGCACTGATAGCCTGTTGCAGCGCGCCGATGAGTTTTTGCGGCAGTTCCGGCTGCACCTCATAAGTATCGATTTGCGGACGGTGCACGTCGCCCCAGCTGCGTAGGATTCGCTCGATCGGCTTCTTCAGCGGTGCGGGAGCTGTTTTTCGTAAACCCTTGAAGTGCCTGATATCCAGCTCTGCGGTGTACATACTCCGGCCGCGTTCCAACAGATTGTGAGCCTCGTCCACCAGCACGCTGATGTGCCATTGATTGACCAGCGTCAGGCTGTGGAGCAGGGCGCTCATGTCGAAGTAATAGTTGTAATCGCCCACCACCACATCGGCCCATCGGGCCAATTCCTGGCTGAGGTAATAAGGACATATCTGATGGCGCAGCGCTGTCTCGCGCAATGCTTTCTGGTCGAGCATCGGATACGTCATCGCCTCGGCACGCGCCGCCGGGAGGCGATCATAGAATCCACGAGCAAGCGGGCAGGACTCGCCGTGACAAGCCTTGTCCGGGTGCTCGCAGGCCTTGTCGCGCGCAGTCAGTTCCAATATCCGCAAGGGCCCCGCGTCGGTCGTCAGGCTGTTCAGCGCATCCAGCGCCAATTGCCGTCCAGAAGTCTTGGCCGCAAGAAAGAACAGCTTGTCCAACTGCTGACCGGGGAACGCCTTTAGCTGCGGAAACAGCGTGGCGAGCGTCTTGCCGATGCCCGTCGGCGCCTGCGCCATGAGATGCGTGCCGGTGCAGGCCGCCTTGTACACTGCTTCGGCCAGTTGCCGCTGACCATGGCGGAACTCGACATAGGGGAACTTCAGTTCGGTCAGTGCCTGGTCCCGTTCACGTCGATGAGCCAGTTCCTGCTCGGCCCAAGCGATGAAACGCTGACACTGGGTTTCGAAAAACGCCTGCAGCTGCGTCGCGCTGTAGGTTTCGACCAGCAGCGTTTCCTTCTGGCTCACCACATCGAAGTACACGAGCGCTACATTCAGCGAGATCAACTCCCGTGACGCACACAACAGCCAGCCGTAGATCTTGGCCTGCGCCCAATGCAACTGGCGATGGTTGGCGGGCTGGCGCGAGAGGTCGCCGCGGTAGGTCTTGATTTCCTCGAGCTGATTCTTCGCCGGGTCGTAACCATCGGCGCGACCACGAACCAGCAAATCCACGTATGTCCCCTCCAACGCCACTTCGCGCTCGTATCCCTCTGCTCGGCGAGCGGTCACCGTGGCATGCCCGGCGATCCCTTCCAGCGCGGTGGGAGAGGGCGTGAAACGAAGGTCCAGATCACCCGTCTTGGCGGTAAATTCACACAACGCGCGGACCGCGACTCGATAGCTCAACGGTCGCCCTCGGCCCATTGCACATAGCAGACGGCAATCGGCACGGCGTGACGCAACGCAAAATCGATCCAGCGTTTCTGGTTGTCCTGCAGGCGGTCGCCGGGGCCTTTTACTTCTATCAGCCGGTAGCGCCGTTCGCCGGGCCAAAACTGAACGAGATCCGGTAGCCCGCTGCGGTGGCTGGGCACGTCCTGCAGGATGCGCTGGAAAAAGGCGCGCAGATGCTCGGCCGGGATGCAGTCGAGCGCCACGTCCAGCAGCGTGTCGTCGAACAGCCCCCAGCTGACGAATTGCGACTGCAGGCCGAACTTCTGCTGATACATCCGACGTATGCAGTCGCGGTATTCGTCCGTGCCGAGCTTGCTCAGGCATTCGCTGAACAACTCGGCGCGGCGGGCATGAAAATCGGATCGAGCGAGGTCTGCCGGTCCGGCGTGGAAGGGGTGAAAGAAAGCCCCGGGCACGGGCGCGAAAATCGCTTCCCAGCAGAGCAGGCCCAGCAGCGAATTGATCAGCGCGTTTTCCACGTAGTAGACGGGCGCATCGTCGCGTGTCAGGTGTTCGCGCACCGCGTGCTCGACACTCATTCCGTTCGACCTGGGCAAGATCAGGTCGATTCGTTCCGGCTGGGCAATGCTGGCGCGGCGCGCGGCGGGTTCACCCAGGACGCGTCGCAGACGCGGCAGGATGCGTTGCAGCTGCTGGGCTTCGTGCTCGCTTTCAGGCGCAGCCTGGGCGGCCAGAGCCAGTTGCAAAGCTGCTTCCGGCTGATCGCAACGTTCCAGCACGCGGATCGCTCGCTCGCGTGCACCGGGGTAGCGGTTGGCGGCGTGCAACTGTAACGCCCGGGACAAGTCGCCGTTGCGCTCGTATTGCCGAGCCAGGTTCAGCAGCAATTTGCCGCGGCGATTCTCCAGCCAGTCGTTGGCGTATGGCGTCGCTGGGATATCCAGCAGCACGGTTTCGACCGCTTCACCAGCATCGAAACGTTCGCGGCAGCGATGCAGATGCAGGTAGGCGTCCACCTCGGAGCGCGCGTGGAAGGCACGGGAAGCCGGGGAGAAGGCGACCTGCTCGTAACGGAAGATGCCCAGATCGGCAAGCACGAATTCGGACCAGTCCTGATGAATATTGCCGAAGAACATCAGCCGCAGCCGGTCGCACAGGTCGCCGATGGCCAGGCCGAACGCCGCATCACCGAGCATTTCGCACCAGCTGGCGAAGGATTTTGCCTGCTCATGTTCAGCCAGCAAGGCCTGGAGCAGATCGCCCTTGCGCTGGCCGTTGGCGGCGCCGCCGAACACGCGCAGCAATTCATCTTTCTTCAGCAGGCCGAACAGCTGGACGAGATCCAGCACCGGGTTAGCCTCGATCCAGCCGTGCTCGATCAGCACAGCCGAAGCCTGCAACGGACAACCGATCTCCTCGTAGCGCAATTTGCTGGCGCGAAACAGCGTGCCTTTACGCATCACCATGCGCACCAGCAGGGCTTGCGAGGCTTGAGGAATCTGTGGAAAGCGATCAAGGAACGCGCGTTCGTCGTCGTCCAGCAAATCACCGTGGCGCTCGCCGACCCAGGCGAGTACCTGGCAGAAATTGTCGAGGTAATAGAAGGGGTTTTCTAGGGCCTGGCGCATCGAACGTCCGGTTCGGTAGGCGCGGGCAACATCGCCCGTCGAGCTGGGTATTTATACAGTTGTCGTTGGGTTTGGCAACGCCGGGACGATCAGTGGTTCAATCATGGCGTGCATGGATAGCGCGGGGGTATCGCGGAGGTGGGCCTCCTGTGTTTGATGCAGGAGGCGCGAGCCAAGCGTCAGACGGTACGCGAGAACCGTCCCCGCTGTTCACCGCCCAAGTAGGCGTCGAAGGCCATCGCCACATTGCGCATCATCAGGTGGCCCTGAGGCAACAGCACCACGGCATCGTCACGGATTTCGACCAGGCCGTCAGCGACGTGCTCATCGAGTTTGGCCAGCGAGTCGGTGAAATAATCGCGGAAGACGATGCCGTAGCGCCTCTCCATCTCGGCGAAGTCGATGCGGCCGTGGCACATCAACGAGATGATCACGTCGCGGCGCAGGCGATCGTCCTCGCTCAGTTTGTAGCCGCGGTGCACCGGCAGCATCCCTTCGTTCAAACGCGCGTAGTACTGCGACAGTTCTTTCACGTTCTGGCTGTAGCTGTCGCCGACCTTGCCGATGGAGGAAATGCCGAGGCCGATCAGATCGCAGTCGGCATGAGTCGAGTACCCCTGGAAGTTGCGCTGTAGCGTGCCGTTGGCACGGGCGAGGGTCAGCTCGTCCTCCGGCAGGGAGAAATGATCCATGCCGATATAGACGTACCCAGCATCGGTCAGGCGCTTGATGGTCAGCTCCAGCAACTCCAGCTTGCGTTCCGGCGGCGGCATATCTCCAGGGCGAATCAGCTTCTGCGCGCGAACCAGGTCAGGCAAATGCGCGTAGCTGTAAGCGGCGATCCGGTCGGGGCGGATGTCGATGATCTTGTTCAGCGTGGTGTTGAAGCTGTCCACCGTCTGCAATGGCAGACCGTAGATCAGGTCAACGCTGATCGATTTGAAGTTCGCGTCTCGGGCAGCCTGGACCAACTCGCGGGTCTGCTCTTCGGTCTGGATACGGTTGACGGCGATCTGCACCTGCTCGTCGAAGTCCTGCACGCCGAAGCTCAGGCGGTTGAAGCCCAGCGCGCGCAGTTGATGAATCTGCGCTGGGGTGACGGTGCGCGGATCGACTTCCAGCGAAAACTCGTGATCGTCGCTGTCGTCCATGTTGAAAGCATCGTGCAGCGCGGCCATCAGGTCCGCCAGCTGTTCGCTGGTGAGGTAGGTCGGCGTGCCACCGCCCAGATGCAACTGGGTCAACTTGCGCGAGCGATCGAACAGCGCGGCCTGCATCTTTATTTCACGCTTGAGGTAGTCCAGGTACTCGACGGCCCGATCGGTCTTGTGAGTGATGATCTTGTTGCAGGCGCAGTAGTAGCAAAGGCTCTTGCAGAACGGAATATGGATATACACCGACAGCGGCTTGGGCGTCACGGCCTCGTTGGTTTCCGTCGCGGCGCTGCGGTAGTCGTCCATGGCGAAAGCCTGATGGAACTGCGGCGCGGTGGGGTAGGAGGTATAGCGAGGCCCCGGACGGTCATACTTCTCGACCAGGGCGCGGTTAAAGCTCGGCGTTTGGTCCATGTCTGCTCTCACCTTGCGGTTGATAGGGGAGTGGTCGGACGGGTCGCTGTCGACGGCCCGCGACTTCATGGCGACGATTATCCCGATTCTAGTTCACGAGTCGGCTGTCCCAGATCAAGAAGGCGGCACAAGCGGGGCTGAAGTCCGGCTTCAACATTGTGATGTTGCGGTCGATTTTTCTCTGCCAGCGTCGCATCGATGTCATCACGCTGTGCAACAACTCGGACGCGAGGGTCCGCTCATGCCGATCTCGCACGCCCACTTGGCAAGCGGCTCAGCACCGATCAAGCTATGTCGGTGCGTAGGTCAATAACCGCCGGTCGCTTGATTGCTAACGTGGCCTCGAATTGGCTCAGAAAATGTGCGAACCCCTCGCCGTTTCGGTGGTCGTAGCCTCTAGTCAGCCGCTGGCGGCAGGACGTGCAGGGTATGGCTGTTGACCGATCCAGGCGCAGTGCATCAACCGGAACAATCTTCTCAAGGACTCACATGATCAAGAAATGCCTTTTTCCTGCGGCCGGATATGGCACGCGCTTCCTTCCTGCGACCAAGGCCATGCCCAAGGAGATGTTGCCGGTAGTGAACAAACCTCTGATTCAGTACGGGGTAGAAGAGGCACTGGCAGCCGGGCTCAGCCAGATCGCGATCGTTACCGGCCGTGGCAAACGCTCCCTGGAAGACCACTTCGATATCAGCTACGAACTTGAGCATCAGATCCGCAACACCGACAAGGAAAAATACCTGGTCGGCATTCGTAAACTGATCGACGAATGCAGCTTTTCATACACCCGTCAGGTGGAAATGAAGGGGCTTGGCCACGCCATTCTCAGCGGCCGTCCGCTCATCGGCGACGAGCCCTTCGCAGTGGTCCTCGCGGACGACCTGTGCATCAACCTCGATGGCGATCCGGTGTTGGCGCAGATGGTCAAGCTGTACAACCAGTTCCGCTGCTCGATCGTTGCCATCCAGGAAGTGCCGCCGGAAGAAACCAGCAAATATGGCGTCATCGCCGGCGAGATGATCCGCGACGACATCTTCCGTGTCAGCCACATGGTCGAGAAACCCAAGCCGGAAGACGCGCCGTCCAACCTGGCGATCATCGGCCGTTACATCCTGACCCCGGACATCTTCAACCTGATCGAGCAGACCGAGCCGGGCAAGGGCGGCGAAATCCAGATCACCGACGCCTTGATGCGTCAGGCTCAGGATGGCTGCGTGCTGGCATACAAGTTCAAGGGTCAGCGTTTTGATTGCGGTAGTGCAGAGGGTTATATCGCGGCGACCAACTTCTGCTACGAGAACTTCTACCTCACCGGCAAGGCGTTCTGACCTACGCCATGCAACAAGGCCACCTTCGGGTGGCCTTTGTGTTTCACGGCGCCGGCAAATCCTCGGCGCCCGGACCCAATGGCTGGCCATAGCTGAATTCGACATAGTTGCCAGCCGGATCACGAACACCGCAGTAATAACCGACCGGATAGGGCTCGTCACGCGGCTCCCAGATCAGGCATCCGGCCTGCCTGGCGCGCTCCGCAATCGTCTCGACCTCGGCGCGACTCGCCAGCGCGAAGCCGAAATGGCTGTAATCATCTTCAGCCAGCTTACGGTTCTGGCCTCCCGGCATGATCACGAAGATGAATTCGCGCTCCTTTCCAGGCTCAGCCATCCAAACGATGCGCGACCCTTTTCCGGCGCGTTCGTGGAACACGTGCATACCGCAGAACTGCGCATAGAACGCGATGCAGGCATCCAGATCGGGAACATGCAGTGCGAGATGGGTCAGGGTAGGGCGCATGCGGCAGACCTCCGGTGAATCAGGCCAACAGCCTGGGTTATGCTGTCCGTTCTACAAGGGAGACAACAGTTCATGGCTTACGACTTCGATCTTTTCGTCATCGGCGCAGGGTCCGGCGGCGTCCGCGCGGCACGTTTCGCTGCCAGCTACGGTGCCCGCGTCGCGGTCGCCGAAAGCCGTTATCTGGGCGGCACCTGCGTAAACGTCGGCTGCGTACCGAAGAAACTGCTGGTCTACGGAGCCCACTATGCCGAAGACATCGGTCAGGCCCAAGGCTATGGCTGGACGATCGATGGTGCGACCTTCGACTGGAAAACCCTGATCGCCAACAAGGACCGTGAAATCCAGCGACTCAACGGCATCTACAAGAACCTGCTGACCGACAGTGGCGTCACCTTGCTGCAAGCGCACGCACGCCTGATCGACGCCCATACGGTTGAAGTCGAAGGCCGGCACTACCGCGCCGAACATATCCTCGTCGCGACTGGCGGCTGGCCCTTCGTGCCGGAGATTCCAGGCCGCGAGCACGCCATCACCTCCAACGAAGCCTTCTACCTCGACGAACTGCCGCGCCGCGTGCTGGTGGTTGGGGGCGGCTACATTGCCGTCGAGTTCGCCTCGATCTTCCATGGCTGTGGCGCCGATACCAAGTTGCTGTACCGGGGCGAGCTGTTCCTGCGTGGTTTCGATGGCTCGCTGCGTGATCACCTGAAGGACGAGATGATCAAGAAGGACATCGACCTACAGTTCAACGCCGACATCGCGCGCATTGACAAACAGACTGATGGCAGCCTGCTCGCCACGCTGAAAGATGGGCGTACCCTTGAAGCGGACTGCATCCTGTACGCCACGGGGCGGCGGCCGATGCTCGAAGGACTGGGATTGGAGAACGTCGACGTCGCGCTCGATGATCGGGGTTTCATCGCGGTTGACGAGCAGTTCAGGACCTCAGCGCCCTCAATCCTGGCGATCGGTGACGTGATCGGGCGAATCCAACTGACGCCCGTCGCGCTTGCCGAAGGCATGGCGATGGCGCGTCAACTGTTCAAGCCCGATGAATACCGGCCGGTCGACTACAACACCATCGCCACGGCGGTATTCAGCCTGCCGAACATGGCGACCGTTGGGCTGACCGAAGAAGAAGCACGCGAGCAAGGCCACAAGGTAACGTTGTTCGAGAGTCGCTTCCGGCCGATGAAACTGACCATGACCGGCAGCCTCGAGCGCAGCTTGATGAAGTTGGTGGTCGATGCCGACACCGACAAGGTACTGGGCTGCCACATGGCCGGGCCGGACGCGGGCGAAATCATGCAAGGCATGGCTGTGGCACTGAAGGCGGGCGCGACCAAGCGCATCTTCGACGATACCGTCGGCATCCACCCGACGGCAGCCGAAGAGTTCGTCACCATGCGCACGCCAACGGGTTTCTGATCGGGATGCTGCGTCGTCCGCATGGTTGGATTGCGCAGCAAATCAACTGCAGCCGATTTCTAATGGGTAAAGAGGAGGGTGACTCTATCGACGGACGCGGCAGGACCGAAACCCGCCGCGCTGACTCGCCAAGGCTTTAGTGATGCATATGCCCGTTGTCGTTCGACTCCGGGGCCTGGTGCTGAATGCTAACCTCGACGGCCACCTCTCCAGCGTTTTCGAATATCAGCGTGAGAGGAAACTCCTCGCCGGCTACCAGCGGTTCGCTCAGCTTGAACAACATGACGTGATTGCCGCCCGGCTTGAACTCAACTTCGCCACCGGCAGGTAGGTCTACCGCGTCGATTCGTTCCATACGCATGACCTCGCCTTCATGGAAATGAGTATGCAGTTCGGCTTTCTCCGCGAGGGGGGTCTGCACGCCGATAAGCCGATCCGGCTTATCGGCCGGATTACGCAACGTGAAATACACGGCGCCGGTTGGCGCGCTTGGCGGCATGGCGCGGGACCATGCTTGCGTAACGGCAGGCGCGCCGGCCATTGCAT
Organism: Pseudomonas sp. CBC3; assembly: GCF_037967085.1. Taxonomy (NCBI): domain Bacteria; kingdom Pseudomonadati; phylum Pseudomonadota; class Gammaproteobacteria; order Pseudomonadales; family Pseudomonadaceae; genus Pseudomonas; species Pseudomonas sp. CBC3. The sequence goes on from NZ_JBANEO010000002.1 coordinate 1,144,730, forward strand.
GATGGGCGTGAGCAGGGTCGTTTGCCATGGCCGTCAGGGTGGCGGTGCCGAGAACGAAAGCGGTGACCAGACGAAGCAGCATGAGTCTCTCCAGGGCGGTTTTCGATGGCGCACAGTAGCATGAGAGCTCGCGCCTTCGCTGTGCCGACGCATCGGTGAAATCGCCACAAATGAACCTGCAGGGCGGTAACGTTTCTGTTTGAATGAGTCTGGTCCAACCCCCATCGGAGACGCATCACTTGATGGAACGAAGTCGCTGGAGTCACCGGTTACTATCCGGCGGAAGGGAGCCCGACCCCCGGTTCACCCTGGCCAACGAGCGAACCTTTCTTGCCTGGATCCGCACCTCGCTGGCGCTACTGGCTGGCGGCGTAGCAGTCGAAGCCTTTGCCGGCAGCATATTTGCGTTGGAGCTACGCAAGCTCCTGTCGATTTCACTGCTGTTGCTGGCCATGTTCATCAGCTCGACGGCTTGTATCCGCTGGCTGAACATCGAGCGTGCCATGCGCCACAACAGGCCGCTGCCGTTTCCGCTGCTGATCCCGATCCTGTCGATCGGCGGCACGCTCGTCACGTTGACCCTGATCAGTTTCATCGCGCTTCGTGGTTGACCATGCACATATCCGTTCGTCGAAGCCTGAAACCCAAACCGCCACGTCCGCCGCTACACGAAGATCCCGGCCTGCAGCCGGAACGCACATCGCTGGCATGGGGGCGGACCTTGCTCACCATGATCGCCGTCAGCGCGCTGTTCCTGCGCTGGATGCCCTATCACGGAGCCTTCGTCGGCATGCTGTTAGCGGTTTCGCTGATCACGGCGCTGTACATCTGGGCCACGCAGCAACGCCGCTATACACGTAGCGCCAGCGCACTGAAGAGTGGACGCATTCATGCCGATGCGTCCTCGATCCTGTGGCTGGGCGCTTCGGTTTTCATGCTTGGGGTTCTGGGGCTTTACACCGTTATCTTCTTGCCGATCACTCGCTGAGGCAGCAACCAAAAGAGGCTTAAATGACCACCGCTAATCAGCAATTCGCCAGCGACAATTATTCAGGCATCTGCCCTGAGGCCTGGGATGCCATGGCCAGAGCGAATCAGGGGCACGACCGGGCCTACGGTGATGACCAGTGGACTGCGCGCGCCGCTGACCATTTCCGCCAGTTGTTCGAAACCGATTGCGAAGTGTTCTTCGCATTCAATGGCACGGCGGCCAACTCCCTGGCGCTGTCTTCCTTGTGCCAGAGCTATCACAGCGTCATCTGCGGAGATATCGCGCATATCGAAACCGATGAATGCGGCGCGCCGGAATTCTTCTCCAACGGCTCCAAATTGCTGGTGGCGCGGACCGAGGAGGGCAAGCTGACCCCGGCGGCGATTCGCGAAGTCGCGCTCAAGCGCAAGGACATCCATTACCCCAAGCCGCGTGTCATCAGCATTACGCAAGCCACTGAAATCGGTACCGTCTACCGGCCCGACGAACTCCGTGCGATCAGCGATACCTGTACGGAGCTTGGGCTGCATCTGCATATGGATGGCGCGCGGTTTTCCAATGCCTGTGCATTCCTCGACCTGACGCCCGCCGAGCTGAGCTGGAAATCGGGCGTGGACGTGCTTTGTTTCGGTGGTACCAAAAACGGCATGGCCGTGGGCGAAGCGATCCTGTTTTTCAACCGGGAACTGGCCGAAGACTTCGAATACCGTTGCAAGCAAGCTGGTCAGCTGGCATCCAAGATGCGCTTTCTGTCCGCACCATGGGTTGGATTACTGGAGAGCAACGCCTGGATCAAATATGGCGAGCACGCCAATCACTGCGCCCAATTGCTCGCAAAACTGATCAGCGACGTGCCGGGCGTAGAGCTGATGTTTCCCGTCGAAGCAAATGGTGTCTTCGTGAGCATTCCGCCGTTGGCGCTAGAAGCGTTGAGGAACCGCGGCTGGATGTTCTACACATTCATCGGTGTCGGCGGCGCACGCTTCATGTGCTCTTGGGACACCAGCGAAGAGCGGGTACGCCAGCTGGCCGACGATATCCGTAGTGTGGTGCTGCAGCACCGATAGTCAGGGGAGGGGCTTGTGCGTCGAGCCTCCGGAGCCGCGAAAAAAGAAAGCCCCGCATGCGACGGGGCTCCCTGTGGTCCGTTGGCCAGGCCCGATGGGGGTCAGGTTATGAACAGGCTGATCAGCAGGCAGATAGCGAGACCGGTCAGGCCGACGATCGTTTTCATCACCGTCCAGGATTTCAGCGTGTCGGAGACGCTCATGCCGAAGTACCGGTTGGCCATCCAGAAGCCTGAATCATTGACGTGCGAGAAGGCGGCGCCACCACAGGCAATGGCGATAGTGCACAGCGCCAGCATTTGCGGACTTGCGCCAAGCAACTGAGCCACCGGTGCCGTCAGGCTTGCGCCAGTGATCATCGCTACGGTACCCGACCCTTGGGAAATCCGCATGATCGCCGCCGTTGCAAAGCCGAACAGCACGAGCGGCATGTTCATGTCCTGCATCGCATCGGCGAGGATCTTGCCGACGCCTGATTCGACCAGCACCTTGCCGAACACACCACCCGCTCCGGTGATCAGGATGATGATCCCGGCTGGCTCCAGCGCCTTGGTAGCGATCTTCTGCAACTGGTCCGCCGTAAAGCCGCGATTATGTCCGAATATCCAAAAGGTCAGCAGCGTCGTCAGCAGCAGGGCGATGATCGGGTTGCCGATAAACATCAAGATGTCACGTAGCGGATTTCCTTCGGACAGCAGCATCTCGGCCGAGGTGTTTCCGAGGATCAGCACCAGCGGCAACAGAAGGGTGAGGACCACGCCTTTGAATGCCGGCAATTTGCTCGGGTCATCGAACTTGCTCTCCCCGGTCACCATGTATTCAGGCACCGGAACGAAGATACGGCTCGAAATGAACTTGCCGAACATGGGACCCGCGACGGCCATCGCTGGCAATCCGGCGATCACGCCCCAGATGATGACCCAACCGAGGTCGGCGCCCAGAATGCTGGCGGTCGCGATCGGGCCGGGGGTTGGCGGCAGAAAAGTGTGGGTCACGCTCAGCCCTGCGCACAGCGGGATGCCGTAATAGAGCAGGGACTTGCCGGTACGGCGTGCGATGCCGTAGATCAGGGGCACCAGGATGACGATGGCCACATCGATGAACACGGCGATGGAGACGAGGAATCCGACCAGTCCCAACGCCCAGGGAACGCTGCGGTCCCCGCATTTGTCGATCAGGGTCAGCGCTAAGCGCTCCGAGCCGCCCGAGACGCGCAGCATCTCGCCGAACATCGATCCGAGTCCGATAATCAACGCGACGAAGCCCAGCGTGCCGCCCATCGACTTGACGATGAAAGCGAGGAGGTCTTGCGGCGCCATGCCAATGGCGAGGCCCGCGCCGAGACTGACCAGAATCAGCGCAAGGAAGGGTTGGAATTTAAGTTTGACGATCAGAAAGAGCAGGGCGACGATCGACGTCGCTGTGACCGTCAGTATCAGGGCATTACTTTCCATTCGGACTCCGATTGTTATTGTGAGGAGCGTAAAAGCGCGCCGGTCATCCGGCGCATGCGCAAGCGCTGAGTGAAATCAGTCGCTGGAACCACTGGGGACCCGACCTTGCATGGTCGGTGGACGCAGGAAGTCGAAATCGCAGCCTTTGTCGGCCTGGGTGATCTGTTCGAAGAAGAGCTTGCGGTAGCCGCGCTCGGCGTTCTGGGGTTTGGGCAGCACAAGGGCTGCGCGCCGGCCCTCGAGTTCATCCTCGGCTACCAGCAAGTCGATGCTGCGCTTGGAGACGCTCAAACGAATCCGATCGCCACTCTGCACCAGAGCCAGCGGTCCACCCAATGCAGCCTCCGGCGTCACATGCAGCACGATGGTCCCGGCAGCGGTGCCACTCATGCGACCGTCGGATATCCGCACCATGTCCTTGACGCCAGCGCGCGCGAGTTTTTTCGGAATGGGCAGGTAGCCAGCTTCAGGCATGCCGGGCGCGCCAATTGGGCCGATATTCTTGAGCACCAGCACATCGTCGGCGTTTACGTCGAGGTCGGGATCATCCAGGCGCCGGGCTAGATCCTCCGAGTTTTCGAACACGACTGCACGGCCTTCGTGCTCCATCAGCGTCGCGTCGGCGGCGGACTGCTTGATGATGGCGCCTTCGGGCGCAAGGCTGCCGCGCAAAAACGCGATGCCACCGACCGGATAGATCGGGTCCTTCACGCTGCGCACCACGTCCTGCTTGAAGACCGGCACTTGATCGAGCTCTTCGCCTAACGTGCGACCGGTAACGGTGAGCGCGTCGAGATGGAGCAACGGACGCAGTTCGCGCAGCACCGTCTGCAGCCCGCCTGCGCGATGAAGGTCTTCCATGTAATGCTGGCCGGACGGTTTGAGGTCGACCAGTACCGGAGTGTCCCTGCTCATACGATCGAAGGCCTCCAGGTCGATGTCATAGCCCATGCGTCCGGCAATGGCGGTCAGGTGCACGATGCCATTGGTGGAGCCACCGATGGCCAGCAGCACGCGCAGGGCGTTCTCGAAAGCCTTGGGCGTGAGGATCTTGTCGGGCGTGAGTTGGCTGCGGGCCATTTCGACGGCCTGCTTGCCGGTGAGTTCGGCAATGCGCATGCGATCGGAGGTAACGGCCGGTGGCGTCGCTCCGCCGGGCAACACGATACCCAGCGCCTCGCTGATACAGGCCATGGTGCTGGCGGTCCCCATTACCGAGCAAGTTCCAACGCTGGCAACCAGCTTCGAATTGACCTCGACGATTTCAGCCTCGTCGATCTCCTCGCCACGGTACTGTCCCCAGTAACGTCGACAATCGGTACAGGCACCGACGCGTACCCCACGATGGCCGCCCGTCAGCATGGAGCCGGTGATCAGTTGCACGGTGGGGATGTTTGCCGAGGCGGCGCCCATCAGCTGTGCGGGTACGGTTTTGTCGCATCCACCAATGAGCACCACGGCGTCCATGGGCTGTGCACGGATCATTTCTTCCGTGTCCATCGACATCAGGTTGCGCAAGTACATGCTGGTCGGCGTGGAAAAGCTTTCACCGATGGAAATGGTGGGGAAGTCGATTGCGAGTCCGCCGGCCAGCATCACGCCGCGCTTAACCGCCTCGATCAGTTGCGGTGCATTGCCATGACAGGGGTTGTAACCGCTACCGGTATTTATGATGCCGACGATGGTGCGGTCCAGCGCATCGTCCGTATAGCCGGCGCCCTTGATGAACGCCTTACGCAAAAAGAGCGAGAAGCCGGTATCCCCATAATTCGTAAGCCCCTTGCGCAGGCCCGTCGGTACGACCACGGTGTCGTCTGTTTTCTTGTCCACCATCGGATTTCACCTTTGTCGATATTATTATCAATAATCTAATGAACGCATTTAGCCATGATATGAATATCGTGGCAACCCATGCGGCGCGTCCCGTTGAGGCAGTACCAGAATCCCTCTATAGTCCTGCTGATAAGTTCGATAGCACCTGGAAACGCCCTTGGATGAATCGCAGATAGCGCCGGTTTCAGATGCGGCTAACAGTCCGCAGTCAGTAATCGAGACGCTGGAAGAAGAAATTGTGCTCGGTACGCTGCACCCGCGCGAGCGCCTGGTCGAAGACGATCTGATGGCGCGCTTCGGACTCAAGCGCCATGCGGTACGGAACGCTCTTGCGGAGCTTGAGCAAATGGGGCTTGTCGAACGCAAACGCAATATTGGCGCGTTGGTAAAGGCCTATACGATCGAAGAGGTCGAGCATCTCTACGAGGTCCGTGAGCTGCTCGAAACCTATTGTGTCCGCCTCATTCAGCTTCCGGTCCCTGAAGAGCGCTTGCAGACTCTGCTGTCGATCCAACACGCCCATGATGATGCGGTGGAACGTAGCGATCTGCGCCAGCTCTTTCGCCTGAACGTGCGCTTTCACCGAGAGCTGTTCAGCCTGGCGAAGAACCCGGTACTCGTCGAGGCCATCAGCAACCATGCCCAGCGAGCCCATTCGATGCGCTCGTCAACCATCGCCATGCCGTCCCAGCTCGAACGTTCACGCCAAGACCATTGGGAATTGATAAATGCACTGCGAGGTGGCGACGTAGAGGCTTTGGTTTCGCTGTGCCGCGGGCACCTGTCTCCATCTAAGGAAGCGTATATCCAAGCGCAAAAGTTACGTGCTGGCCCAGTCGACAAGCTGTCTGCCGCCAGATAATCGGCTCAAGCGGAGCACTTGAGGGCAAGGCTGCCCAGACGGTTTCGAGTGTTCGGCAAGATTTGATTGGGAACGCGGGGCACACTGGCTATTGAACAGGGCCGACCGATTGGGACGGCGAATTACGATGTGGTAGTGCCGTTGCCGGCCACGGCGTCGCCTTGCAATGCAGCGCCAAATTGGGTGTGACCGTTGTTATTTAAGGACAAAACCCTAAAGCCCCGTCACATTTGCTCTCCAGCCGGTCGATTTGCTTTCCGGACACATTTTACAGGCTTTTGTCCAAGTTGATTATAACTATTATCATGATTGTGTCCTGAATGTTTGCAACTCCACCGAAACTGTCCAGAAAACCAATCAATTAGCTCGCGCTACAGGAATTTGTCCTGAATAAGTGCAAAAACAATCTACGCTGATTGAAACTTCAAAACTATTTTTAGCGCATTTTCTCATATCAGCGAAGATTGCCTGCGCGCTTTGGTTATAGACATTTGCCAATATATATCTAACTAGTTATTTCGGCAGGGTCGGAATTATTTTTTTTTTAAGCAGCCAAGCGCACGTGCCATAAGGGTTTGATAGGCCAGTCATAAGATTTTCAATTAGCGACTAATGTATTGATGGGATTTGAATTCCGTCAATATATATTTAAATAAATCGACGGCAGTCGAAGGTGTGGGTTGTTGACGGTTTGGTTTTAGGAAGTAAAACTAGCTCGGCGTTTGTAACACCCGCTCTTTGAAAACTAAAAAGTGATGACCACGCTCCATGTAACGGTAGCAAGCCATTAGCCAGGATCAGACTGGATTGGCATTCTACAGTGAAGAGGGACATGAAGTGGTGGCTAAGAATCAAGCACCAGCGGTGAAGCCAAGCGAGGCTCCTTTGCCTGCTGCAGAGCTATCTAATAGCAGCTCAACGCACAGCATTGATCGCTATAACATTGCAACTGAAAGGATACCTTTCATTAAGCAGTTTCTTACTGGAGGTCTTGCAGCTAAAGAAGCAGCAAAGATGATAGGGGTGAAGCTCTCGGGGTTTTATAAAATAATTCGAAGGGTTCAGGCATCTGGCGGAGACCTTTCTGCGGTAGTCGCCGGAAAGCCGGGACGACGCAACACGCCTTTGGAGTTTTCTGCTGAGGTAGAAGAGATAATTGCTGAGGCAGTGAAAAGTTATAGAGGCAAGGCAGCTACCATCGAGAGTGTATGGAAGAAATCTCACGTCCTCGCAGATGAGAGAGGGCTACCCAGGCCGAGTTACCACGTAGTTAGAAGAAGGTTGCGATCCAGAGGCAAAAAGTTTCTGGAACAAATGCGTCTCGGTAAAGCGGAGGCAGCCGATACGTTTGAAGCTCGCCCAGGATATAAAGTTACGACTCGCCCGCTAGAATGGGTACAGATCGACCACACCCGTGTGGATCTAATCATAGTAGACGAAGATGACAGGACTGTTGTTGATCGCCCGTGGGTTAGTTTCGCCATTTGTATTCACACCCGAGCTATTGTGGGATTTTATCTTTCACTGCTTCCGCCAAATGGCGTCACAGTCGCGCTACTAATCGAAAACTGCGTGCTCTCAAAAAGAAACCTTCTTGCGAGCTATGGTCTTGACGAAAGTCTTTGGCCAATGTTTGGCATCCCCGAGGTGCTCCATGCAGACAACGCAGCCGAGTTTCGTTCTGAAATTATAAAAGCGAACCTCAAACGATTTGGTGTGAAAATTGAGCACCGTGATGTTGGAAAAAAGCATCAGGGCGGTCATATTGAACGACTGATTGGAACCATGATGAATTCTCATATTCATTTTTTACGAGGAACAACCTATTCGAATACCATTGAACGCGGCGATGAAGATAGTGAAGGCAGGGCATGCTTCACGATTTCGGAACTGAGAAAATACTTCTTATGTGCCATACATGCTTACAATGATCGCAAGCACAGTTCTATTGGAATGTCACCACTAAATAAGTGGAAAGAGCACTTCGCGCGACATGCACCACCACGACAGATTGAGGATGGGCTTCAGAAAAATTTCAGATATGTGCTTTATCCGGAAAAGCTGAAGACCATTCGCAACTGCGGCATTGAAATGAATGGCAGGTTCTACTATGCCCCTTGCTTGCAAGAGAAAATCCGTACCGAGCTGACCGTTAAGTACGACCCAAATGACTTGTCTTATTTACTAGTAGATTTAGACAAGGACGGAAAATATGAAAAAATCCCGGTCTATCGAAACGAGACAGGCAGAAGCAATGACTATGCTGAGTATCGTGTAGAAAGACAGTGTAAAGGGGAGAGGGCTGGCACAAACAGCCCTGAAGGAACAGCATCGCTAGCTTTGTGCGATCAAATTGCAGCTGACGCTCAGCGCAAAACGTCGCAAAGCAAACGACAAGCGGCAAAGCAGGCGGGTAAAAAGGATCAGAAGCAATATACTGAATCCTTGGATGCGCAGGCTGATAGCAACAATCAAGACGGGACAGTATTGGTCGGCGATTTTGCGAAAGAAACTACCAATACAAAGTCAGAGAAGCCTGCCAAGCCTGTTCGTGGCAAAGCTAACCAGCCTAAGACCGACCGAAGAAGTGTGGTCAACTTGACCGTTGTCAAAGGGACGCGAGATCCAAGCAAACAAGCTTGGCGCGGTTTCGCAGCAAAAAGCTCAGCTGTGAATATTGACTATGATGTTGCGCCAACAATCTACTGACGAGGCATTTACTCATTAATAAGTGTAATTGCACGGCTTTTTAAAAAATCGCGGCGTTGGTCATCACTTTGCTCAGTGCTCGCTGAGCACAAGGCTGAATTTCAAATTACTAAATCATGCTGATTTAAAAGGCAGGGGTTAGTTTGTGCAGCGTAAAGCAACTCACGCAACCCAATAGGTTGGAGTCAAGAGTAATATGGATCTATCGCATGTTCATTGTAGTTGTCATCACCTGTTCCAGTTGACTGACGAAGCAAGGGCTATGTCATGCCTGAGAGATATCTTTATTCATCATTCTTCGGCAGATCTGCTATTCAAAAAGATCAATATGATCATGTCTATGCCGAGGAAAGTAGTAGCGCCTTGTTTGCTGTGTACTGGGCGAGGCGGTTCAGGGAAGACATCCTCAATCGAGGAGCTGCAGGCCAGGAACGTTACATCACCCAATCGCATTGTGTTCGTAACAATGCACCAAAACGCGGACAACATGGGACTCAAAGAGTTGATCCTTTCAGAGATGGGACTTGATACGAGTCGGAGGGCTCGACAGAGCAGGATGATCACACCAGAGCTCCAGCACATAATTAAGTCCGAAAATATCAGGGCCATTGTGATCGACGAAGTACATGATGCCCTAACTCTTTCTCCATTCCAGCGGAGAGCTAATCTCTCCCTTTTGAAGAACCTTTCAGGTTCCACCTATGGACTATCGGTATTCGCGTTTGGCGTGCCTGATGCAGCACGCTTCCTGCGTGAGGACGCACAATTGGCTCGTCGTTACGCGGTGCATAACCTGGAGTCTTGGGAGAATGGTGAGAACTTCCGAAACTTTGTTTTCAGCTATATCCATCGGCTGCCATTGAAAAAGCCGACTGATTTTCGTGATCAGGAGCTTTGCCTGACTATCATGAACAAGTCACTTGGCATTACCGATAACATTGTAAAAATTTTGCAAGCTTCAGCGTGGGCTGCAATTGCTGATGGTACGGAGCGAATCACATTGAATCACATATTTGATGTCGAGGACATCATGTACCATGAGCTTGGTACAAGCCTGCAGGGAATTGATTGCATAACGATGGAGACAGGTAGTAAGTAATGACTCCATCCCAAACTATCAATATAGCTCGGGATATAATGAGGGGCGATTGCGCCCTTCATTATTTCACTATTGAGCACGAACGCATAGCCGAAAAATTATCGGACGCCATCTTATCCCCCAAAGGGGAGGTGATATTGCTTCATGGAAGCGCTGGTTGTGGTATCAGTACTCTCATGAACGCTCTTCAAAAGCAGCACTCGTTGGTTTCCAAGGTGATCGGTCATCAAATCTTTATCGATAAGTGGGATTTCGTAGACCATTTGTGTGCAGCGTATTATGTCCGGCGCATAAGAACTTACAAAAACTTGCTACCAGAGCATCTGCTTAAAGTTATTTCTCTGTCGCAGTGTAAGACTATATTCATTGATGATCTTGATATTTGCATCGCTAATGAATACGAACTTCGAGAGGTATATGGTGTAATTCAAACTATATCCAGCAAAGTTGATGGGTTGAATTTTGTAATTTCTGTGCGAGACAAAAGGCTTGTATCGGACTTTTTAGCTCGTGCTCAAGCCAGCTGTTGGTCAAGCTATGCTGTTCCTCTAAAAATTCAGATCGAAGAGTATTATGACCTGGCGAGTCGTATATGGAATGATCTTAATTCAAATCACTCAATTACTGTAATAAAAGACTTGGAATCCTTAAGGCTTCACGCCGAACTGGAATTAGATAAGGCATATAAACGAATCCACCTAAAATTTGTTGAGCATTTTTTAAAGCAACAGGGCCTCGTCTCAGAACTAACTGCATTCAAAACTTATTGGGAACACGATGACTATATTCAATCAATCCTGTATTCCTGTGCCGTACGATGATGAGGTCTTATCTTCTTGGATGTATCGCGTCCGGGAAGTTTTCCCTGATCCAGAAGTGCGAGCGCTTTACGAACTTGACTATGAGGAAGCATTAGAATCCCCTTTGATGCACGCTTACAATGGAGGGCTAAGCTATGAAGTAGACCTAGATTTTGACTTTGACTCACAAGAAGTGATTGAGTTTGTGAGGGTTTATGATCTCTCGATTGATTGGGTGAAAAGCACGTTTGGATTGCAGAACTCTCACTTCATACCGTTGAAATTTAAAACTGACTATTGCTTGCGGTGCATGGATGAGGCGGTCACTAGTATTGGTTTTCCTGTTTATTTAAAAAGTTGGCGATCAATATTTAGCCCTTTTTGCATAAAGCATAGATGTGCTCTGAGAAGCACTAATATGGTACTAGTGAATTCCATCCAGTTCACCATGGATGTTTTCGAATATGCTTATCAATACCCTAAGCATCTTGAAAGAGAGGATTACTGGTTCACCTCCACCTCAAATGTTCAGCAATTAGGCATCATCGTTGCTGAGCGTATAAAGCTCTTGCTTTTGGAGGCGACGGAGGCAGGTATCTATGATGAAGTTAGCTCTTTTTTGATGGCACTACTGCGCACCGTACTTGCAAAAGATATTTTTACTGTCCACCCCTCTGTTATGAAAGCCGAAGTTCAATATTCAGACGGCTACAGGAGCAAAGGCCCGCTCACTCCGTTTTATCAGAGACCATTTCTTTCGACGGGAATGGCTCGCGGCCACGCTTTCTACATGGTTGGTTTGATGTTAGGCTGGATTGATGAGTGCGAGGCAAGTAAATTGCAAGTCGACTTTGACCTATATTTTCCTTTCTCGGCTAACTGCATCTGGCAGAGAGTGGCTAATCCTAATCGACTTCTAATCATTCTGGAGTTTCACAGCACATATCTGCTTAACGCTTCGATGCTATCCGGACGGAGATAGTTTGATGTACACGTATCTATTCCCTATTTATTGGATTCCTGACTTGAGGGTCTATATTCGACATGATCGGAGCTATGTTGCTTCGGCTATATGTCTTGTCATAGACTCAGGGTCTGGGCTAATTGTCTCGTATTCATTCAGCTATGGATTGGCAGACAATGACTTACACTATCTTGCTATGCTTGGCCTATATGAGAGCTACAGTGGTAGAAAGGCACGCTGCATGTATAGATATACACTAGGCAATGTCGGCTTGGTTAGACGGATTCAGTTCGGTGATTATTACAGGCTTTCATTGAAAGATGAACGAAATTGTCCGCGCCCGGCATCGTTTGATTGGGGAAAGGCTATGCTGCTGTTTTCACATTTGTACAATGACTGGACAGGTAGCTTCATTGATAACATCAGTAGTTTTCAGTATATCGATATACAGTCTCACACGTCACTATTAGCTAAAGTGGTTGCACGATTTAATCAGAAAGTTAGGTTGGGCACTGTTAATTTTACAATATAGGTGCAATAGAAATAACCTGTCAGGTTTTGCACGGAAAGTTTCTTCGCTTGACGACTCTCCGTACAAAACCTGATTCCCAAGGCGATTTAGGCTTTTGCACTGCTGCTGGACTGGAATGAACAAACTGTTTTGATCAGGCCATTGCTTATTTTGCCGAGAAAGCCATCAATTATCCGATGCGCTCAGCTCTTCAAAAGTGATGATCGCTCTTGCATTGTCCAGCCAATCATCCGGGGTTTCTAATTTCTCCCTGACGTACTCGCCCTCATAATTACGATATCCCAGGGCCAGGTATCGGAGGTTTTCGCGTCGGATCATGTACGCTGCGGTCACACGAGCTTCAGAGGCGTATTCCATCCCCAGGAAAACCGGAGCGAGCAATCCCATCCTGGCCTGCAACAGCTCATTTTGCTCTCGTACAAAATCAACGAAGAGTTGCTGAGAGGCAGCCAATTCTTCTTTTACCTCTCGTGGGCGGCCGTCCTCGTGTTCGAGCCCGTAGAGGTATACAGTCTCCTGCGATTCGACAAACATCACATCCCTAAACAACCGGCAGGAGCCTCCTACAGCGCAGGCCTTGATATCTGCAATCCAAAGCTGGTCATGCTGCGAGTCAGGGAAGGTGCCTGCCTGACGCGGATTGGAAGCAGAGTAAATGGTTGCTGGTGTAATATTGTCTGGCATAGGTTGCCTCCAAGGTAGCAAGTCATAATCGCGAACAATCGAGTGTAGCCAGTCTTCAGGGATTGGGCTTTCATGGCGTGCGTGTCCAGCCACATCACACTACAGCAGTGATCCGCCTACGCGGCTGACTGTTCAGGTGTGCTTACCCTGGCCATCTTTCTGCATGTCTGAATTCTTGGGGTAAGACTACCTTTAGGGCGTACCCCTGTCAGGGACGGCTGTCGTAAACCAAGCCCTCCGGTCTTGGCCCTTACGGGCTTTCATCCTCACGCCTGCGCGCTCCGCTTGCCTGACCCGATCTACATCTATCGTAGAACGACCTTTCAGGTGCAACGGTGTTACGGAACAGCTCCGCGAGCAAAGTAAAAACACTGGAGGAACGACGCTAAGTAACAGAAAGCTGCTGCTCGATGCGATGCCTTAAGCTTTAGAGGCGGAGTGCTCACTAGTCGCCTCGCAAAAAAGAGAACTTCTGTACTTCGACTTATACAAATGGTTCTGTTGATCGCTGGCTTTTCAATCCCAATGGTCGATCTGCGCAGGCTTCCCGTCCCATACGTGGTAAAGCTCTCTGTGCCCCCAGTAGGACACCTGTCCGTCTTTCTCCTTGCGGATAGCACGAAAGACGATTTCTCTGTGCTCAGAGTGAATGAGCTCTCCAGTCAGGTTGGGCACCAACGTCCCCCAATACATGTCACCAGAAAATAATATGCTGGGGATGTGTGCCAAAAGTGCCGAGGTCTTGGACTCCCTGAGCACAATGCAGAACGACGGGAGGGTCAGCCCCCCTACAACAAGTCGCGGGTCTTTTCCCTGTTTACTGATGCGCTCTAAAAGGGGTTTCAATTCGGTCAGCGCGAGCGCTCGATTCCGGGCGGTGTGCATCTCTTGTGCCGAGTCTGCGCACCATCGAGCCAGATCAGTTGTGTCAGCCAAGATAATCCGCGATTGAGGGCCAGCAAAACGATGAACTCCGGGGAGATATCTAGAGGATGTGACGAATAGGCCTCGGCTGGCTCCTTGACGATTAACATGCGCTTCTAGGGCGGCGACAGCATCCAATCTAATTGGCCGATTCCGAGCGTGCCTTTTTATCTGGACGAGGGTTAGAAGGTCACCTATGGGGTCGCTTTGCCAAATTCGCAGATCTACCCCACCATCACCTGATCCGGGGCCCAGCTCGGTTTTCCATCCCCGGGCATTGAAAACGCTGCTTATCAGCGTCTCAAACTCTCGTGGGGTCAGCCTATGCACATCATCTGGCCTATCGGCGAAATAGCTGTATAGATCACCGCTGACATCTGCGGTGTCTGCCTCAATTAAACGGCAGATCCATCGCCAGTTGGCTAGTCGATAAGAGGCTCTTTGCAGTTCTGATTCCCAGTCATTAAGGTAAAATGCATAAGTTCCTCTCGTTTCACACTCTATAAATACACCCAAGCTATCCAGCTCTGAACGCAGCTCCTGAGCTTCAGGGGCATCCCACTCAAGAACCGACGATATAGGGCCATCTGCGCACAAAAGAAGTAGAGGGCCTGACTCGTGTGGCTCATCGTTGTAGTGGTCTATAGGATCTTTAAGCCAGGCATCAAACCAAAAGTCATGCCGATGCGCCCAGTTGATCGTCACCTCGCGTAAGGATTCGATGAACTGCGCAGCATCCACTTCCTGCTTTACTCTCGGCATCGCATCACCTACGAATCAAATGCCTCAGCCCTAGTAAATGCATTCGCCCCATGCTGTCGCATCACGCCTCGGGAGGCCTAACAAGGACTAGCGACTCATCGTCCTGCTCGTAGAGCTCTGGTATGTCCTCCTCACCAGGGAACTCCATCGCAACCAGCGCTTTTGCTTGGCTGAATGCTCGGTTGATGGAGTGACCGAATCCAATCGCTGAGTAGAACTGGGCTGCGAAGAAACGAGCTGGCAAATCGCCCACATCGCGATTCATGCCGATTGCCGCAGGTATATGGCGGATGCATGCTTCGGCTTGATTGTGCGAATGGCAGGTATTGAAGAAGACCAACTTCAGCGCTTCTGAGCCGATCGCCATGGCGCTCACTATGCCTTCCAGAGCCACGTGCTTCGCATTTCCTTGGTCATCCTGAAGCACCAACGTATCAGCACTCGTGCCGTGGCCACTGAAATGGACGATGGTCGGTTTTAGCTCATTGGTAGCTTGAAATACGTCCATCGGCCTGACGGCCCAGCGTGTGTGAAACTCAAGCGCAGCCCGGTGCTCGGAAGCCCTAATTTTCTCGCCAATCAAGCGCGCTTCCTCGTCTAGTAAGAGTCTGTTGCTATGGTCGCTACCGGGGTCAGCAGCGAAAAAGACTACTGTGATTTTTTCTGGTAAGGCTTTCAGCTTCTCGATTTCCCGTGCCGCCTGGTCATGAAGCACATCATGGCGGGAGAGCCCATCATTGATCTGGCGAAGGCGCTGCTCCTGCGCGGCATCAGCACGTTTCTGGTCGCGTTTGAGTGCCTCGGCAAGGCGTTGCTCACTCTGTGCGAGTCGCGTCTGTGCCTCGAAAATTTTCTTTTCCAACTGACTCACATCAGAGAGCGCTTTGGTCTGCTGGCCGCTGTAGCGCTCGACGTCGCGTAACTTGGATTTGACCGTTGAGGCAGAGGAGGCCTTGTTGGCTGCCACGCTGGCATCGGCGCTTTTCTTGCCGGCGTCCGCCGCTGCTTTGACTTTTTTGACCTTTTCACCTTGTAGCCTGGCGATAGTGCGCTGATGCTGCGCTACCTGAGAGCGATAGAGGCTGATACTCACCCGTCAAATCCTTTCTATTTGGCGTTGGATGCCTAAGGGGCAATAAAACGCTATCATAGCGCCACCTCGAACGTGAGAGCTGTCACACCCTATTTCACGTGCCTTACGCAAGCATGCCTGCAACTCCTGGATGGCCTTATGGATGAAACCATTTCCTACCTGAAAGACAGGTTTAAGGATGAGCAGGATCGTTTCAATCACGTCGAGAACAAGAGCGCGCGATTCTTCACGGCGGTCTCGATTCTCATCGCTGGCCTCAGCGCAATTGCAGGCCTTAAGAACGGCGAAATCTTTCAGCTTGGATCACCCTTGGCTGTAATGATCTTCAGCGCCTTCGCCGTAGCTGCGTTCGCCATCGCCTGTGCCTGGGGTCATGCGCTGAGCGCGCTTCGCATCAAGGACTATCCCAATCTGCCGTCCTGTCGTTTAACGAGCGAATACCTGATTGCGGTAGATGAAGAAGCGCAGAAGAAGCACATCTACAATTGCTACATCGATACCCTTGAGTCACTTAAGGTCACAGTAGCTGAGAAAACCAAGCCACTCGATCTGGCGTACCAGGAAATCATAATCGGAGCAGGGGCCTTTGCGGCGCTTGCCGTTCTAGTCACTGTAAGGGAGCTAATTGCGTGACCGACAACCAAAAACCAAGCAATAACGAGCAAACACGCATTCCGTCACCGCCGCCCACCACTGAGTATCAACGACGCTCTGAGGAGCCTCCAGCCAATCGACAAAGCCCTGCAGGCCCTCGCCGCTGATGAAGCTCCACAGCTAAGCACTGATCGCTCTGCGACCAGAAGAGAGCGGTCGCTTGCTTGCGAGTCATGTTTTTCAGGCTGAGTGCGTAAGCTGCTAAAGTGGCGCAGCAAATGTGCAACTGCGCTTCTGGTGTCCATGAGACCTAGCTTTAGCGTTAAGCGACCTCCTTGGTGAAGGCAGCCCCTCAACGGGAACTGCGCCGTAGCGCTGCTACAACTTGGCTGCCTCAGTCCAACGCCGATAGCTCTGCTCGGCGTGAACCGGATTATCTAGCCTCGGTTTTGTACGCAAAGCGAAGGCCTTTTCAGCCAAGGCTTCTAGCCTTTCTGCTGCTTCCGGTAACCAGCCATTCTTGATTGCCCAAAGCTTGATGTTCCCCGCTGGTTCCTGGTGATTGCGAGAGCGCAAAATTCTAAAAGTGAGCTTGGCCAGCTCTTCGTCGGAGGAGTGCAAAACACCTGTAGCCAGGTTGGCCGCCGAGGTTAGTGACTTCATTGCTTGTTCAACGACTGGATCAATAATGAGTGTGGCTGTGTTCTTTGCCGACGCTCCGGATTCTGCGGGCTTGCCCAGCACGTTGGGTGACCAAGTTCTAGTCCAGTCTTCAATCGCATCGGGCGTCCATGGAACTGCGACGACAGCTACCAGATTTTTCAGCGAATCGACTTTGTCCATCATGTCTTGACCAGCAAAGACGGCGATCAGCACTGAGGGCTTTGATACCCCCTGCAAGGTCTTCATCGTTTCGCAGCGCATCTGGGCGCCGCTAGGTAGCGTCACAGGCTTTCCTTTGGTGAGCGCGTTGTGCACGTTTTCACCTAGCGCCTTATGGAGGGCGCCGGATGTGAGTGATGCTTTGGCGGGTACCAAGAAAATGACTTCGAGCGTGCCGGATGCCTTACAGAGACGATCAGCAACACTGACTCCCGTCAGGACATGGTCAGGGCTCTGGTTTGTGTCTGGTAGAAGTATCCTTTGTACGTTGGGCATGTGTTCATCCTTGTCAAAAGTGATTGTCGTGGGTGTTAGCGGGATCCTGCTTTTGAGACTTATACCGCGTAATCTGAACCATCCTGCTTGGTGTGACCCTAGAGGTTGGGGCGCAAAGAGCGCAGCGCCGAAGGAAAAGGGCAGCGTGCTCTACTGGGCCTGCTGCTTCCTCGTCGGCGGTGCTCCAATATATCCATATTCCTTATGGCGGCATGAGTCGGGGTCGCTGCTGCGATAGTCCAGGCAGCCCCAGAATTTATACGCAGCCTGGTACTTCATCTCACCCCCGCTGACAGGGCAGATGGGCGCCCATCGCCCACATACTGCGTTCACGCATTGTCTGAATCGCCCCACTGTCTCCATTGGGGCGTCGCACCATGAGCAGCTTTTCTCGGTGTGCCCGCAGAGGGGGAAATTTGTGCATCCGATGAATTTCTTGCCCGTAGAAGCGTTTGAGCGAGCTGTCAGGTGTCCACGCTTGCAGTTCGGGCAGGCCGCTTCCAGTGCAAGCTGCTGCTCACTGCTGGTAGTGAATTCATCCAGGTCAAGTGGATACTCATTTTTGACCAGCTCCTGAATGAAGGGAGAGCATTTGCGCATGTCGCAGAGCAGGTAGACCCTGTGCTTGGCTCGGGTCAGCGCTACGTAAAAAAGGCGGCGTTCTTCGGCGTGAGGGAAGGGTTCCCGGTCAGGCTCTAAAGCTTCGATCAGGGGGTGGGTGACGATTTCTGACGGCAGTCCATACTTCCCTTTCGATAGGCCGAGCATTACGACGTAGTCAGCTTCCTTACCTTTGGAGCTATGGATTGTGTCGATTAGAAATTGCAGGGCAGGGAAGCGCCACTTGAGACGAGAAAGCTCCTCTTGTTTCGGCAAGTCATGTGAAAAGCGCGCGAGGAAATAGACAGACGAATTGGAGAGTGCGACCTGAGCAATGCGCTCAACGATCATAAGCCTGGCATCATCCGGATTAACGCTTGTTCTCACCAAGGACACAGTCGGTGTCAGTGCAGTCTGGTGTGAGATGACTGTCTTTACCAGTTGTTTGGGGTTCTGCATCACGAACCGGCTTGCCACTTCACCGATCTTGCTGTTGAAGCGAAAGGTCTTGTCGAGCTCAATGGTGGAGGTAGCGCCGAAATGGTCTTCGAAACCGGAGGTGTAGCTGATGTCGCTGCCAGCAAAACGATATATGGATTGCCAGTCATCACCGACGCAGAACAGGGAAACGTTCCCTTTTATCATTCTGATTGCGGATTCCACGCCATTCGGACACTCAGCCCACGCTGATCCGGACACCTGTTCCACGTTCATTCGGACAGGCAGTCGGAGCGCAGCGACGCAGGGGTGGCATTGTTAGTCTGAGGTGCCCGGCGTCGTCAATTTCTGCGTCCGTTTGCGCATTGATTCACCCTCCAGATTGATCCGATAAGCGTTGTGCACCAGGCGG
>NZ_JBANEO010000011.1:0-7331 GCF_037967085.1 Pseudomonas sp. CBC3
GCACAGAATGGTTCACGTTAAGTCCGCTTTTGGCCGAGGCTGTGTAAAAACGTTTTCGAGCGCGACAGGTACTCAAAACCGGACTGGAAATCGCGCATCTGGGCGAAATCCACATCTGCTGAGGTGCCGAAAAATTTCAGATTTCACGTAGACGCGCGCACTTCAATTTTGACGAAGCGTTTTTACACACTCTGGGCCGATAGCTGCCGCTCAGCAATCCCGAAGCAAAGCTCATCTCACCACCATTAACTCATCCCACCGCGTTGTGTACCGCTGCGACAGCATCTCGCGCCGCATGGCCCACTTAGGGGCTGCGGGGATACGGCCGAGCCGCACTGTACCCCGGCCCTCTTGGGCGTTGATCCGGTCGACTACGGCCATCAGCCGATCGGCACCCGGGCGAGGTGTAGCAGCGAACATGTCGACCGTAAACTCCCCGCGTTGGCACAGGTCCATCAGCAGCACCTCGGCTTTGCTGTAGGCGTAGCCGGGGCGGTAAATCGCATCCAGGCCGCGAACCGCCGCGGCGGCAAGCACACGGGTGTCGTCGGTGGGGTACGGCAGCGGGCAGTTGATGGCGCTGGCGTAGCGCGGCTGGTTGGGGTTGTGCATACCTGTGCGGATTGCCACCTGCAAGGTGCCGGCGAGACTACCTTGGGCGCGCAACTTTTCCGCCGCCTTAGACACGTAGGCGGCAACCGCCTCGCGGATCGGCGGCAGTTCGCGCACCCGAGCACCAAACATCTTGCTACTACAGATCATCTGCCGTGGCGGCTCTACCTCCGCAAGGTGCAGACACGAGATCCCGCGCAACTCGCGGGCCGTTTTTTCCAACACCACACTGAACTGCTGGCGTAGTGACGCCGGGTCGTACTGCGCTAGGTCCCAGGCCGTCTTAATGCCCAGCGGCTTAAGCCGCGCGGTCAGCCGGCGACCGACGCCCCACACTTCGCTTACCTCGGTCATCTGCAGCAGTCGATCGCGCCTAGACGGGTCGCGAAGGTCAATCACCCCTTCCGATTTACGCCAAGTCTTGGCCGCCCAATTGGCCAATTTTGCGAGCGTCTTTGTGGGCCCGATGCCAACGCCAACCGGGATGCCGGTCCACAGCAGGATCCGCGCCCTCGCCTCGCGCCCCAGCTGGACCATATCACCCCGCATGCCGGTCAGGTCGGCAAACGCCTCGTCGATGCTGTACACCTCCACCCTCGGAAACATTCCCTCCAGCGTGACCATCACGCGCGCGCTCATCTGACCGTAAAGCTCGTAGTTGCTGGAGAAGCAGACCACACCCCACTCCCGCATCTGGTCTCGCCACTGGAAGTATGGTGCGCCCATCGGGATGCCCAATCGCTTGGCCTCGCGGGTGCGAGCGATCACGCAGCCATCATTGTTACTCAGCACTACGACCGGCACGCCCTCGAGCCAGGGGCGGTAGACGCGCTCACAGCTGGCGTAAAAGCTGTTGCAGTCGATCAGCGCGAACATAGGCTGTGCAGGTTATGCGTGGCCACGCCCCACACGTGCAATGATTCGGTCACGGCCACCGCCCTGTAATCAGGGTTCTCGGGCTGCAGCCACACTCCCGCGGCGGAGATTTGCAGTCGCTTGACCGTCATCCCGCCATCCACGTACGCGACAACGACGTTGCCCGACCGCGCCTCCAGGGCGCGGTTGACCACCAACACGTCCCCGTCATAGATCCCGGCGCCGATCATGCTTGGCCCGCTCACCCGTACCAGATAGACGTTGGGTGCCCGCAGGTCGACCAAATCGTCGATCGACAGGGTGACCTCCTCATAGTCGGCAGCAGGTGATGGGAAACCCGCCGGCACACGGATGTCCACGTACTGAGAGAAAGTTTTGGCGGGGCTGAGGCGCCCCAAAATATTGACACGCATTGTCGTACTGCTCTGCGATAACTGTATATATATACAGATACCAGAGCCGCATCGCGCGGGTCAATTCAACGGCGATGATCGGAGGGTTCATGTGCGGACGATTCACCCAGTACCGGACAGCGATCGAATACCTCGAGGCGCTGCGCTACGACAAGCCCATCGAGAGCGGCATCGACCCAGAGCCCATCGGCCGCTACAACGTACCGCCCCGCTCCCGGGTGCTCGTCTTCTTTGAGACCGCTTCCGGCCTGCGTATGGCCAAGCTCCCGTGGGGTTACCAGCCCTGGTGGGCGAAGGGCAAACGTCAGCCGGCGATCAATGCGCGTGTAGAGACGGCTGCCACCAGCAAATTCTTTCGGGACGTCTGGCGCACCGGCCGCACGCTGGTCGGCGCTGACGGCTGGTACGAGTGGATGAAGGACCCGGTCGATCCAAAAAAGAAGCAGCCGTATTACATCCGATTGAAATCAGGCGAACCGATGTGGTTCGCGGCGCTGGGGCAGTTCAGGCGAGAGGACAGGACCGAGGAGCAGGAAGGCGACGGGTTCGTGATCATAACGGGGGACAGCGACCAAGGGATGGTCGACATCCATGACCGCCGGCCGGTCGTGCTACCACCGGATCTGGCCCGGGAGTGGATGGAGCCGGGCATATCGCTCGAGCGCGCCGAGGAACTCGTGCGGGACCTGGCGCTGCCGGTGGAGGCATTCGAATGGTATCCGGTGGACCGAGCGGTTGGGAATGTGAAGAGCGAAGGTGCGCAACTAATCGAGCAAATCGACGACCCCTCGCTATAGGCACAGCAAGGTGGTGCATAGGCCGTTTCAAAAGGTCTCGAGGCGGTGGGCGCCGCCTGCGGAAACCGTACAATGCCGCTTCCTTTTGCCTGGGTAGATCCCATGAAGCACGTGATAGTGGCGAGCCTCGCCACCCTATTCATCACCTCCGTCGCGCTCGCCAGTGCACCATCGACCTTCACCGCTGCAAAAGCCGTCGCCAAGGATAAGGTGTTTTTTGACCAGGCATCTGCCGGGCTCGGCGACCTTTACTGCGGCTGCGCATGGGAATGGGTGGGCAAGTCAGGCGGGCGAATCGACTCCGCCTCGTGCGGCTACGAAACGCGCGCACAGCAGACACGCGCGGAGCGGATCGAATGGGAGCACATCGTGCCGGCCTGGATCTTCGGCCATCAGCGGCAGTGCTGGCAGGATGGCGGGCGTAAAAACTGCGTGGCGGATGACCCGGTGTTCCGGGCTATGGAGGCTGACCTTTTTAACCTTTACCCATCCGTGGGCGAGGTGAACGGCGACCGCAGTAACTACCAGTACGGGCGTGTGGCCGGCGCCCCTGCACAGTACGGGGCATGCGGCACCAGAGTGGACTTCAAGGGACGCGCCGCCGAGCCGCGTGATGAGGTGAAGGGTCTGGTTGCCAGATCGACGTTATACATGTATGACCGCTACGGTTTATCGATGTCGCGGCAACAACAGCTGCTGCTGATGGCTTGGGATCGCCAGCATCCGGTTTCGACCTGGGAGCGGGAGTGGGGCAGCCGCACGGCAAGAGTCATGGGACATCACAACCCCTTCATCACCGGCGAACGCGCTTGGACGCAGGGGCACAAGCCATCGCGCGAGGGTATCGTGAGCCAGGTCCTCACCAGCGTCACGCCCCCTCCTTCCGCTAAAGCCGTGCCCAGTGATGTGATCATCGGAAACAGGAACAGCCGGGTGTACCACCTGCCGAAGGGCTGCCCGAGTTACACCAAAGTGGCCCCCAAGAATCAGGAGCATTTTGCCAATGAGTCCTCAGCCATTGCCGCGGGCTACAGGATGGCGGGGAACTGTCGCTAGCTTATTCTGACAGGCTTCGCAGATCGGCTTTCATTTCGGCTCTTGCGGGCAGCGGGCGCCCACAACAGTGCGTGCGGGAATGCGGCACGTTGCCATCGCACAGTCCCGACCGCATTCATGGGGCGCTATGGAAATTGAGTAGACGCAGCTTGGCCCCCATCGAGGCCGTGCGGCGAGATCCGCAGGTCTGTCCGTAGCGCGCGCCACGCTGGTTATAGTGGAAAGGATGATTCCCGTAGCCAAGGCCCGCGTTTTGCGGCTGTAAACTGAGGTCTATTAACGTGACTTTAAATGATGAAGATCAAATGGCAGCCCCTAATAGTCCACTTGCAGGCAAGGTCGCGTTGACGTATTTCTTTAACCTTATGGAAAAATGGGACTGCTCTGAAGCTGAGCAGAAAGTTCTGCTGGGAATAATAGGCGACGCCGCGTATCACAAGTACAAGTGTCTGCCAGAGGTATGCCTGTGCCACGATCTCATGGAGAGGATTTCCTACCTGATGGGGATCCACAGATCCTTGAGGGTGATCTTCAGCAATCATGCCGACTACGGCTACCATTGGGTTAGAAAACCCAATAAAACACCCCTCTTCAACGGCCAAAGCGCTCTGCAGTTCATGCTGTCAGGGCGCACTGCTGAACTGGCGGAGGTGCACCGCTACCTAGCTTCGATACGGAACTTGTAGCGGCGCAACTACGAATCATGAGCACCTCTAACTAGTTTCCGCCCTAGATATCCTTTATTTTAAGGGTAGAACCGGCCAAGCGGCCGACCGGCTCCATATCTCGACCCGCGGCAGCGGCAATAGCTAACAAGCGCCCTTGAGCACCATGGCGTTTAGCCAACACCAAGCGCGCTTCTTCTCGGAATCGAGCTATCATTTCAGCCTCAGATGTACGTTTCCGCTTTTTCATCGAAACCTCGCGTGCTCACGTTTGCTCCGATGGCATGGTACGACAGTTGCCGCTGCGATGAAGCGCCGTGATAGAAGCCACGCATCAGCTTGCGGAAAGCGACGATTTGCTCTAACCAGCCGCTGACTCTCGTCCAGGCCTTTCTACGACTCAGAGCGCTCGACACGATTACGCCCCATTTTTGCCTCCCGTCATTCCGCCAACTTGGGCTGCCTCCAAAATGTCGGTTGAGGGGTCCACGGAGGCATACACGACGTTTCGTCCCGGAGGATTCCAACGGCCCCACATCTTGTACGCACCCATTCCACAGTCCCAGGTGTCCTGGTAGAGCTCGCGGTCGAGGCGCCATGCGTACCAAGAGCTAGACCAGTGAATTAAATTCACTGATAGACCCCGTATTCGATACGTTCCAGATAATCCTCGACCGCCTGAAAGCCGAACGGATTGTCGATAACGTCCAGCGGCACGTCGCCATCCAGGTGCTTGCAAGGGCGCCCTAGCCATTCTTCAGCCAGCTTCTGGGTGCCGAACACATTCATCGCGTGCTCCAGCACCTTCGCGTACTGGAAAGCAACGGCGCTCTGTTGAGAGTTCAGGTGTGCTGGCTGCCTGCTGCCCTGGCGCTGAATTGTCCTGATGGACTTACCAACAATGCGACTCATGATCTTCTTGGTTGAATACAGATCAGATATCGCAAGCATGTCTTTAACGTCTTTCAGATCAAAGCCTTTGACCGTGAGCCTGTAGACGATGACAGGACTGAGCTGGTCAGCACTTTTTTGGAGAAGGTATTCCGTTGGCTTGCGGGGGGCGGCCGCTGCCCTGCGAGTACGAGCAAACGCGGAATCCATAGCGTCACCTCCAGATGCGAAAAATGACATGAATGTAGCGCTGTTCGGCACCATAGGCAGTAGGTGCTTGATATCACATCGCTCTGTTCATCGTCTGAATCAATTATGCGCATCACCTGACGCCCATTCGGGATGCTCATTTCGCACTGCGCAGTTGAGCTGCCCGGCGCCAGTCCTGAAACTGCCAGCCACCAAACTGCGATAAGGGCTGCGCGCCGGGCGAGATAGCCACGCCTTGTCCAGGCCTGCCAATCTGAGGGAGCTGTACGGGAGCCGGACGCCGTTGGGCGGGTCGTTATCGACTTACAGCTGTTGTCACGAAATACAGTAACCAGCCAATAGCTGTCGATGGCCTCAAGCGCTTCGGCGGATAATATGCTGAACTCAGTTATTGAGCCCAGGATTTATCGAGCCACATCATTCTGCAGCGATTCGTTGCGTCTCCTTCGATAGAACGAGAGCACGGCGCGCTGAATTATCGAGGGCCGCGATGATAGCAGTGGCTTGCAAAAGCCAGCGCAGGTAGCGTTACAACCAGATCTATGAAGGAGACAGCGCTATTAACAAAAAGCCGATTCGCTCCGATGAGGAGCTAGCCACCGCCTTAGCGCGCTTGACGCAACTTTGGGGTGCAGAATCCGACTGCTCAGAGGGCAGCGAGCTGGAACTATTGGCGAAACTGATCGTGGAATACGAACGTCAACACCATCCACTGCCGCCATCTGATCCAATCGAAGCCCTCAAATTTCTGATAGACCAGCAGCTAATATCTGTTGACTCTGAACGCTAATCGCGACGGGAAACGGCTGTTTCACCTGGCCACGGTCTTCGCCCCGCTGTCGCCGGTAAGAGGCAGCTAACGGCCCAGAGTGTGTAAAAACGCTTCGTCAAAATTGAAGTGCGCGCGTCTACGTGAAATCTGAAATTTTTCGGCACCTCAGCAGATGTGGATTTCGCCCAGATGCGCGATTTCCAGTCCGGTTTTGAGTACCTGTCGCGCTCGAAAACGTTTTTACACAGCCTCGGCCATTAGCTGCCGTTCACTTCGACTCTTTGGAATAGGGCTTGCCGGCGCACTCAGCGTCGGCGCGGATTATCTGCTTCATCGGATAAATCGGCGGGTGGAATCCGGGTCATGCCGAGATAAAGGGAAAATTCACTCACTTCGCTCGTAACGTGTTGATGCCAAGAGAGTTTACCAAATAGACCGCACAGCCTCTGATCGTGGACTATCTTTTCTGACTCCTCAGAAAAGGAGTTCCTATGGCTTCATTAGAGCGTACGGCGTATCCCACTCTGCCAAAGGCGTATTCAAAAGCTGAGCTGCAGCGTGATTTTTCATTCTCAGAGGATGAGATTAAGTGGATACGAAGCAAGTCCAAGGCCCCCTTTCACCTCAATCTCGCCGTTCTCCTCAAGACCTTTCAGGTGCTCCGATATTTTCCTGATATCACCGACGTACCTAATCAACTAGTGGACTTCATTCGCGGAGAGTTGGGTCAGCGTAGCAAGGTGAAACTCGCGGAATACAAGTGGTTCCAGCAATATCGCCACATGAACGCGATCCGAGCTCGCCTCGGTGTGACGGCATTCTACGGCTCTGATGCCATGGTGCGGATTCCACGCTGACTCGGACACCCATTCCACGCGCACCCGGACAGTGATTCCACGCTGATCCGGACACTCATTCCACAAGCATCCGGACACCGACTCCACGGTCATCCGGACACTTTTCTGGCAGGCAGCCACGCAGGATTTATTCACTACCATCGATCTCTTTTTCGAAGCAGAGAGGTCGTTGTGGAGCGTTT
>NZ_JBANEO010000012.1:0-4985 GCF_037967085.1 Pseudomonas sp. CBC3
TCAAGCCTCACGGGCAATTAGTATGGGTTAGCTCAACGCCTCACAACGCTTACACACCCCACCTATCAACGTCGTAGTCTTCGACGGCCCTTCAGGGAGCTCAAGGCTCCAGTGAGATCTCATCTTGAGGCAAGTTTCCCGCTTAGATGCTTTCAGCGGTTATCTCTTCCGAACATAGCTACCCGGCAATGCCACTGGCGTGACAACCGGAACACCAGAGGTTCGTCCACTCCGGTCCTCTCGTACTAGGAGCAGCCCCTCTCAAATCTCAAACGTCCACGGCAGATAGGGACCGAACTGTCTCACGACGTTCTAAACCCAGCTCGCGTACCACTTTAAATGGCGAACAGCCATACCCTTGGGACCGGCTTCAGCCCCAGGATGTGATGAGCCGACATCGAGGTGCCAAACACCGCCGTCGATATGAACTCTTGGGCGGTATCAGCCTGTTATCCCCGGAGTACCTTTTATCCGTTGAGCGATGGCCCTTCCATACAGAACCACCGGATCACTAAGACCTACTTTCGTACCTGCTCGACGTGTCTGTCTCGCAGTCAAGCGCGCTTTTGCCTTTATACTCTACGACCGATTTCCGACCGGTCTGAGCGCACCTTCGTACTCCTCCGTTACTCTTTAGGAGGAGACCGCCCCAGTCAAACTACCCACCATACACTGTCCTCGATCCGGATAACGGATCAGAGTTAGAACCTCAAAGTTGCCAGGGTGGTATTTCAAGGATGGCTCCACGCGAACTGGCGTCCACGCTTCAAAGCCTCCCACCTATCCTACACAAGCAAATTCAAAGTCCAGTGCAAAGCTATAGTAAAGGTTCACGGGGTCTTTCCGTCTAGCCGCGGATACACTGCATCTTCACAGCGATTTCAATTTCACTGAGTCTCGGGTGGAGACAGCGCCGCCATCGTTACGCCATTCGTGCAGGTCGGAACTTACCCGACAAGGAATTTCGCTACCTTAGGACCGTTATAGTTACGGCCGCCGTTTACCGGGGCTTCGATCAAGAGCTTCGCTTGCGCTAACCCCATCAATTAACCTTCCGGCACCGGGCAGGCGTCACACCCTATACGTCCACTTTCGTGTTTGCAGAGTGCTGTGTTTTTAATAAACAGTCGCAGCGGCCTGGTATCTTCGACCGGCATGAGCTTACGGGGTAAACCCTTCACCCTCACCGGCGCACCTTCTCCCGAAGTTACGGTGCCATTTTGCCTAGTTCCTTCACCCGAGTTCTCTCAAGCGCCTTGGTATTCTCTACCCAACCACCTGTGTCGGTTTGGGGTACGGTTCCTGATTACCTGAAGCTTAGAGGCTTTTCCTGGAAGCATGGCATCAACCACTTCTCCTTCTAAAAGAAGGATCGTCATCAGTTCTCGGCATTAAGACCCCGGATTTACCTAAGATCTCTGCCTACCACCTTAAACTTGGACAACCAACGCCAAGCTGGCCTAGCCTTCTCCGTCCCCCCATCGCAGTAACCAGAAGTACGGGAATATTAACCCGTTTCCCATCGACTACGCTCTTCAGCCTCGCCTTAGGGACCGACTCACCCTGCGTCGATTAACGTTGCGCAGGAACCCTTGGTCTTTCGGCGTGCGAGTTTTTCACTCGCATTGTCGTTACTCATGTCAGCATTCGCACTTGTGATACCTCCAGCAAGCTTCTCAACTCACCTTCACAGGCTTACACAACGCTCCTCTACCGCTCATCTTACGATGAACCCGTAGCTTCGGTACCTGGTTTGAGCCCCGTTACATCTTCCGCGCAGGCCGACTCGACTAGTGAGCTATTACGCTTTCTTTAAAGGATGGCTGCTTCTAAGCCAACCTCCTAGCTGTCTAAGCCTTCCCACATCGTTTCCCACTTAACCAGGATTTTGGGACCTTAGCTGACGGTCTGGGTTGTTTCCCTTTTCACGACGGACGTTAGCACCCGCCGTGTGTCTCCCGTGCTGACACTTGCTGGTATTCGGAGTTTGCATCGGTTTGGTAAGTCGGGATGACCCCCTAGCCGAAACAGTGCTCTACCCCCAGCAGTGATACACGAGGCGCTACCTAAATAGCTTTCGAGGAGAACCAGCTATCTCCGAGCTTGATTAGCCTTTCACTCCGATCCACAGGTCATCCGCTAACTTTTCAACGGTAGTCGGTTCGGTCCTCCAGTCAGTGTTACCTAACCTTCAACCTGCCCATGGATAGATCGCCCGGTTTCGGGTCTATTCCCAGCGACTAGACGCCCTATTAAGACTCGCTTTCGCTACGCCTCCCCTATTCGGTTAAGCTCGCCACTGAAAATAAGTCGCTGACCCATTATACAAAAGGTACGCAGTCACCTAACAAAGTAGGCTCCCACTGCTTGTACGCATACGGTTTCAGGTTCTATTTCACTCCCCTCTCCGGGGTTCTTTTCGCCTTTCCCTCACGGTAC
The DNA here is from genome assembly GCF_037967085.1 of Pseudomonas sp. CBC3. Classification (NCBI taxonomy): domain Bacteria; kingdom Pseudomonadati; phylum Pseudomonadota; class Gammaproteobacteria; order Pseudomonadales; family Pseudomonadaceae; genus Pseudomonas; species Pseudomonas sp. CBC3. The sequence goes on from NZ_JBANEO010000012.1 coordinate 2,440, forward strand.
TGGTTCACTATCGGTCAGTCAGTAGTATTTAGCCTTGGAGGATGGTCCCCCCATATTCAGACAAAGTTTCTCGTGCTCCGTCCTACTCGATTTCATTGATAAGAGATTTTCGCGTACAGGGCTATCACCCACTATGGCCGCACTTTCCAGAGCGTTCCGCTAATCTCAAATCAACTTAAGGGCTAGTCCCCGTTCGCTCGCCACTACTAAGGGAATCTCGGTTGATTTCTTTTCCTCAGGGTACTTAGATGTTTCAGTTCCCCTGGTTCGCCTCACACACCTATGTATTCAGTGTGTGATAACCATCTTATGATGGCTGGGTTCCCCCATTCAGAGATCTCCGGATCAAAGTCTGTTTGCCGACTCCCCGAAGCTTTTCGCAGGCTACCACGTCTTTCATCGCCTCTGACTGCCAAGGCATCCACCGTATGCGCTTCTTCACTTGACCATATAACCCCAAGCAATCTGGTTACTGTCTAATAACGTGAAGACGACATTCGCCGAAAATCCGCATTTTTGCTCTCTCGAGCATCTCGCAAATTTTACCTTGACTTGAATAACTACCAGTGAAAGTAATTACCCAAATCTACTTCTATCACATACCCAAATTTTTAAAGAACAGTTACTGGCGCAAAGACCAGAAATCAATCCGCTCCGATTGGAACGCATTCATTTCTGTGCTTTCAAGCGATGTCGAGAATAATGGTGGAGCCAAGCGGGATCGAACCGCTGACCTCCTGCGTGCAAAGCAGGCGCTCTCCCAGCTGAGCTATGGCCCCATCTACAGATCGGCCACATCCCATGACAATTGGTGGGTCTGGGCAGATTCGAACTGCCGACCTCACCCTTATCAGGGGTGCGCTCTAACCAACTGAGCTACAGACCCAATCGTCTCTCTCGGGTCGAAACCCAATCGCTTTTCGCTAGTGAATCAAGCAATTCGTGTGGGAACTTATGAAGAAGCTGAAGTCTTCGATTAAGGAGGTGATCCAGCCGCAGGTTCCCCTACGGCTACCTTGTTACGACTTCACCCCAGTCATGAATCACTCCGTGGTAACCGTCCTCCCGAAGGTTAGACTAGCTACTTCTGGAGCAACCCACTCCCATGGTGTGACGGGCGGTGTGTACAAGGCCCGGGAACGTATTCACCGTGACATTCTGATTCACGATTACTAGCGATTCCGACTTCACGCAGTCGAGTTGCAGACTGCGATCCGGACTACGATCGGTTTTATGGGATTAGCTCCACCTCGCGGCTTGGCAACCCTTTGTACCGACCATTGTAGCACGTGTGTAGCCCAGGCCGTAAGGGCCATGATGACTTGACGTCATCCCCACCTTCCTCCGGTTTGTCACCGGCAGTCTCCTTAGAGTGCCCACCATTACGTGCTGGTAACTAAGGACAAGGGTTGCGCTCGTTACGGGACTTAACCCAACATCTCACGACACGAGCTGACGACAGCCATGCAGCACCTGTGTCAGAGTTCCCGAAGGCACCAATCCATCTCTGGAAAGTTCTCTGCATGTCAAGGCCTGGTAAGGTTCTTCGCGTTGCTTCGAATTAAACCACATGCTCCACCGCTTGTGCGGGCCCCCGTCAATTCATTTGAGTTTTAACCTTGCGGCCGTACTCCCCAGGCGGTCGACTTAATGCGTTAGCTGCGCCACTAAGATCTCAAGGATCCCAACGGCTAGTCGACATCGTTTACGGCGTGGACTACCAGGGTATCTAATCCTGTTTGCTCCCCACGCTTTCGCACCTCAGTGTCAGTATTAGCCCAGGTGGTCGCCTTCGCCACTGGTGTTCCTTCCTATATCTACGCATTTCACCGCTACACAGGAAATTCCACCACCCTCTGCCATACTCTAGCTTGCCAGTTTTGAAAGCAGTTCCCAGGTTGAGCCCGGGGCTTTCACTTCCAACTTAACAAACCACCTACGCGCGCTTTACGCCCAGTAATTCCGATTAACGCTTGCACCCTTCGTATTACCGCGGCTGCTGGCACGAAGTTAGCCGGTGCTTATTCTGTCGGTAACGTCAAAACAGCAAGGTATTAACTTACTGCCCTTCCTCCCAACTTAAAGTGCTTTACAATCCGAAGACCTTCTTCACACACGCGGCATGGCTGGATCAGGCTTTCGCCCATTGTCCAATATTCCCCACTGCTGCCTCCCGTAGGAGTCTGGACCGTGTCTCAGTTCCAGTGTGACTGATCATCCTCTCAGACCAGTTACGGATCGCAGCCTTGGTGAGCCATTACCTCACCAACTAGCTAATCCGACCTAGGCTCATCTGATAGCGCAAGGCCCGAAGGTCCCCTGCTTTCTCCCGTAGGACGTATGCGGTATTAGCGTTCCTTTCGAAACGTTGTCCCCCACTACCAGGCAGATTCCTAGGCATTACTCACCCGTCCGCCGCTGAATCAGGGAGCAAGCTCCCTTCATCCGCTCGACTTGCATGTGTTAGGCCTGCCGCCAGCGTTCAATCTGAGCCATGATCAAACTCTTCAGTTCAATACTGCTTGGGTTTTGAGAAAACCCTAAAC
>NZ_JBANEO010000013.1:0-4225 GCF_037967085.1 Pseudomonas sp. CBC3
CGGCCCAGAGTGTGTAAAAACGCTTCGTCAAAATTGAAGTGCGCGCGTCTACGTGAAATCTGAAATTTTTCGGCACCTCAGCAGATGTGGATTTCGCCCAGATGCGCGATTTCCAGTCCGGTTTTGAGTACCTGTCGCGCTCGAAAACGTTTTTACACAGCCTCGGCCAAAAGCGGACTTAACGTGAACCATTCTGTGCTAGCAATTATGAGACTGAGAAGCTCTTTACCTCTTCAGATAGGCGCGTCTACGACCGCTTTCAGCTGCGGCCGGATCAGCAGGGAGAGGTGTAAGCAGGGGACGTCTTGATTCACAGGAAAGGGCAGGTATCGCGCTTCGGAGTCAGAATGGTGGTTCGACGTATCGCCCGAGTCACTCCCACCCGTAGCACTAAAAGATCCTGAGCGCAGATTTTTGGATCCTGCGGGGCTTTGGCAATGCGCTGGAATAGGCCGTCGTAGATGATGACCTCGTCGAACTCCTTCCCTTTGGACTTATGTATCGTCATTAGGTGGATGCCGCGCCAGTCCTTTTGAGCTGCAGCGAAATGCTCCTGCATCAAGGCACTGCGGACTGCTTCCTCAGCCCCCTTGTACTCTCCCTGGGCACGCCACAGCGCACCCAGGTTAGCCCGCAGTACCGAGCCACGATGAAGAAGTCGAAGGTAGCGAGCATCTGTTGCTACTTGCTTCAAGGCTACCGCAGCGGACGATTGCAACAGGCCGCGCAGCTGCAACCAGTCCTCCGCAGGGTCGCCCGTTAATTGCAGTTGCTGCCGCAACTCTGCGATACGCTGAACTTCGCTGACAATCAGCTGGCGTTTGGCACCGCGGATCTTTCCCGAGGAGAGGAATCCGCTAAGAGCACCTGCCAGGTCCAGCTCGGACTGGGGGGTAGGCTTGCCTCCGCGGCGTCCACGAATGTGCGAGTGAAGTGCACCAAGCATGCGGCTCGCCACATCGCCAGCCGTCCCCCCCTCCAGTAACGTGGCGATAACGCCAGCGGCGAGAGCCGGCGGTTCAGCATCCATTGCAACGTCGTGATGTAGCTCTGGCAGACCATCAGCTGCAGAAGAAAGGTAATCAGAAAGCTCGAGCATCAGCCGCTTGGATGGCACCAGGATCGCGATCGATTTGTCCGGTATTGCCTTGAGGCGATCCAACGCCGAGAGCACTGCGGCCTTGGCATTGAAGTGCAGGCCCTTTCCATACATGAAGCCGTAACGCGTGATTTTTACCTGCTGATAGACCTTGCCCTTGTTTGCGCCAGTGAGCAGGTCATTCCCATAGGTCGTGATATCGGTACCGCTGCTGCGGTGGTTTTCACCTGCGAAATCAAAGTGGACGGCGCCGAAGATCTCCAGAAAGTCGCCAACCCGCCTAGGATCAGCGCCTCGAAACTCATAGATCCGCTGTTCAGGGTCGGCCAGAGCAATGAGGCGACTACGCTTTCCAAGCTGCTGGATCAGCGCCCATTCATCACAGTTTGTGTCCTGAAACTCGTCGAGGATGATAATGGGATAGGCGTCGGAGAAGATGGCGCTTAGCCGGTTACTACGGCTCAGCAGTTCGCTGACCAAACTTGCGAACAAGTCGAAATGCAGGCGGCCCTCGTGCTCGAATAGGCGTCGCTTCTCATTTTCGTGCTGGGCCTTATCGATATCTGCCAAATGCGCTGCTGCCTCGGGTGGTGGCAGAAGCTGCAAGCTCGGCCTGCCATTCAACAGATAGGCGTGGCTTCGGAGAATGCTCCAAGCAAAACCGTGGTACGTGCTGACCTCAAGTTGCTTCAGGTCCTCGCGAGAAATCAGCTCAGAAGCCTTTTCGATGATGCGCGCTACGGTAGGCCTGGCGAAGCTCAAGAAGAGGATCTTCTGGCCTGGCTTGAGTACGCCTGAGCGAATCTCATCACGAGCTTTGACCAGCGCGACGTGTGTTTTGCCTGCACCAGGACCACCTAGCGCCAAGGTGTGCCCAGCGCACGCCAGGAAGCCGCGCTTCTGATCGCTCCACACTTCCGTCATGCCAGAGGCTGGGGCGGGGACGGTTGGAACTTCCCATAGGCTGCTGCCAATGGCGGTGGCTTGGCTGCAGCCTCTGGGAGAGGGGGCACGCCGGCTAGCTGGGGAGGTAATGGAAGCGGCTGAGGTGGCTCAATGACGTTCTTGATGGCTGCCAGCGTGGTTCTCACGTATTCGGGCATGTCATTGGCAGTTGGACAGGAGGCGAGCAAGTCGCCGGCGTCGCCACCGCCTTTGGCCCAGCCAAAATAGTGCGACAGAGCTACCTGCAGATTGGCCAGCGGTGTTGCGGGTGTTGGTGTGTATGCCGCGAGATGCTGCGGCCAATCAGCGCCAACAACCACAACAGCAGCATAGCTGCGGAGTGCCACCTCAGACGCGCCATACAAGACAAGGTTTTCAAAGCCCTTAGTCGCAGACTCATAGGCATGATCGACCGAGGCAGTGATGGTTGCGAGCGCCTCCGGCGTTTGCTTGTCAAATACGGCGAACACGACCTTTCCGAGTGAGCGGAAGAATGCACCCAGTGGCGCGACATTGGTCTCGCCGCGGGCGTCGACGATCGCCACACCTAGGTTTTCGAGCGATTTGAATCGCGTGGGATCCAGCTCGGCGAGCCGTCGGGCAGCGGCAGGCAATGCGTCGAACTCCGTACGGCCCTCAAGTACAAGTACGTAGCGTGCCAGCAGGGCTTCGCAGAACCGTGCTTTGAATTCTGTGCGATAGGCTTTGGGCTTGACTGCTGGCGGATATGTTGCAGGAACCCCGGTCATAACACCGGCCGTGCGCTTGAGAACCACTACCTGGGCAGGCTCGAACTCCTCCAGCACGTAGGGTGAGTGGGAGGTGAAGATGGCCTGTGCCGACTTCTGGCGCAGCGAATTGATGATTCGCTTCTGGGTGTGCGGCGGAAGCGCGATCTCTGGCTCTTCCATCGCGAAGATCACGCTTTGCTTGAGTTCGGCGATGATCGAAAGCAGAGCCAATACCAGCGTGTTAATCGTGCCAGTGCCTTGGTGCTGATATGGGGCGGAATAGACTGAGCCGTCCGGCCTTTTCGCTCCAGTACCCATGAAGACAGTCAGGGTTCGACGGAGCATGTCGCGAGTGAGGTCCGAAACCCGCATGTGGGGTTGCTCTGCCCAGTCGGATGGTACGTAGTGCCGTACTGCATCTTGGACTGCAACAAGCAACTCGCCGATGTCCTCGGTCTCTCCAACTGGCAGTGCCCTCAGCTGGTCGAGCAAATCCTCCCACATAGTCAGTCGTGTTTCCTTCAGCCGAAGGATCACGTCCAACAAAGAGCCCCGTTCCAGGCTGAGTGCGCGAGCTCCGGTCCGCAGCGTGCGCAGATAAAGAAAACCGCATTTTCGTTTGTCGGGCGCAGAGAACCGGGGGTAGGAGCCATCCGGCATTTCGGGAGTGGCGTAATAGGTGTCCCCGGCGAAGTCGTCCTCATCTACGTCATACCAACCGTTGAAGAAGACGCGTATTGCCGCTCCGACATGGGGCGCGTCTGTTCCCTCCGGGGGCGCCCCTACGAGCAATGACTTGGTCTGTGTGTCCCACCACTCGATATGGTCCCGAAAATGCCGCAGTTGCTCATCAGAGAGTCCTGCGACAATAACTTCGACCTGGATCGGGACGACCTCGTTCTTGGCCGGGTCTACGTACGTACCGGCATAGAAATCGTGCTCATCGATTACAGGGCGACGACTCAGGCGCTCCGGGCCAAGTACCAAGTCCACCGCTTCCAGCAATGTGGACTTGCCGGCGTTGTTGTCACCGATAAAAGCAGTGTGTCCATTGATGTGGACCTCACCGAATGCGATGCCTCTGAAGTTCCGGACGCGAACACGCACAAGATGCACTTCGACCCTCCTTGTCTAGTGGAAACCAAGCTACTGATTCTAGTGCGTCATGGTAGGTGCTATTCGACTGTATCGCTACTTGAGGGCTCCTTCGGGCCGAGTCGCGTACCGCGCGCCCGCAGCCAAGGGCCGCTATTGGCCGAGGCTGTGTAAAAACGTTTTCGAGCGCGACAGGTACTCAAAACCGGACTGGAAATCGCGCATCTGGGCGAAATCCACATCTGCTGAGGTGCCGAAAAATTTCAGATTTCACGTAGACGCGCGCACTTCAATTTTGACGAAGCGTTTTTACACACTCTGGGCCGGTTGTTGCCTACCGCGACCGATAGCTGTG
>NZ_JBANEO010000014.1:0-4110 GCF_037967085.1 Pseudomonas sp. CBC3
GGAACGGCTTGTCGATGGCACGCTCAGGCTCGGGGATGTAGGCATCCAGAGTTTCGACCAGCTTGCGCACGGCCGACACACCCATTTCGTTGTCATCCTGACCGTTCAGCGCCATGAGCGCGGAGCCGATGATGATCGGAGTGTCATCGCCCGGGAAGTCATAGGTCGACAGCAGGTCGCGAACTTCCATCTCGACCAACTCCAGCAGCTCGGCATCATCGACCATGTCAGCCTTGTTCAGGAACACGACGATGTACGGAACACCAACCTGACGAGACAGCAGGATATGCTCACGAGTCTGCGGCATGGGGCCGTCAGCAGCAGAGCAAACCAGGATAGCGCCGTCCATCTGCGCGGCTCCGGTGATCATGTTCTTCACATAGTCAGCGTGACCTGGGCAGTCGACGTGGGCGTAGTGACGGATCGAGGAATCATATTCAACGTGGGAGGTGTTGATGGTGATACCACGGGCCTTCTCTTCCGGCGCGTTGTCGATCTGCGAGAAATCACGCGCAGAGCCGCCCCAAGTCTCAGCACAGACCTTGGTCAGCGCTGCAGTCAGGGTAGTCTTGCCATGGTCGACGTGACCAATGGTGCCGACGTTCAGGTGCGGTTTGTTACGTTCGAATTTTTCTTTAGCCATCGAGACCGTCTCCCATCGTTGAATTGAGCTAGTCACGCCACCATTAAAACAAAGGCAGATATTTACATATCTGCCTTTGATATTGGAGCTCATGAGCGGACTTGAACCGCTGACCTCACCCTTACCAAGGGTGTGCTCTACCAACTGAGCTACATGAGCAATGCTCGCTGCGAAGACACTTTAAACGTGGAGCGGGTAGCGGGAATCGAACCCGCATCATCAGCTTGGAAGGCTGAGGTTCTACCACTAAACTATACCCGCATCAGCTTGTGCCTACGCTGAAATCTGGTGGAGGGGGAAGGATTCGAACCTTCGAAGTCGATGACGTCAGATTTACAGTCTGATCCCTTTGGCCGCTCGGGAACCCCTCCAAAACGAGGCGGCATTTTGTTTGCCACCACCTCTTCTGTCAAGCTTTTTCTCATTTAAAACCTGAGGTTAGCTCCGATGACAGTGCCTACTGCACGCCCCAAGGGGAGGTGCTGCTGAGCGGGCGCCATTCTATGTAAACTATGTCGAAGTTGCAATGCTTGAGCAGGGTATTTGCTGAGACTCTAGGGCAGGAAAGCTTCCGACAAGCTCTGCGAGTAGTTCGTCGCTTAGCAAGTGCTTACGTTCTCCGGCCACCCGCACCCAATAACGGCGGTGACTTCTAGGCAGCTCACGAACCAAGGCTGTGTAATCAACTCCCTGCAGACGAGTCACGACGCTTTCCGCAGAATCCTTGCGAGAGAATATTCCCAAGGATATTCCATTCGACAAATCCCCTACGGTAATGATGTAACTATCTATATTACGCGATTGCAGTTCTCGCAACTGACGTAACGACGCTTGTCGAGAGACAAGAGGAGGAAGATACACCCAGTAGTCAACACCGGCAGCCTCATCAACAGCCTCAACCTGAGAATCAATATCCAGACTAAGCAGGCGCTGCTCAACGGCTTGCGCAAGCGACTCCTCATTAAAACCACCAAGCAACAGACAAACGTTGATCGCGTCGTGTGCGGACCTACGCCGGACGAAGGAATCCGCCTCGCTTAGCAGCTTAATATCAGCCTCTCGAGAGGGAGCACTTAGCTGAGCGCCGCCGCCATCCACTGGCCGGATTTGATTTAGGTGAAGCAGATAAAGCAGTAGGTTCAGCATCACCAGAAGCATTAGAAGCCAGCGCATCGATACCTCTTTAGGGGCAGGCCAACGCCAAGCCTCTGAAAACCAGATCAGCCACGCACCTTACTTCGCGGACATCGGCAACAAGCGGCGCGTCACCACCAGTAACATAGGTGACAAAGTCGCCACCCAAATAGCTTTCGGCGAAGGTAATCTGACTGGAGACATAACTACGAGCCATGATCAAGCAGCCTCGGTCAACAGCCTCAGCGGTAGACCTTCCGGGAGAAAAATCGCTCAACACAAGCGCTGTTTCCTCAGAGTCGTACTGAATGCGGCGCGTATGAGCAAGCAAGCGCCCCCGCAGCAGGGCGACGCCAGGCGCGATGTACCCACCAAGATGCGTACCGTCGCGAGTTACCAGATCAACAGTGATGGCTGTACCCAAATCGATAACCAAACAGGCTTCTCGGCACATATCGTACGCAGCCACGATAGCTAACCAGCGGTCCAGCCCCAGTCGCTGCTGGTCACGGTAACCATTCACAACCCCGGCGAGATGCTCAGCTGGACATGCCTTCGTCACGCTCAAGCTTAGCGATTCAGAGAGCACATCCATAACCACCTGGGTTTCGGCGTCACTCCGTACGCTAACCAGGCGACAGCGGGGTATCTTGCCCAGGCCTTGTCCGAGCAGAGCCTGCACAATATCTACCGGTTGCGAAGCGATTCCCTGAATCAACGGCACGCCGCCAGTTACAGGAATAACCCGCCATTTAATGAAACTGTTTCCGCAATCGAGCTCAAGAATCATGATCGAGCCTCAAGCTTAGCTCTCCCCCACTGAAGCGGCGCTCCCCTAAGCCGTCGACCAAGAGCCGCAAAGCGCCCTGCCCATCCACGCCGAGCATCAAGCCTGTAATCAGCTGAGCTCCATTGCTTAAGGTACAGCGCCTACCCTGCCAGATATTGTTAGCTTCCCACTCATCATGCAAAGCAGAAAACCCTCGTTGCGCATGCAGACATAGGTAACGATGCAAAAACTCACTAATCAAATTGGCGAGCTCGCTTCGATCCATCAGAATACCTGTTTGCTGCCTCACCGAGGTCCAAGGCTGGCCAATTCCCCCAGCAGCTGAGGTCATGTTCACATTTATTCCAATGCCAATAATAACGTGACAGACATCGGCCGGATCCCCTGTTAGCTCCAAAAGAATTCCTGCGATTTTCTTACCGTCGGCATAGATATCGTTGGGCCACTTAAGCCCGGCACGCTCGACTCCGGCCTGACGTAGAGCCTGAAGAACCGCCAAGCCCACCACCAGACTCAAGCCAGACATACCCTGGGGGCCACCGGAGACCTTCATTGCCAGGGTGTAGTAGAGGTTCTTCGCCGGAGGACTGACCCAGGTCCGCCCTCGCCGACCACGTCCGCCAGTTTGGCTTTCCGCCAATACGACAAAGGGAACAGCTTGCCCCGCCTGCAGCAGCCTCAACGCTTCAGCATTTGTTGAGTCTACCGTCTCTCGCAGGCAGAGCTGCCAACCGAAGCGACCTAACACGTCGGAGCTTTCGTCATAACCCAGCAGCGATAGAGGCTCCGATAGCCTGTATCCCTTACCAGGCACCCGAAACAGTTCAAAACCATACTGGCTTTCGAGCCGCTTTAAATATTTCCACACAGCGCTGCGACTCACACCGAGAGCAGCACCGAGCTCTTCGCCAGAATGAAAACGCCCGTCACTGAGTAGCCGCAGCAAGCTGTTCATAAGCCCTCATAGCCAAGTACACATCGTAGAACCGCGTCTAACAGCTTAATAATTACTGTCGCGCAAAGACAAACCCCCGACCTTCTTACGAGGGCCGGGGGTTTGGTGTAGAAGCTTGACGATGACCTACTCTCACATGGGGAGACCCCACACTACCATCGGCGATGCGTCGTTTCACTGCTGAGTTCGGGATGGGATCAGGTGGTTCCAACGCTCTATGGTCGTCAAGCAATTCGGTTTCTGCCTCGGGGTTTAGCCGCTGCAGCGAATCGGGCATGTGATGGTGTTGCTGTGTTTCGGTTCGCTTTGCGAGCGATGCGTCTTTTCGGTTTGTTTGTCGACTTCAACCGTCTGACACGCAAACATCAAATTGTTTGGGTGTTATATGATCAAGCCTCACGGGCAATTAGTATGGGTTAGCTCAACGCCTCACAACGCTTACACACCCCACCTATCAACGTCGTAGTCTTCGACGGCCCTTCAGGGAGCTCAAGGCTCCAGTGAGATCTCATCTTGAGGCAAGTTTCCCGCTTAGATGCTTTCAGCGGTTATCTCTTCCGAACATAGCTACCCGGCAATGCCACTGGC
>NZ_JBANEO010000015.1:0-3130 GCF_037967085.1 Pseudomonas sp. CBC3
AACCGAATTGCTTGACGACCATAGAGCGTTGGAACCACCTGATCCCATCCCGAACTCAGCAGTGAAACGACGCATCGCCGATGGTAGTGTGGGGTCTCCCCATGTGAGAGTAGGTCATCGTCAAGCTTCTACACCAAACCCCCGGCCCTCGTAAGAAGGTCGGGGGTTTGTCTTTGCGCGAGAGAAATATCAGGGCCGCCCGCGACACGATTGATGTTGGGTAGAACCTCGGCCTCAGTGCACTTCGACCAAAGATAAGAACTCAAGCGTAGCTCGGAAATGTGCCAGGCTGAATGGTGGCGTGCACGTCAGACGTCAAACAACATATCGGTGCCGACGATGAGTTGGAATTGCGCGTCACTTGGCGAGCACGCCGGCTCAATACGGCATGCTCACATTGCTCTTCCTGCTGGGCCTGTGACGACTCGCTGACATTTACCGGCGACTATAGGAGAGATGAGCTTGTATGTGCGGCTGCTGTAGAAGGCTTATGCGGGAAACGCAGGAGAAGAGGGTCCATCGCATCTTTGAAGAGGCTTCGTTAAGCCTCCCCATGCCAATGTGGCCCAGCAATGCAGGCTGTTCAGTTCCCGCTAGTTGCCTCGGTACTCACAGCCGCTAGTGCAAGTTTCATGGATGCGAATCCGAGACAATTCCGGTATCAGCGGCTTCAGATTGTCCCATATCCATTTCGCCAGGTTTTCGCTGGTGGGGTTCTCCAGGCCTGGTAAATCGTTCAGATAGTTATGATCAAGCTGTTCGTAAATCGGCTTGAAGATCTGCCGTATCTCGCCAAAATCACGAATCCAACCAGCATGCGCGTCGACCTCACCCTCTAGGTAAATGGCGACCCGGAATGAGTGGCCATGCAGCCGACCGCATTTGTGGCCCTCAGGTACATGTGGCAAACGATGTGCGGATTCGAACGTAAACTCTTTGAATATTTCCACTGGCCCATCCGAAAGGTAAAAATTTCTGTGGCGACATTTTACCGTTTTGTATCCAGGGTGTCGCAGTGAAACGGATCGAGTGAGCTTGCCTATAAAACCGGATGTCGTGAAGGGCCTTCGAGGCTCCAAACTTAATCGGCAGCTAGGAATATCAGAGTGACTTTTGCTAATGCTCCTTTAGTTCTTTGACACCACAGCAGGGTTGCGGCAAATTACCTGACTTTTTATCGGCATTCGCCGTTGCGGGGAGTTGAAATGAATGCAGTAGTGGCCGCAGTCGGCATTATGCTGATTCTTAGCCTGTGCAGAGTTCATGTTGTCGTAGCCTTGATTACTGGCGCTATTGCCGGCGGCATGTTGGGTGGGCTGGGAATCGAAGCTAGCCTTGCCGCCTTCAATAAGGGGCTCGGCGGAGGAGCGACGGTTGCGCTGTCCTATGCGCTACTCGGCGCGTTTGCGGTAGCAATCGGGAAAAGCGGGTTGGCCCATGCACTGGCCGATAAAGCGCTAGCAATCCTAGGGACGAGAGAGGTGCAATCGGGTGGTTCAGTCAAGTGGATGATGATCGGGCTGCTGCTTGTAGTCGCAGTGTCGTCACAGAATATCCTACCGATTCATATTGCATTCATTCCTCTGTTGGTTCCGCCCCTGTTGTACGTGCTAAGCAAGCTGCAGATCGACAGGCGATTGATAGCATGCGTGCTGGCGTTTGGCTTGATAACGCCTTACATGTTCCTTCCCGTTGGCTTCGGTAATATCTTTCTAACTGAAATTCTGCTCGCCAATGTCGCTAAGAGCGGTGTTGATATCACGGGGGTCAATGTAAGCCAAGCCATGCTGATCCCAGCTCTCGGTATGGCAGCAGGCCTATTGATTGCCATGTTTAGCTATCGCAAGCCGCGGGCGTACGTGCTGGCGAAGTTAGATCAATCGAAAGTGGAAAGCGTCAGCTATAGCCCTCTCACCTTACTGACTGCGGCGTTGGCAGTTGCGGCAGCGTTCATTGTCCAGCTGTGGCTGGACTCGATGATTATCGGGGCTCTGATAGGTTTCGTTATTTTCTCTGCCTCGGGGGTAGTGCGTTGGCGGGAGGCTGATGACCTCTTCACCGAAGGCATGAAAATGATGGCAATGATCGGTTTCATCATGATTGCTGCCGCAGGCTTCGCAGAAGTCATGCGTGAGACCGGTGAGGTGAAAACATTGGTCGATGCATCTGCAGAGTGGATAGGTAACAGCAAGGCCATCGGTGCGCTGATGATGTTGGTGGTGGGGCTGTTGGTCACCATCGGCATCGGCTCTTCCTTCTCTACGGTCCCAATCATTGCCGCTATCTTCGTCCCGTTAGGGGTGGAGCTCGGATTCAGTCCATTGGCTATCGTTAGCCTTGTAGGTACTGCGGGCGCGTTGGGAGATGCAGGTTCGCCGGCTTCGGACTCGACACTTGGCCCAACAGCAGGACTTAATGCCGACGGCCAGCACAACCATATCTGGGATACCGTGGTGCCGACATTCTTGCATTACAATCTGCCACTTCTTGCATTCGGCTGGGCTGCAGCCATGATCCTGTGACAGAGTGAGCACTAGCCTGTATATTTTTCAAACGCCGTCCTCGTAACGGCGTTTTGATTGTTTCTGCTCCATCGCCGAATCGGCACTCCTCGCGGCAATCGCTGACTAATAGACACAGCCGCAGCGAAAGGATGCAGACAGTGAATTCAACCCTTGAGCAAAAAGTGTTTCTCGCGCTGTTGCTCGTCGTCACTATCGCTTTCGGCTGGATACTTTTCCCTTTCTATGGCGCCGTCTTCTGGGCTGTCATTCTTGCCATCATCTTTGCTCCGCTTCAGCGACGCCTGCATCAATATCTGGGCAACAGACGGAATCTGACTGCTTTTATCACCTTGATGGTATGTCTGATTGTGGCGGTGCTCCCGGTTATTCTGATTACAGGGTTGCTGGTTCAGGAGGGTGCTTCGCTCTATAGGCAGATCGAAAGTGGTGAGTTGGATGTCGGTAGCTTTGTTGGAACTGCAAGGGAATTGCTACCCGCGTCATTGGAGCAGCAGTTGCGGCGGTTCGGGCTAGGTGATGTCGACCAGATTCGTGAGCGACTCGCAAGCTGGGCGTTAGAAGGCAGCCAGTTTTTGGCGACCAAGGCCTTCAGCTTTGGTCAGGGT
>NZ_JBANEO010000016.1:0-2596 GCF_037967085.1 Pseudomonas sp. CBC3
TGCGGATTCCACGCTGACTCGGACACCCATTCCACGCGCACCCGGACAGTGATTCCACGCTGATCCGGACACTCATTCCACAAGCATCCGGACACCGACTCCACGGTCATCCGGACACTTTTCTGGCAGGCAGCCACGCAGGATTTATTCACTACCATCGATCTCTTTTTCGAAGCAGAGAGGTCGTTGTGGAGCGTTTATCCATGCGTAAAATCCGAGAGGTGTTACGCCTCAAGTTCGACTGCGGCCTGTCCGTGCGCAAGATCGCCCGCAGCCTGGGCATTGGCCACAGCAGTGCCGGTGATTACCTCTGCCGTTTTGCCGCCAGCGGCCTCACCTGGCCCTGTTCGTTGTCCGATGCCGAGTTGGAGCAGCAACTGTTCCCGCCGGCCCCGGCGGTTGCCAGTGAGAAGCGGCCTTTACCCGATTGGGCATGGGTGCATGCCGAACTGCGCCGCCCCGGCGTAACCCTGGCGCTGCTCTGGCAGGAGTACCGCCTGAGCCAGCCGCAGGGCTTTCAGTACAGCTGGTTCTGTGAGCACTACCGAGCCTGGCAGGGCAAGTTGGACGTGGTGATGCGTCAGGAGCACCGCGTCGGCGAGAAGCTGTTCGTCGACTATGCTGGCCAGACGGTGCCGGTTATCGATCGCCACAGCGGCGAGATCCGCCAGGCGCAGGTGTTCGTCGCGGTGCTTGGCGCGTCCAGCTACACCTTCGCCGAAGCCACCTGGTCGCAGCAGCTGCCGGACTGGCTGGGCTCGCATACCCGTTGCTTCGCCTTCCTCGGCGGGGTGCCGGAGATCGTGGTGCCGGACAACCTGCGCAGCGCGGTGAGCAAGGCCCATCGTTACGAGCCGGACATCAACCCGAGCTACCGCGATCTGGCCGAGCACTATGGCGTGGCGGTGGTGCCGGCGCGGGCACGCAAACCGCGCGACAAGGCCAAGGCCGAAGTCGGCGTGCAGGTGGTTGAACGCTGGATCCTCGCCGCCCTGCGCAACCGCCAGTTCTTCTCCCTGGATGAACTCAACAGCGCTATCGCCGGGTTGCTGGAGCGGCTCAACCGACGACCGTTTCGCAAGCTGCCGGGCTCGCGCCAGACGGCCTTCGAAGCTCTGGATCGTCCGGCGCTGCGCCCCCTGCCGGAGCAACCCTACGTCTACGCCGAGTGGAAGAAGGCGCGGGTGCACATCGACTACCACGTCGAGGTCGATGGGCATTACTACTCGGTGCCGTATCAACTGGTGAAGAAGCAGCTGGAGGTGCGCCTGACGGCGCGCACCGTCGAGTGTTTCCACGCCAACCAGCGGGTGGCCAGCCACCTGCGCTCAATGCACAAGGGCAGGCACAGCACGCAGGCCGAGCACATGCCCAAGAGCCATCGCGAGCATGCCGAGTGGACGCCGCAACGGCTGATCCGCTGGGCCGAGCAGACCGGGCCGAACACCGCCGGCGTGATCCGGCACATCCTCGAACGGCGCATCCATCCGCAGCAGGGCTACCGGGCCTGCCTGGGCATCCTGCGCCTGGGTAAAACCCACGGTGAGGCGCGTCTGGAGTTGGCCTGCCGTCGCGCCATCAGCCTCGGCACGTGCAGCTACAAGAGCCTCGAATCGATCCTGCGCCAGGGGCTGGAAAACCTGCCGCTAGTTCAAACCAACCTGCCGCTACTGCCGGACGACCACGCCAACCTGCGCGGATCCGCCTACTACCACTGACCCCAAGGAATCCCACCATGCTGCCCCATCCGACCCTGGACAAGCTGCAAACCCTGCGCCTGCACGGCATGCTCAAGGCGCTGAATGAACAACTGAAAACCCCGGACATCGACAGCCTGAGCTTCGAAGAACGCCTCGGCCTGCTGGTCGACCGCGAGCTGACCGAACGCGATGACAAGCGCCTGAGCAGCCGCCTGCGCCAGGCCCGGCTCAAGCACAACGCCTGCCTCGAAGACATCGACTACCGCAGCCCGCGCGGACTGGATAAGGCGCTGATCTTGCAACTGAGCAGTGGTCAGTGGCTGCGCGACGGCCTCAACCTGATCATCGGCGGCCCCACCGGTGTCGGTAAAACCTGGCTGGCCTGCGCCCTGGCCCACCAGGCCTGCCGGGAGGGCTACAGCGTGCGCTACCTGCGCCTGCCACGTTTGCTGGAAGAACTGGGTCTGGCCCATGGCGACGGCCGCTTCGCCAAGCTGATGAGCAGCTACGCCAAGACCGACCTGCTGATCCTCGACGACTGGGGCCTGGCCCCGTTCACCGGCGAGCAACGGCGCGACATGCTGGAGCTACTGGACGACCGTTACGGCCAGCGCTCGACCATCGTCACCAGCCAGATGCCGGTGGACAACTGGCACGAACTGATCGGCGATCCGACCCTGGCCGATGCCATCCTCGACCGCCTGGTGCACAACGCTTATCGGATCAATCTGGAGGGTGAATCAATGCGCAAACGGACGCAGAAATTGACGACGCCGGGCACCTCAGACTAACAATGCCACCCCTGCGTCGCTGCGCTCCGACTGCCTGTCCGAATGAACGTGGAACAGGTGTCCGGATCAGCGTGGGCTGAGTGTCCGAATGGCGTGGAATCCGCA
>NZ_JBANEO010000017.1:0-2391 GCF_037967085.1 Pseudomonas sp. CBC3
GTAAGCGTCCAGCCAAGTCACCTTCCGAACTCCAGCATTAAGGGCGATGGTGTCCGCGTATTTTTAAGCGGACGCGTTCGTCCTTAACGTTAGGATTTCCATGCGCCAACGAAGCTCTTACCCCAAACCGTTCAAGGTCCAGGTCGTTCAGGAATGCCTACAACCGGGTGCGACCGTCTCCAGCGTTGCCATCCGCCATGGCATCAACGCCAACGTCATTCGAAAATGGCTACCGCTTTACCGAGATCAGCTACCCGCGGTGTTGCCGGCGTTCGTTCCATTGAGGGCTACGCCCAAACGGCCGACTGCAGCATCGGTGATTATTGAGCTATCGCTTGGCGAGCAGTCAGTCACAGTGAAATGGCCAGTGTCCGATCCTGACGGCTGCGCCCGCTTTGTCCGGGGGCTTGCCCCGTGATCCGCATCGATAGCATCTGGCTTGCCACTGAGCCGATGGACATGCGCGCCGGCACCGAGACCGCATTGGCCCGTGTAGTGGAGGTATTCGGTGCGGCGAAGCCGCACTGTGCTTATCTGTTCGCCAACCGCCGCGCCAACCGCATGAAAGTGTTGGTGCATGACGGTGTAGGGATCTGGCTGGCCGCGCGGCGATTGAACCAGGGCAAGTTTCACTGGCCAGGCATCCACCGCGGCTCGGAAGTTGAACTCGACACCGAGCAGCTTCAGGCTTTGGTGCTCGGTTTACCTTGGCAGCGGGTTGGTGCAGCCGGTGCGATCACAGTGTTGTAGCGCCGGCCATTAGCCCATCGCTTTATCTGCGCTGATCGCCTGCTCTGGCACAATCAGCGGCATGACTTCCTCGCCCAATCTCGACCAACTGACACCTGAGCAACTGCGCGCACTCGCTGCGCAGTTGCTGTCGCAAGTCGACACGTTGGGTAAGACGGTTGAAACGATGGGCAAGAAGATCGACCGCGATCAAACCGTCATCGAGCAGCTCACCCATGAAATCGCCTGGTTCAAGCGACACAAGTTCGCCAAGCGTAGCGAGCAACTAAGCCCTGACCAGGGCAGCCTGCTGGATGATTTGCTCGACACGGACATTGCCGCTATCGAGGCGGAACTGAAAACCCTCAATCCTCCGGCGGCTCCGGCTGAACCCCGCCAACAGCCCAAGCGCGCACCGCTGCCAGCCCAGTTTCCGCGTACTGTGATCCGTCACGAGCCGCCGAACACTCAATGCGCCTGCGGCTGCCAGCTGCAACGCATCGGCGAAGACATCAGCGAAAAGCTGGATTACACGCCGGGCGTGTTCACCGTCGAACAGCACGTGCGTGGCAAATGGGCCTGCCGTCAGTGCGAAACACTGATCCAGGCGCCGGTACCAGCCCAGGTGATCGACAAGGGCATCCCCACTGCCGGCCTGCTGGCTCACGTGATGGTGGCCAAATTTGCCGACCACCTGCCGCTGTACCGGCAAGAGAAGATCTTTGGCCGTGCAGGCCTGGCCATCGCCCGCTCGACGCTGGCGCAGTGGGTCGGACAAATCGGCGTACAGCTCCAACCATTGGTCGACGCCCTGCGCGAGGCGGTACTGGCGCAAGGCGTGATCCACGCCGACGAAACCCCCGTGCAAATGCTGGCCCCTGGCGAGAAGAAAACCCACCGGGCTTACGTCTGGGCATACTGCACCACACCCTTCGCCGACCTGAAGGCCGTGGTGTATGACTTCAGCCCCAGCCGGGCTGGTGAGCATGCGCGCAATTTTCTGGGTCAGTGGAGTGGCAAGCTGGTCTGCGACGACTTCGCCGGCTACAAGGCCAGCTTCGAGCAGGGCATCATCGAAATTGGCTGCATGGCCCACGCCCGCCGCAAATTTTTCGATCTGCACGCAGCGAACAAAAGCCAGTTAGCCGAACAGGCGCTGCACTCCATTGCCGGGCTGTATGAAATCGAGCGGCAAGCACGGCACATGAGCGATGAAGAACGCTGGCGAATACGCCAGGACAAGTCTTCACCGATCCTCGATGCGCTGCATGAATGGATGCTGGCCCAGCGTGATCGAGTGCCCAACGGATCAGCCACGGCGAAAGCCTTGGATTACAGCCTCAAACGCTGGCTGGCTCTGACTCGCTATGTCGAAGATGGCTCTGTGCCCATCGACAACAATCAGGTCGAGAACCAGATTCGACCATGGGCCCTTGGACGCTCGAACTGGCTGTTTGCCGGGTCGCTGCGCAGCGGCAAACGGGCGGCGGCGATCATGAGCCTGATCCAGTCGGCGCGGATGAATGGGCATGATCCGTACGCCTACCTGAAGGATGTGCTGATGCGGCTGCCGACACAGCGGGCCAGCGAGATTGGCCAACTACTGCCGCATCAATGGGCACCCGCCTGAATTACGCAAGGTGAGTTCGGCAGACGCTTACT
>NZ_JBANEO010000018.1:0-712 GCF_037967085.1 Pseudomonas sp. CBC3
ATTAGCGTTCCTTTCGAAACGTTGTCCCCCACTACCAGGCAGATTCCTAGGCATTACTCACCCGTCCGCCGCTGAATCAGGGAGCAAGCTCCCTTCATCCGCTCGACTTGCATGTGTTAGGCCTGCCGCCAGCGTTCAATCTGAGCCATGATCAAACTCTTCAGTTCAATACTGCTTGGGTTTTGAGAAAACCCTAAACCTGGCTCAGCAATCGCAACCTCCTCTCAAGGTCACCCCAAAGAAGAGCACTCAATGATTTCTCGCTGAGTATTTGTGATGCTGATAATCTTGCTGACCACCAGTCTTACCTCACAAGCACCCACACGAATTGCTTGATTCAGTTGTTAAAGAGCGTTTCGATCAAGTCTTTCGTCTCAACCGAGGCCGCGCATTCTACAGCAGCCTTGTGTCTCGTCAAGCTGTTTTTGAAGAAGTTTTTCTTTCTTCTCAACCGCTTGCGCTTTCGATCAGCTAGAGCCTCTCGTCAGCGGGAGGCGAATTCTACAGCGTTCAAACCCGCTGTCAACCGCCTCGTGAAACCGCTTTCGATCGACCTGACCGAAGCCACCAACAGGACTCAACCACCACCCTGCCAGCCCGGCGCATTCTACTCGAATTCGCCGTCCGTGCAAGCCCTAGATTTAGATAACTTCTTGATTTACAAGAGGTTTCGCCAAGGGCCTGCGCCGGAGAAGGTGCGCATTATAGGCAC
>NZ_JBANEO010000019.1:0-410 GCF_037967085.1 Pseudomonas sp. CBC3
TGGGGTGTGTAAGCGTTGTGAGGCGTTGAGCTAACCCATACTAATTGCCCGTGAGGCTTGACCATATAACACCCAAACAATTTGATGTTTGCGTGTCAGACGGTTGAAGTCGACAAACAAACCGAAAAGACGCATCGCTCGCAAAGCGAACCGAAACACAGCAACACCATCACATGCCCGATTCGCTGCAGCGGCTAAACCCCGAGGCAGAAACCGAATTGCTTGACGACCATAGAGCGTTGGAACCACCTGATCCCATCCCGAACTCAGCAGTGAAACGACGCATCGCCGATGGTAGTGTGGGGTCTCCCCATGTGAGAGTAGGTCATCGTCAAGCTTCTACACCAAACCCCCGGCCCTCGTAAGAAGGTCGGGGGTTTGTCTTTGCGCGAGAGAAATATCAGGGCCGC
>NZ_JBANEO010000020.1:0-398 GCF_037967085.1 Pseudomonas sp. CBC3
AAACGCTCCACAACGACCTCTCTGCTTCGAAAAAGAGATCGATGGTAGTGAATAAATCCTGCGTGGCTGCCTGCCAGAAAAGTGTCCGGATGACCGTGGAGTCGGTGTCCGGATGCTTGTGGAATGAGTGTCCGGATCAGCGTGGAATCACTGTCCGGGTGCGCGTGGAATGGGTGTCCGAGTCAGCGTGGAATCCGCAGTCAGGGTACATTCCAGTTCCTGATCAGTTTTTTTCTAATGCTGTATCTGTTGTTCTTCCTCATTCGAGACGGACGAGACCTGGTCGTTCGGATTCGACGAGCACTACCTCTGAGCGATAATCAGAAGCGTAGGTTGTTCAGCAAGTTCACCCGTGTGGTCAGGGCTACGGTTAAAGGCAACATTGTGGTTGCAGCTAT